>NZ_JBXAGB010000001.1:0-607500 GCF_058793715.1 Pseudoxanthomonas sp. GW835-FHT14C01
AACGCCAGCCGCATGGCCATGCGCGGCGATGGCAAGCACAAGGTCAGCCTGGACAAGGTGATCAAGACCATGCGCGACACCGGCCGCGACATGCAGGACAAGTACAAGGAAACCAGCCGCGGCGGGCTGGCCGTCAACGTCATCGAGTGTTGAATCAACCTGTCGTCAACGAGCGCGGTGAGCGTCTATTGGCGGTCGTTCCCGTAGACATTGCTGCGACCGTCGACTTCGTACTGGTCATCGCATTGCTGGCGAACGAGATAGTGTTGGTGCACAACCGCACGCGCGGTTTGTGGGAACTTCCTGGCGGGTTCGTCGATCCGGGTGAGAGCCCTGATGCCTGTGCGCAACGTGAACTCCTGGAGGAGTCTGGCCAACGCATGGTTTCCGCGATCGAGGCGGCAGACATCCTGATCAAACTGCCCGACGGCGCCTCACGTCGGGGCCGCGTGTTCCACGGCGCGCTCGCACCATGGTCGCCGTTCGCGCCCAATGCAGAGGTGGATGCTTGCCGGACCTGGGCTGTACATGCGCTCCCCGTACCAACATCGGCCATCGATGCCTACCTGCTACTGCAACTGAGCT
This sequence comes from Pseudoxanthomonas sp. GW835-FHT14C01, assembly GCF_058793715.1. Lineage (NCBI taxonomy): Bacteria > Pseudomonadati > Pseudomonadota > Gammaproteobacteria > Lysobacterales > Lysobacteraceae > Pseudoxanthomonas > Pseudoxanthomonas sp. GW835-FHT14C01. The sequence goes on from NZ_JBXAGB010000001.1 coordinate 586, forward strand.
GACGATGGCCAAACTGGCCACTCCGACGGCTGTCCTCGGCGAATGCTGATGATCTGGGCCAATCAACGGCAGTCGCCTGCGTCCTGCTCGCACGCGTCTTCCGCACGGTTGTCGCGCAGAGCGGCGTCCTTCCCGATCGTGTAGCCGAACCACACCACGAGCAGCACCAACAGCAGTCCCATCATCATCCACGACGGCAGCCTCGACGTCGCCCTAGCCGTCGCCGGACCTCCGCCGATCCCATCCGCGGGCGCGTCACCGGTCAGTTCACCCACTGGCACCTCCAGCGCCGCCGCCAGCGCCAGGCAGCTCTCCTGGGACGCTGCCGCGCCGGACTCGATCCGTTGGAGGGTCCGCGTGCTCAGCCCGGCGACGGCCGCCAGATGTTCCTGCGACCACGCGCGCTGCTCTCTCAGGGTCCGGATCCTATTGGCGTTCAGTTTCATGTCCATCGTTGTCGGTCTTGTCCCGGCCAGTGTACGTTCGGCCCCAGCCTCCCTCCGTGCCGGCCGGACCGCCACGACAAGGAGACGACAGCAGCACGACACCGGGTCCGTGGCCCTTTAGGCGCACGGACTTACGCCGATACCTTTCCTGGTAAACCGACTTACCGGAGACGCGTCCTGTCCGACCCCGTCGACAAGATCCGCGGCGGCGCGCCTTCCTGGCGACGCCGGCTGGCGGTCTGGTGCCTGCCCCTGCTGGGCGGGATGGCGGCGCTTTGCCCGTCGGCGCACGCACTGGACCCCTCCAAGTCATTCCATCACTACGTGCGCAACCACTGGAGCTTGGAACAGGGCCTGCCCCAGCTCAGCGTGCTGGCGATCGCCCAGGACCGGCCCGGCTATCTCTGGTTCGGCACGCAGGCCGGCCTGAGCCGCTTCGACGGCGTCCGCTTCACCAACTTCGACCTCGACAACACCCCCGAACTGCCCAGCACCTGGATCCAGGCCCTGCATACCGATCGCGAAGGCCGGCTGTGGATCGGCACGCCGCAAGGACTGGCGGTCCGGGACGGCAACCGCATGAAGACGCTGTCGGTCGCGCCAGGCGAGCCTGCGGGCGTCGTCGACGTGCGGGCGCTGGCCCGCGACATGCGCGGGCGCCTGCTGGTCGCCACGCCCCGCGGCGTGATGGTGGTGGTGGCCGACCGCCTGCAGACGCTGCATCCGATCAACGATGGCGGCGCGCTGGCGCTGCATGCCGACGACGACGGCACGCTGTGGGTGGGCGGACGCGGACGCGTGCACGTCTTCGACGGCGCGGGCGAGCGCGTCCTGGCACTTCCTGCCGGCGCGTCGCTGGCGATGGTCACCTCGCTGGAACGGCATGCCGGGCGCCTGTGGGCCGGTTGCGATGCCGGCCTGTTCGTGCTCGACGGATCACACTGGCAGCGCGAGCGCAGCGTGGTCCCCGTCAGCGGCGGCGTGCTGGCGTTGCATCAGGACCGCGACAACATCCTCTGGGCCAGTACCCGCGACTCCCTGTACCGGCTGCAGAACGGCCGCCTGCTGGAACGGATCGCCGCTGCCGGACCGCTGGTGGAAATCCGCGCCTTCTACGAGGACCGCGAATCGAACCTGTGGCTGGGCAGCAACAACGAAGGCGTCAGCCGGGCGTGGAACGGCTGGACGCGGCGCTACAGCCGCGCAGAGGGCTTGCACCAGCCGCTGCTCTGGTCCATCGCGCAGGCACCCGACGGACGCGCCTGGGTCGGCAGCGACGACGGAGTCAGCGTGCTGGAGAACGGCCGCTTCCGCACCGTCGTCGCCGGACGCGACCTGCCGCATCCGGCCGCCTACAGCCTGCTGCCGGAAAACGGACAGACCTGGATCGGCACGCGCGACGGCGCCGCGCTGTACCGCGACGGCCGCGTGCTGCGGCCACGCATGCTGGCGGCGATGGACGCCGCTCAGGTGAACGGCATCCTCCGCGATCGCAGGGGGCGGGTGTGGTTCGCCACCAGCACCGGCCTGTACCGGTGGACCGAGGGCGACGACCGCCTGCACCACTACGGCGAGCGCGCCGGCCTGCGCGACGTGCGTGTCCGCGTATTGATGGAGACGCGCGACGGGCGGCTGCTGGCCGGTACGCAAAGCGGCCTGTACGAATTCGTCGACGAACACCTGATCGCCGTGCCGCTGACCGGCACGGGGCTGGATGCGCCGCACATCGTCTCCCTGTACGAACTGGCGGGTGGCCAGTGGCTGGCCGGCGCCCTGTCGGAAGAGATGATGCTGCTGTTCGACGGCCATCGCTGGACGCGGCTGGACAAGGCGCGTGGCGTACCCGCGAACGCGCCGTTCTTCTTCGCCGAGGACACCGGTGGCTTCCTGTGGGCGGCCGGCCTGCGCGGCATCTATCGCGTACCCGTGTCGGACCTGCTCAATGCCGCCGACGATCCCGCCTTCAAGGTGACGGCGCGAACCCTGCTCAACGAGCGCGGCGACCGTCATGGCGGCCAGAAGGGCGATTGCTGCAACGGTGCCGGCAACAGCCGCGGCTTCATGGCCGACAACGCGCTGTGGCTGCCGACCCGCGACGGCGTGGTGGTGATGGCGACCGACCAGTCGCTCGCCAACGACTACCTGCCCGAGTCGGTGATCGAACGCGTGCAGGTGCAGGGCCAGTGGCGGCCGGCGGAACGCGCGACCGAATGGACGCTGCCGAGCGCCGCGCGCGACCTGCGCTTCGAATTCACCACGCTGAGCTTCCAGGCGTCGGACCATATCGACATCCGCTATCGCCTGAAGGGCTACGACGACGACTGGAAACTGCTCGACGATCCGCACCAGCGCAGCGCCACCTACACCAACCTGCCGGCCGGACGCTATGTGTTCGAAGTGCTCGGCACCAACAACAGTGGCGTGTCCGGGCGCGTCGCCGCCACGCAGGCGTTCGCGATCGCGCCGTACTTCTACGAAAGTCCCTGGTTCTACGTACTGCTGGCCTTCGCGCTCGGCGTGCTGGTGTTGCTGTCGAACCGCTGGGTGCTGCGACGGCACCACAATCGTCGCGTCGCACTCGAACGCCTGGTCGAGCAGCGCACGCGCGACCTGCAGCAGGCCAACCGCCAGCTGGAAGCGATCAGCCTCACCGACCCGTTGACCGGCCTGCACAACCGGCGCTACCTGACCCGCCAGCTGCCGGCCGACATCGCCTACTACCAGCGCATGCCCGGCTTCGCGGCAGGCGTGGACGTGCTGGCGTTCGCGTTGCTCGACATCGACCACTTCAAGTCGATCAACGACGGCCACGGCCACCAGGCGGGCGACCATGTGCTGCAGACGGTGGCGCACCGCCTGCGCACGCTGTCGCGCGATGGCGACTACGTGATCCGTTGGGGCGGCGAGGAATTCCTGATGGTGTTCCGGCCGATGCCGCGCCACGAACTGCATGCACTGGGGCGCCGCATCTGCACGGCGATCGCCGCGGAGCCGATGGACGTATCGGGTACGCGCCTGCAGGTGACAGCCTCGCTGGGATTGATCGGCTATCCCCCGTTCGCCAGCGCGCCCGAGTTGCTCGGCTGGGAACAACTGGTCTCGCTCGCGGACCGCGCGCTGTACGCGGTCAAAGGACATGGGCGCAACGGCTGGGCACTGTACGAGGCCACATCGTTGCCGCTGCCCCCCCTCGACGTGGACCAGATACGGCGCGACCCGGGCGAACTGGTACGCAATGGCCATCTGGCGCTGCGGGGCCCGCATCATCCGGCCTGACGGCACCTCCATACGGCAGGATTGACGTCGCCGCACCCCATCCGCGTTACGCTGGCACGCCACGTCGCGGAAGATCCTGCATGAAGACCGCCTCCTCGCTGCTTGCCGCCGCGATGCTGCTGGCCACCGCCGCGCAAGCCGAACCCCTGCCCCACTACGGCGCACGCCTCGAAGGCTTCGCGTACCCGCATCCGGTCGAGACCTTCGCCTTCACCTCGCAGGGGCAGCCGCTGGAAATGGCCTATCTCGACGTTGCGCCCGCGACGCCGAATGGCCGCACCGTCGTACTGCTGCACGGCAAGAACTTCTGCGCCGCCACCTGGGAATCGGCGATCGCCGCGCTGGCCGAGGCCGGTTACCGCGTCGTCGTGCCCGACCAGGTGGGATTCTGCAAGTCGAGCAAGCCGCTCCGTTACCAGTATTCGTTCGGGCAACTCGCGGCCAACACGCAGGCGCTGCTCGCGTCGCGGGGCATCGAGCGCGCGGTGATCGTGGGGCACTCCATGGGCGGCATGCTGGCGGCGCGCTATGCGCTGCAGTATCCGGCGGCGACGGAACGGTTGCTGCTGGTGAACCCGATCGGTCTGGAGGACTGGAAGGCGGAAGGCGTGCCGTGGCGCAGCGTCGATGCCTGGAACGCGCGCGAGCAGAAGACCACGTTCGACAGCATCCGCGACTACCAGCGCACGGTGTATTACGACGGAGCATGGAAGCCCGGTTACGAGCGATGGGTGCGGATGCTCGGCGGGATGTATGCCGGCGACGGACGCGAGGCCGTGGCGTGGAGCCAGGCGCTGACCTCGGACATGGTGTTCAACCAGCCGGTGCTGTACGAATTCCCCAGGATCGCCGTGCCGACCATTCTCTTCATCGGCCAGAAGGACCGCACCGCCATCGGCAAGGATCTCGCGCCGCCGGAGGTCGCGAAACGCCTGGGCGACTATCCCGCGCTCGGCAAGCGCGCTGCCGCGGCGATTCCGGGCGCGACGCTGGTGGAGTTCGCCGACCTGGGGCACTCGCCGCAGGTCGAGGACCCGGCGCGTTTCAACACGGCGCTGCTCGACGCGTTGCGCTGAGAGGGCGCACCGCGGGCGCTACGCGCGCCCGCTTATCGCCAGCACATCGTCCAGCAACGCGGCGGCGGTGACGTCGGCACCCGCCCCCGGTCCCTGGATGACCAGAGGCTGTTCGGGGTAACGGTCGCTGTAGATCGCCACACGGTTGTCGGTGCCGCCCCCGCCGCACAGTGGGTGGTCCAGCGGCAACGCCTGCAGCCCCACGCTGGCGCGCGCGTGGTCGAAGCGGCCGAGGAAGCGCAACCGCGCGCCATTGCGGTAGGCGTCCTTGAAACGCGCCGCCAGCGGAGCATCCAGGTGCGTCAGCGACGCATCCAGTGCGGACAGCGGCAACGCGGCGAGTTCCTCCGGTACCAGCGAATCCACGCGCACGTCTTCGGACTGCAGCGGCAGGCCGGCGGCGCGGGCGAGGATCAGCAGCTTGCGGCGCACATCCTCGCCGGACAGGTCGAGGCGCGGATCAGGTTCGGTATAACCGGCCTGGCGCGCCTGGCGGACGAAGCCCGAGAACGCGCGCATGCCGTCGTAGTGGTTGAACAGCCACGCCAGCGAACCCGACAGCACGCCCTCGACACGGTGGATGCGGTCGCCGCCGGCGACGAGGGCGCGCAGGCTGCGCAACAGCGGCAGGCCCGCACCGACGGTGGCGGCATCGCCGTAGCGGGCACCGGAATCCGCGCGCGCGTGGCCGATCGCCTGCGCACGCGGCAACGGGCCACCCACGCCGAGCTTGTTGGCCGTCACCACATGCACGCCGCGCGACAGCCATTCCACGTGCCAGTCGGCCACGCTCTCGCTGGCCGTCGCATCGACCACGATGTCGCCGGCCCGCAACGCTTCGCCTTCCGCCCATGGCGGCATGTCGTTGCGGGAGGGGCCGGCCAGATTGGCGTCTTCCAGCGCCTGCTGCGCCGTGCTTCCGCAGGCATGCAGCACGCGCGAATTGGCCAGCCATGCCAGCGCCGGCACCGGCAGGCCCTGCGCCTGCAGGCGCTGATGGCGCGCGACGAAAGCGCTGCCCACCACGCCGGTGCCGAGCAGCGCCAGCTTCGGCGCGGTGCGCGGCGCGGTCGCGAGCCGGACGACGGTGCTCATGCGTCGGCGAGTTTGCGTTTGGACTCCGCAGCCACCGCTTCGGCACGCGCCAGCGCAGCGCCGAGGTCGGCCAGCAGGTCGTCGGTGGCCTCGATACCGACGGACAGACGCAGCAGACCGTCGGAAATGCCCGCCTTGGCGCGCGCTTCCGGCGTCATCGCCGCGTGCGTCATGGTGGCCGGATGCGCGACCAGGCTTTCCACGCCGCCCAGCGACTCGGCCAGGGTGAAGTAGCGCAGGCCTTCGACGAAGGCGCGCACCGCTTCCTCACCACCGTCCAGCTCGACGCTCAGCATCGCGCCGAAACCCTTCTGCTGGCGCGCCGCGACCGCATGGCCGGGATGCGAGGCCAGACCGGGAAAGTAGACCTTCGACACCACCGGGTGCGCGTCCAGCAGCGCGGCGATGGCGTTGGCGTTCTCCTGGTGCGCGCGCAGGCGCGCATCGAGCGTACGCAGGCCGCGCAGGGTCAGGAAGCTGTCGAACGGCGAACCGGTCAGGCCCAGCGCGTTCGCCCACCAGACCAGCTGCTGGTGCGTATCCGCATCGCGCGCGATCACCGCACCGCCCACCACGTCGCTGTGGCCGTTGATGTACTTGGTAGTCGAATGCAACACGAGGTCGGCGCCGAACGCGATCGGCGTCTGCAGCGCGGGCGACAGGAAGGTGTTGTCCACCACCGTGCGCGCACCCGCCTTGTGCGCCGCCTCGATGACGAAGCGCAGGTCGGTGATGCGCAGCAGCGGGTTGGACGGCGTTTCAATCAGCACCAGCTTCGGCGACTGCGCCAGCGCATCGGCCAGCGAGCGCGGGTCGGTCAGGTCGGCGGTGATCAGTTCGAAGTGGCCCTTCTTCGCCAGCGCGTTGAACAGGCGCCAGCTGCCGCCGTAGGCGTCGTGTGGCACCACCAGGCGGTCGCCCGGCTCCAGCAGCGCGTTCAGTACCAGCGTGATGGCACCCATGCCGGTGGCGGTGATGACGGCGCCGGCACCGCCTTCCAGTTCGGCCAGCGCCTCGGCCAGCAGGTCGCGCGTGGGATTGCCGCTGCGGGTGTAGTCGTACTCGCGCTTCTGCGCGAAGCCGGCGAAGCTGAAGTTCGACGACAGCACGATCGGGGGCGTGACCGCGCCGTAGGCGGTGTCGCGGTCGATGCCGGCACGGACAGCAGCGGTGGCGGGACGACAGGGGGCGTCGGCGTCGGTGGGGATGAAGCTGCTCATGCGAGGTCTCCGGCGGCGCGCAGGGCCGAGGTGAGGATGGAATCGATGCGATCGGTTTCTTTCAGGAAGGCGTCGTGGCCGTAGGGCGAGCGCAGCACGCGCAGCTGGCCCAGCGTGCCGAGGCCTTCGACCAGCGAGACGGAATCGGACAGCGGCACCAGCCGGTCGCCTTCCACCGCGACCACCAGCGTGGGCACGCGGACATCGGCGGGATCGACGCGGTGCAGGTCGATGGATTCGGACAGGCGCACATAGGCGGTCACCGGCGTGCGCGCCACGTACTGCGCGCCGGCGGCGTCCAGGTAGTCCTCGGCGGCCACGCGCACGCGGCCGTTGACGATCTCCGGCGCAGTGTCGAAACGTTCGCCGAACTCTTCCGGCGTGCGGTAGCTGAGCATGGCGAACTGGCGCGCCAGCGACAGGCCCTGCGCATCGGCGCACTGCAACTGGCCCAGCGTCACCGCGCGACGCTGCAGCGCGCGCCAGGCGGCCGCATACGGATGCGCGCGATGCGCGCCACTGACCGCGACCAGCTTCTTCAACCGCTCGGCATGGCGGACGGCGAACTGCAGACCGACCAGCGCGCCGTACGAATAGCCGACGAACGCTTCCAGCCGCGCGATGCCCAGCGCAGAGAGCAGCTTGGCGATGGCGTCGGCCTGGTCGGCGGTATCGATGGGCGCGTCGAGGCGGCCGTCGGCGCCGATGAAGTCGAACGCGAGCAACTGCCGTTGCGACGGATCCAGCGCGCGATCGGCACCGACCAGTTCGTTCAGCCAGCCGCTCTCGGGAAACACGCCGCTGGCGGTCAGGTGGCGGTGCGCGGAGATGCCGCCGGCGACGAACACGACGGGCGCGCCGACCGGTCCCTGCAGTTCGTAGCGCAGGGTCACCGCACGCGTGCCGGCGTGGCGCATCGCCAGTTCCACCACCACTTCGCCGCGCAGCGCGCGCGGACCGTCGTCCTGCGACGAGGGCAACGGAAAGCCTTCGATCGACGACGGCTCGGGCAGGCGGTTCAGGGCGGGGCTTGCATAACTCATGGCGGCATCCGGTGGCGGTGTCCCTGACGGGACGGGACTGCACCACCGAGCTTCGCGGAGCTCGCGTTCGCCGTGCGAGGCACGGTACGAACCATCTTCCGGCAGACGCTGAGGTCCCCGCAGGATTTGGCACCACCACGGCGCTTGCGCGTCGCTGGCTGCCCCGGCTTCTTCGGGCCTGTCCCTCTGCCGGTCTCGATGGTGGATGTACTGTGCCCACCCTCTTTCCGAATGTCAATCGCTTTATTCGGATGAAGCGATGAAGCTTGACGGTCGTCGCCCTGCCGGTGGGTGCGGCGATGCCGCATAATTCATGACATGACCCGGAATCACCTTCTGGGCGGTCTCTGCGCGGCGTTGTTGGCCGCCTGCTCCACCGCCCCCCTGCACACCTCCACGCCCCCCGCCCCACCACCGAAGACCGCGGCCGACGCCATCATCGCGGAGGCCTGGGTATCGGAGCCGGTGGCCGGCGACGAACTGGATTCGCTGGTCGCCTGGCCCACCGAAGACGGCCAGGTCTGGCTGATCGCCACCGCCAAGGCCACCCACCGGCTGGTCCTCTACGACGCCGACAGTGGCCGGCGACTGCGTACCGTCGGCGGCCCCGGCAGCGCGGTGGGCCAGTTCAACCGGCCCAACGGCATCGCGGTGTTCGGCGACCTGCTGTTCGTGGCCGAACGCGACAACCACCGGATCCAGGCATTCCGCCTGCCGGAGTTCGCCCCGCTGGGCGCGTTCGGCGCCGAGGTGCTGCGCTCGCCCTACGGTCTGTGGGTGCACGAGACCGCCCCGGGCGAACTGGAGCTGTTCGTCACCGACAGCTACATGGCCGATTTCCGCACCATGACCCTGCCGCCGATGGCGGAACTGGATGGGCGGGTGAAGCGGTTCCGGGTACGGGCGGAGGACGGCGGCAAGCTGGAAACCGAACTGCTGGGCCAGTTCGGCGATACCGGCCCGGCCGGCGCGCTGCGCATGGTCGAGTCGATCGCGGGCGACCCGGCGCACGGGCGCCTGCTGATCGCCGAGGAGGACCGCCGCGTTGGCTCTACCCTGCGCGATTACCGGCTGGCCTCCGGCACCTACAACGGCCACAGCCTGCCCACGTTCGATGCCGACGCCGAGGGCATCGCCCTGTGGTCGTGCAATGCGGACAGCGGCTACTGGGTGGCGGTGGATCAGCTGACGCCGACGCGCTTCCGCGTGTTCGACCGTGCGACGTTGGCGCCGGCCGGCGTGTTCTCCGGCCAGGTCACATCCAACACCGATGGCGAAACCGTCTACGCGATCCCGACCAGGCGCTTCCCTGCCGGCGCGCTGTTCGCCCTGCACAACGACGTATCGCTGGCCGCCTTCGACCTGCGCGACATCGCCCGCGCGCTCGACCTGCAAGGCGGTTGCCCGCGGTGAATGCGCGCCTGGTGGCCCTGGCCTGCGGCATCGCCGTGCTGGTCGGCAGCCTTGGCGATGCGGACGCCGCCCGCCTGTACCGCTGGAAAGACAAGCAGGGCTACACCCAGTACGGCGACCAGCCACCCCCGCCGGACCAGTTGGCCGGCAGCGGGGTGGACGTCATGCGCTTCCGCAACCCGCCCAGCGCGCTGGTGCGGCTGCGGCTGGAGAAACAGGGCCTGCGCTACCAGGCCTGGGCCGACAACCTGATGCACGGCCCGGTGGAAGTGCAGCTCGGCTTCCGCCGCCAGCGCGATGTCCGCAGTGCGCCCGCCCTGCCCGCCCGCGCCGTGGTACCCGCCCGCAGCAGCGTGCTGGTCGCCGACATCAGCGTGACCGATCCACTGCGCGGCGGCGATTTCGAGCTGACCCTGGACGGCATGCCGGGCGATCCGGCCAGCAAGCCGCAGGACTACGAGTACCGCCTGCCGTTCGACTACGGGCGCGTGCGCGTGGACCAGGGGCCGGGCGGGCGCTTCAGCCACAGCGACGTGCAGAACCTCCATGCCGTCGACTTCGCCGTGCCCGAGGGCACCCGGATCGTGGCCTCGCGCGAGGGCCTGGTCATGCAGGTGGAGTCGGATTTCGACAAGGCCGGCCTGAACCGCGAGAAGTACGGCGGCCGCGCCAACTTCATCCGCATCCTGCACAGCGACGGCAGCATGGCGCTGTACGCGCACCTGAAGGCCGAAGGCGTGCAGGTACGCGTGGGCCAGTACGTCACCAAGGGCCAGTACATCGGCCTGTCAGGCAATACCGGCTTTTCGACCGCGCCGCACCTGCACTTCGTGGTGCAGGCCAACCGTGGCATGCGGCTGGAGTCGGTACCGTTCCGGATGTTCGGCCCGCTGGGCCAGCTGCAGTTCCCGTCCGCCCGCTGAGCCGGCGGGGTCCGGCCCGGTCCCGGCCGGTATAATCGCCGCCTTCCCGCTCCTTCAGCGCCCGCCCGGGCGCCCGCCCCATGTCCAATCCGACCAGCGCCGTGGCCGACGAAGCCGCGCGCCGCCGCACCTTCGCCATCATTTCCCACCCCGACGCCGGCAAGACCACGCTGACCGAAAAGCTGCTGCTGTTCGGTGGCGCGATCCAGATGGCCGGCTCGGTGAAGGGCCGCAAGGCCGCGCGCCACGCGACCTCGGACTGGATGGCGCTGGAAAAGGAACGCGGCATTTCGGTCACCTCGTCGGTGATGCAGTTCCCGTACGAAGGCAAGATCGTCAACCTGCTCGACACGCCGGGCCACGCCGACTTCGGCGAGGACACCTATCGCGTGCTCACTGCGGTGGACAGTGCGCTGATGGTCATCGACGTCGCCAAGGGCGTCGAGGAACGGACGATCAAGCTGATGGAAGTCTGCCGCCTGCGCGACACGCCCATCATGACCTTCATCAACAAGCTGGACCGCGAAGGCAAGGACCCGATCGAACTGCTCGACGAAGTCGAAAGCGTGCTCGGCATCCAGTGCGCGCCGGTGACCTGGCCGATCGGCATGGGCCAGCGCCTGAAGGGCGTGGTGCATCTGCTGACCGGCGAAGTGCACCTGTACGAACCCGGCCGCAACTTCACCCGCCAGGATTCCACCATCTTCGCCTCGCTCGACGACCCGCAACTGGAAGCGCGTATCGGCGCCGAGATGCTGTCCGCGCTGCGCGACGAACTGGAACTGGTGCAGGGCGCCAGCCATCCGTTCGACAAGCAGGCCTACCTGGACGGCAAGCAGACGCCGGTGTTCTTCGGCTCGGGCGTCAACAACTTCGGCGTGCAGCCGCTGCTGGACTTCTTCGTCGAGCATGCGCCGTCGCCGCAGGCGCGCGAGACCACCGGCCGCCAGGTGCAGCCGGACGAAGGCAAGCTGACCGGCTTCGTCTTCAAGATCCAGGCCAACATGGATCCGCAGCACCGCGACCGCGTCGCGTTCATGCGGGTCTGCTCGGGTCGCTTCGAGGCCGGGATGAAGACTTTCCACGTGCGCAGCGGCAAGGAAATGAAGCTGGCCAACGCACTGACCTTCATGGCCAGCGACCGCGAGATCGCCGCCGAGGCGTATCCCGGCGACGTCATCGGCATCCACAACCACGGCACCATCTCCATCGGCGACACCTTCACCGAGGGCGAGGCGCTGTCGTTCACCGGCATCCCGAATTTCGCGCCGGAACTTTTCCGCCGCGCCCGCCTGCGCGATCCGCTCAAGCTCAAGCAGTTGCAGAAGGGCCTGGCGCAGCTGTCCGAGGAAGGCGCCACCCAGTTCTTCCGCCCGCTGATGAGCAACGACCTGATCCTCGGCGCGGTCGGCGTGCTGCAGTTCGACGTGGTGGCCTATCGCCTGAAGGACGAGTACGGCGTGGACGCGTCCTTCGAGAACGTCAGCGTCGCCACCGCGCGCTGGATCCGTTGCGACAACGCGAAGAAGCTGGAAGAGTTCCGCGACAAGAACGCGATGAACCTGGCCCTGGACGCCGCCGGCGAACTGGTCTATCTGGCACCGACGCGGGTGAACCTGCAGCTGGCGCAGGAACGCGCACCGGACGTGCAGTTCCTGGCCACGCGCGAGCATGCGCACAGCGTCGACCTGGGCTGAACGCGCGCCCATGAACCGGCCGTCGATCCCTCGACGGCCACCCCATGCATCCCGTGCTGCATTGCGGTAACGTGCGCGCATGAGCGAGCCGACCTCCTTCGAAGCCCTGCGCGCCCGCAAGCGCGCCGACCATCTGGTCGACCTGCGTGACGAACTCGCCAGTGCGCTGACGCACGGCCTCGGCGCGGTGGCCGCACTGGCCGGCGGCGCGGTGCTGATCACGCTCGCCGCCATCCATGGCGACGGCTGGCAGCTCGGTGCGTCGATCGTCTTTGGCATCACCCTGCTGCTGCTCTACACCGCCTCCACGCTGTACCACGCCATCCAGCATCCGGTGGCGAAGGGACGGCTGAAGGTGTTCGACCACTGCGCGATCTACCTGCTGATCGCCGGCACCTACACGCCGTTCACCCTGATCGGCCTGCGCGGCCCCTGGGGCTGGGGCCTGTTCACCGCGATCTGGACGATCGCCATCGCGGGCGTGATCTTCAAGTTGTTCTACACCGGCCGCTTCAAGCTGCTGTCGACGATCCTCTACATCGCGATGGGCTGGCTGGTGGTCGTCGCGATCAAGCCACTGCTGACCTCGGTGGATCCGTGGACACTGGGCTGGCTCCTGGCCGGCGGCCTGTTCTACACGCTGGGCACCTTCTTCTACCACCGCGAGTCTATCCGCTATTCGCACGCGATCTGGCATCTGTTCGTGATCGCCGGCAGCGTCTGCCATTTCGTCGCGGTCACCCAGCAGGTACTGTTGCCGCGCTTGGTGTGAATCCGCATCGACGTTCGTGTCCCTGACATGAACCGTCGATCTCTGTTTCGCGGCACGTGAACACGCGTTCCCCAACCATGGGGCCATGAATGCCGCGCCCACCCCACGTCGCCGCTTCGCCCTGCGCCCGCTGTCGCGTACCGGCGCGATCGTGCTGGGCATCCTGGCCGCGGTGATCGTGGTGGTCGCGATCCTGTTCGAATGGAACTGGCTCCGCCGGCCGATCGAATGGGTCGTGGAACGGCAGACGGGCCGCAGCTTCCACATCGCGGGCAATCTGGACGTCGATCTGGGACGCGTGACCACGATGCGTGCGGATGCGCTGACGTTCGGCAACGCCGCATGGTCCAGGGTACCGACGATGGCGGCGGCCGACCGCGCCGAGGTGAGCGTGGAAGTGCTGCCTTTCGTCTTCAAACGCGAGACGCGCATCCCCCGCATCCACCTGACGCGCCCGCAGCTGCGGCTGGAAAGCGGGCCCGACGGCACGGGCAACTGGGTGTTCGGCGACACGCGCGGCGAGCGCCGCACGATCTTCCGCGATCTCTGGATCGACGAAGGCCGCCTGCTGTTCCTTGATCCGACGCGCAGGACGGATGTCGACATCACGCTGGACAGCGCACCGTCCCCCACCTCGGAAGTGGCGTCGGCGGTCAATGTGGAAGGCAAGGGTCACTGGGCGGGCAACCGCTTCACGCTGGCCGGCCAGGTGGCATCGCCGCTGGCGCTGCGCGACACCGGCAAGCCCTACCGCATCGACCTGCGGGCGACCGCGGGCCCGACCCGCGCCCATGCGCGCGGCACGCTGCTCGATCCATTCCGTCTGCGCGATTTCGATCTGCAGCTGATGCTGTCCGGCGAGGACATGGAGGACCTGTTCCCGCTGATCGGCATCGCCACGCCCCCCACGCCACCGTATCGGCTGGATGGACGCTTCACCCGCGACGGCGACACGTGGCGCTACGACGGCTTCACGGGCGTCGTGGGCGACAGCGACCTCGCCGGATCGGCGAGCGTGACCGTAGGGCGTGAACGACCGCTCCTCCAGGCGAACCTCGTGTCGAAGCGGCTCGATTTCGACGACCTGGCCGGCTTCGTCGGCGCGCCGCCGCAGACCGGCGGCAGCGAGGCCAGCAACGCCGAGCAACGCGCGGAAGCCGCGGCGCGGGCGGCGGATGCGCGCTTGCTGCCGGACACGCCGTACGATCTGACCAAGCTGCGCGCGATGGACGCCGACGTGCGCTGGAAGGCGCATCGCATCAATGCGCCCGGCCTGCCCATCGACGACATGGATGCGCACCTGCTGCTCGACACCGGCGTGTTGCGCCTGGAACCGCTCAACTTCGGCGTGGCGCGGGGCGATATCCGTTCGCAGATCCGGATGGATGCGCGCAACGACACCATCCGCACGCAGGCCAAGATCGCGGTGCGCGGGCTGGATCTGGGCGAACTGTTCCCGCAGGCCGAGCTGACGAAGAGCGCGGTCGGCCGCATCGGCGGCGACATGACGCTGGCAGGCACCGGCAATTCGATTGCCGGCATCCTCGGTACGGCGGATGGCGACATCGCCGTCGGCATGGGGCGCGGCCAGATCAGCAACCTGCTGATGGAACTCGCTGGGCTGGATATCGCCGAAGCGCTGAAATTCCTCATCACCAAGGACAAGACGGTGCCGGTGCGCTGCGCGTTCGGCGACTTCGCCGTGAAGGACGGCCTGATGCAGACGCGCACGCTCGCGTTCGATACCAGCGACACCATCATCGTCGGCAAGGGCCAGATCAGCCTGAAGGACGAGACCTTGGACCTGGAGATGCGGCCGCGCCCGAAGGACCGCAGCATCCTTGCGCTGCGCTCTCCGCTCGTGGTCGGCGGCACGTTCAAGGATCCGTCGTTCCGCCCCGACTTCAAGCGACTGGGCCTGCGCGGCGCCGTGGCGGTCGCGCTCGGCACCATCACGCCGCCGGCCGCGCTGCTGGCGACGATCGAGGTCGGTCCGGGCGAGGACAGCGCCTGTGGTGGCCAGTACGCGAAGTGAAGGGCTAGCTGGCGATATAGCGCTGCAGCTGGTCCAGTTCCACCTGCTGGTCCTCGATCACCGCCTTGACCAAGTCGCCGATCGAAATGACGCCGACGATGGTCTCGCCGTCCGCTACCGGCAAATGGCGGATGCGGTGCTCGGTGACGACCTGCATGCAATGGTCGACGCTGTCGTCCGGCCGCACCGTCACGACCTTCGAAGTCATGATGTCGCGCACCGGCGTATTGGAAGAAGACCGCCCCTGCAACACGACCTTCCGGGCGTAATCGCGCTCGGACACGATGCCGCACAGCCGCGGGCCCTGCATGGCGAGCACCGCGCCGACGCCTTTCTCGGCCATCAGCTTGATGGCATCGAGCACGGAGGCGTCGGGGGATACCGCGAAGACGTCAGGGGTCTTGGCCCCCAGCAACTGACGAACCGTGCGCATGGCGATCTCCTGGGTAGGGAGCGGGTCGATCTGGTGCGGCCAAGGATACTCCTGCCGACGCGGGTTGCCATGCGTCCACCAGGTAGAGCGGCCGCTGCTTGGATTCCTCGTACAGGCGGCCGAGGTATTCGCCGATCAGGCCCAGCGCCACCAGTTGCATACCGCCGAGGAACAGGATGACCGTCATCATCGTCGGCCAGCCTGCCACCGGATCGCCGAACAGGAAGGCCTTGCCTACGATGTAGATCGCGAACGCGAACGCCAGCAGCGCGGTCAGCACGCCGAGGTAGGTCGCCACGCGCAACGGCGCGGTGGTGAAACTGGTGATGCCTTCCAGCGCGAAGTTCCACAGTTTCCAGAACCCGAAACTGCTGCTGCCGGCCACGCGCGCCTCGCGATGGTAGGGAAGCGACTTCTGGTTGAAGCCCACCCAGCCGAACAGGCCCTTCATGAAACGGTGGCGCTCGCGCAGCTCGCGCAACGCGGCCAGCGCGCGCGGCGACAACAGGCGGAAGTCGCCGGTGTCGGCCGGGATGGGCGTCTTCGACAACCGGCCGATCACGCGGTAGAACGCATGCGCGGTGGCGCGCTTCAGCCAGCCCTCGCCATCGCGCTCGACGCGCGTGCCGTGCACGTTGTCGTACCCCGCGCGCCATTCGCGCACGAAGTCGCCGATCAGTTCCGGCGGATCCTGACCGTCGGCGTCCAGGATCAGCGCCGCGCCGGTATCCACGCGATCCAGTCCCGCCGTCAGCGCCGCCTCCTTGCCGAAGTTGCGGGACAACCGCAGCACCGACACGCGTGGATCGTCCGCTGCGAGCCCGCGCATCACCGCCCAGGTGGCATCGCGGCTACCGTCGTCGACGTACAGCACACGGCCCTGCACGTCGTCCAGCGCATCCAGTGCCGCCATGATGCGCGGGTGCAGCAGCGGCAGAGATGGGGCTTCGTTGTAGGCGGCCACCACCACGGTGACCTGCCAGGGTCCGGCAACGTTCAAGGCAACGCCTCCAGATAGGCACTGCCACCGATCTGCCGGACCTGACGCTCGATCCGCGTCGCGCGTCGCTGCACGTAGGGACCGGGCCGTTGCGCGCTGTACCGGCGCGGCGACGGCAACACGGCCGCCAGACGCGCACTTTCGTTCGATGTCAGCCGCACGGCGTCCTTGCCCCAGTAGCGCCGCGCCGCCGCCTGCCCGCCGTATACGCCATCGCCGAACTCGGCGACGTTGGCATAGACCTCCAGGATGCGGCGCTTCGGCCACAGCGTCTCGATCAGCACCGTGTACCAGGCCTCCAGCCCCTTGCGCGCCCAGCGCGTGACCCGGTGGCTGCCCTGCCAGAGGAATACGTTCTTGGCGACCTGCTGGCTGATGGTGCTCGCGCCGCGGATACGCGTCACCGGCCGTCCGCGCTCCTCCGCACGTTCGACCATCTTGCGGTTGTGCACGCGCGCCTTTTCGATCGCTTCCAGGTCGAAGCCATGGTGGGTGGCGAAGTTCTGGTCCTCCGCCGCGACCATCGCCAGCGGCAGGCTGGGCGCCATGCGATCCAGATCGCGCCAGTCGTAGGCGATGCGGAATCCGAAGTCGCCCTGTCCCCACGCCTCGAACACCCGCGCCGCCATGAACGCGGTGAACGGCGGATCGACGAAACGGAGCACGGCGACCTGCAGGATGCTCGCCGCAGCGAACAGGAAGGGCAGCGCCAGCAGCCAGCGGAACCAGCGGCGCCGACGCGGCGTCGCGGCGCCCATCGTTGCACTCATCGCGCCCGCCGCATCTTGAGGATGGTGTTGGTTGCCCCCATCGTGGCGTTTCCCCTTCGGCATGTGTGGTCGGCATTATGCCGAGACGCCCGCCTGCCACGCATGCCTACCACGGATTCCCATGACCGCCGACAGCGCTACCGACGCCCTGACCCGCTTCCTGCTTCCCGCCGCCGGCGTCCGCGGCGTCGCCGTGCGGCTGGACGCGACATGGAGAACAGTCGCCGGCCGCGCCGACTACCCGGTCGCCGCACGCGAACTGCTGGGCGAGGCCATCGCGGCGGCGGTGCTGTTCACCGGCCACACCAAGGTCGATGGCCGCCTGTCGATCCAACTGCGCAGCCAGGGCAGCCTGCGCGGCGTGTTCGCCGAATGCACCGCGGCGGGCACCGTGCGCGGCATCGCGCAGGTCACCCCGGACCAGGACGCGCCCCGCGACCTGCGGGATCTGGGCGACGACGCGCTGCTCGCCATCACCATCGAAAATCCGGGGTTGGACCCGCGCGAACCGCAGCGCTACCAGAGTCTGGTCGGCCTGCAGGCCAGCCGCCTGGCGGAAGCGTTCGAAGACTATTTCCGCCAGTCGGAGCAGTTGCCCACGCGTCTGCTGCTCTCGGCGGACGGGGAGCGGGCCTGTGGCCTGATGCTGCAGAAGCTGCCCGGCGACGAGGGCGACGAGGACGGCTGGAACCGGGTCGGCGCCCTGTTCGACACCCTGGGCGAAGTGGAACTGCTGGCGACCCCCGTCCTGGACCTGCTGCACCGCCTGTTCCACGAGGAATCACCGCAAATCCTGACCCAGCGCCCAATTCGCTTCGGCTGCTCTTGTTCGCGCGAGCGGGTCGAGAGCATGCTGCAGTCGTTGGGGGAGGAAGAGGCGACGGCCGCGCTGGCCGACGGGGTGGCCGAAGTCCGTTGCGAGTTCTGTGGGCAGGAGTACCGGTTTTCGCCCCTGCAGATCGCGGAACTTTTCAGCCAGCCGCGGGTCGATGTGGACGCGCCCAGCCGCCTGCAGTAATCCGGCGGTCGGTTGGCCGCCCGGGGACTTGTTAAAGAATCATAAACGGCATAGCATCGGTTCCCCTTCGGGAGGGGAACTCCGGGTAGACCCAGGAGTCTGAAGCGAGCCATGAATCTGCGTAGCCTGTCACTGTCGCTTGCCCTGTTGCTCGCCTCCGGCGTGGCGACGGACGCGCATGCGCAGAAGGCCACGCGCAAGCCCGCCCCCAACCCCCAATCCACCGCCCTGCCGATCTGGAACAACGACGGCAAGGTCGAGGCGGTGCTGCTTCTGGAACCCACCGGCCAAGCCGAAGCCGGCGCCCGCTGGCGTCTGGGCCGTAATTCGCTGACCACGGCCTTCGGGCTGGAAAGCGGCGATGAACTGGGCCTCGTCTGCAACCGCAAGGCCGGCGTGGTCGGCAACATCGGCAACCTGGCCAGCCATTGCATGCTGGCGACCCTGGGCGACGACGACGATGCGACCACCAGCCAGCGTGTCAGCGCATCGGCGGTACTGAGCCGCCCCGGCGGCAAGCTCGGGCTCTCCGCCGGCACCGGCCGCGACACGCTTCCCGCCTGGCTGTCTTCGGGGCGTGGCACCGGCCGCGTCGAACAGAACGATTTGACCGTATTCGGCCAGAAGAACATAGGGCGCGAGGGTTTCGTGTCGATCGGCGGCGCCGTGGCCAAGGCCACCCTGGTGCCCGCCTCCGACCTGCCCGCCCTGGCCGACCGCTGGAACAGCCGAAGCCTGACCGTGGGCGGCGGCTATGGCCCCTTCAGCGCCAACATCATCGGGCGCGTCATCGACGTGCCCGGCCAGCCCGGCAAATTCGAGGGCCTGGGACTCGGCCTGACCTGGCGCACCCCGTGGAGCGGACAGCTCACCGTCGGGGCGGAGAACGTCGTCACCCGCGGCAAGAACCCCTTCTCGCTCACGAACGAAAACGCCGACGAAGGCACAGTGCCTTACGTGCGGTACGAGCAGGACCTCTAGCTTTCTACCTCCTGGTAATGCACCCGCGCTGCCTCGCAGCGCGGCGTCTTGCGTGCGCTTTGCCCTCGAATTCCTTTCTTTGCCCACCACTTCCGGCAAGCCCGGCCGCAGGTGTGCGGAACGTCACAATTACGTAACCAGACCTACGTCTCTCCCTGTTCTATCTTCACGCGGGTTTAATTCTTGTTAAAACCCGACTAGTATCCGGTCACCCCCTCGTTTCGTGGTCGCCCTTTTTGACCGCCACGAGGGACACCTTGGGATAGCCCCTTAATGGGAGAGAGAGAGAATGAACTGCAAAACCACGAAGCTCCGTGAGGCGATCTCGTTCGCGCTCGCGGTGGGTACGGTATCGGCCTCCGGCATGGGCGTCGCTTTTGCCCAAGAGTCCAGCGGCGACGCAAGCACCACCACGCTGAACCGCATCGAGGTGACCGGCTCGCGCATCAAGCGCACCGACATCGAGACCGCGGCCCCGATCACCACGATCACCCGTGCTGACATCGAAGCGGCAGGCGAACTGTCGGTCTCCGACTTCCTGCGCAACAACGTCTACAACTCGTTCGGCTCCACGCGTGAATCGTCCGGCTCCGCGACGGGTTCGCAGGCCACCATCAATCTGCGCGGCCTGGGTTCGGCCTACACGCTGGTCCTGATCGACGGTCGCCGCATGACCAATTCGGGTGCCCTGTCCGGCGGCGCGGCCAACATCAACATGATCCCGACCTCCGCGGTCGAGCGCATCGAGATCCTGCGCGAAGGCGCCGGTGCCGTGTACGGTTCCGACGCGATCGGCGGTGTGGTCAACATCATCCTGCGCAAGGATTATGAGGGCTTGAATGTCACCGCCAGCTACGAGACCTCGTCCGATGCTGGCCCCGACGGCAACACCCTGAGCGTCTCGGGCGGCATCTCGTCCGACCGCGGCAACATCACGTTCGTCCTGGACCACCAGGAACGCGACATGATGTACAACCGCGACATCCGCAGCAAAATCCCGCCGGCACTGTGGACCGCTGGCCTGAGCACCTACAACTCGTCGGCCACCTTCCTGGGTAGCGCTGGCCTGCAGAGCGTCGCCAACTGCGACACGTTCGAGAACAGCATCCGCATCAGCCCGACCCGCTGCTCGTTCGACCACGGCGCGACCTCGGCCAATGAATCGTCGCTGCGCCGCAACGCCCTGTTCGTCAACGGCAACTACAACCTGACCGAATCCACGCAGTTCTTCTTCCGTGCGTTGAACTCGGAAACCCGCAGCCTCGGCGTTTATGCCTCGGCGCCCGTGGACAACGCAGGCCGTGGCGTCGGCGTGCTGCCGACCATCTCGGCGACCAACCCGTTCAACCCCTTTGGCGAAGCCGGCACGATCTACTACCGCTTCACCCCGCTGGGTACGCGCGACTCGATCCGCCAGGACAAGCAGCGCGAGTACATGGTCGGCCTGAACGGCAGCAACGACTGGTTCGGCGGCGCCGACTGGGAAGTCAGCCTCGGCCATGGCATCAACTCGCAGAACAGCGTCAACTACAACTACGGTATCGGCAGCACGCTGCAGCAGCTGATCGACTCCGGTTCGTTCAACCCGTTCAACCCGAACCACCCGAGCGTGGCAGCGAATGCGGGCCGTATCGGCCACACCGTCTTCGTTGAGTCGCAGATGCGTTCGGTGACGGGTGACGGCCACATCAGCTTCGACCTGTTCGAGCTGCCGGCCGGCGCTGTCGGCTTCGTCACCGGCTTCGAATACCGCGACGACCGCTTCACCCAGATCTACGACGCCCAGAGTGCCGCACGCAACGTGTTCGGCTCGGCGGGCGCCGGCGGTCAGGGCGAGCGCTCGTACTACGCGGCCTACTTCGAAACCCTGGTCCCGATTCTGGAAAGCCTGGACGTGACCCTGGCAGGCCGCTACGACAGCTACAACGACCTCGGCAGCAAGTTCTCCCCGCGCGTTTCGCTGGAGTTCCGCCCGCTCGACTCGCTGCTGTTCCGCGGCACCTGGGGTAAGGGTTTCCGCGCTCCGACCTTGGTCGACATGTACGGCGACAGCTCGAGCACCAATCTGAACAGCCCGCCGGTCAACACGCTCACCCCGGCCCACGCCGGTGGCGACGAACTGGCCTGCGCTGCGTTGACGGCGGTCCGCACGGCGATCGGCAACCAGGCTTATCAGCCGTACCCGGTTAACCCATGCACCTCGTCGGGTCAGTACACCTGGTTGGTCTCGTCGAACCCCAACCTGACTCCGGAAGAGTCCACCAACTGGGGCGCAGGCGTGGTGTGGAGCCCGTCGGCCGACTTGTCGTTCGCGCTGGACTACTACGACGTCGAGCTCGAGAACGTGATCGGAACCGTGCCGCGCGCCCTCGCCTTCCGTAACGGCGATGCCGGTGTGCCAGGCTATGGCGTCACCCGCGGCACCCCGATCACGGCACCGAATGGCACCGTCCTGCCGGGCGCACCCAACCTGATCCTGCTGCCCACCGACAACGGTGCGCTGCAGACCGCGCGGGGCCTGGACTTCGAAGCCAACTGGCGCCTGCAGACCGACGGCCTCGGTACGTTCAACACCAAGCTGTCCTGGTCGCATCAGCTGGAGTACGACTTCACCCCGATCGCCGCTGGCACCATTGAGCGCTCGGGCACGGCGACGTTCCCGGAAGATCGTGGTCAGCTGGCGCTCAACTGGTCGGGTGGCATCTATAACTTCGGCGTGATCACCAACTACATCGGTTCTAGCTCGAACGGTACGGCCGCCACCACGCTGCCGTCGTGGACCACGTTCGACGTTCAGGCCGGCGTGAGCCTGCCGTGGAAGGCAAAGGTCAGCCTGGGCGCGCGCAACGTGACGAACAAGGATGCACCGATCAACAACGCGCTGTTCGGCTTCCCGTTCTACAGCAACACCCTGTACAACATGTACGGTCGCATGATGTACATGCGCTACGAGCAGAACTTCTGATCTTGGAAGCATCTGCGAGCACTTGAACCAGGCGAACCTGGTTCACACGATGCCCCCTCACGGGGGCATCGTGCTTTCCGACTGTTGCGTTGCGCCATCGGGACAGCATGGCATCATGCATCCAGCACCAATCCGGGAATCCAAGGCATGAGCGGCAACGAGGTCCAGGCGCAGGTCTTCCCGCTCTATGCGGTGCCGATGCTGCAAAGCCAGATCGGCGACGCGTCCCGCCTCAATGCCGAGCTTTCCTCGCTGTTCCTGCGCCTCGAAAGCCAAGGCGATACGCATCGAGACCCGATACGCCGTGACACGCAGTACGGCATCTTCGAAAGCAACTTCTTCCTTCATCAGCGCACCGATCCCGTCCTCCTGGAGTTGTTCGGATTCCTGCGGGCCTCGTTGCTGACCTTTATCCAGGGGATGAGCCAATACTCGGATACCGAGATGACAAACATCGAACTGGACATGCACTCCTGGTTCCATGTCACGCGGAACGGCGGCTTCCAGAGTCTGCACAACCATCCCAACGCCAGCTGGTCTGCGATCTATTGCGTCGACCCCGGCGATGCGTCCTCTCCCGAAAGCGGTGCCGTACGGTTCCATGATCCGCGTACGGGCTGCGACATGTATCGCGACCCGTCCACCGAGCGCATGCAGTCGCCCTACCGCATCGGCCCTTGGCAACTGATCCACAAGCCGGGCCAGATGATCGCGTTCCCCTCTTATCTGCTGCACGAGGTCTTTTCCTACACCGGCACGCGGCCGAGGATTGTCGTCGCATTGAACGCTTGGTGTCGCTGGAAGAACGTGCCTCGGCCGTGAGCACCGAGCACCCCATGTCCACGGAGCGAGTGCCCGACGGTGGCGATGCTTGGAGCAGGCTATGGCGTGCCGGCGTGCTGCACTCCTGCTCGACCGCGATTGATGGCAACTACGACGGCAAGATCGCGGCATTCTGGCATGCGCGCTTCGAAGAACTCGGCGCGCGGCAGCGCGTGGTGGACATCGGCACCGGCAATGGTGCGCTGGCCCTGCTCGCGAAGCAGCATGCGGCGAAACGGAACATCGGCTTCGAGATCCACGGCGTGGACGCGGCGGACATCGACCCTCCCCGTTGGGCACCTGCGGCGACCTCGTTCGAAGGAATCGCGTTCCATCCCCGGACACGCATGGACAAACTTCCCTTCGCCCCAGGCAGCGTCGCACTGGTGACGTCGCAGTATGCCTTTGAGTACTCGCGCCCTCGCGACGCTACGCTGCGCGAACTGTTTCGCGTCATCGGCCCTGCCGGCAAGGCTGCCTTCCTCCTGCACAGCGCCGACTCGCTGATCTCCCTCACGGCGCGCCAGCAGCTCGAGGCATGCGACCTGCTGTTCGACGAGACCCATATTCTCGACCTCGCGCACGCATGGGTATCAGACCTTGCCGGCACGACGCCCCCAACCGATACAATCCAACAAAGGTTCCAGCAGGCATCAGCACGACTCGTCGCAGGGGCCGTCGCGCTCCCGGAAGCCGCCATCCTGCGCAAGTCGTTCCATTATCTGCATGCCACGCTCGAACAGGCGCAGCACGCACCCGCACACGCTTTGCAGTATCTGGCGAGCGCGCGCGACGACCTGGAGGCGGAGCGCATCCGGCTGCAGCATCTGTCCGCTGCCATCATGGATCTGGCCGAGCTCGAACACCTGCACGGGCAAAGCGTTGCTGCAGGTTATGCCTCGTCTAAGCTCGCCCCTCTGGACCAGGACGCAGGCAGCCGCATGGGCTGGACGCTCGTCGTATCGCCATGACGGATGCCGAACAAGCGCGCCGTACGCACGCCGCCGGCGATCTCGCCACCGCCGCTGTCCACTACGAGCGCGCGCTCGCTGCTGCGCCCGGCGATGCCTCGCTGATGTTCGACCATGCCGTCCTGCTGATGCAGATGGTCCGCATGCAGGATGCCGCTACTCTGCTGCGTGAAGTAAGACGGAAACTGCCCGACGACACGCAGGTGCTCCTCGCGCTCACCGTATGCCTGAGGACGGGCGGCGGAACCGAAGAGGCCATGCAGGTGGCTGAGGAAGCCACGGCGCGCCTGCCCCATGACGCCACGGCATGGATGCTGAAGGGAAGCATCGAAGTCAGCGCGGGGCTTTACACGAATGCCGAAGCGAGCCTGCGGCGCGCGCTGTCGCTCGCACCTCGATTCGGAGAAGCTTGGCACTTCCTCGGCGAGAGCCTGCACCACCAGCAACGTTGGCAAGAGGCCATCCATGCCTACAGGATGGCGTCGGCCGAACAGCCGGGCGAGATCTACAACGTCGGCATGTGCGCGGAGCAGGCGGGCGATCTCGAGCTCGCGCGCAGCAGCTACCAGCAGGCGAGCAGCATGTTCCCGGATCGCGCCGACGTCCTGCTACGGCTGGCGCAGACCGAAGCGCGCCTGTGCGAATTTTCTGCCGAATATGCGACGCTCGAAAAACTCCGTCGCGCGACTGCACGCGGCCTCCCGGCGGGAGAGGTCCTCGAGGCGTTTCCGCTCACCTACCTCCCGCTCAAAGCATCACTGGTCCGCCAGGCCTTGGATCGGTACATGGAAGCCGCTATCGCGCGCGCGCCGACACCTGCGCTGTCCACCCAGTCAGCGATGATTTCGGTGGGACAACGGATCCGAATCGGCTACCTGTCCGCCGACTTCGGCAGGCATGCGGTCGGCCAGTTGGTGGCGGATGTGTTCCGCTCTCACGACCGCGAACGGTTCGAGGTTTTCGCCTATGCGCTCCGGCGGCACGACGACGCCGTCGCCAACCGGATCCGCGGGAGTTGCGACGTCTTCGTGGACTGCACGTCCCTCGGTACAGCGGACATCGTCGAACGCATCCGGCGAGACGGCATCCATGTCCTGGTCGATCTTAACGGCCCTACGACAGGCGCTCGCCTGGAAGTCCTGGCGGCACGGCCTGCGATTCTGCAACTGGGCTGGCTCGGCTTCCTGCACGCCCAGCAGGCGCCTTGGCTGGATGCCATCCTGCTCGACGAACATGTGCAACCCCTTGACAGCGCGTGGCCCTACGGCGATCGCATCGTCCGCCTTCCGCAGAGCCTGTTCCCGCCTTCGCCAATAACAGGCGGGCGCCGGCAGCGCACACGCTTCGGTCTGCCGGCGGAAGGGTTCGCCGTATTAGCCAGTTTCAACAACAGTTACAAGCTGGACTTAGCTCTGGTTTCTGCGTGGATCAGGATCCTCGCTTTGGCACCCGACGCCCTCCTGATGGTGTATCTACCACTGAGCGCCCGCGCAGGCTTCCTCCGGCACTGGCGTGAACTGGGAGGCGAAGGATCGCGGCTGATGGTGGTCGACGCACTGGACCCCGTAGACCAGGCCGACCGTGCAGCGAGTTGCGACCTCCTGCTGGACGCATTCCGCTATCAGGGGGGCGCTACCACGCTCGATGCGATCGGCAGCGGATTGCCCGTGCTCTGCCGTGCCGGCGATACCCCCCCTTCGCGCCTTGGCGTGAGCGTGAACCGGGCGCTAGGCATGGACGAGCTGGTGGCCATGGATACCGACGACTACATACGGCGTGCGGCATCGCTCGCCAATCATCCCGCTGAACTCCACGCGCTGCGCCAACGCGTCATGGCCCTCATGGAGCGGGGAGCCTTTTCCGATACCCGGCGCGTAACGGCAGACCTTGAGCAGATCTGCGAGCGCATGTTGCGGGAAAAGTACGCCACTGCCTGACCGCGAGATCGACTTGCCGGCATGCCCCTATCGAAGTCTCCACCATGACAAACGAACACACGTCCATTGCGGAGTTAGTGGCCTCGGCACGCGCCGCATTGCAGCTAGGTCGAGTCGTCGACGCGGTCCGGCTCTATCGCCTTTGCCTCAATCAGGGTGCGCCCGTCGTCAGCGAACTGGCCGGCGTGTACTTCCAGAGGGGAGACTTCGCGGCGGCGCGTGGCGTACTTGATGCGGCGATCGCGCGCGTGCCGGAGCACGACGACTGGTTCTTCCAGCGCGGCCTGGTGCTGATGTCCATGGACGAATCCGGCCTCGCCGAGGTGGATTTCAATCGCTTCCTCGACGCATGTCCGGACTTCGCGCCCGCCCGGTTCCAGCGTGCGCTGGCGCGCGTCCGCCTGCACCGGCTCGGCGATGCCTTGGAGGATTTCCGCCAGGCCACCCGACTGCAGCCGGACATGGTGGATGCCTGGGTCAACATGGGCATCCTGTTGCTGCGCACGGGCGACGCGCAGGACGCCGTCGATGCGCTTCGCGCCGCGGAACAGCGTGCGCCCGGGCGGCCGGAAATCCTGCGCGCGCTGGCCAGCGCCTACGACGGCGCGGGTGATGTTCAGTCCGCACTGCAGCTTTATGCACGGCTGGAACCGACGAGCGCGAGCGCACCCGACTTCCTCACCAATCATGCCCTGTGCCTGCTGCGGGGCGGTCAGCCCGAGGCCGCCCATCAACGGTTCACCCGCGCACTCGGTCTTGCCGCACGAGACCAGACAGCACTGGCCGGCCTTTACATCGCGGCCAACGAGCTCGGCCGCGACCATGAGGTAGATGCATTGATGGACTTTGAGCGGCTGCTGCACACGGCCACTTCGGTCCTCCTGTCCCATGATCGTCAGGCACTACGGGACGCGGTAATCACGCACCCGGAACTCAACTGGGAGCCCGCAGGCCGCTCGACGGTCCATGGGCAGCAGAGCGTCATGCTGGACCTCGCGGCAGGGTCGCCCTTCCACGTGATCGGCGAGGCGATGTCCCGGCAGGTTAGGCGGCACATGGCAACGCTGGCGGCACAGCCTGCGCTTACCCACCATCCCTGGGCACGCTCCGTACCTTCCCGCTGGCGCCTGCAGATGTGGGCCACGGTTCTCCAAGACGGCGGTCACCAGACACCGCACATCCATCCCTCAGGCTGGATGAGCGGCGTTTTCTATCTAGAAGCAGGCCAGCCCAGGGAAAAGGGCGCAGGGGACATCGTGTTCGGACATCCGCAGCCCGAGTTCACCCTGATCGCGGCACCCCGCAGCGCACGACACCGTCCCCGCGATGGCGACGTACTGCTTTTCCCTTCGTACTTCTTCCACCACACCGTTCCCTACAGTGGACCGGCCACACGCATCAGTCTTGCCTTCGACGTCATCCCTGCATGACATGGCCGCCACCGGACGATTTCACGCCAGCATCACCTACGTGAATTCGAACTGGCGTCAATTGGCCTTTTTCGCCCCTCCAAAAAGCACTTAACGACTCTTTAATTCTCTCTTTGGCCCGACTATGATCGGGGCACCCCCGCTATTTGGTCGCCGCTGCTTGGCGGCCAGCAGGGTTCCCCTAGGGCTTAAACAACGTCATCCGGAGAGAGAATGAACCACAAGACCACCAAGCTGCGCGAAGCCATCGGCTTTGCCCTGGCAGTGGGTGCGACCAGCGCCGCCGGCACCGGCTTCGCGTTCGCGCAGGAGTCCA
Source organism: Pseudoxanthomonas sp. GW835-FHT14C01 (assembly GCF_058793715.1). Taxonomy (NCBI): domain Bacteria; kingdom Pseudomonadati; phylum Pseudomonadota; class Gammaproteobacteria; order Lysobacterales; family Lysobacteraceae; genus Pseudoxanthomonas; species Pseudoxanthomonas sp. GW835-FHT14C01. Next base: position 28,225 of record NZ_JBXAGB010000001.1, read on the forward strand.
ACGAAGGCGCCAAGACCCTGGATGCGATCCAGGTGACCGGCTCCCGCGTGGCCCGCGTCGAAACCGAAACCGCCAGCCCCGTCGTCGTGCTCGACCGCGCCGCCATCGAACAGACCGGCAAGCTGACCCTGGGCGATCTGCTCCAGGAAATGCCGTCCATGTCGGGCGCTCCGACCAATCCGCAGGTCAACAACGGCGGCGGTGACGGCGCGTCCACCATCGACCTGCGTGGCCTGGGGTCAGCCCGCACCCTGCTGCTGGTGAACGGCCGCCGTGTCGTCAACAGCGACGTCAACTCGATCCCGGCCGCGGCCGTGGAGCGTATTGAAATCCTGACCAGCGGCGCCTCCGCCGTGTACGGTTCCGACGCCGTCGCTGGCGTGGTCAACTTCATCCTGCGTCGCGACTTCGACGGCATGACCGCTTCGGTCGACTTCGGCATCACCCCGAGCCACCAGGACGGCCAGCGCAGCGGCGGTTCGCTCACCTTCGGTCAAGTGGGTGACAAGGGCAACATCATCGCCGGCCTGAGCTACAACAAGTTCGACGGCATCTCGTCCGCCGACCGCGACTTCTCCAAGGACGCCACGTACCTGTACTCCGGCTACGTCACCGTGTTTGGCTCCAGTCGTAATCCGAACGGCCGCATCTTCTTCCCGGAAGGCAGTCCGCTTATCGCCCAGTATGGTTGCGGTTCGGTCACACTGACGCCGGGCGCCAGTGGTCAGTCGCAAGGTGACTATCGTTGCTACAGCAGCGCGCGTGACTCGTACAACTACCAGTCGACCAACCTGATCATGACGCCGCAGGAGCGCACCAATGCGTTCTTCCTGGCGAACTACCAGATCACCGACAACCTCAACGCGTTCGCCGAGGTCTACCACAACAAGACCTCGTCGAACTTCGCCATTGCCGCCCTGCCCTTCGACTCGGGCTCGGATGGCGTGGTGATCTCGGCCGACAACTTCTACAACCCGTTCGATCAGAACTTCGGTCCGGCCGCCGACGGTAGCCAGAACTTGTTCCTCACCCGCTGGACGTCGCTGGGCCAGCGCCGCTCGTACTACGACACCACCACCTCGCAGGTCGTCGCGGGCCTGGAAGGTTTCGTGGGCGAAAGCTGGAAGTGGGACGCCGCGTTCAACTACGGCCATTACTTCAGCGAAAACACCAGCTACGGCTACGTGGACTACGCCAGCCTCGGCGACGCGCTCGGCCCGTCCTTCATGGACACCGATGGCGTGGTGAAATGCGGTGCGCCGGGCGCGATCATCGCCGGTTGCACGCCGCTGAACATCTTCAACATCTTCGACCCGCAGTCGGTTGCCACGATGCAGGCCGCCGAAGCGCGTCCGGTCTACTCGACCATGTACCAGACCCGCAGCTTCGAGGCCAACGCCTCGGGCGAACTGTTCAGTCTGCCGGCCGGTGCCGTGCAGCTTGCGTTCGGCGGCGCGTGGCGTGAAGAGTATCAGCGCAGCGAAGTCGACTACATCGCGATCGCCGATGAAGCTGGCCGCTGCATGATCTCGCAGGAAGCCTGCTCGTCTCCGGTCGGCGGCAAGTACGACGTAACGGAAGTCTACGGCGAACTATACGTGCCGATCCTGGCCGACCTGCCGTTCGCGCACCTGCTGTCGGTGACGCTGGGTAGCCGCTACTCCGACTACTCGACCTTCGGCGACACCACCAACAGCAAGCTGCAGGTGGAATGGCGTCCGATCGAGAACCTGCTGTTCCGCGGCACGGTGGCGGAAGTCTTCCGTGCGCCGACCATCGGCAACCTGTACGACGGCCCGCAGGGCAATGCGCCGCAGCTCAACGACAAGTGCACCGGCTACGGTGCCACCGGCGCGCCACGCAATCATGAGAATGCGTGTGGTGCAGGTGCAGGTGCAACCAGCATTCCCACCACGGGTATCGCGTCGGCACCCACCAGCCAGTCAAACGGCGTGTGGTCCGGCGCCGTCGCTGCCGGCTTCGACCTGAAGCCGGAGGCGGGCAAGTCGTTCTCGTGGGGCGTCGTGTATGACCCGCAGTTCGCGCCTGGCCTGTCGGTCAGCCTGGACTACTGGCGCCTGTATTTGAACGACACGATCACCCGCGCCGACGCGCAGACCGTGGTCGACACCTGCTACGCAGATGACAGCCACCCGTTCTGCGAATTCATCAACCGTCGCCCCGATGGCCAGGTGGACTTCATCCGCGAACCGATCGTCAACTTGGGCCGTCTGGATACGCAGGGCTACGACTTGGCCATCCGCTATCGCCTGCCCGACACTGCGTGGGGCAGCTGGGGTTTCGGTCTGGACGCCACGTACATCGATCGCTACGACAACGACACCAACCCGCTCAGCGAAGAAGATGCTGTCAAGCACATCGCCGGCACCTACAACCCGTCGTACGGCATGTACGCTCGCACCCGCGGCCGCGTGTTCGCCAACTGGAGCAAGGGTGACCTGGGCCTGAGCTGGCGCGCTCGCTATGTCAGCGGTTTCGACATCGGCAGCAACGATCTGGCACAGGGCACCAGCGTCGACATGCGTTGCAATACGCTGCTGCGTCCCGAGCAGTGCTATTCGATGCGTTTCGACGACTACCTGATCCACAGCTTCAGCGCTTCGTACTCGCTGCCGTGGTTCAACTCGAAGGTAGAAGTGGGCCTGGACAATGCGTTCGACAAGCAGCCACAGCTCCTGTTCCAGAACAACGTGCTGAATGCCAACACGGACGTGCAGACCTTCGATACGGTCGGCCGCTACCTGTGGGCACGCTACACGATGAACTTCTAAGCAGGATGCGGTAACCGCTGTACCCGAGGTCGCGCGGCGCACGCCGCGCGACCTTTTTGTTGCCACGCTAGAATCGAACGATGAATCCATCCACGATCCAGCAGGCCATCGCGCTGTTCCAGAGCGGCCGTTTCCAGGAAACCGCACGGTTCTGCCAGCTCGCGTTGGCCCGCCAGCCGGGAGACGAGAGCCTGGCAACACTGTGGGCGATGAGCTTGCAGAACCTTGGCCGCGACCAAGACGCCATGCCTGTCTATCGGCAGCTGGCCCAGGCTCGTCCCGGGGTTTCGGCGCACTGGGCAAATCTGGGCCTGGTGCTTCGCCGGATCGGAGAGTACGGCGAGTCGGACGACGCTTATCGGCGAGCGCTGGCGCTGGAACCGCGCAACACCGGCTTTCTGGTCGACTACGGCCTCCTGTTGATGGACATGGGCCGCATCGCCGAAGCGCGGCATCGCTTTCTCGACGCCGTGGAACTGGAACCCGACGTCCCCGAGGCGCGCATCTACGCCTCGCTGGCCTGTTTCGAATGCGGCGATGCGCAACGCGCCGCCGTACTAATTCCCGATGCCAACGTATGGCAGGGCCTGCCACCCCATCTGCGCGAAGAACTTGCCACGGCACTGATGCAGGTGGGTCGTACCGAAGAAGCCGAAGCGCTGCTTCTCGCACCCGGCATGCAGCAATCGGCTTCGGGCATCATCCGGCTCGCGCAGCTCAACGAGCGAACCAACCGGATCGAACAGGCGGAAGCGTTGCTGGTACGCGCACGCGCCGCACTCGATACCGCAGGCCGCCAGGAAAAGATCGACCTGCTACACTTGGAATCCTCGCTGGCGATGCGCCGCAAGGACTACGACGCCGCCCGCAGTGCGGCCTCGGAAATCATCGCCCTGCGGCCCCATGTGCAGGCCGAAGCCAATGCGCACTTCACCTTGGCGAGCATCGCCGACAAGCTGAAGGACCCGCAGACCGCCATGGAGCACCTCGAAAAGGCGCACGCGATCCACTTCAGGCTGGCGGAAGACGTCGTCCCGGAAATCGCGCACTCCGATGCCGAACCGCTGAAGGTCTCCAGCAAGTGGCTCGCCGAGAACGAATGCGGCTTCCGCCACGACCCCCGCGCGCCGGGCGAGAAGGCCTCGCCGGTCTTCATCGTCGGGTTCCCGCGCTCCGGCACCACCATGCTGGAACAGATGCTGGACGCACACCCCGGTTACGCCTCGATGGACGAGCGCGCCACGCTGCAGCGCTGCATCGAGCACATGGAGAAGCGCGGCTTCGAGTACCCGCATGGGCTGGACCGACTGGATGCGGGCGCGGCCGACGATCTGCGTGCGGTGTACTGGGCCGAAGTCGCGAAGGTGATCAGCCTGACGCCCGGCCAGCAACTGGTCGACAAGAATCCGCTCAACATGCTCCGCCTGCCGATGATCCTGCGGCTGTTCCCCAACGCGAAGATCATCCTGGCCCTGCGCCATCCCTGCGACGTGCTGCTGAGCTGCTACATGCAGAATTTCCGGTCGCCGGCCTTCATGGTGTTGTGCTCCAGCCTGGAGCGGCTGGCGAAGAGCTACGTCAACGCAATGCGCTTCTGGATCCATCACCAGGCGTTGCTGTCGCCCGACACGCTGGTGCTGCGCTACGAGGACACCGTCGGCGACTTCCCCGCGCAGGTCGACCGCATCGGCGCTTTCCTCGGCATCGACGACCGCGACTTCCTCGCGCAGTTCAGCCAGCACGCCGCGCGCAAGGGCTACATCAGTACGCCCAGCTATTCACAGGTGGTGGAGCCGGTCAACAGCCGCGCGGTGGGTCGCTGGCAGCCGTATGCGCGTTGGTTGGCGCCGGCATTGCCGATCCTGCAGCCGGTGGCCGACCACTGGGGCTACGACCTGACGGTGCGATAAGCCGATGAACGCCCTCGCCGACTGCATTCGCACCTACGACGACGCCCTGCCGGCCGCGTTCTGCCAGCAGTTGATCGACAATTTCGAAGCATCCGCGCAGTTCCAGGTGCCCAACGGACGCGGCTACCGTCCCGCGCTCGACGAGAGCCGCTGGACGGAAATGAACCTGACACGCCTTGCGGATCCGGCGTTCGTGGGTTTCTTCATGACGCGCATCGAGCAGGCCCTGGCCCGCTACAACGCCGATCTCTCGCTCACCCTTCCGATCCCGCTGCGGCCCCGCATCGACCGACTGACGATGAAGAAGTACCGGGCGAACGCGGGCGACACCTTCCAGCCCCATTTCGACTCGATCGACGAAGTGGCCGGCCGCTACATGGTCTTCCTGTGGTACCTCAACGACGTGCAGGAAGGCGGCGGCACCCGCTTCACCGATCTCGGCATCGAAGTGCGCCCGCGCGCCGGCCGGCTGCTGATGTTTCCGCCCTACTGGATGTTCCAGCACATCGGCGCGCCGCCGGTGTCCAACGACAAGTACATCCTGTCGACCTACCTGCTGTTCGACAAGCCGGGGACACCGGACCACCTGCACGAGTAGCGCCGTCAGACGGCGCCTGCCCGCGTATTGAAGTGGCCGATGGTCTCCACCAGTCGCCTGAGCGCCTGCACTTCCACCTCGCGCAGGCGCGGATGCCAGGTATCCAGGATCATCACCACGCGCAGCCGGTCGCTGCGGTTCCACGCGGCATGCAGGAAGGTGTCGTCGAAGGTCACGCAGCGGCCTTCCGTCCAAGCGTGCTCGACGCCGCCCACCTCCAGTGCGCAGTCCGGCGGCACGATCAGCGGCAGGTGCGTGACCACGCGGCTGTTGGTCACGCCATGGTGCGGCTTGATCACCGTGCCGGGCGAGAGCAGCGAGAACAGCACCTCCGGCGCATGGCCGTCGATGCGCGTCAGCGGCACCTGCGCGAGCGCGGCGGCCGTTGCGGAGCATGCCGCCAGGTGGTCGGCGAACACCTCACCGTGGCGGTAGAAGAAGTACGCATCCCATGCCGCCGTATCCAGGTCGCGCGGATTGTCGAGGAAATCGCCCTTGCGGGCGCCGCCGCTGAAATCGAGGAACGGCTGCAGGCCCTCGCGCGCCGACAGCACCCGCTGCAGTTCCATGCGGATCGCCTCGGCGGACTGCTCCAGCGCCGCGTACCAGGGAAACAGCGCGCGATCGAAGTACGGCTCCGGCTGCAGGTCGGGGATATGCAGGAACGTCGGCTTCTGGCGCGGATCGGGGCTGCCGGCGGGCCGCAGTCCCAGATAACCCTCCAACGCGTACGCGACGCGCTGCAGCTCATCGGCACCGTATTGCCGCACCAGCGGCGCGATCGCATCGAAGAACAGCGCATGCCGGCCGGCATCGATGATCGCCATGGCCTGCCGCACGCGGTCGCGCAGGTCCGGCGCGGTGGTCTGGTCGTTGAGCCAGCGTCCCTTCGCCTGCGCCGTGTTGACCGCACGGAAGAAGTGGACCAAGGCCTCCTCGGTCCGGCCCAGCCCCTGCAAGGCTTCGGCCACCTGGAGGCGGACGATGAACGAATCCGGCGCCAGCGCCATGCCGCGTTCGAGCGCATCGACCGCCTTAGAGATGTCGCCCAGATGCAGGCGACAGGCGCCCAACCGCATCCAGGCCTCGCCGATCTCCGGCGAGGCGGACGTCAGCGCCTCCAGACGCGTCGTCGCCGCCTCGAATCGTCCCAGCGCCATCAACCCCTGCGCGGCGACCAGTTGCAGACCGTCATCGTGCGGGTGCGCCGCCAGTCCCTGTTCCGCATCGGCCAGCGCCTGCGAGGCGTTGCCGGTTTCCAGATGGCGACGCGCCTGCTGGACATGGAATGCGGCGCTGGTCATGCGGCGTAGCCTCGGTCGGGATCATCGGAAACGCGCCGATGATACGGGACATCGCGGCGTCGCCGAGGCGCTTACTCCACCCGCACTTCCGCACTGCCGGAGAACGTCTCCAGACTCACCCGGCCGCTGCCGCCGCCGTAGGTGGTGGAGAAGCTGGAACCGGGCCCGCGGCGCTTCTCGATGGTCACGCCGGTGGCCTTGAGGCTGCCGCTGAAACTCTCGCCGCTGACCTGCGCGGAGACATCCTTCGGCAGGCGCAGCAGCAGGTTGCCGCTGACCGATTCCATGCTGATCTCGCCGGCCGGGGCCAGGGCGGTACTCACTTCGGCCCGTCCGCTGACGGTGGTGGCGCTGAGATCGCGGATGCGCTCGCCGTTGACGTTGACCTCGATGCGGCCGGAGACGGTCTCCGCATCGATGTCGCCGTTCAATCGGCCGCGCAGCACGATGGACCCGCTGACCGTGCTGACGTCGACGTCCTCACTGTTGAGCGTCAGGTTGGCGTTGCCGCTGACCGTCTCCACGTCCGCCTTGCGCGGCGCGGCGGCCGCGACGACGCTGCCGCTGACGCTGCTGATCGACAGCTCGCTGGGTGCCACTCCGGTGACGTGCACGTCGGCGGCGACGGATTCGATGTCGAGGTCCGCACGCACCGGCACCATCACCACCAGGTTGGTCGGTCCGGTCCGGTCGCCGCCCCAGCCACCGCTCTTGGGATAGCGCACCTCGATGCTCACCTGGCTGCCGGAGCCATCGATGGCGAGGCGCTCGACGCCTTGGCCGAGCGTACCGGTCACCTGCACCTCGCTGCGTTCCCAGCCACGTACGTCGATGCGACCCTTGACGTTGCTGATGTCGACACGGCCGCGCGCATCGAGCGGTCTCGTCTCGTCGATGGCGGTCTGCGCCAGGGCCGACGGCGCCAGCAGTGCGGTGGCCAACAGCAGGGAGAAGGAATAGGTACGCATGGGGAAACTCCTCAGGTCATGACCGCGCGCTGGGTCAAGGCCAGGCGTCGGGCGTAGGTGCGGCGCAGCTGTTCCAGCAGGAAGCGCGCCTGGGGATCGGTGGCGATGGCGTGGCGGATCTCGGCCGCGCTCTGGTCCAGCGCATGCAGCGCCGGCGCGTAGTCGGGCGAAGCCTTGGCCTGCGCATCCATCTGCGCCAGCGCACCGGTGTAGTCGCGCGTCATCGCCGCGGCTTCGCGCTGGATCAGCGCATCGCCATCGGGCGCACGCTGCAGCTGCCAGGTCATCGTGACGGCCAGCAGGACGGAAGCCGCCAGGGCGAACGGGGCCACCCGGCGGCGGCGCGACGCCTGCGCAGCGGGCCTCTGCGGGGCTGCGGCGAGCCTGGCGGCAATGTCGGGCCACAGGTCGCGCGAGGGCGGCGCGTCCTGGCGCAGGCCGCGCAACTGCCAGCGCAGCGCGTCGTCGGACAACGGGGAGGGATCGTGGGGGGTCATGCGTGTGCTCCTAGACGCTCGCGCAGCAGGTGCCGCGCGCGGTGCAACTGGGCTTTCGAACTGCCGACCGCCATGCCCAGTTCGGCGGCGATCTCTTCATGCTTCCAGCCTTCGACGTCGTACAGCACCAGCACGGCGCGGGCGCGGGGCGGCAGCGTGGCGACGGCGCGCTCCAGATCCATCGACAGCGCCGTGCCCTGCCCCGCGCTGTCGGCCAGACCCATTCCGTCCAGCGCATCCTCGTCGTCGTCGAAGCGTGGGCCGCTACGGCGGCTGCGCAGCTCCATCAGCGCGGTGTTCACTGCCAGCCGGTGCAGCCAGGTGCCAAAGGCGCTCTCGAAGCGGAACGCCGGCAGTGCCTGCCAGGCTCGTACGAATGCTTCCTGCGTCAGGTCCTCCGCCCGTACGCCGTGCTGGCCCACCAGTCGCTGGATGACGCCATGGATGCGGCCGGCATGGCGCCGGTACAGTGCCTCGAAGGCCCGCATGTCCCCCGTGGCCGCCGAGCGCGCCAGGACGGTGTCCTGGGCGGTGGCGTCCTCGGGGGTGAGGCAGTCGGCGAAAGGGTCGATCACGGCATTCAGCATACTGACTAGGATGCGGGCGGGTGGGCGAAGGTTTAGAACGACGGCGGCGTTTTTTGAAGCGGGCCTCCCGGATCGCGCGCGGACAAAGCCCCTCTCTCTGCGGGAGAGGGGCTTGAAGCCTTCATCCCCTGTTGCCTCCCAAGAAAAAGCCCCGCGACCTCCGGGGTGGAGGCGGCGGGGCTTGCGCAGGAAAGGTGCGCGAGGCGGGGAATCAGGGTGCCAGGCGGGCGGCGATGCGCTGCTGTTCGTCCTTCAGCGCCTGCGGGGTGCGGGCGCCGAATTCCTGCAGGTAGTCGCCGATGCTGGCGAACTCGGCCTGCCAGCCGGCGCGATCGAACCCGAACAGCAGGTCGTGCGCTTCGTCGCTCAGGGCCACGCCGTCCAGGTTGAGGTCCTCGGCGCGCGGCAGGTGGCCGATCGGTGTCTCCACCGCGTCGGCGGTGCCCTCAACGCGGCGGATCATCCACTCCAGCACGCGCAGGTTCTCGCCGAAACCGGGCCACAGGAATTTGCCGTCGCCGCCCTTGCGGAACCAGTTCACGTGGAAGATTTTCGGCAGCTTGGCATTGGCGCCATCGAACGACAGCCAGTGCGCGAAGTAGTCGGCGAAGTTGTAGCCGCAGAACGGCTTCATCGCCATCGGATCGCGGCGCATCACACCGACCGCGCCGGTGGCGGCGGCGGTGGTTTCCGACCCCATCGCCGCGCCGACCAGCACGCCGTGCGTCCAGTCGCGCGCTTCGAACACCAATGGCACCAGCGAGGCGCGACGGCCACCGAAGACAATGGCGGAAATCGGCACGCCCTGCGGGTCCTCGGCCTTGGCCGAGTAGCTGGGGCACTGCCGCGCCGCCACGCTGAAGCGCGAGTTGGGATGCGCGGCCGGGCCGTTGGCCGGGTCGTACTTGCGGCCCTGCCAGTCCAGCGACGGCGTGCGCGAATCCAGGCCTTCCCACCACGGCTCCTGCTCGTCGGTGACGGCGACGTTGGTGAAGATGGTGTGGTGGCTGATCGTGGCCAGCGCGTTCGGATTGGAGTTGTCCGAGGTGCCGGGCGCCACGCCGAAGAAGCCGGCTTCCGGATTGATCGCGTACAGGCGGTCGTCGGCGCCAGGGCGCATCCAGCAGATGTCGTCACCGACGGTCCACACCTTCCACCCGGCCTGGCGATAGCCTTCCGGCGGAATCAGCATCGCCAGGTTGGTCTTGCCGCAGGCCGACGGGAACGCGGCGGCGATGTAGTGCGTCTCGCCCTGCGGGTTCTCGATGCCGACGATCAGCATGTGCTCGGCCAGCCAGCCTTCGCTGCGCGCCTGGTGCGAGGCGATGCGCAGCGCGTGGCACTTCTTGCCCAGCAGCGCGTTGCCGCCGTAGCCGGAGCCGAAGCTCTGGATGGTCAGCTCGTCGGGGAAATGCATGATGAAGCGGCGGTCCGGATCCAGCTCGCCGGTCGAGTGCAGGCCCTTCACGAACGTCCCTTCGCGCTCGATGCGCGCCAGGGCCGGCGCACCCATGCGGGTCATGATGCGCATGTTCGCCACCACGTACGGCGAATCGGTGATCTCCACGCCGCAGCGCGACAGCGGCGAATCGATCGGACCCATGCAGTAGGGAATGACATACAGCGTGCGCCCGCGCATGCAGCCGGCGAACAGCGCGTCCATCTTCGCGTGCGCCTCCGCCGGGGCCATCCAGTGGTTGTTGGGGCCGGCGTCTTCCTGCTGCGGGGTGCAGACGAAGGTCAGATGCTCCACCCGCGCCACGTCGCTCGGGCTGGAGCGGTGCAGCCAGCTGTGCGGGTGGGTTTCCGGGTTCAGCGGCAGCAGGGTGCCGTCGGCCAGCATCTGCCTGGTCAGCACCGCGTTCTCGGCATCGCTGCCGTCGCACCAGTGGATGCGGTCGGGTTGGGTGAGCGCGGCGACCTCCGCAACCCAGGCATTCAACGCGTCCAGCGAACTGCCCGGAAATTCGTTGCGTTTGAAAACATCGACCGCTGCGTTCATGCCCCGCCCTCGAAAAGTGAGACCAAAATGATACCAATGTCCTGTCCTTCAGACGAGGAGAACGCGGCCGCGGTCGGCGGGCGGTCAGGTCAAGGCGGCGACGGGGGGGCCAGAGGTCAGCAGGGCATCCCGGAATCCGGTGAGGGGGAGGACAGGCGACCGGCCGGGGCAAAACGGCCCAACGATCGGCCTCATCGACCGGCGGATGGCTTCCGGATAGCCGGCGATGACCTCCGACAGGCCGCCTCCCGGGCTCGGAAACCCCGCCATCGTGCGCGGACGGCGGACGATCGACCTCGGAATGCCAAGGCTGAAGCCCTGCGCTCCCGTCGATGGTTTTTGGAGCCCCATCGATGGCCCCGGCCGTGCCATCGACCGGGCCCCGACGCCTATCGATCGCGCGCCGGAAGCCCGCATTCGGGCGCCAGAACCCATCGATGAAGCGGTCAGGGCCAGCGAGATGGCGCTCGACGCGCGATCGATGGAGCCCGGAACCCCATCACTGCGGTTCCGGGCCCGGCCTTCGGGCGTCGGCGCTCGATCGCGCCCGTGGCGCTCACCCCTCGCGCGAACGCCGGTACGGATTGAACAGCTGCAGCAGCCAGGGCTTCTGCGCCAGCACCAGGCTGACGCCCACGCGGTCTTCCGCGGGCAGCGTGGCGTCGCGGGCGAGCAGCGCGTCGAACTCGCGCGCCACTTCTTCCAGCCGCTGCCGCAGCTGCTTCACCCCGTCGATGCTCAGGCTGCCGCTGAGCAGCAGCAGTGCATCCTGCTCGCCGTCGAACGGATCGGCGAAGTAGTCGGTCAGCAAGGTGTGGCGGAAATAGCGCTCCATCGGTCCGTCGGCGCGCCAGCGGAAGTTGCGCGCGGTCAGCGCGCGCCCGCGGTTGCCAGGCATCAGCTCGATGATCTCCAGCCGGTCCAGCTTCACCAGCAATCCCGTCCACTGCGCGGGCGTGAAGCCGAAGTGGCCCATCACATCGTCCTGCCGCCAACGGTTGAGGGTGAGGAACAGCGCCATCAGCAATCGCGGATCGTCGACGAGCGCCTGTTCCTGCGCCTCGCTCAACTGCGCCATCGCCTTGCGTCCGCGCGAGGCTTCGGCGCTGAGTTCGGCCAGGCCCACATCAAGCACGTCGCAGATCTGTTCGAGCCGCTGCAGGCTCATGGCGCGGCGCGAGAACATGCGCTTCACCGCCGCCTCGCTCATGCGGATGCGGGCAGCGAGTTCGCGGTAAGTCAGGTTCTGCGCGCGCAGGCAACGCTTCAATGCATCGATCAGATCGACCGAGACGGCCATCGGTAGCGGATTCCTATACCGGTTGATGCGCCGGAGCTTACCTCGTCGATGGCGGTTGAACACCGGTGCCGGCCGCATCCAAGGTGCGCCGACGCCGCAGGAGCCCGCCATGACCCGCCTGATCGCCCGTTCGCTGACCCTTGCCCTGGCCGCCGCGCTGTCCGGCGGCCTCGCCCTGCCGGCGCCGGCCGCGCCGCAATCCGACGGCGCCAGCCGGATGTCGGAGGCCAGCCTGGCGGCCTCCATCGAGGTGCCGGTCGCGGTGATCCACGCGCTGGGCCACGGTGCTTCTGCGGTGGTCGCCGGCGTCGCGGTGGTGGCCGGCAGTGTGGCGGTGACAGTGTCCGTCGCGGCGGCAGGCGTGGTGGCCGGCGCGTCCTTCGTGGTCTACCTGAGTGCGGAACTGGTCAAGCGCCTGGGCATCGCCATCGGCGCGGCGATCAGCGTGGCGGCGGTGTCGACGGGATGGATCCTCAGCGCGGCCGGTGAAGCGCTGTGCTTCATCGCCAACGATGCCGCCCGCCCCCACATCCACAGCCATCGCTACGGCGGGTAATCGCATGATGCGCGCACTCGCGGCGTTCTGTTTCGTCTTCGTCCTCGCGCTGCCAGGGACGGCACGCGCGGGCGATGCCTGCAAGCAGATGGACATGCCACCGTCCAAGGTGGCTGAGGCGGCACGGACCGCGCTGCTCGCCGCGCAACAGCTGGACGAGGTGGATGCGCCGGTCGCGCTGATCGCGCGCGTCGGCACCGACCTGTCGAAGCAGGGACTGGTGTACAGCCACGCCGGCTTCGCGGTGCGCGACCACGCGCACGGGCGCTGGACCGTCGTGCACCTGCTCAACGAATGCGGCAGCGATCGCTCAGGCCTGTATACGCAGGGGCTGGTGAATTTCTTCGCCGACGATCTGGTGAACCAGGACCTGCGCATCGTGTGGTTCGCGCCGGACGTCGCCGACCGGCTGGCCGCGCGCCTGCAGCAGATGCCGCGCCACAGCCTGCATCACCCACGCTACAACCTGATCGCCCGTCCCGGCAGCGAGGACTACCAGAATTCCACCGCGTGGATCGTGGAAGTGATGGCCGCCGCTCTCGCCGACCGCGGCATCTACGACCGCCGCAGTGCGTATGCGTTCGCGCGCGGCGATGGCTTCGTCCCCGACACCGTGCACATCGCGTATTCCAAGCGAGTGCTGGGCGGGCTGTTCTCGGCCAACACCGACTTCACCGACCACTCCGTGAGCACGCGCCTGTCCGGCGACTACCCGGTCGTCACCGTGCGTTCGATCTTCCGTTGGCTGGAGCGCAGCGGGTATGTGCGCGAGCAGCGGGAATGGCGGGGTGGTGTGCGGCAGTCCGCGATGGGACCGGCGTAATCCCAAGAGGAGATCGACATGTTCCTGACCCTGCTTGCCGTCACCTTGCTGCTGTCCGCCGCCGTCGCCTGGAGCGTGACGTGGATGTTCTCCAAGCCGATCGATCGCATCCTCACCCGCATCATCGCCGACGACATCAGCAAGGCGTGGCTGCGTTACATGCAGTTCGCCGTCCTCGTGGTCGGCGTGTCGTCCGGCGTGCGCATCCACGAACTGGAGCGCTATATCACCGCGCCGCAGTGGATGGACAAGGACAAGGCGGAGATCATCGTCCTGACCACCGAACGCTGGGTGCTGGAGGTGTATCGCACCGTCATCGAGACGCTTCAGGGTATCGCCTGGATGCTGCTGGCGTTCTTCGCGGTGGCGCTGCTGGCGTACGTGATGGTGCGATTGTCGGAATTGAAGCGGGCAGCGTCCGCTACACCGTAGGGCGGGCCTTGGCCCGCCATCGACACGGCGCGCGTGGCCGCGCAGCCCGGACAACGCGAACAAGGGGATCATCGATGATTGCCAGATTCGTTGCCTTACTGGCGACGCTCCTGCTGGCCGGCTGCTACATGGTCAGCTACGAAGATGTCAGCCGTGATCCGAAGTACGCGAGCTATGTAGGTGCCGAATACAGGACGACGGCCGATATGACGGTCTATCGCGTAAGCATGGATCAGAACTATGGTCCGTCGCCGAGCGCCTACATGATCGTTCCGCCACCCGGCTTCGATGGACCGGAGGTCATCTCCACGGCACGTTTCCCGGAAGGATCCACCGTAAAGATCCTGACGATCCAGCGATGCACAGATTGCTTTCTGGATGCCGAGCCAAGAGTCCACGCGACGGTGCGTGTCACCTCGACGACGCAGTTCGATGATCTGGAAGTACGTGCTGGCCTGGGCCTGCTGTCTTCGCACATGCAGGCCACGCGGTGGGCCGATCCGGGCAGCGCAACGTCATCACAGTAGTCAGCACCCTGGTCTCAACCCAGGGAGGTCCTCAGCCTGCCGTCGATACGAAGATCACGCGCGGTGGGCCAAGGCCCACCCTACGGAACTCAGGTCGGGATCAACGTCGAGATGACGTGTTCGAGATACGTCTCGAACTCTTCCGAGGTCATGCGCGGCTGCTGCAACTGCAGCGACAACTGCAGGAAGCCGACGTAGGCCGCGTAGGCCAGGCGCGCGCGATGCGTGGCGTCGGTGCGCTGCAGGCCTGCCTGGCGGAACATCGCCACCAGGTAATCGAGGCGGCGCTGCGAGATGCGGTCGATCACGGGCTGCACGGCTGGATGGTCCAGCGCCTTCAGCAGCTCGCTGTAGATGATGTGCGGTTTGACCTCATGGCCGACCAGCTGGAACAGCGCACGCAGGCGCTCGCGCGGATCGGCGACCTTCTCCAGGCTGCCGAAGATGTTCTCCTGCTCCCCCACTTCCCAGCGCTCCAGCGCTGCCTGCAGCAGCGCATCGCGGGAGGGGAAATGCCAGTAGAAGCTGCCCTTGGTGACCCCCAGCCGGCGCGCCAGCGGTTCCACCGCCACCGCCGACACACCCTGCTCCGCGATCAGGTCGAGGGCCGCCTGTGCCCAGTCGTCCGCACTCAGGCGGGCGTTGCGGGTGGGCGTGCTGGCGGGTGTTTCCGGGCTGGGTGTGCTCATGGTCCGCATTTAACCATACGCCGAGGTGTGTAGCGGTATGTATGTTGCGATGCACAACAAATAAAGCCAAATCAATCGGTTGCATGTGAAACCCGGGCGTTCAAACCGATTGACTGCTCTAAATGCGACAACCCATACTAGGCCGTATGGTCATTCCGACTTCATCCGCCCTCGCGACCTCGCCCATCGTTACCGGCGCGGGAGCGGATCGCGTGCTGAACGGACAGGGGGATGTCGCATTGGCGACCCGCCGCTTCCCCTCGCCCCGTGCACTGCAGAGCCATCCGGCGCTTATCTATGCGCACGGCTTCGGCCAGACCGGGGGTGCCTGGAGCCGCACCGGCGAACGGATGGCCGCACAGGGCTATGCCGGCCTCGCCTATGACGCCCGCGGCCATGGCGGCTCGGACCGCAACGCCGCCGATGTCCCCTATACCGGCGACCAGTTCGCCGACGACCTGATCGTCGTGGCCGGCGAACAGCCCGAACCGCCCGTGCTGGTCGGCGCGTCGATGGGCGGACTGTTCGGCCTGATCGCCGAATCGCGCTGGCCCGGCTTGTTCCGCGCGATGGTGCTGGTCGACATCACCCCGCGCTGGGAGCATGCCGGCCTGCAGCGCATCCTCGCCTTCATGACGGCCTTCCCGGACGGTTTCGATTCACTGGAACATGCGGCCGACACCATCGCCGCCTACCAGCCGCAACGCCGCACCCGCAAATCCGCCGACGACCTGCGCGAACTGCTGCGCGAGGGCGACGACGGACGCTGGCGCTGGCACTGGGATCCGCGCCTGGTCGACGAACTGGCGCGCGACAGCGCCCGGCACCAGGACACCATCGCCGACGCGGCGCGCCGCGTACGGTGCCCGGTGCTGCTGATCAGCGGCGGCCGCAGCGACCTGGTCTCCGAGAAGACCGTCGAAGAGTTCAAGACGCTGGTGCCGCATGCGCGCCACGTACACCTGCCGCAGGCCACGCACATGGTGGCCGGCGACGACAACGACGCATTTACCGCCACCGTGCTGGAATACTTGGCAGGCCTGTCGGCCACGCCGGGTAACGCCGAATCCGATGTAACCGAATCCGTGTCCGGAGCAACGCCATGAGCATCGTCATCCCCTTCCTCGCCTTCCTGCTGGCGGGCGCGTTCGCCGCGTACCACCGGATCCGGCTCGCCTACTGGGCGGCGATCACCGCCAGCCTGCTGGTCGCGTGCTGGCTGCTGGGCGCCAACCCCACCGCCACCGTCGTCGCGGCGCTGGTCGTGGTGGCGATCGCGGTGCCGCTGCTGATCCCGGCGATCCGCAAGCCGCTGATCACCGCGCCGGCGCTGGGCTTCCTGCGCCGCGCGCTGCCGCCGCTGTCGCAGACCGAGCGCATCGCGCTGGAAACCGGCTCGGTGGGTTTCGAAGGCGACCTGTTCACCGGCGACCCGGACTGGAACAAGCTGCTGGCCTATCCGAAGCCGCAACTCACGGAAGAAGAGCAGGCATTCCTGGACGGTCCGGTCGAAGAGCTGTGCCGGATGACCAACGACTGGGAAATCACCCATATCCACGCCGACCTGCCGCCGGAGCTGTGGGACTTCATCAAGAAGAACAAGTTCTTCGGCATGATCATCCCGAAACAGTACGGCGGCCTGGGCTTCTCTGCGCTGGCGCACCACAAGGTCATCCAGAAGATCGCCTCGGTCAGCAGCGTGGTCAGTTCCACCGTCGGCGTGCCCAACTCGCTGGGTCCGGGTGAACTGCTCAACCACTATGGCACGCAGGAACAGAAGGACTATTACCTGCCGCGCCTGGCGATCGGCCAGGAAGTGCCTTGCTTCGGCCTGACCGGTCCGTTCGCCGGCTCCGACGCCACATCGATCCCGGACTACGGCATCGTCTGCAAGGGCGAATGGAACGGCGCCAACGTGCTGGGCATCCGCCTGACCTTCGACAAGCGCTACATCACGCTGGCGCCGGTCGCCACGATCATCGGCCTGGCGTTCCGCATGTACGACCCGGACGGCCTGATCGGCGATACGCGCGACATCGGCATCACCCTGGCGCTGCTGCCGCGCGATACCGAGGGCGTCGACGTCGGCCGTCGCCACTTTCCGCTCAACTCGCCTTTCCAGAACGGCCCGATCCACGGCAAGGACGTGTTCATTCCGCTCAGCCAGCTGATCGGTGGCGTGGAGATGGCCGGCAAGGGCTGGAACATGCTCAACGAGTGCCTCGCCGTGGGCCGCTCGATCACCCTGCCCTCCACCGCCAGCGGCGGCGCGAAGGCCGGCGCGCGCGTCACTGGCGCGTATGCGCGCATCCGCAAGCAGTTCGGCCTGTCGGTCGGCCGCTTCGAAGGCGTGGAAGAGGCACTGGCCCGCATCGGCGGCAAGGCCTATGCGATCAGCGCGCTGTCGCAGGCCACCGCCGCGGCGGTGGATCGCGGCGACGTGCCGTCGGTGCCGTCGGCGATCGCCAAGTACCACTGCACCAACATGGGCCGCGACGTCGCCAAGGATGTGATGGACATCGTCGGCGGCAAGGGCATCATCCTGGGCCCGCGCAACTTCGCCGGCCGTGCGTGGCAGGCCTCGCCGATCGCGATCACGGTGGAAGGCGCGAACATCATGACGCGCAGCCTGCTGATCTTCGGCCAGGGCTCGATCCTGTGCCATCCGTACATCATGAAGGAGATGCGCGCGGCGACCGATCCGGACCCCAAGGCCGGCGTCAACGCGCTCGATGCGGCGCTGTATCCGCACATCGGCGGCGCGATCTCCAACGCGGTGCGCTCGTTCTGGTTCGGCATCACCGGCTCGAAGATCGGCGCGGCACCCGGCGATGCGTACACGAAGAAGTTCTTCCGCAAGCTCGACCGCTACGCCGCCAACCTGGCGCTGCTGACCGACATCTCGCTCGGCGCGCTGGGCGGCAAGCTGAAGTTCAAGGAATCGCTGTCGGGCCGCCTGGGCGACGTGCTGAGCCACCTGTACATGATGAGCGCGGTGCTGAAGCGCCATCACGACGAAGGCGCGCCGGAAGCCGACAAGCCGCTGCTGGCGTGGGCGTTCCACAACAGCGCGTACGAGATCGAACTCGCACTGTCGCAGGCGCTGCGCAACTTCCCGATCAAGCCGCTGGGCTGGCTGCTGTGGCCGGTGGTGTTCCCGTTCGGCCGTCGTGCCGTGGCGCCGGGCGACCGCCTGAGCCATCGCGTCGCCATGCTGCTGATGGCGCCGAACGAAGCGCGCGACCGTATCGGCCAGGGCGTGTTCCTGACCCCGTGCGACAACAACCCGGGCGGCCGCATCGATAGCTATCTGGCTGCGGCCGTCGCCGCCGAGCCGGTCGAGCGCAAGTTCCAGAAAGCGCTGAAGACCAAGGATATCGAGGCGCTGGACTACAGCGCGCAGCTGGATGAGGGTGTGCGTGAAGGCTGGATCACCGCCGACGAGCGCAAGCAGTTGGAAGAGCTGCGCGCGATCACGCTGGACACGATCACCGTGGACGACTTCGACACCCACGAACTGCGTGCGGCCAGCTTCTACGACCTGCCGCAGCACAAGCGGCACCCGCGCGAAGCGGCCTGAGGCATCTCCTGCCCTCCTCCGCCTGCGGGGAGGGCCGGGGTGGAGGCGACCGAAGCCGCCATCCCCTCTGTGTGTCGCGACACCATCCAAGGACCGTCGCGGCTTGTAGTGATCCGGCCTCACTGTCACCGCCTGCGATCCCGACCTTCTCCCACGAGCGGGGGAAGAAACCGATACGGAAGCTTCGAATGAGCGCGAACGTCCTCGAGATCTACCGCAGCCTGAGCCGCAAGCCGCTGGGCCACTGGCTGTTCTCGCGCCTCATCTGCTTCAAGGCGCCCTACTTCGCCAGCATCGCGCCGCGCATGGTGCGGCTGGAGCCGGGCCGTGGCGAGGCGACGATCCGCCACCGGCGCTCCGTCACCAACCACCTGGGCACGGTGCACGCCATTGCGCTGTGCAACCTGGCCGAGTTCGTCGGCGGCCTGACCACCGACGTCAGCATCCCGCGCTCGATGCGCTGGATTCCCAAGGGCATGACCGTCGAGTATTTGAAGAAGGCCGTGGGCGAGATGCACGCGGTGGCCACGCCGGCATTCGAACCGCGCGAATCCGCGGAAGGCTACGCGCTGCCGATGGACGTGGTGGTCAGCAATCCACAGGGCGAGCCGGTCTTCCGTGCCCGCATCGACATGTGGGTATCGCCGCGTCCGCGGAAAGACGGCTGACATGCTGCTCGCCGCCGCCACGCTGATCTTCCTGCTCGGTCTGGCGCACTCGGTGCTGGGCGAACGCTACCTGCTCACCCGCCTGTTCCGGCGGCAGGATCTGCCGAAGCTGTTCGGCGGCACCGCGTTCACTACCCGCACTCTGCGCTTCGCCTGGCACCTGACCACGGTGATCGCATGGGGGCTGGCGGCGGTCGTCCTGCAGCTCGGGGAGTTGCCCGAAGCGGCGGGACGCAGCATCGGCATGACACTTGCGATCACGCTGCTGCTGTCTTGCCTGCTGCCGCTGCTGTTCACCCGCGGGCGCCATCTGGCGTGGGTGGTGCTGTTCGCCGCAGGCGCGCTGGTACTGGCCTGGGCGATGCGTTGACGCCTGCTGTCGGCAGTGCGGACTAGCGGAGCAACACCGCGACCAGTGCCGCGATCGCCGGCAGGCCCTGCACGAAGAAGATGCGTTTGTTGACGCTCCACGCACCGTACAGCGCCGCCACGATCACGCAGAGCAGGAAGAAGACCACGACGTTCCATTGCGCGGTGCATAGGCCCCACAGCAGACCGGCGGCGAGGAAGCCGTTGTAGAGCCCCTGGTTGGCGGCGAGCACGCGGGTGGTCTCGGCCTTCTCCGGTGTGTTGCGGAAGGTCTTCAGTCCCAGCGGGCGGGTCCAGAGGAACATCTCCAGGACCAGGAAATACACGTGCAACACAGCCACCAGCACCACCAGTACCGTCGCGATCGCACCCATTCCGTTTTCCCCTTCCGTCGTATTGCAGGCAGCATAGCGGCTGCCTGCTGCGACGTCTGCCGTCGCGCGTCAGGCCTTCGCGGTGCCGGGCGGCGCAGCGGCGAGGTCACGTTCGGAAGGCAGCTTCGATTCCTCGCGCAGCAACCTCCAGGCACTGAAGGTCATGGCGCTGGCGACCAGCAGGCCGGCACCGAACACCACGTTCGAGCCGAACGCGGACAGCAGCTTGTGCAGCCAGACGAAGCTGAGGTCGCCGCCGCGATAGACCACCGTGTCGATAGCGGCACCGGCCTTGTAGCGCCACTCGCGACCGACGCGGGTGTAGATGGTCTCCCGCGCGGGCTTGGCCAGCGAGAACTCGCTGGCACGGGTGACCACCTGCACGATCGCCACCATCATCGGCAATGGTGAAGCGGAGAGGATGGAAAACCCGACGATGATCGCGCACCCGGGGATCAGCAGCGCCGGGGCGATACCGAAGCGGGACAGCAGCACGCGGGTCAACAGCAGTTGCACCACCAGGGTCAGTGAATTGACCGCCAGGTCCAGCGTGGCGAAGTAGTCGGCGCGGGCCTCGGCCGACGTGAACATGGTGCGCGCGATGGCGTTCTGCTCATTGTAGAGCAGCGTGCCCACGCCCACGCCCATGACCACCATGACGGCGAGCCAGCGCAGCAGCGGCTCGCGCACGATCAGCTTCAGTCCCGCCAGCACCTCGCCGCCCATCGGGACTTCGCCGCTGGCCTGGCGACGCTCCGCCTCGCGCGCCACGGCCCACGTCCTCAGCCTGACGATGCACAGCACGCATACGGAGAACAGGAAGGCCGACACGAGCATCATGTTGGGGATACCCACGCGCACCACCAGCGCCTTCGTCAGCGCGGGCCCCAGGAACGCGCCCATCGTGCCCGCGGCGCCGATGTAGCCGTAGTAGCGTTTCGCTTCGGCATTGGTGAAGACGTCCGCCATGAAACTCCAGAACACGGCGACCGCGAACAGGTTGAACACGGTGATCCACAGGATGAACGCCAGGCCGCGGCCTGCGATGCCGCTGTCGAACATGGCGTAGAACGCCAGCAGCGTGGCGATGAAGAACCCGTAGATCACCGGCAGGAAGACCCGTCGCGGGAAACGGCTCACCAGCCAGCCATAGACCGGCTGCAGCACCAGCATGATCAGGAACACGGTGCTGAAGATGAACTGCAGCGTGAACTCGCCCAGTGCGATGCCCCGGTCGGCGAAGAACGCGATCAAGGCGGGCGGGAACACGGCTTCGATATCGCTGGATGCTGCCATCGCCTCGCGCACCGGCCGCAGCACGTAGTAGCCGCTCAGCAGGCAGAAGAAATAGATGAAGGCCCATACCAGCGGCGGAGACTCGGACATCGCCGCACCGAGTCGGCCGAACCGGGTGGTCGCTGGGGAGGACGGTTCCATGGGGCGCGGCCTGCGATCGCATCGTCGGGGCGCGGGCACCGCCCGCCTGTGGCGCGCAAGGTATCCGATGCACTGCAACATCGCCAGCCTTTTCCCGACAAACGCGGCGCGGGAACCGCACGCATGCCCGGCGATGCGGCATCCGGTCGCACCCGCAGAGCATTTGCTCTATCCCCCGCCGCTAGGTTCGGCCGGACTTCGCAACAGGGCAGCATGTGTACGACTACATCATCGTGGGCGCCGGCTCCGCCGGCTGCGTCCTAGCCCATCGCCTGAGCGAAGATCCCGCATGCCGCGTGCTGCTGCTGGAAGCCGGCCCGCGCGACTGGCATCCCTTCATCCACATGCCCGCCGGCCTGGCCAAGCTGGTCGGCCAGAAGGGCGTCAACTGGAACTACGACACCGCGCCCGAACCGCAGCTCGACAACCGCCGCCTGTGGTGGCCGCGCGGCAAGGTGCTGGGTGGTTCCAGCTCGATCAATGCCATGTGCTACATCCGCGGCGTACCGCAGGATTACGACGACTGGGCGAACGCCGGCGCCGACGGCTGGGACTGGGCCAGCACCCTGCCGTACTTCCGCCGTTCCGAGCGCAATGGGCGCGGCGCCGATGCGCTGCATGGCGGCGAAGGTCCTTTGTATGTCTCCGACCTGCGCTACACCAACCCGCTCTCCGCTGCCTTCATCGAAGCCGGCGTGCAGGCCGGCTTCGCGCGCAACGGCGACTTCAACGGTCCTTCGCAGGCCGGGTTCGGCCTGTACCAGGTCACCCAGAAGGACGGCGCTCGCTGTTCGTCGGCGGTCGCCTACCTGGACCCGGCGCGCGATCGCCAGAACCTCGACATCGTCACCGGCGCGCTGGTACGCCGCGTCCTGCTGGAGAAAGGACGCGCCGTCGGCGTGGCGTATGCGCGTGGCGGCCACGAGGTCATCGTGCGCTGCGGCGGCGAGGTGCTGCTGAGCGGTGGCGCGATCAATTCCCCGCAGCTGCTGATGCTGTCCGGCATCGGCCCTGCGGAGCACCTGGAGCAGACCGGCATCAGCGTGCGACATGCACTGCCCGGCGTCGGCGGCAACCTGCAGGACCACCTCGACATCTGCACCCTGCAGCACAGCACCCGGCGCGTGACCTACGACCGCACCAGCGAACTGAAGACCGCCTTCGACTACTTCCTGCGCGGGCACAGCGGCCCGGGCAGCAGCAACATCGCCGAGGCCGGCGCCTTCGTGCGCTCGCCGCTGGCGCCGGACGAACGGCCCGACATCCAGATGCACTTCGTGCCGGCCATGCTCGACGACCACGGCCGCAACCGGCTGCCCGGCGACGGCTACACCGCGCATGCCTGCTTCCTGCGTCCGCGCAGCCGCGGCCGCATCCTGCTGGCCAGCGCGGATCCGCGTGCCGATGCACGCATCGAGGCGAACTACCTGAGCGATCCGGACGGCTTCGACCTGAAGATGATGGTCGAGTGCGCCAAGCTGTCGCGCGAGCTGTTCGCCCAGCCGGCGTTCGACGCCTACCGCGGTGCGCCGATCCACCCCGCGCGCACCGACCTGTCCGACGCGGAACTGGTCGCCTTCATCCGCGCCAAGGCCGAAACCGTCTACCACCCGGTCGGCACCTGCCGGATCGGTGACGACGAGGCGGCCGTGGTCGATCCACAGCTCCGCGTGCGCGGCGTGGACGGACTGCGGGTCGTCGACGCCTCGGTGATGCCGTCGCTGATCGGCGGCAACACCAACGCTCCCACCATCATGATCGCCGAGCGCGCCTCGGACCTGATCCGCGGCATTCCGGTGTTGTCGGGCGGCCATCTCCAGGTCACTGCCGCACAGCCCGCCTCCGCCACGGCGGGCTGATCACCTCAACACCCACCCGCGAAGCATCGCCATCCACCCCGATGGCGACGGCTTAACGCGCGTGCGTTCAGGCGAACATCTCCCTGAATACGCGTCAGCGTCGATCCCCGCGCGTGCGCGGCACGCGTGATCGCATCCAATCCGATCCGGCGTGGAAATTGCATGCCTCCTTGCGAATGCATTCCTGAACGCACTCACGCGGTCGACATCCCCGCACGCGGCAGATGCCAGCAAAAACGGGACGCGCGCCACACCTGAAATCGGCAACAGGATGAACAACATGGACACAGAACTTCTCCCTGTTTGTGCAATCGAAAAAAGCGGCGTTATGATCCCTCGACGGCAACCGCTCACGCAGGCCCCACGCACGATGAAACACACGACACGCCGGCGATCGCTGCACGTTTTCCGGATCGGCCTGGTCGGCCTGCTGCTGCCGCTGACGTTGTCGTCGACGGCACAGACCGCACTGCGCTGGCCGGCAGCCTCCCAACCGGGGGCGGATACCACGGCGGCGTCCGCCAGCGCCGCGGCGTACGTATCGCCGACCCAGCCTCGCCCATACCGCACGTCGCTGCCGGAACAGAACATCCAGCCGCTCGCGGCCGGCTTCGATGTGCGGTCGTTCGAGACCATGGCCGAGCACCTGACCGTCGGCCAGCGCGTGCCCGGCCTGGCGATGGCCATCGTCCACAACGGTCGCGTGCTCAGCGCGCGCGGCTACGGCGTCACCGACGTGGTCAATCCGCAGCAGGTCGATTCGCACACCGTGTTCCGGCTTGCCTCGCTGTCGAAGGCGTTCGCGAGCACGCTGACCGGCCTGATGGTGCAGGACGGCTCGCTGCGCTGGGACAGCAAGGTCAACCAGTTCGTCCCCGGCTTCCAGTTGAGCGACGCCAACGCGACCTCGCGCGTGACCGTGGCCGACGTGCTGAGCCACAGCGTCGGCCTGCAGGCGCACAACGCCTTCGACCGCGACATCGAGGCGAACGCGGAGTATTACGACGTCGCCCGCAAGCTGGCCTACGCGCCGCTGAAGTGCGCGCCGGGCGAGTGCTACGCCTACCAGAACGTCGCCTACAGCCTGATCGGCGACGTGGTGTTCGCCGCGTCCGGCACCTTCTACGACCAGGCAGTGGACCGCCGCATCTTCAAGCCGCTGGGCATGAACGACGCGAGCGTGGGCCTGGCCGGCATCCAGGGCAGCACGCGCTGGGCGCGGCCGCACGTGCGCAGCCGCAACGGCTGGGTATCGCTGACGCCGAAGCCGACCTACTACCGCCTGCCGCCCGCCGCCGGCGTCAACGCCAGCGTCAGCGATCTGGCGCAGTGGCTGATCGCGCAGACCGGTCACCGTCCTGACGTACTGCCTGCACCGCTGCTGGCCACGCTGCATTCACCGGTGGTGACCACGCCGGGCGAGATGCGTGGCGGCTGGCGTCGCGAGCGCGTCCATTCCGCCAGTTACGCGCTCGGCTGGCGCGTGTTCGACTATGCGGGCCAGCAGGTGGTCTTCCATGCCGGCGCCGTGCAGGGCTATCGCGGCCTGGTCGCACTGGTGCCGGGACAGGACCTGGGCGTGGCCCTGGTCTGGAACAGCGACAGTTCGCTGCCCTCGGGCCTGCTGCCCACGATCCTCGACCGCGCGATGGGCCTGCCGGGGCAGCCGTGGGTGGAAACGCCTGCGGATTACGATCTGCTGCTGGCCGAGTCGCCCGAAACCACGCCTGCCGACACCCGCAAGGACAGCGGTACGTCCTCGCAACGCGGCACCGCGTCGCCGCGCTGAGGACGAATGCCTGAGCCCGCTCGCGGCGAGCGTGTCGAACCACGCTGCTTGCGGCCGATCGGATCAGGACAGGCCCTCCGCGGCCGGTAGCGCACGCGACCGCCCCAGCACGCCTCGATGGAAGAAGCGTTGCGGGGCATCGTCCACCGTCTCTCCGTTGCGTCGGATCTCCGGTCCGCCGCGTCCCCTTACGTCTGCGCGTCCTGCTCGAGCATGGCCTTGAGCCTGGCCAAGCCTTTTTCGTAGTCCGCCCCGATCATCCGGTCGAACAGCAGGCCCAGCCAACGCTTGAACGGGTTCAGTCCGTGCGCGCTGTCGAACGCCCACGTCACGCGCGTCCCCTTGCCCTCAGGCGCCAGCAGATAGCTCGCCTGCGCCTGGCTGCCGTCGAAATCCAGCGCCACTGCGATGCGACGGTGCGGTTCGCTGGCGGTGATCTCTTGGCTGCCGCTGCCCACCGCGCGATTGCCCACCCAGCGCATCCGCGCACCCACGCCGCTGGCGGGCCCTTCGAAGGTGTACGTCGCCTGCGGGTCGTACTCGGCCCACGGCGACCACGCACTGAAGCGCTCGAACGAATCCAGCGTGGCGAACACCTGCGCCGGGCTGCGTTCGATGACGATGCTGCGCTCCACATGGGTCGTCGACGGCAGGAGCAGCCCGCCCGCGATGAAGATCACGCCCAGCACGGCGATCGCCGCCAGCACCCACCTGATGAATTTCATGCGCAGCCTCCTCGGCATTCGGGAAACGGCAGCCTAGCCGTTCGCCCATAAAAAAACTCTCCCCCCGCTGGGCACAGGGAGAGAGTCCATGGTGTTACGTGTAATCGGGGTTGGCTTAGATCAGCGGAGCCGGGGTGGCCGGCAGCGCGACGGGGGCCGCTTTCTTCTTGGACTTCTTGGCAGGCTTCTTGGCGGCCTTCTTCGCGGCCTTCTTGGCCGGCTTCTTGGCTACTTTCTTGGCAGCCTTCTTCGCGGTCTTCTTGGCAGCCTTCTTCGCCGGCTTCTTGGCGACCTTCTTGGCGGCCTTCTTCACGGACTTCTTGGCGGCCTTCTTGACGGACTTCTTGGCAGCCTTCTTCGCCGGCTTCTTGGCGACCTTCTTGGCGGCCTTCTTCGCGACCTTCTTCACCGCCTTCTTGGCCTTGGCGACCTTCTTGGCGACCTTCTTGGCAGCCTTCTTCACTGCCTTCTTCACGGTCTTCTTGGCCGCAGACTTCTTGGTGGCCTTCTTGGCAGCCTTCTTGGCGGCCGGTTTCTTCTTCGCAGCTTTCTTCGTTGCCATGTGATGGCTCCTCGTCAGTGAACTATGGATTTTTACGTCTGGTTACAGCACATCTGCCCGGAGGCAGGCCCAGCTGCAAGAAACGCCGCGGGAGTCGGACCCGTCGGCAGCCGTCGTCGCGACACGCGCGGCGATGCGGATTCCCCAGGGAGCCAGGCGTGCGAAACCCGGCCCCCTACAAATACGAAAACACCCGTGTCGCCGGGCGACACGGGTGCGTTGAAGAAGGGGCGTTGCATTTTTCCGGGGGAAGCGAGGCCTGCGTCCACCGTGATCCCGGTGCGGACGATGGGCTGTGTTGTCTCTCGCGCTATCGTGTTGATTCGACTCACTCGCTTCCGCAGCAAGCGCTGCTTGGGGCGAAACCTAATCACGGTTTTTCAAGGTGTCAACACCCTCGTGCAACTTTTTTTCAACGGCCGTCCCGACGGCATGGCGGTGGCGGGCATCGACGACGACGCCCTCATGCCGGCAGTGGATGCCGCCGACGCGGCCCGCCGACATGCGCATGAAAAAAAACATCGGTAAAACGCGCTTTTTTTTCATCGACGTCGCGCGAGCCTTCGCCGCCGACGACGACGCGACCGCTATCCGGCGCACAGCATCCGCCTTGCGAACGCCTTGAACGGCGGCTAAAAAAAACTTTCCGCAGGGGTGTCGGATTTCGCGTCGCACAAGCCCGACTGCGCCGATTTGCGCAAACTTTTTTCCCTCGCGAGGCGATGCATCGTCGTCTTCCACGCCACCTCGCCGACGCGGAAACGGATGCGCGCACCGTCCTCTTCGACCGCTTCGCCGCGCAGTCCGCGATGGCCACCGCGCGTCCCGCAGCCGGTCTGCCGTTCGTCGGTTACGGCAGTGGCGGCCGACGCGCTTCTTCCTACCGCGCGCTCATCGCGCAATGCCGGAAACGACGCGGGGAACCGGCAGCGGGGAATCTTCGTTCCGCCGTCGCCGGTTCCCCGCCAGGGACCGCCTGTGGGATTGCCTCAGTGGTCTTCGTCTTCGATCAGTTCGGCGTAGTCGTCGGGCGACAGCAGGTCGTTGAGCTGGTCCGGCTCCTCGGCTTCGATCACGAAGATCCAGCCGTCGCCGTAGGCGTCCTCGTTGATGGTCTCGGGTTTGTCGGCCAACGCCGTGTTGACCTCCAGCACCTTGCCGGTGACCGGGCTGTACACATCGGACGCCGCCTTCACGGACTCGACCACGGCACTGGCATTGCCGGCTTCGATGCGGTCGCCGACGTTGGGCAGTTCGACGTAGACCAGGTCGCCCAGCAGACCCTGCGCGTGATCGGAAATGCCGACGGTGATACGGCCGCCGGCTTCGAGGCGGGCCCACTCATGGGACTTGAGGAACTTCAGATCGCCTGGAATCTCACTCATGGGGTGCTCCGGATCGCTGCTTGGGTCGGGAAGGGAAAGATAGTTTAGCGGAGGACGGCACGGGTGAATGCAACCCGGCGCGGCTCACTCCAGCACGCCCGGCTGCGCCTGGCCCTCGCGCACGAACGGGAACTTCACCACGCGCACCGGCACCTCCTTGCCGCGGATGTCCACGCGCACGCCGCCGTCGGCGCCGAGCGGAATGTCGCCGGCCGGCACGCGTGCGAAGGCGATGGCCTTGCCGAGTGTCGGCGAGAACGTGCCGGACAGGATCTCGCCATCGCCATGCGCCGTGAGCACCTTCTGTCCATGGCGCAGTACGCCCTTTTCATCCATCACCAGGCCGATCATCTGGCGCGGCGCGCCGGACGCCTTCTGCGCCTCCAGGATGACGCGGCCGGTGAACGCACGTCCCTCGTCCAGCGCCACGGTCCAGGCGAGCGCCGCCTCGTACGGCGAAACGGTGTCGTCCATGTCCTGGCCATAAAGATTCATGCCGGCCTCCAGGCGCAACGTGTCGCGCGCGCCCAGGCCGGCGGGCCTGACGCCTGCATCGAGCAGCGCGTTCCAGAACGCCACCGCCTGCGCCTGCGGCAGCACGATCTCGTAACCGTCCTCACCGGTGTAGCCGGTGCGCGCGACGAACAGCGGCACGCCCCCGACGCTGGTGGCGTCGGCCGCTGCGAAGCGGGTCAGCTTGCCGACCTTCGCACGATCCTCCTCGCGCAGCAGGCCGTGCACGCGCTCGCGCGCGGCCGGACCCTGCACGGCGACCATCGCGAAGTCGGGACGCTCGCTGACCTGCACGTCGAAGGCGGCCGCCTGCTCGGTGATCCATGCCAGGTCTTTCTCGCGGGTGGCGGCATTGACCACCAGGCGGAAGAAGTCCTCGGCCAGGAAATAGATGATCAGGTCGTCGATGACGCCGCCCTGTTCGTTGAGCATGGCGGTGTACAGCGCCTTGCCCGGCTTCTGGAGCTTGTCGACCGAATTGGCGACCAGCCGGCGCAGGAACTCCCGCGTGCGCGGGCCACGCAAGTCGACCACGGTCATGTGGCTGACGTCGAACATGCCGGCGTCGCGGCGCACCTGGTGGTGCTCCTCGATCTGGGAACCGTAGTGGATCGGCATGTCCCAGCCGCCGAAGTCGACCATCTTGGCGCCGAGCGCGCGATGGGTGTCGTTGAGGATGGTCTTCTGGGTCATGGCGGGTTCCGGGACGGACAAAGAAGCGCATTATCCCAGAACGCACCAGCGCGGTGCGCCGCCGTCACAGGCCGTAGTAAGCCTCGTTGATGCAGTCCACGGAGCGCGCCTCGAGCACGTCGAAGCGGCCATCGGGCAGCTTGAGCCTCCCCGCCCAGGCGACATCCTTCAGCCATTCCGTCGACGTGTCGTGCTGCCGCACGATGGCGGCCACGCGCGCGTCGTCGCGGCCGTTCACGCGGCAGGTGCCGAACTGCAGGTAGTAACCGGAGCGTTCGGTCGGGTAAGGCAGGGCATCGGTGATGCGCCACTGCGCGCGGGCGCCGTCACGGCCGGCAAGCTGGCCGGCGATGACGAAGCGCGGCACCGGTTCGCCGCCCGCATCGATGGCCGCCAGGGCGAGCACGCCGATCGAGTAGTCGCACACGTGCGCAGGATCCGCGGCGTCGGACACGCAGCTGCCGCCCAGTTCGTCGAGACCGGCGGGATACGGCGGCATCACCTTGCCGACCAAGTCAGCCGTGGTCACCGCCAGCAACGACATCGACCACGCCAGCACCGCCGCGCCCACCTACGCCTCCTGCACCTTCAACGTCATGCCGTTCACCGCGATCACGCGGACCCGCGTCCCCAGTGGCAGGTCCGCGCCTTCCACCGTCCAGAACGCATCGTCGATCCTGACCCGGCCGCGCCCGCCTTCGATGGGCTGGTCGAGCGTGGCGACCGTGCCGACCAGCTGCTCGGCGCGGCGATTGAGCAGCGGCTTGTCGCTCTGGCGGCCCTTGCCGCGGAACCACTTCCGGTAGACCGCCACCGAGATCACCGCGAGCAACGAGAACAGGACCGCCTGCGCCAGCCAGCCCAACCCCGGCGCCACCAGCACCACGACCGCCATCGCCACTGCGGCGAAGCCGAACCACAGCATGAAGGCGCCGGGCGCCATCGCCTCCGCGGCAAACAGCACCAGCGCCCCGATCGCCCAGAACGCGAACTTGAAGCTCATGTCAGCCTCCCGGGACGCGCGGCGGACGCGGGGGCGCGACGACCTGCTGCTTGTTCAGCGCTTCCCTGGCCAGCTCGGCGATGCCGGCGATCGAGCCGATCACGCCACTGGCCTCCATCGGCATCAGCACGAACTTCTGGTTCGGCGCGGTGGCCAGCTCCTTGAAGGCCTCCACGTACTTCTGCGCGATGAAGTAGTTGATCGCCTGCACGTCGCCCTGCGCGATGGCGTTGGACACCAGCTCGGTCGCCTTCGCCTCGGCCTCGGCCAGGCGCTCGCGCGCCTCGGCCTCGCGGTAGGCGGCCTCGCGCTTGCCCTCGGCTTCCAGGATCGCACTCTGCTTGTCGCCTTCGGCGCGCAGGATCTCGGACTGGCGCGCGCCCTCGGCCTCCAGGATCGAGGCGCGCTTGTCGCGCTCGGCCTTCATCTGCCGGGCCATCGCATCCACCAGGTCGCGCGGCGGCTGGATGTCCTTGATCTCGATGCGGTTGACCTTCACGCCCCACGGGCTGGTGGCGTGATCGACCACGCCCAGCAGCTTGGCGTTGATGGTCTCGCGCTGGCTCAGCGATTCGTCCAGGTCCATCGAACCGATCACGGTGCGGATGTTGGTCTGGACCAGGGCGATCATCGCCTGGTCCAGGCTGGACACTTCATAGGCCGCCTTGGCCGCGTCCAGTACCTGGAAGAACACCACGCCGTCCACCTTCACCACCGCGTTGTCCTTGGTGATGACGTCCTGCGACGGCACTTCGAACACCTGCTCCATCATGTTGACCTTGCGGCCGATGCTCTGCATGTACGGGATCAGGAAGTGCAGGCCCGGCGACATGGTGTGGGTGTACTTGCCGAAATGCTCCACGGTGAACTCGTACCCTTGCGGCACGACGCGGACGCCCTTGAAGAAGGTCACCACGATGAACAGCGCCACCGCCGCCACCACGAGTGTTGAAAGACCGAAATCCATGTTGCGCCCCTCCCTTGATGTTTGACCGGATTATAGGACGGCCAGCGGGAACTTCCCCGGCGCTGCGACGGTATTGCCTTCGGCTGCATCCCTTGTCTTCAGAACCCCCGAAGAACCTCCCCGCTTGAGCCGATCGCAGTTCGCCATCGATGTCCCCGACAGCCTGCTCGCCCGTGCGCGCGGCGGCTGCCGGGAGGCGTTCGAGCAGATCTACCGGCGCTTCGAGCGGCCGGTGTTCACGCTGGCGCTGCGCATCTGCGGCGACCGCGAAGAGGCCGGCGACGTGCTGCAGGACACCATGCTGAAGCTCTTCCACCACCTGCCGGACTACCGCGCCGACTGCCCGTTCTGGGGCTGGCTGCGCCAGATCGCGGTCAACGAGGCGCTGTTGCGCCTGCGCCGGCAGAAGCGCCTGATCGCCGAGATCGCGGTGGACGAGGACGACCTGCCGGAGGATCGCGGATTGCCGCCCGCGGCCGCCGCCGATGCCGCAATGCTGCAGCGCGCGCTCGAGGCGCTGCCCTCCGCCACCCGCAGCGTGCTGTGGCTCTACCACGCCGAGGGCTATACGCACGACGAGATCGCCGCCCTGATGCAGCGCACGCCCAGCTTCTCCAAATCGCAACTCTCGCGCGGCACCCGCCGGCTGCGGGCACTGCTGAAGATCGAGGAAACCGTCCATGCCTGATTCCCGTACCCGCGAGCCGATGCCGCGCGACTGGAGCGAAGCGTTCGGCGCCCTTCCGCTGGACGCACCCGGCGAGGACCGCTGGCAACGCGTCGCCGCCGCGCTGCCACCCGCGCAGATGCCGGTTCGACGCGCACGCTGGCGTCGTCCTGCGCTGGCGCTGGTGGCGACGACGTTCTTCGCCGCCGTGATCCCGCTGATGCACTGGCGCGCGGTGGAGACCACGCCGCCGCTGCAGCACCCCCCCGGCGTGGCCGCCACGACGGAGGCTTCCACGATCCCGCCGGCCACTGCCATCGAGACCGTCGCCCCGGCACCTGCTCCGCGCATCGCGCCGGAAACACCGGCACCCGGCGCGGTGACCGCAGCACCGCAGGTCCGCCGCTCGGTGAAGCGCGCCACGCCTAGCCGGCTGGATGCGCTCTATACCGAATCCGCGCGGCTCGAGGCCGTCCTCGCGCAGCTGCCCGACAGCAGCGCCGGCAACGTCGCCGCGCTCGCGGTCAGCGCCGAACTGCAGGACCAGATGACCCACATCGATCTGGCGCTCTCGCAACCGGCGCTGCCGGACGTCACCCGCACCGCGCTATGGGAACAGCGCGTCGACACCTTGCGCCAGCTCACCGGCGTGGAAGCCACCCAGCGCTGGCAGGTCGCACTGAACGCCGACGGCGCCTACAGCGCCATCTACTGATCCGGAACCGCAACGAGGAGATCCACGATGTTCAAACCCCTTTCACGCTCGCTGCTGGCCCTCGCGCTGCTCGCGTCCTTGCCGGCGCTCGCGCAACAGGCCGATGCCGGCAAACAGAAGGAACTCGACGATGCCCGCGCCGACCTGCAGCGCGCGGCCAAGCGCGTCGCCGAACTCTCGCGCGACGCGGGCCACCTGCGCGCGCCGGTCGACATCGACCGGATCATCGTCAGCCGGCCACGCCTGGGCGTCCTGTTGTCCGGCGACGACGCCACGGGGGTGCGCATCACCGGCGTAACGCCGGACAGCGGTGCGGCGAAGGCCGGGCTCAAGGCGGGCGACCGCCTGCTGCGCGTGGCGGGCACACCCGTCGAAGGCGACGCCGCCGAGGCACGCGTCGCGCACGCCCGCAAGCTTCTGTCCGACCTCAAGACCGATACCGCCGTACGAGTCACCTACCAGCGCGAGGGCAAGGCGCACGAAGCCGATGTCGTCGCCACGCAGGTCCCGCCCCGCGTCGGATTGACCAGCCAGGGGCCGCGCGCCGCCTTCTTCCACGGCGGCGACGGCGGCATGCCGCAGATCGAAGGCGTTCCCGTGCCACTCGACCAGATCGTGAACGTCATCTCGCCGGAGGTGCAGCGCGAACTCCGCCAACTCGGCAGGCTCGGCGACTGCCAGGGAGAAGATTGCCGCCTGCCTGCCCTGGCCGAGGTGTTCCGCTGGAGCAACCTCAACCTGGCCACGGTGGACGCTTCGCTCGGGCGTTATTTCGGCACCGATGCAGGCGTACTGGTCCTGTCCGTCGGCGACGAACTGGCGGGCCTGCAGGCAGGCGATGTGATCCGCAAGGTGGATGGCGCGTCCGTGGCGACGCCACGCGACGTCACGCAGGCGCTGCGCGGCAAGCCGGAAGACGCGAAGGTCGCCGTCGAGTATCTGCGCGATCGCCAGACGCGGACCAGCACGGTGTCGATACCCAAAGCGGCGGCATTCCGTTTCCCCGTGACCTCGCGGGTCACCGTCAAGCCGCGTGTCGCCATCGGCGCGGGACAGGCACCGACCCTCGTCGAGAAGCGCCGCGTGATGATCATCGATCGGGACGGGAAGGTGCAGACCTTCGAGGACGGCGTCGGTGAAGCTCCGCAGCCTCCGGCACCTCCCGCACCGCCTGCGCCTCCCGCGGGCAAGGGCGGCGCCCTGCTCTGACACCCATTATTAGAAGAGAGACCGTACGAATCCCCTGCCCCCGCCTGCGCGGGGGTCTTTTTTTCGAAGAAGGCACGTCCATGTGCCGGAGAGAACGCTCAGCGCGAGGTGGCCGGCGCTTCGGCCGGCGCAGGCTCCACCCAGTCCGCGAACACCTTGGCGATGGCGGCATCCGCCACCGGCCGGCCGGCCTGCAGATCGCCGGCCTGGGTGAACAGCGGGATGATCATCGCCATGCCGTCCACCTTGGTCTTCAGATGCACGCCGGGCGCCTTCGACAGGAAGCCGTCCCAATGCGTGCGCACCTTGGCCCAGTAACCCGCCGTGGCCTGCCAGTAGTCGCGCGCGGGCTTGAAGTCGATCTCGGCGGTCCTGAGGTAATCGTTGAAGCCGAACTCACGCGCAAGTTCGACCTCGGTGCCGTCGGGCTTGCGCAGCACCTTGGTGTTGAACTGCTCGTGGGTCCAGCCGTTCGGCGTCAGCGTGTGGCGGTTGACCACCGACAGCGCGTTGTAGTCGCTGCGCCGGGTGTATTCGCGACGCGGCAGCGGGCGCCAGGCCAGGTCGCTGGTCCAGGTCGCCACGCCGTTGGTGTACTGCCAGCGTCCGGTACCGCAATAGCGCGGCGCATCGCTGACTTCGTAGACGCACTGCGTCCACGCGCCGCGCGTCGTGTCCGCGGGGATGGCGCGCACGTGCCAGGTCTGGTCGGCAGTGAACTCGAAGCGCGTCGGCGCTTCGTAGGCCCAGTCCTGCCGCCAGTGCTTGGTGACGTGGCCGCTCTTGGCGTCCACCAGGATGTGCTGCAGCACGATACGCGTCGGCGTTTCCTCGACGACGATCACCGTCTCGTCGCCGCCGCTGCGCATCGCGGCCTGGCGCTCGTAGCCGGGCTGCAGCAGGACGGTTTCGTCGAAGGCGAAGTCGACGCTGTAGTCGCCCTGCATCGCCAGGATGGACTGACGGTCGCGGGCAGGATCCGCCGCCAGGGCGGAAGTGGACAGGCTCAGGACGAGGGCGGACAGCGCGATGGCGACCGGCTTCTTCATGGTGGCTCTCTCTTTATTTGAGTCGGACCAGCGGCACGACGTTGTCGACCGCCGCGTTGTTCGGTTCCGGGTGCGCGCGGGTGAACCGCGCGGAGTGCTCACCGCCACCGTCGTGCAGTCCGCCATCCAGGTCGGCACCTTCCGCCTGCGCGATGCGTTGCGCGGTGGCGACGCCAAGCGGGGACATGAGCGACAGGCTGGCGGCGAGCACGGGAAGCGATGCGGGTCGTGGCGTCGCATGCAGCTGCAAGGCGCACGCGCGCCACTGGCCGCCGAGCAGACGCCCGGCGAGCCGCCGCCACAGGCGATCCGCCAGGCCGGCGACTTCGCCGTCGACGCCCGCCGGCAGCGAGGCCACCAGGCGATCCCAGGCGACGAAGTCGCTGTCCGGCAACAGGCACAGCCGCCAGCAGCAGCGTCCCTGGGCGTCGAAGAACAGCAGGCGTTCGTCCAGCCCGTCACTGTCGACGCCGGTGTGGGCTTCCACCCGCACCGCCTGCTGCCAGCCCGCGAGTTCGCTGCCGTGCTGCGTGCGGTACAGGCACAGCACCGGCCCCAACGCGGCCAGCTGCGCGACCGCAGGCAACGCATCCCGGGATGCGGGGGTGATCGTGCCGGGCAGCGCGCGCAGCGTCGCCATGGCGCTACCAGCTCACCGACACACTGGCCGACAGCGTGCGGCCGGGCGAGGTGTAGCGGTCCAGCGTGGTGCTGGTAGCGGACACCAGCGGGATGTCGCCGGCGTCGATGTACGTTTTGTCGGCCAGATTCAGCACGCCGACATTCATCCTGGCGCCCGGCGCGAAGGTCCAGTGCGCGTAAAGATCGAGCACACCGTAACCGGGCTGCCGGTAGTACGTATCGGCAGACACGCGGTTCTTGCGATCGACAAACCGGCCCGCCAGTTCCGCGCCCCAGGCGTCGGCGTCGTAGGCGACGCCCAGCGTGGCCGTGAGCGGATCCACGCTGTCCAGCGGGACGTCGTCGGTGCGGTTCCTGCCGCGCGACCAGGCCGCCGCACCGCGCAACGACCAGCCGTCGAGCGCGGGAGACCACGCGCCGAGATCGACGCCGGCCTTCAGCTCGACGCCATGGATCCGCGCGTCCGCCACGTTCTGCGACTGGTACACCATCAGGCCGTCGCCGTTGAACCCGATGAAGCGCATCGACTCGATGAAGTCGTCGTAGCGGTTGTAGTAGCCGGACAGGCTGGCGTACACGGCGTCCCCGGCATAACGCACGCCGAACTCCAGCCCGTCGCTGGTCTCCGGCTTCAGGTCGGGATTGGCGATGGCGGTGTAGCCGAACTGCACGTTGGTGAAGCCGATGTTGACTTCGTTGTACGGCGGCGAGCGGAAGCCGCGCGCGTAACCGCCGTACAGCGACCAGTCCGTGGCGAACTTCCACACCATGCCGAGCTTCGGCGAGACGCTGGTCTCGCGGATCTCGGCCAGCACGACACCCGGGTTGTCGCCGGCGAAGATCGCATCCTGTTCGGGATCGAGGCGGTAGTGGTCCACGCGCAGGCCGGGCACCAGGCGGAACGCGCCGTCGGCGAAACCGATCTCGTCCTGCACGTACAGGGCCGCGGTGGTGGTCTCGCTGACCGGGAAATCGCGCACCGGGAACACGTCCGGCGACATCACCGGCGTACGGACGCCGGTCAGCGGGAACGTGCGCAGGCCATCCCGCTTCTGCCGCGTTTCGGCGCGCGAAAGGTCGATGCCATACGCCAGTTCATGCCGCACGCCGTCGCCGAACGCCCTGCGTACGTTGGCCTGCAGGCCGTAGGTCCGCTGGTCGAAATTGAACGCTCGTTCGCGGATGTCGCGCAACGTCGGCGCCGGCAGCGTACGCTCCTCGCGCGTGTACTGGGTGGTCTCACTGTCCTGCCGGTAGACCTGCCAGTCGAGACTGTCCGCAAAGGCGGATTCCAACCCGTTCCACGTGTGCGAGAACGCCACCCGCGCGCGCGTCTGATGGTCGCGCGCGGTCACCGACGTATTGGTGGCACCCGTCAGCGGCTGCAGGCCGCGCTGGGTCAGCAGGTCGGTGTCGGTCGCGTCTTCGTTGCCCTCGACCGTCAGGGTGAACTGCTGGTTCTGGTCCGGCGCGAACACCAGCTTGCTCAACAGGCTGCGGCCATCGCGATCCTGCGGATTGGGCTGCGTGCGCGCAGCGCCGACGCCACCGACGCTGCCCTGGTTCTCGGTTTCCTTGCCCTGGCGGTGGCTGACGTTGACCAGGCCACTCCAGCGCTCGCCACCGAACGCAGCGGTTGCGCCGCCGAGCAGACCGTCCCAGCTGCCGTCGTAGCCGAGACGGAAGCCGAAGTAGGCGTCCTTGCCGTCTTCCAGATAGTCGGAAGGGTCCTTGGTGATGAACGACACCACGCCGCCCAGTGCGTCGGAGCCGTACAGCGAGCTGGACGGCCCGCGGACGATCTCGACGCGCTTGAGCGTGTCCAGGTCGATGAAGTTGCGGTTCGCGTTGGAGAAGCTGCCGATCGAGAACGCGTCCGACACGGCGATGCCGTCGGTCTGGATGCGCACGCGGTTGGCCTCCAGTCCTCGGATGCGGAAACCGCCGAGACCGAACCGGCCGAAACTCGAGGTCACGGTGACGCCCGGCTCGTAGCGGACCAGGTCCTTGATGTCGCGGATCAGCTGGTCGTCCAGTTGTTCCCGATCGATGACGCTGACGGTGTTGGGGACATCCACGACAGCACGCTCGGTGCGGGTGGCGGTGACCTGGATGCGGTCGAATTCCCTTGCGTCGGTGGTCGAGGCAGCGGAGGCGTCGGCGGGTGTTTCGGCGTGGGCATGGCCGGCAAGGGCCATCCACACGGCCGCGGTCAGCAGCGTGGGGCGGATCATGGCTACAGCAGTCCTGGGATTGGAATTAACCCGGAAGGCTGGCGGCCGGATGATCCTTGGCTGGCGCCCGGTGGAGAGATCGGTTTTCCCGCCGCAACGCGTGCCGGCGGCATGCCCCGCCCGGATCGGGCGGGAGGCGTATTACTTGGTAAGGATCAGCTTGTCGTTGCTGGTGTGACGCAGGCGGTAGACACGGTCACCATGGCGGATCAGCACCTCGCGCTGGCCCTTGAGCAGGGCCTCGCTGTCGAAGGTGTCCTGGTCGCGGGCGGCGACCGCCGGCAGGGAAAGGCGCTCACGCAGCGTCGACGTGTCGACCAAGGGCAATGCAGTGACGTTCGAAATCATGACGGGCTCCGGAACAGGAACGACACCGATGATAATGATTCTTATTTGCGAGTCAACACCTTCATGCCCTCGTCGATCCCCTCCCAAATGAGAATGGCTTCGCCCTCGTGTCCTCCGCATCCGTACAATGCGCGCACTTTCCTCCTCCGGGGAGTAGCCCACCCGTCCTGACGGGTTCTGCGTGTCAACACACTTGGTCGCCGACCATGGTGCGCAGGACGAAGCGATCCGCTTCGCCGGGCAAGACCGAAGGCAGGCGTCGCGCTTACCCGGGCCGGGCAGTGCGTCGTTTGCCTTCGCGTCCGCCGCGAATGCCTGGCCCCGGAGTTGTTGATGCAATCGCTGCATGCCCTGCTGGTGTCCACCGGCACCGTCACCTTGGCCGAAATCGGCGACAAGACGCAGTTGCTGGCCCTGTTGCTGGCGGCGCGCTACCGCAAGCCCTGGCCCATCGCCTGGGGCATCCTGGCCGCTACGGTGGTCAACCATGCCATTTCCGCCTGGTTGGGCGCGGAACTGACCGAGTGGCTGTCGCCCGAGGTGCTGCGCTGGGTGGTGGCGGGCAGTTTCCTGGCGGTGGCGCTGTGGACGCTGAAGCCGGACACCCTGGACGAGAACGAGAAGCTCCCGGCCCACGGCGCCTTCATCGCCACCACCATCGCCTTCTTCCTGGCCGAGATCGGCGACAAGACCCAGGTGGCCACCGTGCTGCTGGCCACCAAGTATTCGCCGCTGTGGCAGGTGATCGCGGGCACCACGATCGGCATGCTGCTGGCGAACCTGCCGGTGGTCTGGCTGGGCCACCGGTTCGCCGACAGGCTGCCGCTGAAACTGGCCCGCAGCCTGGCCGCCGTCGTGTTCCTCGCCCTCGCCCTGTGGGTGGCCTGGCGCGGCGTAGGCTGAACGGCGGGACCTGGCCGCGCGGCTGCTAGACTGCGCGGTCAGAACAACATGCAGGGTCTGGGGGAATACATGCTGGATGTCTTGGGGCGGATCGGCTTCGGCCTGTTCGGTCTGGCGGTGCTGATCGGCATCGTCTGGCTGTTTTCCAACAACCGGCGGGCCATCGACTGGAAGCTGGTCGCCACCGGCCTCACCCTGCAGATCGGTTTCGCGGCGCTCGTGCTGCTGGTGCCGGGCGGTCGCGAGGTGTTCGACTGGCTCGGCCACGGCTTCGTGAAGATCCTGGAGTTCGTCAAGGCGGGCTCCAGCTTCATCTTCGGCAGCCTGATGGATACCGAGAAGTTCGGTTTCATCTTCGCCTTCCAGGTCCTGCCCACCATCATCTTCTTCGCCGCCCTGATGGGCGTGATGTACCACCTGGGCGTGATGCAGTTCATCGTGCGCCTGATGGCGCTCGCGATCACCAAGGTGATGAAGGTGTCCGGCGCGGAGACGACCAGCGTCTGCGCCAGCGTGTTCATCGGCCAGACCGAGGCGCCGCTGACGGTGCGCCCGTACATTCCCAAGATGACCGAGTCCGAACTGATCACGATGATGATCGGCGGCATGGCCCACATCGCCGGCGGCGTGCTCGCCGCCTATGTCGGCATGCTCGGCGGCGGCGATCCGGAGCAGCAGGCCTTCTACGCCAAGCACCTGCTGGCCGCCTCCATCATGGCGGCGCCGGCCACCCTGGTGGTGGCCAAACTGCTGATCCCCGAGACCGGCACGCCGCTCACCCGTGGCACGGTGAAGATGGAAGTCGAGAAGACCTCCAGCAACATCATCGACGCCGCCGCCGCCGGCGCGGGCGATGGCCTGAAGCTGGCGCTGAACATCGGCGCGATGCTGCTCGCTTTCATTGCGCTGATCGCGCTGATCAACGCGCCGCTGACCTGGTTCGGCGACGTGACCGGCCTGGCGGCCGCCATCGGCAAGCCGACCGATCTGGCCACGATCTTCGGTTACGTCCTGGCCCCGATCGCGTGGGTGATCGGCGTGCCGTGGCAGGATGCCACCACGGTCGGCTCGCTGATCGGCCAGAAGGTCGTCATCAACGAGTTCGTCGCCTATCTGCAACTGGCCGGCATCGTGAACGGCCAGACGCCCGGCGTCACCCTGACCGACGAAGGTCGCCTCATCGCCACCTACGCGCTGTGCGGTTTCGCGAACTTCAGCTCGATCGCGATCCAGATCGGCGGCATCGGCGGACTGGCGCCCGAACGGCGTTCGGACCTGGCGCGCTTCGGCCTGCGCGCCGTGCTGGGCGGCACCATCGCCACGCTGATGACGGCCACCATCGCCGGCGTGCTGTCGCACTTCGGCTGAATCCGGGGGCGGCCCTTCACGGCCGCCTTCCCCCGCTGGTTTTCGTTCCCCTCCCGTGACCGCGGCGCCGCCGTGGCCCGGACCTCAGGTATCGCTGCATGAACACGCCTTCCCCCGCCCTGTCCCGCGTCGTCGTCGTGGGCTCCTTCAATGTCGACCACGTGTGGCGTTGCGACGCCCTGCCGGTGGCCGGCGCGACCATCGCAGGCCGCTACTCGAGCGGCCCCGGCGGCAAGGGCTTCAACCAGGCCGTCGCGGCGGTGCGGGCCGGTGCGGACACCACCTTCGTCTGTGCGCTGGGCGACGACGCCGGTGGGCGGCTGGCACGCGACCTGGCCGACGCCGACGGGCTGGTCCTGCGCGTGCAGGCAAGCGAGGAGCCGACCGGCACCGCCGGCATCTACGTGGATGCGCACGGGCGCAACACCATCGTCATCGGCGCCGGCGCCAACGCGATCCTGTCGGCGGACTTCGCCACCGGCCAGGCGGATGTGCTGGCAGCGGCGGGCGTGGTACTGGCCCAACTGGAATCGCCCGCCGACACGGTGCTGGCCGCGCTGCAGGCCGGGCGCCAGTGCGGCGCCACCACGCTGTTGAATCCGGCGCCGGCGAACGCCGCGACCACGACCGAACTGCTCGCGCATGCCGACGTCATCACACCGAACGAGACCGAGTTCGCCGCGCTGCTCGCCCGTCACCTGGGTGAGCGCGTCAGTGCCGACGATGTCGCCACCCTCGATGGCGTCACCCTGCACCAGCATTGCCGGCAGCTGTTTCCGCACGGCACCGTGGTGGTGACGCTCGGCGCCACCGGCGTGTACGTGTCGCACCCCGACGAAGCCCTGCGCGGCGATGCACGCCCGCACTACCGCGTCGCGGCCGAAGCGGCGACGGTCGTCGACACCACCGGCGCCGGCGACGCGTTCAACGGCGCGCTGGCCGCGTCGCTGGCGGAAGCCGCACTCCCCGCATTCGCCGACCACGTGCGCTTCGCCAACCGCTACGCGGCGCTGTCGACCGAACGGTCCGGCGCCGCGCTGGCGATGCCGTCGCGCACGGACCTCGTCGCCCGTTACAGCGAGTAGGTTCCGGCGGTTCCCCCATCGGGACAAGCGGCGGATAATGCCGGCATGCAGATCGGCCCCTACCGCATCGACCCGCCGGTGATGCTGGCCCCCATGGCCGGCGTGACCGACAAACCGTTCCGCCTGCTGTGCAAGCGGCTGGGCGCGGGACTGGCGGTGTCGGAAATGACGATCAGCGACCCGCGCTTCTGGAACACGAACAAGTCCCTGCGCCGCATGGACCATGAGGGCGAGCCCAGCCCGATCAGCGTGCAGATCGCCGGCACCGAACCGGAACAGCTGGCCCACGCCGCGCGCTACAACGCCGACCACGGCGCGCAGATCATCGACATCAACATGGGCTGCCCCGCCAAGAAGGTATGCAACGCCTGGGCCGGCTCGGCACTGATGCGCGATGAAGCCCTGGTCGGCCGCATCCTGGCAGCGGTGGTGAAGGCGGTGGACGTACCGGTCACCCTGAAGATCCGCACGGGATGGGATTGCGACCACCGCAACGGACCGGCGATCGCACGCATCGCGGAGGAAAGCGGCATCGCCTCGCTGGCGGTGCATGGCCGCACCCGCGACCAGCATTACACCGGCACCGCCGAGTACGACACCATCGCCGCGATCAAGGCCGCGCTGCGCATTCCCGTCGTCGCCAACGGCGACATCGATTCGCCGGAGAAGGCGGCGCGCGTGCTGGCGAAGACCGGCGCCGATGCCGTCATGATCGGGCGCGCCGCGCAGGGACGGCCGTGGATCTTCCGCGAGGTGGCGCATTATCTGGCCACCGGGGAACACCTGCCGCCCCCGTCCCTGCCGGAAGCGCGCGACATCCTGCTCGGCCATCTGCATGCGCTGCACGACTTCTACGGCGCGCCGCAGGGCGTGCGCATCGCCCGCAAGCACTTGGGCTGGTACGCGAAGGACCGGCCGGAAAACCTCGCCTTCCGTGCCGTGGTG
This sequence comes from Pseudoxanthomonas sp. GW835-FHT14C01, assembly GCF_058793715.1. Taxonomy (NCBI): domain Bacteria; kingdom Pseudomonadati; phylum Pseudomonadota; class Gammaproteobacteria; order Lysobacterales; family Lysobacteraceae; genus Pseudoxanthomonas; species Pseudoxanthomonas sp. GW835-FHT14C01. Next base: position 70,299 of record NZ_JBXAGB010000001.1, read on the forward strand.
AATCGCGCGGAGAGCGCGGACGAACAGGTGCGGCTGACCCGCGATTACTTCGATGCACTCATCGCCGGCGTATCGCCGGAACTGCCTGCCGCCGCCTGACGGAGAAGCGCCATGTCCGAGACGCACGAGAGCCCTGCCTACCTCCATGGATTCTCATCGGTGGAGCAGGCCCGGCTGATGAAGCAGGCGCGGCTGATGGAGAGCACGATCTTCAACCGCATCGATTACACCGGCGTGCATCGCCTGCTGGAAGTGGGCAGCGGCGTCGGTGCGCAGACCGAAATCCTGCTGCGCAGGTTTCCGGAGCTCCACGTCACCTGCGTCGACCTCAACGAGGTGCAGCTGACGGCGGCGAGGCAGAACCTCGCGACGATGCCGTGGTGTCGCGATCGCTACACGTTGCAGCAGGCGGACGCGAGCCGCCTGCCCTACGGCGCGCGCGACTTCGATGCGGCCTTCCTGTGCTGGATCCTCGAGCACGTGCCGAATCCCGCACGCGTACTGAGCGAGGTCCGCCGCGTGCTGGCGCCCGGCTCGCCGATCTACATCACCGAGGTGATGAATTCCTCGTTCCTGCTGCATCCCTACTCGCCCAATACCTGGCGCTACTGGATGGCGTTCAACGACTTCCAGTACGACAGCGGCGGCGATCCGTTCATCGGCGCCAAGCTCGGCAACCTGCTGCTGGCCGGCGGTTACCGGGATGTCGTGACGGAGATCAAGACCGTGCACTTCGACAACCGCGAACCGGCACGGCGCAAGGACATGATCGCGTTCTGGGAAGAACTGCTGCTGTCGGCGGCCGATTCGATGGTGGATGCCGGGCGCGTCACCCAAGAGGTGGTGGACGGCATGCGCCGCGAGATGCATGACGTGCAGAACGATCCGGATGCCGTGTTCTTCTACGCGTTCGTGCAGGCACGCGCGACGGTCTACTGACTACGGTGCGGAGGGCGACTCCTGCCGCGGCGCCGGCGAGGCAGCGCCCGACCCCAGCGCTGCGCGGACCGGTTCCGCGGAGGGGTGCCGGATCCGGTTCCACATCGCCCCCAGCAGATGGCGTACGCCGCCCCAACCGGAAATCGGCATCGACCATGGCTGCTGCACGGGCGCGATGGCCTGCCAGCGTCCGTCGCGCTGCTCGGCCACGTTGAAGCGGAAGTTGTAGTCGGGCTCCATCCCCATGCGCAGGTCGGACAGGACCAGCTGTCCTGCCTGCACCTGCGCACGCATGAAGCCGCGGTTGAACCAAGTGAGGCGCCGGACCGCCGGTATCCCGGCCGCTTCACGGAGCGCCTGCACGTTGGACGGATAACCGCGGAAGTGCAGCGGACCCTCGTCGACCAGCACCGAGCGCTCGGCTTCGACATACCCCGATGGTGTCATCGCCACCACGCGCCACAGCAGCGTGTTGAACGGCATCGGCACGGAGAAGTACGGCGCATCGCCGAGCCCCATCGACGCCAGCGTGCGCTCGGCTTCGCGGTCCACCATCGACTTGGCCAGCAACGACCAGCCCAGGTAGGCCGTGCTCAGCACCAGGCCCGCTGCCAACGCGCGTTGCGCGGTGACCCGTTGCCGCAGGAACCATGCCGCGATGCAGGCGGCGAGCAGCCACACTGTATAGAGCGGGTCGATGATGAACATGCTGGACCACATGGCCGGCGCCGGCATCAGCGGCCACCACAGTTGCGTGCCGTAGACGGTGAAGGCGTCCAGCAGCGGATGCGTGATCAGGGCCAACTGGATCGCCCAGAACCAGCGCGCCGGCGAGGCCGCGACGCGCCCGTTGCCGAACCGTTTGAACAGCCACCAGATCAGCCACCCCACCAGCGGCAGCACGAACAGCGAATGGCTGAAACTGCGGTGCACGGTCATCAGCGTGACCGGGTTGTCCGAGAACAGCGCGATCGGCAGGCTGTCGAGGTCGGGCAGCGTACCGAGGGCGGCACCGGCGAGCAGTGCGGCGCGACGGTGCGCGGCCGGGGCGATGACGGCGGCGATGGCGCCACCGAGAACGATCTGGCTGAGGGAATCCATGCGGCGATCCTAGCAGCCGCCGACGGATTTCCTCACGCCGCGCGCTGCGCGTCCTGCGCCACCAGGCGCAGCCGCGGCGCCATGTCGGCCAGTACCTTGCCGGTGTGCGACAGCAGGCAGAGCGTGCCGTCGGCCTCTTCACTGAGCGCGGTCAGGCTTTCCACCCAGTCGCCGTCGTTGGCATACAGCAGGCCATCGCGTTGCAGCAGCGACGCGCGGTGGATATGACCGCAGACGATGCCATCCAGACCGCGGCGTTGGGCATCGTCCAGCCCCGCCTGCACGAAGCGCGCGATGTAACGCTCCGCCGCATCGCTTTGGCGCTTGAGGTATTCCGCCAGCGACCAGTAGCGCAGGCCGAGCCGGCGGCGCCACCGGTTGGTCAGGCGGTTGCCGGTCAGGATGCGGTAGTACAGCCAGTCGCCGAACTTCTCCTGCAGCCCGCCGAAGTGGGTGATGCCGTCGTAATCGTCGCCATGCGTCACCAGCAGGCGACGGCCGTCCAGCGTGGTGTGGATGGCGCGGCGGCGCACCTGCATCGCAGGCAGCATCAGGCCGCAGAAGCGACGGATCGGGCGGTCGTGGTTGCCGGGCACGTAGATCAGTTCCGTGCCATCGCGCACCAGCGCGTGCAGCGCCTCCACCACCCGGTTGTGGGCGGCATCCCATGACGCCCGGCGCTGCGCCATCCACCACAGGTCGACGATGTCGCCGACCAGGTACAGCCGGCGGCACCGCAGGCCCGTAAGGAAGTCCGCGAACTCCGCCGCGTGGCAGTGCTTGGAACCCAGATGGACGTCGGAGACGAACACCGCGCGCCGCATCGGAGGGGGCGCGGTCCGCGGGCTCACGCCGCAGCCTCCTGCGGACGCCATGCATCGCCCAGATAGCGCTCGCGCTTCTTCGGCCGGATGCGGTGCAGGTCCACCTCGATCAGGCCGTCGATGGAATCGCTGAAATCCGGGTCCACGCCGAAGGCGAGGAAACGCGCGCCGCCGGGTTCGCACAGGTCGGTGTACTGCTTGTAGAGCATCGGCACGGTCGCCCCCAGCGTGTCGAGGTTGGTCTTCAGCACGCGAAACGCCGTGTCGGCATCCAGCGCATCGAAACAGGCCGGTGTCGCGGTGTAGCGGAACGGATGGCGGGAGCGTGCCTCACCGGTCGGGCCACCGTAGTAATGGGCGTAGTAGGCGACGATCTGCTCGCGCGCGCCCAGCGGCAGTGCGGCGCTCATCGATACCGCACCGAACAGATAGCGCACGCGCGGATGGCGGCGCAGGTAGGCACCGATGCCCTGCCACAGGTAATCGATGCTGCGGCTGCCCCAGTACTCGGGGGCCACGAAGCTGCGTCCCAGCTCCATGCCGGCGGCCAACCGGGGCAGCGCATCGTCGGCGTAGTCGAACAGCGACGCGGTGTAGAGACCCTTCAGCCCCTGCGCCGCCAGCACCGGCGCGCCGCGGGCGATGCGGTAGGCACCGGCGATCTTCCGTTGTGCGGCGTCCCACAGCACGATGTGCTCGTACCGGGTATCGAAGGCGTCGACGTCCATGCGCTTGCCGGTACCCTCGCCCACCGCGCGGAAGGTCAGTTCGCGCAAGCGGCCGATCTCGCGCAGCAGCGGCGAACCGCCGGCCAGCCGGCCCACGCAGATGCGCTTGCCGTCGGTGGTTTCGCCCAGCACGTCGAGCGCGCCGATGCAGGTCTCCAGCAGGTCCGGGGCCAACGCGTCCACCAGCGGTTGCGCCGTATCGACCGGCTCCGTCGACTCCGGCGTCGCCGGCCTTCCGAGCGCGTACAGCGCCGAGCGCACCCGCTCGATCACCATGGCAGCCGCTTCTTCCGCGTCCACATGCAGCACGTGGCCGACATGCAGCTGCAGACGCCGCTGGCTGCGGCGGAACATTTCGCGCGCCAGCAGCGCGGTACCGGCCGGCTTGAACAGCGCCGAGGCGCCGTAGAACAGCGGCGAGTTGCGCGCCTGCACCCGGATCGGCAGCACGGGCGCACCGGTCGCCCGGGCAAAGCGCAGGAAGCCGCGGCGCCAGCGCGTATCGCGCACGCCACGCGGCCCGAGACGCGACACCTCGCCGGCCGGGAACACGATCACGCACTGCTCGGCTTCCAGCGCCCGCTCGACCGCGCGCACGCTGTCCGCACCGGGCCCGCCGCCCAGGATGCGCACCGGCAACAACAGCCCGGCCAGGGGCTCGATGTCCATCAGGAAATCGTTCGCCACGATCCGTACATCGCGGCGCACGCGGCCGACCAGCTGCAGCAGCGCCAGGGCGTCGAGCGCGCCGGACGGATGGTTGGCCACGATCAGCAACCGCCCCTGGGCGGGAATGCGGCGTTCGCCGCCGGGCTCGACCGCCGGCCGCAGGTTGAGGTGGTCGATGGCGGCATCGACGAAATCCAGGCCCTGCAGATGCCCGTGCCCGGCGAGGAAGGCGTAGGCCTGGTCGAGCTTCGACCAGCGGCCCAGCGTGCGCAGCAGCGGCCGGGTCAGCCGGGCGCGCCGGCCACGGAACCAGTGCGGGTAGCGTTCGGCGATCTGGCGTTCCAGCGGGTGCATGGCGGCGGCCTGCGGCGGGGTTTCGCCGCGCAGCCTGCGCCCGGCCGGCGACAGTCCCGTTGCGGTTTTCTGGCAGTCCGGTGACACCGACGCTTGATCCGTACTTAACCCCCGCCGACCCTGAACGGCGCAGAATGCACGCACCGCTCGCGGCGTGTATCATGCGCGCCCATCTTTTCATCCGAATCAAAGGATATAAGCCTGATGTCCAGCTACCTGTTCACCTCCGAATCGGTCTCCGAAGGCCATCCGGACAAGATCGCCGACCAGATTTCCGACGCCGTGCTGGACGCCATCCTGGCCCAGGACAAGCGCGCGCGCGTGGCCTGCGAGACGCTGGTGAAGACGGGCGCCGCCATCGTGGCCGGCGAAGTCACCACCACTGCGTGGGTCGACATCGAGTCGCTGGCCCGCAAGGTCATCAACGACATCGGCTACGACAATTCGGACGTCGGCTTCGACGGCCACACCTGCGCCATCATCAACATGCTCGGCAAGCAGTCGCCCGACATCAACCAGGGCGTGGACCGCAAGAAGCCGGAAGAACAGGGCGCCGGCGACCAGGGCCTGATGTTCGGCTACGCCTGCAACGAGGCGCCGGAATTCATGCCGGCCCCGCTGTACTACAGCCACCGCCTGGTGGAACAGCAGGCCAAGGTGCGCAAGAAGGGCAAGCTGAAGTGGCTGCGCCCCGACGCCAAGTCGCAGGTCACCCTGCGCTACGACGGCAACACCGTCCTGGGCCTGGACGCCGTGGTGCTGTCGACGCAGCACGACCCGGACATCAAGCAGAAGGACCTGATCGAAGCCGTGCGGGCCGAAATCCTGGTACCGGTGCTGCCGAAGAAGTGGCTGGATGCGCTGCCGAAGAACAAGGTGCACATCAACCCGACCGGCAAGTTCGTGATCGGTGGCCCGGTGGGCGACTGCGGCCTGACCGGCCGCAAGATCATCGTCGACAGCTACGGCGGCATGGCCCGTCACGGCGGCGGCGCGTTCTCGGGCAAGGATCCGTCGAAGGTCGACCGTTCGGCCGCCTACGCCGCGCGCTACGTGGCCAAGAACATCGTGGCCGCCGGCCTGGCCGACAAGTGCGAAGTGCAGGTCTCCTACGCCATCGGCGTGGCCGAGCCGACCTCGATCTCCGTAACCACGTTCGGCACCGGCAAGGTCGGCGACGACGTGATCGAGAAGCTGATCCGCAAGCACTTCGACCTGCGTCCGTACGGCATCACGAAGATGCTGGATCTGGAGCACCCGATCTACCAGCCGACCGCCAGCTACGGCCACTTCGGCCGCAAGCCGCGCGAGATCAGCTACGTGGACGGCGCCGGCAAGAAGCAGACCGCGACCGCCTTCTCCTGGGAGAAGACCGACCGCGCCGAAGCGCTGCGCAAGGATGCCAAGCTGAAGTGACCGCCGCGGAACATCGCGACGACGGGAACGGGCCGCTCAAGCGGCCCGTTTCCTTTCCGGTCGTAGAGCGGAGCTTGCTCCGCTGCTCTTTCCACCTGACCCCGATCCGCGCCAGCCGAGCAAGCTCGGCTCTACGCAGGTCGGCGCAACGGCATGACAGGAATGCGTTAGCCTTCGCCCAGGTTCTCCCGTAGACGCAGGCCATGGAATCGCTAAAAAGCCACCAGCTCACCATGACCGTGCTGATGACCCCGGACATGGCCAACTTCTCCGGCAAGGTCCACGGCGGCGCGATCCTCAAGCTGCTCGACCAGGTGGCCTACGCCTGCGGCAGCCGTTACGCCGGCAAGTACGTGGTCACCCTGTCGGTGGACCAGGTGATGTTCCGCCAGGCCATCAACGTGGGCGAACTGGTGACCTTTCTGGCCTCGGTCAACCACACCGGCACGTCGTCGATGGAAATCGGCATCAAGGTGGTCGCCGAAGACATCCGCAAGCAGAGCGTGCGGCACGCCAACAGTTGCTTCTTCACCATGGTGGCGGTGGACGATGACGGACGCCCTACCCCGGTGCCCGCCCTGGAACCCGGCACGCCGGACGAAGTCCGCCGTTTCGCGGCGGCGCGCCTGCGTCGTGAGCTGCGTGAGGAAATGGAGCAGCGGCATGCGGCCCTGCTCGGCGCAAGAGCGCCTGCGGGCGATTGAACATCGCCGGTGACCGGCCCGCGCCCGGTACAATGGGCGCATGTCCCTGATGCAATTCCAGCGGGTCGACTTCAGCGTCGGCGGGCCGCTTCTCCTCGAACACGTCGACCTTTCCATCGAACCCGGCGAGCGCGTCTGCATCGTCGGCCGCAACGGCATGGGCAAATCCACGCTGATGCGGCTGATGGCCGGCGAACTGAAGCCGGACGATGGTGAGATCCGCGTGCAGAACGGCGTGGTGGTCGCGCGCATGGCGCAGGAAGTCCCACAGGACACGCAGGGCACGGTGTTCGACGTGGTCGCCGAGGGGCTGGGCGACCTGGGCCAGCTGCTGGCGCGCTATCACCATGCGCTGCACGACGGCGACATGGATGCGATGGGCGATGCGCAGGCACAGATCGAGGCGCGCAACGGCTGGGATCTGGACCGCCGCGTGCAGCAGGTGCTGGAGCGGCTCGAGCTGCCGGAAGAGACCGACTTCGCCGCGCTGTCCGGCGGCATGAAGCGCCGCGTGCTGCTGGCGCAGGCGCTGGTGCGCGATCCCGACATCCTGCTGCTGGACGAACCGACCAACCACCTCGACATCGAGGCGATCGCCTGGTTGGAAGGCTTCCTGAAGTCCTTCGGCGGCAGCATCGTCTTCGTCACCCACGACCGCAGCTTCCTGCGATCGCTGGCCACGCGCATCCTCGAGATCGACCGCGGCCAGCTGACCAGCTGGCCCGGCGATTACGACAACTACCTGCGCCGCCGCGAGGAACGGTTGCATGCCGAAGCGCAGGAGAATGCGCGCTTCGACAAGCTGCTGGCGCAGGAGGAAGTCTGGATCCGCCAGGGCATCAAGGCGCGCCGCACCCGCAACGAAGGCCGCGTCACCGCGCTGAAGGCGCTGCGCCGTGAGCGCGCGCAGCGCCGCGAGCTGTCCGGCAACGTGAAGATGGAGGCCGCCGCCGCGCAGGCCTCCGGCAAGAAGGTCATCGAAGCCACCCATATCACCCAGGCCTACGACGGCCGCACGCTGCTGGACGACGTGTCGGCGACGATCATGCGCGGCGACCGCGTCGGCATCGTCGGCCCGAACGGGGCGGGCAAGTCGACGCTGCTGAAGATCCTGCTGGGCGAACTGGCGCCGCAACACGGCGAAGTGAAGCTGGGCACCGGCCTGCAGATCGCCTACTTCGACCAGCACCGCAGCCAGCTGGACGAGTCGCGCACGGCGCTGGAGAACGTCGCCGAGGGCAGCGATTTCGTCGAGATCAACGGCAGCCGCAAGCACGTCATCGGCTACCTGCAGGACTTCCTGTTCTCGCCCGAGCGCGCGCGTGCGCCGATTACCCGCCTGTCCGGCGGCGAGCGCAACCGCCTGTTGCTGGCCAAGCTGTTCGCGCAGGCGTCCAACCTGCTGGTGATGGACGAACCGACCAACGACCTGGACGTGGAAACGCTGGAGCTGCTGGAGGAGCTGCTGCTGGACTACAAGGGCACGCTGTTGCTGGTCAGCCACGACCGCGACTTCCTCGACAACGTGGTCACCAGCACGCTGGTGCTGGAAGGCGAAGGCCGCCTGGGCGACTACGTCGGCGGCTACTCGGACTGGCTGCGCCAGCGCCGCACGCCCTCTGTTTCCGCCAGCGCCACCTCGCCGGTCAAACCTGCGTTGTCGAAGCAACCCGAACCTGTGGCCGCCAAACGCAAGCTGGGTTTCAAGGAACAGCGCGAGTTGGAACAGCTGCCGGCACGCATCGAAGCGCTGGAAGCCGAGGTGGCCAGGCGCACCGGGGCCATGAACGATCCGGCGTACTACCAGCAGCCGCCCGCCGACCTGCAGCGCGCGAACGACGAACTGGCCGCGAAACAGGCGGAGCTGGACCACGCCTATCAGCGCTGGTCGGAGCTGGATGGCTAAAGCGCGGTTCCTGTCGTAGGAGCGACGTGAGTCGCGACCGCGCGCAGTGACTGCCGACGGGCGTCGCCGCACACGCCGACCGAGCCCCCCTTTTTTTTCTTCGAGCCATCGCGACCGGATGGCGTGCGGTCGCGACTCACGTCGCTCGTACAAAGGCGAATCCGATCACCCGGTGTTCTGCACGCCCTGCGACACGCCATTGATACTGGCAACCAGCGCATGCAACAGCGCGTCGTCCTCCCGGTCGCTGTCGCGCCAGCGCTTCAGCAGATCGGCCTGCATCACGCTGATCGGGTCGATGTAGGGATTGCGCAGGCGGATCGACAGCGCCAGCCGCTGGTCGTGCTGCAGCAGCCAGTCGTTGCCGTTGAGCGCCATGACCCACTTCGCCGCCGCGGCATGCTCGTGCCGCACGCGCGGGAAGAATTCGTCGTGCAGGTCGCCCGACATCTTTGAATACATCTCGGCGATGCTCAGGTCGCCCTTGGCCAGCACCATCGAGATGTCGTCGAGGAACGTCTTGAAGAACGGCCAGTCGCGCGCCATCTCCTTCAGCGCATCCTCGCCGTACGTATCCACGGCCGCCTGCAGGCCGGTGCCCACGCCGTACCAGCCGGGAATCACCGCGCGCGCCTGGCTCCACGCGAACACCCACGGGATCGCCCGCAGGTTGCCCAGCGCGGCGTCCTGGCCCAGGCGGCGCGAGGGTCGCGAGCCCAGCGTCATCCGTTCGATCACATCGATCGGCGTGGCGCTGCGGAAGTAGTCCATGAACCGCGGCGATTGCACGAAGGCGCGGTAGGCCTGCGAACTCTCCTGCGCGACCAGCGCCATGATCTCGCGCCATGTCGCCTCGCGCGGCTCCGGCGGGCGCGGACGCAGGCTGGACAGCAGTACCGCACCGACCGACTGCTCGAGCGAACGCAGCGCCAGCGCGCGGATGCCGTACTTGCGATGGATGACTTCACCCTGCTCGGTCACGCGCAGGCGGCCGTCGACGCTGCCGCGCGGTGCCGCTTCCAGCGCGCGCGTGGTCTTGCCGCCGCCGCGGACGATCGAGCCGCCGCGCCCGTGGAAGAACGTCAGCTTGATGCCCAGCGCTTGGGCGGCATCCACCAGATCGACCTGGGCCCGCTGCAGGCCCCAGCGCGAGGCGGCGATACCGCCGTCCTTGCCGCTGTCGGAATAGCCGAGCATCACCATCTGCACGTTGCCGCGGGCCGCCAGATGCGCGCGGTAGACCGGATCGGCCAGCAGGTCGCGCAGCACCTCGGTGCCGTGGCCGAGATCGTCGATGGTCTCGAACAGCGGCGCGATGTCGAGCGGCACCTGTCCCGCATCGTCGACCAGCCCGCCCCGGCGCGCGAGCGCCAGCACGGTCAGCACGTCGGCGCGGCTGTGCGCCATGCTGATGATGTAGGTGCCCAGCGCATCGGTGCCATGACGCGCACGCGCATCGGCCAGGGCGCGGAAGACGGCATCCAGCCGCCCGTTGCCTTCCTGCTCCGATGCCGGCAGCACGGCCTCGCCGCTGGCGTAGGGACCGAGCAGCGCCGCACGCTCGACGGCGTCGCGGTCCTCCCAGCCCTCATCGCCGAGCGCGCTGGCGACGGCGCGCGCGTGCACGCTGGACTCCTGCCGCACGTCCAGGCGCGCGAGGTGGAAGCCGAACGTGCGCACGCGCCAGGCCAACCGGCGGATCGCGAACCAGCCCGCGTGGATGCCGCGATTCGACTCGAGGCTGTGCAGGATCAGATCGACATCGCCGGCGAGTTCGTCGGGCGACGCGTATGCCTCCGGCCTGTCTTCCAGCGTGGCCTGCAGGCGCGCGCGCATCAGGTCGTTGAGCAGGCGATACGGCATGTCGCCGTGGCGCGGACGCGACTTCTCCGCGGCCTCGGGCATCAGCGCGCGGTACTCCTCCACGCGTGCCAGCACCTCGGGCGATACGCCGATGACCGACGTGGACTGGCTCAGCAGCGTGGTGAGCTGGCGCAGTTCCTTCAGGTAGCGCGCGAGGATGGAGCGCCGCTGCGCATTCAAGGTGGCGGTGATCGTGCCTGCATCCACGTTCGGGTTGCCGTCCATGTCGCCACCCACCCATGTGCCGAACCGCAGGACCCGCGGCAGGTGCGCGGTGACCTGCGGTGCGGCGCCGTAGACGTCGGTGATTGCGTTCTCGAAAGTCTCGTACAGCACCGGGATGACGCGGTAGAGCACCTCGATCAGGTAGAAGCCGACATGCTCCCGTTCGTCTTCCACCCCTGGCCGCACCGGCGACGAATCGGCGGTCTGCCACGCCGAGGTCAGCGCCATGCGGAAACGGGCCGTGTCGGTGGCCAGTTCGCCGGGCGTGCGCGTGCCGTCCAGCCCGTTGATCAGGCTGGCCACCATCAGTTGCTCCTTCTCGAGCAGCGCGCGACGCACCGCCTCGGTCGGATGCGCGGTGAACACGGGCTCCACGTCGATGCGCGGCAGCCACTGCGCCAGTTCTTCCAGCGTCACGCCCTGCGCCTTCAGCTTGGACAGCGTGTCGTGCAGGCCATCGGGCTGCGGACGGGCACTGCCGGCACGCTGGTAATCGCGGCGGCGGCGGATGCGGTGCACGCGCTCGGCGATGTTGACCACCTGGAAGTAGGTGCCGAACGCACGGATCAGCGACTCGGCCCGTTCCGGCGCAAGCCCGTCCAGCAGGCCCGCCAGCGACTGGGGCGGCTCGCCGGTCTGGCGGCGGGCGATGGCGGTGGTGCGTACCCGCTCCACCTCGGCCAGGAACGCGGGCGACACCTGCTCGGCCAGCATGTCGCCGACCAGGGCGCCGAGCCGGCGCACGTCCTCGCGCAGGGGGACATCGGGTGGAGCGAATTCGAGACTGCGGGGGCTGTTCATGCGCGCGGCGTGGTTCCCGTCGTTCGTTTGGTCGTGATTGGTATTGTCCCTGGGGAGAACTGGTCTGCTGCAGGGCAACAATCCGAAGCCTAACCGAATCGTCTGGGCCGTGCGCCATCGTTTCATCCGGAACAAGCGATATAATGCCCGCCCTTCGCCGAGGGGCGCTGCGACCGTGACATGTGCGGATCCTTCCGCAAGAGCCTGCACTTCCTTGTGCAGACGCTCCACATAGTCCGGCCAGGCTCGGTGGAATGATCCTGCAACGGCGCCCGGACACCCTGCGATCCCGATCGCACAGACCGGAGCAAGAGCCATGAATGCAGTACGCACGTTTTCGACCGAGGGCGACTACAAGGTCGCCGACATCTCGCTGGCCGACTGGGGCCGCAAGGAACTGGACATCGCCGAGCACGAGATGCCCGGCCTGATGTCGATCCGCCGCAAGCACGCCGCCACCACGCCGCTGAAGGGCGTGCGCGTGACCGGCTCGCTGCACATGACGATCCAGACCGCCGTGCTGATCGAGACGCTGAAGGACATCGGCGCCGATGTGCGCTGGGCCTCGTGCAACATCTTCTCGACCCAGGACCACGCCGCCGCCGCGATCGCCGCCACCGGCACGCCGGTGTTCGCCTGGAAGGGCGAGTCGCTGGAGGAGTACTGGGACTGCACGCTCGACGCGCTGTCCTTCCCCGACGGCAAGGGCGGCTTCCTGGGCCCGCAGCTCGTCGTCGATGACGGCGGCGACGTGACGCTGCTGATCCACAAGGGTTACGAGCTGGAACAGGGCGACGAGAGCTGGGTGAACTCGGCCTCGGGCAGCCACGAGGAACAGGTCATCAAGGACCTGCTCAAGCGCGTCGCCAAGGAACGGCCGGGCTACTGGACCCAGGTCGTGGCCGACTGGAAGGGCGTCTCGGAAGAGACCACCACCGGCGTGCATCGTCTCTACCAGCTGGCCGAACAGGGCAAGCTGCTGATCCCGGCGATCAACGTCAACGACTCGGTCACCAAGTCCAAGTTCGACAACCTCTACGGCTGCCGCGAGTCGCTGGCCGACGGCCTCAAGCGCGCGCTCGACGTGATGCTGGCCGGCAAGGTCGCGGTGGTCTGCGGCTACGGCGACGTCGGCAAGGGTTCGGCGGCATCGCTGCGCGCCTACGGCGCCCGCGTCATCGTCACCGAGATCGATCCGATCTGCGCGCTGCAGGCGGCGATGGAAGGCTATGAAGTCACGACCGTCGAGGACACCCTCGGCCGCGCCGACATCTACGTCACCACGACGGGCAACAAGGACATCATCACCCTGGCCCACATGAAGGCGATGAAGGACCAGGCCATCGTCTGCAACATCGGCCACTTCGACAACGAGATCCAGGTCGATGCGCTGTACGCGTCGGGCGCCACGCGCACCAACATCAAGCCGCAGGTCGACAAGTTCACCTTCGACAACGGCAACGCGATCTTCCTGCTCGCCGAAGGCCGCCTGGTGAACCTGGGCTGCGCCACCGGCCACCCGAGCTTCGTGATGTCGAACTCGTTCTCGAACCAGACGCTCGCACAGATCGACCTGTGGGCGAACAAGGACGCGTACGAGTCGAAGGTCTACATCCTGCCCAAGCAGCTCGACGAGGAAGTGGCGCGCCTGCACCTGGAGAAGATCGGCGTGAAGCTGACCACGCTTACCAAGGACCAGGCCGACTACCTGGGCGTGGCGGTCGAAGGTCCGTACAAGCCGGACCACTACCGCTACTGATCGACGCGGCGGTCGCGTGTCACTCCCAGAACGGGCGCCTCGCGGCGCCCGTTCTTCGTTACGTGACGGCGATCCGCGGCCCCGGCGCGCGTCCACGCTTGCCTCGCCGGCGCGATCATCGCAAGCTTGGCCGCCGTTCCGAATCGCCACCGGCCAGTGCTTCCCGGCCTGTCGCATCGCGGAACATTCCGGGAGTGGACATGCCACGCGATGAAGGAAGCGCGGATACCGCGCGCGCCGGCAGACGTACGACGGTGGCCGCGGAACCGCGCCTGGGCGAGAAGATCGGCTACGGCGTCGGCGACTTCGGCTTCAATCTCTACTGGGCCAACATCTCGGCCTTCCTGCTGATCTTCTACACCGACGTGATGGGGCTGGCGGCCGCCGCCGTCGGCACCATGATGCTGGTCACCAAGGTCGTGGATGCCATCACCGACCCGCTGATGGGCGCGCTGGCCGACCGCACGCGCAGCCGCTTCGGCCGTTTCCGTCCGTACCTGCTTTACGGCGCGCTGCCGCTGGCGTTCACCGGCGTGCTGACCTGGACCGTGCCCGACCTGGGCGACGGCGGAAAACTGGTGTGGGCCTATGCGACCTTCACCCTGATGATGCTGGCCTACACCGTTGCGAGCATTCCCTACTCCGCGCTCTCCGGCGTGATTACCGGCGACAGCCAGCACCGCACGCAGCTGATCAGCTTCCGCTTCATCGCCGCGTTCGCCGGCACGATGGCGGTGAACTGGCTGACCCTGGACCTGGTGCGGTGGCTGGGTCGGGGCGATGCGGCGCTGGGCTGGCAGTTGACGCTGTCGCTGTACGGCGTGATCGCCACGGCCGCGTTCGTCACCGTCGCGCTGACCACGCGCGAACGGGTCGCGCCACTGCCGCAGCAGCGCAGCGCGGTGCGCCAGGACGTGATGGACCTGCTGCACAACCGGCCGTGGATGGTGCTGTTCGCGCTCGCCCTGATCATCATGGTGACCATCGTGATGCGCGGGGGTTCGCTGGCGTATTACCTCAAGTACCACCTCGGACGGCCCGAGCTGACCGGCCTGTTCCTCGGCACCTATGCGCTGGCCCTGGCGGTGGGCGCCGGACTGACGCCGCTGCTGACGCGCTACGTGGACAAACGGCGCCTGATGGCTTGGCTGATGGCGGGCGTGGGCGTCACGAGCGGTGCGATGTTCTTCGTTCCCGCCGATGCGCTCTGGACCCTGTTCGCGCTCAACCTGCTGGTCGGCCTGATGCTGGGCCCCAAGTCGCCGCTCGCGTTCTCCATGTACGCGGACTGCGCCGATTACACCGAATGGAAAACAGGACGCCGCGCGACGGCGATGACGTTCGCCGCCGCGACGTTCTCGCAGAAACTCGGCGGCGCGCTCGCCTCGGCGACGATCGCGTGGATCCTCGCGGGAATGGGGTATGTGGCCAACGAAGCGCAGTCCGACGCCTCGCGGCTCGGCATCGTGCTGCTGCTGACCCTGATTCCCGGAGGTGTCGCCCTGCTGGCCGCCTGGGTGATGCGCTTCTATCCGCTGGACGACGCGATGCTGGCGCGTGTGCAGACCGAATTGGGCGCACGACGGGAGGCATCGGCATGACGGATTCGACCTGCGGTTTCGAGGAACAGGGTCGTCGCTTCGTGCTGACCAGCCCCACGGCGATGCCGGCCGCGTCCACGTTCCTGTGGAACCGGCGGATGCTGCTGCAGCTCAACTGCCGCGGGTTCGCCACCGCGCAGTTCATGCAACCGGAACCGGCCAAGTACGCGCATGCGCCGACGCTGGAGGCGAAAACCTTCATGCAGCCCGAGCAGCCGTACTACGCGCACCACCCGGGCCGCTTCTGCTACGTGAAGGACGAGGAGGACGGCAGCCTGTTCTCCGCGCCCCACGAGCCCGTGCGCCGCCTGCCGGACGCGTTTGCGTTTTCCGTTGGCCTGAGCGACGTGGTGTGGCACGTTCAGTGCGCGGGCATCGACGTCGAATTGAGCGTCGTGCTGCCCGTCGACGACGTGGCGGAACTGTGGACGCTGCGCGTGCGCAACCGGTCCGGTCGACGACGACGGTTGAGCCTGTATCCGTACTTTCCGGTCGGCTACATGTCGTGGATGAACCAGTCCGGCCGCTACCGCGGCGACCTGGGCGGCATCGTCTGCGACAGCATCGCGCCGTACCAGAAGGTCGAGGACTACTTCCGCCAGCGCGACTTCAAGGATCGCACCGTGCTGCTGCACGAGCGGACGCCCGATGCCTGGGAGGCGAACCAGTTGCTGTTCGAGGGCGAAGGCGGCCTGCACGCGCCGCAGGGCATCGTCGGCACGGATCGCCTCGGGGGTGGCGACGCCGCGTACGAAATGCCCACGGCGGTGCTGCAGTACCGGGTGACGCTCGAAGAGGACGAGGCAGAGGAATTCCGTTTCGTGTTCGCGCCCGCGCGCGACGACGGCGAGATCGAGCAACTGCGCGCGCGCCACCTGTCGCCGGAGGGATTCGCTGCGGCGCGCGCCGGCAGCGCGGCGCATGTCGAGGCTGGCAGAACCTGCCTACGCATCGAAACGCCAGACCCCTGGCTGGATGCGTTCGCCAACCACTGGCTGCCGCGGCAGGTGTTCTACCACGGCGACGTCAACCGCCTGACGACGGACCCGCAGACGCGCAACTACCTGCAGGACCACATGGGCATGGGCTACCTGCGCCCCGAGGTCGCGCGCGCGGCCTTCCTGCACGCGCTATCGCAGCAGGAGCCGTCGGGGGCGATGCCGGACGGCATCCTGCTGACGGAAGGCGCCGAACTGAAGTACATCAACCAGATCCCGCACACCGACCATGCCGTGTGGCTGCCGGTCTGCCTGCGCGCCTACCTGGACGAGACCGGCGACGATGCGCTGCTGGACGTCCCGGTGACCGATCGGGACGGCCAGGTCGCGACGGTGTCCGCGCGCATCACCCGTGCCATGCGCTGGCTGCTGCAGGCGCGCGACGCGCGCGGCCTCAGCTATATCGCGCAGGGCGACTGGTGCGATCCGATGAACATGGTCGGCTGGCGCGGACGCGGCGTGTCCGGCTGGCTGACGCCCGCGACCGCGTATGCGCTGCAGCAGTGGGCAGGGCTCTGTGC
Organism: Pseudoxanthomonas sp. GW835-FHT14C01; assembly: GCF_058793715.1. Taxonomy (NCBI): domain Bacteria; kingdom Pseudomonadati; phylum Pseudomonadota; class Gammaproteobacteria; order Lysobacterales; family Lysobacteraceae; genus Pseudoxanthomonas; species Pseudoxanthomonas sp. GW835-FHT14C01. The sequence goes on from NZ_JBXAGB010000001.1 coordinate 86,708, forward strand.
ACGCCGCGGCGACCACGCGCTTGCCGACGAGTTCCGGCGGGGCACCGACGCCTGCAATGCCGCCATGGACGCCCACCTGTGGGACGGCGACTGGTACGGACGCGGCATCACGGACGACGGGGTCGCGTTCGGCGTCAGCAACGACCACGAGGGCCGTCTGTTCCTCAATCCGCAGAGCTGGGCGATTCTCAGCGGCGCAGCCGATGCCGGCAAGCGCGCGCGCATGCTCGCCGCCATCGACACGCACCTCGTCTCGCCCTATGGCGTGGCCATGTTCGATCCGCCGTACACGCGCATGCGCGAGGACGTGGGAAGGGTGACGCAGAAGTTCCCCGGGTCTGCGGAGAACGGCGCGATCTACAACCATGCGGCGGCGTTCTACCTGTACAGCCTGTACCAGGCCGGCGAAGCCGACCGCGCATGGCAGGTGCTGCGCGCGATGCTGCCCTCGCCGGCGCCGGAAGACATGATGCGGCGCGGCCAGCTTCCCGTGTTCGTGCCCAACTACTACCGCGGCGCCTGGCGCCTGCACCCGCGTACCGCCGGCCGTTCCAGCCAGTTGTTCAACACCGGCACGGCCGCGTGGCTGTACCGCTGCCTGGTGGAGGAGCTGTTCGGCCTGCGCGGCGACGGCGATGCACTGCGGATCGCGCCGCAGTTGCCGTCGCACTGGTCGTCGGCGCGCGCGACGCGCTGCTTCCGGGGCGCGATATTCGAAGTCGCCATCCAACGGGTGGCGGGCACCGCCAAGACGCGGGTTGCCGTGGATGGCGCCTGGCAGGAAGACGCCACGCTGCGCGGCTTCGACAGCGGTCGCACCTACCAGGTGCGCGTGGATCTGCCGGCGTGAGCGGGCACGGCCACGTCGTCGTGGTGATGGGCGTGTCGGGCAGTGGCAAGACCACGCTGGCGCGCGCCCTGGCCGACGCCTGGCGGGCGACGTTCCTGGACGCGGACGATTTCCACAGCGTGGCGGCGAAAGCGCGCATGGCCAGCGGCTACCCCCTCACCGACCGGATGCGTGCGCCCTGGGTGCGTCGCCTCGCCACCGAACTGCGGCAGCGCGTGTCGGCGGGCGAGCGGGTGGTGCTGGCCTTCTCCGGCCTGCGCCGGCGCCATCGCGACGCGCTGCGCGCGACCGGCATGCCGATGCGCTTCCTGTTCCTGGAGGGCGACGCAGCGCTGATCGCCACGCGACTCCATGACCGTCGCGGCCACTACATGCCCGCCTCGCTGCTGGACAGCCAGTTTGCCGCACTCGAAGCTCCGGCGGCCGAGGCGGACGTGGCGCGGATCGACGTCGCGGATCCGCCCGCCGTCCAGCTGCGTCGGGCCCTGGCCGCGCTGGCGGTGCCGTGAGCCGCGACCGCGCGGCCTAGGGGCGCCAGTTGGCGTTGCGCTCCCAGAACGCGACACTGCGCCGGTAGGCCTCGCGATCGATCGGCACGCCCGATCCCCCCTCCTCCACGCCCAGCGCATTGCGCATCATCGTGATCGGAGCCATCGGTATCTCCTCGGGCGTCTGCGTGTACAGGCAACCGACGATGCCCCAGTCGCCCTCGATCGGAGCGCCTTCCCGGGCGAGTTGCGCCGCGCTGTAGAGGATCACGACCAGATAATCGGCCACCGGTGGCTCGACACCTTCGAACCAGCGCACGAGCACCGGCAGTTCCGCCGACGAGCGTGCTTCGTAGGACGATCGCAGCAGGGCGCGGTTGTCGTCGGTGATCGGCACGGTCAGGCATCGTGTCGATGTCCAGTTGCGATGCACATGCAGCCGACAGAACGGCGCATAGCCGTCGAGCACCGCCAGCGGTGCTTCCGCGTTGAGGCGCTGTTCGAAGGCCTGCGGCGTGCAGTCCTGGATGGCATTGCGGCGCCGGTCGGTCGGAAACAGGCGCGCGCGGGCGAACGGGGTGAGGACGATGGTCATGCGGCAAGCCGGGGACGGAAGGCGGCAGGGTACCGGGACCGGGACCGGACTCGAAGGAACGGCAGCACGCAGGCGCAGGAAGGACGGCCGCCACCCTAAACATTCATCCGGATGAAGAGATACAATGCCGCCACGATCAGAACGGCGCCGGCCATGCCCTCCCTCAGCTTCGAGTTCTATCCCCCCAAGACCAACGAGCAGCGCACCCAGCTCGACCGCACGGCGGACAAGCTGAAAGCCTACGGGCCGGATTACGTCTCATGCACGTTCGGTGCCGGCGGTTCAACGCTCAGCTACACCTCGGAAACCGTCCGGCACCTCAATCAGCACCATGGCTTCGACGCGGCACCGCACCTCTCCTGCGTGGGCGGCAGCCGCGAGGAGATCCGCGAACTGCTGCGCCTTTACCGCGCCCTCGGCTGCAAGCGCATCGTGGCGCTGCGGGGCGACCTGCCGTCGGGCATGGGCCACCCCGGCGACCTGCGCTACGCCTCGGAACTGATCGAGTTCATCCGCGCCGAGCACGGCGACACCTTCCACATCGAGGTCGGCGCCTATCCCGAGACGCACCCGCAGGCGGACGATGCGCTGACCGACCTGCGCCATTTCAAGGCCAAGGTCGACGCCGGCGCGGACGGGGCGATCACCCAGTATTTCTACAACGCCGACGCCTACTTCCACTTCGTCGACGCGGTACGCAAGCTCGGCGTGGAGATTCCGATCATCCCGGGCATCATGCCGATCTCGAATTTCGCGCAGCTGCGCCGCTTCTCCGAAGCCTGCGGCGCCGAGATTCCGCGCTGGATCGGCAAGCGCATGCAGTCGCTGGGCGACGATGCCGACGCCATCCGTGATTTCGGCGCCGACGTGGTGGCGAACCTGTGCGAGCGTCTGGTGAGCGGCGGTGCGCCGTCGCTGCACTTCTACACGCTCAATCTGGCCAAGCCGACCCAGACCGTGCTGTCACGGCTCAACTGGTCGGCTTGAAGCGCCCGGCACGCCGCTCGTCCGGCAGGTGAACGGACACCGATTCCGTGCGCATGCGCCATGACCTGGAGGCGCCCGCCGGATTAGGCTGACGGCATGCGTTCCCTTCCCCTGTTCGCCCTCGCCTGCCTGCTCGCGTATTCCGGCGTGCGGCCCGCCCCTGTGCAGGCGCAGCAGCAGGGCGTGCAGCGCTGCACCACGATGTCCGGCGATACCGTCTATACCGACAAGCGCTGCGAGGATATCGGCGCGATGGACCGGCTGCCGTCGACCACGACGACGGCCGCGACCGGCGCGCTGTATCGGGGCGGCTGTTCGCGCACGCTCAGCGATCTGGTGATGCAGGTATCGTCCGCCATCCAGGCGCAGGACGTGAACCGCCTCGCCGGGGTCTACCACTGGACGGGCACGTCGGACGCCGGCGCGTTGCGCATCCTCGACCGGCTGGACGTGGTGGTGCAACGCCCCCTGGTCGACATCGTGCCCATCCGTCCAGCGCCCGCACCGGTGCTGGATGCGGAAGGCGCGGTGGTCGATGAGAACCAGGACGGCTATTACCCGCAGACTGCCAGTCAGCGGCAGCGTCCGGTGGGGCTGCGTGTGGTGCAGACGCTGAAGAACAGCGCCACGCCTGCGGACACGACCTTTGGCTTGCGCCGCGCCTACAACTGCTTCTGGATCACCCTGTGACGCCGCCGGAGTTCAGGCGTTCGATGATCCGTTGACCGGCTCCTCGGCATTCGCGCCGCGGGCCGGGGAAAAACGCAGCGTCGCCACGACGCCCTTCGGCTCGCCCGGGCGCACACCCACTTGCCAGCCGTACAGCGCGCACAGGCGACTGACGATCGACAGGCCGATGCCGCCGCCCTGCGAGTGGCCCGCATGCGTGCCGCGGTAGCCGCGCTCGAACAGGCGCGCGGCATCTTCCTTGCTCAGGCCAGGGCCCGAGTCGACCACCTCCACCGCATCGGGCAGCAGGCGCACGACCACCTCGCCCTCCTTGGTGTACTTCACGGCATTGCCGATCAGATTGCCCAGCGCCACGGACAGCGCCGCCTCGGGCGAATCGACGGTCACACCGCCCTCTCCCTCGGCGCGCAGCACGAGCGGCTTGCCGCCCAGCGTGGCGCGATGGGCATCCAGCAACTGGTCGACCACGCGCGCGACATCGGTGTTGCCGTGCCCACGCTCGTTGCGCGAGAGCAGCAGCAGCGCGCTGATCAGGTCAGTGCATTGCTGCTCGGCACGCTGGATGCGCTGGATGCGGGTACGCGTCTTCTCGTCCATGTCGGGCCGCGACAGCATCAGCTCGACCGAACCGCGGATGATGGCCAACGGTGTGCGCAGCTCGTGGCTGACGTCGGCGTTGAACTCGCGGTCGCGCTGGACGACCTCGGTGAGCCGTTCGGAATAATCGTCCAGCGCCTTGGCCAGTTCGCCCACTTCGTCCTGCGGGAAATGCGGCGCGAGAGGGCGCGGATTGCTGCTGCCGCGATACGCGCGCAGGCGCGCGGCCAGTTCGGAGACGGGACTCATGACGCGTGCGGCAGACCACCACCCGATCAGCAGCGAGATGCCCGTGAATACGATCACGACGCCGACCAGCGCATTGTTGAACTTGCTTTTCGCCTTGACGGATTCCGTCTTGTCGTACGCGAGGAAGAACCAGGCTTCAGGCGTCTTCTGCACGGCGAGCCAGTAGGAGAACGGTGATCCGTCCTCGTCGGTACCACTGACAGTATGGATGCCGTTAGGAAGCTCGAACCACTCGGGCTGGTCGATCTTGAGCTGGGCGAACTTGTCGGGGGCGAATGCGTAAGCCCTCATCGTCTGGACGCGCAGGTCGCGCTCGCGCCCGCCACTCTCGACGTAACGGCGCTGATACTCCGCGATATTCTGGCTGATCGCGTCCACCACCAGATCTTCCTCCACCCGGTTGCGCACCCAGTTGGCAGAGAACGCCAGAAGAAGGGTCAGGCCGAAGCCCAGCAGCACGAACGACAGGATGATGCGGGTGCGCAGCCGCCGCCGGAAGCGGCGGTGGCGGCGGGGTTTCGGCGACTCAGCTGCTGGCATCGGGCGCGGCGATGCGGTATCCGATGCCGTGGCGCGTCTGGATGTAGGGCGAGTCGAACGGCTTGTCGACCACGGCACGCAGGCCATGGATGTGCACGCGCAGCGAATCCGAATCCGGCAGTTCCTCGCCCCAGACCCGGGTTTCCAGTTCCTGTCGCGTCACCACGGCGGGCGATGCTTCCATCAAGGCCTGCAGGATCTTCAGCGCGGTGGGATTCAGCTGCAGCAGCTTGGACTGGCGGCGCACTTCCAGCGTGTCCAGGTTGTATTCCAGCTCGCCGACTTCCAGCACGCGCGTCTGCACGCCCTTGCCGCGGCGCGACAGCGCATTCAGACGCACTTCGACTTCCTGCAGCGCGAACGGCTTGATCAGGTAGTCGTCGGCGCCGGAATCGAAGCCCGCCAGCTTGTTGTCGAGCGAATCGCGGGCCGTGAGCATCAGCACCGGCGTCTGCTTGCGCGCTTCGTTCCGCAGCTTGCGGCAGACTTCAAGCCCGTCCATCCCGGGCAGGTTGAGATCGAGGACGATCGCATCGAACTCGTGCACCACCGCCAGGTGCAGGCCGGTCACGCCGTCGGCGGCGAAGTCGACGGTATGTCCGCGCTCCTCCAGGTAGTCGCCGAGGTTGGCGGCGATATCGCTGTTGTCTTCGATGACGAGGATGCGCATGTTCAAGGACTGGGATCAAATTGCGGGGAGCGGAAATTCTTGTTCATTTCGTTTTGCACCTCGTCGCGATGCCGCCTTTTTTCGGCAACAGTCATGCAATGCGTGATTGGACGACGCGAACCCACCGGGCGTTCTCGCGTGCAGACAAGCCTACTGTCTTCTCCTGCCTGGGTAAGGATCGCATTGATCAATTCCTGATCATTGAAAACAATAGCAAGCTGGTCAGCGCTCAATCTCGATACAGCGCCATCTACACTGGTCAACTGCTGTGACATCCTGCCCAGCGCACCTTTTACTTTCTCAGCATCCTGCCTGCTGATCTCGCTGTACTTCTCTCCACCTTCCAGATCACTCAGTATCTGCTGGCGCTGGCTATCGAAGGGCGAATGGACGTTCAGAGGGTCTGCGGACGATTTTCCCTGCGAATCGATCTTCGCATCCGCCGGGAATGCACCGACCAGCATCAAGCCCAATACGACTGCCTTGTACATACCTTCATTCTCCTGAGTAGCCCTTTTGAGAGCGGCGAGAGGCCTTATGCCCGCGACGATCGCCGTCAATCCAACGGATGCGATTGTTGTCCACTGTGCTTCGAAACGGCGGATCAACTGCCTTTATTGTATGTACCCGACGGATTGCGGCGCATCGTTTCCTGCGCCTCCTGGGCGTCGCGGCGACGCTCGGCCACGGTCTTGCACTGGGTGGTGGTGCGCAGCGAGCCGATCTGCGCTTCGCGACGGCACACGAGGCGGCTGTCGGCCGCGGCCTGCGAGAGGATCTGGTTGATCGTGTTCTGCTCGTTCAACAGCTGGGTCTTCTGCTGCGGGTTCAGCGAGCCGCCGTTCTCGTTGACGATCGTCGCCAGCCTGGCCAGCGATTCCTTGACATTGGCGCGGTCGGCGGCGGCGATCTCGGCATAGGTTTCGCCGTCGTCGAGCTGCTTCTGGATCAGCTCCACCTGCTCGGGCAGCGGCTTGTTCAGATCGAGCGCTTGCGCCTTCTGGGATTTGTCGCGGGGGGCGGCATCGGCGGCGGCGACAAACGCCAGTGCCACCAACGCGGCGAGAATCGAGCGGCGCATCATGCGTCCTTACGTAGTGAGAGTTACCGAATTTAGCCAGCGCAGGTCGGGGCGGCAAGTGGCATGCGCTTGGTGGCGCCGGATAAAACAAGGCCCAGGCGGGTGGTCGCCCGCCTGGGCCAAACTGATGCCCCGATTACCGTAATCCTGTGCTTCCAGAGATATCCACCGGAGGAACGCAGAGCTGCGGTCCGGCCAAGGCTACGCGGTTTTCGATTAAACCACCGTTAAAGAGCGCGTTAATTCTGCGTGAAATCCGATGCGGCGGTCGCAGCGGGACTTCTCTTGCCCTATTCAGCCCGCGCCGCAAGGTATTCGACGATGCATCCGGCCACGTCCACGCCGCAGATGGCCTCGATACCTTCCAGGCCGGGGGTCGAGTTCACTTCCAGGACCAGGGGGCCACGCCGGGCGCGGATCAGGTCGACCCCTGCCACCCCCAGCCCGAGGACCCGGGCCGCGCGGATCGCCACGGCCCGCTCCTCTTCCGTGGCCACGGCCTGCAAGGCGGTGCCACCACGATGGAGGTTGGAGCGGAAATCGCCTTCCGGCGCCTGCCGCCGCATCGATGCCACCACCTCGTCGCCGACCACGAAGCAGCGCAGGTCCGCCCCCTCGGCTTCGCCGATGAACTCCTGCACCACGAAGCTGGCATACAGGCCGCGCAGGGCTTCGACCACGCTGCGGGAGGCCGAGGGCTTTTCGGTCAGCATCACGCCGGCCCCCTGCGCGCCCTCGTTCAACTTGATGACGTGCGGCGGCGGGCCGAGCATCGACAACAGGTCGCTGGTGTCGTCCGGATTGTCGCCGAAGACCGTGACCGGCAAGTCGATGCCCTGTGCCGCCAGCAACTGGTGCGCACGCAGCTTGTCGCGCGCGCGCAGGATGGCGTCCGACGGATTGGGGCTGTAGGTGCCCATCAGCTCGAACTGCCGCAGCACGGCGGTGCCGTAGCGCGTGATCGAGGCGCCGATGCGCGGGATGACCGCATCATAGCCGGCCAACGAGCGCCCTTTGTACCGGAGCTGGAAACCCGTCGAGGCGATGCGCATGTAACAGCGCAGCGGATCCAGCACGCGGACCGTGTGGCCACGCTGCCGGGCGGCCTCGACCAGGCGGCGCGTCGAATACAGCTTGCCGTTGCGCGACAGGATGGCGAGCTTCATGGGGAGTCGGTCACGGGAGGCAGGCACAGCATGCCACGCCCGGGGGACGGGACGATGACAAGGACAGGGCGGGAGGGTGCGAGATGGAGCGGGTGATGGGAACAGAATCCAAAACCAGCTAACCCCTTGAGCTAAAAAACGTTTGTTTTCGGGCCTAGGGGGTAAAACGATACCTCAAACGATACCCAAGCATAGCGGGGTCGTGGGTCGCCACTCAAGCACCGGAGTGGCGACATGCGTTTCAACCTCCACGCTGCGCTGTTTGCGCTGGCCTTCCTGTTCTCTGTGCCAGTGCTGGCTCAGACCACGGTAAAAATCGGAGCACGCACGCTCCCGGTGACTTTCCTGCCGGAGGTTCGTGGGGAGGCTGAGCTAGACCAAGACAGTTTTGCCCGTCAGGTGGGCCGCGTGTTGCGGGACCATTCCGCTACAAAGGAAACCGAAGCCTGCGCCATGCTCTGCCGCGCTCCGTCCGGTGCCTGGGGCGCGCTGCCGCTGACCATTGGCGCGCACACGGCTTGCCCGGTCGCCAACCTCTGCCCGCAGGGCATGACTGCCACCGGAGCGGGGATCCATTCCCACCCGACCGCCGAAACCTACGTGACCAACGAAGCGGACATGGCCCTGCTGGGCCAAGACAAGCACCTGCGCCGCCGTGCCGGCCAGTCGGTGCGGGGCGGCAACCCCGAGCAATTCAGCGCCGAAGACTTCGCCGGTGGCGAAGGTTACATGGTCAGCGGCACGACGCTTTATCACCAAGCCGGCCGGCGCGCCGTGCGCGACCTTGGTCCGCTGAACCCTTGAGCTACCGGCATTTCGATGAGGTTTCGTAACTGCACGTCATACCTTGGTCTGCCGTGACATGCGTGTAGCACATGAAGACGGGTTGCCCCGCAGGAATGGCGGACACACGGTCATACGTGGCCCCCGTGCACGCACCCCCAGGAGAAGCAACGCTGGTCGAGAAGCGGGAAAGGAAATTCCACTGGCAAAGCGGCTGGGCGCCCTCCATAAGCTCGCTGCCATTCATATCCGGAATTGCCTTGGTCGGGCAGGTATCCGCCGGTGGTGAGCAGGTATTCACTTCGTTGCGCCGTGCGCCGGTGATGGCCCAAGCGCTCCAGGTGCTCCACGTGACCGGAGGCAGCGTGGACGTGCCCGCGGGGCAGTTGTAGGAGCCGGTGCGGTCGCGCGACTGCTGAGCTTCCCACGTGTGCGATCCGACCTGGCCCGAGGGGCAGGGGGCGCTGGCATTGACCCATTGAGTTTCAGTTTGCGGAACCGGCGCCGGACAGGTCGCGCACGTGTTGACCTGGGCACGCGTGGCGCCCGTGTCGGTCCAGGCCGACCAAGTGCCCACCGTTGCCGGAGGCAGCGTGGTGGTGCCAGCGGGGCAGTTGTAGGAAATGCCGCGGCTGCGCGATTGCTCACGCTCCCAGCTGCGCGTGCCGTATTGGCCGGCGGCGCAGCTGTTGGGCGTGGCCACCCACTGCGCTTCCGACTGCGTCGACGGAGCCGGGCAGTTCACGCACGTGCTGCCCGTGACTGTCCAGGCGGTCCAGGGGCTCACGGTTTCGCGCGGAGCGTCCCACGCTTCGGGGCAATCAAACGTGTGCTGGGCGGTGCGCCCTTCCATCACCGCACCAAACTGGCCTGCCGCACACGCGACGCTACGCGCTTCCGATTGCGTCCACGCCGGCGGCACCACGCACGCGGCCACTGTGGTGGGGGGCGTGATCGGGGGCGGTGTGACGCTGGGCGGTGTCGTGGTGGTCACGCTTGACGGCGGGGGCGTCGGCGGCAGGAAAGACGGAGGCGGGGCAACCGGTGGAGCGGTCAGCGCAGGAGCAATTGGGCCAGCAGGACCTACAGGACCCGCAGGACCCACCGGGCCACCCGTCGGCGGCGAGGTTGGAGGCGAAACCGACGGAGGAGCAGGCGGCAGAACGAGAGCCGGGGCGGCCACGGCCGTGCCGGCCACCAAGCCGGAGTGATAGACGAACTCCATGGTGGCCGTGTCGGCCTGGCCGCAGGCGGCCGCAGTGGCGCCGGGGTTGAGCCGACCAGCATCGTAGACGCTCACCCCTTCGACGCGAATGTCGTAGGCATCGCGCGAGACCGCGGCCGCCAGGCGGGGACACACGTCAGCAGGGGCAAACGGATACACCACCACGAACCCATCCGCCGCGGCTTTGACCGAGTGGGGCGCGATGGTCACCGACGTGCCCCAGGAGGTGCGGAGCGTGTCGCCTTCGACCATGCGGGTGGGCGCTAGGCCATCTTCCAGAACACGCGAAGCGCTCACACCCTGGAAACTGCCGAGCAAGCCAAACGACCTGTCCACGGCCGTGGACAGGTCGCGCAGGTTGTCCTGTTCGCGCTTGGCCTGGGCGGCGGCCGAGGCCGGGGCAAGGACAAGGTAGATCCCCAACGAAAGCGCAGACAGCGCGCCCAGGGTCAGCATGGTCTCAACCAGGCCCCAGCCGGCCTGAGAACGCTTCATGACCTGGCACTCTTTCGAGCGGCGGCACGGGCTTCTAGGTGGTCGAGGCCCTTGCGCCGCAGCCGGTCGCGGCTTTGCGGTTGTTGTGCGAGTTGTTCGGAAACGGCCAGCAGCGCGCCGACAATTTCCGCCTCGTTCCACTCGTCCACCCCTGCGGCGATGACGAGACCACCCAGCTCAATCTTGCGGTGCGCGTCTGCGCGTCGGTCGGCTTCGCGTTGCTTGAGTTCGGCGCGGCGGCGTTTCCGCTGCTCTTCGCGTTCGGCCAGGAGCAGTTTGGCTTGCTCCTTCGCCACCGCTTCAATCATGCGATCCAGTTTTAGCTTTCGCTTCTCAACATCTGACACGACCCACGCTCACAAAAGCCTTGATAAACCATGCAAGCAGAAATCGCGCGGAGCGCAAGGGGGCGAAGCCCAATTGTTGGCGCGAGCGGACAGCGAGCGCCGCTCTTGATTTGGCTAAAAAGTTGACAGCTTTCGTGTGCATGTAAACCTGAAACCGGGGGCCAGCGAGCGACAGCAATAGCGCACTTATGGTTTCGCTCCGCGAAACCGTGCGGTCAGGGGCTACGCCCCCGACACCCCGGCGCGCTTCGCACGCCTGCCCCCAATGCTCGCCCCCAGAGGGGGCTGCGCTTCCGTCGTTGTTGGGGTTTTCGTTACGTGGCGATTTACTCGGTCCAGGTGAAAAGTCTCAGCCGTGGGAAGGGCGACAGCGCGACCGCTGCCGCTGCCTATCGCGCTGGCTTGTGCCTGGACGACCCCAGCGGCGCGCGCCACGACTACAGCAAGAAGGCCGGCGTGCTTTCCGTGGACATGCTCGCGCCCGATGGCGCGCCCGCGTGGGCCACGGATCCGCGCCAGCTGTGGGCCAAGGTCGAAGGCCACGAAACACGAAAGAACGCGCGGGTTGCGCGTGAAGTGCTAGTAGCCCTACCCCACGAACTCACGCCCGAGCAGCGGCGCGGCCTGGCTAAAGACCTGGGGCAATTGCTGGTAGACCGCTACGGCGTCGCCGCCCAGGTTGCGCTCCACGCACCCGACAAAGGCGGAGACAACCGCAACTTTCACGCGCACATACTCATCACCCCGCGCCAGGTGGGCCCGGAGCGCTTTGGCAACAGTGCGGCGAAGGTCCTGGACGAATTCAAGGCAGGGGCGCAGGAACTGAAAGACCTACGCGCCGCCATCGGCGCGCGTATCAATGCCGCCCTAACCGCCGCTGGCGTTGCCTCGCGCGTGGACCACCGCCGACTGGTGGACCAGAAAGCCGACGCACTGGAGCGGGGCGACTTCGGCGCCGTGGCCCAACTCGACCGGCTGCCGACTAAACACGAGGGCAAGGCCGTCACCCAGGCCCGCCGCCGTGGCGAACGCCTGCCCCGCGCGAAGCGAAATGACAGGGTAAAGGCTGCGGGAGAACGGCGGTTCAATCGCCACGCTCGCCGTTTCGAAGAGCTGAAGGCGAAGGCAGCGGCCGACGGCCGCCTGGCCCCCATCGACGAACAAGCCGCCCACGCCCGGGCGCTGCTGGAGCGAACGAAGGAAGGCCGCGCCCGATTGGCACAGGCGACCCCACCCCCAGCACCAAGGGCCGCCGTCCAGGCGCGTGCGAAGAAGCCGCCCAAGGCCGGGGCATCCGTGCCCCGGCGGGCGGCTGGCGCCGCTGGTCAGCAGGGGAAGGGGTCGGCAGCCGTTGAGCGGGTGGCGAGAAGTAGAGACCGGGTCCAGGTGGAGAACGTGGTTATGCAAGAGGCAGCAAAGCAGCTTGAGGCGTTGATTGAGGAAATGCTGGCCCGAGCCAGGAAAGCCCTGCGGCAGCCGGAAACAACAACCCCCTGGCAGCGGGCCACCGCGCGCACCCTGCTGGAAACCCACAACGCCGCAGGCGAGGCCCGGGAGGCATGGCGCCGAACGGTCGAGGAGCGAAAGCAAGCGCGGGAAGCGGTTCGCCGCGCCCGTGCCGATCGGGGGCACTACGGGCCGCCGGCAGATGACCCGTTCAGCCGAATGCGCAGAGCCTTGGGACGCCCAACCGCGCACGACAGGCAAGCCCTTGAGGCAGCGGAAGCCGTGAGGCGGGCGAAGGCCGCCGAAGCGGAGGCCAAAGCCGAGCGCGACGCGGCAGGCCGGCGGCGTCAGCAAGCGGAAGCCAGCGCCGAGAAGGCCCGCACGCAGTTCGCGGAGGCGTTCGGCTTGCCCGTGCCCCGCTTCGACGCGAAACCCCAGCAGCAGCCCGAGCCCGCGCCCACGTTGGCCCCGGGCGTGGAGCCGACACCTGGGCGGACGTCCCTCCAGGAACGACAAAGGCCGCGCATGCGCTAGGGGTATGCAAGGGCGGCGGCGCTGAATAGGATCCGGCCATGGCCGAGACCGACTTTAGCGACTTCATCCGCGCGAACTACGAGCTCCACGAATGGCGGCACGCTGTCGCCATCCTCAAGTCGGACTTCCCAGACGAGTGGGCCGATATCCTGCGAATGCTGGAGGACTTCAGGCTCTATAAGGGCTGGATTGAGGTGGGCGGTGGCAACCGCTCTAACCTCGCCGCATGGGTTGACCACACGTTGGGCGAGCGGGGATGGGTAGAGACGAAGTTCAACACGCAGATCAAGGTTGATGAGATCACCAGGGACAGCCCAACCCACAAAGTGGATTGCTTCCGAAATCGGGTAGCGCTTGAGGTCGAATGGAACAACAAGGATCCGTTCTACGACCGTGACCTCAACAACTTTCGCCTGTTGTTTGACTTGGGCGTGGTCAGTGTCGGGGTTATCTTCACCCGGGCCGACGAGCTGCAAGAGGTGTTCGACGCGATGGGTCGCGGCTCTTCTTACGGGAACAGCACCACCCACATGGGCAAGCTGCTGCCGCGCGTGGAGGGTGGCAGCGGGGGCGGCTGCCCCCTGCTGGTCATCGGTATCAAGAAGTCCCTTTTGACCGACGCCGAGCCGCCCGCTGTGCCGAAGAAAGCGAAGGCGAAGAAGAAGCCCGCACCGGCTCCCCTTTTGGAGCCGCAGCGCGCGGACTAACCGACGGGCTCCGGTCTGCCTGCGAGTGATTGGCGTAGGTGTTCCAGGTCGGCGCGTAGTCGTCCGACTGGTTGCCCCACACGCTCCAGCCCTTGCGCGGGCCACGCGCGAACATCTCCAGGAATGGGCCAGGGCTACACGCCTCAATCAGCGGGTATTGCTCATCGGGCTTGCGGGAGTGCTCGCGCTTCTGCGTTGCTAGGAAGTTCACCTGCGTGCGGCCCGGGTCCAGCGTGCGCGCGTTCTTGCCCCGCACCCCGAACAACAGCAGTTCGGTGACGTTGCGGAAGTAGAAGCCCACCCCCCGGCCGTCTGGCCCGCCGTCCTTTCGGATCTTGTGCCACACGATGTTGGACTTGTAGGAGAACCCCCACGCCTTCATCACTTCCAGGCCTTCGGGTAGCAGCGCGTTGGGCACCCACAGATACAGGTGCGCGGTGTCGGCCACGATTTCGGACACCGGCAGGGCCATGATTTCCGGCAGGTCCATGGTGCCGTAGCGGCTCAAGCGCTTGTGCTCCGGGGCCATCTTCCCCGTGCGGTTCTGGAAGCGCCACGGCGGATCCGCCATCACGGTCTTAAAGCCCTTCGACGGGGCCAAGGCCTTGAGTTCTTGGGCCGCCTGCTGGGCGAGGTTTTTCTTGGACACTGGCGGGGGCATTGAGGGAGCAAAAAGATCCTCAATGTTCGCTGGCTGGAGTGCCAAAGGCAAGGGCAATGAGCGCGTCATGACTAAAGACTAGGAGGGCGCGCTCGCACTGGCTGCGACTGAAAAGAGAACGCCCCGGCCACCTTGACGGATGACCGGGGCGAGCTACTTTGAAGGGAAGGCCCCCGGGTGAGTGAAGCCCGGAGGCGAGCTAGGCAGGTGATGACTGCCGAGCCCAGGCGCGGCCCCTAGGGTCACGATAACAAGCCAGGGCCCGACCGCAACCCCTCCCCTTCCCTCGTCTCCTCTCACTGCCTTGGTGCCCTAGGTAGCCGTAGCACGGTGCCCGGGTGAAACCGGGCCGCGCACAAGGAACGGGCGCCCCATTGAGGGGCTTGGGTTGACCACCACCGGAGTGAGCGGGCTTTGAAGCAGGGGGACAATAGGCGCTGTTTGGCCTTGCAACCTGCGCCTACCCGGTAGTTCAAGCGTCGCAGAGGCGCGGGGAGTGCTCAATCTGGCCCCGCTCGTGTGCCCTGTCGCGATCCGACTGCCAAAGGGGGTGTGGACCAAGGACGGAAGCTAGGATGACATTCCCCAGCGACGGCTGGGGAGCGGGCGAGCCCACTGGAGAGACGCCAGGCGAGAGCCTGGTGACAGGACCCAGAGCCGGCGCGGTTGGACCGCGTGAACCTGTCGTAGCGGTGTAGTCCATCTATCACCGTGCCCGACTGTCGGGCCACCTTCGAGGTGGTAACCAGCAGGGGCTAAGTCGCCCCGACCGCCCTTAAGGCGGAGGTCCCGGGGAGACTTTGCCCTTCATCGTCGGGGGAGCGAAGCGGACCCGGCGATGAAGGGCAAAGCAGGGGGCGCTTTCGTTCTCCGTATCCCTGTTGCAGTTGCAGACACCAGACCCATGCAACCGCAATACCTGGCTTTTCCTTGCTCAAGAAAAGCCTTTGCATGCTCTGGAAAAGCAAACGGGCGAAATTTTTCGACGGCCCCTCTCCTACCGCTTGCGCTTCGTAGCCGCCACCCCTTTCAGTGCCCCCGCGAACTGCCCAGGCGTGTAAGCCGGCAGCGTCACCGGCGGCAAGAACTTCGCGAGCGTTGCAACCCGGTCCGGTAGCGTGCTGCGGTGGATGTAGTGCTTCTCCAGGACTGTCTGGCCTGCAGCGTGACCGGTCAGCGCACCGATGGCAGCCGCCGACGCGCCCGCCGCGTCCAGCCGGTCGGCCAAGGTGTGGCGGAAGCCGTGGAAGCCCTGCCCCTTCTCTTTAAGGCCCAGGCTCTTGATGTAGGCCGAGAACTGGCGGGACAGCTGCCGACCAAATCCTAGGCCTGTGCTGTTTGGTAGGTTAGGAAACAGCTGCGCATGGCCGGCGGCTCTCACCTCATCGACATACGTAAGGAACCCGGCGGCAAGAACAGGCTGGGCCAGGGGCACAAATCGCCGACTGTTCTTGTTCTTGACGCTCTGGCCCTTGGCCGCGGCCCGAATGTAGAAGCCCGGCACCCCGTCGACCGTTTCCACGTCGTCCACTCGCAGCTGCGCCACCTCATTGACCCTCGCACCGGAGAACAGGCCCAACATCGAGCCAAACCAGCGATGGGGATACTTCGAGGCCCAGGGCACGAACGCCGGCCCAAAAATGGCGCGCAGTTCTTCGTCCGAGAACGGCGCACCCCGGTCCTCGTTGTCGGGCGTGGCGACGGCGCGCACTCCGGCCAGGGGGTTAGTGGCCAAGTCTCCGGAAGCCACAAGCGAGACGAAGAACACGGACAAGCGCTGACGGTGTTTCGCAATGGTCCACGCAGCTGGCGCCGGTTCGCCGTTCTTCTTCGCCAACTCGAAGACCTCGAGCACCGGCAGATCCCGATACTCGGGGCGCTTGGACGCGTTCGCAGGCCACCAACGCACGGCGGCGAAAAACGCACGCACGTGCTCTTGGGTCAGTTCGGCCACCGGCGTGGATGGGCCTACCACTTCGGAGAACAGTCGCAGCGTGTGGCGGCTTTCCAGGACGGTCTTGGCATGTAGCCGAGCGCCCTCCAGGTCGCCCAGGTGTGCCGCGATTGCCATGGACAGGCGCAAGCGACGAGCGGCAGCGGCGGCGGCAATGCGGGCGCTGCTGGCGCTCACTTGAGCGCGGCGCTGCTCAGCCAGTGCCGAAAACATCGCAACATCTTCGGGCGTGTCCAGCCGAGCGCGATCGATTTTCGTCCCGTCGGAGAAAGTGAGACCTTCCAGGATGAGATCCTTCCGGCCT
The DNA here is from genome assembly GCF_058793715.1 of Pseudoxanthomonas sp. GW835-FHT14C01. Lineage (NCBI taxonomy): Bacteria > Pseudomonadati > Pseudomonadota > Gammaproteobacteria > Lysobacterales > Lysobacteraceae > Pseudoxanthomonas > Pseudoxanthomonas sp. GW835-FHT14C01. The sequence continues at coordinate 103,077 of NZ_JBXAGB010000001.1, forward strand.
GCCGCCTGTGCCGCTTCCAATGCCTTCTTCCAATCCACGGTCTGCCCCCTGCGCAGTGCGTCGAATGCATGAGAGAGTGCCACGGCCATGCATGCGGCGACCAGTCGCGCCGCGTCCCCTGGAGGCAGATGGAGCGGACGCACGAGGAAACGCGACCCCACGACGGGGCGCAAATCCATCGGCACAAGAAAGCGGGCATAGAGCCCGCTTGGACGCGAAAGAAGCAGCGGCTTCGGCACGAAAACGATACCTCAAACGATACCTAAATGGGTCGCTTGAGAAGTCGTTTTTCTTGACTAAAACCCTTGCAAATTCATGCACTTAGGAGCATGATGGGTCTTGAGTGGAGCGGGTGATGGGAATCGAACCCACGCTAGCAGCTTGGGAAGCTGCAGTTCTACCATTGAACTACACCCGCACGATGGGGCGAGTCTATGCCGCGGCGCGCGGCAAGGCAATGCGGCGCCAGCTCATGGCGCCGCATTGCAGGTGGTCAATCAGAAGCCGCCGCTCAAGGTCATGAAGGCCGTGGTGTTGGTGCCGCCGCCCTGGTTGACCGTGGTGTTCACGCCCAGGTTGGCGTCCAAGCCGAACAGCTTGGTACGCGCGCCCAGTAGCAGCGTGCCGTAGCTGTCGTCCGTATCCAGGCCGGGCACCGCATAGGGCGCCGAACCGGTGATCGACAGCGACTGCGCGAACACTTCCGCCGCCGGATCCTCGAACTCGCGGTCCACGGTCAGGCGCGCGTACGGCTGCAGGTGGTCGTTGATCGCGTAGCTGACCTGCCAGCCGGCGCTGCCGATCAGCGAGTCGAAGTCCTGGTCCGGATACGCCAGCGCGGTCGAGCTGACGTTACTTTCGCTGTAGCCGTCCATCTCGATGGTTTGCGACACCACGCTCACCACCGGGCCATGACGGAACGCGCCGTCGCCGAACTCGTAGCCGGCGCTCGCACCGACGGTCAGGTTGGTGCCGTCCGGCGAGCCGCTGTGCCGGCGCGTCACGCCGCCCAGCTGCACGTCGCGATCCACGTCGTACGAGAGCCAGCTGTAGCTGACCTGCGCATTCGCCCACAGGTGGTCGCCATACCAGCCGACGAAGCCGCCGAGCGTCGCGTCGGACTCGTCGAAACTGCCGCGGCGCAGGCCGAAGTCGTACTTCGCGCGACCATAGCCCGCGAAGGCACCGTAGACCCACGACCCGCTCGACCAGTCCACGCCGAACGTGCCCATCGGGCCCGCGCCGTCGTACAGGTTGCCGTCGTCATAGCGCAGGAAGTCGCCGCGCACGTCGCCCCACCAGCGCATGCCGTCGGCCTCGGGCTTGCCGGCCACGTGCGACGCCACGCGATCGGCGCGCGCACGGCCATGCACCGACGCGGTGTACGGCAGCAGCGCGATCTGGCGCGGGCCTTCCAGCATGGACGCCGCGTACTGCGACAGGATGCCGTGGGCCTTCGACGAGGGATGAACGCCATCGGCGAACGCGTACACGTCGGCCGCATTCGGCGTTGCGTAGTTGAGCGGGCTGCAGGTGACGGAAGACGCCGTGATCTGCGGATTGCAGGCCGTGCCCGTGACGTTGCCGAAACCGTACTCGGCCGGGCTTGCGACGATCTCGCGCAGCAGCGTGAAGGTATCCAGCGGGATCACGCGCAGGCCGGCGGTGTTCAGGGCGCCGAACAGCGAGGTGTTGTAGGTCGTGGCCAGTTGCGTGCCGGTGGCCTGCGCGGTCGCACCGCCGGCACGGAACTGCGGCGTCACGCCCAGGTCGGGGATCGTCGGGACGAGGATGTAGCGCGCACCGGCGTTCTGCAGCGTACCGATGATGCCGACCTGGGCCGTGACCGCGCCCCCGATGGTGGTGGTGGGGTTGGCGCCGCCGACCACCGCGAACAGGTCGTTCGCACCGCCCCACACCGTGTAAAGCGCGTTCGGATCGGCGCGGCCACCGTTGGCGGACAGGTAGCTGGTCAGCTGCGTGGTCATCGACGGGATCGGTCCCAGCGCACCCGAGGTATTGGTACCCACGCGGGCACCGCCGACGGCGTAATTGGTGCCGCCCTGGTTGGTGCTGACGGCACCGGTACCGTAGTACTCGGCGAGGTATTCGGACCACACCAGGCCCGGATTGGTGGTGAAGCGGCCGAGGATGGCGCCGTTCGGACCGACCGCCTGGATCAGCGCCGGGCGGAAGTGCCCGGAATCGGTGAGGCTGTCGCCGAAGAAGACGGTCTGGGAATACGGGCTCTCTGCCGCAAGGGCGGGGGCCGCCGCCACCGCCAGCGCAACGGCCAGCAGGGAACGGACGGGCGAAAGGGAAGGCTTCATGGAATCTCCGGGGCAAGGGATGAGGGACTGCGCGCCGGCTCTGCCGTACGGCTGCGCATGGCGCGCATCGTTCCACCAAGCCCGCTCGCGCACACGCTGCAATGCGGCAAGCGATGCCATCGGCGACAATGGCGGCATGGACATCCAGTTGAACGGGCAGCCCCACGCGCTGCCCGACCAGAGCAGCATCGCCACCCTCCTTCAGTCGCAGGGCCTGGCGGAGCGCCGCGTGGCCATCGAGGTCAACGGCGAGATCATCCCGCGCGGCCAGCACGCGCAGCACACGCTGCGGGCCGGCGACCGCGTGGAGATCGTCCACGCGCTCGGCGGCGGCTGATCGCCAGCGCCGCGCAGGCGGGACGCACCGGCGTCACATGGGCGATAATCGCCGCATGTCCAACACCGCCCCCCATGACCCGCTGGTGATCGCGGGCAAGACCTACCGTTCCCGCCTGCTGACCGGCACCGGCAAGTTCAAGGATTTCGAGGAAACCCGCCTGGCCACCGAGGCCGCCGGCGCCGAAATCGTCACCGTCGCCATCCGTCGCACCAACCTGGGCCAGTCGCCCAACGAGCCCAACCTGCTCGACGTGCTGCCGCCCGACAAGTACACGATCCTGCCCAACACCGCCGGCTGCTATACCGCCGCCGACGCCGTGCGCACCTGCCGGCTGGCCCGCGAGCTGCTGGACGGCCACACGCTGGTGAAGCTGGAAGTGCTGGGCGACCAGAAGACGCTCTATCCCGATGTCGTGCAGACGCTGGCCGCCGCCGAGACGCTGGTGGCCGACGGATTCCAGGTGATGGTCTACACCAGCGACGATCCCATTCTGGCCCGCCGCTTGGAAGAGATCGGCTGCGTGGCGGTGATGCCGCTGGCCGCGCCGATCGGCTCCGGCCTGGGCGTGCAGAACAAGTACAACCTGCTGGAAATCATCGAGAACGCGAAGGTGCCCGTGCTGGTCGATGCCGGCGTCGGCACCGCGTCCGACGCGGCCATCGCGATGGAACTGGGCTGCGACGGCGTGCTGATGAACACCGCCATCGCCGGCGCCAGGCACCCGGTGCTGATGGCCAGCGCCATGAAGAAGGCCGTGGAGGCCGGCCGCGAGGCCTTCCTGGCCGGCCGCATTCCGCGCAAGCGCAACGCCTCGGCGTCCAGTCCGATCGACGGCCTGATCGGCTGATGACGGATCCGTTCTCCAGTCCTGGCGCCAAGACCCCGCCCAAGCCCTTCACCCTGACCGAAGGCCGGCGCGAAGTCCGCAGCTTCGTGCTGCGCCAGGGCCGTTTCACCGAGGCGCAGCAGCGCGCGTTCGACACGCAGTGGCCGCGCTTCGGACTGGATTACACCGGTGCGCCGCGCGACTACGACGCGGTGTTCGGCCGCACCGCACCGCGGGTGCTGGAGATCGGCTTCGGCAATGGCGAGGCGCTGCGCTTCGCCGCTGCGAACGACAAGGCGCGCGACTACCTCGGCCTTGAAGTGCATGCGCCGGGCGTCGGACGGCTGCTCAACGCACTGGCCGAGGATGGCAGCGACCACGTGCGCATCTACCACCACGACGCCGTGGAAGTGCTGCAGCACGAAGTCGCCGATGCCTCGCTGGACGAGGTCCGCATCTACTTCCCCGATCCGTGGCACAAGAAGCGCCACAACAAGCGTCGCCTCGTGCAGCCCGCGTTCGCTACGCTGATCGCACGCAAGCTGCGCCCGGGCGGGCGCCTGCATTGCGCCACCGACTGGGAGGCCTACGCCGAGCATATGTGGGACGTGCTGGATGCGACGCCGGGCCTGGCCAACCGCGCCGGCCTGCGCGGCAGCGTGCCGCGCCCCGACTGGCGGCCGCAGACGCATTTCGAGACCCGCGGCCAGAAGCTCGGCCACGGCGTGTGGGATCTTCTGTACGACCGCGAGTAGTACCGCAACACGCACCAGGAAACCGATCGCGACATGGAAAACGCGCTGACGCTGACCAACGACATGAAGCTCGTCCTCGGGCTGGTCGGCTTCACGATGGCGATGTTCCTGTTCGAACGCATCCGCGCCGATCTGGTCGCGCTCGTGGTGCTGGTGGTGCTGGGCATCACCGGCCTGATCGCGCCGGAGGAGATCTTCGGCGGCTTCTCCGGCAACGCGGTGATGAGCATCATCGCCACCATGATCCTGGGCGCCGGCCTGGACCGCACCGGGGCACTGAACCGGCTGGCGTCGTGGCTGCTGCGGCGCGGACACGGCATCGAGCAGCGCCTGCTGCTGATGACCACCGCCATCGCCAGCCTCAATTCTTCCTTCATGCAGAACCCGTCGGTGATGGCGCTGTTCATGCCGGTCGCGTCGCGCCTGTCTTCGCGCACGGGACTGTCGATGCAGCGGCTGCTGCTGCCGATCGCCGCCGCCATCGTCATGGGCGGTGCGTTCACCATGGTCGGCAACTCGCCGCTGATCCTGCTCAACGACCTGCTCGTCTCGGCCAACAACAACCTGCCCTCGGGCATGGCCACGCTGGAGCCGCTGCGCATGTTCGCGCCGTGGCCGATCGGCCTGGCGCTGGTGATCGCCTCGCTGGTGTACTTCCGTTACTACGGCGACCGCAAGCTCAAGGAAGAGACGCAGGGCAGCGACGGCGCGGTGACGCCCGCGCGCACCGAGAGCTACTTCGCCAACACCTACGGCATCGAAGGCGATGTGTTCGAACTGGTGGTCAGCGCGGAAAGCCCCCTGGTCGGCATGTCGCTGGGCGAGGCCGAAGCCCTGCACGATGCGCCGCTGATGCTGGCGCTGCAGACCGGCAACGACACCCGGCTGTCGCCGCCGGCGGACATGCGGATATGGGTAGGCAGCGTGCTGGGCGTGATGGGCGCGCGCCAGGAGATCAGCGATTTCGCGCAGAACCAGTTCCTGCGCATGTCCTCGCGCCTTCGCCACTTCGGCGACCTGTTCAATCCCAGTCGTGCCGGCATCTCCGAGGCGGTGGTGCCGCCGACGTCGAGGTTCATCGGCAAGACCGCGCGGGAGCTGCGCCTGCGCAAGCAGAACGGCATCAGCCTGCTGGCGATCAACCGCGACAAGAAGGTCATCCGCGAGAACGTGCGCGACGAAAAGCTGCGCGCCGGCGACATGCTGGTGTTCCACAGCATCTGGCAGGACCTGGGACTGGCGGCCGAGAGCCGCGACTTCGTGGTGGTGACCGACTATCCGAAGGGCGAGCAGCGACCGCACAAGTTCAAGATCGCGATGACGATCTTCGCCATCACCATCATCATCGCGCTGACCTCCAAACTGCCGGTCGCGCTGACGCTGATGACCGGCGTCGCCGGCATGCTGCTGACCGGCGTGCTGCGCATGGACGAGGCCTACAGCGCGATCAACTGGAAGACGGTGTTCCTGATGGCCGGGCTGATCCCGCTCGGCTGGGCGATGGACAGCAGCGGTGCCGCGGCGTGGGTCGCCGGGCATACGGTCGAACGGTTGCCGGAAGGCATTCCGGTGTGGGTGCTGGAAATCGCCATCGCCCTTCTTACGACTGCGTTCTCGCTGGTGATCAGCCATGTCGGCGCGACCATCGTGATGGTGCCGATGGCGATCAACCTGGCGCTGGCGGCGGGCGGCAATCCGACCGCGTTCGCGCTGATCGTGGCGCTGTCGGCGTCCAACAACCTGATGACGGCGTCGAACCCGGTGATCTCGATGATCGTCGGTCCCGCCAACTACACCTCGCGCCAGCTGTGGCGCGTCGGCGGCCCGCTGTCGCTGGTCTACACCGTGGTGGTGGTCGTCGTCGTCAACGCGCTGTTCTGGTGGAACGGGCGCCCGGGATGACCACGCCTTCGCTGGCACTGTCCCTGCTGCCCGAGCGCTACGCCGTCGCCCGGCTGGCGCCCACCTCGCCCCTGCCCGTCTGGTGGCCGGGCACCGGCATGCGGCACGCCGGCTGGACCGACGACGAACTGTCGCTGGTCTGCGAGGAAACGTATGTTCCCGACAGCGTCCGCTGCCAGCGCGGCTGGCGCATGTTCAAGCTGCAGGGGCCGTTCGATTTCGCATTGACCGGCATCCTGAAGGCGGTACTGGATCCGCTCGCGGCGGCCGGCGTGGGCATCTTCGCGATGTCCACGTTCGACACCGACTATGTACTCGTGCAGGCATCGCAGGTGGACGTGGCGCTGCACGCGTTGCGCGGCTACGGACATCGGGTATCGGGCGACTAGCGTTTCCGCATCAACGCCGGCGCAGGAGGATCCTCGCCAGCACCGCACCGAAATGCAGCCAGATGGCCGCGAACACGCCCAGCCGCGTGACCATGCCCCGCTGCGCCGCCTCGAACTTGCGGAAATAGCGCCACAGACCACGGTGCTTGTGCCACTCCACGAACACCGGTCGCGCACGGCTCGACACGCCACGGAGGTGCAGGACGCGGATGCCGTTGGCGACGGCGACATGCGCACCTGCCTGGCGCGCTCGGCGACACAGGTCCATGTCCTCGGCGTGCAGACGATACCCCTCGTCGAAACCGCCGATGCGATCGAACAGTGCGCGCGGCATCAGCATCAGCGCGCCGGAAATGATGTCGACCGGCTGCAGCACCTGGCCGTCCTCGACCGGTACACCCAGCTTCGACGCCGCGCCCGGCGAACGCAGCATCGCGGCGAACCTCGGGTCGCGTCGGCGCGCCGCGGTATCGCGCACCCCATTTTCGTCCACCAGGTCGACACCCAGCAGCGTGTCGCCTGTCGCGTCGACCGCGTGCGCGCGCAGCCGGGCGAGCGTATCGGCGTCCACCATCAGATCGGGATTCACGAACGCCAGCCAGGAGGCCTGCGTGTCGCGTGCGCCCTGGTTGCAGCCGACCGCGAAGCCGGGATTGTCCGGGTTGGCGATGAAGCGCAGGCGCGCGTCCTGCAAGGCGTGGCGCTGAACGATCTCCATCGTGCCGTCGGTCGAGGCGTTGTCGACCACGCGGATCTCGTGCACGCCGTGGGCCACGCGCAGGCGCATCAGGCACTCGTCGATGCTGGACGCACTCTCGTGCGTCACCACGACGGCGGCGATGCCGGACGTCTCAACCGAAGAGGTCACGCTGGCGCTCCGGTGATCCGGCTTCGGCGTACATCGCGTGCAAGCGCTCGCGTGGCCCGCGCAACGGATCGTCCATCAGGAACGTCGCCAGCCGCGGCGTGAAGGTGGGCCAGCGCGCATTCAAGGCATCCATGTCGCCATCGGCTGGCCCACCTTCGCCGCCGCGCGCGACGAACGCCGTCTCGCACAGCACATTGCGCCAGCCGAGTCCGGCCAGGCGCAACGACAGGTCGACCAGGGCGGCGTACCACGAGGCATAACTCGCGGCATCCAGGCCACCGACGCGTTTGCGTGCGCTGCCGCGCAGCGCGACCGCGTGCGCGACGGCCGCCGGCAGTTCGGGATGCAGCGGCGACATCGCCGCGCAGGCCTGCGCGATGCGTTCGGCGTCGGCCGGCGGCGGGCCGACCTCGCCGAGCCGTGGCCACGCCGCGGCTTCGCCGGCATTGCACCACGGCGTCGCGGTGGCGATCGACGCGTCGCGGGCGAAGCACGCGGCGAGCTGTTGCAGCCAACCGGGCAAGGGTTGCGCATCCGGCGCGAGGACGACCACGTCGGCATCGCCGCAGGCCGCCAGCATCTGCTCGACGTGCGCGACCTCGCCCAGCATGCGCGGGCGCCGGGTGTAATCCGCCTGCAGCGGCGTGCGCGCCAGCCAACGCTCGATGATGGCGAGTCCGCGCGGACCGGCCTGCGCGTCGTCGGCCAGCCACAGGCGCGTGCCGGCGGGCGTGCCGGCGTCGAGTGCGCCGAGACAGGCATCGAGCGCGTCGTCGTCGCTGCCGATCGGCAACAGGACGATGGGCAGGGGCGACGATGCGGACGGCGGCGTCACTTGGAACGCGGCGCCTGCAGGGGTTCCAGCGCGCGGAAACGCTTGCCGTACTCGTCGGTCAGGTCGTTCGCTTCCTGCGGGTTGGCGACGATGGTCGGCGTCAGCAGCACGATCACCTCGCTGCGCTCGGAGCTGGTGGTCTTCCTGCCGAACAGGCCGCCGATGATCGGGATGCGGCTCAGCCCGGGAATGCCGGCGGAACCGTTCGTCGCGGTGTCGCTGATCAGGCCCGCCAGCATGACCGTGTTGCCCGCCTGCACGGCGGCTTCGGTCTTGAAGCGGCGGTTGTTGATGCGCACGTTGCCGTTCTCGTCCGGCACGTCGCCGGGCGTGCTGACTTCCTGCACGATCTCCATGAACACGATGCCGTCCTTGGTCACGCGCGGACGCACCTTGAGGATGATGCCGGTATCGAGGTACTGCACCTGGCTGTAGGTGCTGTCGCCGCCCAGGCCGGGATTGACGGTGACCGACGAGATCGGAATGCGGCTGCCGACGTTGAGCGTGGCCTCCGCGTTATTGCGCACGAAGATCGACGGCGTCTGCAGCAGGCGCACGTCGCTCACTTCGTCCAGCGCGGTGATGACGGCGGCCGCATCGTTCTTGACGAGCGTCCACACGGCGCCCGCACCGCCCACGCCGCCGATGCTGCCGGCCAGCGTGCTCCACTTGCTGGGGCCTCCAGCGCCCGGCGCTGCGAACGGACCCAGTCCGTTGTCGGTCATCGCGCGCTCGAGGAACCAGCTGACGCCATAGCTCAGGTCGCCGGTCAGCGACACCTCGGCGACCTGCGCTTCGATGTGCACCTGCATCGGCATCACGTCGAGCTTCTCGACCACTTCGCGGATCGACCGCCAGGCGCTGGGACTGGCGCGCACCAGCAGCGTGTTGGTCTCTTCCACGGCCGCAACGCCGACGCGGTTGCCGTCGACCTCCAGCGTGACCGCGCCATTGCCGCCGTCGCGCTGGTTGAGCGACAGCGTGCCGCTGCCGAGGCCTCCGCCGCTCGAACCGCTGCCGCTGTTGCCGCCGCCGAAATCGACACTGCCGCCGGTGCTGTTCATGCCGCCGTCGTTGATCTGCACGGGGTCCGTGCCGGGCATCAGCGATACATTGCCGGGGCCGCCGCTGGAGCGGCCGTCGCCGCCGCTGCTTCCACCCGACGAGCCGAAGACCTCGGCCAGCCGCTGCGCGAGTTCGCGCGCCTTGATGTACTTCAACTCGTACGAGAACAGCCGGCTGCCCTCGCCTGCGCCATCGATGCGCTCCAGCCACTGCTGAATCTGGTCCAGGTAGGCCGCCTGCGGCGTGATCACCAGCACCGCGTTCGCGCCTTCCAGCGGCATGAAGCGGAACATGCCGGCGCTCGGCGTCTTGCTGTCGTTGCCGAACACTTTTTCCAGGTCCGCGACCACGCGTGTGGCGCGGCCGGTCTGCAGCGGGAACACGCCCACCGACATGCCGGACAGCCAGTCGACGTCGAAGATCTCCACCGTCCGCAGGTAGTTCTCCAGTTCGGTCCGCGTGCCCGCGAGCGTGATCACGTTGCGGGTGCCGTCGACGTTGACGATCGCGTTCGGCCGCGCATACGGCTCCAGGACCTTCTTCATCTCGCTGGCGGAGATGAAGCGCAGGGGCACCACGCGCACTTCGTAGCCGCGCGCACTGGAGGCCGGACCGGTGCGCGGCGCCACGCTGCCGGCCAGCGCCTGGTCGGCGGGGATGATGTTGTAGCGCCCGCCGCTGTAGACCAGTCGGGCGTTGTTCCAGCCCAGCACCATCTCCAGCAGGTTCAGCGCCTCGGCGGGCGACACCGGTTTCGGTGTGCCCAACGTGACCGTGCCCTGCACACCGGGCGCGATGACGTAGTTCTGTCCGAGCATGTCGCCGAGGATCGCCTTGACGACGGCATGGACGGATTCGCCTTCGAAGTTGAAGGTGGCCGAACCGCTGCTGGCGCCGCCGAGCGAAGGCACCGGCGCGGCAGCCGCACTGCGGTTGATCATCTGCCCGTTGCCGCGACGGATCTGCGCCTGCGGTCCGGTTACCGGCGCTTCGCTGTCCTTCAGTGGATCGGTCTGCGCACTGCCGGGCGTCACCGCGCCCGCGCCTGGCGAGGTACGGCGCACGTCGGGCGACGGCGCGCTGGCGCAGCCGGCCAGCAGGCCCAGGCAAAGGGAAAACAGGATCGCACGTAACGTCATGCCGGCACTCTACTGTGTCTTGCCGGGCGTTGCCGGCGGCGTGGTGGGTTGCGCCTGCTGCTGGCGCAGCTGCGCGCGGCGCTGCTCGATGCGCTGGCGGATGGCTTCCATCTGTTCGTCCACCGTGGCGGCGGGCGCGGCGGAAGCGGCCGGCGCGGTGCCCGACGGGGCTGGCATGGCGACCGGGGCGGGCACCTGCACGGGCGCGGTGGGCGACGCCACGGTCGGCGTGGCCGACGGGGCGTTGTTGCCACCGGTCGTCCGCCCGCCCGGCATCATCGCCGGCGGTGCGACCGCCGCCGCCGCCGGCGGCACGGCCGGCGGCGTGCCGATGACCTGCGTCGGCGGCTGTCCGCCGGTACCGTCGAAGACGCGCAGTTCCAGTTCGCGGCGACCTTCGGGCCCGTCGAACACGGCCCGCCGCGGATCCAGGTCCGCCAACCGCCAGCCGGGGAAGCCCGCCGGCGACTCGCCCACTTTCACCCGCAGGCCTTCCCCGCCCTGCGCGGGCTGCACGATCGCCAGTTCCAGCGACGGCGTGATGAGCACGCTGGTCAACACCAGGTCGAACGCCGGCGCTGCGGATTCTTCGCCGGACAGGAAATACGGCTTGGGACGACGGTCCTCGGCGAACATCGGGCGGGCGGCCACGTCCGCGTATCGGTCGAGCGCCCCCAGGCGTTCCGGCGGCGTGGCGGGCAGGCGAGGCAGCGCCTGCACCAGCGCAGGATCGGCGGGCAGCGGCGTGATGCGGCCGCCCAGTCCGAACACCGCCATCACCGCGGCCAGCACGGCCCAGCCCGCCACCACCGCGAGCAGCCAGGTGCGCACGTTCCAGGCATCAGCGCGCACCGGTGGGCTCCTGGGTCGCGCCGGGGGACGGCTTGAGATAGCCGTACAGGTCGAAGTTGACGTCCAGTCCGCCCGTGCCGCTTTCGCTGGCCTGGAAGGCGTACCGCTGCGGCAGGATGTTGAGGTTCTCGACGAACAGGCGCGGGCTGCCGGACTCGATCTGGTGCAACACCGACGCGAGTTCGGGCGTTCCGCAACGCAGCCGCACCTGCACGATCACGCGCGGATAGATCTCGCGACCGGCGACCGCCAGCGGCGACTGGTTGGCGATGGCGCAGCTGCGGTTGCCGGGGCTGGCCTGTTTGACGACGGCTTCCAGCCGCTGCACCAGCCCGGCCGTGGCGAGCTCCACCGTCGCTTCCGGCAGGAAGCCCGGACGCTGCGCCTGTTGCGCGAGGGCGGCCGCGAGTTCGCGCTGCACCTGCGGCGCCTGCTGCAGCTGCGTGCGGATGCGCAACTCGCGTTCGCGCAATTCGTCCACGCGCGCACCGACCGACTGCATGGGAACCGTCCACCACGGATGCACGAGCAGGAAGTAGCCCAGCAGCAGCGCCGCCAGCAGCAGCGCCAGCGCGAGCCAGCGGTCGCGGTCAGTCACGGCCAGCGGCATTGGCGCCTCCCTGCGGGTTGGCGGACGGATCCTGCTTGCCCAGCAGTTCGGCGGTCAGGGTGAAGCGGTCCATGCGCGTCCGGGGATCCGGCTGCAGCGCGCCGCTCAATGCAGGATTGCGCCACAGCGGCGAGCCCTGCAGGCGGGCCACCAGCCCCGAGGCTTCCGGGCTGAAGCCGATCAGCGTCAGCCGGTCGCCTTCGATGGCGAGCTTCTCGAGGTAGGTGTTGTCGGGGAGGCGCCGGGTGACGTCGTCCATCACTTCCAGCGCGGTGGGACGACGGGCGCTGGTCTGGTTGAGGACATTGGTGCCGTTGACCAGGTCGATGAGCTGCTGGCGTTGCGTGGCCACCTGGCGCGCCGCGTCGGCGCGGCTGTCAACCTGCGCCGCGAACGCATCGGCCGCCGCGCGCCGGTTGTCGAGCACCGCCCATGCGGCGAACACGAGCGCCACGACCGCCACCGCCGCCAGCGCCAGGTGCAGGCCGCGCTGCGGGGCCTGCCGGGCCACGCGCGCGGCCTCCGGCAGCAGGTTCAGGCCGAGGACCGTGCCGTCGGCGTCTTCCACATCCGCGCCCGCCATGCCGTCCGCCAGTCCGCCCAGGCGGGACAGCCCGGCGGCGAACGCCGCGTTGGGCACCACCGCCAGTTCGACATCGAGCTGGCCGTCCGCGCGCACCCCGAGGACACGCGCGTCGAAGCAGGCCTCGTTCGCCGCGAACGGCGTCTGCCGGTCGAGTTCGAACGTCAGCACATCGCGCAGGCGATCCGCCGCCGCCGCGGGCAGCAGGAGCCGCCGGCGCAACGCCATGCCCGCCGGCAACAGCCACCAGCGCGGCAAGCCGGCGAGGCGGCTGCCGAGCAGCGCCTGCAGGTCATCGGCAGTCACGGTGGCCGGCAACCGTGCGAGCGGATGCCGCTGCGCGCCGTCCAGCCACGTCATCTCGATCTCGTCGTCCTGCCGCTGGAACAGGAGGCGGTCGCCGGTCAGGCCGAGCAGCACGCGCCAGCGCGCCGGCAGCCAGGTCGCCAGCGCCTGTCCCCACCACGCCAGGAAACTGCGTGGGCCGGGGCCGAGCCGTGCCCGGAACCGCTGCAAGGTGTCGCGTACGCCGCTCATTGTGGTGACGCTCCCTCCTCCCAGCGCAACAAGGTATAGGCCGAGCCCGGCACCGGGCTGGACCCCGCGCGCACCACCGTCCTCAGCGACGCCTCGCGGCCATCGGCCAGCCGCGCACGGCTCTCGATACTATACGTGCCGCTCCCCGCGCCGACGAGCTGGGGACTCCCGGCAACGCCGGTGGCCGTGCGCTGCGCCAGCCATGCGGCCGCATCCACACCCATCGCTTCGAGCACCGGACCCTGCGCATAGCTCGCATCCGGCTGCCCACGCCCCGAGTACAGGGTCAGGAACGGGGCCATCCGCGCATACAGGTCCGGCGTCATGCCCAGCACCTGCTCGACTTCGGCGATGGTTTCGAACGGTGCGTCCTTGGCGCCGTAGTCGCGCCCCGCCGCCGCATAGTCGCCGTCCTCGGCACCGCCCACCGGCTGGCTGAGGTTGTCGGCATCGCGCCAGTCGACGATGGCCGCGGCGAGCCGGTCGCTGACGTCGACGGGCTGTCCGAGCGCCTGCATCAATCGCGACAGCAACGGCACGTCGGCCTGGTTGAGGTCGACCTTGCCGGTTTCGTCGACGATGCGCACCTGCACCTCCTGCCCGTCGAAGCGCCACGCGTAGGGCCGGCCGTCCGGTTGCCAGTGCGTTTCCGGGTTGCGATCGGCCACGCGCACCAGCGCGTACTCGATGCCGGCGCGCGCGATCTCCTGCGCCACGGCGCCCCGGCTGCCCACCCGCCCCTGCAGCGCCTCCGTGCGGGCGGTCAGCGCATAGGCACCGACCAGTGCGGTCAGCAGCGCCACCAGCCACAACACCAGCAACAGGGCGGCACCGCGCGCGCGCGTCATGGCAGCACCGGATTCGTGCCGCCCGGCAGCAGGCCGCCACCCGCGCCGCCCTCGCTGCGCGCCAGCGTCACCACCAGGTCAGGCCAGCGACCGCCCTGCACCGTGTCCATTTCCACCTTCACCTGCAGCGGCAGCATCTCCGACGTTTCCCAGCGGTCCTGCCACGGACCGAGCCGGTTGTCGGCATCCAGGCCGCGGTAGCGGAAGCGCACCACGCGCAGGCCGTCGGCGAGCCGTTCGGCGCGCTGACCGCGGGCGGCGAGGTCGACATCCTCCAGCGACGCATCCGGCCGCGCGACCGCGAACGCGACCTGCAGGCGCCCCCGATCGTCCGCCACCACATCGTGCAGATAAGGGCCGCCGAAACCGAGGTAGTCCGGCAGGTCCGCGACGAAACGCATGCGCTGCGGCGTACCGATGAAGCGCGCCTGCCGCAGCGTGCCGCGGTCGGTGGCGAACACGATCGGCTGCGCCGACGCCAACCGCGCGCGCAGGTAACCGTGCACCGCACGCATGCGCTCGCTGGCCAGCGCCATGTCCTCGCCACGACCGACCACGGCCGTGGACGACCGCAGCGTGGCGAAGGCCAGCGCCAGACCGGCGGCCATCAGCACCAGCGCCACCAGCACTTCGATCAGGGTGAAGCCACGGGCGCGCGCATGCATCACGGCACCGCCGCCTGGTTGACGTCGCGGGGCGCCAGCCGCAGCGTGCGCCACTGCATCGACTGCCCGCGCGCGTCGCCCCACCGCACCACCAGGCGCACGTCGAGCAGTTGCGGCGCACCGGGATCGAGCTGCGCACGCGCCGCGAGCGGATCGGCGAACGGCGCGACGTCGAGTTGCCAGCGATAGCGATCGCCGTCGAAACCCCCTTCCTGCCGCCCCGGCTGCAGCACCTCGCCCGCCCCCAGTTGCGCCAGCAACGACTGCGCATGCAGGGTCGCGCGACTGCTGTCCGCCGATTCCCGCACCTGCCGGCTCGCGCTTGACAGCGATCCGAGCAACAGGGTCAATGCGAGCGCCAGCAGCGCGAAGGCGACGATGACCTCCAGCAAGGTGAAGCCGCGCTGGTGGCGTAAGGCCGGCGGCGTCATGGCGTCCGCACCTCGTCGCGCAGCAACCGGGTTTCGCCCGTCAGCCAACCCACGTCGATGCTCCACGCCGCGGCGCCGGCGGACAGTGTGACGCGCCCGCCGGTCGAACCGCCATCCGGAAAGAACAGCACCACACCTTCGCCCGCCCGCAGCTGCGCCTCGCGCACCCCGGTGAAGCGGACCGACAGCGACCCGTCGATCTCGCCACGGCGGTCGCCGGCGGCTTCCCATGCATGCGCACGCGGATCGATGCGGAACGCCTGCGGCTGCCCGGTCGCGATGGCGCGCGCCCGCGTGTAACGCAACTGCGCGGCGATCTCCTTGGACTCCGAGCGCAGCCGCATGCCGTCCATGCCGCCGGTGAACACCATCGTCGCGAGTATCCCCGCCGCCGCGATCAGGACCAGCACCAGCAGGGTCTCCAGCAGCGTAAAACCGGCCGTGCGCATGCGCGCGACGCCAGGCCCCGAGACGGGCAGGTGCGCGGAGGCGACGCGACGGGCCACGACGACGGACGTCGCGGTTATTCGTTCTTGATGTCCGCGTTCACGCTGTCGCCGCCGACCTTCCCATCGGCGCCGAGGCTGATCAGGTCGAAGCGCTGCGCCTCGCCGGGGATGCGGTACTCGATCGGGTTCTTCCACGGATCCTGCAACTCGCTTTCCTTCGCGTAGGGACCCAGCCAGCCGGTCGCATTGCCGGGGTTCGCCACCAGGTCGGACAGCTGCGCGGGATAGCGGCCGGTGTCCAGCTGGTACGCCTCGATCTTGCCGGCCAGCGTCTGTACCTGCGACTGCGCCAGCTTGACCTTGCCGCTGTCGGCGCCGCCCATCACGCGGCTGCCCACCAGCACCAGGATGCCGCCGATCAGCACCAGCACGATGATGATCTCGAGCAGGCTGAAACCCTGCTGGGAACGCGGGGAGTGGAACGCAGTCATCGGGCGCGTGCGGGACATGGTGGTGGACTCTCCGGTGATTCTCAGTTGATGGCGCCGGTCAGATCGTACAGGGGGACCAGCACGGCGACGATGACGACCCCGACCACCGCCGCCAGGATCAGGGTGATGGCGGGAACGAGAGCGGCCAGCATACGGTCCAGCACCTGAGCGGTTTCCTGCTCGAAGGTCTCTGCGGTCTTCAGCAGCATGCCGTCCAGGGCGCCCGACTCCTCGCCCACCTGGATCATCTGCAGGGCCAGCCGCGGGAAACGCTTGCCCTTGCCGAGCGAGGCCGACAGGCCATGGCCGTTCTTCACGTCATCCGCGGCGGCATCCACGTCCGCCGCCAGCGCGCGGTTGCCCAGCACGTTGCGCGCGATGCCCAGCGCGGTCAGCAAGGGGACGCCGTTCTTCAGCAGCGTGCCCAGGGTACGCGCCAGGCGGGCGGTCTCCAGGCGGGCCAGCAGCGGACCGACCAGCGGACGGCCCAGCAACCAGGTATCCAGGCGATGGCGGAATGCGGGATCGCGACGGCGACGATCGAACCACAGCACCGCGAGCAGCGGCACCGCGATCAGTACGTACCAGAAGTCGCGCACGAACGCGCCCACCCACAGCACCCCGCGCGTGAACCACGGCAGCGCCACATCCAGGCTCTCGTACATCACCGCGAACTGGGGCACCACGTAACCGAGCAGGAACAACAGCGCGAAACCGACCACGACCAGCAGGATCGCCGGATACACCAGCGCATTGACCACGCGGCCCTTCAGGGCGCGACTGCGCTCCAGGTAATCGCCCAGCCGCTGCAGCGTGTCGTGCAGGCTGCCGCCCGCTTCGCCGGCGCGCACCATGTTGATGTACAGCCGCGAGAACAGGCCATGCTGCCGGTCCAGCGCCGTGGACAACGGTGCGCCGCCGCGCACGGCGTCGCGGATGTCGGTGATGACGCGCCGCGCCTTCTCGTCTTCCGGCAGGTCGAGCAGGATGCCCAGTGCGCGGTCCAGGGGTTGGCCTGCGCTCAACAGCGTGGCCAGCTGCTGGGTGAACTGCACCAACCGGTCGCCGGCGAACGCGTTCGGCCGCCACAGCTGCACCAGGCTGCGCCCCCCACCGGCCGCGGCGAGCGCGGCTTCGACCGGCAGGTGTCCCTGCTCCTGCAGGCGCGCCACGACTTCGGCATCGCTGGCGGCCTCCATCTGGCCGTCCAGCATTTCACCGTGCGCGTTGAGGGCCTTGTAGCGGTAGAGCGGCATGCAGGCGGGCGAAGGAGGAATGCGCCAACTTACCGTATTCCCCCGTCCAGCGTCATGCGCGGACATCACGCTCCAAACGGAACGGCCCCGGAAACCGGGGCCGCGATACCGGTCGTCGCCGACGACCTCAGGGCGCAGTGAAGCTGCCCCGCACGCTGACACCGGCGAACGCCGTCTTGCCGACCAGCGACACGTAGTACGTGCCCGCCTGCGGGTTGGCGATGTTGACCACCTCGTTGTTGCCGGGGCGCACCGACCGCAGGTCGTAACTCGTCGCGGTGGCGGCACTGCCGAACTTCACGTAGACATCGGCATTGCCGCTGCCGCCGAAGCTGATGAAGGACAGGTTCTTCGCGCCGGCGGGCACCACCAGGGCGTACTGCACCACCGCATCCTTGGCGCCGCTGTTGCCGCCCACCGCCACGTTGTTGGACAGCGGCGTGGCGGTCGGCGGTTCGCCGCCGCCCAACACGGCCTGCACGGCGGCCGCGGCATCGACGATGCCTGCCCCGATCGGCCGGTTCGCCGGCGGCGCCACGGGGAACGGACGCGCGGTCGCCTTCAGCGTGGCCAGCACCTGCGCCGGCGTCAGCGGCGTTTCCGCCACGCTCTGCATCAGCGCGACGACCGCCGCGACGTGCGGTGCCGCCATCGAGGTGCCGCCCATGCCGAAGTAGGTTTCGGTGGTCGGCACGGTGGTGCCCGCGTTGCCGGCCGACCAGACGTAGCCGCCCGGATTGCCGTCCACGCTGCCGCCGCCGCCCGGCGCGGAGATGTCGATGCGCGTGCCGTAGTTGGAGTAAGACGCGATGCCGCCGGTGATGCGCGTGGCGCCGACGGTGATCACGCCGGCGCAGTTGCCGGGCGAGAAGCCGTTGACGTTGCTCGCGTCGTTGCCGGCGGCCACCACCACGGTGCTGCCGTTGGCGATGGCGATGTTGAATGCGTTCTGCTCCACCGCACTGCAGGCACCCGAGCCGCCGAGGCTGAGGTTGATCACTTCGGCCGGGTTGGCGTTCGCGGGCACGCCCGCGACCGTGCCGCCGGACGCCCAGATCACCGCATCGGAAATGTCGGAGGTGTAGCCGCCGCAACGGCCCAGCACGCGCGCCGGCACGACCTTGGCGTTGAACGCGCCGCCCGCCATGCCCTTCGCATTGTTGCTGACTTCGGCGACGGTGCCGGCCACGTGCGTACCGTGCCAGCTGCTGTCCTGCACCGGCGATCCGGCATAGCACTCGCCCGCGACCGGATTCCAGTCGCCCTCGTCGCGCGGATTCGCATCGCGCCCGTCGCCGTCGCGCGAGACGAACGTGTCGCTGATGAAGTCATAGCCCGGCAGGATGTTGGCATCCATGTCGCTGTGCGCGGTGATGCCGGTGTCCAGCACCGCGACCACCACGCCCGCGCCGGTCGCGTCGTCCCACGCCGCCGGCAGGTTGATGCCGCCGACCGGATCCTTGAAGTGCCACTGATACTGGTTGTAGTAGGTGTCGTTGGGCACCAGGCGCGCATAGCGGCGCGCGTCCACCTCGACGAACTCCACGTCGGGATCGGTCGCCAGCTGCCGCAGCAGGCTTTCCGCCTCCACGCGATCCAGCTTGCGCGAGGTCTGCACCAGTTCCGCACCGATGCCGAGGCGGCGCAGCTTTGCAGCGCTCACCGCCTTGCCGTTGGCCGGACCCAGCGCGGCGCGCGACACCGCCCCCGACAGGGAACGCTGCAACGTGGCATTGCTGGCGCTCGCAGTACTGCCGTCGCGGTACTTCACGATGAAACGATCGTAGGTTTCACCGTCGCGCAATCCGGCGGTACTGACATCGCCCGCGTAGGCGGTCATCGCGCAGGCTCCGAATGTGACGATTGCGGCGAGCGCAGCAACGAGGGGACGACGATGCGAAATGCGGAAAGAAGAATATGAATTCACTTGACCTGCTCCATGTCTACAAGGATGAACGAACTGGGTAACCCGTTTACGACGTGCTTACTCAACGACTTGCGACTTCCCTTTCAAGCGGATCGTGCATGTACCCCTGTTTACCTGCCACGACACTCTTCACGCGATCGCCACACGCTTTACACACCACCTACACATGGCGTTAACGCCTTGTTTTCAGCGGTTTCCTCGCGTGGCGTCGAACGTAGCAAATCTCTCGCAAATTGCACAACGCGGCTGTAGTGTTCGATCACACGGAGTTGTTGAGCGTCATCTCGGGATGAGGGGATGGGGAATGCGGAAATCTTTCGCCAACGCGATTTCTTGTTTCGCTGCTTCACTTGCACGCCTTTCGATTGGCATCACGCCTGCATCATTTTCCTCGCGCAATCCGCGCCACGTTCGCGGTCGGCAGCAGAGCACCAGCGCCCTCGTCTTTCTCGCCTCCGCGGCTTCGTGCAACGCGATCATGCGCCACCCCTGTCGCATGCCGCGCTGTCATTTCCCCTGACGTAGTCCGCCTCGAATTCCCGTACCGCTTCGCGGCCCGGGCGCTGTCGTATTCCCCCGAAAACACAGAATGAAGGACGTGATCCATGAACAGGATTTACAGCAAGGTGTGGAACCCTTCCCTTGGCATGCTGGTGGTGGCCTCGGAGTTCGCGCGTCGCGCGCACGGCGTGATGTCTTCCGGTGCGCGCGTGCGTGCCCGGCTCGGCGTGACGCTGCTGGTCTCGGCCCTGCTCGCAGGTGCGCCGTTCGGCGCGGCATTGGCGCACGACAAGCAGAAAGGCCAGCCGCAGAACAACAAGCCGCAGATCGGGACGGGCAATGCCTTCTGTGTGGACTCGCGTGGAAATCCGATCATCGATGGCCGGCCCGGCGAGAATGCCGTGTCGTGCGGCGATGATGTCGATGCTTCCGGCCGCCACGCCGTGGCCGTCGGCTACAAGAGCATCGCCAACAAGGCCGGTGCCACCGCCGTCGGCGGTTATGCCGAAGCCAAGGGCGTGAATGCGACCGCCGTGGGCTACGACAGCAATGCGACCGCGCAGGGCGCGACGGCGCTGGGCAGCCAGAGCAATGCCACCGGCGCGAATGCGACCGCGGTGGGCACACAGGCGAATGCCACGGGCGCAGGTGCCAGCGCAGTGGGAACAGGCAGCAGCGCGACCGGCGCCTACGCCGGCGCCTTCGGCAGTTCATCCACGGCGTCGGGCACGCAGGCGCTGGCCGCAGGCCACACCAGCACGGCTACCGGCGTCGCGACCGTGGCGGTCGGCGGATTCGCGAATGCGTCCGGCGGTTTCGACACGGCCGTGGGCTACGGCTCCGATGCTAGCGGCGGCGACAGCACCGCACTCGGTTCCGGCTCCATCGCCTCCGGCTACAACAGCGTGGCCGTCGGCGGATCGTTGCTCGGTTTCCTGCCGACCGAAGCGTCGGGCGACTTCTCGACCGCCGTCGGCGGCGGCGCGTGGGCGCCGGGCACGAATGCAACGGCCATCGGCAACCTGGCATCGGCGAGCGCCGACAACAGCGTGGCGCTGGGCGGTGACTCGGTCGCCGATCGCGAGGACACGGTGTCCGTCGGCAGCGCCGGCAGAGAGCGGCAGATCACCAATGTCGCCGCGGGTACCGAGGGAACGGATGCGGTAAATCTGGATCAGCTCAATGCGGTGGCCGAAGCCTCGGAAAGCGCGACGCGTTACTTCAAGGCCAACGGCGCCAATGACGGCACGGACGACGCGACCGCCACGGGCGACTACGCGACTGCCTCGGGCTCCGCGGCCGTCGCCGATGGCGTCGGCGCGACGGCCACCGGTTCGGGCGCCTTCGCACTGGCCGATGGCGCCACCGCTTCCGGCTTCAATGCCACCGCCACGGGCGCGAACAGCGTCGCCAACGGTAGCGGCGCGCAGGCGATTGGCGCTGGCTCGGTAGCCGTCGGTGGACAGCGCCAACTGTTCGATGAGAACGGCGATCCGATCCTCGACGCCGATGGCAATCCGGTCTATGCCAGCACGGAAGCCACGGCGGATGACGCCACGGCCATCGGCGCGGGTGCCGTGGCCGGTGAAGTCGGTGCGAGCGCCGTCGGCGCAGGTGCGAATGCATCGGGCGCCTATTCGTCCGCACTCGGCACCGAAGCTTCAGTATCAGGCACGCAGGCCACGGCGGTCGGCTTCCGCAGTGATGCATCGGATGATGCTGCTACCGCCATCGGCGGTTACAGCAGCGCCTCCAACTTCGGTGCGTCCGCCTTCGGCTATGGCGCCGAGGCCAGCGGCAGCAGTGCCACGGCCCTGGGCTTCGGCGCAGTCGCCAGCAACTTCGACAGCACGGCGCTGGGTTCCAACTCGATCGCCAGCGGCGACAACAGTGTGGCCGTCGGTGGTGCGTTCTTTGGCTTCCTGCCGACCGAAGCTTCGGGTGATTACTCGGTTGCCGTCGGTGGCGGTGCGTATACGCCGGGCTTCAGCTCGGTCGCGTTGGGCAACCTGGCCACCGCCGAAGCCGACAACAGCGTGGCCATCGGTGGCGACTCGGTCGCCGATCGCGAGGACACCGTCTCCGTCGGCAGCGCCGGCAGCGAACGCCAGATCACCAATGTGGCCGCCGGTACGGAAGACACCGATGCGGTGAACCTGGGCCAGTTGAACGAAGTCGCCGAGGCGTCGGAAAACGCCACGCGCTACTTCAAGGCCAACGGCGAGGAGGACGGCACCGACGACGCAACGGCGAACGGCGACTACGCCACCGCTTCCGGTTCGGCCGCCGTGGCCGATGGCGTCGGTGCGACGTCGACGGGCTCTGGCGCCTTCGCGCTCGCCGATGGCGCGACCGCCACCGGCTTCAACGCCACCGCCACCGGCGCGAACAGCGTCGCCAACGGCAGCAGCGCGGAGGCCAGCGGCGACTCCAGCATCGCCATCGGCGGCTCGGTGGATGCCTTCGATGCCGATGGCAATCCGATCACCGTCAACACCGTCGCCTCGGGCCTTGGCGCCACGGCCGTGGGTTCCGGCAGCCTGGCGTCCGCACTCGGCAGTTCCTCGTTCGGCGTGCTCAGCGAAGCGAGTGGCGAAGCCAGTTCCGCGTTCGGTTACGGCAGCACGGCGACCGGTTCGTACGCCTCCAGCTTCGGCCATGCCAGCGGCGCCACCGGCGACTACAGCCTGGCGGTCGGTGGACCGGCGGACCTGATCCCCGGCTTCGGACTGCTCGTGTATACGCAGGCGAGCGGCTTCAGTGCGGCGGCCTTCGGTGCCGGTGCGATCGCCGCGGGCGACTACAGCCTCGCGGCGGGCAGCCTGTCGGAAGCGTCTGGCCTGGAAAGCACCGCGGCAGGCTTCTTCTCGTACGCGCCCGGCGACTACGCCACGGCGCTGGGCGCGGAATCCTGGGCCAGCGGCGACAACAGCACGGCGGTCGGTTTCTACAGCACCGCACTGGGCGACAACAGCGTCGCCCTCGGCGCCAACTCGACCGCCGACCGCGACAACACGGTCTCGGTGGGCGACGTGGGCAGCGAGCGCCAGATCACCAATGTCGCCGCCGGCACCGAGGGCACCGACGCGGTGAACCTGGATCAGCTCAACGCAGTCGTCGAAGCTTCGGAGAACGCCACGCGCTACTTCAAGGCCAATGGCGCGAATGACGGCACCGACGACGCAGTCGCGAATGGCGACTACGCCACGGCCTCCGGCTCCGCCGCGCTGGCCGATGGCGTCGGTGCGACGGCGACCGGTTCCGGCGCGTTCGCCTTGGCCAATGGCGCGACCGCCACCGGCTTCAATGCCACCGCGACCGGCGCGAACAGCGTCGCCAGTGGCGCCGGCGCGCAAGCATCGGGGTCGGGCGCGGTTGCCGTCGGCGGGCAGCGCGCGCTGCTCGACGAGAATGGCGATCCCGTGCTCGATGCCGACGGCAATCCGGTCTACGCCAGCACGGAAGCCACGGCGGACGATGCGACGGCCCTGGGCGCGGGCGCCGTTGCCAGCGAAACGGGGGCGACCGCAGCGGGCGCAGGTGCGAATGCTTCCGGCGCTTATTCGTCCGCCGTGGGTACCGAAGCCGCAGCCTCCGGCATCCAGGCCACGGCCGTCGGTTTCCGCAGCGATGCGTCCGACGATGCCGCCACCGCGATAGGCGGTTACAGCAGTGCCTCGAACTTCGGCGCCTCGGCCTTCGGTTATGGCGCCGAGGCCAGCGGCAACAGTGCTACCGCGCTGGGCTTCGGTGCGGTGGCCAGCAACTACGACAGCACCGCGCTGGGCTCCAACGCGATCGCAAGCGGCGACAACAGCGTGGCGGTCGGTGGTGCGTTCTTCGGCTTACTGCCGACCGAAGCCTCCGGCGACTACTCGGTCGCCGTCGGCGGGGGTGCGTATTCGCCGGGCGTCAATTCGGTCGCGCTGGGCAACCTCGCGACGGCCGAAGCCGACAACAGCGTGGCCATCGGTGGCGACTCGGTCGCCGACCGCGAGGACACGGTGTCGGTCGGCAGTGCAGGCAGCGAGCGGCAGATCACCAACGTCGCAGCAGGTACCGAGGACACCGATGCGGTGAACCTCGGCCAGTTGAACGCGGTGGCCGAAGCATCAGAGAACGCCACGCGCTACTTCAAGGCCAACGGCGCCAATGACGGCACGGATGACGCCACCGCCAACGGCGATTACGCGACGGCGTCCGGCTCTGCGGCATTGGCCGATGGCGTCGGCGCGACGGCGACCGGTTCCGGGGCGTTCGCGCTGGCCGACGGCGCCACGGCGAGCGGCTTCAACGCCACGGCGACCGGCGCGAACAGCGTCGCGAATGGTGCAGGTGCGCAAGCCGCTGGCGCGGGCTCGGTGGCGGTCGGCGGACAGCGCCAGCTGTTCGACGAGAACGGCGATCCCGTCCTCGATGCCGACGGCAATCCGGTCTACGCGAGCACCGAGGCCACGGCGGATGACGCTACGGCCATCGGTGCGGGCGCCATCGCCGGCGAGGTCGGCGCGAGCGCCGTCGGCGCCGGCGCGAATGCGTCCGGCGCCTATTCCACGGCGCTGGGCACGGAAGCCTCCGCATCCGAGACGCAGTCCACCGCCGTCGGCTTCCGCAGCAGTGCGGATGGCCTGGCTTCCACCACCGTCGGCGGCTACAGCAGCGCCGGTGGCGACTTCGCCTCGGCGTTCGGCTACGGCGCGGCGGCGGGCGGCAGCGGCGCAACCGCCGTGGGCGAAGGCGCGAGTGCCGGCGGCGACGAGAGCACGGCGGTCGGCGGCACCACGTTCTTCGGCCTGATCAACACCCGCGCCAGCGGCACCGGCAGCTCGGCGTTCGGCAACGGCGCCTGGGCCACCGGCGCGTACAGCACCGCGCTCGGCCACAACAGCTACGCCGACGGCGACGACAGCGTGGCGGTGGGCGTGAATTCGGTGGCAGGGGCGACGAACAGCGTCGCGATCGGCGCGAACTCGTGGAACGACCGCGAAGACACCGTGTCGGTCGGCGACGTGGGTGCGGAACGGCAAATCACCAACGTCGCCGCCGGTACCGAAGGCACCGATGCGGTGAACCTGGACCAGCTCAACGCCGTCGCCGAAGCCTCCGGCAACGCCACGCGCTACTTCAAGGCGAACGGCGCGGGCGATGGCAGCGACGACGCCACCGCCAACGGCGACTACGCCACGGCCTCCGGTTCGGCGGCGCTGGCCGATGGCGTCGGCGCGACGGCAACGGGTTCCGGCGCGTTCGCCCTGGCCAACGGTGCAACTGCGTCCGGCTTCAACGCGACCGCGACCGGTGAGAACAGCGTCGCCAGTGGTGCCGGCGCGCAGGCATCGGGGGCGGGCGCGGTTGCCGTCGGTGGACAGCGTCCGTTGCTCGACGAAGACGGCAATCCACTGCTGGATGCGGATGGCAATCCGGTCTACGCCAGTACCGAAGCGACGGCGGACGACGCCACCGCCGTGGGTGCCGGTGCGGTCGCCAGCGACAGCGGTGCCACCGCGACCGGTGCCGGCGCCTCCGCGTCCGGCGCCTATGCCACCGCCAGCGGTACCGAGAGCTCGGCATCGGGACTGCAGGCCACCGCGAACGGCTTCCGCAGCGACGCCTCGGGTGATGGCTCCTCCGCCATCGGCAGCTACAGCAGCGCGTCCGCCCGCGGTGCGTCCGCCATCGGCTACGGAGCGGAAGCATCGCAGGAGAACGCGACCGCGCTCGGTTTCGGTGCCGTGGCGAGCAACTACGACAGCACCGCGCTCGGTTCCAACGCCGTCGCCAGTGGCGACAACAGCGTCGCGGTCGGGGGTGCGTTCTTCGGCTTCCTCCCGACCGAAGCCTCCGGCGACTACTCGGTCGCCGTCGGCGGGGGTGCGTATTCGCCGGGTGTCAATTCGGTCGCGCTGGGCAACCTCGCGACGGCCGAAGCCGACAACAGCGTGGCCATCGGTGGCGATTCGGTCGCCGACCGCGAGGACACGGTGTCGGTCGGCAGTGCAGGCAGCGAGCGGCAGATCACCAACGTGGCGGCCGGCACCCAGGCCACCGACGCGGTCAACCTGTCGCAGCTGAACTTCGTCGCCAGCGCACTGGGCGGCGGTGCGGGTTTCTCCGGTGGCGTGTTCATCGCGCCGAGCTACACGATCCAGGGCACGTCGTACAACAACGTGGGCGCGGCCTTCACCGCCGTCGACGCCAAGCTCAACGAGCTGTACGGCATGTACAACGGAACGGCCGGCACCACCGCGTCCACCGGTACCCCGGCATCCGCACAGGCCAGCCAGGCGCGAGCGGCAGGCGACACGCCCGCAGCGAGTGCCGGTGGCGCCGGCGGCACGCCATCGGCACCGAACCGGAGTACCGCGACGACGGCCGGCGAGACGACGGGAAGCGCGGTGTCCAGCGGGCAGCCCGCGGTCGCCGCACCGGCCGACGCCACCGCGGCTGCCGAGGTACCCGCCGCGGCGGCGTCCTACGCCGATGCGGGCGACGCCAACACGCTCAGCAGCGCGCAGTCCTATACCGACCAGTCCTCGGCGAGCACGTTGAACAGTGCGAAGGCCTATGCGGACTTCCAGGTCAAGGCGCTGGAGGACGACTTCAACGCCTTCCGCGGTGATGTGGACCGTCGTTTCTCCGAGCAGGACCGCCGTCTGGACAAGATGGGCGCGATGAGTTCGGCGATGTTGAACATGGCGATCAACGCCGCCGGCAGCCGCAGTCCGCGTGGACGCGTCGCCGTGGGCGCGGGTTGGCAGAACGGCGAGAACGCCCTGTCGGTGGGCTACTCCAAGCCGATCGGCGAGCGCGCCTCCTTCAGCATCGGCGGCGCGTTCAGCGGCGACGAGAAGTCGGCCGGCGTCGGCTTCGGTATCGACCTGTAATCCGGTCGGCGCAATGAAGAAGGGCCCGGCAATGCCGGGCCCTTTCTTTTTCCCCGCCGCCGGTTTTCAGTCGCAGGCCATGCGGCCGGCCGGCAGCACGCGCGGATTGCCCAGCGCGAAGTCCTTCACCGGTTGCTCCCACATCTCGAACGACGAGATGCCCGGCGTGACGCCGCAACTGCTGCTGTAGGTGAAACGCTCGCCGTCGGTCGAGGTATAGAGGTCGAACTTGATCGTCACCGGCAGCGTGCTGCTGACCATCAGCGTGGTCTGGGCGCCATCGCCGCTGCGTGCGGCGCGCAGATTGCCCGGCGCATCGCCTGCCGGTGCGGAGGCGGACACCTTGCCGTCCACGACCTCCACCTGCAGCGCCAGCGACGGCGAGGCGCTGCCGATCGCGAAGCCGGCGGGCAGTTCGCCGCGCGCCAGCGTCTTCGGTACCGCCTTGCCCGCCGATGCCGCCTCCGTCATCGCGGAAACCGCCAGCACCACCACGCACCCCGCCAGTATCCGGTCCATCGCCTCAACCCTCCTCGGTGACGCGCAGCACTTCCTCGATGGTGGTTTCGCCGGACAGCGCCTTGACGATGCCGTCCTCGTACATTGTGCGCATGCCGTTCTCGCGCGCGAGCTGCTCGATCTCGCCCATGCCGGCGTGGCGCATGATCGCGCGGCGGATCGCGTCGTTCATCACCAGGAACTCGACGATGGTGGTGCGACCGAGATAGCCGGTCGGTGCGATCGCCGAGCCGCGCGGGCGGTACAGGAAGACCTCGCCGTGCGGCTGGAAGCGGCGCAGGCCGAACTTCTCGATTTCCTCGGGCGAAGCGGCGTATTTCTCCGCATGCGTCGGCTCCAGCCGGCGCACCAGGCGCTGGGCGAGGATGCCGTTGATGGTGGAGGTCATCAGGTAGTCCTCCACGCCCATGTCCAGCATGCGGGTGATGCCGCCGGCCGCGTTGTTGGTGTGCAGCGTGGACAGCACCAGGTGGCCGGTCAGCGCGGACTGGATGGCGATGCGCGCGGTCTCGAGATCGCGCATTTCGCCGATCATGATGATGTCCGGGTCCTGGCGCACGATGCTGCGCAGCGCGTGGGCGAAGTCCAGCCCGATCTGCGGCTTGGCCTGGATCTGGTTGATGCCCTCGATCTGGTACTCGACCGGATCCTCGACCGTGATGATCTTGACGTCCGGCGTGTTGAGCTTGCTCAGCGCGGTGTACAGCGTGGTGGTCTTGCCCGAGCCGGTCGGACCGGTGACCAGCAGGATGCCGTGCGGCTGCTCCAGCACCTTCTGGAACTGCGGCAGGAACGCATCGGTGAAGCCGAGCTTCTTGAAGTCGAACACCACCGTCTCGCGGTCGAGCAGGCGCATCACCACGCTCTCGCCGTGCGCGGTCGGCACAGTGCTGACGCGCAGGTCCAGTTCCTTGCCCTGCACGCGCAGCATGATGCGGCCGTCCTGCGGCAGGCGGCGCTCGGCGATGTTGAGCTTGGCCATGATCTTGACGCGGCTGATCACGGCGGCCGTGAGGTTGGCGGGCGGGCTTTCGCCCTCCTCCAGCACGCCGTCGATGCGGTAGCGCACCTTCAGCCGGTTCTCGAACGGCTCGATATGGATGTCGGACGCACGCAGTTCCACCGCGCGCTGGATGACCAGGTTGACCAGACGGATGACCGGTGCCTCGGACGCAAGGTCGCGCAGATGCTCGACATCGTCCAGATCGACGCTGGCCTCGCCATCCGCATTCTCGACGATGGCGCCCATCGCGCTGCGACCCTGCCCGTAATAGCGTTCGATCAGGTCGCTGATCTCGGAACGCAAGGCGACCTGCGGCCGCACCACACGGTCGGTCGCCAGCCGCACGGCATCCAGCGCGTAACGGTCCTGCGGGTCGGCCATCAGCAGGTCGATGTGCGTCTCGTCCTCGCCTACGGGGCAGACATGGAACTGCTTGAGGAAGCGCTGCGACAGCACCACCGATTCGGGCGGCACGTCGGGTGCATCCTTCGCGGTGACCAGCGGCAATCCAAGCACGTCCGCCACGGTTTCGGCGTGATCGCGCTCGGACACCAGACCGAGGCGCGACAGCAGCGACGGCAGACCACCTCCCGCCTCCTCCTGCAGCCGGCGCGCACGTGCCAGGTCGGCTTCCTTCAGCCGCCCGCGCGCCAGCAGGGCCGCGACGATGCGCTCGTCGTCGGAAAGCGGATTGTCGAGCGCGGCTGCGTCCAATGAAGGCCTCCCAGGGCCTGATAACGCCCTTGGCACGGACTTTATCAGGTGCCGCGTCGCCACGGCGTCGGCCGCCATCGCTGGCGGCCACGCGGGTTCATCCCACCCACACCCGCGCGTTGCGGAACATGCGCAGCCACGGCGAGTCGTCCGGCCAGCCGGCCGGGTACCAGCTGTGGTTGGCGCTGCGCGGTGTGCGCTCGGGATGCGGCATCAGGATCGTCGCGCGGCCGTCGTCGCTGGTCAGGCCGGCGATGCCGTCGGGCGAGCCGTTCGGATTGAGCGGATAGGTCGTCGCCACCGCCCCGTCGCCGTCCACGTAGCGCAGCGCGGTGCGGGCAGCGGCCTGGTCAACCGCGCCCGTGAACGACGCGCGGCCTTCGCCATGCGCCACGGCCACCGGGATGCGCGAACCGGCCATGCCGCGGAAGAACACCGACGGCGATTCCTGCACTTCCAGCAACGCCACGCGGGCCTCGAACTGTTCGCTCTGGTTGCGCAGGAACTGCGGCCAGTGCTGCGCGCCGGGAATGATGTCCTTCAGCTGGCTCATCATCTGGCAGCCGTTGCACACGCCCAGCGAGAACGTGTCCTGGCGCGCGAAGAACGCGGCGAAGGCATCGCGCAGCGCGCTGCGCTCGAGGATCGAGGTCGCCCAGCCACGGCCCGCGCCCAGCACGTCGCCGTAGCTGAAGCCGCCGCACGCGGCGAGGCCGCTGAAACCATCGAGCGCCACGCGGCCGCCGATCAGGTCGCTCATGTGCACGTCGAACGCGTCGAAGCCGGCGCGCGCGAAGGCCGACGCCATCTCGATCTGGCCGTTGACGCCCTGCTCGCGCAGGATCGCGACCTTCGGCCGCTTGCCGGTGGCGATGAACGGCGCCGCGACGTCGTCGCCCGCATCGAAGGACAGCTTCGGCTTCAGTCCGGCGCGGCCGAACTGGCGGGCGGTCTCGCGCTCCTGGTCGGCGGCGTCGGGGTTGTCGCGCAGCTTCTGCATGGCGTGCGTGACCGACCACCAGGCATCGAACAGCTCTTCCCAACGCCATTCGGCCAGCACGTCGCCGTCCTGCTGCACGCGGATCGTGGACGCCGTGGTCGGACGTGCGATGCGCTGCGCGCACTCGGTCAACGCATGGCGTTCGACCAGGTCGGCGAATGCGGCGCGGTCCTCGTCGGCCACCTGCACCACTGCACCGAGCTCTTCGGCGAACAGCGTGCGGAAGGCATCGTCGCCCCAGCCGTCGAGGTTGATGTCCAGGCCGCGATGCGAGGCGAACGCCATTTCGCACAGGGCGGCGAACGCGCCGCCGTCGCTGCGGTCGTGGTAGGCCAGCAGCAGGCCGGATTCGCGCGCGTCGGCGATCAGGTGGAAGAAATCGCGCAGGCGCTGCGGATCGTCGAGATCGGGCACGCTCTCCTCGCGATCGTCGCCGGCGAATGCCGGCCAGGCGCCGTCGCCGCCGGACTGCGGATAGACCTGCGCCAGCACCGAACCGCCGAGGCGCTTCTTGCCGGCACCCAGGCCGATCAGCCACAGCTCGCTGTCGTCGTCGCGCGACAGCAGCGGCGTGAGCTGCTGGCGGACGTCGGTCACCGGCGCGAACGCGCTGATGATCAGCGACACCGGCGACACCGACTTCTGCGCCTGGCCATCGCTGTGCCATTGCGCCTGCATCGACAGCGAGTCCTTGCCGACCGGGATGCTGATGTCCAGGTCGGGGCACAGCTCCATGCCGACGGCCTTCACCGCATCGAACAGCAGCGCGTCTTCGCCCGGATGACCGGCGGCGGCCATCCAGTTGGCCGACAGCTTCACGCGATGCAACGATTCGACCGGCGCGGCGCACAGGTTGGTGATCGCTTCACCGACCGCCATGCGGGCGGCGGCGGCGGCATCCAGCAGCGCCAGCGGCGTGCGTTCGCCGATGGCCATCGCTTCGCCGACGAAGCCTTCGTAACCGCTCAGCGTGATCGCGCAGTCGGCGACCGGCATCTGCCACGGGCCGACCAGCTGGTCGCGCGCGGTCAGGCCGCCGACGCTGCGGTCGCCGATGGTGATCAGGAACTGCTTGGACGCGACCGTCGGATGCGCCAGCACGCGCAAGCCTGCTTCGCGTAGGTCGAGCGACGCCGTCTGCAGCGCAGGCCACTTGGGCGCGTCCGGATAGCCGGTGTCGCGGTGCATCTTCGGCGGCTTGCCGAACAGCACGTCCATCGGCAGGTCGATGGGGTAGCGATCAGCGCCCTCCCCCGCCTGCGGGGGAGGGTTGGGGTGGGGGCCTGCGTCCGTAGCCTTGCCCCCATCCGCCCTTCGGGCACCTTCCCCCGCAAGCGGAGGAAGGGTTTCGACGGTCGCGCCGTAACCGACCACCAACCGTTCTTCCTTCGTCGCCACGCCCACCGCGGCGAACGGACACCGCTCGCGCTCGCAGATCGCCGCGAACTCGGCCAGCCGCGCCTGCGGCACGCCCAGTACGTAGCGCTCCTGCGATTCGTTGCACCACAGCTGCATCGGCGACAGCGAGGGATCATCGCTGGGCACCTTGCCCAGGTCGATCACGCCGCCCACGCCGGAGTCGTGCAGCAGCTCCGGGATCGCATTGGACAGGCCGCCCGCACCGACATCGTGGAACCACAGGATCGGGTTGTCTTCGCCCATCGCGACACAGCGGTCGATGACCTCCTGGCAGCGGCGCTCCATTTCGGGGTTGTCGCGCTGCACGCTGGCGAAATCGAGCTCCTCGGCGCTCTCGCCGGAGGCGACCGAACTGGCGGCGCCGCCGCCCAGGCCGATCAGCATCGCCGGGCCGCCGAGCACGATCACCGCGTCGCCCGCCGACAGCGTCTTCTTCTCGACCTGGATGCGGTCGATCGCACCGAGGCCGCCGGCCAGCATGATCGGCTTGTCGTAGGCGCGCGTCAGGTTCGCACCTTCGGGCAGTTCGAAGCTGCGGAAATAGCCGAGCAGGTTGGGGCGGCCGAATTCGTTGTTGAACGCGGCACCGCCGAGCGGGCCGTCGAGCATGATGTCCAGCGCCGGCGCCATGCGCGGATTCAGCGCGCGCGGCGCTTCCCACGGTTGCGGCAGCGTGGGAATGCGCAGGTGCGAGACCGAGAAACCGGTCAGGCCGGCCTTCGGCTTGCCGCCGCGGCCGGTCGCGCCCTCGTCGCGGATCTCGCCGCCGGCTCCGGTGCTGGCGCCGGGGAAAGGCGCGATCGCGGTCGGATGGTTGTGCGTCTCGACCTTGATGCAGAACGCCGAGTCGACGGTCGCTTCCAGACGGTACTGGCCGCCGGCGTCGGGACGGAATCGCGCCGACGGATAACCCTCGATCACGGCCGCGTTGTCGCTGTACGCGCTGAGCGTATGCTCCGGCGTCTGCGCGTGGGTGTGCTTGATCATCCGGAACAGCGAGCGGTCCTGGTCCTTGCCGTCGATGGTCCAGCTGGCGTTGAAGATCTTGTGGCGGCAGTGCTCCGAGTTCGCCTGCGCGAACATCATCAGTTCGACGTCCGAGGGGTCGCGGCCCAGCTCGGTGTAGCGCGCGCGCAGGTAATCGATCTCGTCGTCGGCCAGTGCCAGGCCGAGTCGGCCGTTGGCCGCTTCCAGTTGCGCCAGCGGGATGCGTTCCAGTTCGCCACGCGCCGGTGCGCTGAACAGCGCTTGGGCCTGTTCGCGCGTGGCGAGCAGCGACTGCGTCATCGGGTCGTGCAGGGCCTTCGCCAGCGCCGGTTGGTCGTCGCTCCAGCCCTCCAGGTCGATGCGCAGGCCGCGCTCGACGCGTTTCACCGGCTGCCCGGCGCCGCGCAGCAGTTCGGTGGCCTTGCTGGCCCAAGGCGACAGCGTGCCCAGGCGCGGCGTCACGAAGCGGGAGACGGCGCCGTCGGCCAGACCTTCGTCCTGGTCGCCGGCCTGCAGGATGCGGCGCAGCGTGGCCAGATCCGGCGTGGCGCCGGTCTCGGGGTCGATGAAGTAGACATGCCAGGCCCCGCGGATGCGGACGGCGGGAGCGATGGACTGGAGCTTGGATTCGAGCCGCGCGCGGCGGAAGTGCGACAAGGCCGGTTGGCCTTCGAGGACGATCATGTCCGGAACCGTGGGGGCGTGCCGTCAGGACGGGGCCCGCTATTGTAGCGAAGCCGGCACGGGGCCGGCTTCGTTCGGGTCAGGGAGCGGCGCCTGCGGCGGCGGCCGGGGCCTTTTTCGCCGCCAGTTCGTCCAGTTTGGCCCGCAGCGCGGCCGGCGGCAGGTAGCCGCCCAGCTGGATGCCGTCGGCCGAGAAGATGGCCGGTGTGCCGCTCACGCCGACCCGTTGGCCGACGTCGAACTCCATCGTCACCGGGTTCTTGCAGTCGCGCGAGGGGATCGACTTGCCGGCCTTGGCGTCGGTCAGCGCGCGCTTGCGGTCGGGCGCGCACCAGACCGAGATCATGTCCTTGTGGTCCTGGCTGCCCAGGCCCATGCGCGGGAACGCGAGGTACTCCACCGCGATGCCCTGGCGGTTGATCTCGGCGAT
This sequence comes from Pseudoxanthomonas sp. GW835-FHT14C01, assembly GCF_058793715.1. NCBI lineage: Bacteria > Pseudomonadati > Pseudomonadota > Gammaproteobacteria > Lysobacterales > Lysobacteraceae > Pseudoxanthomonas > Pseudoxanthomonas sp. GW835-FHT14C01. The sequence continues at coordinate 136,316 of NZ_JBXAGB010000001.1, forward strand.
CTCCTCGTGCAGCTTGCGGCAGTAGCCGCACTCGATGTCGGTGAACACGGTGACGGTGTACTTGGCGTTCGGCGGCGCGAAGACGATCTTCTCGCTGTGGGGGATGGTGGCGATCAGCTGGGTGCGGTGCCGCGCCAGCGCGGCGCTGTTCTGCATGACGTCTTCCTGCTGCTGCAGGTCGAGTACCGAGCCCTGCAGCAGGTAGCGGCCATCGTCGCTGATGTAGAGCAGTTGCCCGCCGGCGATCACCTCGCGGAACCCCGGCAGCGGCGCGGCGCCGACGTAATCGACCTTGACCCGTGCATTGAGCTGCGCCACGGCGGAACGGGCGCGCTCATCGGGGGTCGCGCCCTGGCCGGGCTTGATCTGGGGGGCCGGCGCCGGCGCCGCGTCAGCTTCCGCCTTCGCGGGCGGCTGCGGGGCCTGGGCGCAGGCGGTCAGGCTCAGGGCGCCCAGCAGGGCGGCGGTGATCAGGCGGGGCATCAAGGGCATCCGGGATAGGCCGCGGGGCGGCAGATTGGCAGGAACAGGCGGGGATTCTGGCACAGGGCGGCGGGCAGGCGGCTTAACCGTCCCATCGCGCGAGGGCGTTCAGGCACGCGGATGATGGCGTCCGTGCAGCTGTTTGAGGTGCTCGCGCGCGACCAGCGTGTAGATCTGCGTGGTGGACAGCGAACTGTGCCCCAGCAGCAGCTGCAGGGCCCGCAGATCGGCACCGCGGTTCAGCAGATGGGTGGCGAAACTGTGCCGCAACCCGTGGGGACTGATGCGGACCGGATCGATGCCGGCGGCGGCGGCATACCGCTTCACCAGCGCCCAGAACTGCTGGCGGGTCGGCGGCTCGGCGGTGGCACCGACGAACAGGAACGGCACGCTGCGCTTGCCTGCGAGGACCGGACGCGATTGCGCGAGATAGGTCTCGAGCCAGTGCTGCGATTCCTCGCCCAGCGGCACCAACCGGTCCTTGCTGCCCTTGCCGGTGACCCGCAGCACACCCTGCCGCAGGTTGACGGCGGTGGCCGGCAGCGTCACCAGTTCGCTGACGCGCAGGCCGGCCGCGTACATCAGTTCCAGCATGGCGCGGTCGCGCAAGCCCAGCGGCGTGGCGATGTCGGGCGCGCCGAGCAGCGCATCGATCTCGGTTTCGGCCAACGCCTTGGGCAGCGACCTCGGCAGGCGCGGCGGATCGAGCAGCGCCGTCGGATCGTCGCGACGCTCACCGCGTCGCAGGCGATGGGCGAAGAACGCGCGCAGGGCCGACAGCAGGCGGGCGTTGCTGCGCGGCGAATAGCCTTCGCGCGTGCGCCAGGCGAGGTAGTCGAACAGCACGGCGCGATCGGCCGCGGCCAGGCCGCCTTCGCGGCCATTGCGCCAGCGCGCGAATCCTTCCAGGTCGCGCCGGTAGCTGTCGAGCGACGGCCGCGCAAGACCGTTCTCGGCCCAGATCGCATCGAGGAAAGCCGCGATGTCCGCGGCGTCGGTGTCCGGAACGGGAGGCAGGGCGTTCGCCTGCTGGCGGCGTTCGGCGGGCGTGCGGGAAGACATGCCGCCAGCTTAGGCCATGCACCTGTTGCTTGGGCGCACCGGCTTCCTGTGGGCGCGACATCCGTCGCGAAAGGAACCTCGGTCGGGTCGGCCGTCGCGACTTATGTCGCGCCACAACGCCAAGGGAGGTTGCCCAGGGTTAGCCGGTATCCTGTCGCGATGACGGATCCCGCACCCACCCCGGCAAACCCCCGCGCCCTGATCGGCTGGCGCCTGCTCGCCCTGCTCTACGACGTCTGGCCGGTACTGGCGATGTGGCTCGCCGTGGCGATTCCGTTCGTCCTCGTCGACGTCGTGATCAGCGACAACGTCCGCCACAACATCGAGCCCTACAGCCTGATGTGGGGGCTGCTGTGGAGCTGCTGCTGGGGCGTTGCCGGGTTGTACGCCACCTTCAGCTGGCTGCGTGGCGGACAGACCCTGGGCATGCGGCCATGGCGCTTGAAGGTGATCGCGACCGACGGCAGCGCGCCGACGCTGGCCGCGCTGTGGCGCCGCTATGCGCTGGCGACCGTCTCGACGCTGGCCGTGGGCCTGGGTTTCTGGTGGGCGTGGCTGGACCGCGACCGTCTGACCTTCCACGACCGCTTCAGCGGCACGCGCCTGGTCCGGTTACCGAAGCGTGCCTGACGGCGTCAGCGGCTCCTGCGCCGGAACATCAGCCAGGAAATGCCCAGCAGGGCGAACGGCGGAATCGCATAGGCGAGGCGGTAATCGAGCCGGAAGGCGCCGGCCAGCCGCACGAACATCGTCTGCAGCACGTAGAAGCCCACGGCGAACACGATGCCGAGGAACAGCCGCTTGCCCATGCCGCCGCTGCGCAGGCTGCCGAAGGCGAACGGGATGGCGGCCAGGCACAGCGCCAGCACGTTGAGCGGGTAGAACCAGCGCGCCCAGTACTGGTCTTCGTAGTCGCGCGCGTCCAGTCCGTTGCGCTTGCGGTAGTCGATGTTCTGGCTCAGCTCGCTGCTGGGCATGTTGCGCGCGCGCACCAGGCTGGAGGACAGCACCGCCGCATCCAGTTCCGATTCCCAGCGCTCGCCCAGCACCGTCGTCTGCACGGCGGAACGCTCCTTGAAGGTGGTGCGGCGTACGTTCTTCAACAGCCAATAGCCGTCCAGGTGCTCGGCGGTGGCGGCATGCGCGATCGACGCCAGTCGGCCGTCGTCGGCCAGTTCGTACATGCGTACGTCGCGCAGCTGCAGCGCCACCTTGCCGTCGGCCTGCGGCTTTTCTTCCCCGCTCTGCGCGTACAGGAAGGTGTTGCCCTCGCGCGCCCACAGGCCGGAGTAGCGGTCCATCGCGACGTTGCCGGTGCGCGCGGCCATCTTCAGCACGTCGGCCTGGCGCTGGCCCCACGGCCCCAGCGTCTCGCCGCTGAAGACCATCAGCACGGTCAGGATCGCCAGTGCGGCCGCCACCGACACGCTGAGCCGCAGGCGCGACAGACCGAGCGCGCGCAGCGCCGTCAGTTCGGAACTGGCGGCCAGCTGGCCCAGGCCCATCAGCGAGCCGATCACGGCGGCGGTGGGGAACATGGTGTAGGCGCGGCGCGGCACCGTGTACAGCACCCACGCGACCGCATGGCCGAAGGTGTAGTTGCCGGTGCCCAGGTCGCCGATCTCGCCGGACAGCGCCATCACCACGTCCAGGCCGACCAGCACCGCCCATGTCAGCAGCACGGTGACCAGGACGACCTGGCCCACATAGGTATCGTGCAGGCGCGGCAACAGCCTCATGCGCGCCTCCGGGGCCGCGACAGCTGGCCGTCACGCAGGTTGAACCACAAGCCCGCCGCAAGCAGCGGCAGGGTCAGCCACCACAGGCCGACCAGGCCGGGCAGCTTGCCGTCGGCGAGCAACTGGGTGCCGTTGAACATCAGGCTGATGCCGACCAGATACGCCAGGAACCCCAGCATCACCCGGCCGTAGCGCGTCTGGCGCGGCGAGCTGCGCGACAACGGCAGGGTCAACAGCGCGAACGCCAGCGCCAGCAGCGGCGGGGTCAGACGGGCATGCAGCTGCGCGTTGGCTTCGGGGCGCGCATCGCGCAGGAGCTGCGGGGTCGGCTGCAGGACCGGATCGTCCTTGTCCAGGGTGTCCGCGCGGTCCGGCAGTGCGACCTCGTTGGACCTGTAGCGGATCAGGCGGTAGTCCAGGCCCGCCCCATCGGGACCTTCGACCCGGAAGCCGTCGTCCAGGCGCAGGTAACGGTTGCGTTCGCCCTCGAAGAACATATGCCCGGACTTCGCCGTCACCACGTCGATGCGGCCCTCGTTCGCCCGATGCATGAACACCTTGCTCAGGCCGGTGCCATCGGCCGACAGCGCGCTGACGTAGACCACGGCCCCGCTGGACAGCACGGTGAACTTGCCGGCATCCAGGCCCGACACGACCAGGCTGCGGTTGGCGTGTTCCAGCATGTTCTGCGCGGTACGCAGCGCCCACGGCCCCAACCACAGCGAGCACAGACCGACCACGATCACGACCGGCACCACCAGCATCATCAGCGGCCGCAGCAGGCGGCGCGGGCCGATACCGGCGGCGGTCAGGACCGCCATTTCGGAATCCCGGTACAGCCGCGAGAACGCCAGCAACAGGCCGAGCATCAGGGCCAGCGGGATGATGTAGGGCATGTAGTTGAGGAACTGCAGGCCCAGCTGCGACAACAGCAGGCGGGCCGGCACCTTGCCGTCGGCCACGTCGCCGAGCAGGTCCGCCATCACGCCGCCGACGCTGACCATCAGCAGGATGATCAGCGTGGCCAGGAAGCTCTGGGTGAATTCCCGGAAGAGGTAGCGGTCCAGCTTCGGCATCAGGGGGGCTTGATTTACAATCTCGGGCTTGTGCGCCGCGTCCGCGGCAGCGGTCTCTGCGGTCCGGGATGGCATCCGCCACCTTCATCCGGCCCGCGATTGTACGTAACTGAACCGGGAATCTGATCAATGACGCTGGAATTCACCCTGAACCATGAAGCCCCCGCCCAGGCCGGCGTCGACTGCGTCGTGGTAGGCGCCTACGCCGACAAGAGCCTGACCGCGGCCGGCCAGGCGGTGGATGCGGCCAGCGGCGGCAAGCTGTCGGCGCTGCTGCAGCGGGGCGACATCGGCGGCAAGACCGGCAAGACCACCCTGCTGCACGACCTGCCGGGCGTGACCGCGCCGCGCGTGCTGGTGGTGGGCCTGGGCGAAACGGCGAAGTTCGGCGTGGCGCAATACCTGAAGGCCATCGGCGATGCCGCCCGCACGCTGAAGCTCGGCCCGGTCCGCAGCGCGCTGTTCACCCTGTCCGAAGCGGCCGTGAAGGACCGCGACGCGGCCTGGAAGATCCGCCAGGCCGTGATCGCCGCCGACCACGCCTGCTACCGCTATACCGCCACGCTGGGCAAGAAGAAGAACGACGACCCGGGTCTGACGTCCTTCGCGATCAGCGGCGACGACGAACAGGCGCTGGCGCAGGGCATCGCGATCGCCGCCGGCGTGCAGGTCACCCGCGAGCTGGGCAACCTGCCGCCGAACATCTGCAACCCGGCCTACCTGGCCGAGCAGACGCAGCAGTTCGCGTCGGAGAACGGCGCGGAAGCAGAGATCCTGGACGAAGCGCAGATGGAAGCGCTGGGCATGGGGTCCCTGCTGGCCGTCGCCCGCGGCTCGGCCAACCGCCCGCGCCTGATCGTGCTGAAGTGGAATGGCGCAGCAGACTCGGATGCCAAACCCTACGTGCTGGTCGGCAAGGGCATCACTTTCGACACCGGCGGCGTCAACCTGAAGACGCAGGGCGGCATCGAGGAAATGAAGTACGACATGCTGGGCGCGGGCAGTGTCATCGGTACGTTCGTCGCCGCCGTGAAGATGAAGCTGCCGCTGAACCTGGTGGTGATCGTGCCCGCGGTGGAGAACGCCATCGACGGCAACGCCTATCGCCCGTCCGACGTCATCACCAGCATGTCCGGCAAGACGATCGAGGTCGGCAACACCGACGCCGAAGGCCGCCTGATCCTGTGCGATGCGCTGACCTACGCCGAGCGCTTCAAACCGGCCGCGCTGGTCGACGTGGCCACGCTGACCGGCGCCTGCATCGTCGCACTGGGCCGCTACGCCAGCGGCCTGATGAGCAAGCACGACGACCTCAGCAACGAGCTGCTGGGCGCGGGCGAGACCGTGTTCGACCGTGCGTGGCGCCTGCCGCTGTGGGACGAGTACCAGACCCAGCTGGAATCCAGCTTCGCCGACGTCTACAACATCGGCGGACGCTGGGCCGGCGCGATCACGGCGGGCTGCTTCCTGGCCCGCTTCACCGAAGGCCAGCGCTGGGCGCACCTGGACATCGCCGGCGTCGCCAACGACGAAGGCAAGCGCGGCATGGCCACCGGTCGCCCGGTCGGCCTGCTGAGCCAGTGGCTGCTGGACCGGACTGCGGGATGATGCACGCCTGTAGGAGCGCCCCGTGGGCGCGACAATCATGGAAAAGCATCGCGGGCATGGCCCGCTCCTACAGAACCCGTCCCCATGCCGAGAGCTGACTTCTACCTGATCGCCAAGCCGCGGTTCCTCGAGGAACCGCTCAAGCTGGTCTGCGAACTGGCGCGCAAGGCCTACGACGGCAACCAGTGGACGCTGGTGCTGGCGCGCGACGCCGCGCAGGCGGAGGAACTGGACGAACTGCTGTGGGAGTTCGATCCGGATGCCTACATCCCGCACCAGATCGCCGGCGACGAGGAGGACGAACTCACGCCGGTGCTGATCGCGACGCCCGACGTCGACGTGCCCGCCCGCGCACTGGTCATCAACCTGCGCGACGACGCGTTCACCGGCGCCTGCGAGCGCGTGCTGGAAGTCGTGCCGGCCGATCCGTCCGCACGCGAACCGCTGCGCGAGCGCTGGAAGCAGTACAAGGCGCGCGGCTTCGACGTGAACAAGCACGATATGTAACCAAGCTCCCTTCCCCCGCTCGCGGGGGAAGGTGCCCGAAGGGCGGATGGGGGCAGCACCGCGCCCGGCCCCCACCCCAACTCTCCCCCACATGCGGTGGGAGGGAGTCCATTCCGAACATCGACCCCATGACCGACCTCGCCTCCAGCTACGACCCGAAATCCTTCGAATCCCGCCTGTACGCGCAGTGGGAAGCCGCCGGCTACTTCACGCCCAGCGGCACGGGCCAGCCGTACACCGTCCTGCTGCCGCCGCCGAACGTCACCGGCACGCTGCACATGGGTCATGCATTCCAGCACACGCTGATGGACGCGCTGGTGCGCTACCACCGCATGCGCGGCTACGACACGCTGTGGCAGATGGGTACCGACCACGCCGGCATCGCCACCGAGATGGTGGTCGGCCGCAACCTGGCGCAGGAAGGCAAGGGCGAGACGCGCGACTCGCTGGGCCGCGACGGCTTCATCGCCAAGGTGTGGGAATGGAAGGCGCAGTCCGGCGACACCATCGAGCGGCAGATGCGCCGCATGGGTGCATCGGGCGACTGGTCACGCAGTACGTTCACGATGGATGAGGCCGCCTCGAAGGCGGTCATCGAAGCCTTCGTGCGCTGGCACGAGCAGGGCCTGATCTACCGCGGCCAGCGCCTGGTCAACTGGGACCCGGTGCTGAAGACCGCGATCTCCGACCTGGAGGTCGAGAACGTCGAGGAAGACGGCTTCCTGTGGTCGATCGAATATCCGCTCGCCGACGGCAGCGGCACGCTGGTCGTCGCGACGACGCGTCCGGAAACCATGCTCGGCGACACCGCGGTGATGGTGCATCCGGAGGACGAACGCTACGCGCACCTGATCGGCAAGACGGTGAAGCTGCCGCTGACCGACCGCGAGATTCCCGTCATCGCCGACGATTACGTCGACCGCGAGTTCGGTACCGGCGTGGTCAAGGTCACGCCTGCGCACGATTTCAACGACTACCAGGTGGGCCTGCGCCACGACCTGCCGCTGATCAACCTGCTGACGCCGACCGCCGCGATCAACGAGAACGCGCCGGCGAAGTACCAGGGCCTGGACCGCTATGAAGCACGCAAGGTCGTGCTTGCGGATCTGGAAGACCTCAGCCTGCTCGTCGAAACCAAACCGCACAAGCTGCAGGTGCCGCGCGGCGACCGCACCAACCAGGTGATCGAGCCCTACCTGACCGACCAGTGGTTCGTGAAGATGGACGCGCTGGCCAAGCGCGGCCTCGAACTCGTCGAGTCCGGCGAAGTGAAGTTCGTGCCGCCGAACTGGATCAACACCTACCGCCACTGGATGGAGAACATCCAGGACTGGTGCATCAGCCGCCAGCTCTGGTGGGGCCACCGCATCCCCGCATGGTTCGATGCCGAGGGCACCTGCTACGTCGGTCGCGACGAGGCCGAAGCGCGCGCGAAGGCGGGCCTGTCCGCGGACGTCGCCCTGACGCAGGACAGCGACGTGCTGGAGACGTGGTTCTCCTCGCAGCTGTGGCCGTTCAGCACGATGGGCTGGCCGGACAAGCAGGCGATGGCCGCGCGCGGCTTCGACCGCTACCTGCCGTCGTCGGTGCTGGTCACCGGCTTCGACATCATCTTCTTCTGGGTGGCGCGCATGGTCATGGCCACCGACAGCTTCGTCGGCAAGGTGCCGTTCCGCGACGTCTACATGACCGGCCTGATCCGCGACAAGGACGGCCAGAAGATGTCCAAGTCGAAGGGCAACGTGCTGGACCCGCTGGACATCATCGACGGCATCTCGCTGGAAGACCTGGTCGCCAAGCGCACCGGCGGTCTGATGCAGCCGAAGATGGCCGAGAAAATCGAGAAGGCCACGCGCAAGGAATTCCCCGACGGCATCGTGCCGCACGGCGCCGATGCGCTGCGCTTCACCATCGCCGCGCTGGCGACGCATGGCCGCGACATCAAGTTCGACATGGGCCGCGCCGAGGGCTACAAGAACTTCTGCAACAAGCTGTGGAACGCCACCCGCTTCGTGCTGATGAACACCGAGGGCTTCACCGCCACCGGCGCGCCCCAGCCGAAGACCGATGCCGAGCGCTGGATCCTGTCGCGCCTGGCCAAGGTCACCGCCGAGGCCGGCGCGCAGTTCGCCGCCTACCGCTTCGACCTGCTGTCGCAGGCGCTGTACGAGTTCGCCTGGAACGAGTTCTGCGACTGGTTCGTCGAACTGGCCAAGCCCGCGCTCAACGGCGCTGACAGGGACGCGGCCGAAAGCACGCGTCACACCCTGTTGTACGTGCTGGAATCGCTGCTGCGCCTGCTGCACCCGCTGACCCCGTTCGTCACCGAGGAGCTGTGGCAGCAGGTCGCGCCGAAGCTGGGCATCGACGGCGGCACGGTGTCGCTGCAGTCCTACCCGGTCACGGGCGATTTCGCCGGCCAGGACTACGCGCAGGCCGATGCCGACGTGGAATGGCTGAAGGCGATGGTGTCCACGCTGCGCCGCGTACGCAGCGAACTCAACGTCTCGCCGGGCAAGACCGTCCGACTGCTGTTGCAGGATGGCCACGACAACGACCGCGCCCGCATCGCGCGCTTCGCGTCGTCGCTGTCGTTCCTGCTGAAGCTCGACGACATCGCGTGGCTCGATGCCGGCGCCGATGCACCCGCTTCCGCGGCCGCCGTGGTCGACGAGCTGACGCTGCTGGTGCCGCTGGAAGGCCTGGTCGATCTGGACGCCGAGCGCGCGCGCCTGGACAAGGAAATCGCCCGCGTCGCCGGCGAGAAGGACAAGAGCGAGGCCAAGCTGGCCAAGTTCACCGACAAGGTGCCGCCGGCGGTGGTGGAACAGGAGCGCCAGCGCCTGGTCGACTGGAGCAACCAGCTCGCCGCCCTGCATGGGCAGCGCGCGAAGCTCTGACGTGTCACCTCATCCAGGCCCGTAGAGTCGAGCTTGCTCGACTCCGCGCGCGGCATCGTTGATCGACTGACCGGAAAGCAGCGGAGCAAGCTCCGCGCTACAGCGGCGGCATGGTGGTGATGTCGTCGGCGACCAGTTCGATCGCCATCACCAGCGCGTCCTCGCGACCGTCCTTCGCCGGGTAGTAGCGCGGGCGACGGCCGATCTCGTTGAAGCCTTCGCTCTGGTAGAGCAGGATCGCGCCCGGATTGGAGGGGCGCACTTCCAGGAACACGCGCTGCACGCGATGGTCGCGGGCGATCTTCACCAGTGCGCGCAGCAGATGGCGCCCCAGGCCCCGGCCCTGCCGTTCGGGCGCGATGCAGATGTTCAGCACATGCGCTTCGTCGGCGGCGATGCTCAGCAGTCCGTAGCCGATCACCAGGCCGTGCTCGGTCATCACCCACGACGGGTAACCGGCTTTCAGGCAGTCCTTGAAGATGCCGCGCGTCCAGGGAAACGGATACGCGCGTTGTTCGATGGCCATCACCGCATCGAGGTCGCCCTCGCGCATCGGCCGCAGGCTGGACGTGGACACCGGTGAGGCCTCGACGCCCAGCGCGCTCATGTCGACGTACCGCGACGCAGCCGGCGGAGCGTGGGCCACAGCGCCCGTTTTGCGGCCGGATTGCCGCGCAAATCGCTCGACGACGGCCATTGCGCGAACAGCTCCGCGGCACCGGGCGCATTCGGATTGCAACCCGAGGCGCGGATCAGCGCGAAATGCAGGCGGTCGGGCAGCTTCGCACCGCCGGTCCGCGGCCCAGGCGCTGCTCGCCGCACGGGCGGTGGACTGTCGATGGCGTCGCGGACAGGGGGGCGGGCGCGCGGCGCAACGGCGGCAGGCGCAGGCGTCCCGTCGCGCGCGACGGGCGCTTCCGCCACTGCCGGCGCACCGGACTCGGTCGGCCAGTCGGCCGGCAGGTAGACGGCATGGCCCAGCGCGCGCAGCCAACCTTGCTGCTCGGCCGACCACAACCGGTCCGCCGCCAGCGTCACGCCGCTGCGTCCTTCTGCCTGCGCAACCGTTGCCACAGCCAGTAGCCCGGGCCGGACAGCGCGTACACCACGCCCACCGCGAACAGCGTGCGCGGCAGGTCGATGAAGAGGATCGCCAGCACCAGCGGCACCAGCGCCAGTACCACGAACGGGATGCGGTCGGCCTTCGCCCCGCCCTCGCCCGTGCCCTTGAAGCTCCAGAACCGGATGCGGCTGACCATCAACAGCGCCGCCACGAGGGTGACCGCCAGCGCGACATAGCGCAGTTCCTCGCCGGTCCAGCCCAGTTCGCCGTCGGCGAAGGCCCAGACGAAGGACATCATCAGCCCGGCCGCCGCCGGACTGGCCAACCCGACGAACCAGCGCTTGTCCACCGTGCCCACCTGGGTGTTGAAGCGCGCCAGGCGCAGCGCAGCGCAGGCGGCGTACAGGAACGCCACCACCCAGCCCACGCGCCCCATCACGGTACTGTCGAACTTCAGCGCCGACAGCGACCAGTGGTACATCACCAGCGCCGGCGCCAGGCCGAAGCTGACCAGGTCGGCCAGCGAGTCGTACTGCACGCCGAATTCGCTGCTGGTGCCGGTCAGGCGCGCCACGCGGCCGTCGATGCCGTCCATCAGCCCCGCCACGAACACCGCGATGGCGGCATTGACGAACTGGCCGTTGGCGGCGGCGATGATCGCGAAGAACCCCGCGAACAGGCCGGCGGTAGTGAACAGGTTGGGCAACAGGTAGATCCCGCGCGAGCGCGGGGGCGGCTTGATTTCGTTCATGGGTCGCAGTTTAGCCCAGCGCTCCCCCGCCCGGCTTGCCTGGGGAGCCCGGGGGTGCTGCAATCGGGGCTCCCGCGATCCGGAGCTTCCCATGCGCCTCCTGTCCTGCCTCTCCGTGCTGGCGCTGTGCCTGGCGACCGCCTCCGCCGTGCAGGCCCAGCAGGTCTACCAGTGGAAGGACAAGAACGGCGTCACCCACTACTCGGACAGCCCGCCGCCCAACCAGGCCGCGCAGAACCGCCGCATCAACCAGTACGGTGCGGCGGCGGCCGATGCGCCGCAGCCCGCGGGCAAGCCGGTCGAGAACGCCCAGTGCACGACTGCACGCGCCAACCTGCAGATGCTGGCGGCCACCAAGGGCCCCATCCAGCAGGACACCGATGGCGACGGCAAACCGGATGTCACCCTCGACGACACCGGCCGCGAGAACCAGCGCAATCTGGCCGAGGCCGCCGTCAAAGCCTATTGCACCGCCGGCACCTGATTCCACCGGATGCGTGCAGGGTGGGCGATCGCTGCAGGCGTCGGGCTGGGAATCGCCATCGCCTGGTGGCTTGGCCGCGAATCGCCTGACGCGACCGCTCGCAAGCAGGCGCGTGCCGAACAGGCCGCCGCCGAACAGGTGCGCGATGCACGGCCTTCGCTGTACCGCTGGCGCGACGACGCCGGCGTACTGCAGATCACCGAGCGGCCTCCGGAAGGCCGTCGTTACGAGCGCATCGACCGCGATAGCCCCGCTGGCATCCGCGTGAGCGGCGACGCGGAGCCCGCCGACACGGATTGACCCGTCGTCGCCCCGCACGCGGCCAACGCTGGCAAAATAGGCGATTCGTCCTCCCGGATCCCCATGCCGATGCGCCTGTCGCAGTTCCATCTCCGCACCACCAAGGAAACCCCGGCCGACGCCGAACTGGTCAGCCACCAGCTCATGCTGCGCGCCGGCATGATCCGCAAGCTGGCCGCCGGCCTGTACACCTGGTCGCCGCTGGGCCTGCGCGTGCTGCGCAAGGTGGAGACGGTGGTGCGCGAGGAAATGGACAATGCAGGCGCGATCGAAATGATCATGCCGACCATCCAGCCGCGCGAGCTGTGGGAGGAAACGGGTCGCTGGGAGAAGTTCGGCGGCCAGCTGCTGAAGATCACTGACCGCAAGGAACAGCAGTTCTGCTACAGCCCCACCGCCGAGGAGGCCGTCACCGATTTCGCGCGCCAGGAGTTGTCCAGCTACAAGCAGCTGCCGGTCAACTTCTACCAGATCCAGACCAAGTTCCGCGACGAGATCCGTCCGCGCTTCGGCGTGATGCGGGCGCGAGAGTTCGTGATGAAGGACGCCTATTCCTTCCACATCACCGACGAGGACCTCGCGCGCGAGTACCGCAACATGCATGCGGCGTACACGCGCATCTTCACGCGCCTGGGCCTCGACTTCCGCGCGGTGCAGGCCGACAGCGGCGCCATCGGTGGCGATGCCTCGCAGGAATTCCATGTACTGGCCGAGTCCGGCGAGGATTCGATCGCGTTCTCCACCGGCTCGGATTACGCCGCCAACGTCGAGAAGGCGCAGGCCGCCGAGCCCGCCCCGCGCGGCGCGGCCACCGAGACCCTGGGCAAGGTCGCCACCCCCACGCAGAAGACCTGCGAAGACGTGGCCGCGCTGCTCGGCATTCCGCTGCAGCGGACGGTCAAGTCGGTCGCAGTGATGACGGAGGGAGGCTTCGTGCTCGCGCTCGTGCGCGGCGACCATGTGGTCAACGAGATCAAGCTGGGCAAGGTCGCCGGCATGGCCGACTACCGTCTGGCGACGGAGGCGGAAATCCAGGCCCACCTGGGCAGCGAGCCGGGCTTCCTCGGCCCGGTCGGCGCGAAGCAGGCCATCCGCGTGGTCGCCGACCGCGACGTGGCGGCGATGGCGGATTTCGTCGTCGGCGCCAACGAAGCCGGCTTCCACCTCGCCGGCGTCAACTGGGGGCGCGACCTGCCCGAACCCGAGACCGTGGCCGACATCCGCAACGTGGTGGCGGGCGACAAGGCCGCCGACGGCGGTGAGATCCGCCTCGTGCGCGGTATCGAGGTGGGACACGTGTTCCAGCTCGGCCGCAAATACAGCGAGGCGATGAAGTTCACTGTGCTGGACGAGACCGGCAAGGCCGCTGCGCCCGCGATGGGCTGCTACGGCATCGGCGTGTCGCGCATCGTGGCCGCGGCCATCGAGCAGAACCACGACGCCAACGGCATCGTCTGGCCCGTGCCGATGGCCCCCTGGGCCGTCGCGGTATGCATGATCAATCCGAAGAACGATGCCGCCGTGAATGCCGCCGCCGAGCAGTTGCTGGGGGAACTGCAGTCCGCGGGCATCGAAGCGGTGCTGGATGATCGCGGACTGCGGCCCGGCGCGATGTTCGCCGACATCGAGCTCATCGGCATTCCGCACCGCGTGGTCGTTTCCGAGCGCGGCTTGGCGGCCGGCACGTTCGAGTATCGCGCGCGGCGCGCCGAGGAAGCCGAGAACATCGGCCGCGACGAACTGCTCGCGCGCCTGCGGGGCTGATTCGACGGCCCGTGCACGGGCGCACCGACGCATCCACGCAGGGCGGCGGTTTGTGCCGCGATTAAGTCGTCATTATCATCGGGCCTCTGCCACGGACGGGCCTTTCCCTTCCTGACTGGAGATAGTTGATGTCGATCGACCTGCGTAACCTGTCCGCCAAGGAACTTGGCGCCCTGATTGCCAAGGCCAAGGAACAGCAGACCAAGCTGGCCAAGCGCACGCCCATCGCCACGGTGCGCGGCAAGATCACCAAGTTCGCCAAGGCCGAGGGCTACACGCTGGACGAACTGTTCGGCATACCCGGCACGCGCAGCGCGAAGGCGCCGTCGACCAAGCCGGGACCGCGCGCGGGCAAGAAGCTCGGCAAGGTCGCCCCGAAGTACCGCAATCCGTCCAATCCGAAGGAAACCTGGACCGGGCGCGGCAAGCATCCGCGCTGGATGGCCGCGCTGATCGCCAAGGGCAAGAAAGCCGACGACTTCCTGATCAAGAAGAAGTAACCGTCCTTCGCGCGATCGAAAGAAAAAACGGGAGGCCCAGCCTCCCGTTTTTCGTTTCCGGCGGAAGCCCGCGTCAGAGGTTCTTGCGCGACGAGATCAGCAGGTTGCCGAACAGCAGGCCGGCGATCAGCGCCATCACCACGTTGGTGACCGCCAGCAGCGCGGACTGGCCCACGCCCACGTCCTGCTGCTGCACCAGCGTCAGCAGGCCGCGCAGGCTGGTGCTGCCGGGCACCAGCATCAGGATGCCGGGCACGCGGATCAGCGCGCCGGGACGATTCGCCCAACGCGCAAAGGCATTGCCCGCCGCGGTCAGCGTCAGCGCAGACAGGAAGATGCCGACCGGCACGCCCCAGGCCTGGCCCGCGTAGCGCGAGATGCTGTAGCCGGCGATCGCCGCGGCCATCACCCAGAAATAGTCGCGCTTGTGCGCCTTGAACAGCACGGCGAACGCGTAGGCCGCGAACACCATCGCGCCCCACTCCACCCATTCCGGCTGCGGTCGCGAGGCGCGCACGTCCGGATACAGGCCAAGCAGCTGCGCCAGCGTCACGGCGATCATGCTGCCGACCGTCAGCTTGAGCACGGTCGCCATCGCGCCGGCGAAGCGCGCCACGCCCGACACCAGGTGCTGGCTGGTCAGCTCGTTCACCGCATTGGTCAGCGCCATGCCGGGCAGCAGCACGATCAGCGAGGCGATGATCACCGTGTTGAGATTCAGCGGCGCGATGAAGTTGGCGATCATGATCGCCACGAAGCCGGCGACCAGCGCCGAGATCGCGTCGCTGGCTTCCTTCATCTTCGGCCGCCGCGCGATCAGCTCGCCCAGCACACCGATGATCACGCCGATCAGGCCCGCCGCCGCGATATCCAGCCAGGGCAACCGCCACAAGCCGGCGACCGCTGCCGCCGCCAAGCCCGATGCGAAGATCTGCATCGCCCGCCAACGCCGGCTTGGCGTGCGATCGAGCGCACGCAGCGCGGTGTGGCCCTGCGCGATGCTCATCTCGCCCGCCGACACGGCATCGGCGATGCGGTCGGCTTCGCTGAGCTTGTGCAGGTCGGTTTCGCCCGGCGCCAGCCGGATCACGCGCGTGCTGTCGCTGGCCCCGAGCGGGCGCGAGGGATCGCTGAAACTGAGGATCAGGCCGGTCGGATTCGACCACGGCTCGCAGTCCAGGCCCAGGCGCTGGGACAGGCCGACCACCGTGCCTTCCAGTCGCTGCGCGGTGGTGCCGTAACTGTGCAGGCGCCCGGCGATCTCGCAGACGAAGGCGATGCGCTGGGCATAGGTGGCGGTGGTCAGCATGTCGTCGGCCATCGGCACAGTATCGCCCAAGCTCGCGCACGATGGCTTCATGCGGGGCCGCTTACACTGTGCGCGGACGACGGGGGCAGGGGGCAGGGGGCACGGTGGGGATCGGCGAAGCCATGGCACTGGGCAGCGCGGCTGCGTGGGCGGTCGGCGTGATCCTGGCGCGCCAGCTCGGCGCGCATCTGCCGCCGCTGGCGCTCAACCTGCTGAAGAACGGGCTGGTGCTGGTCGTGCTTGCGCCTGTTGCGCTGCTGTTCTACCGCGGCGACTGGCCGGTGCTGCCGGCGCACGACATCGCCGTGGTGTTGGCCAGCGGCGTCATCGGCATCGCGCTGGCGGACACGCTGTACTTCCGTGCGCTCAACGAGCTCGGCGCGGGGCGCATGGGCATCATCGGCAACCTCTACAGCCCGCTGGTGCTGCTGCTGGGATTCCTCTTCCTGGACGAGCGCCTGGGCGGTGCGCAGTGGCTGGGCTTCGCGCTAGTGGCGATGGGCGTGCTGCTGGTCAGCCGCCCGCCCGGCGAGTGGCGGACGCATCCGCAGTATACGGCGCGCGGCGTGCTGCTGGGCCTGCTCGCCATCGCCCTGATGGCGGTGGCCATCGTCATGGTGAAGCGCACGCTGGAAACACAGCCGCTGCTGTGGGTGACCCTGCTGCGCCTGGTCGGCGCCGTCGCGGGCCTGTCGATGGTCGCCGCCCTGCCCACCATGCGCAAACGCATGCGGTTCGTCGCCGGCGACGTCCCCTGGCACCGGCTGGTACTGGCCGCGCTGATCGGCCAGGGCCTGTCGATGGTGCTGTGGCTGGGTGGCTACAAGTACACCAGCGCGTCGGTGGCCGCGATCCTCAATGAGAGCGCCTCGGTGTTCCTGGTGGTGCTGGCGGCGTTGTGGCTGCGCGAGCCGCTGGGCCGCCGCGCCGGTGTCGGCGTGCTGCTCACGTTCAGTGGGATAGCCTGTATGCTCCTTGGCCGAGCGACGCCATGACCCCCACCCTTGCCCGCCCGCAGTACGAAGCAGATCCCGGCGACCCCCAGCGCGTGAAGCTGGCGGGCGACTGGACGCTGGCCAGTGCGCTGACGGTGGCGGAACAGCTCAAGACGCTCCCCGACGCCGTCAACCGGCTCGATGCCACCGCGATCAACCGCATCGACTCGGCCGGCGTGCTGCAGCTCTTGCGCTTCGCCAAGCGCCGCGGCATGGACCCGGCGGACATCGAGTTCCGCCAGGACCACCAGGCGCTGGTCAGCACCATCGAGGATGTCGCCGACGACCGCCCGCCGCGCAAGCGCGACTACGGCTTCCTGGCCGCCCTGTCGCGCCTCGGCTACCGCGTGCACGAAAACAAGCAGGAGATCATCGCCCTGCTCAGCTTCACCGGCGAGAACCTGGTCAAGCTGGTGCGCATGGTGAAGGAACCGCGCCGCTTCCGCCCCACCGCCACCGTCGCGCACATGGAAGCCGTCGGCCTGGATGCCGTGCCGCTGGTGATCCTGCTGTCGTACATGGTGGGTGCGGTGATCGCGTTCCTCGGCTCCACCGTGCTGCGCGATTTCGGTGCGGAGATCTATGTGGTCGAACTGGTCAGCATCGCGTTCCTGCGCGAATTCGCGGTGCTGATGACCGCCATCGTGCTGGCCGGCCGTACCGCGTCGGCGTTCACCGCGCAGATCGGCGCGATGAAGAGCCGCGAGGAGATCGATGCGATCCGCACGCTGGGCCTTGACCCGATCGACCTGCTGGTCATCCCGCGCCTGATCGCGCTGCTGGTGATGCTGCCGCTGCTGACCTTCATCTCGATGATGGCCGGCCTGGCCGGCGGCGTCACCGTCGGCGCGTTCGACCTGGGCATCCCGCCGCAGATGTACATCGCGCGCATGCACGACACCATCGAGGTAACCCACTTCCTGGTCGGCATGTCGAAAGCCCCGGTATTCGCGCTGGTGATCGGCCTGATCGGTTGCCTGGAAGGCCTGCAGGTGGAAGGGACGGCGCAGTCGGTCGGCGAACGCACCACGTCCAGCGTGGTGCAGACCATCTCGCTGGTCATCATCATCGACGCGCTGGCCGCGTTGTGGTTCATGCACATGGACTGGTGAGCATGGCCGACGACACCCCCATCATCCAGGTGCGCGGCCTGGTCAACCGCTTCGGCGAGCAGGTCGTCCACGAGGACCTCGACCTGGACGTGCGGCGCGGCGAGATCATCGGCGTGGTCGGCGGTTCGGGCACCGGCAAGTCGGTGTTGATGCGCTCGATCCTCGGCCTGCGCCAGCCGAACGAAGGCCAGATCACCGTACTGGGCGAAGACGCCCGCTCGGAAGATCCCGCCGCGCGGCAGCACATCGAGCGCAATACCGGCGTGCTGTTCCAGGATGGCGCGCTGTTCTCGTCGCTGACGGTCGGCGAGAACGTGCAGGTGCCGCTGAAGGAACATCACCCCGAGCTGCCGGACAGTTGGCGTTACGAACTGGCGCTGCTGAAGGTGAAGCTGGCCGGCCTGCCCGCCGATGCGTTGAACAAGCTGCCGTCGCAGCTGTCCGGCGGCATGCGCAAGCGCGCCGGCCTGGCGCGCGCGCTGGCGCTGGATCCGCCGCTGCTGTTCCTCGACGAGCCCACCGCCGGCCTCGACCCCATCGGCGCGGCCGCGTTCGACCGGCTGATCAAGACGCTGCAGGAAGCGCTGGGCCTGACGGTCTTCCTGATCACCCACGACCTCGACACGCTGTACGCGATCTGCGACCGCGTGGCGGTGCTGGCCGACCAGCGGGTGATCACGGTGGCGCCCATCGAGGAGGTCGAACAGTTCGATCATCCCTGGGTACAGGAATACTTCCACGGTCCGCGTGCGCGCGCCGCGCGCAGCGGACAGCAGGCCTCCGGGCCCCTCTCTTCGCAAACGGCGGTCTGATCCATGGAAACACGCGCCAACTACGTGCTCATCGGTGCCTTCACCGTCATCATCGCCGCCGCGCTGCTGCTGTTCGGCCTGTGGGCGGCGAAGTATTCGTCCGAGCGCACCTGGCAGGAGTATCAGGTCGTCTTCCGCGAAGCGGTGACCGGCCTGACCGTGGGCAGCCCCGTGCAGTACAACGGCATCGCGGTCGGTTCGATCACCAAGCTGTCGCTGGCGCCGAACGATCCGCGCCAGGTGATCGCCCGCATCCGCGTGGAGTCGTACACGCCGGTGAAGACCGACACGCGCGCCAAGCTGGCCATCACCAGCCTTACGGGGCCGACCATCATCCAGTTGAGCGGCGGCACGCCGCAGGCGCCGACGCTGACCAGCGTGGATCGCCGCGAGGCGCCCGTGATCCAGACCGCGCCGTCGGCGCTGCAGAACATCACCGACACCGCCAACCGCATCGTCGAGCGGCTCGACCAGGTGCTCAGCGACAAGAACGTCGCCAGCATCACGGCGACGCTGCACAACCTGGAGTCGATGAGCAACTCGCTGGCCAGCCGCGAGGATGGCATCGAGGCGCTGATCGTCAGCGCGCGCGACGCCGCGCAGAACCTGGACAAGACGCTCACCACCACCAACGGCGCCATCGAACGGCTGGACAAGAATCTGGTGCAGGAGTTGCCGGGCATCCTGGACAAGCTGGAGACCACGCTGGGCAAGCTGGACTCGGCCGCCGGCAACGCGGACGCGATCCTCGGCGAGAACCGCGCCGCCATCAACAGCTTCGCCAGCGACGGTCTCGGCCAGTTGGGACCCACGCTCACCGAATTGCGCGGCCTGGTGCGCGACCTGCGCCGCGTCAGCGACCGTCTCGAAGGCAATCCCGCGCGCTACCTGCTAGGCCGCGACGCACCCAAGGAGTTCGACCCGAAATGAAGCCGCTGCGTCTTTTCTTCGCCCTCCCCTTCGCCCTCGCGCTTGCCGGCTGCTCGATCCTGGGCAGCGAGCAGCGCGATCCGGTCACCATCTATGCGCCCGACGTCCGCGTGCCGGCGCGTGCGGAGTGGCCCGCCGTCGCCTGGACCCTCATCATCGCCAAGCCGACGGCGGCGCGCGTGATCGACAGTCCCCGCATCAGCGTGCGGCCGACGCCCGGCGAACTGCAGGTGTATCGCGGCGTTTCATGGGCGTTGCCGGCGACCGACATGCTGCAGGATGCGGTACAGCGCACGCTGGAGGATTCGGGGCGGATTCCCGCGGTGGCCAGCGCGGATGCCGGCATCCTCGGCGACTACAAGCTGGTCATGGACCTGCGCCGCTTCGACGCCGATTACGCCGGCGGCGGCCAGCCTTCTGCCGTGGTCGAAGTGAACGCCAAGCTGGTCAACAACCGCGACCAGCGCGTCGTCGCCTCGCGCACCTTCCTGCAGCAGAAGCCGGCGAGCGGTGTGGACGTCGCGCAGGTGGCAGCGGCGTTCGAGCAGTCGCTGGAAGCGGTGACGTCCGACCTCGTCGGATGGGTGCTGGTATCGGGCAACGGCGACCCGAAAGCCGTCCGCTAAGCCTGTGGTGCACGTCAGCGACGGCGCGCGGGATCGATCTGGCGGAACGTCAGATTGATGCGCGGCGCCACCTGCCTCGCCGTGCGCGGCAAGGCATGACGATAGTGTCGCTGGGTATCGCCGGACATCACCAGCAGGCTGCCGTGCGGGAGTTCGTACACCGCCCGCAGCGCCGGTTCCTGCTTGTGCTTCAACAGGAAACGACGCGCCCCGCCCAGGCTGATCGAAGCGATCACCGGCTGCGGTCCCAGTTCAGGCTCATCGTCGCTGTGCCAGCCCATCGCATCGCGGCCGTCGCGGTACAGGTTCGCCAGCACGCTGTTGAACGGGGTGCCGAGTTCGTCCTGCAGACGCACGCGCAGATCGGACAAGGCGGCTGTCCATGGATGCGGCGTGAAATCCACGCCCGAATAGCGATACACCGCGTCCGTATCGCCGATCCAGGCACTCAATCTCGGCGAATCGACCTGGCGCCCGAAGATCCGGATGCGATGCACGGTCCACGGCAGCGTCCGGTCCAGATCTTCCAATAGCGCATCAGCCTCGACAGGCGGCAGCCAGACAGGCCGATAGACGAGATGTGCGCCGGGCAACGCGTCCGGCCCATCCCCCGGCAGGGGCAAAGGTATGGTCATGCCGGTGATGCTCGCGGATTTGCCCCGCTCAGTGCAAACCACGAAAATGGCGGAAGCCTAACGCCACGCTGGAGCCGAACCGATGTCCGATGTCGAACGCGATGTGATGGAGTACGACGTCGTCACCGTCGGCGCGGGGCCGTCGGGTCTCGCCTTCGCCATCCGGCTCAAGCAGCTGAATCCCGATATCTCGGTCTGCGTGATCGAGAAGTCCAGCACCATCGGCGCGCACATCCTGTCCGGCGCCGTGATCGAGCCGCAGCCGCTCGACGCACTGCTGCCGGGCTGGCGCGACAACCCGCCGCCGGTCTGCGTGCCGGCGAAGGACGACGAGTTCTGGCTGTTCAGCAAGGAGGGCGGACGCAAGTTCCCGATCGTGCCGCCCGGCATGCGCAACCACGGCAACTTCATCGTCTCGCTCGGCGCGATGTGCGCCTGGCTGGCGCCGCAGGCCGAAGCGCTGGGCGTGGAAATCTATCCGGGCTTCGCCGCGTCCGAAACGTTGCACGACGAAGATGGCAAGGTCGTCGGCGTGCGCATCGGCGACATGGGCATCGCGAAGGACGGCAGCCACAAGGCCGGCTACACGCAGGGCATCGACATCCGCGCCAAGGTCACGGTGTTGGCCGAAGGCGCGCGCGGCCACCTGACCAAGCGGCTGGTGAAGCGCTTCGCGCTGGACAAGGACAGCGACCCGCAGGCGTACTCGATCGGCATCAAGGAACTGTGGCAGGTGCCGGAAGGCCGCGTCACGCCCGGCAAGATCGTGCACACGCTCGGCTGGCCGGCCAGCAACGACATCTACGGCGGCAGCTTCCTGTATCACCTGGAGAACAACCAGATCGCGCTGGGCTATGTCAGCGGCCTGGATTACAAGGATCCGGAGTACAAGCCGTGGGAGGCCTTCCAGCAATGGAAGAACCACCCGCTGATCAAACCGGTGCTGGAAGGCGGCAGCATCCTGTCCGCCGGCGCGCGCGCCATCGTCACCGGCGGCTGGCAGTCGCTGCCGAAGGTCGAGATGCCCGGCGCGCTGCTGATCGGCGATACCGCCGGCCTGCTCAACGTGCCGAAGATCAAGGGCACGCACCAGGCAATCCGCAGCGGCATGCTGGCGGCCGAGCACCTGGTGTCGTCGCAGCTCGTGCCGGAGGGGTTCGATGCCAAGCTGCGCGCGTCCGATGCGATGGCCGAGCTGAAGTCCGTGCGCAACATCAAGCCCGGTTTCAAGAAGGGCCTGTGGTTCGGCATGGCCAACGCCGCCTGGGAAACCGCCACCGGCGGCCTCTCGCCCTGGACACTGAAGGTGAACCCCGACTGGTCGTCGCTGGACAAGGTCGGCGAGTACGAGGAGCCCAAGCGCGATTACGTGGACCGCACCCTGGCCCCACGCGATCGCCTGCAGGGCGTCTACTTCGCCGCCACCGAACACGACGAAGACCAGCCCGTGCACCTGCGCGTGCACGACACCTCCGTCTGCGTCAGCCGCTGCGCCGCCGAATACGACAACCCCTGCACGCGCTTCTGCCCGGCCGGCGTCTACGAGATTGTCGACGACGGCACCGGCAAGCGCCTGCAGATCAACGCCGCCAACTGCGTGCACTGCAAGACCTGCGACATCAAGGATCCCTACCAGATCATCGACTGGGTGACGCCGGAGGGTGGTTCGGGGCCGAATTACCAGAACCTATAGACATCGTCATCAAGCGGTGTCAGTAACAACAGGGTCACGCAAGCGCCATCCTGACACCAGAGCAAGCAGCAGCGACGTCACCAGCACAACGCCGGTATACAGATAGCGGAAATCGCAGGCAATGCTGGTCGGGAAAAAAGACGCGTAAAATGCCAACCCCGCCCCCACGTAAACAAGAATCAGTGCACGTTCCTTGCCGCTCCACGACTTTGCCCGGAACCCGACGCCGATACCCAAGGCTACGAGGGCCGACGCGTAGACCCAGTGGCGGAACCATGGCGTACCAAATATCTCCAGCGCATGACGGTAGAGCCAGTCGTCGCGCGAGTCCTGTTCTGCCGTGATCCTGACAGCCGCCAGATACTCCGGGATGCCCGCCACGCCGACATGGATCGGAAGGCACTTGCGAACTCCGTTCAATGTGAAGGTCCAGGCGGCCACATTGGCACGATGACGCAGATAAGCACCCGGATGCTCCCGGACGGCCAACTGCCACATCTTCTCGATCTTTTCGGAATCGAGGCTGTTGAAATAGCCAGCGATCACAGGATTCGCAGATAGCGAATCGATGCGGTCCCCATCGTAGATTTTCTTCACCTCATCGGTAATTGCGCTGTCGGCACCGGACGACGCCAGCGGCCCACGCGCCGCATAGTGCTCGATACCCGCTAGGTCGTAGATCATCACCGATCGCAACCCGACACTGATGTCTTGGCCTTGGGAGGCGGCGATGGTGCTGTGCACCGACAGTTTCAAGACCTGGTACGACGCCACGAGCACGACTGTCAGGAAGAGCGCACGCACGAGGCTAGACCAGCGACGACCACGCCAAGCCAGTAAGAAGATGGGCGGAATCGCCAATAGCGGCAAGAGAAAAATGCCCTGCTGCCTCACCATGGGAAGGGGGAGCAATAAAAAAAGTGAGGCGACCAGCGCCACCTTGGCTCCCGTCCCACGACCCGCGCTACCCACAAAGAAGCAACCCACTGATGCAGCGACGAAGGCTGCGAGCAGCACATCCTTCCATACGATGCCCGAATAGAGCCATATCACCGGGTTTGCAACGAGCAGCACCGCGGCCACGCTTCTGATTACGCGCACTCTGGCCCGCTCTCCCGGAGACGGTTCCATTGAGCCGGAGCGAAAACTTGCATACAAGCCGCAGTAGGTCATCACCGCAACGAGCGCGACGAACAGCGAGGATCCGGTCGTACCTCCACCCAGCCATCTCAGCAACGCCGACATGAACGGCGGCGCCCAACTAACCGCACGGCCGATGCCGGCCTCGTACAACTGGATGCTCGAATCTACGCTGACATGCCCCGGGACGGCATAAGCCACCGACGTGATAGCCAAGAGGAAGCACGCCCACCGCACGACTGCCGAATGATGGGCGGAAGAAGAGAAGGTCGACATTGCGTGGGCGTGATCTGTTGTCATCCGGATATCTTGTCTGTCAGCAAAGGTGCGGGTGCAGCGTACAGCTGATAAGGAAAAAGGGGGCTTAGCCCCCTTTTTCCGACACTTGAAACAAGCGGCTAGCTAAGCGGCGACTACTTCCCGCCACTCTGCACGGCCCAGGTGGGCGGATAGCCGCCGACCAGACTGATATTGAAATTGCCGTCGCCGACGCTTTTCCAGATCCACAACGTGTCGTTGGCATCGTTGGTCCACAACATGTCGGAGTTGCCGTCGCCGTCGTAGTCACCAAGCGCCACGATGCGGTAGATGGTGCCAACCGAACGCGTCCAGATCGTCAGGTCCGTACCCACGCCCTTCTTCCAGATCGACACAAGCCCCGCCGGACGGTTCTGGAACACGATCTCAGCGACTCCATCTCCCGTCAGGTCCGCCACACCAACGATGGACCATACCGGAGGATAACCACTCACGAACTGGACGGTAAATGCGCCGTTGCCGCTACTCAGCCAGTACCAGATGGAATCGTTGGCGCTATTGGTCCACAAGATGTCTGCGCGACCATCGCCGTTGAAGTCACCGATCCCGACCACACGATAGATACTCGCCACCGAATTGGTCCAGCTGGCCCTGACGCTGGTGCCATTCATGGCCCACACGGACATCAGGCCGGCCGTGGCGTTCTGGAACACAATATCCGCCTTGCCGTCCCCATCAATGTCGCCTGCGCCAACGACCGACCAGCCGGCGGGATAGCTACCCACCGTCTGGATCGTGAACGTCCCACCCGCGTTGCTCTTCCAAATCCACAACGTATCGTTCGTGTTGTTGGTCCACAGCAGGTCAACCCTGCCATCCCCATCGAAATCGCCGGATGCGACGATGCGATAGATGCCAGAAACGGACTGAGTCCAACTGGTGGTGACGGCTGGCCCGTTCATTTTCCAGACCGACATCAGACCTGCTGCTGTATTCTGGAAGACGATGTCCGACTTTCCGTCCGCATCAATGTCATTGCGGACCTTGCTGGCGAGAGGCACCACGGTGGCCCGGAACTGCGCGACGATGGGAATCGTCTGATTCAAGCTACGCGCATTGTCTTCACTGTTTACGACACCGCATGGCAGGTTCATGCTGGCGCCGCAAACGCTCTTCTGCGGCGTAGAAAAAATGCGCTGTGCAATCTGTCCATTTGCGCCATAGGACATCACGGTATAGAAGTTCCCGTTTGCGACAGAAGTGTTGTAGCCAAAAGAATAATCGTAGACTCCATACTGGAGATCGCCATTACTCTTCTTCGAGTTGGCGCGATCGTGGGCTGACCCCATCAAATGTCCTGCCTCGTGGGCTAACGTCTCGGATGCGCAGAAGTAATCTTTTCCGTCGCTACCTCTGTCTTCACCGTCGCTGACGATCGCGTAAGCCCAGGCTGCATCTGCTACAGGATCTATGGCCGTACGGTCGGCACCATTGAGCCAAGCAATACCGCAGCCGTCCTGCTCGGGAGACTTAAAGTCGCGCACGAGGATTGCCAGGTCAGCACCGTATTGTTCACGCGCATTTCGAAGAGGGGTCAATTCGCCGGGTATCGCGACCGAGGCAGAACCAGTGCTTCCAGTGAGCTTCTGCAATGCATCCAAATTAGTCGTTGTATCGGCATAGGAAATTTTGACAGCATTGACAAGGCGGAAATACCCGTTTACGTCGCTGTTGCGCAGCGCCTCGTTAGCGAAACTTACAAGGTTCACCATGCGCGTCACTGCGCCGGAATCGCTGCCGATCCGTGCAGCCAGACCGCTACTGTAGCCAACAGCCAGATCAACGGTATTGGCAGGAGTGGGAGGAGCAGCGACTGCTACCGCACTTTGAGCAACGGCACTCTGCGCGGAAGCAGACACCAAGGTGCGCGCTGCTGCTGCGGGCGGAATCAGCATGTCGCCACCTTCCGATATGGCGCGGGACGCCTTGTTTGGGTCCATTACGGAAACGAGCAACTTCCCGCCTCTGGTAATGACCTCTAGTGGTGGAGCGCCGCCTGGCCGCGGAATTGAGCCGAAGACTGCCTTCTCACCGAACGTAATGATGGCCTCCTGACCTTTAACACCACCCGCTACACGTCCAATCCAGGTCCAGTTCCCGTCCGCATGTTCGTCGTGGCGCTCATAGCGAAGCTTGACCGAGGAACCATCCGGAGACGGCACCGCCATTTCGCCGGTAACGATCGCCTTGAGAGCATGTTCTTCGCTGATCGCCACGGGGTAATAGGTGAACGCACCGTCGCTCGGGCCCACCTTCTGGTCGGCATAACGGATCAGCGCACCGCGATCGGGCGCATTCGCGATGGACGCGCCGACCGCGCGGGCCAGCGGCAGCGACGTCGGCAGATTGCCGGTCGCCTTGGTTGCGGCCACGCCGCGCATCCCTGCCATGCCCGATTCCGGGCCTCCTTCACTGCACCCGGCCAAGATCAACATCAAGGCGCAAGCGCCGACCCGGAGTTTCATACGTACGCCTCTGAGAAAAAACGGATAGAGCCCCTGAACTGACACTATAGCCCAGCCATCGGGACACAAATAGCCAACAGGTTCCCCTCTCCGCCTTATCGGCCGGAAAACGTACAGCTGAAAGTCAGACGTGCGGCGCGACGCGTGGCAACCGGACTTTCGTCACGACTTGGGGTATTCAAGCGGCCTTGAAAGGCACGCCGGTCTTTGCCGCCAACTCTGCTTCGGTGACGCCATCGGCCATTTCCACCAAGGCCAGACCCTGTTCGGTGACATCGAAAACGGCCAGGTCCGTGATGATCCTGTCAACGACGCCCACGCCGGTCAGCGGCAGGTCGCATTGCGGGAGGATCTTGTGGCTACCATCCTTCGCCACGTGCTCCATCAGCACGACGATGCGCTTGACGCCGGCCACGAGGTCCATGGCGCCGCCCATGCCCTTGACCATCTTGCCGGGCACCATCCAGTTGGCCAGGTCGCCCTTGTCGGTCACCTGCATGGCGCCCAGCACCGCCAGGTCGATATGGCCGCCGCGGATCATGGCGAAGGAGTCGTGGCTGCCGAAGTAGCTGGCGCCAGCCCGGGCGGTGACCGTCTGCTTGCCGGCGTTGATCAGGTCGGCATCGACCTCGTCCTCGGTCGGGAACGGTCCGATACCCAGCAGGCCATTCTCGGACTGCAGCCAGACATCGACGCCGTCCGGAATGTGGTTGGCGACCAGGGTCGGCAGACCGATGCCCAGGTTCACATAAGCGCCGTCGGTCAGTTCGCGGGCAGCGCGCTGCGCCATCTCATCGCGGGTCCAGGGCATCACTTGTCTCCTTGGCGGATGGTGCGCTGCTCGATGCGCTTCTCGGGAGTCGGGTTGTGGACGATGCGGTCCACGTAGATGCCCGGCAGGTGGACGTGGTCGGGATCGATCTCGCCGATCTCGACGACCTCCTCCACCTCAGCGATGCAGACCTTGCCGGCCATGGCACAGGCGGGGTTGAAGTTGCGCGCGGTCTTCCGGAAGACCAGGTTGCCGGCCTTGTCGGCCTTCCATGCCTTGACCAGCGACACGTCGGCGCTGAGCGCCGTCTCCATCACGTACCAGTGCTCGCCGAACTGGCGGGTCTCCTTGCCTTCGGCCACCACCGTGCCGTAGCCGGTGCGGGTGAAGAAGGCCGGGATGCCGGCACCGCCGGCGCGCAGGCGTTCAGCCAGCGTGCCCTGCGGGTTGAACTCGAGTTCCAGCTCGCCCGAGAGGAACTGCCGCTCGAATTCCTTGTTCTCGCCCACGTAGGACGAAATCATCTTCCTGATCTGGCGGGTCTCCAGCAGCAGGCCCAGGCCGAAGCCATCCACGCCGGCGTTGTTGGAAATGGCAGTCAGGCCCTTGGCGCCGCTGTCACGCAGGGCGCCGATCAACGCCTCAGGGATGCCGCACAGGCCGAACCCGCCGACCGCCAGTGTCTGGCCGTCGGCGACCACGCCCTGCAGCGCTGCCGCCGCACTGGGATAGAGCTTCTGCTTGCCTCCGGAGCCGGGGTTACCCGCCATGGCGCGATCCATTCAATGAGGAAAGCGCCATTCTACCCAGCGCCCCGGGGCCGACACAGGTACTTTCGGGCAATGGGAACCGCGTGCCTGGCGTGCGCACCCACGTACACTTGCCGGCATGAAGACCCTTGCCCTTGTCACGGCCGTGGCCGCGTCCGGCCACGACGACGACCTTGCGCCCCTGCTAGATGCCTGCGCCGAGGCTGGCCTGCACGCCCGTGCGGTGGCTTGGGACGATCCCACGGTCAGCTGGTCGCGGTTCGACGCCGCCCTGCTGCGATCCCCTTGGGACTACACCGAGCGCCTGCCCGAGTTCCTGGCCTGGTGCGCCCAGGTTGACCGGGTGACGGAGCTGCTGAATCCGCTCAACGTAGTGCGCTGGAACACCGACAAGCACTACCTGGCGGACTTGGCGACCGTCGGCGTTCCCGTGGTGCCCACGCATTTCGTGGAGCCGGATGCCGAGCCGATGGAGGCCCTGGCGAGCTTCCTCGCAGCCTTCGATATGGCCGAGTTCGTGGTCAAGCCGACGGTCAGTGCCGGTGCGCGCGACACGCAGCGATACCGTCGCGACCAGCAGTTCGCCGCAGGCAACCATCTCGCCCGCCTGCTCGACCAGGAGCGCAGCGCGATGCTGCAGCCCTATCTCGCCTCGGTCGATCGCCGGGGCGAAACCGCCCTGCTCTATTTCAACGGGCAGTTCAGCCACGCGATCCGCAAGGCTGCCCAGCTCGCCCCGGGCGAAGGCGCCCGGCAGGCCCCCATGGCGCTGGGCGATATCACGACCGGCAGCGTCACGGCGGACGAGCTGGCGCTGGCGGACCGGATTCTCGCTGCCACCGCGCGGTTGAGACAGCTGGATAGCCCACTGCCGTATGCCCGGATCGACCTGCTGGCCGGCGCCGACGGCGAGCCCCGCCTGCTCGAACTCGAACTGACAGAGCCCTCGCTGTTCTTCGCCCAGGCACCCGGCAGCGCCGCCCGTTTCGCGGCCGTCCTCGCGGCGCATCTGGCAGACGGCACCGTACGGGCTCGCATGGCTCCCGCCTGACGGCTAAAATCGCTGTCTGCCTCCGGCCAGACGCCGCGGCCGAACCTTTCCGTCGCATACAGGAATCCCCGCAGGATGAAGATTCTCGTCGCCTACAAGCGCGTGGTGGACTACAACGTCCGCATCCAGGTCAAGCCGGACGGGTCCGGCGTAGTCACGGACGGCGTCAAGCTGTCACCCAATCCCTTCGACGAAATCGCCCTGGAAGAAGCCCTGCGCCTGCGCGACAAGGGCATCGCCACCGAGGTCGTGGTCGCCACCATCGCGCCCGCCGATGCTCAGGCCCACCTGCGCAACGGCCTGGCCATGGGCGCCAACCGCGCTATCCATGTCGTCACCGACCAGGCCATCCAGCCCCTGACCGCTGCCCGCACCCTGCTGAAGCTGGTCGAGAAGGAGTCGCCGGACCTGGTGATCCTCGGCAAGCAGGCCATTGACGACGACGCCAACCAGACCGGCCAGATGCTGGCCACGCTGTGGGGTCGCCCGCAGGCGACGTTCGCCAGCAAGCTGGAGGTCGCTGACGGCAAGGCCACGGTGACGCGCGAAGTCGATGCCGGCCTGGAAACGCTGGAAGTCGACCTGCCGGCCGTGGTCACCACCGACCTGCGCCTCAACGAACCGCGCTTCATCAAGCTGCCCGACATCATGAAGGCCAAGAGCAAGCCGCTGGAAACCCTGCAACTGGCCGACCTCGGCGTCGACGCGGCCGACACGCACAAGACCACCCACTACGCCCCGCCCGCCAAGCGCAGCAAGGGCGTCAT
Organism: Pseudoxanthomonas sp. GW835-FHT14C01; assembly: GCF_058793715.1. Classification (NCBI taxonomy): domain Bacteria; kingdom Pseudomonadati; phylum Pseudomonadota; class Gammaproteobacteria; order Lysobacterales; family Lysobacteraceae; genus Pseudoxanthomonas; species Pseudoxanthomonas sp. GW835-FHT14C01. The sequence goes on from NZ_JBXAGB010000001.1 coordinate 165,948, forward strand.
GGTGAAGGACGCGGCCGAACTGGTCGCCGCACTCAAGCAGAAGGGGTTGCTGTAATGGCCAAGGTTCTCGTCATCGCCGAACACCTGGACGGCAAGCTCAACGCCTCCACCGCCAAGACCGTCAGCGCCGCCGCGGCCGTCAATGCCGACGCCATCGATGTCGCCGTGCTGGCCGCCGACCCGACCGCCGTCGCCGCCGAAGCCGCGCAGATCGCCGGCGTCACCAAGGTGCTGACCGTCTCGAATGCCGCCAACGCGAACGCCATCGCCCAGGTGTTGGCCCCGCAGATCGCCGCGCTCGCTGCGGGCTACACGCATGTGTTCGCGCCGTCGACCACGTTCGGCAAGGATCTGCTGCCTTGCGTGGCCGCCCTGCTCGGCGTCAACCAGGTCTCCGACCTGATGGCCGTCGAAGGCCCGCATACCTTCAAGCGTCCGATCTACGCCGGCAACGCGATCATCACCGTCGAGGTTCCCGCCGACCAGACCGTGGTCGCGACCGTGCGCACGGCCTCCTGGCCGGAAGCGGCGAAAGGCGGCAACGCGACGGTTGAAGCCGCCGGTTTGGACGCGGCGCTGCCGACGCATACCCGTTATGTCGGCTTGGCCGCTGGCAAGTCCGACCGCCCCGACCTGCAGAGCGCCAAGCGCGTCGTTTCCGGTGGCCGCGGCGTCGGCTCGGCCGAGAACTTCAAGGTCATCTACGCCCTGGCCGACAAGCTGGGCGCCGCCGTCGGCGCCTCACGCGCCGCGGTCGATGCCGGCTACGTCCCGAACGAACTGCAGGTTGGCCAGACCGGCAAGATCATCGCCCCCGAGCTGTATGTCGCCGTCGGCATCTCCGGTGCCATCCAGCATCTGACCGGCATCAAGGACGCCGGTACGATCGTGGCTATCAACAAGGATGGCGACGCGCCGATCTTCGAGATCGCGGATATTGGGTTGGTGGGGGATCTGTTTACGTTGTTGCCAGAGCTGGAAGCGCAGCTTTGATGAAGCGAACCTGCTGGCGCAGGCAGCGCTTGCGCGGAAGACCGCGATGACGGAGCCTCGCTCGCCGGACGAGAACATCCCCCCCGCTTTTCCGCCCACGCCCAAGCCGTCCTCGCCAGACGCCATGCCCGTGTTCAAGCAGGGCCTGCTGTATGGCGTCGTCGGGGCGGCACAGCTGGGCGCGGACTGGCTCGCGTTCGTAGCGCTGTCCTATCTCGGCATGGCGCCGGCGATCGCAAATGTCCTGGGGCGCGTTGTCGGCGCATCGCTGGGGTTCGTCCTCAATGGCCGTTTCACCTTCCGCCAGACCGATGGATCCGCGCAACTGCACGCACGCAGCTTGTCCAGATTCGCCATATCATGGGCATTGATGACAGGGCTCAGCACATTGCTGGTGACCGCCTCCGTGTCCGCATTCGGTCTGGAGACCACATGGATCACGAAGCCCTTGATCGATATCCTGCTGGCCGTGGCGGGCTTCGTGGCATCCAAATACTGGATATATCGATGAACCCTTTCCCCGGGTCCACCCAAGAAGATGCGAGCGCCGAATGGACGTCCGGCATAGCGGTCGTCATCCCGTGTTACAAGGTCGTGAGGCACATCCAGGACGTGATTTCACGCATCGGACCCGAGGTGGACCGGATCTATTGCGTTGATGATGCGTGCCCGGAACGCAGCGGCGATCATATCGAGAACACCGTTGACGATCCTCGCGTCACGGTAGTACGCAACCTCGTCAATCTGGGCGTAGGAGGCGCTGTCATGAACGGCTACCGGCATGCCATCAAGGACGGCGCCACCGTCATGGTGAAGGTCGACGGTGATGGCCAGATGGATCCCGGCCTGATCGAAATGTTCGTGCGTCCGATCCTGAGTGGTGAAGCCGACTACACCAAAGGAAACCGCTTCTTCGATCTGCAAGAGATCAAGCAGATGCCGGCGCTGCGTCGCATCGGCAATCTCGGCCTTTCGTTTCTTGCCAAGGCGTCCACCGGATACTGGGATATTTTCGATCCGACCAATGGCTACACCGCCATCCATGCGCGAGCGGCCGCGCGTCTTCCCTTCGACTCGATAAGCAACCGCTACTTCTTCGAGACCGATATGCTGTTCCGGCTCAATACGCTGCGTGGCGTCGTCATCGACATTCCGATGGATGCCCACTACGGCGACGAGGTAAGCAACCTCAAGGTCTCGAAGGTCTTCGGTGAGTTCCTTGGCAAGCATCTGCGCAACCTGTTCAAGCGCGTCATCTACAACTACTATCTGCGCGACATGCCCATCGCGTCGCTGGAACTCGCGGCCTCCGGCGTTCTGTTGGCTTTCGGTTCGATCTTCGGCATTGCGAACTGGTGGATCTCCGCGCGTGAGGATGTCAGCACCCCGCTGGGCACGATCATGATCGCGACGGTATGCATCGTATCGGGCTTGCAGTTCCTGCTCGCGTTCCTCGCCTACGATACTTCCGCAATCCCGCGTCGCCCCATTCACTTGCGTCTCAAGTAGACATCGAGGTCCCACATGGAACTCAGACCGTCTTCCCCTCACGGCCCACTGCTGTCGCAGTACCAGGCCTTGTTCGCCTCGTGCTTTCCTGACGCCACGCACCTGGACGCGCAGTACCTGTCTTGGCTCTACGGCGACAACCCCGCCGGTCCCGTAATCGGCTTCGACGCGTGGGATGGCGACGTACTTGCGGCGCATTACGTATGCGTACCCGCCGCGGCCATGCTGCACGGGAAGCCTTCGCGCGTGCTGCTGTCGTTGAATACCGCCACCGCACCATCGCACCAAGGCAAAGGTCTCTTTACGAAGCTGGCCAATGCCACGTACGACCGGGGGGCTGAACTGGGATTCGATGCGGTGTACGGCGTGGCGAACGCCAACTCCACGCCCGGCTTCGTCAAGAAGCTCGGTTTCGAGTTGTTGGCACCGCTCGATGCGGCCGTGGGGGCAGGTCGCCTGCCGTTGACATCAGTCTCCGCCGCGCGCGCCGCTGCGGAGTTCCACCGCGACTGGAGTCCAGCTGCACTTGAATGGCGTAGCCGGAATCCGGCGCGACCCTATCGGGTGGTCAGAAGCGGCGACCGAATCTGCGCGGAGGCCGTTACCGGCCGCCCGGGCCTGAAGGCGTGGGCCGAGCTCGACAACGGGAACCAGGAGTCGCTGCGCCTGCCAGCCGCGTCGTTCGGCCTGCACCTGCATCTGGGCCTTGTCCCGGACGCGGCCCGCACGCGCAAGATGGGGTGGCTGGACGTGCCCGACCGATTCCGTTCCAGCCCACTGAATCTGATCTTCAAACCTCTCGCGCCCGAGACGAAGATGCCCCGTCGCGGAGCGGTTTTCTTCGGTCAGCTGGATTTCGATGCATTCTGACGGCCGCCCGCTGGTCGCGCTGCTCGCGCATCCAGACGACGAGTTCGCGATTTTCCCTTGGCTGGCGGCGGAGGCCACGGCAGGACGACCTGTCTGGTGTTTCTGGCTAACCGACGGCGGCTGGGGTGGACAGGATGTGCAGCGACGCGAAGACGAGAGCCGCGAGGTTCTCGGCCTCTTCGGTATCACCGTCGGCTCGTTCGAATTCCTCGGGCGCACGCTCGGTATACGGGATGGCCATCTTGCCGACGAGTTGGACAGGATGATCGCGCTCGTGCAAGAGCGCCTTGCGCTCGTTGGCAGCACGTACACGATGCTGGTTCCGGCCTGGGAGGGAGGTCACCAGGATCACGATGCCGCCCATCTCATCGGGCTTGCCAGCAGTGCCGCCTCGCAGGCGGAGGTGCTGCAGTACTCGCTTTACCACGGGGCGGGCTTGGTCGGCCCGCTGTTCAAGGTGCTGGCGCCACTGCCACAGAATGGCGCGCTCATACGGTGTCCGACGTCTGTGGGGTTCAGGCTCAAATGCCTTGCCGCGTGCTTGCGCTATCGATCGCAATGGAAGAGTTTCATGGGACTGCTGCCCTTCTACGCTTTGCGTCTTGCGCGCCGCGACGCGTTCGTTCTTCAGCCCGTCAACGCCGCGCGCGTTCGGGAACAGCCCCATGCGGGAGCGCCGCTTTACGAGCGGCGCGGAGGCCCGACATGGGCGGCGTTCTCCCGAACCACCGCCCACGTACGCGAGCGAATCGCAGTAGGGCCCTTGCGCGCCCTGAGCGGAGCCTAGCTACTCCAACGCAAAGCCGCGCCCGGTACCGCAGACCGATGGTTCAGCAGAGGCGCCGGCATCAAGCAGGAAAAGACCGTAGTCGCCTTTCGAGAATGCCTGGAGATCGAGCGTGAGCTGGAATCCTGACTCCAGGTAGGCATTGTCCCCACCACGACTCGAAGCAACGTCGGACCTCTCAAGACGGTCTGCCACCTTGACCTCCCACTCCTGCCCATTGTCGATGCGCACGATCCTCATCGACAGGTCGGGGCCGGCATCATGCCGCTTCTCGTTAATGTACCACCCTGCGAAACGCAGCGGCTGCGCAAGCGACACCGTGGGGCGGGCGCCATCCAAGGAAACGTCATTCACCGTTTCGATATTGCAGGACGTCGTACTCGCGCCCTCGATCTTTCCCTGCGCGGCATGGGGGACCACGCCGACGGCTTGGGCGGGTTGCGTGGGCGCGCTGCCGCCTTCCGCGGCTGGCGCTGGCGAAGGATCGGCTGCGGGCGCCTCTTCACGACAGCCCGCCACCATCGCAATAAACAGCATGCCTGCCGCCACGCTTGTAAGCTTCATGGGTTTCATTCGTAAGCCCTCTGTTTACTGACTAAATGGATGAAAGCGACGTCGACGATCCGACCAGGCCGGTCGAATCGTAGTAGACCACCGAGCCTTGAGCGAAGCAGTGGCTCACCATCGAACGTCGGCTCAGGGACTTGTCGATCCGCACGCTCCCCGCGTGCATCAGGTTTTCATGCCAGATGAGCACGCTGCCGCGTTTGGCCTTGTACACGCTCCGCTCCAGCCCCGCATCGGAGATCATCTTCGACCAGCGACCCACGACCTTCTGCCCAAACTCACTCCAGTCGCCCCCCACCTTCGCGCACTCCTCATCCTTGAGGTAAACACGGGGCAAGCGATGGCTGCCCGGATAAACGACCAGTTCTCCTGAGTTGTCACGCACATCTTCCAGCGCGACCCATACGCCGCACATGTAGCCGGCGGGAAACGGCGTCAGGTGGATCGTGTCCTGGTGCGCATCCTGCTGGCTGCCGAAGACGTACACGAGGGATTGGCAGGGTTCGGAGGGGGTACCGAAAATCGCGCCCAGCAACCTGTGCACATCCTTGTTCAGCCAGATGTCCCGGATACCCGGGAACGTCACGTGCATTTGTTCGAGGCGTGTGCTCTGGCCGTATTCGTAACCCTGGTATTTGCTATCGATCGCTTCATCCATGTCCCGGTTGGCCTGGTCAACCGCCGCATCCGGGATAAGCCCTTCGAGCACCATGAAGCCGTTCTTGGAGAAACTGCGCAGCGCGTCGGCTTCCAAGTCATTCACGACGCCCGCGTCCTGAAGTCCCCTGATGTGCTCCTCCACTTGGGCAGGCTCGCGCTCGTGCCAAGGCGTCAGCGCAACGTCGCTGTAGTCGTAGGCCGATGAATCGCATTGCCCGAGGAAGACCAGCGGCGTCCCGTTGTCGCGCATGGATTTCTCCACCGCCACCGCGAGAGAGCCGTCATTGGACACCTCGACAACGGAGGGGGCGGAACGGACGCTGTGTCCGTCTATCTCGAGCCGGAGCGCGATGACATGTCGTCCGTTCGGGATGAGATGCGTATGGATATTGACGTAGATCGCATCGAGAACCGCATCGCTGACCAAGGATGTCGCGGCGGCCCTTACACCGTCCAGCTCGAGCGCCACGGCAGTGTGCTCGTCAAGGGTGGTGCCGGAAATGATGCCGCGCAGCAGTCCCTTCACGGTTCCCTGTTGCGTCCACGAAACATTAAAATCTTCCTTAAACATGGATTTCGCTCCTAGTTTTCGATAATCCGTTTCAGCTCTGCGAAAAGCCCTCTTTCACTGATGCGCGACAGAAGTCGCCGAACCAGGGGGCTCCGGGTCTCTTTCATCTTCAGGCTGAAGCAAACGCGCCGGATCATCGTCATCTTGCGACCCGGCCACGATCGCCTCAGCCACCCGCTTTTTTTTCGAAGTATTCCGGATGCTCGATTGGGCCCTGGGTCTCCATCCAGCGCTTCAGACTATGCTCTCCGCTCGCATCGAATGGGTCTGCGTACACTTGCTGTAGATCCGGGCGCGCGCGGTAAAGGCGACGATGCGGACGCGGTATGGGGCTTCCATCGCTGTAAGTACCGTAGGCCCACGACCGGCCCGATGCGGGATCCTCGGCGTCGAACCGGGTCTCTTCTGCGTACCAGCCGACAATGTCGCTCACCGACTTGTTCCCCGCCGCGTTCTTGTCCGCCATGACCTTGTGCGCGCCGCTGTCGAAACCGGTGAAATGATAGAAGCCCAGCGGCTGGCCATCGATCCTGAAACCGTCCTCGTTGTTTCCCGTCATCTTCCGCGTGGTGAGGTTCCAGGTCGCCACGTTGAAGCGCGGGCTCTTCAGGATGCCAACTTCATCGAAGAATGCGGGCGCGAGGTCGATCCAGCGTTGGTCGGTAAACAAGCCCCTCGGAATGTCGGCGACACAGAAATGATATATCCGGTCTGCCCACCACTGGGCGAAACGCGTGCCCTCGTCCGTCGGGCGCACGCCTAGGAAACCGAGATTGTAGACGCCATGCTTGAGGCTCGAGATCTCGTTGTCCATGATCGCGTCGAGCGTGGTCTCGGGGGACGTCTGATGCGGGGTCAGGACGATGCTCGATGCATCGAGCCGCTCGAGCAGATCGTCGAGCCGCGAGAAGAGCACCATGTCCGGATCGAAGTACAGCACGCGCTGCACGCCCTCTTCCGCGAGCAGGCGCTTGAGTACGAACGGTTTGATGGCGGTGGACAGTTCCACAATGTCGTGGAAGAAAGCCCATCGGACACGGTCCTCGATATCCAGCTGATCGAGGGAGACGATACGATCGATCGGCTCGTTCTCCATATCGATGCCGTCCCACACTTTGTCAGACAGCGCAAATACGACCTCGAATTCGGGGTGGAATTTCTTGATTGACGCGCAAAGCTTCCTCACCTTCGGCAGGTAATTGACTGCCGCCGAGGTGAACACGACCGTTTTCATAAGATCTCCATCAGTTCTGTTTTTTCCTTTCTTCCAGCAACGCATCCCTGAATGTCAGCAGGCTCGTCGCCATGTTTCCGGGTTCCTGCGAGTCCAGGATCAGCCCGTACTTGTATTTCCGTGTCCGCTCCGCAGGTGCACCCAGATCGAAGACCGCGATAGGCATACCCATATCCATGACCTCCGACGTGACGTAGGAGAACGTCTCGGGGCAGATGGAGGGAAGGAGACACACACCGATCCCATGCTCCCGCATGAGGGACGGCAGGTCCTCGGTCCGATAGGGACCTAATACCTCCAGTCTCTCAGAGGGCTGATTGCCCTCGATGCTGCCAAACACCTTGAAGCACAGAGGAAGACGTTCAGTCGCCGCGTAAGCGACCAACTCTTTCACCACGTATGCACCCTTGATGGCACTGATGTGTCCTATCAGCGCGACATTGAGCACTCCGTCAAGCGCGGGCTCAACCCGAACACCAGACAGGTAGTCGACGCGATGGGGATTGACGTCGATCCGATCCGCAATCAGATCGCCGAAGGCCTTGCGCATGATGTCCACGCTGGACTGCGAGAATGCCGTGATGTCGTCGCAGGAACCCAGCAGCTCTGCCCATCGCTCCCTCCAATCCGCAGGCAGGACTTCGCGATAGAAAGCGCGAAACGGGACCTTCTGGCTGGCGAGGCAAGATGTACAGGCTTCCAGCGCCGGCACGCCGCAATACCGTCCCTTGTCGTTGACAAGGCTCCACGCCTGGCAAACGGGGAAAAAGTCGTGGACGAAATACGAGAGCGCGACACCCTCGGACCGTTGCTCCAGACAGAACGCCATGACTTCCAACGGCGCGTCAAAGGACACGAGATTGTTGATGTAGATCCGGTGCCACCTTGTCGACGCGAGCCGATCCAAGAGCATGCGCAGACCACCGGCTTCGGTCGCGTGTTCTGTTGCGTCCACACCAGATGGCTGGTGATGCTCAAGCCGGTAACTCAGGGTGGGCAGATCCGGTATCACGATCGTCACCGCCTGCCCCTCGGACAGCAGCTTCTGGACAAGTTCGCTCCTGAAACGGTTCGCTCCGCCTCCCATGGCGTGGTCGAAAATCAGGACCTTGCTGCGAGAGCCGCGAGAAACCGCTTGCCAGCGGCGCGAATGGATAATAGCCAGGAAGCGCCCGCATCTCGCTACGACAAGCCGCCAAGCAGCCACGATCGTCGCCATCAGGCCCCTGCTATGAAACGACTCCCTTACACGCCGGAGCATACTCGGCGCCGTTTCGCCACCGTTGAAAAAACGGACAGGCAGTTCTCCCGTCTCGATGTTGCCTGATTCCAGATGGATCCGGAGCACCGCGCTGGTCACCTCCACGTCGTGTGGTAGCACGCCCTGGATCATGAACCCGCTGCTCCCTGCGTAAGGAACGCCGGGAAACGCGTCGATCAGATCCCGGCGCATACCTCCCGGCAGGCACTCGAGCGACCAAGAGCCATTACGCCCCTCCACGAGGATATCAACGCTGACCGCGCCCTCCGCAGGACTGATCGCCCAGCCCCAACCAAAAAGCTTGCCGTTGCGAGCCACCAATGAATCGATGGAGTAGTGCATGCCAGGTCACTCGTCAGCGTTGGCGCCGCGCGGTGCCAGATCGCCCTGAACCGGCACCTCGATGCCCGCCGAAACCAGCAGCGCACTCAGCTTCTCGATGTGAGTCACCAGATCACGCCGTGAAGCATCCAAGGCTTGGACCTGTTGCAGGCGTCCAAGCGATCTGTCGCGCTCGTCTTCCAGCTCGTTGCCAAGCAATCGTAACTGCTCCACATGCTTTAGCGAATACTTCTGGGCCTCAGCCAAGGCAAGATCAGTGGCTTCCCAAAGACGAAGCCGCTCCTGAGCCAGCGTTTCGAGGCTCGAAATGATGGCGTTCAACTCATCGATACGGGCACTCGATTGTTTACGGGTCTCGGCCAAGGCGAGGTCGGTGGCCTCCCACAAACGAAGCCGCTCCTGGGCCTGCGTCTCAAGACCCGCAATGACGCCCTTCAGCTCATCGACGCGCGCATTCGACTGCTCCTGGGTCTCCGCCAATGCGAGGTCGGTGGCTTCCCAAAGACGAAGGCGCTCCTTGGCCTGAGCTTCAAGGCCCGCAATGACGGCATTCAACTCGTCGATACGGACACCTCGATCGCGTGCCACCGCTTTCGACGACTCCAGCGCTGGCACGAGCTGCTCGATCGTCGACAAGCGCTCAACCGACAGTCGCTGTGCTTCTCCAAGAGCCGTATCCAGCTCCTGCAACTTGCTCATGCGCTCGAAGGAATGATCCTCGGCCACCGCAAGTGACTTTCTCAGCTCATCGCAGGTCGTGATGGCTTCCCGCAAACGTTCCGCTTGGACCTTCTTGTCATCCAGCGCACTCACCAAGTCAGAGGTAATGAGCGTCAAAGCGGATCGCAGCGATCTGCGTTCCACCATTGCGAGGGCATCGTGCTGGGAGATTCCGCTTACCCCGGAGGTCGCCCGCAGAGCCGCCGCGCAACGCGCCGCCTGATCGACAATCTCAACCGCGTCGTTCATCGAAAACTCGAGCGGGGCATCCAAGTCGCCATAGAACTCCACCCAATCTTCGGAAAGGCACTCACGGGCACGATGGATACCGTGCTTCCAAGATACCCTAGCGGCGTCAAACTCACCCAACGAGAACATGATCGCGCCATGGCGATAAGCGGCTTCGATTACCTTCGTGCCCAACGTTGGCGTGATATGGGTTACCTCCGAAACGGATACACGCTGAAAGTCCTCCGCAGCCAAGCGAAGCGAACCCTCCGCCAAGTGCAGACGTCCACTCAGGAAAGCCAAGGACACTTTCCATCGCGCGACATGGGGGTTCGCCACGGCGTCGCCTTGCCGCAGGAAATCCACGTAGCCGTGCCTCCAAGCGGCCAGCGCCGCGCCGTCCAGGACGCCCTGCTCGAGCAAGGCGTAACCGGAGACGGCGAGCGACGCACCGAACTCCGCCGACCCCGAGGGGAACGATGCCCCCGCACGTCCGGCGAGATCACGAAGCAGTGACTTGTCGTGCAGCCTGTAAGGAATCTCCACCAAGGCGTGGACAAGCCACGGGTTCTGGTAGAACTCCGCGAAATCGACCAGATGACGGCTTCCGCCATAGCCGGCATGGAGAGAATTCCGATACGGGATTGAATCGTCGGCCAGCAATGGATCCTTCATGCCCACCGCAAGCCACCACTCCGCGTCGGGTAATCGGGTCGCTCGATCGACCACCCGTCGCAGTCGACGTGCCGCCGGGCGCCAAGCCCTGTCGGCCCCCTGCTTGCACCCGCTGGCAATCTGCTGCCAAGCCTCCTCTACCAAGAACGAGCCTGACATCTCAAGCTGCAGGCGTTCCCACTCGTAGACGTGGAGATGATGCGGATTTGGATCCTTGCCGGTTTCATCCGCCCAATCGTTGGGCACGCTGGCTACGATTCGACCACCTGGCGTTAGCAACCGCGCGTACTCGCGCAGCAGCGCGACGGGATCCTCAACGTGTTCAAGCGTCTCGAACGACACGATGAGATCGAAGCTGGCATCCGGATAGTCCAGTAACACCTCCGGAAGAAGGCCAGTCCTGAACTTGACGCGCTCACTGGCGAAACTGAGATCGGCGTACTCACGCGCCCAGTCACTGCCGTCGATGCCTAGGATGCTGTGCGCCTCCGACCGCTTCGACATGACGTAGCCGCCATAGCCCAATCCACAGGCCGCATCCAACACCCGGTCACCAGGTCTTATGTAGCGGCACGCCCACTCGTAGCGGGCCACATGCGCATCGGACCGCTCGCCTGCCTCTCGCAGCATGTCCATGTGCAGATCACGCTCTTCCTTGAGCACATGCAAGGGATACTTTTCCAGGGCCGCGACCGGCAGTGGCTCGAATATGGCGCGCACCTCGCCGGATTCGCTCCCCATCGTCTCGTAATCGCACAGCAGGTAGGTGCTCGGGTGCTTGCGCGCGCCGGCTAGGATGAACGCCTGCTCCAGCGCAGCCCTGACGTCTCGGCCGCTGGCGCGGGCCACCTCGCCTTCATCTCTTTCGTCGCACTCAAAGCATACCGCCACCACCAAGCGTCGCGCGCCGGAAGCCATCGCCCGTTCCGCGAGAGCTTCAAGTTCATTGGTGGCACGAATCGGCCCCGCGTGCGCCCAGGCATCGCGCGCATCCGTACTGCCCTGCTCCAAAAAGATTACCGACCAGTCATTCAGGTGGCCGCGCAGCGCCTCTGCGAATTCACCGTCGATCTCGACTGCACCAAAGCCGGCGGCCACTTTCACCCAGCGCGCGGTCGCCTCAGGATCCGTAAACGTCTTGCCGACGTTTTGCGCACTCATGACAACACTCGCACATCATTGACGGCACCGATGTCACAAACACCACCGTACCAGCGAGAGAACTTGTCCATGGACACCCGGAAGAACGCTGCTTCGTCCTTCCAGTGAAGGGTGCGCTGATGGCCAGGCCCCAGCGCCCTCTCCTCGGTCACATACGCCTGGATTTCATAGAAGCCTTCTCCGAGAATGCATGCGAAGCTCATCTCGAGATCGAACTCCTGCCCATGCTTGAAGTCGCGATGCCAGATACCACGCGCGGTAGGATCTTTCGCGACCAGGGCAAGGTCGTCGTTGAAGGTTCCCGCCGAATAGATCTTGACGCCTTCCTTGTTCCTCAGACGGATACCTAAGTTCAGCCTGGAAACATCCTTGTTGGCCCTGTACCGGATCTTCAGGTGAACCTTATCTCCTGGATAGAAAAGATCGCAGCCATTGCCAGACCCGTCATTGACCCGCACGTCCCGCACTTCGACATCGAGGTCTCCGAAAGACATCTGCGATGTCAGGCTCCGCGAATCCTGATTCGCATCGATCGGTGACGACTCTTCCTCGGCGGCACTGGACAGATGCGCGAGAACCTCCCGCGCATAGTGGTTCTCTTCCTCGTGCAGCAGCTTCCTGTATTCCAGAACCACCTCGGAGGAAGAACCAAGGCACACCACCTCACCGCCCTTGAGGAGAACTGCGCGATCCGTCAAGGTCCGCACCGCTTCCTGATCGTGCGACACGAAAAGCAATGTACCGCCGCCCGCAAGGAACTTTTCGATACGCGAGTAGCAGCGCTTCTGGAACAACGCGTCGCCTACGGCCAACGCTTCGTCCACTACCAGGATGTCCGGCTCAAGTTGGACCTGCACCGCGAATGCCAGGCGCACGACCATACCGCTGGAATAGGTCTTGACCGGCTGATCCATGAATTCGCCGATACCTGCGAACTCTTCGATCTCCGCGAACTTCTGCTCGATCTCCGCTCGCGTGAAGCCGAGGATCGCGCCATTCAGAAAAACATTCTCGCGACCCGTGAACTCCGGGTTGAAGCCGGACCCCAGTTCGAACAAGCCAGCCAGGCGCCCGTTGACGCTCACCGAGCCCGATGTGGGCGCCAGGATGCCGGCAATGACCTGCAGGAGCGTCGATTTCCCCGCGCCATTCATGCCGATGATGCCGATCGATTCGCCGCGCCTGACGTCGAATGATATGCCGCGAAGCGACCAGTACTCGCGAAAGAAGGAACGCAACTGGTAACGGTCGCCGTCAGAGTTTCGCCAACGCCGCGGCAATAGCCTACGCAGCCGCGGCGCGATGAACTGCCACAAGCGGTGCTGCGGTTTCTCGTATACGTGGTAGCACTTGCTGACATTGGAAACGCGAATGGCGTAATCAGAGGACATCAGCGAACCCTTTCTTCGTTCTCATGAACAACCCATATCCAGTGATCGCCACCGGTACCGAGACGGCAAGGCCCACGAGCACAGAACTCCAATCCGGCTGCTTCCCCCACAAAACCACCTGCCTCATGTTCTCCACCGCGACCGCCAACGGACTGCTTGCGGCCAGATGGCGGTAGCTTTCGGGCAAGGCTTCCAACGGATAGAAGATCGGCGTAAGGAACATGAGTGCCGTGGTGACCACCGCCACGCCCTGGCCGATATCGCGCAGGAACACCCCCATCGCGGAAAGGCCCCACGTGAACCCTAGGGTGAGAAGAATGACGGGCGCCAGCACTAGCGGCACGTAGATCGTCGTCCAGGGAAGCCCACCCCTCATCACGATGCATGCGACCAGCAGTACGGCCAAACTTATCCCCGCTTGGATTACAGCCGTGAGAACCGCCATCAACGGCAGGATTTCCAAGGGAAATACGACCTTCTTGACCAAGTTCTGGTGACCCAGAATCAAACTAGGGGAGCGGTTAACGCTCTCGGAGAATATGCCGAACGTCAAGAGACCGGTGAACAACGCCAACGCGAAGTCCGCGGAATCCAACTCCGTGCCCCCCCACCTCGCCTTGAACACCACGCCAAAGACAAACGTGTATACCAGAAGCATGAGAACGGGGGTAACCAGCGACCACGCCACGCCGAGTAACGAACCCCGATATCGGGCTGAAAGGTCGCGCTTTGTCATCTCCCACGTCAGTTCCAGATAGTACTGGAAGGTCTTGGTCATCACTGGGGTATATCCTGCGGAAGGGCTTCTAGGAGCGCTCATGCGAGGGCAAGAGCCGTGGCGACATCACGGTTGAGATCTTCGACACTCTCCACCCCCACGCTCAACCGCACCAATCCGCCACTGATCCCCAGTGCTTCCCGACGCTTGACCGGCACAGATGCATGCGTCATCACCGCCGGGTGATTGACTAGACTCTCAACTCCGCCCAAGGATTCGGCGAGCGTGAATAGACAGGTGGTTTCGCAGAACTTCCTGGCCGCGTCGAAGCCGCCCTTAAGGACGATGGAAATGATGCCGCCATATCCCTGCATCTGCCGCGCGGCAAGCGCATGCTGCGGATGCGAGGCAAGCCCCGGATAGATGACCTTCTCGACCGCAGAATGCGTCTCCAGCCACTGCGCCAGCGCCAGTGCGTTCTCGCAATGCGCCTTCATCCGCAAATGCAGCGTCTTCAGTCCACGCAATGCGAGAAAGCTGTCGAACGGCCCCTGCACGGCACCTATGGAGTTCTGAAGGAACGCCATCTGTTCGGCAAGCTCCGCATCGTCGCCGACCACCACGATGCCGCCGACCATGTCGGAGTGGCCGTTGAGGTACTTGGTGGCCGAATGCATCACGATGTCGGCGCCGAGCTGCAGCGGACGCTGCAGGATCGGGGAGGCGAAGGTGTTGTCGACGACCACGCGCAGGCCGCGCTTGTGCGCGATGTCGCAGATGGCGGCGATATCGACGATCTTCAGCATGGGGTTGGTGGGTGTTTCAACCCACACCATCCGCGTTTCCGGACGGATCGAGGACTCGAACGCCACCAGGTCGGTCAGGTCGACGAAGCTGAAATCCAGCGCCGCCGTGCGCCTGCGCACGCGCTCGAACAGGCGGTAGCTGCCGCCGTACAGGTCGTCCATCGCGATGACGTGGCTGCCGCTGTCCAGCAGTTCCAGCACCGTCGACGTCGCGGCCATGCCGGAGGCGAAAGCGAAACCGCGGCTGCCGCCCTCCAGCGCCGCCACGCAACGCTCGTAGGCGAAGCGGGTGGGATTGTGAGTCCGGGAATACTCGAAGCCCTGATGCACGCCCGGGCTGCTCTGCGCGTACGTGGACGTCGCGTAGATCGGCGGCATGACCGCGCCGGTGCTGGGGTCGGGAGACTGGCCGCCGTGGATGGCGAGCGTACCCAAGGCGAAGTCGCCGGGCGTCCCGCTGGCGGGGGTGGAAGAGTGCGCCATGTTCATGTTCCTTCAAGCAGCCGCGCATTCTACCAGCCGGGCCTTAACGTATCGTCCTTGTACCGCCGCCCGCCCCTGTCGGACGGCGGATCTGCCGCTTCGCCTACTGGGCGCGGCGTCGCAGGTAGTTGAGCAGGTCGATGCGGGTGATCAGGCCCAGGAAGGCGTCGCCGTCCGTGATGATGGCGACCTGCCCGCGGTCGAACACGGGCAGCAGCGCCTCGATCGGCGACCGCACGTCCAGCCGGTCGAGCTTGCTGACCATCGCGGTCGAGACGGGATCGCGGAACCGGGCCTCGTCGCCATAGACGTGCAGCAGCACATCGCTCTCGTCGACGATGCCGGCCAGCTTGTCGCCTTCCATTACCGGCAATTGTGAGACGTCGTACAGCTTCATGCGCTGGTACGCGGTGGTGAGCAGGTCGGTGGGGCTGACCACGACCGTATCGCGCTGGCTGTAGGGGCGCAGGATGAGGTCGCGCAGGTCGCCGTACTGGGGGCGGTCGATGAAGCCGTTGTCCAGCATCCAGTAATCGTTGTACATCTTCGACAGGTACTTGTTGCCCGTGTCGCAGACGAACACCAGCACCTTCTTCGGCGTGGTCTGCTCACGGCAGTACTTCAGCGCCGCAGCCAGCAGGGTGCCGGTGGACGACCCCCCCAGGATGCCCTCCTTCGCCAGCAGCTCGCGGGCGGTATGGAAGCTCTCGCCGTCGCTGATCGCATAGGCCTTCTTGACCCGGCTGAAATCGGAGATCTGCGGCAGGAAGTCCTCACCGATCCCTTCCACCAGCCAGCTGCCCGACTTTGTGCTCAGGACACCTTCGTTGATGTACTGGGTCAGGATCGATCCGACCGGGTCGGCCAACACCATCTCGGTCTGCGGCGAATGCTGGGCGAAGCAGCGCGACAGGCCGGTCATCGTGCCGGAGCTGCCGCAGCCGAAGACGATGGCATCCAGCTCGCCGTCCATCTGGCGCAGGATCTCCGGTCCGGTGCCGAATTCGTGCGCCGCCGGATTGTCGGGGTTGCCGAACTGGTTGACGAAATAGGCGCCCGGCGTTTCGCGCGCGATGCGCTCGGCCAGGTCCTGGTAGTACTCCGGATGTCCCTTGGCCACATCGGAACGGGTCAGGATGACCTCGGCGCCCATGGCCTTCAGGTTGAAGATCTTTTCCCGGCTCATCTTGTCCGGGACCACCAGCATGAGCTTGTAGCCCTTCTGCTGGGCCACGAGGGCCAGTCCGATGCCGGTGTTGCCGGCGGTGCCTTCCACGAGCGTCGCGCCCGGCTTCAGATCGCCGCGCTGCTCGGCGGCCTCGATCATCGACATGCCAATGCGGTCCTTGATGGATCCGCCGGGATTCGCGCTCTCGAGCTTGAGATAGAGGGTGCAGAGCCCGGTGTCGAGGCGCCTGGCCTGGACGATCGGCGTGTCGCCGATCAGCTCGAGTACGGAAGAGTGGATCGCCATGCGGCCGTGCATCCGGTGCGGTACAGGGCCGGGATTATCGCATCGGGTGACGCGGACGGCGACGGCCGACGAGGAGGCCGCCGCCGCCCGCGACGAGAAAGTCAGGCCATCAGTGGGGCTTGGCGTCGTAGATCCGGAGCAAACGCTCCTTGGCGTGCAGCTTCTCGCGCTTCATCTGGCCGAGCAGCGTGTCGTCGATGGGCAGCACGCCGAGTTCGGCGTCGGTGACCTTCTTGTCGAGCTCGCGATGGCGCTGGTAAAGCTGCTTGAACTCCGGATCGGCCTTGATGAGCGCATCGATGTCGGCCTGCGGTTGACCTTCGAACATGATCGTTACCTCCTTCAGCGGAAATACGAACGCCCCGGCCTTTGCAGGCACGGGGCGTTGGCTTGGGAGCGGAGCATCGGATCGACGGCGCGGGCGGTTCCCACCGGAATGCCCGCCACGGTCTGCTTGCCGGCGGCGGTCTCTAGGGGGATCGGGACGGGCGTCATCGGGTCGATTCTCCGGTGAGCCAAGCGACGGGAGCCGCTTGGGTATACGACCCTACTCCTGGACTTTCGGTCCGGCAAGCATCAAAGCAAGCCATTGATTACAAAGGGAATTATCAGAATGGCGGGCATTCAGGCAAGTCGCCCGAACGTCACCGGAGTTCGTCCAAACGACTGATTTACATGGGAAAATCATTGCGTAATGACGACATCCAGCGCACGCGCCTTCGACCCGGCACCCTTGGCGGCGCTCTGCAGCCGCGATTTCGGAATGCCGGCCGCTGTCAGCGCATCGCGCAAGGCGTCGGCACGGCGCTGGCCCGGCGTCTGGCTGTCGCCATAGCCTTCGATCCGTGCGCGGGCCTTGGGATTGGCCTGCAGATAGGCGGCCAGGGCCTTGGCGCTGGCGGTGCCACCCGCCGACAGCTTGGCCGAACCACCGCCAAAGGCATCCGCGCCCAGCGTGAACACCTCGCCCCGCGCCTCGAACTTGGACGCCGGCAGCTTGGCGCCGGACACCAGCTCGGCCTCTTCGCGCGCCAGCTTCAGCTCTCGCTGGCGTGCCGTGCTCAGGCGGTTCGCCTGCTGACCGGCGACCGTATCCAGCGTGGTTTCCGCTTCCTGGCGGGCCAGCGCTTCGGCTTCGGCGGCCAGGCGCAGGCGCTCGGTTTCTTCGGCCTGGATTTGCGCCTGCACGCGCAGGCGTTCGGCCTCCCGGCGCGCCCGCTCGGCTTCGCGGCGACTGGCTTCCACCAGCAACTCGCTGCGGGTGCGGTCCAGTCGGTCCACGTCACGACGCGCAGCCTGCGTCCGCGCAGCGATTTCAGCGATCTCGACACGCCGCTCGGCAATGTACTGCGCCGCCTCGCGTTGACTGCGGCGCGCCTTGTCGAAGGCTGCAATGGCGTGTTGCGCCTGCAATTTTTCGTAGGCTGCCATCTCGGCCAGTGCCGGGTCGGCCTGCAGCGAAGACAGCCGCTGGTTCAGCTGCGCGACCACGGGATTGTCGGCCGCTGCGACGGTCAATGACAGGGCGCTCAGCGCCAGGCCCAGTGCGGCCGACCGCACACGCAAGCGGGGGGCGCTCATCGCTTGCCCTCCGCGCCGATCTGCCGCTGCAGGTCGGCGATCTCCGCCTGACGCTGCGCCACTTCCGCCAAGGCCACCGCTTCCTGGCTGCGCGCCCGCGCGAGATCGGCGTCCACGGCGGCACGCTGCGCCAGATCCAGCGCCTTCTTCTTGTCGCGTGCGGCGTGCGCGGTCTGCGCCTGCGCCAGCGCTTGCCGCGCCGCAGCCAGAGGTTCGGGCGCGTACTGGTCCGCGTCCGCCTGGTCGGCGCGTTGCACGGCCTGCACCGCCGCCTCGAGTTCCGGCGTCGGCGCGCTCTGCGCGAAAGCGGGTGCGCCCGCCAGGGCGAGTGCCGCTACTGCGGCGGCCATCACATGCAGGGGCCTGCGGAAGTGTGCGAAGCTAACGATCATTAGGGGTGCCGTGACGTTGAGGGGTGCGCGCGGCCATTGTCGGAAGCCTTTGGCGCCGTTGCAACGTCGCCGCGCATCGTGGGGAGCTTTGCATATGGACATCGGCTATTTCCTGAAGCTGATGACCGAGAAGAACGCCTCGGACATGTTCCTCACGACCGGGGCGCCGGTCTACATCAAGATCGAGGGCAAGCTCTACCCGCTGGGCAATACCGGGTTGCCGCCCGGCATGGTCAAGAAGATCGCCTACTCGCTGATGGACGAGGGCCAGGTGCCGGTGTTCGAGCGCGAGCTCGAGCTCAACATGGCCATCGCCCTGCAGGATGCCGGCCGCTTCCGCGTCAACGTGTTCAAGCAGCGCGGCGAAGTGGGCATGGTCATCCGCGCCATCCGCAGCGTCATTCCGACCATCGAGGAGCTGAACCTGCCGCCGGTGCTGAAGGACATCATCATGACCCCGCGCGGGCTGGTGCTGATCGTCGGCTCCACCGGCTCGGGCAAGTCGACCTCGCTGGCGTCGATGATCGACTACCGCAACACCACCAGCACCGGCCACATCCTCACCATCGAGGATCCGATCGAATACCTGCACAAGCACAAGCAGTCGATCGTCAACCAGCGCGAGGTCGGCCTGGACACGCACGCCTTCCACAACGCGCTGAAGAATGCGATGCGCGAGGCGCCGGACGTCATCCTGATCGGCGAGATCCTGGACGCCACCACGATGGAAGCCGCCATCGCCTTCGCCGAGACCGGTCACCTGTGCCTGGCGACGCTGCACTCGAACAACGCCGACCAGACCATCGAGCGCATCCTCAACTTCTTCCCCGAAAGCGCGCACAAGAACGTGCTGATGAACCTGGCGCTCAACCTGCGCGCCGTGGTGTCGCAGCGCCTGGTCAAGGGCGTGGACGGGCGCCGCATGCCCGCCTCGGAAGTGCTGATCAACACCCCGATGATCCGCGACCTGCTGCGGCGCGGTCAGGTGCATGAAATCAAGGCGGCCATGGAAGAGTCGTTGGAGGAAGGCATGGAGACCTTCGACCAGTGCCTGTTCCGCATGGTCAAGGAAGGCCAGATCGAACAGGAAGAAGCGCTGCGCGCGGCCGACTCGCGCGACGGCCTGGCGCTGAAGTTCCGTCTCTCCGAAGGTAGCAAGGGCGAACACGACCCGTACGCGGACTACGACAGCGGCAGCAGTTCGCCGCGCATCACGCACGGCTTCGGCTGAGAACGAAGCAGGATCGCAGGCGGAAACGGGCGGGGATATCCGCCCGTTTCCGTTTCAGGCGCGCCTCAGGCGTTGGCGTCGGGCTGGTTGTCGGGCCGTGCCTGATCGAACGCGGGCAGCGCCAGGCAGGCCTGCTCGATGCGGACGATGGTCGGGAAGGCGCTCATGTCCACGCCGAAGCGGCGCGCATTGAAGACCTGCGGCACCAGGCAGCAGTCGGCCAGGCCCGGCGTCGCCCCATGGCAGAAGGCGCCCGTGGCCGCATCCTCGGCCAGCAGCGTTTCCACGGCCGCGAACCCTTCCACGACCCAGTGCTTGATCCAGTCGTCGCGCTCGGACGCGGGAACGTTCCAGGTCCCCTCGAAGTACTGCAGCACGCGCAGATTGTTGAGCGGATGGATGTCGCAGGCGATCATCAGGGCCAGCGCACGCACGCGGGCGCGGTCGCGCGCCGTCATCGGCAGCAGGCGTGGCGAGGGCCAGGCTTCGTCGAGGTATTCGAGGATGGCCAGCGACTGCCGGATCACCCGCACGCCGTGCTGCAGCGTGGGCACCATGTGCTGGGGATTCCTGGCGACGTAGTCAGGCGCGTGCTGCTGTCCGCCGTCGCGCACCAGGTGCACGGGCACCGTCTCGTACGCCAGCCCCTTGAGGTTCAGGCCGATGCGCACGCGGTAGGCGGCGCTGGACCGCCAGTAGGAATACAGCTTCAGTTGCTCAGCCATGCAAGCCGCTCCCCGCGGTTTGCGCCTTCGAATGCCCGGAATCCATGCCCCTGTCCACCCTGCTCCGTCCTGGATTCACACTGGGCCCGGGCGCGCCTTCAAGGCAAGGGTTGGGGCTCGATCCGCTGCTCGATCGCGCCAAAAATGGAACGGCCGTCACGGTCCGTCATTTCGATGCGCACGATGTCGCCGAAGCTCATGAACGGCGTGGACGGCTTGCCGTCGCGCAGGGTTTCAACCGTGCGCTTCTCGGCGAAGCACGACGCGCCCTTGGAGGTGTCCTCGTTGGCGATCGTGCCCGACCCGACGATGGTGCCGGCCGACAGCGGGCGGGTCTTGGCCGCATGCGCCACCAACTGGCTGAAATCGAACTGCATGTCCACGCCGGCTTCCGGCGCCCCGAACCACTCGCCGTTGATATGGGTGACCAGGGGCAGGTGCACCTTGTTGTCGCGCCAGGCGTCGTCCAGTTCGTCCGGCGTCACGAACACCGGCGACAGCGCCGAGCGCGGCTTGGACTGCAGGAAGCCGAAGCCCTTGGCCAGTTCGCCCGGAATCAGGTTGCGCAGCGACACATCGTTGACCAGGCCGATCAGCTGGATGTGGCCGGCGGCCTGCGCAGGGGTGACCGCCATCGGCACATCGTCGGTGACCACGACGATTTCCGCTTCCAGATCGATGCCGTGGTCTTCGCTGACCACCTTCACCGGATCGCGCGGTCCATAGAACGCGGCGCTGGTGGCCTGGTACATCAGCGGGTCGGTGTAGAAGCTCACGGGGACTTCTGCATTGCGCGCGCGGCGGACACGCTCCACGTGCGGCAGGTAGGCGCTGCCGTCGACGAACTCGTAGGCGCGCGGCAACGGCGCGGCCAGCGCCTGCAGGTCGATGTCGAAGGCGCCGTCGGCGTCGCCGGCATTCAATGACTCATACAGCGCGTTGAGCCGCGGCGCGGTGTTGCTCCAGTCCTCCAGCGCGCGCTGCAGCGTCGATGCGATGCCGGTGGCGCGCACGCCGCGGGCCAGATCACGCGACACCACGATCAACGTACCGTCGCGGCCACCTTCCTTCAGGGAACCCAGCTTCATCGGAACTCCAGATGCCGGCGCCCACGCGCCATGGTTTCAATTGTAACGAAAGAGGGCGGCGATCAGCCGGTGGCGGTATCGCCCTGGAAACCGTCCTTGCGGAAGGTCAGCACCAGCGTATCGCGATGGCCCTGCCCGTCCAGCGGCTGGATCGGGGTGGACTCGTGGATGACGCGTTCGTCATCGAGGAACAGCAGCGACCACGGAGCCTCCAGCGTGAAACGCTGTCCGTCCGGTCCGGCGGCGGCGAACACCCTGGTTTCAGCGCCCTTGATGCCCTGTCGGTCCAGCAGCAACACCGCGACGAAATCGACGCCGTCGCGGTGCGCGCCTTCAGGCGTCGGCCGACCGATGCCGTCGGTGGTATCGATGCGGAACTGGTGCGCCTCCACAAACCAGGGGCGTTCGCCCTTGAGCGCGGAACACCAGCGTCCCAGCCCCACCAGCAGCTGGCGCCAGGACGGGGCTTCCGCGACCGCCGGCTCGATCGGCTCGAACCAGCGCTGCATGCCACCGTGCAGGGCGTTGTAGTCCAGCGACTGCCAGTGCGCGCGATGCGGCGCCTGCTGCAGACCGGCCGCATCGATGATGAAGCAGGAATGCCGGCGACGCCGGTAGCGACCGCCGTCCTTGAGATAGCCGTCCACTTCCAGCCGGTTCCAGCTCGGCAGCAGTGCATCGAGCGCCTCGAGCCTCGCGTCCACGGCGTCGGCCATCGCTCGCGGCTCGAGTACCGCATAGCCGCGCTCCTGCACGCGGCGCACGGCCTCGTCGGCGGGACAGAACGGAGGTTGGAACATCGCGACCATCGGCATGACCCCATAACGCAAAAACCCGCCAGAGGCGGGCTTTTGCGGATGTCCGGTTGGACGTCAAATTGGCAGCCCCGGATGGATTCGAACCACCGAATGCCTGAGTCAGAGTCAGGTGCCTTACCGCTTGGCGACGGGGCTGTATAACCAGTGACGCGTAGTGTAGCGCGTCTGTTAGCGCTTGGAGAACTGCGTGGCGCGACGCGCCTTGTGCAGGCCGACCTTCTTGCGCTCGACTTCGCGGGCATCGCGGGTCACGAAGCCTGCCTTGCGCAGTTCCGACTTCAGCGTTTCATCGTATTCCACCAGCGCGCGGGCGATGCCCAGGCGGATGGCGCCGGCCTGGCCGGTGATGCCGCCACCGGTGGTGGTCACGGTGATGTCGAAGGTCTCGGTGTTCTTGGTCAGCTCCAGCGGCTGGCGCACGATCATGCGACCGGTCTCGCGGCCGAAGAACTCGTCCAGCGGACGACCGTTGACCGTGATGTTGCCGGAACCCTTGCGCAGGAACACGCGGGCGGTGGAGGACTTGCGACGGCCGGTGCCGTAGTTCTGAGTGATAGCCATGATTAGATGTCCAGGACCTGCGGCTGCTGAGCGGCGTGCGGATGATTCGGGCCGGCGTAGACCTTGAGCTTGCGATACATGTCGCGGCCCAGCGGACCCTTCGGCAGCATGCCCTTCACGGCGGTTTCGATGACGCGCTCCGGGTGGCGCTCCAGCGCCTGCGCCAGGGTCTCGGTCTTCAGGTTGCCGATGTAGCCGGTGAAGCGGTGGTACTTCTTGTCGGCCAGCTTGTTGCCGGTGACATGGATCTTCTCGGCATTGATCACGACGAGGTAGTCGCCGGTGTCAACGTGAGGGGTATAGACGGGCTTGTGCTTGCCGCGGAGGCGGCGTGCCAGCTCGGTGGACAGGCGACCGAGGGTCTTGCCTGCTGCGTCGACGACGTACCAGTCACGCTGGACGGTCTCGGACTTGGCGGTAAAGGTGCTCATGTAACTCTCGTGTGTCTGGTCGGGCGGATTCCGCGGTTTCCCGGGCGGAACTTTGCCACGCGTTGTGAAGGGTGAAACAGAAGAGGCGGGATTGTACGGGGCCTTGCCGCAGTGCGCAACCCTGAGGTACCCCCGGCCCATCGGGTCTTCCAGGGCAGACGTCGGGTCCTCCGAAACGGCACAATGGCCCCATGACGACGCGGACCTTCTCGCCCCTCGATCACTGGCTGGTGGAAGCGCAGCGCGGCCTGGACACCGTCTTCGGCAGTCCGCCCGCCCAGCGCGCCAATCCGGCCGGAGATACGCCCGAGGTCGCCCTGGAGCCGGCCGAGCAGCGCCATGCCGCCGGCCTGATGCGCATCAACCACGTCGGCGAGGTGTGCGCCCAGGGCCTGTACTTCGGCCAGGCCGCCGTGGCCCGCGATGACGCCACCCGCGCCCACCTGATGGACGCCGCGCAGGAGGAGACCGACCATCTCGCCTGGTGCGCGGAGCGCCTGCGTGAGCTGGACAGCCGACCGAGCCTGTTCAATCCACTCTGGTACGCCGGCAGTTATGCGCTGGGTGCAATCGCCGGCCTGCGCGGGGACGGCTGGAGCCTGGGCTTCGTGGTCGAAACCGAGCACCAGGTGGAAGCCCACCTGGACGAGCACCTCGAATCGCTGCCGCCGGCCGACCTGCGCAGCCGCGAGATCCTCAAGGTCATGAAGGCCGACGAAGCCCGCCATGCCGACCATGCGGAACAGGCCGGCGCCCGCGTCCTGCCCGCGCCGATCCCGACACTGATGGCCGGCGCCTCCAAGCTGATGAAGGCTGTGGCCTACCGGCTCTGACGCCCGCCCTACGAGGCGGACGCCAGCTTCAGGCCGACGATGCCGGCCACGATCAGGCCGACGCAGGCCAGCCGCACGGCCGTGGCAGGCTCCTGGAACAGCCACATGCCCACGAAGGCCGTCCCCACCGCGCCGATGCCCACCCAGATCACATAGCCCGTGCCCAACGGGATGTGCTTGAGCGCCGCCGCCAGCAACCAGAAACTGGCCGCCGCCGCGACCGCGGTGATCACGCTCGGCCACAGACGGCTGAAGCCCTCGGAGTACTTCAGCCCCACCGCCCACACCACTTCCAGCAATCCCGCCAGCACCAGATAGACCCACGCCATACGTCACCTCCTCAGGTTGATGCCCGGGCCATAACGCGAAGCGGCCCGGAACTTGCGTTCCGGACCGCCGTCGGTCCTGATGCGCGGCTCGCGCCGCGGGCGGGTCGTCCCGCCGTGTATGTGGGCAGACTAGCGCGGGCCACCCGAACCGGATGTAACCCGCGCCCGCCGCCAACCCGTCATTCCGGCAGGTTGCGCCCGTGGTACAGCTCTTCGATCTCCCGCTTCAGGCGCGCCTCGATCTTCATGCGCTCCTTGAACGACAGGTTCTTGGCCTTCTCCTCGAACAGGTAGTTGTCGAGGTCGAACTCCTTCAGGTGCATCTTCGTGTGGAAGATGTTTTCCTGATAGACGTTCACGTCGAGCATCTCGTAGCGCGACTTGATGTTCTTGGCCAGGAAGTCCTGGATCGAATTGATCTTGTGGTCGATGTAGTGCTTCTTGCCCTTCACGTCGCGGGTGAAGCCGCGCACCCGGTAATCCATGATGACGATGTCGGATTCCAGGCTCTCGATCAGGTAGTTCAGCGCCTTCAGCGGCGAAATCACGCCGCAGGTCGCCACGTCGATGTCGGCGCGGAAGGTCGCGATGCCGTTGTCCGGGTGGGTCTCCGGATACGTGTGCACCGTGATGTGCGACTTGTCCATGTGGGCCACCACCGCGTCGGAGATGATCTCCTTGCCCGCATCCTTCTTGTCGATCACCGGCTCCTCGGAGATGAGGATCGTCACCGACGCGCCCTGCGGATCGTAGTCCTGGCGAGCGACGTTCAGGATGTTGGCACCGATGATCTCCGCCACGTCCGTCAGGATCTGGGTGAGGCGATCGGCGTTGTATTCCTCGTCGATGTACTCGATGTAGCGGCGGCGCTCGTCCTCGGACGAGGCGTAGCACACGTCGTAGATGTTGAAGCTCAGCGCCTTGGTGAGGTTGTTGAAGCCTTGCAGCCGCAGGCGAGGCAGGGGTTTTACCACGGCGGTGGTCCCTCTCAGGGGGTGTCGGATAAGGGGGCGGATTATGCGCCATATGGGATGACAGCGAAATGTCCGTGACCCATCCGTCGGCACACCGTCACAAACTGGCCCAGCCCTTGCATGGCCTGCGTTTGCCGTTGGCTACGTATTCGGACTAAGCTTCCTGAATTACAAGCCGTGACCACCATGAGCCCAGGCATCCCCCTTGCAGCCCCCGCTCGCCCCGCCGCCAGCCCGCTGACGCCGGACAACGCCACGCTTGAGCGCTTCCTGGCCCACAGCCATAGGCGCCGGTATCCCGCCCGCGCCGACGTCTTCCGCCCGGGTGATCCGGCCGGCACGCTGTATTACGTGGTCAGCGGCTCGGTCAGCATCATCACCGAGGAAGACGACGACCGCGAACTGGTCCTGGGTTATTTCGGCTCCGGCGAGTTCGTCGGCGAAATGGGCCTGTTCATCGAGTCAGACCGCCGCGAGGTCATCCTCCGCACCCGCACCCAGTGCGAGCTGGCGGAAGTGAGTTACGAGCGCCTGCACCAGTTGTTCCTGGGCACGCTGTCGGCCGATGCTCCCAAGCTGCTCTACGCCATCGGCGCCCAGCTCTCGCGTCGCCTGCTGGATACCAGCAGGAAGGCCAGCCGCCTGGCGTTCCTCGACGTCACCGACCGCATCATCCGCACCCTGCACGACCTCGCCCGCGAGCCGGAGGCCATGAGCCATCCGCAAGGCACCCAGCTGCGCGTGTCCCGCCAGGAGCTGGCGCGGCTGGTCGGCTGCTCGCGCGAGATGGCCGGTCGCGTGTTGAAGAAGCTGCAGGCGGATGGCGCCCTGCACGCACGCGGCAAGACCGTCGTGCTGTACGGCACACGCTGATCGCATCTGTCCGTGCGGCGGCTCCTTGAGACCCGCCGCCGGCGCTCCCTGCGCCTCTCTGCTCGACGTCCGGCACCGTTGCCCGGCCATCTCTGTCACCTCCGTACGTCCGTCGTCAGCGCGCAGATGCTGCGGTGGATGCGTCCGCGGCGCCGCGCCGGCTGACGACTGACGCTGGACTATGACGGTCGTCCGGCACCCGGATCACCGCCCTTGTCATGGATCCGGGTGACCAGCGTGAGGAATCCATCGACAACCGATGGACGAGACCATGCCGGCTGCATGCGACCCGAACCGACGACCACCCGCGCCGCATCGAAACACCTGCGCGCCTGCGATGTTGCCGGCACGCCGATACGCCTCGCCCTGCCACTCGGCACAGCGTGTTCGATCGCACCCTGTATCCTGCTTTCCGATACCCACGGCACCCCACGCCGGACGGAAACATCGGGATGGAGTTTGGCAGCGGGTTTTTCTGGTTCGTCCTCATCGGTCTTGGCGCGCAGTTGGTGGATGGCGCGCTCGGCATGGCGTTCGGCCTGATCTGCTCGTCGATCCTGCTCAGCATGGGCCTGCCGCCGGCTGCGGTAAGCGCCAGCGTGCACGCCGCCGAAGTGGTCACGACAGGGGTGTCCGGCGCCTCGCACGCTTACTTCCGCAACGTCGACAAGCGCCTGTTCTGGCGACTGACCGTCTCCGGCTCGATCGGCGGCACGATCGGTGCCTATGTGTTGACCCGGCTGCCAGGCGACGCCATCCGACCTTTCGTCTACCTGTACCTGCTGGCGCTGGCCGTGCTTATTCTCGTGCGTTCGTTCGGCCGCTGGATGCCGCGCGAACAGGTCAAGCGCGTCCCCGTACTGGGATTCTTCGCCGGTCTGCTGGATGCCACCGGCGGCGGTGGCTGGGGCCCGCTGGCCACCTCCACCCTGCTCGCCCGCGGCGGCCAGGCGCGCACGACCATCGGCACCGTCAGCGCCTCCGAGTTCGTCATCACCCTGGTCGTGTCGATCACCTTCATCCTGACCATCGGCCTCGACCATCTGGAGATCGTACTGGGCCTGCTGGTCGGCGGCGCGATCGCAGCGCCTTTCGCCGCGTGGTTCGTGCGGCACGTGTCCGAACGCATCGTGCTGAAGGTGGTTGGCGTGCTGGTGCTGTGCATCAGCCTGTACCAGATCGGACGCGCCTGGCTGACGTGAGCGCGCCGCACGAGGAGCCTCGCCATCGCTCCTTAGCGCATGGGCCGGTGTCCCGGCCCATGCACACGATCGCTCTGTCAGCGCGAAGCGCCCGTCTGGTCACGCGGCTGCGCGACCTGCTGGTCGGCGACCGGCTGCTCCTTCTGCTGCCATCCCTGGCCGCCAGGCGTCTTCAGATAGTCGTCCAGCGCCTGCCGCATGGCGCGATCATCGCCCCCGTGCATGGCGGCGAACATGCGATCCACGAACGAGCGCTGGGCATCTTCGCCTCGCGCATTCTGCGGCGTGGTCCCGGCAGGCACCGTCTCACGTGCAGCATCGCGTGTCGCCGTCGTCAACGCCGCGCGGGAGCGATCGCCGTATTCACCATCCACCTTCAGGCCACGCTCCTCCTGGAAGGCACGCAATGCGTGCTCGGTCTGCGGGCCGAACTTGCCTGACGCGGTTTCCAGCGGCTGGCCATCGGCGCCGCGGTAGCCCAACTGGTTGAGTTGCTGCTGCAGCTCGCGCACGGAGGTGCCCGATGAACCCTCCCGCAGCACCTCGGGCGATGCGGTCCGCGCGGGAACGGTGGCATCGCGTTCGGCACCACGCAGGTGCGGCAGCGGATCGACCTGCCGGCCATCGCGCCACATCTCGAAGTGCAGGTGCGTATCGCCCTGCGCCGGCGTGTTGCCGGTCCTGCCCATGGTGCCGATCTGCTGCCCGGCTTCCACGCGCTGCCCGTTGCGCACACTGAACTCGTCGAGATGGAAGTACTTGGTCAGCGTCCCGTCGTCGTGCCGCACGTGGACGGTATTGCCGGCCGCCCCGTTGTTGGGCCGCACCACCACCGTTCCCGCGGCAACGGCCACTACCGGATCGCCGACATCGCCCTGGATATCGATGCCGCCATGGCGCCGGCCACCGCTGCGCGGCGTACCGAATTCGCCCCGGCCTTCACGCGGCTTGTCGGCTTCGTTGATGTCGCGGTTGCCGGGTGTCGGCCACGCCAGCCCGCCCTCGCGCTGCTGCGTCTCCACGGGCCGGGCGCGGTTGCGCTCCTGTTCGGGCAGTGCGAGCTGTTGCGCGATCGCTTCGCGCGTGCGCGCATCGGCGTTTCCGGTGGCTTCCAGCTGATTCGCCGTCTGGAAGGCGCGGACGGCGTCCTGTGTCCTGCCGCCGTAGATGCCGAAGCGCGTTTCCAGTTCCGCGCCTTGGCCATCCCGGAAGCCAAGCTGGTTCAACGACGTCTGCAGGGCACGGACCTCCTCTCCGCGCTCGCCGTTCTGGAGAACGCCATCGGCCAGCGGCGACGTACGCTCGCGCACCGCTGCGTCGGGCTGGCCGGCCTGGATGCCGCGATCGGGAATACTGATCGCGGCGTACTTGCCATTCCAGTACTGTGAGAAGGCGGTCGCCAACTCGCGATCACCGAGCCCACGCAGTTCGTCGGTCGTATGGCCCGTCAGCCGCTCGGCATCGCGTGCACTGATGTTGTTGAGGATGTTGCGACGGGTATCGTCACGGGTGAAATCGCCCGTCGCGATCGCGCTCTGGATGGAGGCGTAGCCTGCCGCGCCCTGCTGGTGGGCGAGATACAGGTCCAGTCCGCTGGGTGCTTCCTGGCCGGACAGGAAGTCGTGCCCGCTGCGCGACTGCCGGCGCGTGATGTCGGCCAGGTTGTCGCGATAGAGTTCCGCTGCCGCGCGTGTGCTCTCCGCCGGGTCGAACTCCCTGCCCGCGATGCCGTACTGCGCCGCGGTGCCGGGCATGAACTGGAACAGCCCCTTGGCACCGCTGGGGTTGCTCGCGTCGGGATTGAAGCGGCCGCCCGTCTCGATGTAGGCGAACCGCAGGAAGTCCTCGCGTGGAATACCGCTGGCTTGCGCCTGGCGTTCGACGATGTCGAGGATCTGTTCGCGGGTGTACTGACTGGCCATCGTTGGCTCCTTTGCTGATGTGCGCGACCGAGGGGTCGCAGAACGTCAACCGGGCTCCTCCATGAGCCTGATGCAAGTCGGTCAACTGGAAATCGGGCTATTTTTCGTAGCGTTCGCTCGTCTCGTCGAAGGTGTAGACCACATCATCCGCGCCGGTCATGTCGCGGACCTTTCCGGGCGAGGCGATGGTCGTTCCCTTGGAAGACACCTTCAGGGTCGGCAGGCCCTCACCCGCTTGCTCGAACGTCAGCGTCCCGCTGCTTGCGGCGCAAGACATCACCTCACCGCCATCGCATGCCTCGCTGTTGTCGTAGCCGACAGGAATGCTTCCCAGATAGCCCCAACGCCTGAAGCCCAGCTTGTCCACATTGCCGGGGTCGAAGAGGAGCAGGCTGAACATGCGTACATCGGTGCCATCCACGAAGTCCAAGGTAGGCACTGCCAGCAGGTAACGTCCATCGCCGGTAGTGAACGACTGCGCCTTCCGCGAATCATCGATCTGCTCCGCCCGCCCCATCCTGCCGAACTCGCCGACATAACCGTCCGTGTCAGGCTTGGACCACTCAGGCTTGCCGTCTTTCTCGACGCGCGTGAAGGTCGCTTGAGAGATGGCGACATGCTCGGGATCCATCATGCCGTCGTCGCCCTCCGGACCCTCGCCCTGGCTTTTGCTGCCGAAACCGGTGAAGTAATGCGTTCCATTGAGATCGAACTCATGGCCGTACCAGTAGCTGACGGTGGCACCGCCGTCGACCTTGTAGCTGACCGCACCGTCGCCATCGCGCTGGTAGATGAAATACAACACGCTGTCCGCGGAGGGCGGCTTCAGCTCTGACATGTCCTGATCCTTCTTCTGGGGGGCTGCGCCCTGGGTCACTGCATCCGCGGGCGTCGGCGCCTGCGCATCGCAGCCGCCGGCGAGTACCGCCATCGAGACCAGGAGCAGGGAGGAAAGCTGTTTCATGCGCTGCAACCTCTTGTGGGCAGTTCCATGGGGTGATGCGACCACCGCGGCATTCCGGGCATCCGCGCGCGGTCATCAGTGGCTGATGGGCGTGTACTCAGGCCTGCCGCTGCCCTCCCAGCGCCCCGAGGTGATGGCCTGCGGGCACACACTCAGGTACTGCCGGAACGACAGCGTGTCGTCCTGGGTCCAGTTTTTCCCGTACGGATTCGGCGGCCTGCAGTAAGGCATCAGCATGTACGCACCGGTGAATGGAGGCATCGGCTTCCAGCACGGCGCAGGATTGCGCTTGATGTCCTGCCCCTGCGTGCAGAACACGAACGGATCGTCCATGCGGTAGTACAGGCGCTGGTAATAGCCACTCGTGGACTGCGCGCTGAGATCGAACAGCACGAGAAGGCTCAGCGGAATGATGAACTTGATACCTCGTTTCATGGCTACGCTCCTCGTAGGACATGGACATGCTTGCGCCGTCCGGGGATGCCGCGGTCAGCGTGCGACATCCACCGGCGGTTGCCGCTCGATCTGTTGGTTGGCCAACGCATGTTCCCGTGCCGCGATCTCCGACTGGTGCATTTCGATGCGCTCACGCCACGCCTGTCCCATGGGCGATGCCTGCAGGTCGCGTTGCGCCAGTTGCAGTGCCGCGGGATCGCGCGCGCGCGCCGCCGCCAGCAGTCGATCCACCTCGGGATTCGATCGTCCGGCCTCGCGAGTCGTTTCGTCGGACCCTTCGATGCGCCGCGGCGCATCGAACTGCGACGCGCGGTCCGAGCGCTGACGCTCGTCGCGTACCGCCGGTTCGCCGGCTGGCAACGGGCCGCGGATGCGGTCGATGCCGTCCAGCACCAGGCCAAAGGGCCCCCGGGTCGTGACGGTCACGGCGCTGCGAAGATCGCCGACATCGTCCCGGTAGTCGGAGATGATCCTGCGATGCGCTTCCGCAAGCCGTCGTGCCGCGGGATCTTCCAGCGCGGACCGGTCGGGCCGGCCGTCGCCGTCCACCGGCAGGAAGTTGTGCATGCTGTGCGAGCCGCCCGACATCACGGTGGCCGTCAGCGGCATGTCCCGCTGCAGCAGATCGCGCACGATATTGTCGTGGTAACCGGTGCGGTGCAGCGTCTCGATTTCCCGCGGCGTGGCGTAAGTGCGTACCTGGCCGTAATGCGGACTGGCGGAACTGACCGCGTCCACCGCCATCACATGGTTGGTGACCCGGTCGCCGCCCTCCGGGATGCGCCGGTCCAGGCTGGCCGCACCGTAGGCGTTGAATGTCTCTCCACGCAGGTCGAAGTGGTGCGCCGACACCTGCGCCAGCGTGCCTCCCAGCGAGTGTCCGGTGACCGTGACTTCGGGCGCGGTCCTGCCGGGTTCGCGCCCCTGGCGTTCCGCGTACTCCACTGCACGACGGGTCAGTTCGATCGCATCGGCGGCCTGGCTGTTCGTGCGCGTGAACACCATGCCGGCGTCGGCGATCACGCCGTCACGGAAGGCCTCGCGGCCGAACTCGGTGCCGCGGTGCGCGGCCACGACCGCGCCGCTGGCCTCATGCTGGTAGATGGTGCCCTGGTAACCCGTGCGCGGGTTGTCGACGTAATCGATCACCCGGTAGCGATCGCCGCCGATCACCACGTCCTTGTTGACCAGGTCGTGCATCTGACCGCCCCGGTCATAGCTGTGGTCTGCCAGATGGGCGTACTGCTGCGGCGTGAGTCCCATGGTCAGGCCTCCTTGGCGGTCAGCACGATGCCGAAGAAGTCGTCACGCTGATCCGCCGGGACCTTCTGCAGGTCGGGCTGGCCGAAGTCCCGGTAGCCTTCCGATCCCGCTTCCTTCGGATAGCGTGCTTTCCAGTAGTGGAACGCCTTCGGTGTTCCCTGCGGCAGTTCGTCGCCATTGAGCTTGGCGATGAAGTGGGTGTCGCCCTGGTCTCCCGGCGCACGCAGCTGCACCTGCGCCTGGATCAGCTTCCAGTGGCACACGCCGCGCCCGTGGTAGTCGGCGTCGACCATGCCGTCGGTGTAGAAGACGCCCGCGTACTCGCTGTCGGATACGCGCTCCAGGCGGAACGGGATGTCGTGCGTGGGCACCGGCGACGTGTGTCCGCCGGAATTTTCCTTCGGCGGCGGCAGGCATTCCTGGTTCACCACGTCGTACTGGGCCGCGCTGGACACGACCTCCAGCGGACCGGGCGCGCCATCGATGCGCAGCGTCAGCCGGTAGGCCTGGCGCGGAGAGGGGTTTTCGGTGAACTGGGGGCTGGTCTGACTGTTCATGGCACCACTGCAAGCTGTCTGGGAAAGGAGAAGGAGAATCGAGGCGATCTTCGCCAGCGGACTTCGCCCCATGGGTCTATCATCCATCGCGCACTCCTTCCTGATGAATAAGGCAAGCAGGAATCTGATATCCCATGCTCATCACAATCGCCCGCCATGGCCGGACCAACGCCCGCCAATCGCTTCTGACGAGCATCTCTACCTTGCCGCCCGCGCTGGCTGGCAGCCACCGGCCATTGTTCCTTCATCCAACGACATCAACCACTCCCAGTCTGGAAGCACCTACGGAATAGCAAGACGATCTCATTGAACCAGTACAGGCTCCGAACAGGCAGAGTAGATAATCGAACACTCGCCGCCGCCGCGTGATTTCGAACAGGCGGGGATCGCCAACTTGGTCGCCTCGGCAATCGTTGCGGCTCCCTGCACAAGCGCAGCACCACCCGTTGGCGTGCCGGCTTCCGATGCCCACGCGACAACCGCGCATTGATTCTCGTAAGCAATCGCCAACTGGCATTTCGTACCACCGAGACGCTTGCACTTGTCCATCGCCTCTTGGCGAGCCTGCCTCTTGGAGAAGCGTCCAACGGATGTACCCACCTCTCCCGTCTCGCTACTCATCGCGATGGCGCCCCACGTGAGCTTCCATCTCGGTTTTGGAGCGGCAGGCTGCGCCTGTTGTTGCGCTCCCCCGGTCGGCAGACACTGGGAGCTTCCCGGCGTAACACCTTGTGGACAGGCCATCTGGGCCGATGCTGGTAAACACAGCGAGGCGAGTACAAGAGAGACGGATGCCGCCCATGAGTAGGCCAGCGTTCGACAGTGAAACAAGAGATTTCTACACATGCCAATCTCCTTAAGCCACGCGTGGCCCTGAAGTGGGGGTAACGGTTGGCTGATAGGTCGGTGTCGCGACATTGGCAGTTGGGGCCGGAGCCGGCGCATATCCACCGCCCGGCCGCGTCGGCTGCATCGCCTGCCCCTGCCCAAACGCGTTGTACGCCATGAACTGACCGACGGTGCCTTGGAAGAACGCGGCCGCCATCGGCGGGACGGTGACAAGGAACAAGGTCATCAGCAGGCCGAGGCCACCCTGCTGCATCGCCATGCTGCTGACGCCCTGTGTCGACGTGTTGGTCGCCAGCAACGCCACGTACTGGGCGGCGAACGAGACCGCCACCACGCCCAGCAGCTTGGAAATCATCGATACCGTGAAGCTGAGTACGGCCAGAGAGAACATGGTGCCGACGCCGTACCAGATCCATTTCTGGAACATGCCCTTTGTCTGCTCGAATCCCAGCGTCAGGATGAAGAACGGCCCGAGCCCGACGAAGAGCGCCATGGCCATCTTGTACATCAGCAGGATCGCACCCCCCATCAGCGACGGGCCCGCAACACCCACGCCCGTGAACCACATCGTGCGGGTCTTCGCTTCCTGCAGGGTCTCGTCGAAGCTGGTGTAGAGCGCGTCGATGGCCACCATCGCCAGCTCCATCTGCTGCAGGTTGTCGTCGATGGAATCCTCCGGACCCTCGTCGTCACCCGTCACCAGTTCATTGATGGAGCGCGGCATGTCTTCGGTCAGCAACTGGTGGATATTGCTGCTGCCCATCGCGAAGGTCGTCGCCACCGTGATGATCAACACCCACTTCAACGACTTCACCACCAGTTCCATCATGAACTGCCGCGACTGTCCGGTCACGATCCGGTAGCCCTGCAGCAGCACCCAGAGCGTGAGCAGGACGAAGGCGACACCGCCCACCCACTCGGCCATCTCGCCGAGCAGGTTGTCGCGGAAGACGTTGATCTCCTCGTCCACCCAATCGAAGATCAACCTGAAGAACGCCCAGCGTTCCACGGCACCGATCGCCGCTTCCATGCCGCGCAGCAGGGGAGCGAGTCCGTTGTCCAATGAAGGCAAGTCCACCATGTTCATTCCTTCGTGCTGCCCCGCCGCATCCTGCGTCGAAGCCTGTGTTACGGATCAGGTCAATGCCGACGCCTGGACTGTGCCGCGTCCAGCGCCAGCTTCAGCGTGCCGATGCCTACCGCACCGCCGATTAGCCCGCCCAGCCCGCCGGGTCCCGACGCACTCCCCTTGCCTTCGAGCGCCTGCTGCGACAGCGTCTTGCTCGCTTCCTGCAGGTAGCCGATCCGGGCCACGTAGGCGTCCATGTAGGTCTGCTGTTGCTGGCGATCGATCTCCATCTGCGACATCAGCAGAAGGATGCGGTTCGTGTTGTCCTGCAGCTTGCCGACTTCGTGACTGCGGATGTTGCCGCGCTGTCGCTTCAGCTCGTCCAGGTAGCGCTGGCGCTGGGTCGTCACCTCGTACATCTTCAGCGAATAGTTGTACTTCGCCAGCTCGGTGTTGACGATTTCGCGGCAGAGCTGGTACTGCTGCTGGGCGACGCCGCTGCTGGCCTGCTTGCAGCGGTTGTCGGCATTCATGTTCACGCCGCTCTGGGTCGGCTGCGCGTGCTGCAGCTTCTCCTCCGGCTCCGGCGCGGCCTTGCTGTCGTCGTTGTTGCCGTTGAACGACTCGAAGACCTGCTGCTGGTACAGCTCGCGCAGGTTGCCGTTCACCGTGCCATTGCCGTTCCCGCTGGCGCTGGTCGTGCCGATGCGGCCGTTCATGTCCTGCAGCTTGGTGTTGGCCGCGTTGTCGACGACCCGCCATTGCGCCTGGGCGCTGGAGACGGCTCCCACGCCCATCACGAGCAGGGCGACGGCGACATGGCGGGCGACGGCGGATGATTTCGGGTACTTCATGGTGGTGTCCTCTGCTATCCGTTCAGCGTTGGATGCTGGAGTAGGTGGGCCGCGTGGAGCGCGGGCCGGTGGAACAGTCTTCCCGGGGTGACGATGACGCGGGTGCCTCGCGACGGCTGCGCGATCCCTTGCGCTCCTGCTGGAAGCGCGGCAGCCACTGCTCGGGCAACAGGTCGGCCTTGTCGATCCCGAGGCGCAGCGCCTCGTCCTCGACGATCCGATGCATGATCTCGATGTTGTCGGTGCTGGCCGAGATCACGGCCAGCGCGTCGTCCATGCCGCGCAGGTTGAGCTGGCAGACCGTCGAGGCATGGCCCTGCTTGACGAGGAAGCAGCGGGAGCGCTCGTCCAGGCTTTTGATCACCTCGAACTCCGCATCGGTCAGTTTCAGGCCGTCGATGTAGTCCTCGCGCGCGGCGTTCGGATTCGGCAACAGGATCAGCGTGGCGGTCTGTTCGATCAGCGCCGCCGAGATGTCGCTGGCCAGCGCATCCTCCGGGCTCTGGGTGGCGAAGATGCCCAGGCCGTTCTGCTTGCGGATCGTCTTCTGCTTGTTCTTGGCGAAGTCCTTCAACGCACCGCCACCGTCGAGGATCTTCCAGAATTCGTCCATCACGTAGATCAGCGGGCGGCCGTCGATCAGCTCTTCCAGCCGGTGCAGCAGATAGTTGATCACCGGCACGCGGATCTCCGCGTTCTCGATGACGTCGGTGTAGTCGAAGCCGATGATGCTGGCGCGGCTCAGGTCGATGGTATCCACCGGATTGTCGAACACCCAGCCGAGCGCATTGCCCGCCGTCCACTTGCGCAGGCGCGCATAGAGTCCGTCGTCACCCATGTTGGGCAGGCTCTTCTGGAAGTTGGTCATCGACCGCAGGTGCAGCGGCATGTCCAGCATGGCCTCCACCGCGCGGAACACGTCCTCGTCCTCGCGCGCGGTGTAATGCGTCTTGGCAGCGAGCACCTTGATCAGGCCTGCGAGGAACTGCACGTTGGCGTCCGTGC
This sequence comes from Pseudoxanthomonas sp. GW835-FHT14C01, assembly GCF_058793715.1. Taxonomy (NCBI): domain Bacteria; kingdom Pseudomonadati; phylum Pseudomonadota; class Gammaproteobacteria; order Lysobacterales; family Lysobacteraceae; genus Pseudoxanthomonas; species Pseudoxanthomonas sp. GW835-FHT14C01. Next base: position 202,375 of record NZ_JBXAGB010000001.1, read on the forward strand.
GCTCGCACTGGAACGGATTGAAGCCGGTCGGCTGGCCGTTCTCGAGCGCCAGGTAGTTGCCGCCACAGGCGCGTACGAAGATCTCCGCGCCTCGGTCCTTGTCGAAGAAGAAGATCGTCGGCACCGGATCGAACTTCTGCACCTGGCTGAGCAGGAAGTTGATCAGCGCGGTCTTGCCCGTACCGGACTTGCCGATGACCATGGTGTTGGCGATCGCCTTCTCTCCGAGCGAGTTCTCGGCCGGATGGGTGGCGTGGAAGTTGAAGTAATACGGCTGCCCGTTGGTGGTCTGCAGCACGGTGACGCAGTCGCCCCACGGATTGTTGTCGCGCTTGCCGGTCGCGAAGTTGTGCAGTGGCGACAGGCCCAGGAAGTTCAGCGAGCTGACGTTCGCCAGGCGGGTGCGGTAGCGCCAGTTGCCGGGCAGCTGGGAATAGAAGGACGAGCAGACGGCCAGGTCTTCCTTGGCGGAGACAAAGCCAGCGTTGGAGAGCTCGGCACGGGCCACGGCCACGTTCTGCGAGAGACGCTGCTGGTCTTCCGCGTACAGGGTCATGATGAAGTGGTACTCGCCCAGCACGAAGTTGCCGGAGGCGACCTGGTCCATGGCGCCGTCGAGCTCGGCGATCTGGCTGACCGCCTTGTCCCCGGACGAGATCATCATGCCCTTGGTGCGGTCGAGCACCTTCAGTGCGTCCTGGCGGCCCATCGGGCTGAACGAATGGGTGATGACGTACTCGAAGTCGAGGTACTTCAGCCCGTTGAGGATGCCGGGCCAGGTGCCGTCGGTGTATTCCTTGATGTTGAGGATGGCGCCGAAATGGTTCTGGCCGTCCGGCGTGCTGACGACGAAGTCGCCCGTCTTGGACGAGAACATGTGGCGGCTCACCGCGAGGTAGTCGTACAGCGGCGCGCGCAGTACTGGCACCGGCTCGGAGATGCGGTTGAGCACGAAGGCGAAAAACTCCAGCGTCTCGGAGAACACACCGCCCGCGTCGGACTCGTACATACCCAGTCGCGCCGGCGCATAGTCCTTCAGGACTGCCTCGACGTTGCCCGCCAGTTCCATCAGCTTGGCTATCGCCTGATCCTGTTCCGCCTGCAGTCGCGGCACGTTGGCGGACTTCTCGACGAACTTCTTGCCCATCACGATGGGCCGGTAGATCATCGTCAGGTAAAGCTCGTTCTGCATGATCTTCTGCGCGGACAACGCGTCGAAGTAGCCGTCCGACAGTTCCTGGTTGAACGCCTGATCGAACCGTGCACCCGAACGGACACGCCCGCGACGCCGCAGATCGTGCACCCAGAACGCGACATTGACGAAATCGGGCGCGCGCAAGGTCTGCAGCATGCGATTGAACGTGTTGTGGCGATGTTCCAGTTCCCACTCCTCGCGCCCCACGAAAGGCAGCCCGTCCAGCCGCCAGGTCAGCAGGAAATCACCGCCCGTCGTCTTGACCACGTGCGGCGACACGTGGGCGGACAGGGGAATGAACTCGGCGATGGACAGGTCGGGCGCGAGCATGGGATCAATCCGGAATCGAGTCGTCGAAACGCTTTCGGTAGCTGTTGGGCGTGAACACCCACATGCCCTCGTGGTGGCGCAGGTTCCGGACACGGGTCCGGAACTGCCAACGCAGGCCGAGCAGCCGGAAGATCATCTCGTCGCGGCGCGCCATCTGCCGCATGATGAAGATGACCACCGGCAGCAAGGCCAGGAAGAACATGTTGAAGTAGAACGTGAGCAGCAGGCAGCCGCCCGCCCCGATCGTGAAGGGAACGTAAGGAACCCCCATGAACATGGGCGGGCGCGTGCAGCCCCTGAACAGCACGTTCTTATGCATAAGGCGTCAGCATCTGGCCAACGGCCATCGCAGTGGACGTCACGTCCGCCGGCAGCAGCATCTTCGCGATCTGTGCAGCGGCCCCGATCAGGAAGCCACCGATCAGCACAGGCGCCACGTCACCGATGCGCTTGTGGTTGAACGCGATCTGGTAGCCCGCGAAGATCACCGCGATCGTCACGATGGCGATCGATGCCACGTTCAACAACGAGTTGATGTTGGTGAAGAAGCTGGTGACCCGCCCCTGCGCGCCGGTGGCGTCCTGGGCGAGCGCCAGCTCGGGAAACGCCAGCGCGATGGTGGCGACGATCACCATGATCGCTGCGCTGGAAGCCTGCTTTGCCTGAATAACCTGCATGTTGTTCATAGTCGACCCCAAATGGTGGTTGCAACGGTGGGTGGCACTTTCGCGTGCCGATAAGCCATCCCTGGCGGGTTCTGCTAGAAGACGAAAGCGTCATCCCTCCCGGATGTCTGCACGGCCTGCGGCGCTTGCGGCGCCACGGCGGTGTTCTGGTTATAGGCCTGCACGAGCACGGGCGCGTCGGCGGAGACCTGTGCGATGGCCGGTGCCGTCATGGGCGTGATCGGTGCCGGCACTGCATTCGGCGCTATAGCGGTCGGCCGGGGTACCGCGGCCACGGCGGGCCGCTCCACAGTCGCGCGGTCGCTCTTCGCTTCTTCGATGCGACGCGCCACGCGCGATGACGTCGTGCCCGCGGCACTCGCTCGCGGCACCGCACGCGATGGATTGGCGGCGGTGCGCCGATCAATCACGGGGATCGCGGGAACAGACGGGACCGCCTCCTTCCCCGCTTGCCGCTGCCACGACGCGAACACCTTCTGAACATAGCCGTGCCGATAGCCGGTGGTGAAGTTGCCGGAGTAGTAGCAACTGAATGCCTTGCCCCAGTCGCTGCCGGACCGCGAGTAGCATTCGGCCAGAATGCGCGAGCCCGCCTGCAGATTGGGGCAGACATCGAACGCCTTCTCGTAACTGTTCAGACCCTGTCTCGCCAGGTTGTAACGGTTGACCTGTGCCAGCCCCAGCGAGAAGTTGTAGCCGCGTTCCTCCAGCATCTTCGCAGTCGACAGCGCCTCGGGCAGGTTGCGCGGCTGGCGCGCCAGCCGGCCTCCGACCACGCCGATCGCGTAGGGATTGAATGAGGACTCGACCTTCACGACGTGCTCCATCACCGTCGGCGGAACCGCCAGTCCGGTACAGCCCATCAGCTCCATGCCAGGCAGCATCAGCAGTTCCTCCCTGGATGGGAAACCGCTCGACGGCCTTGCAGTGCATGGATGATGTTCATGTGCGTTCTTCTCCTCAGGACGCCAGCGCACGGGCGGGATCGAAATCGATGCCGGTGATGTAGCGGCGCCCGGCGTGCGCCTTGATGTGCACCACGATGTCGATGGTCATCTTCAGCAGGCGCTTGATGACCTCGAACTCCAGGCCTGCGCCCTCGGCGGAGGCCTTCACCATCAGCGCGAGCTGGTCCCAGGTCTGCGCCGTACTGCCGGCATGACAACTGGTGATGGAACCGGGGTGACCCGAGGCGCAGTTGCGGATGAAGTAGAACGATTCGTCGCCGCGTAGCTCGGCCAGGATGATGCGGTCGGGCTTCATGCGCAGGCAGGCTTCCATGCAGTTCTTGGCGGTGACGTTGCTGGCGCTCTGGCCACCCTTGGAATACAGCAGGTGCACCACATTGGGCTGGCGGATGAACAGCTCGCGCGCGTCTTCGATCGTCACGAGGCGTTCCTGGTCGGGAATATGGTTGACGAGCGACTTCATGAACGTGGTCTTGCCGCTGCCGGTCGCACCGGCCACCACGATGTTCTTGTGGTAGTGCACGGCTTTGCGGAAGAACTCGGCGTAATTGCGGCTGCGCCGCAACTCCAGCAGTTCCTGGTCGTGCTCGCCGAGCACCTGCTGCTGCTCGAGGATCTCGTCGAAGAAGCCGTCCTGTTCGTACTGCTCCAGTGTCTTGCTGAACTTCGCCGGCAGACGGATCGTGATCGACACCTTGCCGGCATCGCAGGCCGGCGGGATGACGAACTGGGCGCGCTGGCCGGTGGGGAACGTCAGCGAGACCATCGGATCGATGTCGGTGATGCGCTGGCCGGTATTGCTCTCGTTGACCACGGAGGTGCAGAACTGGCGCGCACGCTCGAAGGTCAGCGTCGGCACATCCGCTTTCAGCCAACCCTCCCGTGCCGTCTCGAGATAGAGCTCGCCCGGGCGGTTGATGCAGATCTCGGTGACATCCGAGGAATGCATGTGCTCACCGATCCCGAGCACCTGGTACTGGTAGTCCAGGAACTCGTTGGAGACGCGGGCAAGGGGCTCGTTCTGCGTATCCATGCCTGCGCGCCTGTCAGCGCATCACCGCGGAGAAGTCGACGTCGCGCGCGACATAGACGTTGACGATGGTGCCCTGGTTGATGGTCACGGTCGGCGGACGGGCCATGTTGCGGTCCAGCGCCATGTTCGCCAGTCGCTCCATGGTCCTGGCGGTGTTGCTCTCGTAAGGGTTCTGGACGATGGCGCCGTTGACGATGGACGTCTCCTGCGGGCCGTGCTTGGCGCCGGCGTACTTGAAGGCGTCGCTGAGCATGCTGATCAGCAAGGCCGACGAGATGCGCTGCGCCCAGTGCGCGGAGTAGTGGCCGGGATTGCCTGCCGCGCCCAGCATGTCGGTGCCGGGACTGCGCATGTTGACGTCCATGCCGGTGGGCGTGGTGATGCGGTCCCACACGATGGCGGCACGCTCGCCGATGATGGCCTCGGAGTTGTAGCTGCCCATCACCTTGGAGCCACGCGGCAGCAGCAGGCGCTTGCCGTTGACGGAGTACACCGGTTCGGTCACCACGCAGGACGTATAGCCCGGCACATCGGTGATCACGCGCGATTCGAGCACGCAGCGGATGTAGGTGCCCCGCAACAGAAGCGTATTGGGGTTGTAGAGCGGCTTGGCGCTGGTCATGCCCTCCGGCGCCTCGCGCGGCGTAGCGGGTCCCTGCCCCGCCTGTCCGGTCATCAGGGCGGCGTACTCCGCCATGCCAGGATCCTGGGGCGGAGCGGCAGGATCCACACCCCCTTCCCCGAACGTGCTCGCCATGTCGAGCATGCGGCGCTCGCGCAGCGTCGGCTCCTGCCGTCCAGGCAGTCCCGACGGCATGGCCATCATCGACGCCGTCGAGGAACCGGCGTCGTCGACGACGGGCAGGGGCGGCAGCTCCGGCTCGAGCGGCACCGGTGCCGCTTCGGGCGGCAATTCGGGCAGATCGCGCGGAGCGGCGGGAATCACCACCTGCTCGCCCTTGGCAGGCAACTGGTCCCGGTCGTTCTTCGAGGACAAGCCCCCGCTGAAGATCCAGAACACCACCAGCAGCATCAGCACGATGATGCCGGCAAGGAACAGCAATGCCTTGCGGTTGAGCCGCTGCACGTCGGCCGAGCGCAGGTAGGGCGCGTTCGCGTCTAGGTCGGGATCCGGCCCCGGACGCGCGGTCTGATAGGGATTCTGCGGGGGCACCCGCTCGGAGCCCATGTCCGGATGATCGTTCGGCGTCTGGTTCATTACTCCGGGCTCCTGCGCAGACCCACCACGTTGTCGCCGTGGCGGATGACCAAGTAGGGATACGTGCCGTGCACGACGATGGTGTCGTCCTGCACCGTCGAGTTGACGACGAATTCGTCGCCGTCCTGGCTGTCGCGCGCGAACACTACAGGGAAGTTGCCGCTGGGGAAGCGGGTGCGGTCGCCCATGCGGATGTAGGTGAAGCGGCGATCGTCGTAGACCGTCGTCGGCACCAGCCAGGTCGGCCCACGCTTGCGCTGCGCGTATTCGTAGTTGAAGTGGTAGGCCCGCCCCGGCTCGACGTCGGTGCTGAGCTCCGACGCCGGTTCCTGCGGCCGGGCATTCGTGCCCGCGAAGCTGGTGTCGCCGGGATAGGCGAACTTGATGCGGTACTGCACGCCGGCCGCGCGCGCCTGGTCCAGTACGCGCCAGTCCGTCGCCACCACCTTCAGTTCGAAGATGTACGAGTGCGCCGCGGTACGCACCAGCAGATTGGTGTCGACATCGACGTTTTTCGGTTTCAGGTAGAACACGTTGCCACGACGGCTGATGTCCCAGCCGCCACTGAAGCCCGTGCTGAAATCGAGGATTTCCTCGTGCGGCGACAGCTCGATCTGCGTGGTGATGCCGAGGCCGGTGCGCACCGGATACACCTTGTCGGGCGCATACGTGTACTCCTCAATCACTTGCGCGAGCGCAGGCAGCGTCAGGAGCATCAGGCCGATCGCGGCCAAACGCAGCAGGGCGTCCTTCAACCTCATCGTTGGGGCACTCCAGGTCGAGTCTCTGGTTCCGACTGTTCCGCAGGCTGCGGGATGGCCGGCACATCGTTTTCGTTGGGGGTGGCGGTATCCGTCGCTGGAGCGACGGCCGACGTCGATGCGGGCTGCATGGGGGGAACAGGCGCGGGCGCAGCCGGCGGTGCCGGGAACTCGCGCTCGGGCACCGTTGCCGCGGCGAAATCGTCGTCGACCCGATAGTTGGTCACGCGGAACCCGAGCGGATTCAGCAACCGGTCTTCCTCGCTCAGACGGAGATCCGGGTTGTAGGTGAATTCCAGCGTGGCGATGCGGCTGTCCAGCGGCTGCACCTGGCCGCGCGCCTTGTCGTAGAGGCTGCGCTGGAAACGCACGGTCGCACCGGTGGGACGCGCGCCCGGGCCTCCCCCGATCAGGACGATGCTTAGGATGCGCGTACGCACCGAACTGGCCCCGCCATACAGGCGGAACGGCCGCTCGGGATTGCTCTCCGAGTGCAGCGCGATGTAGGCCGGCGACACCGCCGGGCCAGCCATCGCGAGCGTCGTCCGCCAGTTGCGCTGGCCGATCAATCCCGAATCGTAGGACTCGCGCGCCAGCACGAACTGCGCGACGTTGCTCTTGTTGATCGCTTCCTCGGTGGTGACGTCGCGATCCTGGAAGTTCCCCGACAGGCGCGCCACGCTGGCGGTGCCCGTGTAGGGATCGGCCATCACGAGGTACGGGACCTTTTCCTTCAGCGGCAGGAAAAGGAAATAGCCCCCCGCGAGGATCAGCGACATCACGATGGCGGACCACGCGACGAGCCAGGCGCGCCGCTCGCTCTTGCGTGCGCGCTCCGCGAGCGTCAGCTCGAAGCTGACGCCCTGGGCCACAGCGCGGTCGATATCAGGGGAGGACGTCTTCTTCTTGAACATGCGCGGGCCGTCGCCTTCAGTCGCCCAGTGCGGCGGCAGGCGCCACGTCCGACGCGGGTGACGATGCCTGGCTCACGATGATCCGCGGCCGTTCGACGACGACCTGCACGCCCTGCTCCGCATACGCGGCCGACAACGACGTAGCGGCATCTTCCAGGCTGCTCGTGCGTATCTGCGCGACCGGCGCATGCAGCGTGTAGTCGTTCGAATGCAGATATACCAGCGTCAGCTTCGCATCCTTGGCCCAGCGACCCAGCATGGTCCTGAGCGTGCCGTCGGCGGGGGACGCCTGGTAAATGTAGGCCTGCTGCAACGGAATGGCCTGTGGCGCTTCCGCAAAGCGGTTCACCGGGCGCCAGCGCCCATTGATGTCCGCGGCCTGCGGCGTGGCGCATCCTGCGACCATCAGCGGCACCATCACGACACACGACACCCTCATCTTGCGAAGAACGACGTTCAGGATCACGAATCCACCTTTCTGCAATCGTCGGCAACAGACATCCGATGCGCCTCCCCGACGGGATGCGTCACGGCACTGATGAATGTCTCCGGGTGGCAATGCGCGCCCATGCGCGCCGGGATCCACGATCGTCCCGAGCCTGTCGCCTTGCACAGGACAACGGCCTGCGCATTACCCCCTGTATTCGCATCCATGCGCTCACACTCCTTTGACGCTCATGCGACCTTTAACGCGCGTCGCACGTTGAATCCGCGTACTGCATCACGACAGTCGCGCCGAACATAGCCACGCGCTTTTGTGTCGTCAACCTAAATCAAAAAGTAAACATGTGTACGACGATCTTCACTGTCATTAACCGCGCTCACGAAAGCCCATAAAACAAAGCGCGTGTTGCAATTGGATGAAATTCCAAGCGCAGGTTCGATCATCAATGTGAAGGAACTTGTAAAAGAAGGAACAGGGTCACATCGAATGTGAAAACATTCTTCACTGCGATGAATGAAGAATGCTTTCATTCGATGGGACTCACGGATGCTGTAGGAAATTTCCTACGAACCGGATCCATCCTTGATCGCTCGAATGAAAATTATCTCTGGCATCATGCCGATGCCGAGGTTGCGGAAACTCCTCGCGTGACAAGGGACGATATGGAACCGTCGAAGATGGATGAGTTCGTCGCCAACGCGGCATTGCTGGCGGCGCATCTGACAGAGCAGTGCAACAAGGCGGCGGCGGTGCAGCAGGCCTCCGCGCAGGAACTCCAGGCATCCGCCATCGTGGTCAGGAAGACCATCGAGGAGGGCAAGCGCGAAATGAGCGAACAGGCGCGCAGCGCCGTACACGATGCGCTCGCACAGGAAATTCCCGCGGCGACGCACAGCATCGGCGAAACCGCGGTGCGACTCCGCCAAGTGGCCGACCACCTGCAGCGTGAACAGGTGCAGCTCTCGCAGCGCGCTCGCTTCCTCGGCTGGAAATCGCTGGGTGCGCTGTCGGCCGCCAGCGTACTGCTGGTCGCGGGAAGCGGCTACGCGGCGTGGCACAACGTACAGCGCTCTGAGCGCGCGAAGGTCGACGCGGAAGTGCTGGAGGCCTTGCAGCACGTCACCATCACTTCGTGCGGCGGGCAGCCCTGCATCAAATTGCAGGACGGCCTGCCGCGCTGGCAGAAGAATGATCAGTACGTGCTGATCGACACGGCAGGAAAGCAGGAAAGCGGCGGCAGGGACTGACGCCGCGACGACATCCATCACGGAACGACAGGGGGCAGCTTGGGCAGTACACGCGTTGTGATCATCCTGGTGCTGGCCGCGCTCGCGGCCATCGGCGCGCTCTATCTCTCCGGCTACCTGGCGCTGCTGTTCCTCGGGCTCGATGGCGGCCTGGTCGGCGCCGGCACCTACGTCGACTACCTCAAACACCTCGACCATCCGCGCGTGCAACCCTACGCGTGGCGCATCAAGACCGCCGGTGCGGTGGGCGGCGGGCTGATGCTGCTCCTCTGGGCGGCGCTGTCGGTCATGGTCTACAAGCTGCGCAGCTACCGGAACCTGCACGGACGCGCGCGCTTCGCCGGCATGATCGATCTGGCGAACAAGGGCTTCCTGGCGAGCAAGGACACCGGCATCGTCGTCGGCCAGATGAACGGCAAGCTGCTGCGCCTGTCGGGGCAGCAGTTCGTGGTGCTCGCCGCGCCGACCCGCTCGGGCAAGGGCGTGGGCGTGGTGATTCCCAACCTGCTCGACTACCGCGAATCCGCCGTGGTGCTGGACATCAAGCAGGAGAACTTCGATCTGACCTCGGGCTGGCGACAGTCGATCGGCCACGAGGTGTACCTGTTCAATCCGTTCGCCGAGGACCGGCGCAGCCATCGCTGGAATCCGATGACGTATGTGTCGCCGGATCCCGCCTTCCGCGTCTCGGACCTGCAGAGCATCGCGGCCATGCTGTATCCCGATGGCGACGACAAGGACAAGTTCTGGGTCAGCCAGGCGCGCAATGCCTTCCTCGCCTTCGCGCTGTACCTGTTCGAACGCCACGACCACGACCGCACTGCGGAACCGCCGACCCTGGGCGCGGTGTTGCGCCTGTCGTCGGGCGATGGCGGCGAAATGAAGCCCTACCTGCAGAAGCTGGTGGAGGCGCCCTTCCTCAGCGGCCAGGCGCGGACCGCCTTCGCCGGCCTGTTGTCGCAGGCGGACGTGACGTTCGCCTCCATCATCGGCTCCTTCCGCGAACCGCTGAATCCCTGGCTGAATCCGGTGCTGGACGCCGCGACCAGCGCCGACAATTTCCGCCTCGACGACGTGCGCCGCCGGAGGATGACGATCTACGTCGGCATCCAGCCCAACAAGCTGGCCGAGAGCCGGCTGATCGTGAACCTGTTCTTCAGCCAGCTGATCAACGTCAACACCAAGGTGCTGCCGCAGAACGATCCCGGCCTGAAGCACCAGTGCCTGCTGCTGATGGACGAGTTCACCGCGATCGGCCGCGTCGACATCATCGCCAAGGCGGTCGCCTACATGGCCGGTTACAACCTGCGCCTGCTGCCGATCATCCAGTCGATGGCGCAGCTGGACGCGGTATACGGCAAGGAACTGTCGCGCACGATCATCACCAACCACGCGCTGCAGATCATCTATGCCCCGCGCGAGCAGCAGGATGCCAACGACTACTCCGAGATGCTGGGCTTCACCACCATCAAGCGCCGCGCCCGCACGCGCTCGCACGGCCACGGGCGCAACGTGTCCGACAACGAGGTGCTGGAGAAGCGCGCCCTGATGCTGCCGCAGGAATTGAAGGCGATGGGGCCGGAGAAGGAGATCGTGCTGTACGAGGGCCTCGCCCATCCGATCCTGTGCCGCAAGGTCCGGTACTACAAGGACAGCTACTTCACCAAGCGCCTGCTGCCGAAGGTCGCGATCGACCCCCTGCGGCTGTAGCACGGCTGTCCCTGGCAACGGCCGAGGTCCACGGTAGAATCCCGCCGTCCGCCCTTCCGAGATGCCGCCATGCAATGTCCCAAGTGCCAAGGCACGATGGAACTCGTCGTCGAACCCGAAGCCAGCGCGCATCGCTGCACCCGCTGCAAGGGGCTCTGGTTCGAGATGATGGCGCACGAAACCCTCAAGCATCGTGCCGAGGAGATCGACACGGGCGATCCGGCGCAGGGCGAGGAATGCAACAAGGTCGACCGGATCAAGTGCCCGGTCTGCATCGGCAACCGCGACCTGATCCGCATGGTCGACCCGCAGCAGCCGCATATCTGGTTCGAAAGCTGCAAGAACTGCTACGGCCGCTTCTACGACGCGGGCGAGTACCAGGATTTCGCCGAGATCGAGTTCGCGGATCTGATCAAGGACTGGAACGCGCCGGAACGGATCTGAGCCGGCGCCGTCGGTCAGGTCGCGCGCGCGCCCGCGCCGCCGCGATCCTTGCAACCCCAGTTGAGGATGGGCGTGCCCGGCGGCAGCACGCGGCGGAACATCGCCACCCGCGCGGCCTTCGGATTCACCACCACCGGCGCGCGCGCCGCTTTCAGCAGCGGCAGGTCGGCGCTGCTGTCCGAGTACGCCACGGCGATTTCGCCGTAGCCGCGCTCGCGCAACATGCGCATCTTCTCTTCGTTGTGGCAGTGACGCGTCGCTACCACCGCGCCCAGGCGGGGACCGACGGCGGTGCCGATGACCGGCACGTCTTCGTGGGCGACGAAGCTCAGGATCGCACGCGCCAGTTCCGGTGGCGCGCCGGTCGCGACCACCACGTTGTCGCCGCCGGCACGGTGCTCGCGGAATACGTCAAGCGCGTGCGGCAGCAGGCGCTGCTGCACCTCGTCGCGATGGGTCGCCACGTACTGGTCGATCAGCGCGTCGAAACTTCGGCGCCCATGCAGGCCGAAGGTGCCGATCCAGATGTAGCCGGAAATCCCGCGCCGGCGCGTCGGCAGGAAGGCCACCATCGGCCCCAGCACGAGGGACGCGGCCAGCGCCGCGACCGTACGCAGCGGATTGCGCTGGATCAGCCACTTGACCAAGTGACCGCCGGAATCGCCGTCGTACAGCGTGTGGTCGAAATCGAAGACGACGACCGGGGCATCGGCGCGCGGCGTCGGATAGGAAGCGTCCGTCATGCCGCGAAGAATAGCTGACGCAGCGCCTCGCCGGGCTCTTCGGCGCGCATGAAGGTCTCGCCGACCAGGAACGCATTGATGCCGGCATCGCGCATGATCGCCACGTCCGCGGGCGCGAGGATGCCGCTCTCGGTCACCAGCAGGCGGTCCTTCGGCACAGCGTCCTTCATGTCCAGCGTGGTCTGCAGCGAGACCTCGAACGTGCGCAGGTTGCGGTTGTTGATCCCGACCAGGGGCACCGGCACCTGCAGGGCTCGCTCCAGTTCATCAATGTCGTGCACTTCCACCAGCACGTCCATGCCCAGCTGCATCGCCAGGCCCGACAGGTCGACCAGTTGCCCGTCGTCCAGCGCCGCCACGATCAGCAGGATGCAGTCCGCGCCCAGCACGCGCGCCTCGTACACCTGGTACGGATCGACGGTGAAGTCCTTGCGCAGCACCGGCAGCGTGCACGCATCGCGCGCCTGCCTCAGGTAGTCGTCCGCCCCCTGGAAGAAGTCGACATCGGTCAGCACCGACAGACAGGCCGCGCCGCCGAACTCGTAGCTCACCGCGATATCGGCCGGCCGGAAGTCAGGACGGATCACGCCTTTCGACGGACTGGCCTTCTTCACTTCGGCGATCACCGCCGGATCACCCTGCGCGATCATCGCGTTCAGTGCATCGGCGAAACCCCGCGCCGGTGACGCGTCATCGATCTGCGCCCGCAGGTCCGCCAAGGGGACGCGTGCACTGCGTGCCGCGATCTCTTCCGCCTTGCGGGCGAGGATGGTGGTCAGGATGTCGCTCATGGAGTCCTTCTGGCCGGCGTTTTGGCCCGCACGGAGCCGTATTCTCGCATTTATCCGCGGGGCGGCGCCGCGCGGTCCCAGCCATACGCCCGTTCGACCTTGGCCACCCGCAACTCGAAATGTTCATACCAGTCGCGGCGCCCCTGCTCGCGCGCGGCAGTGTGCTCGGCATGCTGGCGCCAGGCACGGATGGCGTCCTCGCTTTCCCAGTACGCCACGGTGATGCCGAAACCATCGGCGCCACGCGTGGACTCCATGCCGAGGAAGCCGGGCTGCTGCACGGCCAACTCGACCATGCGCTCTGCCATCGCGCTGTAGCCCGCATCATCATGCGCGTTGCGCTGCGAGGAGAAGATCACCGCGTAGTACGGCGGCTTGGGAAGCGTCGCGAATCCACCACCTGCCATCTCATGCCCCTGCGTTCTGCCGGCCCAATGCCTGGGTCGTGGCCACGAAGTGCTGCAGGCGCTCCAGCGCCTTGCCGCTGGCGATCGCTTCGCGCGAACGGACGATGCCCTCCTCGATGCTTTCCGCCACGCCGGCCACGTACAGTGCGGCACCCGCATTCAGCACCACGATCTCGCGCGCCGGACCCGGGCGGTTGTCCAGCACGCCCAGCAGCATCGCCTTGGATTCGGCGGCGTCGCCCACGCGCAGGTTGCGGCTGGCAGCCATCGCGATGCCGAAGTCCTCGGGGTGCAGTTCGTACTCGCGCACTTCCCCATCGCGCAGTTCGCCGACCAGAGTACCGGCGCCCAGCGACAGTTCGTCCATGCCGTCGCGGCCCCACACCACCAGCGCGCGCTCGGCGCCGAGTTCCTGCAGCACGCGCGCCTGGATGCCGACGAGATCAGGATGGAACACGCCCATCAGGATGCTCGGCGCACCAGCCGGATTGGTCAGCGGCCCGAGGATGTTGAAGATCGTGCGCACACCCATTTCCCGGCGCACCGGCGCGACGACCTTCATCGCCGGATGGTGGACGGGCGCGAACATGAAGCCGATGCCGGCCTGCGCAATGGATTCCGCCACCTGTGCCGGCTGCAGCTCGATGTCGGCACCCAGCGCTTCCAGCACGTCGGCGCTGCCCGACTTCGACGAGACGCTGCGGTTGCCGTGCTTGGCGACGCGCGCGCCCGCCGCCGCCGCGACGAACATGGAACAGGTCGAGATGTTGAAGGTATGCGAGCCATCGCCCCCGGTACCGACGATATCGACCAGATGCGTGCGGTCGGCGACATCGACGGTGCGCGAGAACTCCCGCATCACCGTGGCCGCACCGGCGATCTCACCGACGGTTTCCTTCTTCACGCGCAGGCCGGTCAGGATCGCGGACGTCATCGTCGGCGACACATCGCCACGCATGATCTGCCGCATCAGGTCGACCATCTCGTCGTGGAAGATCTCGCGATGCTCGATCGTGCGCTGCAGGGCTTCTTGGGGGGTCAATGGCATCTTCGGTTGCCTGTGGGAGCGGGCCATGCCCGCGATACGCTGGGTGCCTGACAGGGAAAGCATCGCGGGCATGGCCCGCTCCTGCAAAGGCAGGTGTCGGAGATCATCGCTCCAGGAAATTCTTCAGCAGCGCGTGGCCATGCTCGGTCAGGATCGATTCCGGATGGAACTGCACGCCCTCGACCGGATACTCGCGATGGCGTAGCCCCATGATCTCCTCGAAGCTGCCATCCTCGTTTTCGGTCCACGCCGTGACTTCCAGCGCGTCGGGAAGACTGCTGCGCTCCACCACCAGCGAGTGGTAGCGCGTGGCCTCGTAGGCATCGGGTAACCCGGCGAACACGCCTTTTCCTTCATGGCGGATGCGCGAGGTCTTGCCATGCATGATCCGGCCGGCCCGTATGACGTTGCCGCCATACGCCTGGCCGAGGCTCTGGTGCCCCAGGCAGACGCCGAGAATCGGCGTTGTCGCGCCGAGCCGCTCGATGATCTCCAGCGAGACGCCGGCTTCGTTCGGCGTGCATGGACCAGGCGAGATGACGATGCGCTCGGGCGCGAGCTTCGCGATCTCATCCACCGTCATCGCATCGTTGCGCACCACCTTCACCTCGGCCCCCAGCGATTGCAGGTACTGCACGAGGTTGTAGGTGAAGCTGTCGTAGTTGTCGATCATCAACAGCATGGGTCAGTCCGCCAGCAGGAATACGGTGTAGATCTTGTCGGAATAGTTCACATAGCCGGCCTGCAGCGAGACATCAACGCCAGCACGATCGAGGCGGCTGCCCGTCACCGTGATTCGGTCAAGTGCGCCATTGCTCTTCCATTCGTAACGCACCGGCCAGTCGCCCTCGCTGACGCCATACTCGAACTGGGGCGCAACGTCCGACACGCTGTATACCGGGCCAAGACGGGCGCCATACGCTCGTGCGATCACTTCCGCTTTCTCGCGGGAGGACGCGATGGTGTTCTCGCGCAGGGCCTTGCGCAATTCCGGCTCGGTGCTCAGTTCGGTGGTCACTTCCGAGATGCGTAATGCCTGTGATGTTTCGACCGTCGACAAGAAGCGCTCCAGGTCCGCCTGTTTCGAGAAACGCGCGGTCAGCGATCGACTCACCTGCGTACCGACGAATACCTGCTCCTGGAGCTTCTGGTCGTACCGTTGCTTGGGGCCGATCTGCAACGAAGTCGCGACAATCTCCGCGGAGGGAACCCCGACAGCCTTGAGTTTGGCAAGGGTATCGGCCACATGCTGCTCGACGGCGCGGCGCGCAACATCGGGATTGAGATCCGTGCACTCGAACTGGATCGAAATCTTGAAACGATCCGGAATGGCCCGTGCCTGCGCATCTCCATAGACCAGGATGTGGCGCGTCGGCAGAAGCGCGTTGATCTGGGCGGCCAGATGGGGGGACACCGTCATCGCGACGGCAAGCAGCAGATAACGCAGGCTCATGAGGTTCCTCCGGTTGGGGTACCTGTCTGGCAAACGCGCCAACCGCGGGAGCGGGGTTTCAACCGGGTTCATTGGCCTGCTTCTCCCTGTCGAGCTGCACCAGTACGACCGCAAACGCTTCGATGGCGGATTCCGGCGTCGCCCACGACGTCATCAGCCGGATCACGGTGGTACCGTCGCCGCGGCGCTCCCAGGTCTCGAACTCGACCTGCTGCTGCAGGCGTTCGACGACGGCGTTCGGCAGGACCGGAAACACCTGGTTGCTGGGCGAGTCCACGGCCAGCGGTACGCCGGCCTGGTGCAGCACTTCCCGCAACCGTTCGGCCATGACGTTCGCATGCGTGGCCAGCACGAAGTACAGACCGTCCTCGAACAGGGCTTCGAACTGCGCACCGACCACCATGCCCTTGGCCAGCATCGCGCCACGCTGCTTGATGACGTGACGGAACTCCGTGCGCAGGATGGGGTTGACGATGACCAGTGCCTCGCCCAGCAGCGCACCGTTCTTGGTGCCCCCGATGTAGAAGGCATCGGCCTGGGTCGACAGCAGCGCCAGGTCGACATCGTTGCCTGGCGTGGTCAGCGCGGACGCGAGGCGTGCGCCGTCGACGTAGAGCAGCAGCCCGCGGTTCCGGCAGAACTCGCCCAGCGCCTGCAGCTCGGCGGCGCTGTAGAGCGTGCCCCATTCGGTGGTGTTGGAGATGTAGACCACCCGCGGTTTCACCATGTGTTCGCCGCTGTGGCCGTCGACGCAGGGCTGGATCAGTTCCGGACTCAACTTGCCGTCGGGCGTGGCGACCGTCAGCACCTTGTGGCCGCTGGCCTCGATGGCGCCGGCCTCGTGCGTGGCGATATGCCCGCTGGCCGGCGCGACCACGGCTTCGTGCGGGCGCAGGAACGCGGCCAGCGCGACGAGATTGGTCTGCGTGCCGCCCGCGAGGAAATGCACGTCGGCATCGCGTGCGAGACGGTCGCGGATCAGGGCAGCGGCGCGGGCGCTGTGGACGTCGAGGCCGTAGCCACGGTTTATCTCCGCGCTCGCCACGGCCAGCGCCTGCAGCAGGCGCGGGTGCGCGCCCTCGCTGTAGTCGTTGCGCAGGCTGATCTTCGCGTTGTCGATGGCCAGCTCCATCACAGCCCCTTCGCCGCTTCGGCCACGGCGCGGAACAGCGCGCGGCCCTTGTTCATCGTCTCGTCCCATTCCTTCTCGGGATCGGAGTCGTAGACGATGCCGGCGCCGGCCTGCACGTGCAGGCGACCGTCCTTGATGACGGCGGTACGGATCGCGATGGCGGTGTCGGCGTCGCCATGCCAGCCGATGTAACCGATGCTGCCGGCATAGACATTGCGCCTGATCGGTTCCAGTTCGCGGATCACTTCCAGCGCGCGGATCTTCGGTGCGCCGCTGACGGTGCCGGCCGGGAACGTCGCACGCAGCACGTCCGCATAACTGAGGCCCGGCAACAGCTTGCCGGTGACTTCGCTGACGATATGCATGACATGGCTGTAACGCTCGATGACGAACTGCTCGCCCACCTGCACCGTACCGGCTTCCGATACGCGGCCGGTGTCGTTGCGGCCCAGGTCGATCAGCATCAGGTGTTCCGCGCGCTCCTTGGGGTCGGCCAGCAGTTCGGCTTCCAGCGCGACGTCTTCGTCATGCGTCTTTCCACGCGGACGCGTACCGGCGATCGGGCGCACGGTGACTTCGTTGTTCTCGAGCCGTACCAGGATTTCCGGCGAAGAGCCGACCACCTGCACATCGCCGACATCCAGGAAGTACATGTAGGGCGATGGATTCAGCGCGCGCAGCGCGCGGTAGACGTCCACCGGCCGCGCATTGAACGGCACGCTCAGCCGCTGGCTCAGCACGACCTGGAAGATGTCGCCGGCGCGGATGTATTCCTTGGACTGTTCGACCGCGGCGATGAAGCCGTCATGGGTGAAGCCGGACACGAAGTGGCTTTCGTCCAGCACGTCGCGGGTGATCGGCGTGGGGTACGACCCCGGCTGGCGCAGCTTGCCCGTCAGCACGTCCAGCCGAGCCTGCGCCTGCTGCCAGGCATCCGGCCCGCGCGGATCGGCGTGGACGATCAGGTACAGCCGGCCCTTGAGGTTGTCGAAGACCGCGACCTCTTCCGACAGCATCAGCAGGATGTCGGGCGTGCCGAGTTCGTCGGGTTTGTCGCCGGTCGCCAATCGCGGCTCGATGTAGCCGATGCACTCGAAGCCGAACCAGCCGACCAGGCCGCCGGCGAAGCCGGGCAGGCCTTCGAGCTTCGGCACCGCGTAGGCGGCGCGCAGCGCTTCGACTTCGGCGAAGGGATCGGCGACCTCGCGCGTCTCGACCAGTTGGCCATGGTCGTGGATCTGCAGCGTGTGGCCGCGGAACGTCGCCACGCGGCGCACCGGCAGGCCGATGATGGAATAGCGGCCGAAGCGCTCGCCGCCTTCCACCGATTCGAACAGGTAGGTATGCGGCGCGTCGGCGAGTTTCAGGTAGACCGAGAGCGGCGTGTCCAGGTCGGACAGCACTTCACGGACGACGGGGATGCGGTTGAAACCTTCAGCAGCGTACTGCTGGAACTGGGCGTGCGAGATCAAGCGGGCTTTCCTTCCGGGACACGGTGGCGATACGGGCGACGGCAACGGGCCACCATCGCCAGCCAAGGCGTGCGGAATCTTCGGAAAGCGGGAGCGCGGGATGGGACACGGGCCTACTTTACCCGACGCATCGGGCCGACGGCCACTGGGGACAGCATGAATCACCACCGGTATCCCCGCGCAGGTGGGGATCCCGTGGCGTCACGCCGCTGACCCGCCTTCGCGGGAATGACGAGCAGGGGCGCGCTTTCGGAGCGTCGCTAAGGTTGCAGACGCAACGGACAGCCTGCGGGCAGGTGCATGCGGACGCGCCCGGGCACGCACTCGATGTGGAAACGACGGGACTGCACAGGCTCGCCATCCAGGTTGAGGGTCAGCGGCTGGTCGGCCTCCACGTCGACCCACGGCAGCCGCACGCGGGTGGCGACGCGGTCCAGCGCGGCATGCTTGCCGTCCTTCACCAGCGTGCCGACGGTGGCGGCGACCTCGCCGGACAGCTCCGGCACGATGGTCAGGTCCAGCAGGCCGTCGTCGACCAGCGCATCCGGGCAGAGCGCCTGCCCGCCGCCGGCCTGGCGTCCGTTGCCGATGCCGAGCGCGATGAAGTCGCCCTGCCAGTCGAACTCCGGACCACGCACGCGCGCCGTCATCGGCTCGATGCGGCCGAGCTTGGCGATCCCGGTGATCAGGTAGGCCAGCCCGCCGAGCATCTTCTTCAGGCCCTCGTCGGTCTCCACGGTGACCTCGGTGCCGAAGCCACCGCTGGCAAGGTTGGCGCACCAGTGCGGACCGTCCTCGGCCTCGATGCGCAGCAAGTCCATCGGGACCGCAGCGACATCGCGGACCAGTCGCAACGCGGGCAAGGCGTCATCGGGAATGCCGGCAGCGGTGGCGAAGTCGTTGGCCGTCCCCAGCGGCACCAACCCGAGCGAGGGCAGCGCCGCGGCCTGCGGGTCCCGGTGGGCGAGCGTCGTCGCGACCTCGCTGAGCGTGCCGTCGCCGCCGGCGGCGATGACGGTGTCCACGCCATCGGCGATCGCGTCGGCGACATAGCGTTCGGCATCGCCGTCTTCCCACGTCACCCGCACGTCCAGCGCGATGCCGTCCTGGCGCATCGTGCGGACGGCTTCGCGCAGGTCGTCGTCGCCCGCGGATTTGCCGTTGAGGATCAGGCGCCAGCGGGGTGCGGTCATGGGGGAGTCCTTGAGGGTGGCGCGAGGATAGCCGCTCTCCTGTAGGAACGACGTGAGTCGCGACCGCAGATCGTCGGTTCCAGGATTGTCGGGCCGACAGGTCCCATTTCGGCCAAGGCATGCGGTCGCGACTCACGTCGCTCCTACAACAGCGGAGACCGCCGTCATCTTCCCGTCACAGACGACCCGTAACGTGGAAAGCCATAGCAGGGACGACGGGCGGAGGCAGGATCAGCCTCCAATCCTTCCGGGGCGGTGGCGCAGGCCATCGCCCTTTTCCGTGTGACGCCGAGCTTGCCCGGCGGCCTGCACGGCACGCGGAGCACGCTCCGCTCTGCGCACCGATCAGCGACGCGCTTCCGCCACGGCCGTGCGCATGCGGTCGATCACGTCCTTGTAGTCCGGGGCATTGAAGATCGCCGAGCCGGCCACGAAGGCATCTGCGCCCGCCGCTGCGATCTGGCCGATGTTGTCGGCCTTCACGCCGCCGTCGATTTCCAGGCGGATGTCCTTGCCCGTCCTGTCGATCATCGCGCGTACCGCGCGCAGCTTGTCCAGTGCAGACGGAATGAACGCCTGCCCGCCGAAGCCCGGGTTCACGGACATCAGCAGCACCAGGTCCAGTTCCGGCAGCACCCAGTCCAGCACCTCGACCGGCGTACCGGGATTGAGCACCAGGCCGGCCTTGCAGCCCAACGACTTGATCAGCTGGATCGTGCGGTGCACGTGCTTCGACGCTTCCGGATGGAAGCTGATGATGCTGGCACCGGCCTCGGCGAAGTCCGGCACGATGCGATCCACCGGCTCCACCATCAGGTGCACGTCGATCGGCGTGGTGACGCCGTGCTTGCGCAGCGCGCTGCAGACCATCGGGCCGATGGTCAGGTTGGGCACGTAGTGGTTGTCCATCACGTCGAAGTGCACCCAGTCGGCGCCCGCCTTCAGCACGTTGTCGACTTCCTCGCCCAGGCGGGCGAAATCGGCGGACAGGATGGACGGGGCGATGATGCAGTTCGGCATGGAGGGGCTCACTTGCGCTTGCGCAGGGTCTTGATGCGGTCGTAGGCGGCGTTGATCTCGCCGGCCTTCTGTTCGGCCTGGCGGCGCAGGTCTTCCGCCGCGCCGGCCATCTTGTCGGGGTGGTACTGGGAAATCAGCCGGCGATAGGCCTGGTCGACTTCGGCGTCGCTGGCGTCGCTGGTCAGGTCGAAGACGCGGTACGGGTTGTCGCGGCTGAGCTTGAACCAGTCCTCGTCGAAGGCGTGGCCGATGATCAGGCCCACCAGGCCGCCCAGCGGATGGCGCATCAGCAGCCAACCGGCCACGAATCCCAGCAGTTTTCCGTACCAGCGCTTCATTCGGCCCGCCTTCTCCGGCAATCGCGGCATTTTACGGCACATGGCGCTCCCGAGCCCGTACACTACGCGGCCCGGTCCGGTACCCGGCCCCGCAGCAGCGGGTAGACGGCCGCCCCGGGGCCTCGGGCGCACGGCCTGCCGCACGCCCCACGACGCTGTACCGCCTCGATGGTTTCCGGACTCCCGAAGGAGTGTTTGTGCCCACGACGTTGCTGCAATCCGATCTGCCCGGCCTCACCCTGCGCCACCGCGGTAAGGTCCGCGACGTGTTCGATATCCCGCGCGACCGCCTGCCCGCCGATGCGCCTGCGGGCGACTACCTGTTGATGGTAGCCACCGATCGCCTGAGCGCCTTCGACGTGGTGCTGCCCGATCCGATTCCCGGCAAGGGCGAGATGCTCTGCCAGATTTCCAACTTCTGGTTCGCCAAGACCGCGCACCTGATGCCGAACCACCTGACCGGCATCGACGTGGCCAGCGTGCTGCCGGCCGGCGTCGATGCGTCGCTGTACGCCAAGCGCGCGGTAGTGACGAAGAAGCTCAAGCCCGTGCCGGTAGAGGCGATCGCCCGCGGCTACCTGATCGGCAGCGGCTGGAAGGACTACCAGCGCACCGGCAAGGTCAGCGGCATCGAACTGCCCGATGGCCTGCGCCAGGCGGAAAAGCTGGCCGAACCGATCTTCACCCCGTCGACCAAGGCCGCCGTCGGCGACCACGACGAGAACATCGATTTCGACGCGATGGTGAAGACCGTCGGCGCCGAACTGGCCGAGCGCGTGCGCGACGCCACCCTGCGCATCTACCGCTTCGCCGCCGACGTCGCGGCCGAGCGCGGCATCCTGCTGGCCGACACCAAGTTCGAGTTCGGCACGGACGAGGATGGCCGCCTCTACATCATGGACGAGATGCTGACGCCGGATTCCTCGCGCTACTGGCCCGCGGACCAGTACGAAGTCGGGACCAGCCCGCCGAGCTACGACAAGCAGTTCGTGCGCGACTACCTGGAAACGCTGGACTGGGACAAGACCGCGCCCGGCCCGTCGCTGCCCGCCGAGGTCATCGAGCGCACCCGCGCCAAGTACGCCGAAGCGCTGCAGAAACTGGCCGGCATCACCGTCGACTGACCGTACACGGTACCTGTAGAGCGGGCTTCGCCCGCCCTCCTGCGAGGTTGCGATGGCCGGCCCGGCAACCCCGGCCGCGCTGGGGTATGCTCCATACCCTGCCGCATTGCCATCCTCGGGAGGGATGAATGAACGCGACCGCACAACGTCCGGTGGACCGCTGGTTCGCCAGCTATTCCGGCGACCACGTCAACGAGACCAACCAGCTGATCCATGTGTTCGCCGTGCCGGCGATCCTGTGGACGGTGGTGGCGCTGCTGTGGTGCATCCCGGTGTTCGGCACGTGGGTGAAGTCCGGCATGTGGGCGGCGCTGGCGATGTTCGGCGCGTGGATGTACTACTACAAGCTGTCCCGGCCGCTGGGCTTCGGCATGCTGGCGATCTTCATCGCGATGGCCTGGCTGACGCGCTGGCTGGAGGGCCTGCTGGGACTGCAGAACCTGTTCTTCCTCGCCGTGGCGGTCTTCGTGCTGGCGTGGATCGCGCAGTTCATCGGCCACAAGATCGAAGGCAAGAAGCCCAGCTTCCTGACCGACCTTACCTACCTGCTGATCGGCCCGGTGTGGGTGCTGAGCAAGTTCTACCGGAAGATGGGTTGGCGGTATTGAGGGTAGAGCCGGGCTTGCCCGGCTGATGCCGTTCCCGGGATCGTTTCAGGGTTCAGAAAAGCAGCGGAGCAAGCTCCGCTCTACGAATTGACCGCACGCTTGTCGACGACGAAGGGCCGCGGCGCGTAACCGAAGTCGTTGCGCGCCGGCGTGGCGTCGAACACCAGGTCCTCGCGCATCCGTGCTACCGCGTCGTCGGTGAGCCCCCGCATCACGCCCGCCATGCGGGCAAGCGAGAGTAGCGCACGGAAGACCGGCATCGGCAGCTGCCGCAGCGTCGCCGGCGGGTCGAGCGCCGCCAACGTGCGCGCCACCATCTCGCGGTAGGCCAGCGTTTCGCCCCCCGGCAACGCATACGACTGCCCGTGCGTCGCGGGCGCATCCACCACCGCGAGCGCGGCGGCGGCGAGGTCGTCCACATGCACCGGCTGGCGTTTCCCTTGCGCGCCATGCGGCAGCATGAAGAAGCCCAGGCGCCGTGCGATCGCCGCGATCCGCGCCAGCGTCTGGTCGCGGCCTGCGCCGTAGACCAGGGTCGGACGCAGCAACGTCGCTGCCGCACCCTGTGCCGTCGCGGCATCGAACACGATCCGCTCGGCGGCCTGCAGCCGCGCAACGATGTCGCGCTCGTACGCATCGTGCGAGTTCTGCTTCGTATCGAGGCTGGTGGATCCGAACGCGACCACGCGCGGCGCCGCCACCAGGCCGCGCGCATACCACTGCGCGAACCCGTCCAGCGGGCCGGTGCTGAAGATCACGTCGACGCGATCGGGCAATCCATCGATGCCGGCGAATTCGCCGGGCAGCCACCGCACGTTCGACGACGCGGGCCGCGATGTCCGCGATACCGCGAACACGTGCCATTCGCCCGCAGCGAGCCGGGCCAGCAGCGCCTCGCCGATCTGGCCGCTGGCACCGAAAACGAGGGCGGTACGCATCGCGGATCAGGCGTCCGGGGCGGCGTCTTCGTCGACCGCGTCGATCGGCCTGGGCGGTTCGCCGCCCGGCATCGGCGGCCGCTCCGCCATGTGCAGCGACAGTGCCGCCTTGGCCATCAGATGCGCGCTGATCGGCGTCGTGATGAAAAGGAAGGCGGTGATCAGCAACTCGCGCGGCTGCGGATCGGTGCCGCTCAGGGCGTGGTAGCCGACCGACGCGATCAGCACGCAGCCCACGCCCAGCGTGCTGGCCTTGGTCGGGCCGTGCAGGCGCTTGAAGAACTCCGACAGCTTCAGCAGGCTGAAGGAGCCCACCAGGATGAAGAAGCTGCCCACGGCCAGCAGCAGTACCAGCAGGATGGCGAAGACCCAGCTCATTCGACGATGTCCCGGCGCAGCACGTACTTGCTCAGCACCACCGTGCCGACGAACCCCAGCATGGCGATGATCAGCGCCGCCTCGAAGTAGACCGCCGTGCCCAGGTACATGCCGAACAGCACCAGTTGCGCGATCGCCGCCACGAACAGCGTGTCCAGCGCCAGGATGCGGTCGGGCACGCTGGGACCGCGCACCAGCCTCGCCAGCGCCAGCAGCATCGCCAGTCCGACCACGTGCATCGAGGCGACGATGGCGTACATCACCAGTTCCGGAGGCGTCATGGGAAGATCTCCCTCAGCGGCGCTTCGTAGCGCGTCTTGATCTGCCGGATCACCTCGTCGGCATCGTCTAGGTTCAGCACGTGCACGAGCAGGTGGCTGCGGTCGTCCGACAGGGCCGACGACACCGTTCCCGGCGTGAGCGTGATGATGCTGGTCAGCGCCGCGATGCCGTGGATGTTGTCGATGTCCAGCGGCACCCAGATGAAGCCGGGATGGATGTTCCGCTCCGGGCCCAGCACCTGCATCGCCACGGTGATGTTGGCCTGCACGATATCCAGGGCCAGCACGCCCAGCATGCGGGGCACGCTGCGCAGGCGGCCGATGCTGGCGAATTCGCGGTCCAGGCGCGCGGCGAACGGCGGAATCAGCAGCGCCAGCAACAGCGCCATGACCACATGGCCGGCGCTGACATCGTCGTTCATCAGCAACCAGAAGCAGAACACCGTCACGCTCAGCGGCAGCGACGGCAACCAGCGCTTGCGCCATGTCGAGGCCATGCTCAGGGCTCCCTCAGGATCGGTGCGGCGGCGCGCACGTGTTCGACGTAATCGGCCGGTGCCTGCAGCTGCGCGGCGGTGGCGCGCGTGTAGTCCAGTACCGGCGCGGCCACCAGTACCAGCGCCACGCCATAGGCCAGCAGCAGCACGATGGCCGAGGTTTCCAGGGGGCGCGATGGCGCGATCTGGTCCTGCTCGGGGACGTAGGCCTCCAGCTTCCGCACGCCGGCATCGGGCCAGGGCTCCACGCGCCAGAACAGGCGCGTGCCGGCACGCGCCAGCCCCACCAGCATCATGAAGCTCGTGACCAGGACCAGCGCCCAGATCCACGGCGTACGCGGACCGGCGGGCACCGCGTCCAGCAGCAGCAGCTTGCCGATGAAGCCGGACAGCGGCGGCAGGCCCGCCAGCGAGACCGCCGCCACCAGGAACAGCAGGCCGGGCACGGTCTTGTCGGGCAGTGCGGCGATCAAGTCCTTGCGGTCGCTCGCGCGGCCGCGGCGCCGGCGGATCAGGTCGGCGAGCAGGAACAGCGCGGCGCCGGCGAAACTGCTGTGCACCAGGTAGTACAGCCCGGCACCGACGGTACCGGCGGTATGCAGCGAAAACGCGACGAACAGCGTGGCTGCCGAGCCCAGCACCAGATAGGCCGCCAGCGCGCGAAGCCGGTTCGCCGCCAGCACGCCCAGCGACGCCAGCACCAGCGTCGCCGCGCCCAGGACCAGCAGCGCCGGCCATGCGAAGCCGTCCAGCGGTCCCGACGCGCCGAAGCTCAGTGTGCCCAGCCTCAACACGGCATACAGGCCCACCTTGGTCATGATGGCGAACAGGCCGGCCACGGCCGCGGGCGCATGCGTATAGGTCTCCGGCAACCAGAAGTACATCGGCAGCAACGCGGCTTTCGCGCAGAACACCACGAACAGCAGGCCGGCCGCCGCCTGCACCAGCGCCACATCGCCCGGCGGCAGTTGCGCCACACGCACCGACAGCTCGGCCATGTTCAAGGAGCCGAGCAGGCCGTACAGCAGGCCCAGCGCGATCAGGAACAGCGTCGAGGCGGCGATATTGAAGGTGACGTAGTGCAGGCCCGCGCGCATCCGCTCACCTCGCCCGCCACTGAGCATCAGGCCGTACGAGGAGATCAGCAGCACTTCGAAGAACACGAACAGGTTGAAGATGTCGCCGGTGAGGAACGCGCCGTTCAATCCCATCAACTGGAACTGGAAGAACGCATGGAAGTGCGGCGCGCGCCGGTCCCAGCCCGCGCAGGCGTGCAGCAGGCAGGCCGCGGCGAGCAGCAGCCCGACCAGCAGCATCAATGCCGACAGCCGGTCCACCATCAGCACGATCCCCAGCCGCGCCGGCCAGTCGCCCAGCAGGTAGACCGACACGTCGCCCGAACCCGCCGAAGCGACCAGGACACCGGCAACCGCCAGCATGGCGGCGATCGAAGTCCACGCGACGATGCGCTGCGGCACCATGCCGAAGCGGCGATGTTCGAAGAACAGCGCGATAGACGCGGCGAACAGCGGGATCAGGATCGGCAGCACCGGCAGGTGGTTCATGCGCGCGGCTCCGCGTCGTCGGCCTTGGCGGCATCGCGCGCTTCTTCATGGCGACGCTGTTCGCTGGCCAGGAATTCGCGCTGGGCCTTGCTGCCGTCGACATGGTCGCTGTCGTTGTCGCCGCGGCTGCGGATCGACAGGACCACCGTCACCGCCGTCATCGCGAAGGCGATCACGATGGCCGTCAGCACCAGCGCTTGGGGCAGCGGATCGGTGTAATGGGCGAGCGTCGGCGCCACACCTTCGCGCAGCACCGCCGGCTTGCCGGGCGTCAGCCGCCCTCCGGCGAAGATCAGCAGGTTGGTCGCATAGGACAGCAGCGTCAGCCCGAGGATGACGTCGAAGCTGCGCGCACGCAGCAGCAGGTACACGCCTGCCGCAGTGAGGATGGCGATCGCGCTCGCCATGGCCAGTTCCATTATGGCGTCCTCCCCATCAGCTCAGTTCTCCCGTGCGGGTGGACCGCTCGCCCGGCTCCATCACGCCGAGGTGCGACACGCGCGTGCGCGAAGGGCGGATGGTGCCCATCATCGAGAGGATGAGCATGGCGCCGCCGAACACCACCAGGTAGACGCCGGTGTCGAAGCCGATCGCGCTGGCCAGCGGCACCGTGCCGATCACCGGCAATACCAGGTCGAGATGACCGCTGGTCAGGAACGGCACGCCGAACAGCATCGACGCCACCCCGCTCACGCCGGCGACGATCAGGCCGATGCCGATGCACTTGATGTAGTCGAAGCCGAAGCGCGACTCGACCGACGCCGCCCCTTGGATCACGTACTGCACCAGCAGCGGCACCGCCAGCACCAGGCCGGCGATGAAACCGCCACCGGGCGCGTTGTGTCCGCGCAGGAACAGGAACACCGACACGGTCAGCGTCAACGGGAACATGATCTGCGCCAGGTCCGCCGGCACCGGCAACTTGATCGGGGGACCCGACATGACCTTCTCCGGCGCCATCCGCGCACGGCGCAGCAGCGCATGCACGATCAGCGCCGCGATACCGAACACGGTGATCTCGCCGAAGGTATCGAAGCCGCGGAAGTCGACCAGGATCACGTTGACCACGTTGCTGCCATAGGCTTCCGGCAGCGAGCGCGCCAGCAGTTCGCCGCTGATGGTGTCGGCCGGCCGCGTCATCACCTGGTAGGCGAGCAGGCCGGCACCACCGCCCGCGACCGAGGCCACCAGAATGTCGCGCAGGCGCCGGCGCGGCGTCCGCTCGGGCGGCGAGCGCGGTGGCAGGTAATGCAGTCCCAGCAGCAACAGGACCAGACTGACCATTTCCACCATCAACTGCGTCAGCGCCAGGTCCGGCGCGGACAGGAAGACGAAGGTCAGGCTGACCACCAGGCCGGCGCCGCCCAGCACGATGACCGCCAGCAACCGCTGCCGGTACAGGCGGATCGTCCACACCGCGCATACCACCAGGACCAGCCACAGCAGCCAGCCCAACAGCGGCATGGGCTGGGGCGCGCGCCACTGCAGCGGTGCGGCATCGCCGGCGACGAAAGGCGCGGCACCGGCGGCGATCGCCGCCAGCACCAGGAACAGCAGGCTGCGCTGCAGGCTGCCATTGGCGATCCGTGCGGTGAAGCGACCCGCCAGCGCGTAGAGTGCTTCCATGTTCCAGCGGAACACGAGGCGTCCGAACGACTGCCGCGCGATCGCATGCAGATCGAACAGCCGGCGC
This sequence comes from Pseudoxanthomonas sp. GW835-FHT14C01, assembly GCF_058793715.1. NCBI lineage: Bacteria > Pseudomonadati > Pseudomonadota > Gammaproteobacteria > Lysobacterales > Lysobacteraceae > Pseudoxanthomonas > Pseudoxanthomonas sp. GW835-FHT14C01. Next base: position 230,008 of record NZ_JBXAGB010000001.1, read on the forward strand.
AGCCCGAAGTACAGCAGGACGCCGCCGGCGATGCCGGCCAGGCTCATCAGCAGCGGCGTGTTGATGCCGTGCCACACCGCCAGGCTGTACTCGGGCATGGCCTCGCCGAGGATCGCACCGGCGCCGGCGTGCAACACCGGCGCCACCGTCCACGCCGGGAACATGCCGACCGCCACGCACAGCACCACCAGCACTTCCACCGGTATCTTCATCCAGCGCGGCGGCTCGTGCGGGACCACGTCGAGGTCGCGCGGTCCCTTGCCGAAGAAGGTCTCGTAGACGAAGCGCAGGCTGTAGGCCACGCCGAACATGCCGTACAGCAGCGCCGCCGCCGCGATGGCGTTGCGCATGCCGCGGTGGCCGTCGATGTCCAGCGCCTCGGCGAAGAACATCTCCTTCGACAGGAAGCCGTTGAGCAGCGGGATGCCCGCCATCGCCAGCGAGGCCACGATCGCCAGCGCGCTGGTCATCGGCAGGTAGCGCCGCAGGTTGCCGAGCCGCCGCATGTCGCGCGTGCCGGTCTCGTGGTCGATGATGCCGGCCGCCATGAACAGCGAGGCCTTGAACGTGGCGTGGTTGAGGATGTGGAACACGCCCGCCACCACCGCCATCGGCGTGGAGATGCCGAACAGCAGCGTGATCAGGCCGAGGTGCGAGATGGTCGAATAGGCCAGCAGGCCCTTCAAGTCGTGCTGGAAGATCGCGAACCAGGCGCCGACCAGCAGCGTCATCGCACCGACGCTGGTGACCACGTAGAAGAACAGGTCGGTCCCCGCCAGCGCCGGATGCAGCCGGGCGAGCAGGAACACCCCGGCCTTCACCATCGTCGCCGAATGCAGGTAGGCCGAGACCGGTGTCGGCGCCGCCATCGCGTGCGGCAGCCAGAAGTGCAGCGGGAACTGCGCGCTCTTGGTGAACACGCCCGCCAGCGCCAGCGCCAGCGCCCACGGATACAGCGTGCTCGCGCGGATCAGGTCGCCCGAGGCCAGCACCACGTCCAGGTCGTAACTGCCGACGATGCGCCCGATCAGCAGCACGCCGCCCAGCAGCGCCAGTCCGCCGGCGCCGGTGATCGCCAGGGCCATGCGCGCGCCCTCGCGCGCATCCTGGCGATGCGACCAGAAGCCGATCAGCAGGAACGAACTGATGCTGGTCAGTTCCCAGAACACCACCAGCAGCAGCAGGTTGCCGGCCAGCACCACGCCCAGCATCGAGCCCATGAACAGCAGCAGGCAGGCGAAAAAGCGCGGTGCGCTGTCCTTCTCGCTCAGGTAGTAGTGCGCGTACATGACCACCAGCGCACCGATCGCCAGCACCATGCCGGCGAACATCCATGCCAGCCCGTCCAGGCGCAGGGTGAAGGCCAGGCCGATCTGCGGGATCCAGGCGTGGTCGGCGCGAACGTTCCAGCCCTGCAGCACGCTCGGCGTCATCCACGCCAGCAGCACCAGGCCCAGCAGCGGCGCCAGGCCGGCCAGCCATGCGGTCGCGCCGCGCGGAAGGCCGCGCGCCAGCGCCACCACCAGCGCGAGCACGAACGGCAGCGCCAGCAGGATTTCGAGGAAAGGGATCATCTACCGCCTTGCGTTGCAGGGAATGCGTCATTCGCGAGCAATCGCCCCGAGTTTAACAAACCCGTTCACACATGCCTGACCCACTGTTCAGGTCAAGCGAGCAACGCGATCTCCAGGACTACCCAGCCGACGAAAGCGGCAAGCAGGATGCCGCCTTCCACGCGGCTGATGCGCAGGTCGCCGCGCAGCATCGGGTACAGCACCAGCACGAAGGCGATCGCGGCAGGCAGTTCGAGCCGCACGAACGATTCCGGCAGCGCCAGCGGACGGAACGCGGCCATGCCACCCACCACCACCAGCAGGTTGAACAGGCTGGAGCCGATGACGTGGCCCGCGACCATGTCGCCCTGCCCGCGCCGGGCCGCCATCGCGGCCGCGGCGATCTCCGGCAAGGCCGTACCGATCGCCACCGGCAGCAAGCCGGTCAGCAGCGGCGACAGGCCCCAGTGCACGCCGATGACCGGCGCTCCCTGCACCACGAAGCGCGCGCCGTAGTACAGCAGCGCGGCCGCCACGACGAAGCGCAGCAGGTTCATCCACAGCACGGCATGGGTGTGGGCGTAGGCCTCGATCTGCGTCCGCACCGCCGCATCCTCGCGGGGCGCACGCGCCAGCAGGAACGCCAGCGATGCCACGAAGCCCAGCAGCAGCGCACCGCCTTCGACACGGCTGACCACGCCATCCAGGCCGAACACGATCAGCGCCAGCGTCGCGAGCGCCAACAGCACCAGCAGCGGCGAGAGCACGCGCATCCGCACCAGCACCGGCGCGACCAGTGCCGCGACGCCGAGCGTCAGGCCCAGGTTGACGATATTGCTGCCCACTGCGTTGCCGAGCGCGAGTTCCTGCGAGCCCACCCATGCCGCGCGCGCATTGACCGCCAGTTCCGGCAGCGAGGTCCCGAACGCGATCAGCAGCAGACCCGCGACGAACGGCGACGCGCCTACGCGCTGAGCCAGGCCCGACGCGCCCTTGACGATCGAATCCCCGCCCAGCGCCAGCAGCACCAGGCCCAATGCGAAGTAACCCCAGGCTTCCGCCATCGCCGTGCTCCCCGTCGCGTCTGCGGCGATTCTATGCCCCGCCCGCCGGAGCGGCCAGCCGGGTGCCGTCGATCAGGAGCAGCCTTCGACGTATTCGACCTGCGGCGACAGGCCCACGCGCCACGAGGTGATCTTGCCCGCGGCATCGGCCTCGAAGACCAGCTTGGTGGTCGGCGCCACGTCGCCGGCATCGATGGACAGGTATTGGCCACCTTCGGTGTACTTGTGCGGCGACGCCTGCAGCGCACCGCCATAGAGCTTCTGCACGTCTTCGACGCTCATGCCGACCTTGCCGCCGCCGGGCGCGGTTTCCTTGTCGGTGCCCACGTCGTAGCGGACGAACCTGCCCTCTTCCATCATGAAGGCGAACTCGGCGGGACGACTGATCCACTTCGGCCACAGGTAGTGGCAAGTGGTGCCTTCCATCGGCGCGCCATTGAGTTCGCCGCCCCACGCCGCGCGCGCCTCGTCGACGGTGCTGCCCAGCTTCATGTCGCCGTAGCCGAGGAAGCTCGCCTGGCTGACCGGCCCGGCCGGCGCGGCGGTGTCGTCGACGGCGGGCGCAGGCGCAGGCGTTTCCGCCATCGGCGTGCTGGTCGCGGTGGTCTGCGGCTCCGCCACTGGCGCAGCGGCCTCTTCGCGCTGGCACGCGGACAACAGGGTGACGACCATCACGATCGGCAGCATCGACTTCATGGGGGGCTCTCTCCAGTGCACAAACATGAATCCTAGCGGCAACGCGTTAAGTCGCCGCGAACACCGCGCTGTCATCGGCACTTCATCGTGCGTGGCTAGCCTGCGCACGCCCGACACCGGCCCTTCCCATGCGTCCGTCGAAGACCGATCTCGCCCGCCAGACCCTGCAGGCCCACACCGGCGTGCTCGGCATGCGCGAACGTCGCACGCTGATCCTCTGCGATGGCCAGCGCGATCTGGCCGAACTGGCGCGCCTGCTGGGACAGGACGCTCCTCTTCTGGTGCAGGGACTGGCGAAGGCGGGCTATCTCACCGTCGCAGGTAGCGCACCGGGCTTCTCAACCCCGCCGGCAACAGCAGCGCCGGTGCCTCCTGCCGCCACGACGCCGGCAACGCCCGGACCGCGACGGTTGCGGGTGGCGGCGAAGGTCTACCTGTCCGGCATGCTGGAACTGCAGCGTGACGAAAGCGCACGCAAGCATCGCGAGCGACTGCAGGCGCGGCTGGAGGATGACGCGATGCTCGACGCGTTCGCCGATGCGCTGCGGTTCCTCGAAGGTCGCGTTGCCGCCACGCTCGCCGGACGCATCCGCGAGCGTCTGTTCGAGGCACTGCCGCCGGACGACCTGCAGCGCATGCTCGACGCACGGATGGCAAGCGCGCTGTCCTGACGCGTCGAATCAGCCGTTCGGCGCGAAGTGCTTGCGCAGCCCCGCCCAGCACGCCTGGTAGTCACGCTGGCGATGCGCGGCGTCGATCGCCTGACGCGTCGGCCGGATCACGGCCCGCGTCTCGAACATGAAGGCCATCGTGCCGCTGAGGACGTCAGGTTTGGACAGATCCGCGCCGGATGCCTTCTCGAACGTCGCCGCATCCGGCCCATGCCCGGTCATGGAGTTGTGCAGCGACGCGCCGCCCGGCGCGAAGCCTTCCACCTTGGCGTCGTACACGCCATGGATCAGCCCCATGAACTCGCTGGCGATATTGCGGTGGAACCACGGCGGCCGGAACGTGTCCTGCGCCACCAGCCAGCGCGGCGGGAAGATCACGAAATCCATGTTGCCCACGCCCGGCGTGTCGCTCGGCGAGGTCAGCACCAGGAAGATCGACGGATCGGGATGGTCGAAGCTGATCGACCCGATCGTGTTGAAGCGGCGCAGGTCGTAGCGGTAGGGCGCGTAGTTGCCGTGCCAGCCGACCACGTCCAGCGGCGAATGGCCGATGTCGGCGTGCCACAGGTGGCCCTGGAACTTGGCGATCAGTTCGAACTCGCCTTCGACGTCGTCGTACGCGGCGACCGGCGTTTCGAAATCGCGCGGGTTGGCCAGGCCGTTGGAACCGATCGGCCCCAGGTCCGGCAGGCGCAACGCAGCGCCGAAGTTCTCGCACACGTAGCCGCGCGCCTCGCCGTCGGGCAAGTCGACCCGAAAGCGCACGCCGCGCGGGATCACGGCGATCTGCTGCGGCTCGACCTCGATCACGCCGAACTCCGTGGCGATGCGCAGACTGCCCTGCTGCGGCACGATCAGCAGCTCGCCGTCGGCATCGTAGAAATAGCGCCCCTGCATCGAGCGGTTGGCCGCGTACAGGTGGATGCCGACGCCATGCTGACTTTCGGGACCGCCGTTGCCCGCCATCGTGTACAGGCCATCGATGAAGTCCGTCGGCGTTTCCGGCAAGGGCAGCGGCGACCAGCGCATCTGGTCGGGCGACACTGGGCCCGCACTGAAGTCGCTGTGCAACCGGGGCTGCGCATACGGCGCGAACGGCCCGTGCATCGCCGCCGGGCGGATGCGGTAGAGCCAGCTGCGCCGGTTCTCGGCGCGCGGCGCAGTGAAGGCCGTCCCGCTCAACTGCTCCGCATACAGCCCGTGCGCCACGCGCTGCGGCGAGTTACGGCCCTCGGGCAACGTGCCCGGGATCGCCTCGCTGGCGAAGTGGTTGCCGAAGCCGGTCTGGTATCCGCAATCAGTGGAGGTCTTCATCTCGCTGCCTTTAAAGCCTCTCTCCCGGTGGGAGAGGGGTTGGGGTGAGGGGCGATGGTGAGACGGTCTGGCAGATCGCCTCGACCACCGCTTCAAGCTGCATCAGTACGTCGTTGTCCCAGAAGCGCAGCACAGTGAAACCCTTCGATTCCAGGAACTGCGTTCGTGCGCGATCCGATGCTTCCGTGTGCTGCGACCCGTCGACCTCAATCACCGGGCGTGCCGACACACAGCAGAAGTCGACCGTGTAAGGCGGGACGGGATGCTGTCGACGAAACTTCAATCCATCGATATTGGCCCCCCGCAGCACGGACCACAGCTTGCGCTCCGCATCCGTCGAGCCAATCCGCAGCTCCTTTGCCTGCTCCAAGGAGCGAGTCGCCATGGGGGGTCTGCGGTAGTTCGCCATCATCGTGCTCCTGCCCCTCACCCCAACCCCTCTCCCGCCGGGAGAGGGGCTTCAAGCGGAAGCCTACAGCACCCCACGCTTCATCTGGTCGCGCTCGATGCTCTCGAACAGCGCCTGGAAGTTGCCCTCGCCGAAGCCTTCGTTGCCCTTGCGCTGGATGATCTCGAAGAAGATCGGGCCCAGCGCGTTCTGGGTGAAGATCTGCAGCAGCTTGCGCTCCTTGGTCTCCACGTCGGCATCGATGAGGATCTTGTTGCGCGCGAGGCGGGCGACGTCTTCGCCATGATGGGGGATGCGCTGGTCGATCACGTCGAAGTAGGTGTCCGGCGTGTCCAGGAATTCCACGCCGGTCTCGCGCATCTTTTCCACGGTCGTGTAGATGTCGTCGGTGAAGCAGGCGATGTGCTGGATGCCTTCGCCCTTGTAGGCATCGAGGTATTCGTTGATCTGGCTCTTCGGATCGCTCGACTCGTTGAGCGGGATGCGCACCATGCCGTCCGGCGCGGTCATCGCCTTCGACAGCAGGCCGGTCTTGGCGCCCTTGATGTCGAAGTAGCGGATCTCGCGGAAGTTGAACAGACGCTCGTAGTAGTCCGCCCACTTGGCCATGTTGCCGTGGTAGAGGTTGTGCGTCAGGTGGTCGATGAAGGTCAGGCCGAAGCCCTTAGGCAGCAGGTCCGCGCCGGGCAGGTATTCGTAGTCCGGATCGTGGATCGTGCCCTGGTCGTCGTAGCGGTCGACGATGTACAGCATGCAGTCGCCGATACCCTTGATCACCGGCGCGGCGACCGCCTTGGTCAGTTCGTCGGCGGCGTCGAAGGATTCGGCACCGTTCTTCAGTGCCTGCACGCGCGCCCACTCGGCCAGCTTCTTGACGCGGATCGCGAAGCCGCACGCGCTGGGACCATGCTCGGCGGCGAAGCGCGCGGCGAACGAATCCGGGTCCTCGTTGATCAGGAAGGTGCAGTCGCCCTGGCGGTAGGTACTGATGGCGCGGGTCTTGTGCCGCGCGACCTGCACGAAGCCCAGCTTGCGGAAGTAGTCGTGCAGGTGGTGCGCCTGCCCGGCCGGCGCGGCAAACTCGACGAATTCGAAGCCGTCGATCCCCATGGGATTGTCGAAGGTCGTGGGCTGCATGCCCAGGTTGGGTTGTGCGGTCATGGGGCGCCTCGCTAGGCTTGCCGGGATTTGCCCCCATTTTATAGTTTCAGCCGAAACCAACTACAAGCAGCAGTGCAGCATGAGCCAGCCAGCCAGCCCCGCCGTCCACGCCGATTTCGACCTCGACCGCCTGTTTTCCTACCGGTTGAGCGTGCTGTCCAACCGCATCAGCAGCGCGATTTCCCGCGAATATCACCGCCGTTTCGGCTTGGCCATCACCGAATGGCGGGTCATGGCGGTCCTGGGCCGCTTCCCGGGCCTGTCGGCCGGCGAGGTCGCCCACCGCACCGCCATGGACAAGGTGGCGGTCAGCCGGGCGGTGGCCCGCCTGCTGGAACGGGCGCTGATCCAGCGCGAAATCCACGGCGACGACCGCCGCCGCTCGGTGCTGGCGCTGACCGATGAGGGCTTCCGGGTCTACGACGAGGTTGCCCCGATGGTCATTGAGTACCACCAGCGCATGCTGGAGCCGCTGACCGAGGAAGAGCGCGCGATGCTGGACCAGCTGATCGACAAGCTCGCCGGGGAAGGCGTCAAGCGCATCGAGGGCTGAAGGACATGCTTGCGTAGAGCCGAGCTTGCCCGGCTGCGCTATGCGTACGAACCCGACAGCAGCGGAGCAAGCTCCGCTCTACGAAGAACGGCGGCCGATGGCCGCCGTTCTTGTGTGGATCCCCGCTTGCGCGGGGATGACGCATTGGCAAAGCCGTGCGCAGGGCGCACGGGCCAATGCGTCACTTCACGCCGTGCATCAGGCGGTTGACCAGCGGAGCGATCAGGAACAGCAGCACGCCCGAGCCGACCAGCGCCCAGAAGCCGAAGGTGTAGCCCGAATGCGCGGACTGCACGGTCATGCCGCCGGTGCCGCTGACGTGCCCGGCGAAGATGCCGGCCAGGTTGTTGCCGATCGCGATCGACAGGAACCAGCAGCCCATCGCCATGCCGGCCAGGCGGGCAGGCGCCAGCTTGGTCGTCATCGACAGGCCGATCGGCGACAGGCAGAGCTCACCGACCGACTGGATGACGTAGACCATGAACAGCGTCCAGAACGGGATCTTGCCGTTGCCGTCGACCATGCTGTTCAGCGCGATCATCAGCAGCAGGAACGCCAGGCCATTGAAGATCAGGCCCAGGCCGAACTTGCGCGGGATCGACGGATTGTTCTTGCCCATCCGCACCCACATCCACGCCATGACCGGCGCCAGGGTGATGATGGCGATCGAGTTCACCGACTGGAACCACTCGAGCGGGAACACCCAGTCGCCGAAGTCGCGGTTGACGATCTGGTCGGCGAGGAAGGTGAACGAGCTGCCGGCCTGTTCGAAGAACATCCAGAACAGCACGTTGAACACGAAGATGATCAGCATCGCCACGACCATGTCGCGTGCGACCTTGCCGTTGCGGGCGCCTTCGATCAACAGCATCACCGCCGGCACCACGAACAGCGCCATCAGGATCGCCTGCAGCGCGCTGGCGTCGATGGTCAGCAGGAAGTAGAACAGCGGAATGCCGACCACCAGGCCGAGCACCGCAACCAGGCCGACCCGACCCAGACCTTCCTGGCCGGGCGCCGGCAGGCCGATGCCCTTGAGCTGGCTGCGACCGACCCAAAACCAGATCAGGCTGGCGATCATGCCGATGCCCGCCGAGATGAACACCCACTGGTAATGCGGATCTTCATTGGTGCCGAAGATCTTGCGCGCCAGCCAGCCGGTGATCACCGGAGCGATCATCGCGCCGATGTTGATGCCCATGTAGAAGATGGTGAAACCGGCATCGCGGCGCGCATCGCCCTGGAAATACAGCTTGCCCACCATCGTCGAGATGATCGGCTTGAACAGGCCGTTGCCGACGATGATCGTGGCCAGGCCCAGCTTGAACAGCGGCTCGGTCGGCGAGGCCAGCAGGAACAGGCCCAGCGCCATGAACACCGCGCCCAGCAGGATCGAACGCTGGAAGCCGATCAGCTTGTCGGCGACGTAGCCGCCGAAGATCGCACCGGCGTAGACCAGCGCCAGGTAGGCGCCGTACATCTCGCTGGCCGGCTTCTGGCCGGAGGCGTCGCCGCCGTGGAACTGCGCCACGATGTACAGCACCATCGCCCAGCGGATGCCGTAGAACGCGAAGCGCTCCCAGAACTCCGACATGAAGAGCATCCACAGCGGACGCGGATGACCCAGGACTTGCTTGAACTCCGGTATCCGTTCCGGCGTTGGTGAATCGACGGCTCCGCTCATGCGGGCTCCCCCTTGCAATGAATTCGGTTACGGGTGCAACCGGCGTGAAGCGGGCGAGGATCACCGACCCGGGCCGGGCACGTCAATTGGCGCATGGGCGCCGGCGCGTGCCCCGCCCGCCCTGTTCAGCGCGCCAAGTCCTTGCCCGCAAAAGGTTTTCCGGACTCAGGCGGCCACGTAGTCGTAGCGCGCGCCGATGCCCAGCGGGATGCCCAGTCCCCAGAACGCCAGCAGCAGCAGGGTCCACAGGACCGACAACGCGACCGAGTACGGCAGCATCAGCGACGCCAGCGTGCCGATGCCGGCGGCCTTCACGTAGCGCTGGCAGAACACCACGATCAGCGGGAAGTACGGCATCAGCGGCGTGATGATCGTGGTCATCGAGTCGCCCACGCGGTAGGCCGCCTGCGTCAGGTCCGGGGACACGCCCAACTGCATCATCAACGGCACCATGATCGGCGCCAGCAGCGCCCACTTGGCCGAAGCCGAGCCGATGAACAGGTTGACGATGCCGGTCATCGCGATCAGGCCGATCAGCGTCAGCCACATCGGCAGGCCCAGCCCCTTCAGCAGGTCGGCGCCCTCCACCGCCATCAGCGTGCCGAGGCCGGAGCCGTTGAAGCCGGCCAGGAACTGCGCGATGAAGAACGCGATGACGATGTAGTACGCCATCCCGCCCATCGCCTTGGTCATCGCCGCGATGACATCGCGATGCGTCTTCACCGTGCCGGCGACGTAGCCGTAGACCACGCCCGGGATCAGGAACAGGATGAAGATCAGGGCCACGATCGACTGCATCACCGGCGCCTGCGCGACCAGCAGCGTGTTGCCGCCGGCCAGCACCGCGGGCGCATCGGCCGGCGCGCGCCATGGCGAGGTCTCCGGCCACAGGCTGAGCGCAAACAGCACCAGCGCGGCCAGCATCGCCAGCGTCGCCCACAGCAGGCCGCGGCGTTCGCCGGCAGTCAGCGGCTCCATTTTCGGCAGGTCCTTCGTATCGCCGTCCACCACCGTGCGCGCCAGGCGCGGCTCGATGATGCGGTCGGTGACGAACCAGCCGATCGCGATGATCAGCGCACTGGAGACCGTGGTGAAGATCCAGTTGTTGAGCGGATTCACCACCAGTGCCGGATCGATGATGCGTCCGGCCTCCTGGGTGAAACTCGCGAGCAGCGGATCCAGCGAGGACGGCACCAGCAGCGTCGCGGAGAACCCGCCGGACACACCGCAGAACGCCGCGGCGATGCCAGCCAGCGGATGCCGGCCCGCCGCGTAGAAGATCACCCCGCCGAGCGGAATCACCAGCACGTAGCCTGCATCGACGGCGACGTGGCTCAGCACCGCCACCGCGACCAGGGCCGGCGTCAGCAGCGATTTCGGCGTGACCGACAGCATCCGCCGCAGCGCCGCGTTGATGTAGCCGGTGTGCTCGGCCACGCCAAGGCCCAGCATCGCCGTCAGCACCACGCCCAGTGGCGCGAACGCCATGAACACTTTGTACATGTTCGCCATGAAGGCGGTCAGCGAGTCGCCCGCCAGCAGGTTGACGATCCGGATGGGTTCGCCGGTGGTCGGATTGATCGCCTCGAATTCCACGCCCGACAGCAGCCAGGACAGGCCCCAGACCGACAGCATAAGCAGCAGGAACAGGGCGGCGGGATCGGGCAAGCGGTTGCCGGTCCGTTCGACCAGGTCCAGCAGGCGGGTGGCGAGGCTGCGCGGGGCGTTCTCCGGACGGACGTCGGTCATCGTGCGGGCGTTTCCTGTGGTGGTGGTCACCGCATGCTAACAGCGTGCGACCGCCAGACGACCCGATGATCGCGATCGATCGCCCGGGCCCGCATCGTCATCGCGATGGCGCGACGACGCGCAGCCCGTCAGCGACCGGGACCGATCGAGGTGCGTACGTCGAACAGTTCCGGGAAGAACGTCAGTTCCAGCGCCTGCCGCAGGAAGCCCACGCCACTCGAACCGCCGGTGCCGCGCTTGAAGCCGATGATGCGCATCACCGTGCGCATGTGGCGGAAGCGCCACAGCTGGAACTGGCTTTCCAGGTCCACCAGGTCCTCGCACAGCGAGTACTCGCGCCAGTAACGGTCGGTGTCCTCGTAGATCGCTTCGAACACCGGCAGCAATGCGGCATCCGCGGCATGCGACTGCCGCCAGTCGCGTTGCAGGTGCCGGGCCGGAATCGCGTGGCCCCAGCGCGCGAGGTACATCAGGAACTCGTCGTACAGGCTGGGCGCATCGAGCACGGCCTCCAGGCCCGCATGGCCTTCGGGATCGTGCGAGAACACCTTCAGCATCGCGGCGTTCTTGTTGCCCAGCAGGAATTCGATGGTGCGGTACTGCAGCGACTGGAAGCCGGAGGACGGCCCCAGCAGGTCGCGGAAGCCCATGTACTCGGACGGCGTCAGCGTTTCCAGCACCGACCACTGCTCGGTCAGCTGCCGCAGCACCTGCTTGGCGCGGGCCAGCACCTTGCGGCACTGCCAGACCTGGTCGCGCTGCAGGAAGCCGGTCGCCGCGCGCAGCTCGTGGATCATCAGCTTCATCCACAGCTCCGACACCTGGTGCTGCACGATGAACAGCATCTCGTCGTGGTGCGGCGGGTCCGACACCGGGTGCTGCGCCGACAGCAGGCGGTCCAGCTGCAGGTAGCCGCCGTAGCTCAGGCGGCCGGACAGGTCGGTGTGGATGCCGGCTTCCAGCGGGCGTTCGTTCTTCTCTACGGCCATCCGTCGTTGCACCGGTGCGCCACCGGGCCGGCAGCGGGGGCGCCAGCGTAACCGATGGCGCCCCGGTGTCCGCGCAAGGCGAACAAAATCCGGCACTTATGTCATGGCCATGCAATGCACCCGTCCCACACTTCCGCTACATTGCGTCGGCCGGGGGCGGCATCGCCTCCGACGGGGGGCGGCGTCCATCCACTGAGGGAGAGTCCGTTACATGGAAATGCCACGGGGCCGCATTGCGGCCGTGCTCGCGTCTTTCACCCTGTTCTTCGCCGCCGCGTCGGCGCAGGCCCAGGTCGTCATCAGCCAGGTCTACGGCGGCGGCGGCAACAGCGGCGCCACGCTGAAGAACGACTTCATCGAACTGCGCAACAACGGTCCCACCGCCGTGGACCTGACCGGCTGGAGCGTGCAGTACACCTCCTCCACCGGCACCACGTGGACCAATCGCACCAGCCTCACCGGCAGCATCCCGGCGGGCGGCTTCTACCTGGTCCAGCAGGCGCAGGGCGCGGGCGGCACGATGGACCTGCCGACGCCTGATGCGATCGGCACCATCGCGATGGCCGCCGGCGCAGGCAAGGTCGCACTCAGCCGCAGCACGGCCGCCCTGACCGGCGGCTGCCCGCTCACCGATGCGAACGTCGTCGACTTCGTCGGCTTCGGCAGCGCCGCCAACTGCTTCGAAGGCAGCGCGCCGACCGGCACGCTCGGCAACACCACCGCCGCGCTGCGTGGCGGCGATGGCAGCATCGACACCAACAACAACGGCGCCGACTTCGCGGTCGGTGCACCCAATCCGCGCAACAGCGGCGCCGAGCCACCGGAACCGCCCGATCCGCCGGTGGCGCTGACCATCGCGCAGATCCAGGGCAACGGCCTGCTGTCGCCGTACAACGGCAAGCGCGTGGTGACCGAGGGCATCGTCACCGCGATCAAGTTCAACAACGGCTTCTTCCTGCAGGCCGCCAACGACGACGGCGACCCGGCCACGTCCGACGCCGTGTTCGTCTTCACCAGCAGCGCGCCGCCCGCGACCGCCGCGGTGGGCACCCGCGTGCGCGTCACCGGCACGGTCGAGGAATACACGCCGTCGTCGAACCCGCACCAGCTGGCGATCACCGAGATCGTCACACCGACCGTCGAAGTGCTGGAAACCGGCGTCGCCCTGCCCGCCGCGATCGAGTTGACCGCGGCCGAACTCGGCCCCGACGCCCTGCCCGGCACGCTGGAACGGTTCGAAGGCATGCGCGTCAGCGTGGCGCAGGCGGTGGTCATCGCGCCGTCCGGCGGCAGCCTCAACGAGGCCAACGCCACCGCCAGCAGCGACGGCGTGTTCCACGTCACCCTGCCGGGCGTGGCGCGTCCGTTCCGCGAGCCCGGCATCGCCGTGATGGATGCCATCACCCTGCCCGCCGGCAAGAACCCGCCGCGCTTCGACACCAACCAGGAACGCCTGATGGTGCGCAGCCGTGGCCAGGTCGGCGCCGTGCCGCTCTCGGCCGATACCGGTGCCGAGGTCGCAGGACTGATCGGCGTGCTCGACTACTTCGCCGGCACCTGGGCCGTACTGCCCGACGTGGGCACGCCGCCGACCGTCACCGGCGGTCGCCTGCCCGAAGCCGTCAACGACGCCAGCTACGACGAAGTCACCGTCGGCAGCTTCAACCTGCTGCGCCTGTTCGACGAGGTCAACGACAGCAACGGCGCGGTGACATTGACGCCGGCCGCGCTGGACAAGCGTCTGTCGAAGGCGGCGCTGGCGATCTGCGACTACCTGAAGGCCCCGGACATCGTGGGCGCGGTGGAAGTGGAGAACCTGCGCGTACTGCAGCTGCTGTCCGAGCGCATCGACGCCACCTGCGCCGCACGCCCGGGCTACGTGCCGTACCTGCAGCCGGGCAACGACGTGGGCGGCATCAACGTCGGCTTCCTGGTCAGCTCGCGCCAGATCGCCGGCGGCGCGGCCCGCGTCGAAGTGCTGGATGTCGCGCAGTTCGGCAAGGAAACGACGATCGCCAATCCGAACGGCACCACCAGCCTGCTCAACGACCGTCCGCCGCTGCGCCTGCGCGCCCGCGTGCACCAGGATGCGACGTCGAGCTACCCGCTGACGGTGATCGTCAACCACCTGCGTTCGCTCAACGACATCAACGACACCCTGCCGGGCAGCAGCGGCTGGGCCACCGGCGGCGAGCGCGTGCGGGTCAAGCGTGGCGCCCAGGCGGTCTACCTGGCGCAGCTGGTACAGGAGATGCAACAGGCGAATCCGGACGAGAAGATCGTGCTGGTCGGCGACTTCAACGCGTTCGAATTCAACGACGGCTACGTCGACGTGCTCGGCATCATCAAGGGCGACGCGGCGGCGGAAGACCAGGTCCTGACGTACATGGCCAGCCCGCTGACCACGCCGCTCGTGGACGGATCGCAGTTGATCGCAGACCCGGCGCAGCGCTACTCGTATGCGTTCGAGGGCAATGCGCAGACGCTGGACCATGTGCTGGTCAACGAAGCGCTGGTGATGGACGCGACACTGCGCGTGGATCATGCGCGCATCAATGCGGACTTCGGCACCGACAACTTCGGCGATGCCTCGCTGGCGATCCGCTCGTCCGACCACGATCCGGTGCGCCTGACCATCCGCGTGCCGTCGTTCGCCCGCGCCGACCTGTCGGCGACGGTATCGGCCGATCGCGCCACTGCCAGCGTCGGCGAAACCGTGCGCTACACCGCGACGGTGCGCAATGCCGGTCCCGGCGCGGCGTCGCCGGCCGCGTTCGCCTTCGTGTTCTCCGCGGAGCTGTCGCCGTCGCTGGCCACGCTGCCCGCCGGCTGGAGCTGCGCGGCACCGGAAGTCACCGACGGCACCACCCGCGTGGCCTGCACCGTACCGTCGCTGGCGGTCGGTACGGAGGCGACGTTCGCGATCGATGCGATCGTCCCGGCCAGTGCCTCCGGCACGACACTGGGCCTGGGCGTGTCGGCCAACTCCACCGTGCTCGACCCGGCCAACGGCGACAACGCCGCGTCGGTCTCGGTGGCCGTCGCCGCCCTGCCGACCCGCAAGGCCGACCTGTCGGTGAAGCTGGCCGGCGGCGCATTGCCACTGCTGCGCAACACCATCGCCACCCTGCTGGTGCCGGTCCGCAACGCCGGTCTGGACACCGCCGAGCAGGTCAAGGTAGTGCTGTCGAGCAACGTGGAAGCCCGCTACGCCGCCGTCGCCGCGCCGAGCGGCTGGTCGTGCACCCGCGTGCAGGACACCACCGACGGCTCGAAGGCCGAGTGCACCCGTCGCAGCGCCATGCCGAAGGGCGTGCAGACGCTGGCCTTCGCCATGGTGGTCCCCGGCAAGCCGAAGCGCGGCACGTCGTTCGAGTTCGAGGCGACCGTCAGCAGCGACACGCCGGACCCGGACACCGGCAACAACCACGACCGCCTGGTCCAGCGCATCCGCTGAACTTTCACGGCATCGTGGGGTCGACAGGGGCGCGGGCAACCGCGCCCCTTGTCGTTCCGGGGCACCGTTCGCGCATGATGGGACGCACCACCTGTCCAGCCCACCCGAGCGGCAGGCGGACTGACACCGGACGACACGCGGCAACCGCCTGTTTCCGCACCGTTTTCGCCCGACGACGCGCGCCATGCGCCCTCGTCTTGCTGCAATGCACGACGGCAGTCGGGGATGCAGTCCCTAAAATTACATTTGAAACCAATTCCGCCGGCCGACGAGAACACCGTCCAGATGACCACCGCCGCAAGCTTCGAGATCGAATACCTCCAGTACCTGGGCCCCGACGGCACGCTGGTGCGCGACGACCTGCCCGAGGCCGGGCGCGACGTTGCCCGCCTGCGCGCGCTGTTCAAGCAGATGCTGTTCGTCCGCACCTTCGACACCAAGGCCATCGCCCTGCAGCGCACCGGCAAGCTGGGCACCTACGCCAGCTGCCTGGGCCACGAGGCCACCCACGTCGGCATCGGCGCTTCGATGCGCACGGGCGACGTCTATGCGCCGAGCTACCGCGAGTACGGCGCCATGTTCATGCGCGGGGTGAAACCGCGCGACGTGCTGATGTACTGGGGCGGCGACGAGCGCGGCAGCGACTACGACCGCGACAGCGATGCGCGCAACGACTTCCCGTTCTGCGTGCCGATCTCCACCCAGTGCCTGCACGCGGCCGGCGCCGCGCTGTCGTTCAAGCTGCGCAAGCAGCCGCACATCGCGGTGAGCACCTGCGGCGACGGCGGTTCGTCGAAGACCGATTTCTACGCCGCGCTCAATTCCGCCGGCGCCTACGAGCTGCCGCTGGTACTGGGCGTGATCAACAACGGCTGGGCGATCTCGGTGCCGCGCAGCGCGCAGACCGGCGCGCAGACGCTGGCGCAGAAAGGCCTGGCCGGCGGCCTGCACTGCCTGCAGGTGGACGGCAACGACCTGATCGCCGTGCTGGAAGGCATGCGCCGCGCCAGCGAGCGCGCCCGCAAGGGCCAAGGCGGGACGGTGATCGAGTTCGTCACCTACCGCCTGTCCGACCACACCACCGCCGACGACGCGCGCCGCTACCGCGACGACGCCGAAGTGAAGGCCGGCTGGGAACGCGAACCGATGACGCGCCTGCGCACCTGGCTGACCGCACAGGGCGCGTGGAGCGAGGCCGACGAAGCCGCGTGGAAAGAGGAATGCGGTGCGCGCGTGGACGAAGAGGTCAACGCCTACCTCAACACGCCGGTGCAGCCGGTCGAGGCGATGTTCGACCACCTGTACGCCGATCCGCCGCCGGAACTGCTGCAGCAACGCGCCGCCGCGATCGCTGCGGAGAACCGCGCATGAGCACCGTGATGAAGCCTGAAAACAAGACCTTGGGAGCGACGCCGGTCGCGAAGCCGGACGTCGTGTCGACCCCGACCGCGATCACCCTGATCGAAGCCATCACCCAGGCGCTGGCCTGGGAGATCGCGCACGACGAATCGGTGCTGGTGCTGGGCGAGGACGTCGGCGTGAACGGCGGCGTGTTCCGCGCCACCGCCGGCCTGCAGCAGAAGTTCGGCACCGAGCGCGTGCTCGACACGCCACTGGACGAAACCACCATCGCCGGCCTGACCATCGGCCTGGCCGCGCAGGGCATGAAGCCGGTCGCCGAAGCGCAGTTCGACGGCTTCGTCTATCCGATGGTCGACCACATCATCTGCCACGCGGCCCGCCTGCGCACCCGCACGCGCGGCCGCCTGCACTGCCCGATGGTGCTGCGCGTGCCGTGGGGTGGCGGCATCCGCGCGCCGGAACATCACAGCGAAGCCAACGAGGCCATCTTCACCAACGTACCCGGCCTGCGCGTGGTGATGCCGTCCTCGCCGCAGCGCGCCTACGGCCTGCTGCTGGCTGCGATCCGCGATCCGGATCCGGTCATCTACATGGAACCCAAGCGCATCTACCGCCAGTACAAGGAAGTGGTCGCCGACGACGGCGAAGCGCTGCCGCTGGACGTGTGCTTCGTGCTGCGCGATGGCACCGACGTGACCCTGGTGACCTGGGGCGCGCAGGTGAAGGAAGCGCTGGAAGCCGCCGACAGGCTGGCCGGCGAAGGCATCAGCGCGGAAGTCATCGACGTCGCCACGCTGCGTCCGCTCGACTTCGACACCATCGCCGAATCGGTCGCCAAGACCGGCCGCTGCGTGATCGTGCACGAAGCGCCGCGCACCGCCGGCTTCGGCGCCGAGATCGCCGCGCGCCTGGCCGAGCATTCGATGTACGACCTGCTGGCGCCCGTCGAGCGCGTGACCGGCTACGACACCCACATCCCGCTGTTCCGCCTCGAAATGAAATACCTGCCCAGCGTCGACAAGGTCGTCGCCGCGGCGAAGCGGGCGATGGCGGCCGGGTAATCCCGTCGCACGCCTTACTCGTAGAGCGGAGCTTGCTCCGCTCCGCCGGCCGAAAAAAGCAGCGGAGCAAGCTCCGCTCTACAACCAACGCTTACACGCGACAGCATCAGGACATCCGAATGAGCGAGAGCAAGACCTTCCACCTTCCCGACCTGGGCGAAGGCCTCCCGGACGCGACCATCGTCGAGTGGTTCGTCAAGGAAGGCGACGTGATCCGGCTGGATGAGCCGCTGGTGTCGATGGAAACGGCGAAAGCCGTCGTCGAAGTGCCCTCGCCTGTCTCCGGCAAGGTCGTGAAGCTGGCCGGCGCCGCCGGCGATGTCGTCGTCACCGGCAGCATGCTGGCGGTGTTCGAACCCGACGCCAGCCTGCCGCAGCGCGCGGAAGGCCAGGACACCGGCCACCACCATGGCCCGCCGAAGTCCGCTTCTGTGGAAGCGACGCCAGTCGCGAATCCGCCCACTAAGACCGCGCCCGCCGCGACCGACGTTTCTCACGCTGATGCCGACGCCGGCACCGTGGTTGGCGCGATGCAGTCCTCCAATGCCATCCATGCCGAACAGGCGGTCGCCGTCGGCGGCATCAAGGCGATGCCGGCCGTGCGCGCGATGGCGAAGAAGCTGGGCGTCGATCTGGCGCGCGTACGCGCGACCGGTGCCGACGGCGCGGTGACCATGCAGGACGTGAAGCAGGCCGCCGCCGATGGCAGCGCACGCGCCGGAAGTGCAGCGCCCGCTCCTTCCCGCAGTGTTGCCGTTGCTGCCGTACCGGCACCGGCACCTGTTGCGACGGCGCAGCGCACCACGCTCTCTGCCAGCGGCAAGCCGATGCGCACGCAGCCGCCGGGCGTCTCCGTCAGCGGCCAGCCCGAACAACTGAAGGGCGTGCGCCGGAACATGGCGCGCGTGATGGCCGACGCGCACGCGAAGGTCGTGCCGACCACGCTGAGCGATGACGCCGACCTCCATGCCTGGACGCCGGGCAACGACGTCACCGGCCGCCTGGTACGCGCCATCGTGCGCGCCTGCAAGGCGGTGCCGGCGATGAATGCCTGGTTCGATGGCGACAAGCTGAGCCGCACGCTGCACCCGCACGTGGACATCGGCATCGCCGTGGACACCGACGACGGCCTGTTCGTGCCGGCGCTCCGTAATGCGGACCTGCTGGAGGCCGGCGGTGTGCGCGAGAGCATCAGCCGGCTGCGCGCGCAGGTGGAAGACCGGAGCATTCCGCCGTCCGAGCTGACCGGCTACACGATCTCGCTGTCCAACTTCGGCATGTTCGCGGGCCGCTATGCCACGCCGGTCGTGGTGCCGCCGTGCGTCGCCATCGTCGCTGCCGGCCGCGCACGTCACCAGGTCACGCCGGTGATGGGCGGCTTCGAGTCGCACAAGATCATCCCGCTGTCGGTGACCTTCGACCACCGCGCCTGCACCGGCGGTGAGGCGGCACGCTTCCTCAAGGCCCTGATCGACGATCTGGCCCTGCCGGCGTGACCTTCCGCCGGCTGACGCCGATGCTGCGTACGCCGGATCTGCCCGGCACGCTCGCGTTCTATCGCGACGTGCTGGGTTTCGAACTCGCCGCCAGTGCGCTGGAGCACGGCTGGCTGATGCTCCGTCGTGACGGCGCCGAACTGATGCTGTCCGGGCTGAACGACCACGAAGGCGACACTGTGCCGGGATTCACCGGCTCGCTGTACCTGGAAGTGGACGACGTCGACGTGTTCTGGGACACCGTGCGCGACCGTGCCCGCATCGGCTACACGCCGGAGACCTTCAGCTACGGCATGCGCGAGTTCGCGGTCTACGACAACAACGGCTACCTGCTGCAGTTCGGCAGCCCGGTCGGCGACGACGCCTGACCACGAACGATGGCAGGATGGCGCCGTCGTCCTTCGCCTGGAGTTCGCCATGGCCCATCGCAGCCGTCTCGCCGGTTTCATCATCGACAGCCAAGTCGACGACCTGCCCGCGGCATCTGCGTTCTGGAGTGCGGCGCTGGGCCTGAAGGTCACCCATCCCGACGACGGCGAGCTGGGTCTCTACGACAAGTTCGAGCCCGGTCCCGGCGGCCTGCATATCGAAGTGCAGAAGGTGAAGCACGAGGCCCGCGTGCACCTGGACATCGAGACCGACGACATCGAGGCCGAAGTCGCGCGGCTGGAGGCGCTCGGTGCGAAGCGCGTGCAGCATGTGCGCGACCGCTGGTGGGTGATGGAAGCGCCTACCGGCCACCGCTTCTGCGTGGTGCCGATGGATGAGGACAGCGGGCGGGCCCGGCCCAACCGCTGGCCGTGACGCGCTTCAGCGCGTCAGGACGGCTTCGTCCTTCCAGAACGCCAGCAGGCGCGCCAGGCCGGGAGAGGACGCGGCCTCGTCTTCCAGCCACGGCATCTCACGCTTCCACTGGGCTTGGCTGAGCTGCTGCACCAGTGTCTGCGGCGCATTGGCGAAACCCATGTGCCAGCGCTGGAACAGGCGCTTGTCCACCCGACCCTGCTCGAGGATTTCCAGGCGATGGTGCTGGCTGGCGCGTTCGATGCGCGCATAGATCTGCTCGACATCGGCACGGGTGCCTTCCAGATACTGGAAGAAACGCTGCCCGCCATACAGCAACGCACCCGTCACCTCGGCCAGTTCGTTCGCCACGCGGGCGTCCAGCAGCATCTGGTCGAGATCGCTCGTTTCCATCGGACGCGTGGCCTGGCTCTGGTAGACCAGTACATGGAGAGGAGCCACAGGCGTTCCGGTTCGGCGAAAGGACGCGCAGCATAGCGCAGCGGATCACATGAACGACGTGCGCCAGCGCCGCTATTTGCGTTCAGTCTCGCTGCGTTCGCGGACGGCCTTGAATTCTGAACCGTTCAGCCAGCGTGGCCATGTCCCTCCATCCGCGATGCCGCGACCCAGCGCGTAGAGCAGTGCCACGTCCTGCGCCTGGCCGTTCGCATCCCACGACGGCGTCCACGCATCGCAGGGCTGGTGGTAGCACCTGGCGAAATACGCATCGCGCAGCGACTTGCCGCTGGCAACGCCGCCGTCGATGCGGTCCAGGCCCGCGCCCACGGTGATCGCCGGCACGCCCGCCCGCGCGAAGGCGAAGTGATCCGCGCGGTAGAAGAAGCCCGCTTCGAGATTGGGGTCGGGCGAATAGGTCCGCCCCTCTGCTTCCGCCACGCGCTTCAGATCACCCTCCAGCGACACGCGGCCGTTTCCCCAGGACGCGATGTCGCGGTTGGGACCATCGGGACTGAGCATTTCGATGTTGAGGACCGCGGCGGTCTTCTCCAGCGGAGACACCGGATTGGCGACGTAGTACGTCGCGCCCTGCAGGCCCTTCTCCTCTGCCGTCAGCGCCATGAACAGCAGCGTGCGCTGCGGCCGGGGACCGGCGGCGAACACGCGCGCCAACTCGATCACCGCCGCCACGCCCGTCGCGTTGTCGATCGCGCCGTGGCGGACCGCATCGCCCGACGCATCCGGCTCGCCGATGCCGAACGCATCCCAGTGCGCCGAATAGATGACGGTCTCGTCCGGACGCTCGGCACCTTCCAGGCGACCGATGACATTGCGGGTCACCACCTGGTCGCGCGCTACCGCGAAAGCCGCCGACAGCGTCGCATCGCCCAGCACCACCGGCGCGAACGCCGGCGTCTGCGCACGCCGCTTCTCCTCCTCGAAATCGAGTCCTGCCCGCTCGAACAGCGACACCGCCAGTGCGCGCTGCATCCAGCCGCGCAGCAGCGTGTGGTACGTCGCCGCATCGTCGCGCGGAATGTCGAACACCGGCGACAGCCCGGACGCGCGCACCGTCGCCCAGCCATAGGCTGCCGGCGCCGTTTCGTGCACGATCAGCACGCCGGCCGCACCCTGACGCGCCAGTTCTTCGTACTTGTAGGTCCAGCGGCCATAGTAGGTCACCGCGCGGCCATCGAACGCGCCGGGCGAGGCCGTTTCGAAATCCGGATCGTTGACCAGCACCACGGCGACCTTGCCCTTCAGGTCGGCGCCCTTGTAGTCGTCCCAGCCGCGCTCGGGTGCGGCGATGCCATAGCCGACGAAGACCAGCGGCGCATCGACGATGCTGACGCGATCGACCGGGTTCAGGCTCTGCAGGACGACGTCATCGCCGTTGGACAGCGTCTGGCTCGCGCCTCCGATCTTCAGCGTCGCGGCGACCGGACCCTCGACCTGCGCGCGCACCAGCGGCACCGCCTGGGTCCATCCGCCCTGCTCGCCACCGGGTTGCACGCCGGCCTTCTTCAGCTCATCGACCACGTAAGCGATGGTCTTCTCCTCGCCGGGCGTCGCCGGTGCGCGGCCTTCGAACTCAGCCGAGGCGAGCACGCGCACATGGCGCGACAGATTGTCGGCGCTGATCCCGCCGCCGGGAACGTCCGCGGCGAAGGCGGGCGTCAAGCCGAGCGACAGGAGCAACAAGGGGAAGGAGCGCTTCATGGGAATCTCGATCTGATGCGACGGACGCCACGAGTCTAAGGGATCGTGGTGGGAGCGACGTCAGTCGCGACGACGTCTCGCTGGAGCTTCATCGCGACTGACGTCGCTCCCACAAACAGGAATTCAGCGGCTTGCGCGCTTCAAGGTCGCCCGCGGTCCAGCCAGACGCCCAGGCCCTGCGCATTCAGTTCGATGTCCATCGCGAGGATGCGCGCGACATCCTCATCCGCGAGCGGCACCTGCATCGCGTGCGCACGCTCCAGGTACAAGGCCGTCAGGCCCGCGGTCAGGCAGCGATGCCGGTCCGCGCGCCCGTCGCAGCCGTCGGCGATCGCCACCATCGCATCGATCTGTTCGTACAGGGCCTGCGCCAACCGCGGCACGTCGCCGACGCGGCCGTAGTGGGTCAGGTACATGCCGACGGGTTCGTACGCCACCATGCGGGCGATGCTGGCCTTCAGCGCCGCCGGCTCGAACTGCACCGGCGTGGTCGTCGGCAGGATGAAGGGCCCGTGCGGCCCGTCCAGTTCGCGATAGGACAGGCCGAACGTGTCGCCGGTGAACCAGCAACGGCTGCGCGCATCCCAGAGGCAATGGTGGTGGCGCGCGTGGCCGGGCGTATCGATGCACTGCAGCGGTCGCCCCGCCAGCACCACCGTCTCGCCGTCCTCGACCACGCGCACGCGCGCTGCCGGCACGGCCTGGATGGCGCCATAGCTGCGCTGCATCTCTTCTTCGCCATACACCGCCGTCGCGCCGGCGATCAACCTAGCCGGATCGATCAGGTGGGGTGCCGCGCGCGGGTGTGCGACCAACGTGGCATGGGGCAGGTGCTGCATCAGCAGGCCCGCGCCACCGGCATGGTCCAGGTGCACGTGGGTGACGATGAGGAAATCGACGTCTTCCGGCGCCAGCTCCGCCTGCGCCAGCGCCGACAGCAGGTGCGGAACGGCGTGGTTGGTACCGCAGTCGATGAAGGCGCCCCGCCCTTCCTCGACGAGGAGATAGGCGGCGTCGAAATGATCGCGCTGGAACGCGGTGTCGATGGTGTGGATGCCGTGGAGGCTCATCCGCGTACCTGTATGGGAACGGATGATCCGATTCTAGTCCCCGTATCACCGGCATACGACCCGCCTTTGGTGGAACGCTCCCTCTGCGCGGCCTCAGCCGCGCGACAGCCACCAGCCGCGCAGCGGCACCGCCAGCGTCAGCACGAACAGGAAGGCGCCATACGCCACCAGCGTGGCCAGCACCTGTTTCCAGATCGCACCGGTGCCGACATCGGCGGCGCCCAGCGCGTAGCCCCACTGCATGCCGATGAAACTCAGCACGAAGGCCACTGCCAGCACCGAAAGATCGAAGCCCTTGCGCCGCGCATTGCGCGGCTGGCGCGGGAACAGCCAGTACAGCGAGCCCAACAGCAGGAACCAGGGCAGGAACAGGACGACGGCAAGATACGGCATGGCGTCAGGCCTCCGCCGCCCGCAGCGCGGCCAACGCCGCCAGCACATCGGCGACCGGAACCTGCAGGACGATCTCCGGCGTTTCGATCGCATCGGCCTGATCGGCCTGCTTCAGCACGCCGATCAGCTTGCCGGCATCCTTTGGCGAATCGAAGCCGTTGCTCTGCACCAGCACGTTGCCGTCCGCATCGGCCAACTTGAAGTAGAAGCGGCCGTCGGTGTCGCGGTACTGCTTGAACATCGGCAGCGCCGCCTTCGCGGTGGCGGTCTTGGCCTCCACCACCGGCTGCTGCGACAGGTCGCGCAGGCCGACGGCGTGGCGCAGCTCGGCCAGCAGCGGCGTCGCGTAGCGTTCGCGCAGGCGGCGCGCGCCATCGCGCAGGATTGCTTCGATGTCGGCCGGCTTGGCCATCAGTGTTTCGTATTTCTCGCGCAGCGGGGCGATTTCCGTATCGATGCGCTCGAACAGCCGCTGCTTGGCGTCGCCCCAGCTGATGCCGTCGGCGAACTTCCGGGCGAACGCGCGCGTTTCGTCGGCGCTGCCGAACGCCTGGTACAACTGGAACAGCGCCGAGCCCTCCGTATCCTTCGGCTCGCCCGGTCCGCGCGAGTCGGTCAGGATGGAGAACACCAGCTTCTTCAGCTCGTCGCGCGGAGCGAACAGCGGGATGGTGTTGTGGTAGCTCTTGCTCATCTTGCGGCCGTCGAGGCCGGGCAGCGTCGCCACGTGGTCGTCGATCAGCGCCTCCGGCAGGGTGAAGTACTCCTTGCCGTACACATGGTTGAAGCGCTGGCCGAAGTCGCGCGCCATCTCGATGTGCTGGATCTGGTCGCGTCCCACCGGCACCCGGTGCGCGTTGAAGATCAGGATGTCCGCCGCCATCAGCACCGGGTACATGAAGAGGCCTGCGCTGATGCCGGCATCCGGGTCTTCGCCCTCGGCGTTGTTCTTGTCCACCGCCGCCTTGTAGGCGTGCGCGCGGTTGAGGATGCCCTTGCCCGCCACGCAGGTCAGGAACCAGGTCAGCTCCGTGATCTCCGGCACGTCGCTCTGGCGATAGAACCACACCTTGTCCGGATCCAGCCCGCAGGCCAGCCAAGTCGCCGCGATCTCCAGCGTGGAGCGCTGGGTGCGCGCGGGATCCTGCGCCTTGATCAGGCTGTGCAGGTCGGCCAGGAAGTAGAAGCTCTCCGTATCGGCGGCCCGGCTGGCGGCCACGGCCGGGCGCACGGCGCCGACGTAGTTGCCCAGGTGCGGCGTGCCCGAGGTGGTGATGCCGGTAAGGACGCGGGTGGTCATGTGCGAAGCGGGGGAATGCGGGAAAGCGGGCAGTTTACCGGCTGGGGCCACGCGTTGCCGGCGGCAGGGTGCGACATGGCGTCGCAGGCGGCCTGCTGGCGGCTTAACCGATCGGGCAAGCCCGTCACCCCGTTCCCGGTGCCGGGCCGTTCCCAGCATCGTCCCCACCTGGAGAACGGACATGCTGCATCGCTTCCTCGCTACCCTGGCCACGCTGGCGCTGCTGGCCGCGTGCGCCCCGGCCCACGCCCGTCCCCTGGTCGATGTCAGCGTGCTCGACCGCGACACCGGGGAATCGCTCGCGCGATATCCGCATCGCGGCGACCTGTGGGTCGCCGGCATGCCTGGTCACCGTTACAGCGTGCGCCTGGCCAACACCACCGGAGAACGCGTGCTCGTCGTGCTGTCGGTGGACGGCATCAATGCCATCACCGGCCAGACCGCGGATCCCTCGCAGGCCGGCTACGTGCTGGAACCCTGGCAGACCACCGAGATCAGCGGCTGGCGCAAGTCGATGGACGACGTGGCGCAGTTCGTGTTCACCGACCTCGGCGACAGCTACGCCGCCCGTACCGGGCGCCCGCGCAATGTCGGCGTCATCGGCGTGGCGGCGTTCCGCGAAGCGCGCGCCTACCGGCAACCGTCGTACACCCCGCCGCCCATCGCACGCGGTTCCCTCCAGAAGCGTGCGGAGGCCGAAGGAGCGCCTCCCGCAGCTACGGCGCGCGGCGTCGTAGCCGAGGATTCGGCCCGCCAGCAGAGCATCGGCACGGGCCACGGCGGACGCGAGTGGGCGCCAACGTCGCGCACCGGCTTCGACCGCGCGACGCGCCAGCCGGAGCAGGTGAGCGAGCTGCGCTACGACGAACCGCGTCGCCTGGTCGCGATGGGCATCCTGCCGCGCCACCCTGGCCCAGTCCGGCGCGACGAGACGCCGCGGGCATTCCCCGGCGGCTTCGTCGCCGATCCTCCCCGCTACCGCTGACCCGCAAAAGAAGAACGGGCCGCGAGGAGGCGGCCCGTTCTGTCCAGAGCTGGCGACGCGCTGTCAGTGCTTGAACGTGTCGTCGGAGCGCAGGGTGCGCTGGAAATCCGCGACTTCGGTACGCGCACGATCACGGTCGTAGCCGTAACGTTCCTGCAGGCGTCCTTCGAGGTATTCGGCGTTGCCCTGCGCGACCTTGAAGTCGTCGTCGGTCAGATCGCCCCACTTGGCCTGCATCTTGCCTTTCAGCTGCTTCCAGTTACCGGCGATGATGTCCTGATTCATGGTGTTTTGCCTCGCTTGATTGGGCGGCAGGGGGCGCCGCGGGGACAGCATCGCAAGGCGTGCGTTTCGATCCGATCAACCACGCGTCAACCGGCATTAGACATTGCTGAAGCATTCAGTGGCGAAACAGGCGCCCCGCATCATGGGGCGCAAAAACAGGACGGGCCGCAGAGCGGCCCGTCGGGATCACCGGAAACCCCGGGCATTACTTGCCCGACGCATCCTCCACCTTCTCACCCACCTTCTGCACATCCTTGCCAACGCCCTTGACCGTGTTGCAGCCCGACAGCACTGCTACGGAGAAGAGGGACAACAACATCAGTGCGGCAACACGTTTCATGAGTGGCTCCTTTGTCTTTGGCTTCGATTGCCCGGGCGCATCGCCAGCCCGACGCGGGCCTGCCGTACTGCGCCACGACAGCAGTTTCATTCAACCACACTGGCTGGCGGCTGACCATGCCGGTGCAGGAGAACAGGAAAGGGCCGGTTTCCCGGCCCTTTCCTGGTTCGCATCGACGGGTGAGGTCACCCGCCGGCGTGCATCAGCAGCGGCCGTCCTTGCAGTCCTGGGCCTTGTCCTCGACCTTCTCGCCGACCTTCTGCACGTCCTTACCGGCACCGGCCACGGTGTTGCAACCGGACAGGACGGCCATCGAGAACATCGCCGTCAGCAGCAGCATCATTGCACGCTTCATATGTCTTCTCCTGAGTGATTGGGATGCCGCCGAGGGTGCGTCCCATGGCTGCCGGCGGCGTGTGCGAGCACCTTCGACGCGGCGGCGTATAGGCCACGTGAAGCCACCCGCAACCCGTTCAGTCGCAGTTTCCCCATCCCCGGCCGTCAGTCGCGCATCAGCGTGGACTTGCCGAACAGGCTCTCCACCAGGTCCACCGTCAGCTTGGCCGTGCGGTTGCGACGGTCCAGCACGGGGTTCAGTTCCACGATGTCCAGCGATCCCATCAACCGCGTGTCGGCGATCATCTCCATCACCAGCTGCGCCTCGCGGTAATTGGGCCCTCCCGGCACGGTGGTGCCCACGCCCGGGGCGATGCTGGGGTCGAGGAAGTCCACGTCGAAGCTGACGTGCAGGTGTGTGTCGCTGTCGATGCCGTCCAGCGCCGCCTCGATCGTGCGCTTCATGCCGACCTCATCGATGTAGCGCATGTCGTACACGTCGACCTGGTGGTCCTTGATCAGCTTCTTTTCTTCCGGATCGACGGAACGGATGCCGATCTGGCGCACCATCGCCGGCGTGATCGCGGGCGACTGGCCGCCGAGGTTCGTCAGCGCATCCGGACCGATGCCGCACAGGCATGCCACCGGCATGCCATGGATGTTGCCCGACGGTGTGACCTCGCTGGTGTTGAAGTCCGAGTGCGCGTCCAGCCACAGCACGCGCAGTTGCTTGCCGGCCTGGCGACAGTGGCGCGCCACTGCGGTGATCGAGCCCATGGCCAGGCAATGGTCGCCGCCGAGCATGATCGGCAACCGCGCTCGCGCGAGTTCGGCTGCGGTGGCATCCATGACCGCGCGGTTCCATGCCACGACTTCGTCGAGATGCCGGTAGCCCTGGACCGGGCCGGTCCACGGGTTGGCGGGTCCTTGCACGTTGCCGGTGTCGATCACATCGATGCCCCGCGCCGCCAGCGCCTCGGCCAGGCCAGCGATACGCAGGGCGTCCGGCCCCATGCGGGCACCGCGATGGCCGGCGCCGACGTCGGTGGGGGCGCCGATCAGGGAGACCGGGGGAAACGCTCGACTCATGGGGGTATCCCGCTAAAAAAACAGGCGCATAGTCTAAGTGGTCGGCGATGACGGGCCTGTGGCATCGCAGCACGGCACACGATGCCGATCGAAAATGATGGTGCGCGTATCCGACCCCAACCGCCCGCTCATCCTGCTGATTTACCTTACGAATCTCTTCATCCGAACGAATGCACGCTGGAAAGCACCCCTTCGGCACTCGGATATCCCTGGCTGGGGTGGAACGCCAGCGGGGCGGGCAATTACAGCAGGTCCATTCCGGCAATCCGTACCATCGCCGGCGAAACAGACATCCATCGAGCGATCAGCTCGCAGCCGTAACCCCCGCCCGCTGTTCCGCCTTGAGGGACGCCTTCCTCTTTGCGGCGCTGGTCGTTGCATCGCAATGCGCCTCCATCGGCGGCAGGTGCTGCTGGTCCGCGCGATAACGCTCACCCCATTCGCGAAGGCTGAGCATGACCGGCGCCAGCGTGCGGGCGAGCGGCGTGGCTTCGTACTCGACGCGCGGCGGAACTTCCGCATACACATGGCGAATGATCAGGCCGTCCGTCTCCAACTCGCGCAATTGGAGCGTGAGCATGCGCTGGGTCGCGCTCGGAATCAGCCGCGTCAGTTCCATGAAGCGCTTCTTGCCTGTCAACACATGAAACAACAGCAATGGCTTCCACACACCGCCGATGATCGACAGCGTCAGCTCCACGGCACAGCCACTCTTGGGATCCAGTCGCTTCGGACGCATGACGGCATTCACCTCGTGCCCATAGGCACATAATTGATAGTACCCGCGATAATTGTGCGTTCTTACGACAACCGCAGCACGGACCTATAGTCGCACCCGCTTCCCCGAGAAGGAAATGGTGCCGTGTCATTCCGTGCAATCCTCGCCACCCGCTCCGATGACGGTGCGGTCCACGCTTCTCTCCAGACCCTGGACGACACCGCGCTGTCAGACGGCGGAGTGACCGTCGCCGTCGACTGGTCGACGCTCAACTACAAGGACGCGGTGGCCCTGGCAGGGCCCCAGATCATCCGGACGTTCCCGCTGGTGCCCGGCATCGACTTCGCCGGCACCGTGGTGGATTCCGATGATGCCCGCTTCGGTCCCGGCGACAAGGTCGTCGCAACGGGCTGGGGCTTGAGCCAGACCCATCACGGCGGTTACGCACAGCGTGCGCGCGTACCCGGCGACTGGCTGGTCAAACTGCCGTCGACCCTCAGCACGCGCGATGCCATGGCGATCGGCACCGCGGGGTTCACCGCCATGCTCAGCGTGCTGGCGCTCGAACAGGGAGGCGTAACGCCGGACCATGGCGACATCCTGGTCACGGGCGCCTCCGGCGGCGTGGGCTCCATCGCCATCACCCTCCTCGCAGAACTGGGCTACCGCGTGGTGGCCTCCACGGGCAAACCGGACGAAGCGGACTATCTCCGCAACCTGGGCGCCGCGGACATCCTCGATCGCACGCTCCTGTCCGCGGAGGGCCCGCCCATGGGACCCGAACGCTGGGCGGGCGCCGTGGATTCGGTGGGCGGCCGCACGCTGGCCAATGTGTTGGCGCAGACGAAGTATCGCGGCACGGTGACCACCTGCGGCTTCGTGGGTGGCGTGGAACTTCCCGCCACCGTGCTGCCTTTCATCCTGCGCGGCATCACGCTCGCCGGCATCGATTCCGTCAACGCGCCGCAAGCCCTGCGCGTCGAAGCGTGGCGCCGCCTGGCCGAGAACCTGGAGCTGGCGAAGCTGGATACGACGGCCACCGAAGTGGGGCTCGCCGACGTGTTCACGGCGGCTGCCGAGATGCGGCAAGGCAAAGCGAAGGGACGAACACTGGTCGATGTGAACCGGTAAGCGCGCTCCCTCTCCTCTCCAGACGCCGTGAGGCATTCATGAACTCATCGAAGCACGTAGCCCTCGTCACCGGAGCCTCCGCAGGCATCGGCGCAACCTATGCCGATCGACTGGCCAAGCGCGGCTACGCACTCGCGCTGGTGGCACGCGACGTACAGCGACTGGACGCATTGGCCGTGCGACTGCGGGAGGAGACCGGCACGTCCGTTGAAGTGCTGCCTGCCGATCTGACCCAGGACGCGGAGGTGGCGCGGATCGAGCAACGCCTGCAAGCGGGCGACGTCACCCTGCTCGTCAACAACGCGGGCATGTCGTTGAAGGGCGGCCTGCTGGAAAACGGACCGGCCGCGCTGGAACAGATCATCGCGCTCAACGTCACCGCGCCCACCCGCCTGGCTGCCGCCGCAGCGAAGTCGTTCGTCGAGCGGGGATCGGGCGCCATCGTCAATCTCTCTTCGGTCCTGGCCTTCGCTCCCGAGATGTTCGAAGGCGTCTACAGCGGAACCAAGGCCTACCTGCTCAATCTCAGCCAGGCCATGGCCGCGCAACTCGGACCGCGCGGTGTCTACGTGCAGGCGGTCCTGCCGGGCGCCACGCGAACGGAGCTCTGGGAGAAGGCAGGCCGCGACATGGATGACTTCCCGCCCGGCTTCCTGATGGAGGTGGATGCCATGGTCGATGCCGCGCTGGTGGGATTCGACCGTCGCGAGAACGTGACCATTCCCCCGCTCCCCGATGAAGGCCAGTTCCTCGCCCTGCAGCAGGCTCGCCTGGCGATGGCCCCCAACCTCTCGCGCAGCGACGTGCCCGCCCGCTACCTGCGCTGATCCTGGAGAACACCCATGAATGACGAAACCTCGGTACGCCTGGATGTCCGGGCGCATGGCAACACCCTGCATGCACGTATCCATGCGGGCCCTTGCCAGGAGTTCGGCGCGGAGCTCGCCCTGCTCATCGAAGCGCTGCTTGACCGCGTGGAGCAGGATCCCGATATCCGGGCCGTCGTGTTTTCCAGCGCGCATGCAAGCCGCTTCATCAGCCACGCCGACGTGACGTGGCTGCAGGAAGGGGGCGCCCAGTACGTCGCGCGGCAGCAGGCCACGACGCCTCCGCCGGCGCCTCCCGCCAACTACGTCGGCCTGGATCGCCTGCACGGCCTGCTGCTCAGGATGAACAGTATCGGCGTGGTGTTCATCGCGGCGCTGGAAGGACATGCGCTGGGCCTGGGTGCCGAGTTCGCGTGGGCATGCGATCTTCGGGTCATGGCCGACGAAGATGCCTTCATCGGACAACCCGAAATCCTGCTGGGCATCATGCCCGGCGGCGGCGGCAGCCAGCGACTTCCGCGGCTGGTGGGCATGCACAAGGCGCTTGTCGCGATCCTCGATGGACGGCCATTGACGTCCGCACAGGCCCTGCAGATGGGTGCCGTCGATGCCGTCGTGCCGACATCGGATGTCGTCGCCAAGGCGCTCGAGCTCGCCGACTACCTGGCGCGGCGACACAAGCCGAGCATCGGCGCCATCAAGCGGGCGGTGTACTTCGGTAGCTCCCTCCCATTGCAGGACGGTATCAAGCTCGAAGCCAAGGAGTTCCTGACCCTGGATGTTGCGCCAGAAGGACAGAAGCGCATGCTGGCGTACCAGGCAGGTACCGCGCTGCTGGGTGATCTGCCTCTCTACGTAGCCGATCGGTACGGGACCGCGCTCGAGGATGGCCGCACGCCGGCGTCATACGGCTGACCAGCAGCCTCGTCCTGCGCGGGTGTCCGCTTTCGGCCACGAACGCATGTCGATTGCCCGACCGTGGAGCAGCGGACAGCAAGTTCAAACGTTCGTCCCGAACGACGTGTTGCGACGGCCACCATGCCTTATGACTTTCCGTCACCCCTGCGACGCCATGTGCACATGAGCGCAGGTTATTGGTCGATCCGGGTGGCGCGCGCATAACGTTCCTTCGCTGCGCAACGGCGGGAGTGGTCACACAGGGACGTGATGCGCGCGAGGCCATGCCCCGGGGAGGGAGGTCCGTGCGAGCGATTGCGTAGCGGCACGGGGTTCCGTGCACCTCCACGTCGCCACCACCCAGGACCATCATCGATGTCATCTTTGTCACTGGCCCGCGCACCGCGGCCGGCATGCTACCGCTTCGCCTTTTTTTCGTCCGGCACCTCCCACAAGCGAACGCTCCTGGGATTGCTCATCGCGCAGGCATTGGGCGCCTCGACCTTCGCGCATGCCCAATCCAGCGATGCAACCGCGCCACAGGCCCCCGATGCCGGCACCAGGGCCACCCAGCTCGACGCGGTCAGCGTCACGGGCTCGCGCATCGCGGCGCTCGATTATGAAAGCAGCAGTCCGCTTACCACCGTGTCGGCCGAAGACATCCAGGCGACCGGCACCAGCACGCTCGAGGAATCGCTGAACCAGCTGCCGCAACTGGGATTGGGCGCCAACAAGACCAACGCGGGCTGGGGCGGCACGGGCCAGGCCACCCTCAATCTGCGCGGGCTCGGCGCGCAGCGCAATCTCGTGCTGCTGGACGGCCGTCGCCTGCAACCGTCCACGACCGACAACGTGGTGGACATCAACGGTATTCCCAGCGCCCTGATCGAGGGCGTGGAGATCATTTCCGGCGGCGCATCGGCGGTGTACGGCTCTGACGCCATCGCCGGTGTGGTGAACATCCGCCTGAAAGACGACTTCGAAGGCGTCCGGCTCGATTCGCAGGTGTCGCAGTACGCCGAGGGCGACGGAACCACCCGCGACCTGTCGCTGACGTTCGGCGGCAACTTCGCCGACGGGCGCGGCAACGCCGTGCTCTCGTTCTCGTGGACGGACCGCGACGGCGTGGACTACATGGCGCGTGAATTCTTCCGCAAGAGTCCCGGCGGCACCGATTTCCGCATCCAGACCGGCACCTACGAGTTCGGTGCGAATCTTCCGAACCAGGCGGTCGTGGACCAGGTCTTCGCGCAGTACGGTGCGGCGCCCGGGCGCGTGCCGGTCACCACGACGACCTATCTGGGATTCAACGACGACGGGACGTTGTTCCTCGCCAACAAGGGCCCCTTCAACTGGCGCGGCTCGGACACGCTGCTGTTCAACACCGGCACCCAGCTCAACAACCTCAACCAGGATTCGTTGATCCAGGTGCCGCTCGAACGGTATACCGCGTTCGGGCGCGCCACGTTCCAGCTGACCGACGACGTGCAGGCCTACGGCCAGTTCAGCTGGTCCAACCTGCAGAGCTACGTGGCGGCGGAAGCCGGCAACGCCGGCATCAGCGTACCGGTCAGCAATCCCTTCATCCCGGACGACCTGCGCCGCATCCTCGCATCACGCGCCAACCGGACTGCGAATTTCACCCTGCACAAGCGCTTCGGCGAGGCCGGTCCACGCACCTTCGAGCGCGACTTCGATACGTGGCAGTTCGTGGCCGGTGCCAAGGGCCGTGTGGACGCGCTCAACGGCACGTGGGACGTCTATGCGAGCAAGGGCCGCACGGACGTATCCGAAACCAGCCACGGGGCGGTCGTCACCCAGGCGTTAAATACGCTGATCAACGCCGCCGACGGTGGCGCCAGCCTGTGCGCCGGCGGCTACAACCCGTTCGGTCTCACCACCCTGTCCGACGCGTGCCGCGATTACCTGGTGGCCACGACCCACAGCCGGACGGTGTTCGAGCAGGACGTGCTGGAAGCCAACCTGCAGGGCGGCCTGTTCGATCTGCCGGCAGGCGAAGTGCGCTTCGCCACGGGACTGGGATGGCGTCGCAACCGCTACGAATTCCAGCCCGACCGCCTGCTGCAGCAGGGTGGCGTGATAGGCCTTCCCGCCAAGGGCGCCAGCGGCGGCAGCACGAGCGTCAAGGAAGCGTACGTTGAAGCCCTGGTGCCCGTGCTGTACGACGCGCCGTTCGCCCATGCGCTGGACGTGGGGCTGGCCTATCGCTACTCCGACTACGACCTCTCCGGCGGCACCGATACCTACAAGGCCGACTTCACCTGGGCGCTGGTCGAAGACGTGCGGCTGCGCGGCAGCTACCAGCGCGCCGTGCGTGCGCCCAGCGTGGGCGAGCTGTATGTCGCCGCCCAGACCGAATCGAACAGCTACGGTCTGGTCGCCAATGGACAGGGCGACCAGTGCCAGGCGGGCAGCCCGCTGCGCACCGGCGCCAATGCCGCTGCCGTGGAAGCGCTGTGCCTGGCGCAGGGCGTACCGGCCGCCCTGCTCCCCGGCTACATCGACACCCAGCGCGAATCGCTGGCGACCATCGCGGGCAATACCGGCCTGAAGCCGGAGACCGCGGACACCTACACCGTCGGCGTGGTATGGGCACCGGAGGGAGCGGGTTTCTCGGTCGCGGCGGACTGGTTCGACATCAAGGTCACCGACGTCATCGGCACGTTGACCTCATCCCAGGTGCTGGCTTCGTGCTTCAACCAGGACGGCGCCAACCCGGGTTACGCCCTCGACAACTTCTACTGCCAGCAGATCCAGCGTAACGCGACGACAGGCCGCATCGACAACATCTTCAAGCCCACCTACAACATGGGCAGCCTGCGCACGCAGGGCGTGGATGTGCAGCTGGACTGGAACCGGCAATGGGACAACGGCGCCAGCCTGCGCGCCAGTTCGGTCCTGAGCTGGGTCGACCGTTACGAGGTGCAGACGCTCAAGGGCGGCATCGTCTACGACTACGTCGGCACGGTCGGCTACGTGCCGGAATGGAAGGCGGTCAGCCAACTGCGTTACGGCCAGGGCGCGTTCGGCGCGGGTCTTCGCTGGCGCTACATCGGCGCCCAGCAGCACAGCTCCAAGGTCACCAACCCGGCCTCGACCACGCCCGGCGTGGATGCGTACCACTACTTCGATGCGTTCGGCGACTGGTCGCTCAACGACACCGTCACCCTGCGCGCCGGCATCAACAACCTGCTGGACAAGGAACCGCCGCAGGTCGGCGGCACGCCGGGCGCCACCCATGCCAGTACCTACGACATCTTCGGCCGCCAGTACTTCGTCGGCCTGACCGCGAAGTTCTGACACCACCACCCACCTGAAGGAAATCGAACATGAAGAACCGACTGCTCACCACCCTCGCCATCCTGGCGCTGGCCGTCGCCGGCATCCAGAGCGCCACCGCGCAGGCGCTCGCCGGCCGCGCACTCCCGGACCGCCCACGCGTCGGCATCAGCTACTACAAGGTGCCGCCCGGCAAGCACGACGAATGGCTGGCGCTCTACAAGAAATGGCACCGGCCTATCATGGACGCACAGATCAAGCACGGCACCACGATCAGCAGCACGCTGTACGTGCTGAGCAGCCACCAGTTCGGCGGCAACTACGATTTCGTCATCGTCAGCGTCTCGCCGGCCGAGCCGAAGCCTTTCCCGACCTCGCGCGGCGAGCTGATCAAGAAGCTGTTTCCGGACATCGAGGCCTACGTGGCCGGCGAGCGACGCCGTTGGGAGCTGACCGTGGACCATGCCGACACCAGCCTGGTCGAGATCGACCTCAACGAGGAGACACCTTCCGTCTACTACCCGATCATCAACGGGAAGATTGTCAGGTGATCGGTGCACGGTGACCGGCATGCCGGTCACCGTCTTCCCGCGGCGGTGGTCCAAGGGGCTACCGCCGTTGAGGACGCGGTGCTGGACGCCAGCGAGAACAGCGCGAGGCCAAGCACGGTGTCGCGAGCCTGCAAGGCACGGTCGACAACCGCTGGCTGAAGCATCGCACCGAAGACATCGCCGATGCTTGCGGCATGCAGGACATCCGCCACGGGATTCGCGTCGCCGGCATGCAACACGGCACGGGTGGCGTTTCACCGGGATCTTCTGCCGAAGAACCACGGGCTCGCAGCGAGGCGACGGCGTCGGACGGCGACAGCCAGGCCGGCAGTTTGCATGGATCGGCTCGGACCCGTTCACACGGACGGGCGGGGATTACGAAGCCCGGTGAGGCGGCGCCGACGATGGCGCATCGCATCCGGCCTCACAGCCTGTTGACCCGTCATGGGAGACCTTGTCAGGCAATCTCTTCGAGGTTCCGGCGATGGAGGACGACGATCCTGCGGGCACGATCATCGAGGCTACCGGCGGGCGTGGCGTCGACACCAGCATCGAGGCCGTCGGTTTCGAGGCGAGGGGCAGTACGACCGAGATGGCGCTGTCCACGCCGAAGCTGGAGGGCTCCAGCGGCAAGGCGCCGCGGCAAAGCATCGGCGCGACGCGACGCGGCGGCACGATCAGCGTGCCGGGACCACCTCGCGAACAACGGAAAGCGGCTGGCGTACGCGTCGGCTGCGCCGGGTGGGCGACGCCCCGCGCGTATCTGGATCTGTTCGGCGACGGCGGGAGCGTGCTGGCCCGCTACGCCACGCGGTTTTCGATCGTGGAGATCAACACGTCCTTCTATCGGCCGCATCGCATGGAGACGTATGCACGATGGGCCGCCACCGTGCCGGCCGGGTTCCGTTTCTCGGTAAAGATGCCGCGGACGATTTCGCACGAACGGGCCCTGCGCGCTGCCGGTCCCGCGCTGGACGCGTTTCTCGCGCAGACCGAGGGCCTGGGACGGCACCTGGGCGGTTACCTGCTGCAGCTGCCGCCCTCGCACGCGTTCGATGCCCGCACGGCGTCCTCGTTCTTCCGCCTGTTGCGGCGGCGCACCCAAGCGCCGTGCGCATGCGAACCCCGCCACGCCAGCTGGTTCAGCGAGCGCGCCGATGCACTGATGCGGCGCCACGCGATCAGCCGCGTCGCGGCGGACCCGGCGGTCCTGCCGGCGGCGGCCATGCCGGGCGGCCATCCGGGTTGGTCGTACTGGCGCTGGCATGGCGCGCCCCGCATGTACTACAGCGCGTACAGCGATACCGCGCTGGCGTCGCTGGCGGCGTCCGCCGCGCAGGCGGACAGTCTGGAGGCGCCGTGGATCATCTTCGACAACACGGCGCGGGGGTTCGCCGTACCCAATGCAGCGTGCCTGCAGGAAAAGCTGACGTCCGCAGGCCAGGCGCAACGTCGTGCCTGAAGGCCCTTCCCTGCTCATCCTGCGGGACGCCGCCCGCAAGTTCCGGGGCAAGACGGTGCGTGCGGCGACCGGCAACAGCAGCCTCGATCTCTCGCGCATGCAAGGCAGGCGCGTGGTGTCGGTGCGGAGCTGGGGCAAGCACTTCCTGCTCGAGTTCCGCGGCTTCAGCCTGCGGGTGCACATGCTGCTGTTCGGATCCTACCTGATCGATGCCGGGAAGGATGCCGCACCGCGAGCATCCCTGCGCTTCGACAACGGCGTGCTGAACCTCTATGCGTCATCGCTCAAGTACATCGAAGAGCCCCTGGACGAGGTCTACGACTGGCGTACCGACGTCCTGTCGCCCGAATGGGATGCAAGGCGGGCACGTGCCAAACTGCGTGCGCGGCCCGACGTCCTGGTCTGCGATGCCCTCCTGGACCAGGACATCTTTGCCGGCGTCGGCAACATCATCAAGAACGAGGTGCTGTTCCGTATCCGGCTCCATCCCGCGGCGCCGGTCGGGCGGATCCCCTCGCGGCAGCTGGGCCACCTGATCGCGCAGGCCCGTGAATACAGCTTCGATTTCCTGGCGTGGAAGAAGGCGGGCGTACTGAAGCGCCATTGGCTCGTGCACGGCAAGAAGACCTGCCCTGCCTGCGGAAAGCCGCTTGCACTGAAGGAACTCGGAACCCGGAAACGCCGTGCGTTCTTCTGCGTCCGTTGCCAGCGGATGCCGGGAGGCTCCGGGTGAGACCTGCATTGTTTCTGGATCTCGATCCACGTCGGCGCATGATCGCTGGCCTTCTCGCGCATTCGCAGCCAGACGCGCTGGCACCCGCATCCTGTTGTGCCATGCAGAGGCCGATATGACGAAAGCGCGGAAATCCGCCAAGCGCGCGCGGACCCAGGCGACGGATGGCATGATCCGTGTCCGCGGGGCACGCGAGCACAACCTCAAGAACGTCGATCTCGACATCCCTCGCGATGCCCTGGTGGTGTTCTCGGGCATTTCGGGGTCGGGCAAGTCGTCGCTGGCGTTCGGCACGCTGTACGCCGAAGCCCAGCGCCGCTACCTGGAATCCGTGTCGCCGTACGCGCGCCGCCTGATCGACCAGGTCGGCGTGCCCGATGTTGACGCGATCGAAGGATTGCCGCCGGCCGTCGCCCTGCAACAGCAACGCGGCACCCCGAACGTGCGTTCCACGGTCGGCAGCCTGACGACGATTTCGAGCTCCCTGCGCATGCTGTACTCGCGTGCCGGCACTTACCCGCCGCGGCAGCCGATGCTGTATGCCGAAGACTTCTCCCCCAACACGCCGCAGGGTGCGTGCCCGCACTGCCATGGGCTGGGCCATGTGTACGACGTGCCCGAATCGCTGATGGTGCCGGATCCGACGCTCACCATCCGCGAGCGCGCCATCGCATCGTGGCCGCCCGCTTGGCATGGCCAGAACCTGCGCGACATCCTGGTGACGCTGGGATACGACGTGGACACGCCGTGGAAGAACCTGCCCAGGAAGGACCGGAACTGGATTCTCTATACCGACGAACAGCCCACCGTTCCCGTCTACGCCGGGTTCACGCCTGCGGAAACGCGAACCGCGCTGCGGCGCAAGACGGAACCCAGCTACATGGGCACCTATATCGGCGCCCGGAAGTACGTACTGCGCACGTTCGCCACCACGCAAAGCGCGCAGATGAAGAAGCGCGTCGCACGCTTCATGCGCGGCGCCGCCTGCCCGGTCTGCGAAGGAAAGCGACTCAAGCGCGAGGCGCTGTCCGTGACGTTCGCCGGTCGCGACATCGGCGAGTTGTCCCGGCTCCCGCTGGACGCCATCGCGGAGGCGCTCGCGCCCGCCGCCGAGGGCCAGTTCACAGCACCCTCGGTAACGAGACCGCGCAGCAAGCAGGCCGGCAGGCGCCTGGCCGACGCACGCGTGGCGAAGGGCGGCTCGGCCCATGCCGGAAGTCCGGATGTACGCCGCACTCCGGATCTGTCGGAAGAGAAGCAGATTGCGGCGCAGCGGATCGCCCAGGACCTGATCGATCGCATCGCCGGGTTGCAGTCCCTGGGGCTGGGCTATCTGTCGCTCGACCGGATCACGCCCACGCTGTCGTCCGGCGAACTGCAACGCCTGCGCTTGGCGACGCAGATCCGCTCCCAGCTGTTCGGCGTGGTGTACGTCCTCGATGAGCCTTCCGCCGGCATGCACCCGGCGGATGCCGCGGCCCTGCACGAGGCGCTCGACGACCTGAAAGCGGGCGGCAACACGCTGTTCGTCGTGGAGCACGATCTGGACATGCTCCGCCGGGCCGACTGGCTGGTGGACGTGGGCCCCGGGGCAGGCAGCCAGGGCGGAGAGATCCTGTACAGCGGTCCGCCTGTCGGATTAAAGGACGTCGCGCACTCCCACACCCGCGACTATCTGTTCCCGCGAGGCAAGCGTGTGCGCCGCGCGCCCCGGCAGCCCGGCGACTGGCTCGTTCTCCAGGGCATCCATCGCAACAACCTGCACGGCCTCGATGTCCGCTTTCCGCTCCGTGCGTTCACCTCGGTCACCGGGGTATCCGGGTCAGGCAAGTCGAGCCTGGTCAGTCAGGCACTGGTGGACCTGGTCGGCGAATACCTCGGACACACCGCCGTCCCGGACGACAACGAAGGCGAACCGTCGCTTACCCAGGCACTTGCGCCGACGCGGGGTCGCATCGTCTCGGGTGCGGAGCACCTCCGCCGGCTGGTCAATGTCGACCAGAAGCCCATCGGGCGTACGCCGCGCTCGAACCTCGCCACGTATACCGGCCTGTTCGACCACGTCCGCAAGCTGTTCGCCGCGACGCCCGCGGCCAGGCGTCACCGGTTCAATGCGGGGCGATTCTCCTTCAACCTGGAGGCGGGGCGCTGCGCGACCTGCGAGGGCGAGGGGTCGGTGCACGTGGAACTGTTGTTCATGCCCAGCGTCTACGCGCCCTGTCCGACCTGCCACGGCAAACGCTTCAACGCAAAGACGCTGGAGATCACGTGGCGCGACCACGATATCGCGCAGGTACTGGCGCTCACCGTGGAGGCGGCGATCGACGTGTTCGCGGGCGAGGACGCCGTGCGGCGACCGCTGCGACTGCTGTCCGAGATCGGGCTCGGTTACCTGACGCTGGGCCAGCCCGCCACCCAGCTCTCCGGGGGAGAAGCACAGCGGATCAAGCTCGCCACGGAGCTGCAGCGCAGCCAGCGCGGCGACACGCTGTACGTGCTGGACGAACCCACCACCGGCCTGCATCCGGCGGACGTCGACAAGCTCATGGTGCAGTTGCAGCGGTTGGTCGATGCGGGAAACACCGTCATCCTGGTCGAGCACGACATGCAGGTGGTCGCCGACAGCGACTGGGTCATCGATGTAGGTCCGGGGGCAGGCGATCTTGGTGGGCGCATCGTTTCCGAGGGCGTCCCAACCGCGGTGGCAATGGCGGATGGAAGCGCCACCGCGCCGTACCTGCGAAGAATTCCAGGGTGATTGCGATGCCAGCTCCGGGTACGCAACGCACGTCGTGGTGCAGCACAGTGCTTGTGTCGCAGTCGCGACCCGAGGATGCGTCCCGCAGGCGTTGCCAGTCGCTCCGATCCAGAGGCCGCGGATGGCCGCTCCAAGCCGTCAGACGGAATGCCACCCCTGTCGGTGCGGCAGCAAGTCGAGCGTGTACTTCTCCTCGATCACCTGCGTCCCCCACTGCCCCGGCTTTTCCTCGACCTTGCGAAAACCGGCGGAGCGATACAGGTGCGCGGCGGCCGGCAGGATGCTGACGGTCCATAGCACGACGGATCCGTAGCCGGCGAGGCGCGCGAACGTCAGCGCTTCGGCGAGCAGCCAGCGGCCGAGGCCAGACCCACGGAATGCCGGCTCCACCAGGAACCAGCGCAACTGCGCCACGCTCTCATCCGCGTCCACGATGGCGATGCAGCCGGAAAAAGCGCCCGCGCGTTCGGCGATCCAGAGTCGGTCC
This sequence comes from Pseudoxanthomonas sp. GW835-FHT14C01, assembly GCF_058793715.1. NCBI lineage: Bacteria > Pseudomonadati > Pseudomonadota > Gammaproteobacteria > Lysobacterales > Lysobacteraceae > Pseudoxanthomonas > Pseudoxanthomonas sp. GW835-FHT14C01. Next base: position 270,853 of record NZ_JBXAGB010000001.1, read on the forward strand.
CTATCGCCGGCAAGACGCAGGAACCGCGCCAACGGATCGGCCACGTACTGTTCGAACGACGCGTCGAAGCCGCACTCGCGCGCATAGAGGTCCACATGCCGAGCCACGACTGTACCGATGTCGTCGGGTCGTGGATCCGTGCGCACCTGGAATCCTGCTGGTGGTGCCGCATGGAACACCGGTGAATCCGTTGGAATCATCGAACCTCCTTTGCGATATGCGCTTCGTGCCGTCATCCGGCGGATGCTGGCGAATGCGCCGGTCACACCAGGGCCACCCCGATCACACTGAAGGTTCTGCCGTTCGACCGCAACAGGCCTGGCACGCTGAGGACTCCGCCTTCTGACGTCTCGCCTCATCTTCTCGGCGCTTCGGGGCTCGCGCTTCGATGGGCCATGCCTGGATCGTCGACGGTTTCCTGGAATGATCGCATCGACGTCCCGGGATCGAGCATCCTTGCAACCAAACGGGCTCGCTGCGCATCTGTTCGATTTTGGCCAGTGGAGTCTCCATGCGCGCGCTCGCCAGGTGCTTGCTTCCCCTCCTCTTCTTTGCCGCCTTTGCGAGTCAGGCCAAACAGGACGTATGGCTGCTTACCATCGATCGCTGGGGGAACCCCGAGTATCGAACGCTGACCCTGTCACGGGACAAGACATCGCTCACAGGCAGTTTCGGCGGAAATGCCGTGAGTGGCCACCAGGACGAAGGGCGCTTGATCTTCTCCTCGGTCGATCCCGCCAAGGATCGCTATCGGTTCGAGGGCCGCATACACGACGGCGTGCTGGAAGGCCGCATCGAGTATCCCGACACGAACGATCGACAGCGGCGGGTATGGCACGACGCGCACGGTCGTCTGATGGCGCCTCCGCCGACCGACAGCACGCGTACGCTCGATCCCCAATCGTTCCATAACGCGTTCACCGCCGATGCCCGACCGGCAATGGTCATCCGGCCGGGGCAGATCATCTCCACCTCCACGATCGACTCCGGTGGGGTGGATCGGGACGGCAACACGCGGGCGCTCTACGGCAATCCGCAGACGGGCCCCTTCTATGTCTGGGATGCCCAACCCGGCGATGTGCTGGCCGTGAAGCTCACCCGACTCCGTCTCAATCGCGACTTCGCCGACAGCTTGGATGGATTCACGCCGCGCGCCATGAGCCAAGGCATGGCCGCGCGTATGGGGAGCCTCGGCAACCGCGTGCGCTGGCATGTGGATCGCGAGGCTGGAACCGCCACCCTCGACGATGCGCCGGCGGCATTGAAAAACTTCGTGGTTCCCGTGCGTCCGATGCTCGGCGGCGTCGGCGTGGCGCCCGATTTCGGCTTCGCCGCGTTCTCCGCAGGCGACAGTGGTCGCTTCGGCGGCAACATGGATTACAACGGCATCGTGGAAGGCGCGACGGTCTATTTGCCCGTATTCCAGCCGGGCGCCCTCCTGTTCCTCGGCGATGGGCATGCGCTGCAGGGCGACGGCGAGACCACCCAATGGGCACTGGAGACGTCCCTGGACGTGGAGTTCAGCGTCGAGATTCTTCCCTCCCGATTGATGGCCACGCCACGCATCGAATCGGAGGAGGCGATCTCGACGCTCGGCCAGGCCGGCTCCTTGGACGAGGCCGTCCGATTGGCAACGGCAGGCATGGTGCAATGGCTGAGCCAGGACTACGGCCTGGACGACCGCGAGGCCTCGCTGGTGATCGGCACCATCGGAGAACTGCGCATCGCCACGCTGGCGGGCCGCAACGCAGGCGTCGCCATGCGCCTGAAGAAAGACAGGCTGCGGATGTTGGACAGGAAGAGATGACGGCGACGCCAAGGTCGGTCCACTCGAAACTGGCTGGAGACGTAGGGATTCCGGCTTTCGATCTGCCACCGACGCCTGGACCGCTTGAAAGGTCTTCAGGATCTCAGCGTGCGACAAGAGGTCGCAGCACCGCTTCGCACCACCGCTGGAACGACGTCGGCGTGCTGTTCGCCGAGGTGCGCGTGACGGCGTTGTCGAGCCCCTCGTTCTTCGCCCGGGCCATGTCGGTCATTCCCTGCGCCATGGCGGATGACATTCCCCGCTGGATGAAGCCCGCCCGGTAGGCGTCAAAGGTGATCCTCCGGTACTGGACGGGTTTGCCGAGCACCTCGGACATGATGCCCGCCATGTCGTTGAAGGACAGGTCCTGCGGACCCAGCAGCGGCACTTCCGCCTGTCCGTCCCACGTGTGATCGAGCAGCAGCCCGGCGGCGACCGTGGCGATGTCGCCGCTCGCGATCGCGGGCAGCGTGCGATCGCCGTCCATCGGAAGGAAGAACGCGCCGCTGTCCCGGATCGCAGCGGCCTGGCGGGCGATGTTCTCCATGAAGGACGGCATCGTCAGCGCCCGAAAGTCCGCGCCGGTGGCGGCGATGAGATCGTCCATCTCGAGCGACGCGGTGACATGCCCCGCATGGGCCGCCATCGGCGTACCGCGCCCGAGCGCTGAAACGCCGACGACCCTGCGGATACCCCGCTTGGCGATCGCCTGGCAGGCGGGACGGGAGAAGTCCACATAGGCCGCCCTCACGCTCGGAGCGGCCGGATCGGGCGGGCAGAGCCAGAAGACGGTATCGATGCCATCGAGCGCCTTGTCAACGACATCGGCGTCGCCGTGCGAGCCCTCGACGACATCGACACGCTGTCGAACGTCCGGCGCGATACGCGCGGGATCGCGTGCGATCACCCGGACGCTGGCCTGCCGGTCGAGGAGATGGCCCAGTACCTGCTGCCCGATGGCGCTGGTGGGCGCCGTCAACAGGATGCTGCTGCGTGCCGGCGCAGCGGCATGCCCGGACAGGGACACCCCCAGGCCCGCGAGCACGCCGCCGCCCGCACCCAAGGCCAGGCTGCCGAGAAAGCGGCGCCGGTCCGTGCGCGTGTCCGGGAATTCCTGCGCCACTGGCGCGGCGCTGGCGTCTTCTTTCATGGGATGGGTCGCCTTCTGGGCAAATGGCGGGCCGTCGCGGTTGTCCGCCTCCATCGCAAGGCTAGCGGCCATGCATCGCCGGGGCCATGCGCAGGAATCCGCGGTTCCTTCGTGATCGTCCAAAGGCACATCGATGCGCTGCGACGTCCCGCAACGCCGGCCCGCATCGCCGATGCTGGTACAGAATGGCGGCATGGATCCCTTATCCGATGTCCTCTCGCTGCTGAAGCCTCGCAGCTACGTGTCATCCGGCCTGGACGCGGGTGCGCCGTGGTCGATCCGGTTTCCCGAACAGAACAGGCTCATCAAGTGCTACGCCGTTGTATCCGGCCAATGCTGGCTCGTGGTCGAAGGCATCGCGCCGGCCACCCTGGTCACGACCGGGGACTGCTTCGTGCTGCCGAGCGGGCGCGCTTTCAAGCTCGCCAGCGACAGGACGCTGGCGCCGGAAGCCTCCCAGCTCTATTTTCCTCCGCCGACTCCCGCCAGTACCGTTGTCATCAATGGAGGCGGTGACTGCCGCCTCGTGGGCAGCCGGTTCGGCGTCAGCGGAAGCTACGCCGACATGCTGATGGAGATGCTGCCGCCCGTCGTCCATATCCAGAGTCCGTCGGGCAGGGCCACACTGCGCTGGTCGGTCCAGCACATGATGGAGGAGCAGCAGGCGGCCAGGCCGGGAAGCGCACTGGTCGCCCAGCACCTGGCGCACATGATGCTCATCCAGGCGCTCCGCCTGCATGTGGAACACGCTCATCCGCACGGAGCGGGCTGGCTGTTCGGGGTCGCGGACAAGCAACTCGGCCCGGTCATCGCTGCGATCCACACCGACCCGGCGCAGCGATGGACCCTTGAAGGGCTCGCGCGCGTCGCATGCATGTCCCGCTCGGCTTTCGCGCAGAGGTTCAAGGACACCATCGGCCTGTCGCCCATGGAGTACGTGACGCGTTGGCGCATGTTGCTGGCGGCCGACAGGCTCGAGCACACCCCGCAATCGGTATCGACCATTGCGTTGTCGCTCGGCTACGAATCGGAAAGTGCGTTCAGCACGGCTTTCAAGCGGCTGATGGGCGTGGCGCCACGCCACTACGCTCAGCGGGCGACCGCCGCCTCTGGATGATCGCTGCGCAGCCGATGCCCGCCGTGAACGGGCTTCGACCCGGCGGTGTTCGCTCCAGGTCGCACGCCCTCTTCCGGAATCCGGACAGGCCTCCCGTTCCCGCGCAGCACAGGTGGGTTGCCAACCCAACCTAACATCGTTAGAGTGCGCAGCCTAACAATGTTAGATTGAGCATGCGCAGCCCCCTCAACCAAGAGCACATCATCGCTGCCGCCTTCCAGCTTCTGGACGAGGCGGGCATCGAGGGCGTGAGCCTGCGCAAGGTGGCCTGCAGCCTGGGCATCCGTGCGCCCTCGCTTTACTGGCACTTCAAGAACAAGCAGGCGCTGATCGATGCGATGGCCGACGCCATGGTCGCGGAGGTCGCCCGCGACATTCCGGAAGGCCAGCACTGGCGTATCACCATGCACCAGATCGCCAACGAGTTCCGGACCGCGTTCAAGGCGCACCGCGATGGCGCGCGCGTCTACGCCGGCACGTTCCTGGCGACGGAGAACGTCCTGCGGGTGGGCAACGCCACCATCGGTGCCCTGATCGATGCGGGCGCCAGTGTCGACTTCGCGGCGACGACGGCGCTGGACTCCATCTACTACGTGATGGGCTTCGTCATCGAGGAACAATCCCTGCCCGACGAGCCCGGCGTGATGGAGGGAGTGCAGCAGGCTTTCTTCGAACTCGCCAGGGCGCGCTTCCCGCATTGCTGGGAAGCGCGCGACCTGTTCGCCGAACCTCGGTTCGACGAACGCTTCACCAACGGTATCGACCTCATCCTGGATGGCGTCGAGCAACAGATCTTAAAGAGAACTTAATTCCATCCTGCCCAGAATCAGGATGTGCAGTCGAACACCGCTGTTCCTCCGTCAGCCATGCGTGGGCGCTTGCGTGTCCCGCAGTAGCCAGTAATTCCATTCTCCCTACGGCTCTCCCATGCACGCATCCGCCTTGCGTTGGTCGCTCCTGCTCATCGCCCTCCCCGTCCTTGCCGCGTGCGGCGGAAAAGAAGAACCATCGACGGAAGCCTCATCGGCCCTCACGGTCGCCCTGGCGCCCGTCCAATCCTATCCGCTGGCGCGCAGCGTCGTCGTATCGGGTCCCGTGTCGGCCTATGAGGAAATGCAACTGGGCGTAGAACTCAGTGGCCAGCGGGTGACCGCGCTGAATGTCGACGTCGGGCAGCAGGTGAAGAAGGGACAGATCCTGCTCGAACTCGACCACCGCACGCTGGACAGTTCGCTCGCGCAAGCGGAAGCCGCCACGCAGGAAGCCGGCGCGTCGCTCGCACTCGCGCAGGCACAGCAGTCGCGCGGCACGAAACTGGCGGCGGAACAGCTGATCAGCGCGGCGGATCTGGACCAGCTGCGCGCCACCACCACGCAGGCGGAGGCGCAACTGACGACGGCGCGCGCATCGCGCGATGCCGCCCGGCTGCAACGCGACTTCGCGCGCCTGCGGGCGCCCGCCGATGGCGTCATTTCCAAGCGCCTGGTCCAGCCGGGCCAGGTGGTGGCCGCGGGCACCGAACTGCTGCGGCTGATCCGCGACGGCCGACTGGAATGGCGTGCCGAACTGCCGGAGAACCAGCTCGCCCAGATCGCCGTCGGCAACGGCATCGTCCTGTCCTACACCGGCCAGGAGATCACCGGCCGCGTCCGCGCCGTCACCCCCGGCATCGATGCGCAGACACGCACCGGCACGGTCTACGCCGACCTGCCCGCGCCGGGTCCGCTCAAGCCCGGCACGTTCGTGGAGGGCCGCATCCTGACCGGCGACGGCCAGGCGCTGATGGTGCCCACCGCCGCGGTAGTCCAGCGCGATGGCCACAGTTACGTGTTCGTCACCCAGGACAAGCAGAGCGTGCAGCGGCGCCGCGTGCGCACCGGCCAGACGAGCGAGGGCCGCGTGGAGATCATCGACGGCCTCAAGGCCGGCGAACAGGTCGTCTCCGAAGGCGCCGGTTTCCTGGGCGACGGCGATCGCGTCCGCGTGGTGGCCGGCAAAGAGGCCGCGGCACGATGAACATCTCAGCCTGGGCCATCCGCCGGCCGCTGCCGGCGCTGATGGTGTTCTTCGTCCTGTGCGTGGCGGGTCTCTGGGGCTTCTACCAGTTGCCCGTGGCGCGCTTCCCCGATATCGCGTTCCCGATGACCACGGTCACCGTGACCCAGCCGGGCGCTTCGCCCAGCCAGCTGGAAACCGAGGTCACGCGCAAGATCGAGGACTCGGTGGCCACGGTCAACAACGTCAAGCGCGTGATGTCCACGGTCAGCGAAGGCGTCAGCACCACCAGCATCGAGTTCGAACTCGAGGCCGATCTCGCGACGGCGCTGGACGATACCCGCGACGCGGTCACGCGCGTACGCACCGATCTTCCGCAGGACATCCAGGAACCGGTGATCTCCAAGGTCGATATCGGCGGTTCGCTGATGACCTACGCGCTGGTCGCCCCGAAGCTGACCGACGACGAAGCCAGCTGGCTGGTCGATCGCGAAATCTCCCGCGCGATGTACGGCGTGCCGGGCGTGGCGCGCGTCACCCGCATCGGTGGCGTGCAGCGGCAGGTACGCGTCGATCTCGATCCCAATGCGCTGCTGGCCTTCGGCGTCACCGCCGGCGACGTTTCCCAGCAGCTGGCGCAGATCCAAGTGGAGCGCGCAGGCGGCAAGGCCGAGCTGGATGGCGCCCTGCAGACGATCCGCACGCTGGGCACGGTGGCGAACGCGCAGGCCCTGCGCGACTACTCGATCAGCCTGCCGGACGGCCGCTCGGTCAGGCTCTCCGCGCTGGCCACCGTCACCGACGCCGCGGCCGATCCTACCGAGGCCGCCCTGCTGGACGGCGAGCACGTGGTGGCGTTCTCGATGTCGCGCACGCGCGGTTCCAGCGAGGTCAAGGTCGAAGAGGGCGTGCACGAGGCGCTGGACGAACTCAAGAAATCGCATCCGGGCGTGGACTTCCGCCTGGTGACCACGGCCATCGACGAGACCCACCGCTCCTACGACTCGTCGATGACGATGCTCTACGAGGGCGCGTTGCTCGCGCTGCTCGTCGTGTGGGCGTTCCTGCGCGACTGGCGCGCCACCTGGGTGTCGGCGCTGGCGTTGCCCCTGTCCATCATCCCGACCTTCGCGGTGATGTACTGGTTCGGCTTCACGCTCAACATGATCACCCTGCTGGCGCTGTCGGTGGTGGTGGGCGCGCTGGTCGACGATGCGATCGTGGAGATCGAGAACATCGTCCGCCACCTGAGGATGGGCAAGCCGCCGCTGGAGGCGGCGCGCGAGGCGGCCGGCGAGATCGGCAACGCCGTGATCGCCACGTCGCTGACGCTGGCGGCGGTCTTCGTGCCGGTCGCGTTCATGCCGGGCATCGCCGGCAAGTTCTTCCGCGAGTTCGGTTGGACGGCGGCCACCGCGGTGCTGTTCTCCCTGCTGGTCGCGCGCCTGCTGACGCCGATGATGGCCGCCTACCTGCTCAAGCCGCACGGCGAGGAGAAGGGCGACTCCCGCCTCATGACCTGGTATCTGCGCTGGGTGGACGCGGCGCTGCGCCATCGCGCGCGCACGCTGTGGATCGCCACCGGTCTGTTCGTCGCTTCGCTGGCGCTGATCCCGCTGATCCCGGCCACCTTCATTCCCCAGTCCGACCTGGGCCGCAGCAACCTGAGCCTGGAGCTGCCGCCAGGCACCCGGCTGGAAGAGGCCGTGGCGGTGTCCGAGAAGGCCCGTGCGCTGCTCAAGGACATGCCCGAACTCAAGCAGGTGTATACGGCCGTCGGCAGCGTGCTCGATCTGGGCGATCCGTCCACGGTGGGCGTGCCCGATCCGCGCAAGGCCACGCTGGTGCTGGACTGGGGCGTGGCCGACGATCGCGATCGCGACCAGCGCGAACTCGAGCGCGATGCGCGCGCCCGTCTGGCCGACATGCCCGGCGTGCGCGTCAGCTACGTCAGCTCCGAGCCGGGCAACCTGCTGCAACTGGTGCTGTCCGGCGACGATCCGCAGCGCCTGCAGGAGGCGTCGCTGGCGCTGGAACGCGACCTGCGCGGCCTGCCCGGCCTGGGCAGCGTGACCTCGTCGGCGTCGCTGCTTCGTCCCGAGATCCAGATCGTGCCCAACGCCGCGCGCGCGGCCGACATGGGCGTCTCGACGGCCGCCATCGCAGAAGCCGCCCGCATCGCCACCGCCGGCGACTACGAGCAGCGGCTGGCCAAGCTCAACCTGCCCGACCGCCAGGTGCCCATCCGCGTGGGCTTCTCCGAAGCGACACTGTCCAACCCGGCGCTGATCGGCCAGCTGCGCGTGCCCGGACGCTACGGCCCGGTGCCGCTGGCGGCGGTGGCCGACATCCAGATGGGCAGCGGCCCCTCGCAGATCTCGCGCTACCAGCGCCAGCGCAACGTCACCCTGACCGCCGAGCTCAACGGCCGTCCCCTCGGCGAAGTGATGGAGGCGGTGCAGGCGCTGCCCAGCGTCAAACGGCTGCCGCCCGGCGTGAGCTTCCTCAACACCGGCGACGCGGAAGTGTTCGTGGAGCTGTTCGTGGGCTTCCTGCTGGCGATGGCCGCCGGCATCGTGTGCATCTACATGGTGCTGTTGCTGCTGTTCAACCACGCGCTGATGCCGCTGACCATCCTGATCGCCGTGCCGCTGTGCGCGGGCGGCGCGTTCGGCGCGCTGCTGCTGACCCAGAACATGCTGTCCCTGCCCGCCCTGATCGGCCTGCTGATGCTGATCGGCATCGCCACCAAGAACTCGATCCTGCTGGTGGACTATGCGGTCATCGCGGAGGACGAACACGGCCTGAGCCAGCACGATGCGCTGATCGACGCCTGCCGCAAGCGTGCGCAGCCCATCATCATGACCACGCTCGCGATGGGCGCGGGCATGATGCCCATCGCCCTGGGCTTCGCCGGCGATTCCAGTTTCCGCGCGCCCATGGCCATCGCCGTCATCGGCGGCCTGGTGACGTCCACGCTGCTGAGCCTGATCGTCATCCCGGCCGCCTTCACCCTGATCGACGACATGGGCGAATGGCTATCCCGGCGATTCAGGGGTCGGCCCCGTCATGCGAGTGGCCAACCGTCCGCGTAGCCGGATCCTCGGATCCGGTTGGGCGATCCATGGCAGCCAAGCGCGAAGCGCCTGCGGAACCGGATCGCCCGACGCCACTCCCATGCGATACGCCTCTAGAGGAGACCGGGAATCAGTGCCTTGGTGCGTCGCCTGTATGCCGCATAGGCCTGACCGAACTTCTCGCTGAGCCACCGTTCCTCCACCCCCAGCTTGCGCCAGAAGGAGGCCAGTACGATGGCTACGGCAACAAGACCTCGCCAGTCTCCCACCTTCAGCGCCGTGCCAAGGAAGGCGAGCAACAGGCCCGTGTAGATGGGATGGCGAACGTAGCGATAGGGCCCGACGTCGATAAGCTCATGATCGTGCTTGAGCTGGACGACACTGCTCCAATTGCGTCCAAGAAGATGCCGCGACCAGCAAGCCAGGCCTGCACCTGAAACGGCGAGCGCCAGGCCGAGTCCTTTGACCCATACCGCTTTGGGAACGAAACGTTCCCTGAGGAAGCTACCCTCGAACCAATCGCCTGGGCCCAGCAGGACAAAGGCGACAACCAATGGCGTCCAGTAGACGAACAGCTGAAGCAGCACGGGTTCAGTGCGGCTGGAGCGCTTCACGTTGCGCGCGCTCCACAGCCAGAAAAGTCCGACAGACCCCCAGACGATCTTGAACGCGATGGAGATGAGGTACTCAGTCATGGAGTCTCCCGTTTAGTGACCGATACGGCGTCCTTCCTGATTCACCGACTCCATCCAGGGGAACCCGTCCCGCCAGTTGAGCCACCACGCCTTGGGGGGGCGCGGCATGCGCTCCCACCACAGATTCATCGCATGCATGCTGCCACGTGACCACGCCTCTTGGTGCTTGGCATCCGTCGGCACGTCGAGCAGCGCCGCCAGCTTCGAATAGACCGGCCCGTTGGCCAGTGCTGGATAACGTGTCAACAGACTGAGCAGGGCGAAGCTGTCCGCTGGCGTCGCCTCGCGGACGACGGCCTCTTCGCCGCCGGGCGGGCGTCCTCCTTCCGCCATCGCCAGATCGAGGTGGCGGACGGCCGCGCGGAACGCGGCGCTCGACGTGGTCGCGAGGGGAATGCCACTGCGCGTCGCATCGAAGTCGAGGCCCGATCCCGCCGGCACCAGCGTCTCCTGTCCGTTGACGCGATGCATGATCCAGCCGTTGGTGACGTGGATCGTCCCCTCGCCCCGCCGGTTGCGGCTCATCTCGAATTCGCAGCCCAGGTCGATGGTTTCGCTGGTACCCGCCGCGATGCCGAAGTATCCGGGAGGCGCCCAGATGCGCGCACGCACGCGCCCTTCCAGCAGTTCCAGACGATGATGACCCCCACGCGTGTCCAGCAGCCGGATCCGCGTTCCCGGCAGCACGTCCATGCGGCCGATGCGCGCCACCCGGACGGTGGCCGACTCTCCGGCACGGGTCGTCAGCGTGCCGCCGACGCCCAGCGAGGCCGGCGCCGGACCGGCGTCGGCATCGACCGCCCATTGCCGGCGCTCCTCCCAGTGCAGGCGCCAGGGTACCCAGACGGCGACGCCGGCCAGACACGCCGCAAGCGCGACGGCGGCGGCCAGCAAGGCGCGCCGCGCACGCCTGCGCGGAACGGCCGGCGGCCCTGCCGACCACACCCGCTCGGGTGGCGGAACATGCCGGTACCGGCCCAGCAACGACGCGAGATGCGCCAGCGTCTCGTCGCCGGGTTGCTGCGGATCCCACAGCGGATCAGGTCGTTCGATCATCACCCTTCTCCTCGTGCTGCGTGACGATGCCCAGCGCATCGCGCAGCCGGGCCATGCCGCGATGAAGGTTCACGCGGACCGACTCCGGTGTCAGTCCGGTCAGGTTCGCGATCTCCGGACCGCTCAGGCCTTCGACCAGCCGCAGCATCAGGGTCTCGCGGTAGGCTTCGGGCAAGCGCCGGATCGCACGCAGGGCTTCGCTGGCCTGGGCGGCCGCATCGGGACCCGCGCCACGCCACGCGGGATCGTCGACCTCCGCGAGGTCCCGTTCCTCGACCATGGAAACCGGACGGTTCCTGCGGGCGATCATCGCGATCCACGGACCGAAGGACGCAGGCTCGCGCAATTGCGCCAATCGCTCGAACGCGACGACGAAGGTTTCCTGCGTCAGTTCTTCTGCCCGCGCGCGCGACGCCACGCCCAGGTGGATCGCATGCACCAGCGGCGCGAAGCTGCGGTAGAGCCACGCGAACGCCGACTGCGATCCACGCCGCGCGTCCTGCACCTGCCTGGCGATGTCAGCTGGATCGATCGTGGCCTTCATGGCCCATGGGGTCCGGGGTGGCCTGGAAGTAGAGGGCAGTCCGAGCGGAAGTGTTAACACGCCGGACGCGGTTAACGCAGCGTGGCGACGCCGGCTCTTCCCTTGTGGACCCTCCGGAGACCGCCCATGCCCCACCCCCCGCCCTCGTTCCGCCCCTTCGCTGCCCGTGTTGCGCGCATGCTCCTCGCGTCGCTGCTCGCCGCGCGCTCAGCGCCGGGCGCCGCCGCCACGCCCGTCGTCGGGTTGCCCTGCGAGGACTGCGACGTGCCCCTGATCGGGCTGCCCACCGATCCCCCTGCCCTCGTCCGCCTGGCGCCCGATGACGAACCCGGCGAGCGCCTGCGCCTGACCGGACGCGTGACCGACGCGCAAGGCAGGCCGCGCCGCGGCGTGGTCGTATACGCGCACCAGACCGACCGCCAAGGCGTCTACCCGGGCGAAGGCGGCAAAGGCGATGACGGCATTCGCCAGCATGGACGACTGCGCGCCTGGGCCTCGAGCGATGCGGAGGGGAGGTACACCTTCCTGACCATCCGTCCCGGCAGCTATCCGCGCAGCACGATGCCGCAGCACATCCACCTGTACGTCATCGAGCCAGGCTGCGCGCTGTACTACATCGACGACGTGCTGTTCCGCGACGACCCGCACCTGACCGCGTCGGCCGCGCGCAAGGCGGACAAGGGGCGCGGTGGCAGCGGGATCGTGACGCCGGTGCGGACCGCGGACGGATGGCTGGCGCGCCGGGACATCGTGCTGGGCCAGAACATCCCCGGCTATCCCGGTTGTGCGCCATGAAACCGCAGCCCTTGGACCGCTATCCCTGCATCCTGCGCGTGCTGCATTGGCTGCTCGCCCTGATGCTGGCCCTGCAGTTCGTGCTCGGCTTCGCAGCAGAGTATGGCGCCGCGCGGGTGTCCGAGGCGCTGCTGCCGCTCCATTTCCGGCTCGGCGTCATGATCCTGGGACTGACGGTACTGCGCCTGTGCCTGCGCCTCGTGATGCCGACGCCAGCGGCCGACCCGGGAGAGTCGCTCGGTCTCCGTCGCGCCCGGTCGGCGGTCCACGGCGTGCTTTACCTGCTGGTGCTGGCGGTACCGGTCAGTGGCCATGTGATCTGGGTATGGATGGGTGCGGACCGCAGTTTGCCCGGAGGATTCGAGATGCCGGCACTGTTCGTGCCGCCGGAGGATGAAGCCGGCCGCGCCGTCGCCTGGTACGTGCACGTCTACGGCGCCTGGATCCTGCTGGCGGCGATAGGCCTGCATGTGCTCGCGGCGATGCTTCGGCAGAAACGTCGAGGCGACGACTTCATCGCCCGGCGTATGGGGCTCAGGAGGACAGGGCCGCGAAGGCACGCGGGCTGACGTCGCCGTCAAAGCGTTTCGTCACTTCTTCCGGACGAGCCGACCGTGAGAGGGACCTGAGCCGACGACCCTCGGTGCGGGAACGCGCATGGATTCGGCCGCATCAGATATCCAGATGGATGGCGGTGCTGTTCTTCACTTCTTCCATTACAGCGTAGGTCCGGGTTTCGCGAACGCCCGGCAGCCGCCATAGCACGCGTCCCGCGAGTTCGCGGTAGTCGGACATGTCGGCGGCGCGCAGTTTCAGCAGGTAGTCGAAGCCACCGGCGACCAGATGGCACTCCATCACTTCCGGCCGATCGCGCACCGCACGCCGGAAGTCCTCGAGGATGCCGGGCGTGGTGCGGTCGAGCAGCACCTCCACGAACACCAGCAGGGCGCCGCCGAGCTTCTGCGGATTCAGCACCGCGCGATACCCCAGGAGGTAGCCCTCCGTCGTCAGTCGACGGACACGTTCGAGCGTCGCGGTCGGCGAAAGATGCACGGCCTCGGCGAGCTTCAGGTTGGTCATGCGGCCATCCTGCTGCAGCAGCATGAGAATCCTGCGGTCCGTCCTGTCCAACGCCATCAAAGTCTCGCTTTCGCCCGGGAACCGCCCGTGCAAACCGAGACTAATTCTCCAGGGCGAACTCGAAAATGGCGGACACACGCCCTCTCTTCGCCAAAGCTGCCCATCATGCGACTCCCCAGCCCGTACCGCCCCGAAACCGACGTGGTCACCGCTCTCCTCGCCGAGATGGAAGGGGTCGACTGGGAGGTCGCCAGCCGCGATGCGCTGCCATGGATCGCCCAGGTCAGGGCGCGGCCGGCCTCGGGCATGGCACTGGAAACCCTGCTGCACGAGTACCCGCTCTCTTCCAACGAGGGTCTCGCCCTGATGCGGCTGGCCGAGGCGCTGTTACGCGTGCCGGATGCCGACACGGCGATGATGCTGACCGCCGACCAGCTGTCGCGCGCCGACTTTTCCGGCGCCTCGCACTCCTGGTTGGCCACCTTGTCCAGTCAGGCGATGGGCCTGTCGAAGAAGCTCCTCGGCCAGCAGGGCCGGCCACAGGGATTCCTGGGGAAAATGGGCGCCAAGGCGGTGGTCGCTGCCGCCGTCCGCGCCGTGCAGGTGATGGGCAAGCAGTTCGTGATGGGCCAGACGCTGGCCGAAGCGTTGGACGACGCCCGCAGGCAACGCAAGGTGCGCGGCGACCTGTGCTTCTCCTACGACATGCTCGGCGAAGGCGCGCGCACCGACGCGGATGCGCTCGACTACCTGAAGAGGTACACCGACGCCATTGCGGCGCTGGCTGAGCGCAGGGACCGCATCTTAAGTGTAGAGCGGGCGGACGGCATCTCGATCAAGCTGTCGGCGATCGACGCCCGTTTCGAGCCGCTGCAGCGCGACCACGTCATGGCGGTCACGGTACCCCGAGTACTGTCGCTGGCCCGCGCAGCGGCCGCGGCCGACATCAACCTGACCCTGGACGCCGAGGAGAGCGAGCGGCTGGAGATCTCGCTCGATGTGTTCGAGGCGGTGGCGCGCGGCGTCGCCGACGAGTATCCGCAGTGGCGTGGCTTCGGCCTGGCGGTGCAGGCCTACCAGACGCGCGCGCCGGAGGTGATCGGCGAGATCGCCCGCATCGCCCGGGCCCACGATCAGCGCTTCATGGTCCGGCTGGTGAAGGGAGCGTACTGGGACTACGAGATCAAGCGGGCACAGGAGCTCGGTCTTCCGGCGTTCCCGGTATTCACGCATCGCCACCATACCGACCTCGCCTATCTCGCCTGTGCGAAGGCGATGCTGGCGATGCCCGAGCAGATCTATCCCCAGTTCGCCGGGCACAACGCCGGCACCCTGGCCGCCGCGCTGCACCTGGCGCGCGCGGCCGGCACGCCGTTCGAACTGCAGCGCCTGCATGGCATGGGCGATCCCGTGCATGCCGAACTGCATCGCCAATATCCGCAGATCGGGTTGCGTATCTATGCGCCGGTCGGCACGCACCAGCGCCTGCTCGCGTATCTGGTCCGGCGTCTGCTGGAGAATGGTGCGAACTCGTCGTTCGTGAACCAGCTGGCCGACCCGCATGTTCCGCCCGAAGACCTCGTCGTGTCGCCGCTGCGGCAGGCCTCGCTCAGCGGCGTGACGCTGCCCCGATACCTGCTGGAGGAACGATGCAATACGGCGGGCATCGATCCGACCTGCACGGCGATGGCCGGTCCCTTGCTCGCCGCATGGCACGGGACGCGGATCGAACCACCGCCCGCTACCGACGGCGATGCGATCCGGGCGGTCGTCGCCCCGCTGACCGCGGGCCAGAAAGCGTGGAATGCGCACGGCGTGGAGGCGCGCGCCCTCGTCCTGGAACGCGCAGCGGAGGCGCTGGAGCGCGATCTGGCGCACTGGTGCGCGCTGATCGTGCGCGAAGGCCACCGTACCTGGGCCGATGCCATTCCCGAAGTGCGCGAGGCCGCCGACTTCTGCCGGTACTACGCGCAGCAGGCGCGCGGGCTGATGGTGCCGCGAACAATGCGGGGCATCACCGGCGAATCCAACGCCTACCGCCTGCGTGGACGCGGTGTGTGGGCCTGCATCTCGCCGTGGAATTTTCCGTTGGCGATCTTCACCGGACAGGTGGCCGCCGCGCTGGTGACCGGCAACGCCGTGATCGCCAAGCCCGCCGAGCAGACGCCGGGCGTGGCCGCGCGCATGATCGCGCTGCTGCACGATTGCGGCGTGCCGCGCGATGTACTGGCCGGTGTGTACGGCGACGGCCGCATCGGCGCGGCGCTGGTCGCGCAGCCGGGCATCGCCGGCGTAGCGTTCACCGGATCGACCGCGGTCGCCAGGGCGATCGCGCGTACGCTGGCCGACAAGGACGGACCGATCGCGCCGCTCATCGCGGAAACGGGTGGCATCAACACGATGATCGTCGATGCGACCGCGTTGCCCGAGCAGGTCGTGGACGCCGTGGTGCAGAGTGCGTTCCGCAGCGCCGGCCAGCGGTGTTCGGCTCTGCGCGTGCTGTGCGTGCAGGACGAGATCGCGGACGACCTGCTGGCGATGCTGCGCGGCGCGATCTCGCTGCTGCGCGTCGGTCCGGCCGACGACCTGTCGAGCGATCTCGGCCCCGTGATCGATGCCGAGGCCTTCGCCCGGCTGCAGCAGCAGATCGCAACGCTGGAGCGGTCCGCGACGCTGATCGCGCGCGCCCCTCTGCCCGACAACACGGTTGACGCCCACTATGTGGCGCCTGTGGCGTTCGAGATCGAGGCGCTCGAAGCGGCCACCGAGGAGATCTTCGGTCCTGTCCTGCAGGTGGTGCGCTGGCGCGGCGACGTCGCTGCGCTGGTGGAGCGGATCGACGCACTGGGCTACGGACTCACCCTCGGCGTGCAGACACGCATCGATACCCGTGCCGACGCCATCGCCGATGCCGCGCGGACCGGGAACGTCTACATCAATCGCAACATGATCGGCGCGGTGGTCGGGGTGCAGCCGTTCGGTGGGGAAGGCCTCTCCGGCACCGGGCCCAAAGCAGGCGGCCCGCTGTACCTGGCGCGCTTCTGCGCGGAATCCTCGGTCAGCGTGAACACCGCCGCCGCAGGCGGCGATGTGGCGCTGATGGTCGGCGCCGGCGTCACCTCGGCCCGTAGGTGAGCACCACGAAGCTGTCGGGATGGTAGGTGGTGGTCGCTTCGCCCTTGTCGTTGGGCGCCGTGCTCGTGAAGGCGGCGTTGACCACGAACAGACGGCCGTCGCGCTCGTCCAGCGCCATCATGCGGGCGCCCATGCGCGTGGCGACGGAGCCCAACGGCCGGAAGCCGTCGGCACCGTCCTGCGCGATGACGCTCAGCGTGCCGTCGTAGTTAGACGTCACGATGCGGTGGCGTTGCTCATCAATCGCGAAGCCGTCCAGGCCGAAGCCGATCGGCAAGGTGGCGACCACGCGGCCGGTGTCGACGTCCAGCGCGAAGAAGCCCGGCTTGTCGCTGGCGCAGGCGCCGAGCAGGCGACGGGTCCGCGCCTGGTAGCGGACCTTCGACACCGCGCACCCCACCGGCCAGCGTGCCGTCTCTTCCAGCGTCGTGGCGTCGAGAACCAGCACGATGCCGTCCTTGCGCGCAGGCGCGAACAACCGGCCCTGACCATCACTGGCGGGATCGTCCATCTTCCGGAACGGGAACACCGTCGTCTTCAACAGGCGTCCGGTCGCCGCATCGAGGGTGAACCAGGTGGAGCGCTCGGGCCGGCTGCCGACGATGGCGTGCACCTGCCGGGTATGGGGATCGTAGATGGCGCTGTTGAGGCCGCCGTCCTTGGCCAGCGCCACACGGCTCAGTGGCTCCAGTGTGCCCAGATCCAGCGTGAGCAATGAGCCGTCGTCCATCGCCACGTAGCCCCGGCCGTATTCCGGCAGCAGCAGCGGGCCATTGGCGCCTCGCGAATTCCCGACGGTACGGATGACCGCGCCGGTATCCACGTCGAACACGGTCAACCCGTCGGCCAGACGCGCCATGAACAGACGCGACGTGCCGGGCTGGAACTTGATGTAGTCGTATCCCGTATCCGTGCTGGGCAACGGGGTCGCGTGCTCGAGCGTGTACAGCAGCTCGCCGGCAGCGGTCGGAGCGGTGGTGATCGCAGCGCTGGCGGCCGCCAGCAGGGACAGCAGCAAAGGGATCGGCTTCATGGGGGTGTTTTGGGTGGCGCGGCTAAGGAGTGCCGCGCGAACCGGGGGCAAGCATGCGCCGCAGGGTGTTGTCCTTCCACAGGTAGTGGTGCGCCAACGCCGCCAGGGCGTGCAGGCCGATCAGCCAGTAGCCGACGGTACCCGCGGTTTCGTGGAGCTTGTGTACCTTCAGTGCGAACGGCATGTCCGGTCCGGTCAGCGGCGGCACCTGCAGGCCGAAGAAGGGAATGGGTTCGTCGGCTGCGCTCAGGATCAGCCAGCCCGCGAGCGGCATGCCGATCATGAACACGTACAGCACTCCGTGCATCGCGATGGACGCCACGTGCTGCCAGGCCGGCGGTGGCGGCACGATCGGTGGACGCCGCGTCAGCGCACGCAGTAGCAGGCGCAGCCACACCAGAAAGAAGATGGACAGGCCGAACATGAAGTGCAGGTCTTTCATGGCTGCGCGCGCGTCGCTGCCTTTCTCGAACACGGTGCGCAGCTCGATGGAGGCGTACACGATGACGAACAGCGTCAGCATGGCCCAATGGAGGATGATGGACCCGCGGTGGTAACCCTGGCTTGAGATGGTGCTCATGGCTCGGTTTTCCTGTGGAGTGAGGCGTGCCCAGGCACGCGTTCGATGTTTGACGGACTCAGTCGAACCGGTACTCGATGCCGAACCGGAACGAGGTCTGGCGTTCGCCCGCCGCATGGCGCCAGCTCCTGCCGACGCGGCCGGACACTTCCCATTGGTGGTGCGGCGTCCAGCTCACGCCGAGGTTGCCGCGCTGGAGGGTGCTCGCCGCGTCATCCGCGACCTGCTCGTGCATCGCTTCGGCGCCGAGCGTCAGCGTCCGCGTCAGCGGCCGTTCGTACACCACGCCCACGCTCCAGGCGGTTTCGTTCGAACGTATCGTCCTCGACCAGGCGGCCTGGCCTGTCCAGCGCCCCGGTCCCACCGTGCGACTGAACCGGACGGGCACTTCGAGCACGGCTTCGTCGTCGCTCAGGCCCGCATCGCGATCGCCCGTGGGCAGGCTCACTCCAGGTTCGATGGCGATGCCTATCGCGCTATCCGATGCCTCCTGCAATGCCCACTTGAAGGCGATCTCCAGGTCGTGCGCGCCATGACGGCGCTGTCCCCTGCCGAAGGCGGAGATGCCGTAACCACTGCCCAGCGACAGTTCGAAACGCTCGCCGAATCCCCAGGTCAGTCCGACTGCAGGGTGCGTGCGCGACACCTGGTCCCCGCTGCGGACCCGCACCGATTCCACCTCCAGCGACCAGCCATCCTCGGTATCCGTGTCGCCCACTTCGAAGGGTCCGGCGAACGCGGTGCCGCAGGCGGTCGAAGCGGACAGGAGCGCCACGGCCATGGCATGGCCGCGCCGCGCATCGGGTTCCGGCAGGCGATGCACGACGCCTACGCCTTGCCCGCACGGAGCTCGGCGAGCAGCTGCTGCGCACGATCCAGGCGCACGTGGCCGTCGGCCACCAGGCGCCCGGCCAGCGCGGCGATCTCGCCCTCGCTCGCGCCCGCGGCGGCGGCCACGTTGCGGGCATGCAGCGACATGTGGCCGCGCTGGATGCCCTCGGTGGCCAGCGCGCGCAGGGCCGCCATGTTCTGCGCCAGTCCGACGGCGGCGGTGATTTCGGCCAGCTGCACGGCGCTCTTGACCGCCAGCAGCTTCACCGACGCCTGCGCGACCGGATGCGTCTTCGTCGCGCCGCCGACCAACCCCAACGCAAGCGGCAGCTCGATGCTGCCGACGAGATGGCCGTCGGCATCTTTCTCGTAGTGGGACAGCGAGGTATAGCGACCATCGCGGCAGGCGTGGCAGTGCGCGCCGGCTTCGATCGCGCGGGTGTCGTTGCCCGTCGCCAGCACCACGGCGGAAATGCCGTTCATGATGCCCTTGTTGTGGGTCGCGGCGCGGTAAGGATCGGCCGCCGCGAACCGGTATGCGTTGACGATGCCGTCGACCACGTCCGGTCCGCCGAGCTTGCCGGCGTCGAACACCGCGCGTGCGCGGACCAGGCGCAGGTCCGCCTTGTTCGACAGGATACGCAGCAGGCTGCGCCCGCGCGCGATCGCCGCGATCCGCGGCGCCAGCGCCTCGGCCATCGTGTTCACCGCATTGGCGCCCATCGCGTCGCGCACATCGACATGCAGGTGCACGATCAGGGAACGGAAATCGGCCGACGTCACCAGCCGCACGTCGATGTCGCGCGCACCGCCGCCGAGCTGCACCAGCAGCGGGTCCTGCTCGTTGGCCAGCGCGATCAGTTCGTCGCGCGCTTCCAGCAGGCGCAGGCGCGCGCCATGCGGATCCGCCACGTCGAGCACCTGTACCTGCGCGATCATCACCGGCGCGGTGCCGGAGGTGTGGAAGCCGCCGTGTTCGCGCGCGACCAGCGCCGCGTTGCTCGCGGCCGCGACGACCGAGGCCTCCTCGGTCGCCATCGGCACCAGGTAGTCGACGCCGTTGACCTGGAAATTGGCGGCGATGCCCAACGGGATCGCGATGGTGCCCACCGCGTTCTCGATCATGCGGTCGGCGATGGCGGCCATCGCGGCATCCGTGGACTGCAGCGGGCGCAGATGTTCGGCGGGCAGGCCACTGAATTCGACGAGCTTCTGGAAACGGCTTTCCGGGTCGAGCTTGTAGAAGCCCGGGATACGGCTGCTAGCGGTCATGGCAATCCTGTAAGCGTAGGTAGTCAATCGAAAACCGGGGTCTGCTTCTTCGCGAAAGCCGCCAGCCCTTTGCGGGCATCGGCGCTGGTGAAGGCGCGCTGGCCCAACCGCGCCTCTTCGGCGAACGCGTCGGCTTCGGTCATGTCGACGAGGCGATGGACCGACTCCTTGATCACGGCCAGCGCGCCCGGGCTCATGGCCTTGAGCCGCTCGGCGAGCGCGAGCGTCTGCGGCATCAGTTCGGCGGGCGGCACGACGCGGTTGATCAGCCCCTTCGCCAGCAGCTCATGCGCGGTGAAGCCATTGGCCGTCAGCAGCAGCTCCATCGCATGCGCGTAGGGAATCTGCCTGACCAGGCGAACCAGCGTGCCGCCGGCAGGCACGATGCCCAGCGACGGCTCCGGCAGCGCGAACTTGGCGGTCTCGGACGCGATGCGGATGTCCGTGCCCAGCATGATCTCGAAGCCACCGCCCAGGCACAGGCCGTTGATCGCGCACAGGACCGGCTTGTAGAGCCGCAGGTTCTTCAGGTGCGCGTCGTCCCACTGGGAAATGTCGAAGTGGTCTTCCATCAGCGCCGGGATCGACTCGCCCAGGTCCGCGCCCACGCAGAACGCGCGCGTACCGCTGGCGGTCAGGATCACCACGCGCACGCGCGCATCGTCGCGCGCGGCGATGAACGCATCCCCCAGCTCGCGGTACATCGCGAGCGTCAATGCATTGAGCTTGTCCGGCCGGTCGAAGCGGATCATCGCGATGCCGTCGGATACGTCGTAGGCGATGCTCATCACACGGCTCCCGTCTTCTTGAGTTCATCCAGTGCGTCGGCATCGAGTCCGAGCAGTTCCGCATACACCTGGTGGTTGTGCTGGCCCAGCGCCGGCGCGTGTCCGCGCGGATCGGCGGGGGTGGCGGACAACTTGATGGGCGTTCCGAACATGCCCACCTTGCCGGCCGCGTACGCGACGTCAACGATCATGTCGCGCGCGGCGATATGCGGATCCTCGACGACTTCCCTGATGTTCTTCACCGCGCACAGCGGGATGTCATCGCCCGCGATCGTTTCGAGCTCGTGCTTGGTGCGGTCCCGGAACCAGGCCTCGACGACCGGCTTGACGCGCCGCTCATACACCCCCAGGTCGAAGCGCTTGGCCATGGTGTCGATCTCCGGATCGGCGACCAGCTCCGGCGTGCCGAACTTCCGGCACGACAGCGCCCACAGCTTGTCGTTGTAGCCGCCGAAGAACACATGGCCGTCCTTGCAAGGGAACTGCCCGTACGGCCGCACGAAGGGGTGGTCGTTGCCGAGCGGACCGGCGATGTCGCCGTCGACGGTGTACTTCACCACCGCGTTTTCGGTCAGCGCCAGCACCGCGTCCTGCTGCGAGACATCGACCATCTGGCCCTGCCCCGTGCGTTCGGCCTCGCGTACGGCGGCGAGTACGCCGATCGTGGCGAACAGCGTGGCCGACACATCCCCCACGATCGTGCCGACGCGTACCGGCGCACGGTCCGGAAATCCGTTCATCGACCACAGGCCGCCCGTGGCCTGGCCACTGTTGTCGAAGCCGGGCTTGAGCGCGTTCGGGCCGGTCTGTCCGAAACCGCTGATCGACGCGTACACCAGCTTCGGGTTCTCGGCGCGCAACGTCTCGTAGCCCACACCGAAGCGCTGCATCGTGCCCGGGCGGAAGTTTTCGACCAGGACATCCGCACGGGCCACCAGCTGCTTCAGCAGCGCGCGTCCGGCGTCATGCTTCAGGTTCAGCGTGATGCCTTCCTTGTGCCGGTTGTACTGGGCGAAGAAAGCGCTGAAGCGTGCATCGCCCTCGCCCACAAACGGCGGGAAGTCACGGACGTAGTCCGGATCCTCGGGATGTTCGATCTTGATGACCCGGGCACCGAGGTCGGCAAGGATCATCGAACAATAGGGGCCGGCCACCACGCGCGTGATGTCGAGTACCAGCAGCCCCTCCAGCGGGCCACGTCGGCGTGGCGCGACGGGCGCGCCGTCGGATTCGGGTGTATTCATCGTGATCCCCTCCCAAGGAAACAGTCGGTCGTCGTGCGCAGATAGTCACGGCAACCGCGGCGACAGGATCGGGGGCCGGAAGCGACATCGATCCGGCAGGACGTGCGGACGCGCCGCATCCCCGCGCACACGCGATGCGCGTGTCCACAGCGGTTCATTACGGATGTGGCGCTCGACGGAGCCTGCGCCCCGCGCGTCGGCGAGGACCGTCGGCGCTAGCGCGAGCCGCCGTTCTGCGTCAGCGGATAGCCCGCGAAGGGCTTCATGTCTTCCATCAGGAAGTTGGAGACGATCTTTTCCACCCCGAAGTCGCGCCCGGTCATCTCGCGCATGATGCGTTTCCAGTCGTGGATGTCGCTGACCACGACCCGCAGCAGGTAGTCGTAGTGCCCGCTGACCCGCAGCGACTCCACGATCTCCGGCGTGTTGCTGGCCCAGGTGTCGAAATCCCTGAACCGGCCCACCGAGTGTCGATCGAACGACAGCTGCGCGATCACGATCGTCGCCGCGCGGATCCGGTCGATGGCCACATGCGCGCGATAGCCGGTGATCAGGCCCCGTTCCTCCAGGTCGCGGACCCGGCGCAGGCAGGCGCTGGGCGACAGGGCCACCTGGTCGGCCAGATCGCGGTTCTTGATCTGGGCGTCCTCCTGCAGGGCCTGCAGGATCCTGAGGTCGATCCGGTCGAGTGAATCCTTGTGGGACATGTCCTGCACCAAGCGCTGCGCCTCCGCTGAGTGTCGCCGCTGCCTCCACGGGGGACAACACGCCCGGCAGCGCGCGGTGCTGTCCGGCCCTGCGCGACGGGTGTGGCGTATTCGCGGCCCGAACCGTCCCACGCGCGCGTTTGCACCCGCCGCGACGCTGCGTTGTTGCGCAGGGCTGCGTCGATCCCTTTTCAAAACAGTGACATAGCATGTCGGTCCGCCCTCGGAAGGTCACTGGACAGCGCGGGAGCGCGGGCTTTTGATGGAGGGAAGGAGCACGGGGGTGGTCGCCAACAGCTGACGTGTCGATGGAGAGTCGTTTGAGGTTAGCGCCGGGGTTTCGCGGCGGAATTGCCGAACAGTGCGGCGACTTAACCGAAACGGCTCACCGGCGGCACGGGCGAAGGGTTCGCCCGCCACGTCGCTCCGCCGCACGTCGCGGCAGGCATCGATCAGGGACATCGCTGCCATGGACACAGCCGCCATAAGCCCGTCGCAGGCAGAAGCCCGCCGACGGACAGCCACGGGAGACACCTTGATGATCCTCGACGACCGCACCATCGAAGAAATGCTCATCTGCGCGGGCCGTCCCACCGACGCGGCCGACTGGCGCAGCCAGGACGTCCACGAGGGCTGGCGTGAGCCGCTCGTGTCGGGGCATGGCTTCCGGCACCGCTACGACGAATCGGTCGGCGACGGCGGCTGGGTGTTCCACCAGCTCAATGACGCGCTGTCGATGGCCATCGTCGACTTCCGCGCCGCCCGCGAGCTGTCGCGCCAGCATCGCCACGACGATCACCTGGTCTTCTGTGCGTGGATCGAAGGGCGCAGCACGATCTCCGCGGGCAGCGACCTCGCCGGCGAGGATCTCGCCCACGGCTTCTGCACGTTCTACGGACTGCCAAGCGGCGAGGCCGTGCGTACCGTCTACGAACCCAACCGTCCCCTGCGCTGGGTGTCGATCTTCCTGCGGCGCGACCGCATCAAGGATGTGCTCGGACTCGATGCGCAGGCGCTGCCGCCGATCTTCCGCGACTACATCGTCGACCGTGTCCCCACCGGCCTGCGGCACGTACCGCTGGGCAACGTGGCCAGCGTCGCCGCCACGCAGGCGTTCGAGTGTCCCTACGAAGGCGAACTGCGGCGCCTGTACCTGACCGCCAAGGCGATGGAAATCGTCTGCGCAGCAATCCAGTCGTACGCGGAGGCCGACGACGCCGACGGCCCGGTGCTGCGGCGCGCCGACATCGAGAAGATCAGGCTGGCCAAGCAGGTCATCGAGGAGAACCTCGACGAGCCGCTGAGCGTCTCCGAACTTGCCGCCGTGGTCGGCATGACGATCAAGAAGCTGCAGTACGGGTTCCAGGCGCTGTACCGCGGCAGCGTGGGCCAGGTCTACAAGCAGGTGCGGCTGTCGCGGGCGATGGTTCTTGTGAGCAAGAGCGACAAGCCGATGATCGACATCGCGATGGAATGCGGCTACGAATGTCCCGGCAGCTTCACCCGCGCATTCAAGCTGGCCTTCGGCACCTGTCCCACGGACGTCCGCACCACGTCCATCCGGGGCGCCCTGGCGGAGCGCCTGCGCGACGCCGGCGACGCGACGGCGATGCCCGGCCGGGAAACCCGGGTCAACTGACCGGATCGATCGACCGCTATCGTGCCCTCTTCGCCCTTCCCGTCCCACGTCACCCAGGAAGCTGCATGCCCCTGAAGCGCTCCGTCTTGGCGATCGCCATCGCCACCCTGGCCGGCATGGCCGACGCGTCCACGCTGCCGGCGCCGGATGGCGAGTACGCCGTCGGCGTGCTGCGGACCGAGTTCGTCGATCCTGCGCGGACGCTGGACGCGACGGAGGCGGCAAGCGGTCCGCGCCGGCTTCCCGCCGTCGTCTGGTATCCCGCCGACGCGGGCAGCGGCGCCAGGGACAGCGCGTATCTCGCGCCCGACATCGCCGCGACCACGCTGCCTGCCATCGCACGCAACTTCCGCTACGCGGACGGTGAGCTGCAGGCCGTGGCCGACGCACGCATCGCCGTGCGGCCGGACGCGCGCCCGGCGAAGGCATCGCGCCGATTCCCCATCGTTGTCTACAGCCATGGCCTGTTCCTGTATCCGGAACAGAACAGCGCACTCGCCGCACGTCTGGCCAGCCACGGCTACATCGTCATCTCCATCGCGCACCCGGGCGATGCTACCGACGTACGCTTGCAGGACGGCACGCTGGTCGCGACCAAGTTCGGCGGTCCGCCGGACGATCCGCGCTTCGCGGACGCGTGGAAGGTGATCGCGGGCGGCACCGGCCTGGCCGTCCGGCGCGGCGCGCTGGCGACCTATGCCGACGCCTTCCCGGCCACGCGTATCGGCCGCTCGTTCGCGCAGTGGCGCGACGACACACTCGCAGTGGCGGACGCCGTCGCCGGCCGCAGGGAGCCGGAGGCGTTGCGCACGGTACTGGCGACGGCGGACCGCTCGCGCCTGGCATTCGCCGGCATGTCGTTCGGCGGTGCGACGTCCGCGACGACCTGCTATCGGGTTGCCGCGTGCCGCGCGGCGATCAACCTGGATGGGCAGAACTTCGATCCCGCGCTTTTCAACGGCGCCGTCGGCCGACCGCTGCTGCTGATGCTGAGCGATTGGCCGCGCTACGGCCTGCTCGAAGGCCAGCCGCGGGAAGCGGACTTCAGTCCCAACGATCTCGCCTACGAGCCATGGAGAGAGGCGGGCAGGGACGACGACGTGGTACGCGTGCGCCTGGAAGGCATCCGCCACCTGGGCTTCACCGACTTGGTCGCGCTGCTCGACGGACCGAAGCGGAACGAACGCGCGGGCGACATCGACGGCGGTGAAGCGCTGTCGGCCACCAGCGACGTCGTTCTTGCGTTCCTCGACGTCCATCTGCGCGATGGCGATGCCGCCGACCTCGAACGCACGATCGAACGCCACCCGGCGCTGAAGCGCCACGTCCCCACGCGCATGCAGCGCTGGGCCACCGCGAAGGATCAGGCGAAGGAGTAACGATCGTGGCAGGTGAGCGCGGCTGCGGCTTCGCTCGCCGCGGCCATTCGTGAACCTATTCCTTGTCGCGCGGAACGAACGTGGTGTGGGCGATCTTCCACACCCCTTCCTGCTTGACCAGCATGACCGCGACGATGAGGGGAATCTTCGGCGCACCGAGCTTCGCGACAGCCTCCGGCGGCAGCGACGCGGGCACGATGCGCGTCGGCACCGAGTCGAAGGTCACCAGCGCGCTGTCGCCATTCCATACCTGCGCATCGACATCGTGCAGCTCGAACGCGTAACGCACGCCGGGGAACGCGACGGCGAACGCATCCTGCTCGGCCTGCTGCCGAAGCATGCCCTCGCGGTTGTTGCCGTGCGCGCGTCCGCCCGGATACACCATGCTGCGCTCGTCCAGCATCAGCCGTCCCTGCGCGATCAGGTCGCCCCTCTGCTCGTATTCCATGTACTCGCTGATGCGCGCGAGCACGTCCTCGCGGTCGCCGGCCTGTGCATCGCCGGCGCCGAGCAGGAGGATGAGCGCGGCCAGGGCCGGGAAGCCCGGGCCGCGCCGCGGACGCCGTATCGTCGGCGGTGCGTCGACCGGAACGCGACGTCCGCGCGCCATGTCAGAAGCGCCAGTCCAGGCTGACCGCGTACTGCCGCGGGGCGCCGTAGTAACTGACCGAATACAGGCTCTGGATGTACTTCTTGTCGGTCATGTTGTTGACGTTGGCGCGCAGGGTCAGGTCGGGCGTGATGTCCCACGCCATGAAGGCGTTGAGGATGGCGTACCCGTCCTGCCGTACGCGGGCGTACTTGACGTAATCCTCATAGTTGACGATCTCGCTCTGCCAGCGGCCACCGACACCGAAGGACAGCGCGGGCACGTTCTGCAGACGCGTGCTCAGCATCAGGTTCGCGGTACGGCGGGGCACCCAGCCGTAGGTCGGACCGGTCTGGTCCGGATCGGCCGCGGGCAGCGGCGGTCCGCCCTCCAGGCTCAGGTGCGTGTAGCCGAACAGCAGGCTGGTGTTCTCGCTCAGCTTGCCGGTGACTTCGAACTCGAAGCCCCTGGATTCCACATCGTCCGGCCGGGAGTAGCCGTACGCGTAGCCTTCCATGAAGCGGGTCGCCACGTAGGTGGCAAGCCCGTCCTGCTTGGCGGTGAACCAGGCCAGCGTGGTCAGCAGGCGCTTGTCGAACCACTCGGCCTTGACGCCCACCTCGTAGTTGGTGCCCTTGCTGGGCTCGATGTACACCCGGTCGTAGTCGACCGCATCCTGCGGCTGGTAGATGTAGGAGTAGTTGGCGTAGCCGGTGACGCGGTCGGTGAAGTCGAACGTCACGCCCGCGTACGGTGCGAAGTTGCGGTCGGTCTTGTCCGAGTTGGCGCCAGCGTTGTCGGTGCTGTCGCGCTGGTACTCGGCCCAGTTGAACCCGAGGATGGTCTTGAAGCGATCCGTGAGCTGCAGCCGCGTCGCGCCGAACACCCGGGTCAGTCGCTGGTCGAGGGTGGTGTAGACGGTCTTCTCGCCCCAGACCGGTTCGGGAATCACGTCGCCCCCGAACGGGAAGCCCGGCAGGGCGCCGAACTGCGGACCGGTGGTGTCGGTCGGGTTGTACCAGTCGATGCCTTCGCTGCGTCCGGTGCTGACACCGAACATCGCCTCGTGCTCGCGGCCGAACAGGTCGAAGCGGCCGTTGAGGGTCACGTCCCAGATGTCCGCCTTGGTCTCGTACGGGCTCTTGTAGGCCCAGCCGTACAGTCCTTCGTGGGTGACCGGATCCAGGCCCGCATAGGAATAGGCCATGAAGATCTTGGCGTCGTGCTCGTAGCTGCGATGGTTGTACGAGGCGCGCAATTGCCAGGTCTCGCCCAGGCGGTGCGTGTACTCGATGAAGCCGGCCTCGGTGGTCGAATTCCAGTACGTCCAGTCCTGCGTCGGCGACGCGCTGCGGTCCCACTCGATCTGGTTGCCGTTGGTATCGAGGAAGCTCAGCGCACCCCACATGTTGTTGC
Organism: Pseudoxanthomonas sp. GW835-FHT14C01; assembly: GCF_058793715.1. Taxonomy (NCBI): domain Bacteria; kingdom Pseudomonadati; phylum Pseudomonadota; class Gammaproteobacteria; order Lysobacterales; family Lysobacteraceae; genus Pseudoxanthomonas; species Pseudoxanthomonas sp. GW835-FHT14C01. The sequence continues at coordinate 298,782 of NZ_JBXAGB010000001.1, forward strand.
TGGTATCGGCCTTCTGCCAGGAATAGCCGAACGCCAGCGCGCCGTTCTCGCCGATCTGGCCGTCCACCACGCCGTAGAAGTAGCTGCGCTCGCTCTCGAAGTCACGCAGGTAGGAGTCGCTTTCCTCGCGTGCCGCGACGACGCGGCCGGCCCAGCTGCCGTTCTCGGTGAAGGGCGTCGAGTAGTCGGCGTGCAGGCGGCGACGGTTCTCGGAGCCGACCGTGATGCCCACTTCGCCTTGCGCCTCGTTCGTGGGGCGCTTGCGTACGTAGTTGATCGTGCCCGAGGCGTTGCCCACACCGGTCAACAGGCCGTTGGCGCCGCGGATCACCTCGAGCTTCTCGAAGCCGTAGGCATCCATCGCGTTGGTCACCACGCCCCAGCCGTTGGGTAGGCCGACGCCATCGATCTGCGTGTTCTTGATCTCGAAGCCGCGCGAGAGGAACTGCGTCGAATTGGTCGACGTCTGTTCGACCTGGATGCCGGTGGCGAGGCGCAGCGCATCGTTGAGGCTGTCGGCGCCGAACTCGTCCATCTGTTCCTTGGAGACGATGCTGATCGACTGCGGCGTCTCCTTGATGTCCAGATCGAGATTGGTGGCGCCGTTGCTCACGCGGTTGGCGCGCTGGCCGATCACCAGCACCTTGTCCAGATCGGTCGCTTCCGGCGAAGAGGGGGCATCGGTGGTCTGGGCCTGCGCGCTGAGCGCGGCCATCAGACCGAGGGTCAGCAGGGAAAGGGAGGGCAAGCCTACGGAGCGTTGACATGGCGTGGTCATGGAATTTCCTGGGCGAACTGGCGGGCTGGCGTGGCGGGAAGTTGGGACGCGACAACGGCGAGGAGTACGGTTCCGGACGCAGGCAGGGACGTCGCCTCCGTTCGATGTCGCGGCATTCCATTCGAGTACTGCAGGTGCTCGTCGCGAATCTGGGCGTACGCCGTGATCGCGGCTGAAACAATCAAGCCGGCATGCGGGTGCTTGCGTGCCGTGCGCCGCCGAGATCCCCTCTGGTGGCGCGGGTCGACCTGTCTGCTTCAGGTTGAACTTGACGCAGCCCGCGCCGGGCCGCTTGGCGGATCAGTGCGCGCCCTTAGCCAATCGATGCCGACGCCCGTGCGACCGACTCGCGCGCCGCGATATCGCCGCGCAGATGGCGCGCGGCCATGAAGAACCCGAACACCGAGACGGCCGAACCGATCATCGCGGCCAGCAGGGCGTAACGCAGCGAGTCTTCGCCGAGCGCCGGCTTCCACAGGTCGCTGGCGATGCCAACGAACTGCGGCCCCAGGCCGAGGCCCACGATGTTGTCGATCAGGATCAGCGTCGCAACCGCGGTCGCGCGACTGCGCACCGGCACGAGCCGCTGGATGATGGTGATGGTGGGGCCGACGAAGGCCGCCGTCAGGGAAAGCGGGACCACCGCCGCGGCCAGCGCGACGCCCGTGTCCTGCGCAAGGAAGCAGATCGGCGCCAGCGGCAGCGGCGCCAGCGCGGCGATGGCCGGCACGTACGAATACCAGCGCTGGTCCCTGCGCCCGAAGCGGTCGGCGAAATGGCCGGCGGCATAGGTGGCGAGGCCGCCGCAAGCGCCCATGATCAACGCCATGGTGATGCCGATGTCGGCGGTCGACATCGCATGGCTACGCGCGAGGAACGACGGAAAGAAGCTGCCCAGCGCGTAGGACGTGAAGCAGGTGGAACAGGCGCCGAGTGCCGTGTAACGGAACGCACGGCTCTGCCACAGCTGCCGCAGCACGGCCCAGAGCGGCGGCGCTTCTTCCTGCACGGCGGTCGCATCGTGCGCGCCGCGGCGGGGGTCGCGCACCGTGGTCAGCAGCACCACGGTCAGCAGCAGACCCGGCAGGCCCGCCGTGATGAACGCGACGCGCCACCCCCACGTCTGCGCGATCACGCCGCCGGCGGCGAACGCCACCAGTACGCCGAGGTTGGCGCCGGTGGCGTAGATGGCCTGCGCACGGCCGCGCCGTTCAGGCGGAAACAGGTCGGTGATCATCGTCTGCGACGCAGGACCGGTACCGGCCTCGCCGATGCCGGTCAGCACGCGCGCGATCGCGAGCTGCCAGTACTGCACCACCAGCCCGCAGGCGATCGTCATCGCCGAGAACAGCGCCAGCGACGCGGCGATCAGCTTGCGGCGGTTGACCCGATCGGCCAGCAGCGCGAGAGGCAGGCCCATGGTGGCGTAGAAGAACGCGAACGTCGGGCCGACCAGCAGGCCCAGGAACGTGTCGGACAGATCGAATTCCGCCTTCACCTGCGGCAGCAGGATCGACAGGATCTGCCGGTCGATGAAGTTCACCAGATAGATCGACGTGAGCACGCCGAGGATCCAGTGGCGGCTGCCGACGCCACGCTCCGGCACGTCGTCGCGATCGCCGCTCATGCGCTCATCGCCTCGACCAGGCGGTCCATGAAGGCTTCGCCGGCGGCCAGCTGGTCGACCGCGATGTACTCGTCGGGCTGGTGCGCCTGCGCGATCCAGCCGGGTCCGCAGATCACCGTGGGCAGGCCGGCGCGTTCGAACAGGCCCGCCTCCGACACGTAGGACGCGACCTCGCGCACCGGCGTGCCTGTCAGCCGCGACACCCGTTCCACGGCAGGACCGTTGCCGGCGCCCGTGAGCGGCGGCACGTCGGACAGGATCTCGGTGGCGATGCCGCAATCTGCGAAACGGGCACGGATATCCTCGTCCAAGTCGCGCACCAGCGCAGCCACCTCGTCGAAGACCGCCCGCGTCTCCGCCGGCGAAGCCGAACGGATGTCCCAGATGAAAGCGCACTCGCGCGCCAGGATGTTCGGCGCGGTGCCGCCGTGGACGGTGCCGATGGTGACGGTGGCATGCGGCGGCTCGAAGCCGCTCGCGGGATCCGGGCGCGCCGCCAACCGCTCGGCGATGTCGACGATGCGCGCCATCAGCCGCGTCGCGACCATGTTCGCGCTGACCCCGAGGTGGGTCTGGCTGGAATGCGCCTCGTGGCCCAGCACCGTGGTGCGCAATCCCATGATGCCCTTGTGCCGTTCGACGATACGCATGCCGGTGGGCTCGCCGACGACGACCAGCGCCGGCCGCGGCACGTTCGCCAGCAACGCTTCGATCAGCGAGGGCGCACCGAGCAGGCCGACCTCCTCGTCGTACGACAGCGCGAAATGCACCGGACGCTTCAGGTCGGCGGCGAGCATCGCCGGCACGCGGGAAAGTCCGGTGGCGATGAAGCCCTTCATGTCCGCACTGCCGCGGCCATGCAGGCGCCCGTCGCGTTCGGTCAGCGTCCACGGATCGCTGCTCCAGGCCTGGCCATCGACCGGCACCACGTCGGTGTGCCCCGACAGCACCACGCCACCCGCCACGTCCGGCCCGATCGAGAACAGCAGGTTCGCCTTGCCGCCGTGGCCGGGGATGCGCTTCGACGGGACGCCGAGCTGTACCAGCCATGTCTCGACCGCCTCGATCAGGGCGAGGTTCGAGTTCCGCGACGTGGTGTCGAACGCCACCAGCCGTGCCAACCAATCGCGCGCGCTGATCGCGTCGATGAAACCTTGAAGTGCCAAGCGTTGCCCTGCCATCGGGGAGGATGCACCCGAGCCTAGCCGCGCGAACCTGCGGCGAACGGGCCGATCAGAGCAGCAACTTAGCCGAAACAGGCATGCGCGCGGTAGATCATGTCGCGTCAGGGGCGGTCATGCGCCGACCTTTCCGGCGAAGCCGACCTCCGGTTTGGTCAAGAAGCGCCCCGCGCTGCATCCTACGCTGGCCCCATGACACCCGCCCTCGCACGTGCCTACTCTGCCATCGTCCTGCTGGTCGCCTGGGCTCCGGCCCTGGCCGCAGAGGGCGCCGATGACCGCGCCTGGCGCTGGGCCAATGGCGCCGCGGTGTCCACCGAGACCGTCTGGCGCGGACAGTCGTTGACCGCGGGCAAACCGGCGGTGATCGGCGAACTCAAGCTCGACCACCGCAGCGGCGCGTATGTCGGCGTCTGGGCCGGCAATATCGACCTCGGGCCGGGCACCGATACGAACGTGGAGTTCGACTACTTCGCCGGCTGGGCCAGGAAGACCGGCAAGGCCTACGTCAACGCAGGCTATCTGTACCGGCAGCGGCCATCGGACACGATGGATCTCGATTTCGAGGAGGTCACGGTATCGGCGTCGTACGACTTTGGCCCCGTCGTCGTCGGTGCGAGCGGCGCTTATGCCTGGGACTACTTCCAAGGCGGCAGCTCGCTCTACACCTCGGCCAACCTGCGCGTTCCGCTGGGCAAACCGCGCGGCATCCCGGTATCGGCCATCCTGACGGTGGGCGAGTACGACTTCAGCCACCGCGCGATCGGCGACTACCGCAACGCCGACCTGCGCCTGGCCGCCAGGCACCGGAACTGGTACTACTCGATCGGTTACGGCGACACCGACATCGACCCCGAGACCTCCGGTCTGCTGACGCGCCACGAGAGCGGCGGCCGCTGGCGGGCGCAGGCGCTGGTGATGTTCTGAGCCGGCATCGCGCTCCACCCCCGTTCCCTGCTTCAATGTCCTTGCCCGGGCCACGATGACTTCGGAGACGCGCATGACGATCAAGACACTGGCCTGCACCGCCATCGCGCTTCTCGCGGCGGTGGCCGGTCCTTGCGCGCTCGCCTCCGACCCCGCGCCGCCCGCCTCCCCCGCGCCGCGCTACGCGATGCCGGCCACCGAAACCTGGGACATCACTTCGGCCGGCGGCGAGGTCTACCGCATCTTCGTATCGAAGCCCGCGGACGACAAGGATGCCCCCGAGGACGGTTATCCGGTCCTGTACGTGCTCGATGGCAATGCCTATTTCGGCTCGTTCGCGCAGGCGCGCTGGGTGTCCGAGTACCTGCCGATCGGCAAGGCGATCGTCGTCGGCGTGGGCTATCCCGGCGACGACGCCTGGGACGTGCGCCGCCTCAACGACTTCACCGCCGCCCTGCTGGACCCCCCACCGCGCCAGTGGCGCGCGCTGGCGCAGTACAAGAGCGGCGCGCGCAAGCAGTTCCTCGATTTCATGACCGGCCCGCTGCGCAGCGAGATCGCGCGCCGCTACAGGACCGATCCCGACCGCCACTCGCTGTTCGGGCATTCCCTGGGCGGCCTTTTCGCCCTGTACGCCCTGTACGAACGCCCGCAGGCATTCCACTCCATCGTCGCGGCCAGTCCGTCGATGGAATGGAACGGACAGGGCATCCTCGCCGACGAGCGCGCGTTCACCGCGCGCGTGCAGGCGGGCAAGGTCGGCGCAAGCAGCCGGTTGATGGTGATCGTCGGCGACCGCGACACCGACGACGATCCCGAGCCCGCACGCGCCCTGGTCGACCGCCTGGACCGCCTGTCCGGCCACGGCATGCGCGTCCGCCTGCTGCGCTATCCGGACGAGATCCACGTCACCGTGCCGGCGCGGTCGGTGACCGACGTGATGCGCTTCGCGTTCGAGATCCGCTGACGCGTCACCGGCAACGCGCCCGGCGGCCGCGTTCTGCCAAGTCCGGGAGCGGGATGGCGAAGCGCCCTGCGCCCCCGGTGGCGAGCATGAAACCGCCATGATCGGTTTCCCGCACCCCCACGACGCTCGTCCCCCTCCGCATGGCGGACGGCCACGGCGTGACCCGCGCACGATGCCGATGGAGACCCACTGATGGCGAACACCGCACCTCCCGCGACCCCGGGCCTGAAGGCCGGCCTGGGCTGGGGCTCCCTGCTGATCCTGGGTGTCGCGCAGATCCTCGGCGCCGGCGTCTACGTGCTCATCGGCACTGCGGCGTCGCTGTACGCCGGACCGGCGGTGACGATCTCGTTCCTGATCGCGGGCCTCGCCTGCCTGCTCGTGGGTCTGTGCTACGCGGAGCTCGCGTCGAGCGTGCCCGAGTCGGGGTCGGCCTACAGCTACTGCAAGCTCACGCTCGGCATCGGCCCGGCCTGGGCGCTGGGCTGGCTGCTGTTCCTGGAGTTCAGTGTCGCCGCGTCGCTGCTCGCCGTCGGCTTCTCCGGCTATCTGGGCAGTCTGCTGTCGGACATCGGCATCGTCCTGCCGCAGGCGATCTCGACACCGGCCATCCAGTGGCTGCACCACGCCGACGGCCCATCGCTGGCCGTGAGTGGCCATGCCAACCTGGTGGCCGCCGCCGCCGCCCTGGGCGCAGGCGGCATCATCGCGCTCGGCACCTCGCGTTCGTCGCTGGCCAACACCGTGCTGGTGGTGGTGAAGGTGCTGGTGCTGGTCAGCTTCATCGTCATCGGCGCGAGCGCGGTGGAGCCGACCCACTGGTCGCCGTTCCTGCCCGCCAACGAAGGCGGCTTCACCTATGGCTGGGAAGGCGTGGCGCGCGCGGCGGCGCTGCTGTTCTTCGCCTTCCTCGGTTTCGAGACGGTGTCCACCGCGGCTGCCGAAACGCGCAATCCGCAACGCGACGTGCCGATCGGCATCCTCGGATCGCTGGCGGTGTGCGCGACGCTGTACGTGCTGGCCGCGATCGTACTGACCGGGCTGGTGCCGTTCCGCGACCTCGACGTGCCCGATCCGATCGCGCTCGCCGTCGACCGCATCGGCTGGCCGCAGTTCGCGACCGTCATCAAGATCGGCGCGCTGGCGGGCCTGGCCTCGGTGCTGCTCGCCAACGCCTTCGGCCACTCGCGCGTCTGCTACGCGATGGCGCGCGACGGCCTGCTGCCGGACCTGTTCCGCCGGCTGCATCCGACCCGCAACAGTTTGTGGATCGCGAACCTGCTGCTGGCGGCGCTCGCCGCGATCAATGCCGCGCTTCTGCCGATCTCGCTGATGGCCGATCTGATTTCGTTCGGCGTGTCCTTCATGTTCGCGATGGTGGCGATCTGCCTGATCCGCATCCGCAGCACGCAGCCGGAAAAGCTCGGGCGTTTCCGCGTCCCGCTGGGCGGCGTGTGGATCCGCGGCACCTGGTATGGCGTCGTGCCGGTATGCGCCATCGTGATGAGTTTCGCGATGACGCTGCCGGTAGCGATCGACATCGTGCAGCAGGCGCTCGGTGGCGACCTGCTGCCGATCGTCCTCCTGGCCAGCTATGCCGCCATCGGCGCCCTGCTCTACCGCTTCTACGGCCGCGCGCGCGCGCTGCGGCACGCCGACTGACCCTCCGACTCCCGACGAATCGCACCGCATGTCCGACACCCGCCTCACCGACCAGGATGCCCTTGCACTCGGCCGCCTCGACGCGCATGACCAGGCCGCCCTGGTGCACGCCGGCGAACTCGGTGCCGCCGACCTCGTTGAGGCCGCGATCCGTCGCATCGAACGGCTGGACGGCACGCTGCAGTCAGTGAGCCATGCCGCGTTCGAACAGGCGCGCCGCGAAGCCGCCGCGCTTGACCGCGTGGCGAGCGAAGGGGCGACGCGCACGGCGATGGCCGGCGTGCCGTGGCTGGCGAAGGATTCGCTCGATCATCCCGGCATGCCGACGCGCGCGGGTTCGCGCAGCCGCGGCGATGCGCCGGTGGCGCGCGGCCATGCGTATGTCGACCGTCTGATCGCACAAGGCCTGGTCGCGGTCGGCAAGTCGGCGATGCCGGAGTTCGGCCTGCTCGCCTCCACCGAACCGCTGTCGGGGCCGACGACGCGCAACCCCTGGTCGCTCGCGCACTCGCCCGGCGGCTCCAGCGGCGGTGCCGCGGCCGCCGTGGCGGCCGGACTCGTACCGCTCGCACAGGGCAGCGATGGCGGTGGCTCGATCCGCCTGCCGTCGTCCTGTTGCGGCATCGTCGGCCTGAAGCCGGGGCGCGACACCACCGTGCGCGTGCGCGGCCGCCATCTGGTCGAGGACTTGCTGGTGGCCGACAGCCTGCACGCACGCAGCGTGCGCGACGTCGCCTGGGGCTTCGCCGCCACGCATCCGCAGCCGGCGCACGCCATGGTGCGGTCGGCGTCGCCACGGCGTCTGCGGATCGCCGTCGTCGAGCGCGGCCTGCGCGGCACGTCACCGGATCGGGATGTCCGCGATGCGCTCGTGCGCACTGCGTCGCTGTGCGTCAGCCTTGGCCACGCGGTCGAATTCGTCGGCTGGCCACTCGATGGCGACGCGTTCATGACGGCGTTCGAGGACCTGTGGTCGCACCTCGCTGCCGATGCCGTCGATGCCGCCATGCCGACACTGGGCGGACGCCGCCTCGAAGACGCGGTCGAGCCATGGACGCTCGGACTCGCCGAACGCGCACGACGCCTGCCGACCAGCGCGCTCGAAGCCGCGTACCGGCAGATCGCCACGCTGCCGCACCAGCTGTCGACGTTCTTCACGCGCTACGACGTGGTGCTGTCCCCGGTCACCAACACGCCGCCACCGCCGCTCGGCACCTTCGCGCCCACCGTCCCGATGGACGTGCTGGCGCGGTCGATGTTCGCATGGATCGACTACACGCCCCTGCAGAACATGGCCGGCACCCCGGCGATCTCGCTGCCGCTGTCGCACGGCGTCGGCGGCTTGCCGATCGGCAGCATGTTCGCCGCCGACCGCGGGCAGGAAGACACCTTGCTGGCGCTGGCCTACGAACTCGAAGCCGCCGCGCCGTGGGCCGATCGCTGGCCCGCGCATTCGGTCGCCCACGACCTCGGCTGACCATCTCCCTACCCTTCGAACCCCACACCATGTCCAATTCTTCGCTGTTCCAGGCCACCTCTCCCGGCGACATCGCCGACCTCGTCGCCGCGCAACCGCTCGCGTGGATCGTGTCCGGCACGACCGGCGCGCTGTCGGCCACGCCGCTGCCGGTGCAGCTGGAATGCGACGAAGAAGGCCGGCCGCAGCGCCTGCTCGGCCACTTCGCCCGCAGCAATCCGCAATGGCGGGCCTTCCCCGACGATCCGCGCGCCACGGTGTTGCTGATCGGACCCCACGGCTACGTGTCGCCCTCCTGGTTCGCCGACCGCACGCGCGCGCCGACGTGGAACTACACGACGGCCGTGTTCGAGGTGGACATCGAACTGCGCGATACCGGCGACGATGCCGAACGCCTGCTGCAGGGCCTGGTCGCCGACATGGAGGAAGGCCGTCCCGGCGCGTGGCGGATCGAGGAGATGGGCGAACGCTACCCCGGCCTGCGCAAGGGCGTCGTCGGCTTCCACGCCCACATCCGCGACGTGCGCGCCACCTTCAAGCTGGGGCAGGACGAGCGCGACGACGTCTTCGGCGACATCCTGCGCGGCCTCTGGAACACGCGACAGCATGAGTTGGCGACGTGGATGCAGCGCTTCGACAACGGCCGCGGGGCGGACGCGATCGCGTCGATCACGCCGCGCGCGAAGCCGCTCGATCCCGAGATCGCCCACTTCATCGACAGCGTCATTGCCGAGGGTCGCCGTATCACCGCCGGCAGGACGCTGGACTGGCCCGCCAAGCGCGAGATCGTCGAACAGGTGCGCAAGCCCTGGTGCGAAGGCGGCCCGGTGCCAGCGCGCATCGAGGAAGTCCACGCCGAGACCCGCCACGGTCCCGTGCGCCTGCGGATCTACGATCCTGCGCCCGGCACGTCCAAGCCCACGCTCGCCTTCCTGCATGGCGGCGGCTGGGCGATGTTCAGCCTGGACACGCACGACCGCGTGATGCGCGAGCTGGCGGCGCGTGCCGGTGTCGCCGTGGTCGGCATCGACTATGCGCTCTCACCGGAAGTGCGGTATCCGGTCGCGCTGGAACAGGTGATCGACGTGGTGCGCTGGCTGCGCGCGCACGGCCCCGGGCACGGACTCGATGGCCAACGGATCGCGCTGGGTGGTGACTCCGCGGGCGGCAACCTCAGCACCGGCGCCGTCCTGCAGTTGCGCGACATCGGCGAAGGCGACCGGGTCTCCGCCGTGCTCAGCTACTACGCCGGCTTCACGCCGGACTGCTCGCCGCACTCGCGCCGGCGCTACGGCACCGATGAAGACATGCTGACGGCGAAGGAAGTCGACACGTTCTGGAACTACTACATCTCCACGCCCGACGACCGCAACACGCCGTATACGCACGGCTTGCTGGGCGAACTCGAAGGACTGCCGCCGTACTTCATCGGCGTGGGCGAGTGCGATGTCCTGAGCGAGCAGAACCTCGCGATGGCCGGCAAGCTGCTCGCCGCCGGCGTGAGCGTGGACGTGAAGCTCTACCGTGGCGCGCCGCACAGCTTCATCGAAGCGGTGGCGGTGTCGTCTGTCGCGCGGCAGGCGCTGGAGGACGGCGCGGTGTTCCTGAAACGTGTCTTCGGCCTCGAACCCGCGTCCACCACGGCGCGAGCGAAAGACCAAGCACCTGCCGAGGCGAGCGCCGTGTCGGCGAGCTAGACAACAGCCCTGCATCGCACGGCCCTATCCACAGCTCACCGTCCGGCGGGCTATCCCCTTGATATGACGCGATCTTAGGACGGCCAGGTCCGGCTAACGAGCCGATGTACCACCGGACCACACCGTGTGCGGAGCGTGCGCTCCGGCGGATGTCTGCTTCGGGGCCGAAGCGGGCAACTCGGCTTAAGCCTTTCGCAGTGATGTTGTAGGCGCTTCAACCCAAGGCTTGCTGGGCGAGGCGGGCGACAGCCAGTTCCCGATCGGCCATCTCGCGCTCATCGTCCTCGAGAAACCAGGCGGCCGACAAGGCTGCATGAGCCATTATCCATTTGAGCAGTCGAGAGCATTCCAGGCTCGCCGCATTGGCGACAATCTCGACCTGTCTCGCAAAACGTGCAGGCTCGACGCAGCTTTCCAGATCGGGATTGCATAGAACGTTGACATAGTCGTAGTAGCGCTCGCCAATAACCCGCTTCGGATCGATAGCCAGCCAGCCACGGCCAGCGAAATCCAGGATGTTACGGTGGTGTGCGTCGCCATGCAGAACGACGATCTCGCTCTGAGACGCTAGCAACGCCTCAGCGATGACGGCGCATTCGGCCATCAGCCCGCCTTCGCGACGAGCCATGGGGGCCAAGGCATCGAAGAAGCGGCTCAGCGGCAAAAGATCTTCGGGCACCGACGATGGCCGTGGCGCATGAAGGAGATTGACGGTGCGACAAACGATCCTGGACGCCTGGTCGTCCGCACCCTCCCGCGCCATCTTCAGAAGATCGCCCGATCCCGTCGCACGTTCCATCAGCAGCACACCAGCATCTTCGTCGTGGGCATAGACGCGTGCGGCGCCTTTACCACCCCACCACGCCATCACCCGGCCACCGATTCGTTCGTCGATATGCCGGGCGATCTTGATCATGCCCGGGCGACCGCTGAGGTCAACCGGCAACAGAAACCCCGAATAAGTCTCGAAAGGCTTTCCTGTCGGAACCGCTCGCCATCTTCGAAGGTATGCCTTGAACAAGGTGGGGTCGGACACTCGGCACAGGCATGGTTCTTAGGGGAAGCCGAGCATATCCCATGCCAGGATGCTCACAGGTCGATCACGACTGCGGTGTCAGCTAGCGGCCGGTCGAAAGCAGCCATCGGATCGAGGAGGCCGTCTCCGGTCAGAAGTAGCATTGGTTTGGCAGCGCACCACCTAAACAATCAACCCGGCTAAGTGGCATCCTCGGAATTTTGGCGCGATCGGATTTGTTGGGTGCATCTCACCTGCCTATAGTTTGCCCATGTCAGGCTCAGACACCTTCTCGATACCCCGAGGCATCCTCGAAAACGGTGACCTTCCGTTCGAAAGCTTGTTCCAGCGCGCAGGCGTCGAGCCATCGAACAAGTGGGTAACAAGCGATTTTTTCCGGATATGGGAGGCTGCCGAGGAAGAGTTTGATGATCGGTCCATCGGCCTTCGGTTCGGGGCCGACGGGATCCGGTCAGGCTATGGAGTTGCATCGCTCGTTGCGCTGCATGCGCCCGACTTTCGCGGAGCGCTGGGTGCCCTGTCACGGTATAAGCGGTTGACTTGCCCCGAACGCATCGAAATCGAGATCCGGGGGGACGAGGCAATGTTGCGGTACCGCTGGCTGCACGCTGCGGGCCAGGTTCCGCGCCTGCTTGTCGACATGACCATGGCTTCGCTGCGTGAGCTGGCAAGGCACGGAACCAGCTCGCGGGTCGCACCGGTCCGACTCGAACTATCACGCCCCCCTACGGATCGTGAACTTCTGCTTCGCCACTTCCACTGCCCTGTCGTCTTCGGCGCGATGTGTGACGCCATGGTCTTCGACCGGGCCGCGCTTGATGTTCCGTTCGTCACCGCCGACGAAGGTGCGTTCGCGCGGGTCCTGGAAGGACTGGAGCGAAGGATCGCGGCAGGAGAAGGCGACTATGCGCTGTTGTCCGAGCTGCGCGTGGCGATCGCACGACAGCTAAGCGAAGGGCGTCAGCCCAGCATCGCTGCGGTCGCCGGCCGGCTTCATATCAGTACACGCACGCTTCAGCGCCGCCTCGACGAGCACCAGACGAGCTTCCAACAGCAGCTTGCTGATGTGAGGCGAACGATCGCAAGCAGGCTCCTGGCCAACACCCAGCTCGACACGGTCGCCATCGCCATGCTGCTGGGCTTTGCGGAGCCCAATTCATTCGCGCGCGCATTCCGCGCCTGGGAACAGACGACTCCCGCGCGATGGCGCGAAGACTACGCCATCGCGCATCAATCCTGACAGTAAGGCGATCCGCTCATGAACCCTCAACGCGTGCTGGTGACCGGTGGCTCCGGCTTCATCGCCGGGCATTGCATCCTCCAGCTCCTAGACCAGGGCTATCTCGTCCGCACCACGATCCGCTCGCTCGCGAAGGAAGCGGAGGTGCGAGCTGTCCTTACGGAGGCTGACATGACACATGGAGATAGGCTGAGTTTCGCGGCCGCCGATCTCACCCGGGATGAGGGATGGATGCAAGCCGCTTCCGATATTGATTTCGTCCTCCACGTCGCCTCCCCAGTGCAACCTGGTCCGGTGGCGAACGAGGACGACGTTATCATCCCAGCCCGTGAAGGTGCTCTGCGCGTGCTGCGCGCTGCGCGGGATGCCGGGGTGAAACGCGTCGTACTGACCTCGGCATTTCATGCCGTCGGCTGGGGACACCCCCGTCGTAGCGAGGCATTCACGGAGAGCGACTGGACGGTGATCAATGGCCCCGGCGTGGATGCCTACGGCAAAAGCAAGACGCTGGCCGAACGGGCCGCTTGGGACTTCGTTGCTGCTGCCGAAGGCTCGATGCAGCTCACGACGATGCTGCCCGTTGCGGTCATGGGCCCGGTCCTGGGCAAGGATATCTCGGGTTCGAACCACCTGATCCAGCACTTGCTCGAGGGCAAGATACCCGCCCTTCCCGACCTGTACATCCCGATCGTCGATGTTCGCGACGTGGCCAGCGCGCACATCCTGGCGATGACCCATCCTCACGCCCCGGGCGAGCGTTTCCTGTTGTCGAACGGCTCGGCCCTGCCGATGAAGAAGATCGCCTCCCTCATCAAAACCAGTCTGGGTGACGCAGCTGGCAAAGTGCCCTCCCGCTCGATACCGAGTTTCCTGCTTCGCATCATGTCGCTGTTCAGGGCCGAAGTCCGCTTGATCGCCCCTGATCTCGGCTACGCCAAGAAGACCTCTAACGACAAGGCACGCAGCGTACTCGGCTGGACGGCGCGCAAGCCATCCGAGGCGATCATCTCGGCAGCGGAAAGTATGGTCAGAAAAGGCCTGGTCGAGGCATGACGCCTCGACCTATGACATGACGTTATGCATCCCTCGATGCCCGGACTTGCAGGCCTCGCAGATCCCCCTCTCGAAGAATTGCTAGATTACCTCCCATTGAAGACCCTCATGAACAGACTGATCGCAGCATTCCTTGTGCCACTTCTCGCCACTGGCTGCACGCAGCCAAAAACGGCTACGGATCTGGAGCAAGGCGCGCACGGTCACGCCGACGCCACGGACGTCAAGTACATCGCGCTCACATATGACGACGGCCCACACGCCAAGGCCACACCAGCGCTGCTCGACGTCCTGAGAGAAAACAATGCCAAGGCGACGTTCTTCGTCCTCGGAAGCCTGATCGCCGACAACGGCCAACTCATCAAGCGGATGGATTCCGAGGGACACGAACTCGGCAACCACACCATCAATCATCCGATCCTGACGATCCTCAACCGCGAAACGCTTCGCGCTGAAATCAAGAACGCGAGCTCGGAACTGAGCGCTGTAACCGGGAAGGCGCCTACGCTGCTTCGACCACCCCGGGCAGCATTCAATGCCAACGTCCAGGCCGTAGCGCGCGAGAACGGCCTGGCCATTGCCCTATTCGACATCTACCCTAACGACAGCATGCCTTGGAACAACGCCCGGGACATCAGCGAGACTATCGTCTCGGAGGCCAAGGACGGCAGCATTGTCTTCCTTCACGATACCTCAGCGCGTTCTGTCGATGCGACGGAACTCGCGATTCGCGGACTTTCAAGCAGAGGTTTCCGCTTCGTCACGCTCTCTGAGCTGATCAAGCGGCGCGGGCCCATTAAGCCCGGCGCTGTGTACAAGAACGGTTATGTTGTAGAGCCATGATGGCGAGACATTCCGATTGCGCCCGTTGGGTGAAGCGCGCTTGCAGACAGGATGGCGTGCCAGATTAAGTAACGACGAGATGTCAGGAGGATGATGCGTCAACCTGGAGTGATCGCAGAGATCATCAAGAATCACACTAGACCGGCGTAATGGTAGAAGTCGGCTTTCGGGCCAGAAGCGGACATGGGCGCCGACCAGGCAGATCGGCGGGCCACTTCCATCCCTAGATGGCGCGGAGGGTGACCCGCTTGGCAAGCTCTTCCGCGCTTTCCTTCCGTTCGCTATAGCGATCAACCAGGTAGGGCGAGACGTCGCGGGTAAGCAGCGTGAATTTCATTAGCTCTTCCATGACGTCCACGACGCGGTCGTAGAACGCGGAGGGCTTCATGCGCCCATCTTCATCGAACTCGCTGAACGCCTTTGCGACAGAGGACTGGTTGGGGATCGTGATCATGCGCATCCAACGTCCAAGCACGCGAAGCTGATTCACCGCATTGAAGGACTGCGAACCGCCAGAGACTTGCATGACGGCCAGCGTCTTGCCCTGAGTTGGTCGCACGGAGCCTTGAGAGAGCGGAATCCAGTCGATCTGCGCCTTCATGATGCCGCTCATGGAACCGTGTCGCTCGGGTGAGCTCCAGACCATTCCCTCCGACCACTGCACCAGTTGCCGCAGTTCCTGCACCTTCGGATGCGTGTCGGGCTCTGCATCTGGAAGGGGCAGGCCTGTCGGATCGAAGAGCCGGGTCTCTGCGCCCATTGCCTGCAGTAGTCGGGCCGCCTCCAGCGCGAGCAACTTGCTGTATGACCTCTTCCTCAAAGATCCGTAGAGCAGGAGGATCCGCGGGGCATGCGTAGCAAGTGCGGTTGGGGATAGACGGTCAACCTCGGGCAAATGGAACAGCTCGGCCGCGATGTTGGGAAGATCGCCCAGATTAGACATGAGGCTTTCCAAATAGCTTGTGGATCGTGGCGCCCAGGGCTGCCCCAATGACCTGCGCCACAACGAAGGCGGGCACGTCGCCTGGCGAAATGCCGGCGAAGCTGTCACTGAGCATGCGGCCGAAGGCTGCAGCAGGATTCGCGAATGAAGTCGATGAGGTGAACCAATAGGCCGCACCGATGTAGGCAGCCACCATCACGGCCACACGGGACGCAGGTGCCCGGAGCACAACCAACAGCAAACCTGCTGTTGCAACGATCTCGCCCAGCCATTGACCCGCGCCGGTCCGCACCTTCGTGGAGAACGCCAGGATCGGAAGATCGAACATGGCGTTCGCCATCAAAGCACCGCACACCGCGCCCGCGAGCTGGAACACGATATATGCCGGCAACAGGGCCTTGGGCAGTTCACCACGCGCCGCCATGACGGCGCTGACTGCGGGATTCATGTGCGCGCCACTGATCGAACCGAACACCTCAATGAGGACGTAGAGGCCGCCGACCGTTGCCAGCGTGTTGGCCAGCAAGGCAACGGCATCGTTTCCATCCGCGAGGCGCTCGGCCATGATCCCGGAGCCCACCACCGTCACCAGCAGCAGGCCCGTGGCCAAGAACTCGGCAAAGAGGCGCTGGCGGATCATTCCGCGCCGACGCGCCCGATCTCCCCCAGCTTTGCCTGTGCGGCCAGACGGTCGAGGCTTTGCAGCGGCAGGGATAGCAGTAGCTCGATACGGCGGCGCAGTGTGGCGAACGCTGCGGTATAGGCTCGACGACGGTCTTCTTCATCGCCCGTGGCGGCTACCGGGTCGGGTACACCCCAGTGCGCGAGTGCAGGCTGGCCCAGCCATACCGGGCACGCCTCTCCCGCAGCGTTGTCGCAAACCGTAATGACGATGTCCATCTCGGGTGCACCTTCCACGGCGAACTCGTCCCAGTTTTTGCTGCGCACCTGGCTGGCGTCATAGCCGATGGCCTCGGCAAGCTCCCGCGCCATCGGCTGGACGTGGCCGCTGGGACGACTGCCGGCGCTATAGGCCTTGAACCGGCCGTGGCCCAGCACGTTGAGGATTGCCTCGGCCATGATGCTGCGCGCGGAGTTGCCGGTGCACAGGAACAGCACGTTGTAGGTCTTTTCGGTCATGTCGTATCTCTGGAATGCGGGTCAACGGAGCTTTTTCTTGACTGCCGGCACGCAGGACTTCCCGCCGCAGCAGTTCTCCGTCAGGAAGCCGATCAGACCGTTCATGCGGTCGTAGTCGGCACGTATCCGGATGACCCGTCCTTCCCGCTCGTCAGTGACCAGCCCAGCGGCGCGCAACTGGTTCAGATGCGCCGTAAGGGTGGCAGGCGGCAAATCGAGCTGATCGCGCAACTCGCCAACGGCCATACCACTCGGGCCTGCTTGTACAAGAGCGCGGTAGGCGGCAAGCCGATGGTCGTGCGCGAGCGCACGAAGCGCTTGAACGGTCTGGGGCGTATCCATACTTCTATATTTCCGGAATATTAGAAGTATTGCAACCCATCATTGCAGCTAGATGACCGCTTCGGGTCGATAACTGCCGCGCTGAGCGCTGAAGCGTCCTGCCCACCGGCTATTACCTTCATGCCAGAGAAATCGTGATGGGCGCTGGGGACACTCCTACGTTCCATCGATCGAATGCATGGCACAGAGCTGGACATCCTCGGACCAAGCCCAACAAAAAAGCCCGCATCTCTGCGGGCTTCTTCTGGATCCTGGACTTGCCTGGATGCCATGGAACAACAAGATGGTGCCGCTTATCCGAATCGAACGGATGACCTACCGCTTACAAGGCGGTTGCTCTACCAGCTGAGCTAAAGCGGCGTGGGGCGCAATTCTAGCGCAGCGCGGCGCATTCGAGCGGCTGGGGTGCGCCACTGGACGCGGCGCGCGCGATCACGGCCTGATCCACGCCATCCGCTGCGCCGGCATCCAGCCACCACAGGCCGGGACCGGCGCGGCCCACGGGTTGCAGCTGCGCAGCGAAGCCCGCCGCCTGCAGCTGCGCGAGACGCCGCTCTGCCGCCTCGCGGCTGCGGTAGCGCCCCAGGGCGATGCCGTTCGCCTGTTCGCCTTGGCGCACGACCAGGAAATCGTCGAAGCCTGCTGCCCCGATGCGCGCGGCCGTGGCCTGCGCGTCCTCCAGCGACGCGGCCGGCGCGATCACCACCTGGTATCCACTGGCGCTGATGCCGGGGACTTCGCGCAGGCGCACGCGCATCAGCTGGGCTGCCGTAGCGGCCTGCGCCTGGGCCGCGGCGGCCTGGCTGGTGTACGGACCCAGGCTGAAGCAGACCGCGATGCTCGCAGGCGGCGTCATGTCGGCCGTGCGGAAAGGCGTGGTCGCGGTCGCGGCTTCGTCCACCAGTTGCAGCCGCGCGACACCGGAGGGCAACGCGGGCTCGGGATCGGGCGTCGTGATCGGCCGGCCCAGCCACCAGGCGGCGGCACCGAGGTTCAACACGACCAGCAGGACGATCAGGGCACGGATCAGCATGCCACGATTCTAGCCGGGCTCATGCGCCCGCACCGAGCTGCGCCCAGATCGCCAACCCCTCCAGTACCAGGGTCGGCACCCGTTCGCCTTCGTGCAGGTGCAGTGCCAGCGATGCGGCACCGCCGCCGTGCAGCAGCAGCGCCGGCCGCTGGCCCAGCATGGCGTGTGCCTGCTGCAGGCTGCGTTCGATCAGGCCAAGGGCTGCGCCATCGCATCCTGAGGCCAGCGCATCGGCCGTGTCGGAGGCGAACTCGACATAGTCGCCACCCTGTGCGGGCAGTTGGACGGCGGCGTCATGCAGGGCGTCGCGCATCAGGCGCGGCGACGGCGCGATGCGGCCGCCGTGATGGCGACCCTGCGCGTCGATCAGGTCGATGGTCACCGCCGTGCCCACGCCCACCACCAGCCACGGCCGCTGGCCGCGCCGATGCGCGGCCAGCAGCGCCAGGAAGCGGTCGACCCCCATTCGCGCAGGCTCGCGATAGGCGATGCGCACGCCGGCCAATGCCGTCTGCGTGCGTGCGATGGAGAGGACGCCGAAGCGCGTGGTCAGCCAGTCCACGACCGTCGCCGTGCGCACCGGCGAGGCCACGCTGGCGAGCACAGCGGTCGACGCCTCGCCTGTCGCTGCCGTCGACACCGTCGCATCGAGCGCCGCAACGACCCCTTCGTCATAGGCAAAGGCTCGCATCTCGCCCAACGTGCCGTCGGCCCGCAGCGGCGCGCACTTCACCCGCGAATTGCCCAGATCGAACACCCACTGCGTCATGTCGCCCTCACGCTGACCTCACCGGCGTGGACCAGACGCACGGCCTGCCCCACCTTCACCCGCAATGCGCCATCGTCGCCGATGCCGTCGGCCACGCCGTGCTCGTCACCCTGGGTGCCGTGCACGGTGACGGCACGCCCCGCGAGCACGTCCAGCGCGGCGTACCGCGCGAGGAAAGACGCAAGACCTTCGCGATCGAACTGTTCCAGCGCCGGCAACAACGCATCCAGCAGCTGCGCCGCCAACGTGTTGCGCGACGGCAGGGCGCCGGCCAGGCCCATCAGATCCGTCCACGCCTGATCGATGGTGGTGGCGATCGGCGCCGGCATGCGCACGTTCACGCCGATGCCGATCACCGCACGCACCGGCCCACCATGTTCGCCCCCGCCTTCCACCAGAATGCCGCCGAGCTTGCGGCCGTGCGCGAGCAGGTCGTTGGGCCACTTCACGCCCACCGCGCCGTAGCCGGCCTGCCGCAAGGCCTCCGCTACCGCCACGCCGACGACCAGACTCAGGCCGCCCAGGCGTGCGAGGCCACCGGAGAACTGCCGCGACAGCGACAGGTAGAGATTCGACGCGATCGGCGATGCCCATTGCCGGCCGCGACGGCCTCGGCCGCCGGTCTGCTGCTCGGCGAGCAAGACTTCCACGCCCTGTTCGGGCGCCCTGCGCCGGAGCAGCTCGCTGTTGGTCGAATCCAGCGACCAGGCCACGCCGAGCGATGAAAGCGCGGCCGCCGTCGCGGGTTGCAGGTGCGCGCGGATGCGGTCCGGTTCCAGCAGTTCGACAGGCTCGGCGAGCGCGTAGCCGCGCCCCGCCTGCGCATCGATGCGCACGCCGCCTTCGCGCAGGGACTCGATGCGTTTCCACATCGCGGCACGCGTCAGGCCGGCGTCGCGCGCCAGCGCATCGCCGGACACCGGACCTTCGATCAGCCGCTGCAACAGGTCGCGCTCGCCGCTCATGCGCGGCGGCGCCAGAGGCGGACGCGCTCGAAGCGCGATTCCGTGCCGTCGCGCAGGCGCCCGACGTTCGCCCGATGGGTGAACAGCACCAGCAGCGCGGCGGCGACGGCGAATCCCTGGGCGGCGCGATCGACCTGCATCCACCACGCCAACGGCACCAGGCAGGCGGTGGCGACGATCGACGCCAGCCCGACATAGCCCGTCGCGACCAGCACGCCCACCCACACCGCGAACAGCGGCAGCAGCGCCATCGGCCACAGCACGGCCACGCCGCCCAGCAGCGTGCCGACGCCCTTGCCGCCGCGGAAACCGTGCCACACCGGCCAGACATGGCCCATCGCGGCCACGAACGCCGCCAGGAATCCCAGCGCGCGAGGCGCGAGGGGGCCGTCCAGCGGCGCGAATCGCAGCGCCAGCCAGGCCACCAGCGCGCCCTTGCCGATGTCGATGAGCACCACGCCGAGCGCGAACGTCGCGCCCTGGGTGCGGAAGGCATTGGTGCCACCGGCATTGCCGCTGCCCAGCGTGCGGATGTCCACGCCGCGCAGGCGGCCCAGCGTGAGGCTGCCCGATACGGATCCGATCAGGTAGGCGAACAGCAACAGCAGGGAGGCGGTCAGCATGCCGCCATTATGGGCCACGCCCTCGCTGGCTCAGGCATCGGAGGCCGGCTGCACCGCCACGATCAGCGCCCCCTGCCCGGCATGCGCGCCGATGGCCGCACCGGTGTCCACCAGCCGGTCCTCGCTGATCGACACGCGCGCACGCAGGGCCTGCAACAGACGCTCGGCTTCGGCACGCGCATCGCAGTGCCCGACGATCAGTCGCCAGCGCTGTGCCGCATCGAGCTGGCGCACGACCCGCTGCGCAAACACCTCGGGCGCCCGCCGCCGCGTGAGCAGCAGGCCGGCGACGACCATGCGACCGTCCGCACTCATCTTCGCCATCGGCGTCAGCGCGCTGAGCCTGGCGATCGGCGCCGCCCAGCGCGGAATCCGTCCGCCGCGCACGGCATGGGAAATGTCGGGCGCGATGGCCCACATCCGCGTCAGCGGACGCAGGCGCTCCAGTTCGGCCACCACCTCGGCCTCGTCGCGCCCTTCCGCCGCCAGTTCGCCGGCACGCCACACCAGCAGCGCCTGGCCGCACGCGGCGTTGACCGTGTCGAAGACGCGTACGCGCCTCCCCGGATCGCGCGCCGCCGCGTGTTCGCCGGACTGCAACGTGCCCGACAGCGCGCGCGACAGGCCCACGTAAAGCACGCGCGCATGGTGCGCGAGCGACAGTTCGAACTGCCGGCGGAAATCGCCCGGTGGGGGCTGGCTGGTACGCGGCAGTTGCCTCGAGGACGCCATGCGCCGGTAGAACTCGGCCGTCGACAGGCCGATCTTGTCGAGATAGTCGCGGCCATCCAGGTCCACGCGCGCCGGCACCACGCCGATCGCGTAGCGCTCGGCGACGTCGTCCGGCAGATCGGCGGCGCTGTCGGTCACCACCACCAGTGGCTGAGGCGCCGCCGCGACCGCCTGCTGGCGGATCATGTCGTCGGCCTTCATGCTTTCCACGCGTCCCTGCTGCGCACAGGCGTCGAACAGCGCCTGCGGCGACGCGGTGTGGGCATGCACGCGCAGACGCGAAGCGCCGCCAGCGATGACGATGGAATCCGCGCCGATCGCCTCCAGCGCCACGCGCAGGCGGTCGCGATCCAGCGCGTCGCCCAGCAGGAGGCATTCGGTGCACCAGCGGCGACCGGGATCGATCTCGTGGTCGTGGACGACGGGACCGCCCGCATCGTTGGCAGCCGCCGGCGCACCGGTCCGCATGCGTACCGCGCGCGGCCCGCCTTCGACGAATTCGGCGATGCCTTCGAGCAGATCGACGAAGCCCTGCGCGCCAGCGTCCACCACGCCGGCCTTCTGCAGCAGCGCCATCTGGCGTGGCGTGTCCGCCAGGGCGCGGCGGGCCCGGATCAGCGCCCGGGTGAAGCCGCTGCGCGGGTCGGACGCGCTGTCCGCCGCCGCGTCCAGCTCGTCGGCGAACGCGCTGATGACGCTCAGGATGGTGCCTTCGACCGGCTGGGCCAGCGCCTGGCGCGCGCTCTGCGCACCCTGGCGCACGGCAGCGGCCAGCGACCGCACATCCAGCTCCGGAAGGGGGCGCACACGCTCGGCCACCCCGTGGAGAAACTGCGCCAGGATGGCCCCCGAGTTGCCGCGCGCGCCATCGATCGCATCGTTGCCGACCCGGTCGAGCAGATCGCCGGCGTGCTGGCTGGGCTGGCTGAGCGCGCCGTTGAGCACGCTGCCCAGCGTCGACGCCAGGTTGTTGCCGGTATCCCCGTCGGCCACCGGAAACACGTTGATGCGATTCAACCCGTCCCGTGCAGCGATGACCCGGCGCGCCCCGGCGATCAGCGCCAGACGAAGGGCGGGGGCAGTGAGGGGACGGTCGGGCGGCGTCGGCATGGCGCGAGTCTGCCGCAAGCCCGGGCACTCGCCTGCTGCGACGCAGCAGCCCGTCGCCGCTTTCCCACGATCCGTCGCCATGGACCGGCGTTTCGTCGCACGGGGCCGGCGGATCCGTGCCGGTCGCCGCCAATCCGGCTATAGTCAGCGACGTCATCTGGCCGCTGTAACCGACCGACAGGAGTCCTTCCGATGCTTCGCGCCAGCCTTGCCCTGCTGCTCCTCGTTGCCTCGGCGGCCGTGTTCGCCCAGAACGGGCGCGGCATCGCCAACGGCACCACCGGCACCTGCCAGGACGTCGCCGACCGCGCGGTCGCCGAGCGTCCGGCCGACGCCGTGCCGACCGCGTCGGATGCGCGCCGCGCGCGCGCCACCGCCGTGCGCAGCAAGTACGGCGCACCGGCCTCCCTGACCTCGCCCGGCACCACCCGCGGTGGCGGCGATGACGACGACACCCCGCTGCCGCGCAACCGCGGCTCGAAGTGGCACAGCTTCCTGCCGGGCATGTTCCGCTGACGCGGACGGCAGCACCTGGTGATCGGACTGTTGCGCCGCCTGCGGCGCCCTTCCCCATCGATTGAAGACGCCCTCTGGCAACGCGTGCGCGCCGCTACCCCCTGGGTAGCGCCATTGGACGAGGCACGCGCTCAGCGCCTGCGTGCGCTGACGGCGCGCTTCCTGCACCAGAAGACCATCACCCCGCTGGCCGGCCTGAGCCTGGACGACGCGCAGCGTACGCAGCTGGCTGCGCTGTGCTGCCTGCCGCTGCTCGAATACGGTGAGGCCGGCCTGCGCGGCTGGTCGCAATTGATCGTCTATCCGGACGCCTTCCGCGTGCAGCGCACGCACACCGACGCTGCGGGCGTTCTGCACGAATGGGAAGACGATCTGGCCGGCGAAGCCTGGGACCAGGGACCGCTGATCCTGTCCTGGGCCGACGTGCAGGCCGACATCGCCGAACCGGACGCCGGCTTTTGCGTGGCCGTCCATGAGATGGCGCACAAGCTGGACGTGCTGGACGGCGAACTCGACGGTACGCCGCCGTTGCCGGATGCTTGGCATGGCCGCTGGGCGCGCGACTTCCAGCGCGCCTACGACGACTTCTGCATGCAGGTCGACTTGGGCCGCGAGACCGCCATCGACCCGTACGCGGCGGAAGCGCCCGAGGAATTCTTCGCAGTGGCCACCGAGTACCACTTCTCCGCCCCCGACGTGCTGGCGGCGTCCATGCCGGACGTGGCGGCGCACCTTCGCCGCTTTTACGGCCCGTCGCCGATGGCCGGCGCCACGGGCTGAGTCACAGCCCCGGCGGCAGGCGCACTTCGAAGCGCGCGCCGCCCAGCTCTTCCGAGCGACGCACCTGCAGCTCGCCCCGGTAGTCGCGGATCAGGTCCTGCACGATCGACAGCCCGATGCCATGCCCCTGCACGCGCTCGTCGCCGCGCACGCCACGCTGGAGCACCTTCGCCACATCCTCCTCGGCGATGCCCGGGCCGTCGTCATCCACTGCGATGAAGACGCCTGGGCGCCGCTGGGGCGCCGTCGCGCCGACGGTGACCGTCAGCAGCACGCGGGAACGCGCCCACTTGAAGGCGTTTTCCAGCAGGTTGCCCATCAGCTCCTGCAGGTCGCCGGTCTCGCCATGGAAACGGGCGCGCGGGTCGATCTCGAATTCGCAGATCACGCCCTTGGCCGCGTACACCTTCTCCAGCCCGCGCACGATCTCCTCGGCATGCGGCTCGATGGGCACGGCTGCGGAGAACAGCTTGTGACCGCTCGATGCCGCACGCGCCAACTGGTACGACACCAGGTTGTTCATGCGCTTGAGCTGCACATCCAGTTCTTCCCGCAACGCCTGCGGATCGCCGCCGCCACTGTCCAGCTGCGTACGCAGTACCGCGATCGGCGTCTTCAGGCTGTGGGCCAGATCGGCCAGCGTGTTGCGCTGCCGCTCCAGGTTCTCGCGCTCGCTCTCGATGAACGCGTTGATGCTGTCCGTGAGCGGTTCGAGTTCGCGCGGATGGCTTTCGGTCATGCCCGACAGTTCGCCGCGCTGCACGCGGCTGAGTTCGAAGATCACCCGCCGCAGCGGTCGCAGGCTCCAACGCAGCACCAGCATCTGCAGCAGCAGCAGGATCACGCCGGCACCGCCCAGGTAGACCCACAACGAACCGCGGAACACGCGGATCTGCGCGCTCAGCGCCTGCGCGTCTTCGAAGATGTAGATGCTGTACGGAATCTCGGGATGCTGATGGGTCGCCGGCCATGCATACCCCACGCCGTACCGGTAGGCCTCACTCTCGCTGCCGTCGGCGCGGCGGATCGGCAACGGCCCCTCGAACGACTCCTCCAGGGCGCCCAGCATCCGCGGCACGGGCAGTTCCGGACCCAGTGTGGAATTCGACCCCCACGGCGGCACGCCACGCAGCACCACCTGCGCATACATGCCGCTGTCGGGCATGTCGAAGCGCGGGTCGGGTGTGTTGTAGGGAGGAATCAGCGTGCCGTTGCGGCCGAACTCCACCTTGTCGGTGTAGTACAGCGCGTAGCTCTTCAGGCGCTGCCGCAGGTTGTCTTCGGCAGTGTCGACGAAGGCCCGGTCCAGCGCGTACCCGGCGAGGGCCAGGAAGGCCAGCAAGGCGAGGCTGGCCGCCAGCAGCTGGCGGGCACGCAGCGAGCGTGGCCGCCAGCCGTCGAACCGGTCACGGCCGACGGGAGCGGATGTCGCGGCGCCGGAGGGTGGCGCGGGCATCAAGTGCAGGCGATGCCGGCGCGGGGCATCAGCCTTCGCCGCTGCGCGGGATCGCGAAGCGGTAGCCGCGACCGCGCACGGTCTCGATCGGCTTCAGCTCGCCGTCCGGATCCAGCTTCTTGCGCAGGCGGCCGATGAAGACTTCCAGCACGTTCGAATCGCGGTCGAAGTCCTGCTGGTAGATGTGCTCGGTCAGGTCGGCCTTCGAAACCAGTTCGCCGGCATGCATCATCAGGTACTCGAGCACCTTGTACTCGTAGCTGGTCAGGTCGACGTTGCTGCCATTGACGCTGACGGTCTGTGCCGCCAGATCGAGCGCGACCGGACCGCACTCCAGCGTGGGCTTGCTCCAGCCCGCCGCGCGGCGCAGCAGCGCGTTGACGCGCGCGAGCAGCTCCTCGACATGGAACGGCTTGACCAGATAATCGTCGGCGCCCTGCTTCAGGCCCTCGACCTTGTCCTGCCAGCTCGAGCGCGCGGTCAGGATCAGCACCGGGAATTTCTTGCCCTCGTCGCGCAACGCCTTGATCAGTTCCATGCCCGACATCTTCGGCAGGCCAAGATCGATGATGCCCACGTCGAACGGCACTTCGCGACCCATGTAGAGGCCTTCCTCGCCGTCCTGGGCGGCGTCGACCGCAAAGCCTTCGCGCTTCAGGCGCGCTGCCAGGGTTTCACGCAGGGGGGCTTCGTCTTCGACCAGCAGGATACGCATGGACTCTCCTTGGGAATGCGGCGCGGCATCGGACCGCGCGGGACGTGCTCTGTTGAGCCTTGATTCTACGTAAGACTACGGGCGCGGGGGGTTATCGCCGTGTGGAGGCTGCTGCGGTCCGAGGTCGCGACGCGGACGCACGGGGGAATCGACATCGCGGCGCGACGGCCCCCTGTCGTCCTGGGTATCGGTACGCACGCGACCACGCTCGTCGATGTACTTCACGCGCGTGACGTCACGGCCGTCGTACTGCATGCGTTCGACGCTCAGCACCTGGTTGCCGGATTCGCTGCGCACGCGGCGCACCGAATCGGACATGGAATTGCGATGACCGCGGTCGTCGCCGCGCGGGGCACCGCGATCCCGCGAGGGCGACCCGTCTCCACGGCCACGGTCGTCCTGCGCATGCACGGCGTGGGTGCCGGCGATGGCAGTGAGGACCGCGAGGGTGAGAGCGGCTAGAATCGGGGCACGAAAACGCATAACGGAATCGTAACGGAACCGGGATCGCGAAGCTGAACGAAACCCGAAACCGCCTCTGTGGAATGGAAACGAAGTTTTGGACCCGGGCGGTGAATCCGTTCTGAATTTATCCACAGGGCTGCGCCCCGCATTCAGCCAGCTGAACAATCAGAAAATCTCGGCGACACAACACCTTAGCGAACCACCGCCAGCCTCGATCGCATCCAGCGCGATGCTATGCACGTCGAAGCCTCTCGCCTTCAACGCGCTCAAGGTGGTCGGCCGCAGGGCTTGGTGGCCCCGCCGGCTCATCCACACTTTTTCTTCCGACAGTGAGATGGCATTGCCGGCGAAGGCTGCCTGTTCCACGGCGTTCAGTTCCACGACGCCACCGGGATACAGCGCCTGGAGTGCCGGAACAAGACCCGGCGCCCGTGCGCCTCCCGGATAGACCAGTACCGCGCGCCCGGCGAGCACCGCCAGCAGCACGTTGGTGTGGTACTCGCCCGCCGCCAGGTCGAACAGCAGGGTGGTGCGCAGGCCGAAGGCCTCGTGCATGCGTGCCGCGCCGGCCTCGTCGCAGCGTTCGGACAGGCCGCAGAAGCCGATGCCGCGCCCGCGATCGACAACCAGCGCGCCGGTCAGTTCGCAGGGATGCGGCTGGCCGGACAGATCGACCTCTGCGTAGCCGAGCGTGTTGCGGAAGAAACCCCGGATATCCGCCCGCTCTGCCTCGCGCTGCCGGACTTCGTGTCGCATCCGCCCGACAATCAGCCGTGCCTCGCCATCGACCCGGGCGGTGGCGAATACGTTGTTGGGGAACACGGCATCCGGCGTCGCCTCGTCGCCAGGGAAGCACACCACCGGCACCTCCTGCGCCAGCGCGCGCTGCAACGCATGGTGTTCGCGCAACGCCGCGCCGGTATCGAATGCGCCCGCATCGGCCATGTAGCGGTTGTCCTGCGCCGACTGGTCCGCGCGCACGAAACCGTCGGGCGATACGAGGAAGGCCGCACGCGCCGTGGCCGGACCGAGGTCCGGCGCCAGCGTGCGTGCGTAGGCGACGAAGGCGACGACGTCGCGGGTGATCATGCTCAGGCCGCCGGGCGCAGTTCGCGCGAGGTGGCGGCCAGCGCCTGCTCAACCAGGGACCAATCAGCGCCGGGCCGATGTGCACCCTCACTGAGGATCTGGCGGAAGGCACGCCCGCCCGGCTGCGCATGGAACAGACCCAGCACATGGCGAGTCAGGTGTTTCAGTGCAACGCCCTTCGCGAGTCGCGCCTCGACATAAGGTCGCCACGCGCGTAGCAACTCCGCACGCGAACGCATCTCGCCGCCGAACAGCGCGACCTGCATCTCGTGCAACACATAGGGCTCGTGGTAGGCCGCGCGGCCGATCATCACGCCATCGCTGTACTGCAGGTGCTCGTGCACCTGCGCGGTCGTGGTGATGCCGCCGTTGAGCGCAACGGTCAAGTCTGGCCGCTCGCGCTTGAGGCGGTAGGCCCAGTCGTAACGCAGCGGCGGGATCTCGCGGTTCTCCTTCGGCGACAGGCCCTGCAGCCAGGCCTTGCGTGCATGCACGAAGAAGGTGTCGCAGCCGGTCGCGGCCACCGTGTCGATGAAGGCGCGGAAAAGGTCGTAATCCTCCTGCTCGTCCACGCCGAGACGGCACTTCACGGTCACGGGAATGCTCACGGCTTGGATCATCGCCGCCACGCATTCGGACACCAGCGCCGGCTCCTTCATCAGGCAGGCGCCGAAACGCCCCGCCTGCACGCGATCCGAGGGACAGCCGACGTTGAGGTTCACTTCGTCGTAGCCCCAGTCCTGCGCGATGCGCGCGGCCTGCGCCAGGTGCTCGGGCTCGCTGCCGCCGAGCTGCACGGCGACCGGATGCTCCACGGTGTCGAAACCCAGCAGGCGATCACGGTCGCCATGGATCACCGCTTGCGCATGCACCATCTCGGTGTACAGGCGGGCATTCGGTGCCAGCAACCGGTGGAATACGCGGCAATGCGTATCCGTCCAGTCCATCATCGGGGCGACGGAAAGGCGCAGGGCTTCGTGGGGAATGCGGGGGGGCGTCATGGCGTCATTGTACCTTGAGGCCCGTGGCCGCTTGGCGACCAGCAACGCTACCGCAGCCGCGCCTCTGTAGGTTGGCCTGAGCGAAGCGAAGCCCAAGAACAAACACCTCCGGCATCCCCTTATCGCGCGTCCCAAGCTATGCCCAACCTATTGCGCCGCCACACGCGTATTGAAGAGCCGTCTTCGGACACTGCAACATCGGATCAAGCCATCAGTTCCTGGGCTTCACCGGCCTGTATTTTCCGTCGATCGGTTTCGCCTTGAGGTCGACGTTGGCACAAATCCGCTTCTCACCGCAGGGCACGAAGTCAGCCTCATTGACCGCCTCAACCCACATCAGCTCCGCCCTCGCACCCGCAGATTTATCATCCCAGTACGCTCCCCACGCGGCGATCCCGACGAACGCTAGCACCGTACACATCGTCAAGCCACCGATGCCTACCAACATCCACTTGCGCCGCTCGGCAGTGAATGCTTCCCGCTCGGCCCGCAACTGCAGTGCGACATGTGCGATCGACTTCGCATCAGAATCCAGCAACGCATGGACGGGCGCGACGGCCTCCGCGATGGAGTACTTCGCGTCACTTGCGACCTGATTCTTGACGCCCTCAGCCACGGCGGCCGCCAAGCCCTGCCCTTGCGAAAGCATCGCTTTCGCGCTGGCTTCCAGCGACGTGGCACCCTGCTCCATCCTGGCTGACACCGCCTCCCCGCGATCAGCGAAGTGCTTCATCACCAGCCCCAGCTTTGCCAACCTTTCTTCATCTTGCTCCATGTCACGCCCTCTCCATCACATCGACAGCACTGGCCCAGTGATTGTTGGCCGTTGCTCGGCGCTTTTCCGCTCACCAGGCTGGTGTTGCACTTCCTCGTAACGAGTCTCGAGGTGCCCCAGCGATGCTGCAGCCGCGATCTCGCGCTGAAATTTCTGCCCGGCCGGACTATGTCCGTACTCGATCAATGACGCATCCATTGCCTTCTCGTCCTTGTTGACCACCGCGTGGTGGAGACGGTCGAGCAAGGTGTTGGGTGGATCTTGCGTTTGCACCGTATCGGGGCGCCGCATGCCTTCGGACAGCTGAGGGGGAAAGCGCAGTCCTTCTGTGTGGTCGGGCATGTCGACCGCACGGCCTTCCCGCCCCTGCATCGGGATGCCGTTCCGATTCCAGCCTTCGCGAGTCATGACAAAAATGTCGGCAGCGGGACTGGTGACAGTCAGTCCAGCAGTGCGGCTCAAAGAGATCGAGGACATTTCCTGGGCGGCATTCGGCCGCGCCGCACGAATCCTGACATCCCTCGCTGGCTCATTATTTTCCACGTGATCAAAGATCGTGCGCCCTGTGGTCGGACTACGCATCATTGCATCGAGCAATTGCACGTCAGGACTGTTGTTGAACCTCTCGTAAAGTGACGGGTTGCCACGCTCGTGGATCTCGCGCCGCCAGGCCTGCGCCAGTCGCCCTTCACCGAGCTCCAAGGCATTCATCAGTTCGCCCCCCGCGATAGCGTTGTCCCGCCCAGTCACAATCGCGTGACCGGCGCCTTTGCTCAAGCCACGGATCCCCTCTCCTCCGATCCAGTCACGTGTCGCCTCTGCGCTCAGTGCATTGTTCTCCAGATGGTCGATCAACCGTTCTCCACGTCGCTCGTTCTGGTTGTAGAGCTTCATCGACTGGGCAACGATCTCGGCGGCTTCCGCGGGATCGGTCCTGCGCAGCTCTTGCAGCCATGGGATACGGGAAAGCGGCTCACCGACGTTCTGCCACTTCTTGTCGATCTGCTCCCGATTCAGCGCGCCTACCAGCTCGCGGCCGGGTTCGGAGCGCAGGTAGCCGTTCAGACGCGACTGTTCTTCCACACTCAACGCATTGCCTGACTGACCGCGGGTCTGCAGCCGGCGGGTGATATCCGCCACTTCGTCAGGCGAGAACCGCCTCTCCGGGCTGGCCCATGCCTGGTAGCCTGACATCAGTTCATGCACTTTCCCGCCACGCCCTGGCTGACCAAAATCCCACTGCACGATGCCGACACTCCATCCGGAGTTTCCGTTGCTGTGTGTCAGGCTCAAGGCGGGGTACGTGCTGATCTCGGATGCGCGTCCGACCGCGTTGTAAGCGATCGCGTCGAAGGTCGTGCGATCCAGTGGGTCATAGGGTGGCTGGTCTTGATTCCTGCTGGTCATTGGCGGCTCCTTCCGCAAACAGGCTGGAGATCCGCTCTTCGATCTCCTGGATCCGCGCCTCGGTCATGGCGGCACGGCATGCTTCGGTCATTCCGGGAAGCTCCCGGCGCGACATCCCCTCCAGCAATGGAACCAGCTCGCAGTGCGCATCCCGATATGCATGCCAAGTGCTGCCTGCGACGGCAAAGGCGGTCTCCGCATCTTTCAGGTAACCGGGCTGGTCATGCTCATAAGCGGCATAGGCGTTTCGCATCGCCTTCAGCAGGGCATCGTTTGCCCGCATTAGCTCAGCCTCCACCCGATGCATGCGTGCATAGGGTGCGCAGCTGTAAGGACGTGTTCGCTCGCACTCGACCAGCGCGGCTTCTTCGTAGTTCGCATAGCAAGCCTCCTTCCCGGGAAGCGGAAGCGCATCACAATCCTGCTTCGCAGGCTTGCCCTCTTTTACGTCTGACACAACCGATGGAACGGTTGACGCAGCAGGTCGAGTACCGGCACGTCCTTCGTCGCTCGAATGCTTTGCTGTGCTCGAAGCAGTGAAACTCGTCGTCGCTTGCCTCACGGCATCGGTCGACGAGAATGAAGCACACCCCTGCACTACTGCCGTAAGCAGCGATATGACCGCGAAAGATCTCCTCCATTCGTTCAACATCGTCCTTGTCCTCAAGTCCATCGTGCCGACCCATGGTGTTGCGATACTTCAATTGGGTCAATACACATGCCCGTCGACGGCGGTAGCACGTTTTCCGCGCAACTCCGCGCACCCATCCAATTCACTGGTCTGCAAAGGTTTTCCTGCTTGACCATCCCCGCAATCATAGGAACGAAAGACGGTCCGCATATGGCAAAGGGAATGTGAGTCCTTACCGGTCTTTCCGTTGCGAAGCCAGCCGTCCAGTCATCAAGCCACCCCGACGAACCGCAACCCCACCCCCGGCTCCGTCGCGATGTACCGCGGCGCCGTCGCATCATCCTGCAGCTTCTGCCGCAGCTTGCCGACGAGGATGCGCAGGTAATGCGTGTCGTCCTGGTGGTTGGGCCCCCACAGTTCGCGCAGCAGCTGCGGTTGCGTGACCACGCGACCGGGGTGCTGCAGCAGCAGGGCGAGCAGGGCGAATTCCTTGCGGCTCAGTGCGACCGCGCCGCCGTCCAGCGTCACCTCGCGGCGGCCGAGGTCGACGTGCAGGTGGCCGTCGTCGAACAGCGGCATCGCCGCGTCGGTGGCGGCGATGCGCGTGCGCAGAAGGCCGCGGATGCGCGCCATCAGTTCCTGCACGCCGAACGGCTTGGTGACGTAGTCGTTGGCGCCGCCGTCGAGCGCGGCGACCTTCTCGGTTTCGCCGTCACGCACGGTCAGCATGATCACCGGCACCTGCGACCACTGCCGCAGCTCGCGCAGCACCTCGTGGCCCTCCATGTCCGGCAGGCCGATATCCAGCACCACCAGGTCGGCACCGTGCGCGGCCAGCTCCGCCAGCCCGGCGCGGCCGCCCTCCGCCATCGCCACCACGTAGCCCTGCGCGCGCAGGCTGATGTCGAGGAAGCGCCGGATCTGCGGCTCATCGTCGATCACCAGGATGCGCGCCGGCGGGGCGGATGCGGACGGTGGCGCGGTATAGGTCAAGCGGATTCCTGCGGCGCGGGCGTGAGCAACGGCAGGGTAATCCGGATCACCGTGCCGCGGCCATCCGGCCCGGGCAGCGCCTGCACGCTGCCGCCGTGCGCGCCCACCATGCCCTGGCAGATCGCCAGCCCCAGGCCGGTACCGTGGCGGCCGCGGTCGCCGCGCTCCACGCTGTAGAACATGTCGAAGATGCGGCTGCGCTCGTCTTCCGGAATGCCGGGGCCGCGATCGCGTACGTCGATGCGCAGCGCGCCGTCGGCCAGCCTCGCCTCCACCTGCACCGGTTCGCCCAGCGGCGAGAACTTGCCCGCGTTCTCCAGCACGTTGAACACCGCCTGCTCGATGAGCGCCGGATGCACCCACACCGGCGGCACATCCGCCGCCACCGTGGTCTGCACGCGCACCTCGGGCTGGTAACGCTGCAGCCGGGTGACCGCTGAGCCCAGCAGTTCGTCCACGCCGATCCAGTCGCGGTTGAGCGTCAGTCCGCTGTGGCCGAGGCGCGTCATGTCGAGCAGGTTCTGGATGTAGCGGTCCAGCCGCTCGCCTTCGGTCTGGATGGTGTCGAGCAGGCTGCGGCGGTCGTCCTCGCCCATCGCGTCCCAGTAGCTGGCCAGGCTGCTGGCCGAGCCGATCATCGACGCCAGCGGCGAGCGCAGGTCGTGCGAGACCGACGACAGCAGCGCCGAGCGCAGGCGCTCGGTCTCGCCGCCGACGCGTGCGTCTTCCAGTTCCGCCACCAGGCGCGTGCGCACCACCGCCTGTGCGATGTCCTCGGCCATCGCCTCCGCCAGCCGCCGCTGCTCCGGCAGCAGACGCGGCGCGCCCTCGTCGAAGCGCAAGCCCAGCACGCCCAGCGTGCCGCGGTCGCCGTGCAGCGGCAGGAACCAGCGTGCCGCGCCAGCCAGCGTGTCGGTATGGCGCCCGGTAGGCTGCCCGTGCTGCTGCGCCCAGTCGGCAGCGGCGCGATCGATCTCCGGCAGCGCCAGCGACGCGGGCTCCTCGCGTGCTTGCACGCGCAGCCAGGCCTCGGCCGACAGCGCACGCTCCAACGCCTTGCGGCCGGCGGCCAGCACTTGGCCCAGGTCAGCCGCGACGGCCAGTTCGCGACCGAGCGCCTGCAATGCGGTCGCCTGCGTGTTGGCGGCACGCAACGCGACCACCTGAATGCGCAGCCGCGAGGCCAGCCGTCCCGCTACCAGCGCCGCGATCAGGAACAGGAATACCGTGGTCACGCCTTGGCGCGCGCTGATGTTGAAGGTGAAGCGCGGTTCGATGAAGAAGAAGTTGTAAGCGAAGAACCCCAGCAGCGCAGCCAGCACCGCGGCCGTCATCCGGGTGCGCGACGCGACCAGCACGACCGCCACGATGAACACCATCGAGACGTCTTCCAGTCCCATCCAGCGCTCGGCCAGCCAGGCCACACCGATGGACAGCAGCGAAGCGACGGCGGCGAACGCCAGCTCGTGCCGCGTCAACCAGCTGCCGAGGCCGCCGCCACCACGGCGCGAACGGGCGCGTGCTCCCGGCGTGCTGATGATGACCAGTTCGTAGTGCGCGCCGCGCTGCAGGATCTGTTGCGTCAGCGTGCGGTTGAACATGCGCGCCACCGGCCGCTCGCGCGTGCGCCCCAGCACCAAGGTCGACGCGCCGCTCTGGGTGGCGTGGTCGAGCAACGCATCGGCGATACGCGCGCCACGCAATACCTCGGTGTCGGCGCCCAGTCGCCGTGCCAACGCGAAAGCCTGGTCGATCTCGCGCTGGCGTGCGTCGTCGACGGCGTCGGCCTGCACCGTCACCACGCTCCACGGCGCGGCACGGCGTTCGGCGATGCGGCGCGCGGCACGCACCAGGTACTCGGAGGATCCCAGCCCGTCGATGGCGACCAGCACGCGCCGTCGCAACGGCATGCCCGGCAGGCCGCGCGCGGCCTGGTCTTCGCGCAGATCGCTGTCGACGCGGTCAGCGGCGGTCTGCATCGCCAACTCGCGCAACGCGATCAGGTTCGATGGCGAGAAGAACGCCTGCAGCGCCTGCGCCGCCTGTTCGGGCAGATAGACCTTGCCCTGGTGCAGCCGTTCGATCAGCTCGCGCGGCGGCAGGTCGACCAGCACGATGTCGCGCAGGCGGTCGAATACGACGTCCGGCACGGTCTCGCTAACGCGCACGCCGGTGATGCGGTGGACGACGTCGTTGAGGCTTTCCAGGTGCTGGATGTTGATGGTGGTGTGGACGTCGATACCCGCGTCCAGCAGTTCGATCACGTCCTGCCAGCGGCGCTCGTGGCGGCTGCCCGGTGCGTTGCGGTGGGCCAGTTCGTCGACCAGCGCGATCTGCGGGCGGCGCGCCAGCAGCGCATCCAGGTCCATCTCGTCCAGCCAGCGGCCCTGGTAGGACACGCGCCGGCGCGGCAGGATCTCCAGCCCCTCGGCCTGGGCGGCCGTCTCGCCCCGCCCGTGCGTCTCGACGATGCCGACCACGACATCCCTGCCCTGCCGGCGCAGCTCGCGCGCCCGCGACAACATGGTGTAGGTCTTGCCGACCCCGGGCGCGGCGCCCAGGAAGATGGTCAGCCGCCCGCCCTGCTCGCGCTGCAGGTGGTCGATCAGCGCATCGGCCTGACGGTCGCGGGGGTCGGTCATCGCACTATTCTGCCTGTTGTCATGTCATGCCGAGCGGATGACCACGTTGATGCGGGATGGCGCCGGGGCGGCCCGGATTTGCGGTGGCTCGCCGGGGCTATTGCCTGACCGGGACTCGTGTCGGGGTCCGTCCGCAAGGCTGCGGGTAAGGTCATCGGAGAAAATTTCTCCGGCGGCGAAGAAAAAAAGCCGCGCGCGCGAAGAAGTTTTCTGCGGTGGCGCACCTTTCTGGTTCGGCGTCGAAGCAATTT
Source organism: Pseudoxanthomonas sp. GW835-FHT14C01 (assembly GCF_058793715.1). Classification (NCBI taxonomy): domain Bacteria; kingdom Pseudomonadati; phylum Pseudomonadota; class Gammaproteobacteria; order Lysobacterales; family Lysobacteraceae; genus Pseudoxanthomonas; species Pseudoxanthomonas sp. GW835-FHT14C01. Next base: position 333,648 of record NZ_JBXAGB010000001.1, read on the forward strand.
TCTCCGTCATCTCAGCTTTGAGCTCCGGCACCGGAGAAATTTTCCTCGTCAGCTCACTTATGAGCTGCGTGCACGGAGAACATTCCTCCGGCAGCGCACCTTTTTGGTCCGTCGTCGGAGAAATTTTCTTCGTCATCTCACCTGAAAGCCTCGCGATCGAGTCACGCTGGTTCGGTAATGCGGCGGATGAGGTGATCGACCGGCAATCAACACGGCCAGGCCCAGCGTTGTTCCCTTCTCCCCGCATGCGGGGAGAAGGTGTCCAGCGGGCGGATGAGGAGCGAGCGGAGAAGGTGTTCGCTCGGATCACGGAATGGTTCCAAGGGCTGCCATCCTGCATCGCGACAATCGATGCATGCCGCGGCGACGAAGCCCGCGGCGCCGTTTGTCCCTCACCCGCCTTCGGCACCCTCTCCCCGCAAGCGGGGCGAGGGGAACGGCCCAGACACTTCGCAGATTCGATCCCTTCTCCCCGCACGCGGGGAGAAGGTGCCCGGAGGGCGGATGAGGAGCGAGCGGAGCGGGACGCCAGCAGGCTCACGTCATTCCTACTCGGGTGCACGCGCATCCAGCGCCAGATTCAGCTGCAGCACGTTGACGCGCGGTTCGCCGAACAGGCCGAACTGCCGTCCTTCGGTGTGGGCGGCGACGAGGCGTTCGACCTCGCTCACCGGCAGGCCACGGGCGCGGGCGACGCGGGCGATCTGGATCTGCACCGCGGCCGGCGACAGGTGCGGGTCGATGCCGCCACCGGATTGCGTGACCAGATCGCTTGGCACATCGGTGGGCGCGACGCCTTCGCGCTTGGCGACGGCGGCACGTGCTTCGTCGATGCGCGCACGCAGGTCGGGATTCGTGCGCGCCTGGTTGCTGCCGGCCAGCGCCATCACGTCGTAACCGGCAGCGGACGGCCGCGAATGGACGTAGCGGTCGTCGGCGAACGGCTGTGCGACCAGCGACGAGCCGATCACGTGGCCGTCGCGTTCGATCAGGCTGCCGGTCGCCTGCGCGGGGAACAGCAGGCGCCCCATGCCGGTGGCGGCGAGCGAATACAGCAGGCCGAAGCCGAGCAGCGTGAGCATCGCGAGCGCCAGCGAGGCGCGCCAGACGTTCGGGGAAGCAGCGGTTGAAGTCTTCATGGGGAGTCCTCAGGCGCCGATGACGGCGGCCAGCAACAGGTCGATGAGCTTGATCGCGGCGAACGGCAGCAGCACGCCACCCATGCCGTAGACCAGCATGTTCCGGCGCAGCAGCGCGGTGGCGCCGGACGGACGGAAGCGCACGCCACGCAGCGCCAGCGGGATCAGCAGCGGGATGATGATCGCGTTGAAGATCAGCGCCGCCAGCACCGCATTGGTCGGGCTGGACAACTGCATGAGGTTCAACGCGCCCATCGACGGGATCGCCGCGGCGAACAGCGCCGGCAGGATGGCGAAGTACTTCGACACGTCGTTGGCCAGCGAGAACGTGGTCAGCGCACCGCGCGTGATCAGCTGCTGCTTGCCGACCTCCACCACGTCCAGCAGCTTGGCCGGATCGGAATCGAGGTCGACCATGTTGCCGGCCTCCTTCGCCGCCTGCGTGCCGGAGTTCATCGCCAGGCCGACGTCGGCCTGCGCCAGCGCGGGCGCGTCGTTGGTGCCGTCGCCGACCATCGCGACCAGGCGGCCGCCGGCCTGTTCCTGGCGGATGCGCGCCAGCTTGTCTTCCGGCCGCGCCTCGGCGATGTAGTCGTCGACGCCCGCTTCCGCCGCGATGGCGGCCGCGGTCAGCGGGTTGTCGCCGGTGATCATCACCGTGCGGATGCCCATGGCGCGCATGTGGGCGAACTTCTCCTTGATGCCATGCTTGACCACGTCGGACAGTTCGACCACGCCGAGCACGTGGTTGCCGTCGCTGACCACCAGCGGCGTGGCGCCGTTGCGTGCGATCTGCTCGACGCGGGCGGTGAGTTCGGCCGGCGCTTGGCCACCGAGCGCCTGCACATGTTGCAGGATCGCGTCCATCGCGCCCTTGCGGATCACGCGGCCATGGCCGCGGCCATCGTCGGGCAGATCGACGCCCGACATGCGGGTCTGCGCCGTGAAGGCGACGAACTGCGCGTGTTCCGGATCGATCAGCATGGCACCCTGTTCGCGCGCCAGCCTCACGATCGATTTGCCTTCGGGCGTGGGATCGGCCAGCGAGCCGAGCATCGCCGCATCGCGGAGCTGCTCGCGGTCGATGCCGGCCAGCGGATGGAACAGCGTGGCCTGGCGATCGCCGTGGGTGATGGTGCCGGTCTTGTCGAGCAGCAGCACGTCGACGTCGCCCGCGACCTCGACCGCCTTGCCCGACTTGGCCAGCACGTTGGCGGCCAGCGCGCGGTTCATGCCGGCGATGCCGATCGCCGGCAGCAGGCCGCCGATGGTCGTCGGGATCAGGCAGACCAGCAGCGCGACCAGCAGCAGCGGATCGAGTTTCGCACCGACGAAGCCGGCGATGAACGGCAGCGAGATGACGACGATCAGGAACGTCAGCGTCATCGTCAGCAGCAACAGGCCCAGCGCGATCTCGTTCGGCGTCTTCTGCCGGTTGGCGCCTTCGACCAGCGCGATCATGCGATCGAGGAAGCTGTGACCGGGCTCGGCGGTGACCTTCACCACGATCTCGTCGGACAGCACCTTGGTGCCGCCGATCACGCCGCTGCGGTCGGTGCCGGCTTCGCGCAGTACCGGCGCCGATTCGCCGGTGACGGCGGATTCGTTGATCGTCGCCAGGCCTTTGACGATCTCGCCGTCGGCGGGAATCTGCTCGCCCGCCGACACGATGACGTAGTCGCCGGGTTTCAGTTCGGCGGCAGGAATACGGCGCTCGACGCCGCCCAGGGGCGTGTCGATGCGGCGCGCCACCAGGTCCTTGCGGGCACGGCGCAGCGATGCCGCCTGGCCACGGCCGCGCGCTTCGGCGACGGCTTCGGCGAAGTTGGCGAACAGCACGGTGACGAACAGCAGCGCGGTCACTGCCCAGCCGATGCCCGGCGGGGTGGTGCCGGCCAGCGTGAGGCCAGCGGTCAGCAGCGTGCCCAGCCAGACCACGGCCATGACCGGGTTCTTGAAGGCGTGCTGTGGCGCGAGCTTGGCGAACGAACTGATCACGGCGGCGCGGAAACCCGCGCTGTCGAGCAGGACCGGTGTGCGGCCGGCAGAGCGTGAGGAAAAAGACGTCATGTCGGTGTTCTCAGAGCGCGACCAGGGCCAGGTGATCGGCAATGGGGCCGAGCACCAGCACGGGCATGAACTGCAGCAGGGTCAGGATGACGACCACCGCGATCATCGTGAGTGCGAACGTTGGCGTTTCCACCTGGAGGGTGCCCGGGCCTTCGGGCGTGGCGCGCTTGCGCGCCAGCGAACCGGCGATGGCCAGCGGGAGGATCAGCGCGGGATAGCGGCCGAGGATCAGCATCAGCGTGGTGCTGAGGTTCCACCAGGTGGTCGCATCGCCCAGGCCTTCGAACCCGGAGCCGTTGTTGGCGAAGGCCGAGGTGTACTCGTAGAACACCTGGCTGATGCCGTGGAACGACGGATTGGAGTTGCCGGTGATCGACGGCACGGCCAGCGTGATGGCGGTAAAGGTCAACAGCGCCAGCGGCTGCAGCAGCACCAGCGCGGCGAGCAGCTTCACCTCGTGCGCGTCGATCTTGCGACCGAACAGTTCCGGCGTGCGGCCGGTCATCAGGCCGGCGAGGAAGACGCTGAGCAACAGGTAGACCAGGAACTGCTGCAGGCCGCAGCCGATGCCGCCCCAGATGCTGTTGACCAGCATGTTGCCGAGGGTCACCAGCCCGGTCAGCGGCGCCAGCGAGTCGTGCATCGCGTTGACCGAGCCGTTCGACGTCTGCGTGGTTACCGCGGCCCACAATGCAGACGGTGCGTCGCCGAAGCGGACTTCCTTGCCTTCCATCAGCGCGATGTCGTGGGACGTAGCGGAATAACTCTCGGACCATAGCGCCGCGCCGGTCGAGAGCGCCGACATCGTCAGCATGGTGCCGAACACCAGCGCGGTGAACTTCCTTCGGCCGGTAAAGCTGCCGACCATGAAGGCGATGCTGACCGGAATCAGGATGATCGCCAGTGTTTCCAGCAGGTTGGAGAACGGCGTGGGGTTCTCGAGCGGCACCGCGCTGTTGGGGCCGTACCAGCCGCCGCCATTGGTGCCGAGCTGCTTCACCGCCACCATCGGCGCAACCGGACCGAGCGCGATCTTCTGCTCGGCCATCCCGGCGCTCGCATCGATCGGCGTGGCGACGGGGCCGCCCTGCAGTGTCGACGGCACGCCCTGCCAGGTCAGTGCCAGCGACCACGCCAGGCACAGCGGCAGCAGGAAACGCACGGTGGGGCGGATGACGTCGGCCCAGTAGTTGCCGACATCGGCATCGCCGTCAGCGATGGCGGATGCCGTGTCGCGCTTGCGCCCCCCGAACAGACCCCGCAACGTCGCCGCGACCAGGGCCAGGCCCATCATCGGGGTCACCACCTGCAGGCCGACGATGCCGGTCATCTGCGCCAGGTGCGACAGTTGCGCCTGGCCGGCGTAGTGCTGCTGGTTGGTATTGGTCAGGAACGACACCATGGTGTGCAGCGCCAGGTCCCAGCGCATGTTCGGTGCGTCGTTCGGATTGAGCGGCAACCACGCCTGTGTCATGAAGACGATCCAGGCCAGCCCGCCGACGACGAGGTTGCTGGCGAGGAAGGCGATGGCATAGCCCTTCCAGCCCATGCCCTGCGCCGGATCGACACCGAGCAGGCGATAGAACGGACGTTCGACCAGGCCGAACAGCCGGTCGCCGCACATCGCGGCGCCGCGCATCACTGCGGCCAGGTAGCGGCCCAGCGGCCAGCCCAGCGCGATGGCGAGTGCGAAAACGAGAAGGAACTCAGTCATGGGAGTCGTCCATCGGCGCACGTGCGCGCCGCGTGATCAGCAGGAACATCAGGCCGGCGCCGGCGAGCACGCCGACGAGCGACAACGACAGGTGGAGGACGTCGGTGAACATGGCGGTGCTCAGAACGCGGCTTGCAGGGCGGCTTCGACGCGCGAGCCGGCCAGATCCGGGAACAGCGTCGTCGCGCTGCTGTCGGTGGCGTGCGCGGTGACACGCAGTTCGAACGGCACCTTGAACGCCCACACCGCGCCGAGCTGCGCATGCGCATAACTGTCGTCGTAGGCGTCGTCGAGCCAGTAGTAACCGGCCGCGGCTTCCAGGCGCACCTGTTCACTCAGCGGGAATTTCGCGCCGAGCTGCGCGTAGGCACCGGCTTCATCGGTCGCGAGCGCGTCGTTGGAATAGCCCAGCTGCGCCCAGTAGCGCTGCTTCCAGATCAGCGTGCCGATCGCTTCGGTCCAGTCGAGGTCGACCGTGGCGGAGGGATAGCGGTAATGGGTCAGGTTGACGTCGAGCGCCCAGTCTTCGGTGACGTTGCCGCCCCAGCCGACGGTGACGTCCAGTTCGCTGCTGGCCCTGGTTTCGGGAGCGAATTCGACATTCGAGCCCCAGATCGAGCCGTACAGGCCGTTATCGGCCGTGGCCTTGAAGCTGGCCTGCACGGCCGGATCGCCCTGGGTCTGGGTGGTGCCGCGCCAGACGTAGTCGGTGGTGATCGCGCCGGAGCCGTTGAAGGTGGCGGCGCTGGCGGACGATGACGCCGCCAGCAGCAGGCCGGCAGCGAGGGAAGAGACGACGAACGCAGGCCTGCGCCTGCGGGACACGGAGGAGATCGGAGACATGTACGCGATCCGGGGCGGAGGAGTTCCGCCGACCGCGAAAGTCTGGTCCCGGGTCGCGTAAAGCCGCTATGCGCGGCGGCGGGCGCGCCGTAAATTCGGCGTAAAACGCGCTCCCGGCATCAGCCGGAGGCGCGCGTCTTGCCGGCGCGGCCGAGCACGTGGTCCGCGTCCTGGTCGAAGGTGGGCGCGGCGAACGGCGCCGGTCCCGGCGTGCGGCCGAACGCGATCGGACGCGTCACGCCGCGGTAGCTGCCGACCACCGGATGCGCGATCTCCGCCACCATGTCCTCGGCCAGCACCTGCGGATGCTCGAACATGTCCTCGACACGGCGCGCCGCGGCGCAGGGAACCTCGTCGCCGAAATGCGCCTCCCACTCCTGTGCGGTGCGCGCCTGCAGCGCATCGTGCAGTTGCGGCACGATCTCGGCGGCCTGCGCGGCGCGCTTGCGCACGGTGTCGTAGCGTGGATCGTCGGCCAGCGCATCCAGTCCGGTCAGCCGGCACAGCGCCTTCCAGAAACGCGCGGTGTTGGCCGACAGGTACAGATGGCCTTCGCGCGCCGGATGGATGCCGGTGACGCCGCCGGAACGCATGTCGCGGCCGATGTCGAGCGCCTCGCCTTCTGCCCAGATCATGCGCGCCGACTGCATGGTCAGCGCACTGCGCAGCAACGACACGCCGACGAACTGGCCCAGCCCGCTGCGCTCGCGTTCGTACAGCGCCGACGACACGCCGCCGGCGAGCAGCGCGGCGGCGTAGTAGTCCACCACCGAGCCGTAGATGATCTCCGGCGCACCGCCGCGCTTGCCCTGCAGCGTGCACATGCCGGTCATGGTCTGCAGCACCTGGTCGTAGCCGGCCTTGTCCTTCATCGGGCCGGTCTCGCCGTAGCCGGTCACCGCACAGTAGATCAGGCGCGGGTTGATCACCGACAGGCTGTCGAAATCGATGCCCAGCCGCTTCGGCACGCTGGGGCGGAAGTTGTGCACCAGCACGTCGGCCTCGCGCACCAGCCGCAGCAGCGCGGCGTGGTCGGCCGGCTGCTTCAGGTCCAGCACGATGCCCTGCTTGCTGCGGTTCACGCCGAGGAAGGCGCGGCTCTCCTTTTCCAGCGTTGACGGATACTGGCGCAGGTTGTCGCCGTCGGGCGGCTCGACCTTGACCACGTCGGCGCCCTGGTCGGCCAGCAGCGTGCAGCCGTAGGGACCGGCGATGTAGGCGCTCAGGTCGAGTACCTTGACGCCGCTCAGCGGGCCGGCAGGGCCGTGGCGCCGGGGGGCGCGGAAGGGAGAGGCAGTGTCCATGGGAAGAGGCTCCTTAACCGCCACCTGCTGGCCGGGAACCAGTCTGGTGCAGGCGGTGCGGCGGATACAGTCGGCCGCCGTAGTTTCTGCGGCCACAAATTCTTGCGAGCGCGTGCGCGTTCATGCCGGCGGCAACGACAGCCAGGTCAGGCGCCAGGCGCCGTCGACGCGCCCGCCGGTCCGGTAGTACGGCCAGAACAGCAGCGGTGGCCGGTAGCCGAGCTGCAGGGTGATGCCGGGACCCTCGTCGTCGTCGGCGACCGGCAGCACCTGCAGCCAGTCGTCCTGAGGCCCGTCCGGCAGGCGGATCGTCTCCTCGGTCTTGAACCCGTCGACCAGCTCGGTGGCGTACACCAGCGGCCCGCGCGTCAACCCGACGTAGTGCAGGTCCAGCACCTGCTGGTGCACGGCGGAACCGTCCGGCGCACGCGACTCCTGCACGTTGCGCAGCGCCTGCCGGTGCAGCGTGGGCCGCAGCGGGAACAGCAACTGCACCAGGTCGCCGGCGCGCCAGTGGCGACGCACCGCCAGGAACGTGCCCGGCACCACGGGTGCGCGTACCGCCTCGCCGTTGACGGCGACCGTGGCGCCTTCGGCCCAGGATGGGATGCGCAGGCGCACCTCGAACGTGGCGTCGCGCTCGGGCTGCACTTCCAGCGAGACGTCGCCCTCGAACGGGTAGCCGGTGTGCTGGCGCAGCATCAGCTCGCCCGCCGTCGGATGCGCCAGGCGTGCTTCGCCCGGACCGTACAACTGCACGCGCGCCGTGTCCCCGTCGATCGCGTAGGCCAGCGCCGGCAGCTCCTCCAGCGCCATCGCGCCGCTCGACTTGCAGCAGCGCCAGTAGGTGGTGTGCACGCGGCGACCGTTCGGGAACGAGTAGTAACACCAGTCCTCGCCGTCGGGTGCATGCGCACCGAGCAGGTCGTTGTACGCCGTGCGCTCGATCTCTTCGGCGTAGCGCGCTTCGCCGGTCAGGCGCAGCAGCTCGCGGTTGAACTGGATCCATGCCAGCAGCGAACAGGTCTCGACGTAAGCCAGCGGACTGAACGTGCCGCGCGCGTTGAACACTTCGCGCGAGCGATGCGCCACCCCGCCCCACGGACCGCCGCCCAGCGTCAGGTGGTACTGGTGGATGTTCTCCCACATCGCCTCGACCGCGCGGCGCAGCGCGGCGTCGCCGGTGGCGCGGCACAGCTTGACCAGGCCGACCAGGTTCCACAGCAGCTGGTAGGCCTTGCCGGTGGCGATTTCGGACGCGTCGGCGCCGGCTTCGATGGCGGGCAGCAGGCGCAGCGCCGGATGCGCATTGGCCTGTGCGAGCACCTGCTGCGCCAGCGCGAGGAAGCGCGGCTCACCGGTTTCCTCGTGCAGCTCCAGTGCGGCATCCATCAGCACGGTGGCCGACATGCCGTGATGGTTGCCGAGCGTGGTGATGTCGATGCCGTCGGCCAGCGCGCTGGCGCACAGGTCGGCGATGCGCGCGGCGGCCTGCGTATAACGGACGTCGTGCAGCGCGCGTGCGGTCTCGACCAGGCCGAGGATCAGGTAGGCGTGCACCCAGATATCCCAGGTGCGCAGCGCGGGTGCGCCGTCCCAGCTGGGGGGCTTCGGTGGCTGCGGCTGCATGAAGCGGCGTTCGGGAGCATAGGTACCGAGGTAACCGTCCGCTTCCTGCACCGACAGCAGGTAGTCGGCGACTTCGCGCAGGTGCGCGCCCAGCGTTTCGTCGCCGCTGCGCACGTAGGCGCGCGCGGCGGCGCACAGCCATTTGCCGGCGTGCTCGCCGTACCAGTCGCCTTCGGTGTTCCCGGCGCGGTGCGACGGCGAGAACAGCGCGATGGCCGGACTGTCGGCGCCGGTGATGAAATGCGACAGGCGGCCGCGGCGGTTGGCGTCCAGTGCCGTGCCCAACAGGCCCTGCAGACGGATATCGTGGGGTTTCATTGCTTTACGTACCTGGCGAGCTCGTCGATCTGCTGGGCGCCGAGCCCCTGCGCATGCGGGCGCATGACGCCCTGCGTCAGTGCGTCGACGATACGGGAATGCGGCCGCGTGGCGATCACCGCGCGGGGAGGAATATTGCCTTGCGCATGGTCGTGGCAGGCGGCGCAGCGCTGTGCGTACAGCGTGGCAGGCGCGACGCCGGCCAGCGCGGGATCAGCCGCGACGGTCGCCTGCGTCTGCACGGCAGGCAGGCGATCGGTGACGCGACGGCCACCGGCACCGAAGGCCTGGATGCGGTCGGTGCCGACGAACACCTGCCCGCCACCGAACGCCGGCTCGTTGTACTTGCCGCTGGTGAACAGCTCGCCGGGCGCACTGCGCCAGACGATGTCCAGCGATCGCCCATCGAGCGCATACAGCACCGGCCGCGGCGCATCCGCACCTTGCAGCGAGGCGGAGCGTGGCGCGTTCTCGTCGAGGATCCATACCAGCGCCTCCCCACCGCCGCGGCTGGTCACCACCGGCGAACCGGGGTTGCCGAGCACCAGCGAGGGATTCGCCTTGTCGACGCGCAGGAACGGCGCAGCGGGCGTGCTCCGGTCCACCCTCAGGCGCACGACCGAGGGCGCGATGCTGGTGGACGAGCCGGGCGCCTGCTTGGTATTGCCGGTGACGTAGATATGGTCGATGCCGTCCGCGGCGCGGAACACCGCCGGTACCGAGCGCGCGCGGGCGAGGTCGAGCGCGGCATCGTCTTCGGAATACGGCCCGAACACGTTGAGCGGTCCGCGCGTGCCGAACTGCCACTGCGGCGTCGGCGCCAGCAGCGAGCCATCGCTGGTCGCATCGGTGCTGCACGGCGGACGGCGGTCGAGCCTGCCGGGCAGGCGGTCGCGGTCGAGCAGGTACACATTGCCCTGCTTGCCGCCGACGGCCATCAACTGGCGCCTGCTATCCGCCGCATCGGCCGGGAACAGGGCGACGCCGCCGGAGCCGAGATCGATGTCCCGCTCGGCGCTGGTGCAGTAGTTGAAGGGCGTATAGGTGCCGCGCAGCGCGAAGCCGCCCTGCCCCGTCGACGCCAGTTTCAGCACCGACTGCGCCCAGTCGCCATCCGAATCCTGGTAGCCGCCGAAGCCACTGCCGGTGACGACGTACACATGGCCGTCTTCATCGACCGCCGGACCGCCCGCGCCCCAGATGCCGCCGCTGCCCCGGTGCGGCATGGCCACCGCGGCGAAGGCGCCGCTGACGCGTGCGCGCCGGGTGTCGACCGACGCGATCCAACCGGTTTCCGATTCGCCGAACACGACGTAGAGCTGCGATCCGTCCGGGCTGAGGTTCAGCGCGCCGCGCTGCACGCGGAAATCGAACTTGCGCTTCGGCGGCACGCGCGACGGACCGGCATTGGCGTTGAGGTCGTTGAAGGTGGCCTCGTCCAGCTTCACCGGCCAGCCCGGCAACACGCGGCCGCTGCCCAGCTCCAGCGCGTAGGCCTGCCAGCGGTTCGCCGGATCGCAATGGGTGACGTAGAGCCGACCCTGCGCCACGTCGGCCACCGGCGTGGCGAGGATGCCAGTCGGCACGCCATCGAGCGGCGCCGGCTGCAGGCGGCAGGGCTCGCCCAGTTTCGTCTTCCAGAGAATGCGGCCGGCCGCGACATCGCTCTGTCGCGAAGCGTTGATGGCGTAGACATGGCCGTTGTTGCTGGCCGCGATGACAACGTCGAAACGCTCGCCGCTCTGCGGTCCCCGGGTCATCGCCAGCCGGTCCACGTACAGCGGCGACGCATAGAGACGCGCGTCGCTCCCGCCGTCGGCATCGAGCGACGGCGATTCCCAGACAAGGCCGAAGTCCTTCGCGCCGACGACTGCAGGCGTCAGCACCCGCTCATCGCGTCGCCAGCCGCTGCGGCCGGCGTCCACGTGGAAGGTGGCGCGCTGCACGGTTCCGGGATCGCCGGTCGGCGCCGGCGTGCGCGATGCGTCCGCCGGGATCGTCGGCGCATCGACGACCCTGGCGTGGGCCGTCCACAGGACGGCGTTGAGCAGCACGTGCCGCACGGACGGCTGCTGGAGCGCATCGAGATAATGTGCGCCGCTGAAGACGACCGCACGTCCGCCGCCCTCGCGTTCGTAGGCCCAGGCGACATCGGTGCTCTCGGCGAGATCGTCGAGCACCGGTTTGCCGTCGCGGAACTGCGGATGCAGCACCGCTTGCAGCAACGGCGTGCGACGGCCGGCCGTGGCGGCGCGGAACGTCGGATAGAACTCGTCGCGATAGGAGAAACGCGCCATGCCTGCGGTGACGGGATGCGAAGCGGACGGCGCCAGCGTGGCCCACTGGGTCGTGCGATCGAAGGTGCCGACGCGTACCGCGCCGAGCCAGCGCGCCAGTCCCAGGTCTTCGTCCTCCGGCACGGTGGAGGCCTGGTGCAGGGCGACGACACCCGCGCCGCGCCGCATGGCGGCATCGAATGCCGCGCGGTGCGCGGGATCGCGCAGCGGATGCTTGCCCAGCCCGTCGAAGTAGAGGACGACGGTATCGGCGTCCACGAGCGCGCCGGGCTCCGCCGGCCAGCTATCGGGATAGGCCTGCACGCGCACGCGATCGCCGGCATCCTGTTCGAGCATCGCCTGCAGCTGGCGGACGCCGTCGGGATATGCGTGGCGACCCGCCCCCTCGCTTGCGGGACCGCCGATCAGCACCACGATCTTCGGTTCACCGCCACCGCAGGCCACCAGGATGCCGGCCAGCAATGCCGTCAGCACCCACCGGCGCGCACGCACGATCCGACGCGCGCACCGGCGCGGCATCACGCCACGTCCACCACGCACCGGAAGCCGATGCGGCCGGAACGGTCCTTCGACGGCGCCATCAGCAGCAGCTTGCCGTGCTGGTCCAGCCGCTTGGCCTGCGGGAAATACCAGTGCGAGGTGCGCGGCTCGTAATCGCTGCCACCGCGCACGATGGCGGCACGGGTGTGCTCGTCGTGGAATTCGTCCGTCCACTGCCAGACATGGCCGACCAGGTCCATCACGCCGAACGGACTGGCGCCCGCGGGATGCGCGCCGACCTCGGCCGGCGGCGGCAGCGTGCGGCCGCGGAACACCGGCGGCGCCGCGTCGTCGCGCCAGGCGTCGCCCCACGGATACAGGCGGCCATCGGTGCCCTGCGCGGCGTACTGCCATTCCCAGCCGTGCGGCAGGCGCTTGCCGGCCCATGCCGCGTAGGCGCGCGCATCCTCGATCGACACCCACGTCACCGGCCTGTTTTCCCAGCCCGGCTGCGGTGCACCGTCGCGCCAGTCGCGCAGGTAGTTGCCCGTGTCCTGCGGTGCGTATCCGCTGGCATCGACGAAGGCCTTGTACTGCGCGTTCGTGACCGGATGCCGGTCGATGTGGAACGCCGCGACCTGCATGCGGCGACGGTGATGGCGACGCGCGGTCGGTTCCCACGGGAACTGCACGTCGACGCCTTCCCATACCTGCCCTTCGATCTCGATGCCCTGCACGGCGAACAGGAACTCACCGGCGGGGATCGTCACCATACCGTCCGGCGCGGCGGCCTGCGGCGCGATCGGCGCGATGGCCTGCAGCGTCTGCGGCAACGCGGTCCATTTCGCGGAGAGCGAGGCCAGCGGTGTCGCCGCCTCCTTCGCCATCGACGCGAGGAAATCATCCAGGCCCGCCTCCAGCGCATCCTCGCGCAACGCCAGCAGCGCGCCGAAGCCGCGCCCCTCCAGCGTGGTTTCCAGGATCGCGTGGCCATCGATGATGCGCGGTTGCAGCGTCGTGCCGTTCCACAGGTCGACGTAGCGCGTGCCCTCGACATGCGGCACGGCGAGCTGCTCGCCTTCGATCGGATACTCGTGCCGGTTGACCAGCGTCCACGCGGTGATGCCCTCGCCCGGGAAACGGCTGGCGAAGATGCCGGCCTGCAGCGTGCGCTCGTACGGGCGCCAGTCGAGGCTGACGAACAACGACGGGAAGCGGCGGTAGATCGCGGCGATGCGGCGCAGCGAGGCGGCGTCGCGTGGGGTCAGCTGGTTCCACAGGCCCCACACGTTCTCCCACGCGTTGTAGCCCACGCCGTTGAAGAAGATGTACTGCAGGTCGTGGTTGCGGTCGCGGCCCCAGCGGTTCTCGTAGTTGATCATGTGGCGCGGTTCCAGCCACTTGAACTTGGCCACGGGCGGCACGACCTCGTTCGGCGCCTTCTTGCCCCAGCTCTGCACGTTCCAGATCAGGTGCTCTTCGGCGCTGATCGTCGACTCGGGCTGCACGACCACCGGGTGGCCGAGCGCATCGCAGGCGTCGAAGAACGCGCGCGGCACGCCGTTGTAGGTGTCGCCGTTGATGCCGTCGGCGCCGACCGCCACCACGATCTTCGCGATGGCCTGCCAGTCCGGCTCGCCTTCGTCGCGGGTGCCGTTGTCCCACGGCATGGTGGTGAGGAAGACGCGCACGCCGCGGCGGTGGAAATCATCGACTGCGCCGCGCAGCGCTTCCAGTCCGCCTGGCAGGCTGCGCGCCAGGTCGAACTGGTTGCGATCGTCCACGCCGATGTTCGGATACACGCACCACAACAGCACGCTGTCGAGGCCGCCGAAGCGCGCTTCGAGGTCGTCGAGGTAGCGGTCGACCGTGTAGCGGCCGGCGACCGGGTCGTAGAGGTAGCGGTCCTCGACCATCACCTGCGCATGGACGAAGTTGCGCTGCGCCCACTGCAGTTCCGGCCGGCGGTAGTTGGCGTCGTCGTAGCCGATGCGGGTCAGGTGTTCACGGCGCCAGTCCTTCAGCTCGGCGACCCAGTCGTCGGCCGAGGCGTTGGCGTCGATCTTCCACTGGCCGATGTCGGCGAACGGCCAGCCGGGTGCCTTGCCCGGCGTGGGCAGGTAGCGCTGCGTGGTGACGTGGGAAAACTTGTATTCGGTCTTCACCGGCGGCGCGCGGTCGTCGTCGTGCGCGGGATCGGGGACAGCATCGGAGGAGGTGGGGAGGGTCATGGGATATCGGATCAGGAACCGGAGAGGCCGCTGTACGCGGCGAGCGCCGCGCGGCGGGGCAGTTCGTTGGCCTGCGCGGCGAGCCAGGCATCGACCTCGGCCCGCGTCGGCACGCTGGCCTGCGCGCCGAGACGCGTGCACGCCAACGCCGACGCCGCACTGGCGAAGCGTAGCGCGTCCGCCAGCGACGCATGCTGCGCCAACCGCGCGGCCAGGGCGCCGCAGAAGGTATCGCCCGCCGCGGTGGTGTCGACGGCGTCGACCGGGAAGGCCGGCTGCAGAAAGAGTTCGGCGCCGCGCCGCGCTACGCAACCGCGCGCGCCCAGCGTGACCACGACGCAAGGGACCGCCAGACGCGCGAGCTGTTCGCCCAGCGTGCCAGGACCGGCGAGCGTGGCCAGTTCGCCCTCGTTGGCGACCAGCAGATCCACGTCCTCCAGCAGCCCCGCAGGCAGCGCGGTGGCGGGCGCCGCGTTGAGCATGACCTTCACGCCGGCGGCATGCGCGATATGGGCGAAGCTGGCGACCGTTTCCAGTGGGGTTTCCAGCTGCAACAGCAGATGGCTGACGCCACGCAACGAAGGCAGGTGGTGCGGCCGCAGCGCGGCATTGGCACCGGGGGCGACGGTGATGGCGTTCTCGGCGTCGTCGGACAGGCAGATGAAGGCGGTGCCGCTGGCCACGTCCGGCGCACGGATGACGTGCCGCTCCACGCCGGCCTCGGCCAGCGCCCTGTCGAGGACCGCTCCGAAAGGGTCGTCGCCGAGCGCGAGCAGCATGCGCGTATAGGCGCCACCGGCGCGCGCGCAGGCGACCGCCTGGTTGGCGCCCTTGCCGCCGGGAAAGGTGGCGAAGTCGCGCCCGAGCACCGTTTCGCCCGGCGCAGGCACGTGTGAAGCACGCACGACGAAATCGAGGTTGGCCGAGCCGGCGACCAGGACCGTACCGGCGGCCTTCATGGCGACACCTCCGCATACACCTGGCGGTAGAACGGCCCGGCCAGTTTGGGCAGGGCGGGCGCGCCGTCGACAGGCAGGTGCTGCGACATCAGCACGATGACGAGGTGACGCGCCGGATCGATGGTGAAGTAGGTCGATGCGGCGCCGGACCAGCCGAACTGTCCGAGCGCACCGGGGCGCGCGCTCTTCGCGTTGTCGGTGACCACGTAACCGCCGAGGCCGAAACCTTCGCCGGGTTCCGGCGCGGGCACCCCGGGATTGAACGTGGCGAGCTGGTCGCGCATCATCAGGGCCACGGTGTCCCGCTTCAGCAGGCGCACGCCATCCAGCTCACCGCCGTTGGCGAGCATGCGCGCGAAGCGGAGATAGTCGGCCGCCGTGGAATACAGTCCGCCCGCGCCGCTGGTATAGGCACGCAACGGCACGCCCGGCGTGCGCGCCGAGGCCGTGTCGGCGAGGATGCGATGGCCGGCGGCATCGCGCGACGTCAGCGCCATCACGCGACCCCGTCGCGCGACGGGAACCTCGAAACCGGTATCGCGCATACCGAGCGGCGACAGGATGCGCGTCTGCAAAACGCGGTCGAACGGCTGGCCGCTCGCCACTTCGATGACGCGCGCCAGCACCTCGGTATTGACGCCGTCGTAGCGGAACCGCGTGCCGGGCTCGTCGGCCAGCGGCGCGCGCGCGACGCGGTCGGCATAGCCGGCGAGATCGGACGCCTCTTCCGGCGCCTCTCGTTGGAGCAGGGTGGAAGCAGCGCGGATGTCGTCGCCGCCGGTGGCGAAACCGGCGGTGTGCGTCAGCAGATGGCGGACG
The DNA here is from genome assembly GCF_058793715.1 of Pseudoxanthomonas sp. GW835-FHT14C01. NCBI lineage: Bacteria > Pseudomonadati > Pseudomonadota > Gammaproteobacteria > Lysobacterales > Lysobacteraceae > Pseudoxanthomonas > Pseudoxanthomonas sp. GW835-FHT14C01. The sequence continues at coordinate 349,451 of NZ_JBXAGB010000001.1, forward strand.
GTCGGCATGCGCGCCACCGGCACGAGCTGCGGCGCATCGGCATCGCCGCCGGCCACGCGCTGCAGGTGGGCGAAGGCCGGCAGGTACTTCGCCACCGGATCGTCGAGCCCCAGCCTGCCCTCCTCCACCAGCATCAGGGCCGCCACCGAGGTGACGGGCTTGGTCATGGAGTAGATGCGGAAGATGGCATCCTCGCGCAGCGGCTGGCGACCCTGCAGGTCGGCGTGGCCGGAGGCGCGGTGATAGACCACGACATCGTGGTCGGCCACCACCGCGACAGCACCCAGATAGCCGTCGTCGCCAGTGGCCTGCTCCAGCCATGCATCGAGCGGTGCGGGCGGCAACGACGGACGGGCCGTCGCGCACGCGGCCAGCGAAAGCATGAGAGCCATCCAGATCCCGCGCCGCCCTGGAGAGGGGACGGCGCGGGTGGACGCAGCGTGGGGGGAAACCGGCATCCGTGGATCGTGGATCAGAACGTGTACTCGTAGGTGAACGAGTACATGCGACCACGGCCGGCCCAGTAGTTGCGGAAGCCTGGCACCTGCGACCAGCTCAGGATGTATTGCTTGTTGGTCAGGTTCTCGATGCCCACCGAGAACCGGCCCACACCTTCCACCCGATAGTTCGCACCAAGATCGAACAGGGTGTAACCCTTGGTGTGTTCTGCATACGAGAACGTGGCGTTGTCGAACTCGCGCACGTCACTGCCGGTCAGGTCGCGCGACAGCAGCGTCGTGGAGCCCAGGGTCACGTCGCCGGCGTCGTTGAACTTCCAGCGCACAGTCAGGCCGATCTTGTCCGGATTGACGTCCAGCGCGCCCATCGGCTTGTTCAGGCCACCTGCGTCCCAGCGTCCGGCGGGGTCTTCCGTCCAGAAGGCCGTCTTGCCGCGGATGCGCGAGTACAGGCCCGAAAGCTTCCACGCCTCGTTGATGTTCCAGTCGCCGGAGAACTCGAAGCCCTTGATGCGGGTCGGCGCACGGAACAGCACGTAGTCGTTGGTCGCCGGATCGATGGCGAACGAGGTGCCATAGTCCGAACGGGAGTCGTAGTACGACGCACTGAAGGACGTCGTGTCGCCACGCCAGTTGATGCCGACCTCGCGATTGTCGACGACCACGGCCGACAGCTCGCGGAACGTGGAATCCACCGAGACCGGCGGATCACCGGGGCAACCGTCGGGCTTGGTGTCGTTGGGATCGTTCGGGCAGGAGATGTTGCGCAGCGGGATGCCGACATTGGGCAGGCCGAAGCCTTCGCCGTAGGCCGCGAACACGGACCACTGGTCGGTGATGCGCCAGATGGCGCCCAGGTTCACCAGATTCTCCTTGTAAGACAGCTTGCCACCTTCAACGAAGCGGCGGTCGCGGAACCAGGTGGTGGTGTAGTCGTCCACCTTCAGCTCGCCATCCTCGCGGCGGATGCCGCCACTGAGCGTCACCGGGCCGATGTCCCAGCTCAGCTGCATGTACGGCGCAATACTCGTGTACTCCATCGGCGGCACCCAGACGCGATTGGTCAACGCCAGGCGCTGGTCGGCCTTGTCGCGCACCCAGTCCACGCCGGTGCGCAGTTCCAGACCGTCGACACCGAACAGCTGGCCGCGCACCCATGAAGGCCGGAAGCCCACCTTGTCGGAGTTGATTTCCGACTGGTCCCAGATCAGTCCATCCGGGCCATTGGGCGGGATCAGCGGATCCTGGCGGTCGCTACCGTTCTCGGGCGGATACCGCATGGCCTGGTCGGCCCAATAGGCATTGAGGTTCAGCGTGCCGCCGAGGAAGTCGCCATCCGTGTACTGGAGGTTGACCTGCCTGAAGTCGTTGAATTCCGCCTTGCTGCCGAAGATGTGGCCACGCTCGGACGTGTTGGGGCGCGGGTCTTCGCACCAGCCCGGCTCGTAGCGGCAACCATCCACCTGGATGTAGTCGCCGTTGCCCTCGATCTTGAAGTGGCTGTAACTCAACTGCAGGCGCTTCTCGAGGTCTTCGCCGAAATTGAAGCCACCCTTGACGAAGATGTTGCGCGCGACCGAATCGTTGACCGAGCCGCTGGTGTTCATGCCCAGGCGCACGCCATCGGCGTCGTAGCCCATGCCGCGATCAATCTGGGCCACGCCCGCGACGAGATCGTAATTGTCCTGTTTGTAGGCGTAGTTCAGGCCGAGCTTCCAGCCGGCGCTGTCGTCCTTGAACTGGGTCGAGTAACGCGACAGGAAGCGGAACTCGCTGCCTTCCTTGGTCGGCACGGTGGAGATGTAGTTGATGATGCCGCCTGCGGCACCGATGCCCTCGGAAGCCGAGGGGCCGTTGATGACCTCCACGCGACCGACGATGCCCATGTCGGTGAACGTCGCATTACGGCTGCCATCGCGCAGCGGCGAGCCCTGGGGAACGCCGTCGAACAGACGTAGCGCCACGCGGCCACGCAGCGTTTCGCCGCTGTTGCTCATGGCCTGCGAGGCCTCGGCATAGCCGGGCACCGTGCGTGCCAGCACGGCCGTCGCATCCTCCGTCACCAGCAGCGTGTGGGCGATTTCCTCCTTGCTGACCAGCGTCACCGCGCCCGGGATCTTGTCCACGGCCTTGGGGGCGCGTACGCCGGTGACGATCACCTGGTCCAGGTCGACGGCATCCTGCGCGCGCTCGGTGGCCGCATCCTGCGGCGGCGGGGTGTTCTGCTGGGCTTTGACGCTGGCGCTGACGGCGGCGGCCAGCAGGAAAACGCCGAACGCGGCGGGTACCTGTTTCATGGTCTGTTCTCGGAAAGCTTCGGTGGACGGCGAGCGCGCGTGCGCGTCGGCGTGTGGCTTGAGTGGGTATGCGAGAAAGGCCGCTCCGGCGGCCGGCGTGCCCAGCGTTCCTCCCAGACGCTCGAACCCGACGATGGTCAAAGCCTAGGTCGACGTCCGTCACGGAAGAATCGCCCGCGGATATGTTCACAGGCTAGTTTTTGTAGCGTGCACTGCAACATCGCGCCGGTCAGGCGTGGCCGGTGGCGATGCGGCTCTCCTGCAGCAGGACGGTGACCAGGCGGATGCGCACCGACGAGCGCGACCACACCATGCCGATGCGGCGCGGCTCGCTGGGCAGCGGCAGCGGGATGCGCACCAGGTCCAGGCCCTCCGGCCACGGGCGCGCCCAGTCGGGCACCAGCGACACACCCAGGCCGCGGTCCACCATCACCGCGATCGCATTGAGCCCGTTCAATTCGAAGCGCTCGTGCGGCACGATGCCGGCGGCATGCAGGTAGTCGTCCGCGACGCGCCCGCCCCACTGGTTGCGGTCGTAGCGGATCAGCGGTTCGCTGCGCAGCAGCTCGTGCGGATCGCGGCCCGCCATCCGCGCCGGCGCGATCATCACCAGCGGCTCCTCGCGCAGCAACTGCCAGTCGCAGGTCTTGGGCAGGTTGTAGGGCGCCTGCAGTACCAGCGCGGCGTCCAGTTCGCCGGCCTCCACTGCGCGGTAGAGCTCGGCCGAATAGCCGGGCCGGATGTAGACGTTGATCTGCGGAAACTTGTCGACCATGCGCGCCAGGATGTCCGGCAGCATGCCGGCCAGCGCGGTCGGGCACGCGCCGAGGCGCAGTTCGCCCGACACCTCGCTGTCATTGGCGACGCTGCGCATGTCGGCGACATCGCGCAGCAGGTCGCGCGCCCGCTGCAGGATGCGCGAGCCTTCCTCGGTCAGGCTGACGGTGCGGCCGGCGCGTGCGATCAGCGGGGCACCGAGTTCGCGTTCCAGCGTGCGGATCTGCTGCGCCACCGCCGCCGGCGTGATGTTGAGCACGCGCGCCGCGGCCGCCATCGAGCCACGGTCCGCCACCACCACGAAGGTATTCAGGAACTGGGTGTCCACGCGCGCTTCCCTCTTCGCGTCAGGCTACACGAGCGCGGACGCGGCAGCGATGTTACCTATGGCGCATGCGCGATCAATCCGCGCTCTCCACCGCATCCCGGCGATGGATGGTCAGCCCCTTCAGCGACCGGGTCGGCGCCGGGAAGCACAGGCTGGCCAGGTAGCCGACCACCACGCAGACCAGGATCGAGATGGCCAGGTAGAAGTACGGGTGCACCAGGTCGTACCACCAGGCCACGAACGTCAGCACGATGGCCGCGACGATGCCGATGGCCACGCCCTGCGAATTCGCGCGGCGGGTGAACATGCCCAGCGTGTAGGCGCCGGCGAAACCGCCGCCGAGCAGGCCGGCCAGTTCGATCGACACGTCGAACAGCGACCCGATGTCGAAGCGCGACAGCACCAGCGCCGCACCGATGCCGACCAGACCCACGACCACGGTCATGATCTCGGCGAAGAACACGCCCTTCTTCTGCGACGTGTCCTTGGCGAAGCGCTCGTAGAAGTCGACCGTGATCAGCGTGGCCACCGAGTTCATGATGCCCGACAGCGTGGCCATCGCCGCGGCGAAGATGCCGGCGATGATCAGGCCGGTCACGCCCATCGGCAGTTCCGCCGCGATGAACAGCGGGAACGTGGCGTCCACCGGCAGCAGCGGGTTCATGCGCTCCGGGTTGTTCTTGTAGTAGACGAACAGCGCCGTGCCGATCCCGTAGAAGATGAAGCCGCCGGGGATCATGATGGCGGCGAACGCCCACACCGAACGGCCGGCCTCCTTGTCTGACTTGGTGGACAGCACGCGCTGCATCAGCACCTGGTCCTTGGGAAAGGTCAGCACGACCTCGAACAGCACCAGGAAGATGAAGCCCCACACCGTGGCCTTGGTCAGGTCGAAGCTGAAGTCGAACAGCTTGGTCTTGCTCTCGGCCATCGCGATCTGGGTGAACTCGCCGAAGCCGCCCTTCAACGTCCAGACGATGAAGAGGATGGCGAAGAGGGCGCCGCCCATCTTCACGATGACCTGCACCACGTCGGTCCAGATGACCGCCTTCATGCCGCCCATGGCGGTATAGATGATGGTGAACCCCCCCATCAGCCAGATGCTCCAGACCACGTCGATGCCGGTGATCGTGGAGATGGCCAGGGCAGGCAGGAACAGGATGACGCTCATGCGGCTGCCGATCTGCATGACGATGGCCAGCCCGCTGGCCAGCATGCGGATGGCGGGATGGAAACGCGTTTCCAGATAGGAGAACGTCGACATCAGGTCCAGCCGGCGCAGCAGCGGCACGATCCAGATCGCGACGAACATCAGGCCGAGCACGGCGATGAGGTTGTTGGTCAGGTACTGCCAGTTGGTCTCGAACGCCTTGGCCGGGATCGCGATGAAACTGATGGAACTGGTGTTGACGGCGTACAGGCTGAGGCCCGCCGCCCAGAACGGGATGGTGCGGCTGCCGACGAAGAAGTTCTCGGTGGAGTTGCGCTTCTCGCGAAGGTAGAAGTACAGGCCGATGCCGATCATCGCCGCCAGGTAGACCACGATCACCAGCCAGTCGAGCCAGCTCAGCAGGTGCTTGCCGGACTGCAGCTGCAGCGCTGCGGCATCGCCGCCGGACGACCAGGCGAATCCATCGCCCCAGGGCGTGAAGGCGCCGGCATCGGCTGGCAGCGTCGCGGGCACGCTCGCCCACGCCTTGGTGATCACATGGAACGTCATCAGCCGGCGCGACGAAGCAGGCGTACTTTCCAGGACATAGAGCAGATGGGCCTGGCCCATCGCGCGCGCGGCGTCCCCGACCAGCCGGCTGGGCAACGCCGGCATCTCCGTCCAGCCGGTCTCGCGGTGCCAGCGCCACAGGTGGTCGGCGTCGCTGCCGCGTGCGGTGGCGAAAAGCTCGCCGCGCTGCGCCACCAGACTACTGGCGCCGGCGGCGCCGGGCCACGCGTCCATCTTCGTCCAGCCGCCCTGCGGTGCGGCGACGGTCAACCGGTAGAGCCGCGCCGCATCATCGGCGCCGACGCCGACCGCATACAGGTTGCCGTCTCCTTCCGCCAGCTGGACGTCGCGCAAGGATGCAGGCAAGGCCGGCAGCGCGCGCAGTTGCAGTCGTCCCTGCTGCACGCCGACGGACGACAGCCGGGTGTCGCTTTCCGCGCCTGCGGATTGCGTCAGGACATAAAGCTTGCCCTTGGCCGAGCTGATCCAGCGCGTCTGGGCCGACAGGCCATCAGGCAATCCGACCTTATTCCACTCGCTTGTACCTGCCGCCAGTTGCCAGGCGCCCTGCGCGTTGAACGCCAGCAACGAGGTATCGACCGCGTGCAGTTCCGAGACGCCACCGGGGACCGCCGGCAGACGGTCTTCGCGCACGGTGGTCAGGCTGTCCGCCTGCGCCAGCGACGACAGGCCGCACAGCAGCAGCAACCACCACACCGTCAGTCCGCGTTTCATCCCGGCGGCCCGCGACCGCATCCCCCCGTGACTCATTGCCTCTCCTCATGACGGACGGTAGCCAGCACGGCACGGGCACGCGCGAGGAACGGCGCATCCACCATGCGGCCGTCCACGGCGTACGCGCCGTCGCGCGCGGCATCGACCACCTGGCGCGCCGCGTCGATTTCCTGTCGTGTAGGCGCGAACACGGCGTTGGCCCACGCCACCTGGCGCGGATGCACGCAGCTCTTGCCCAGATAACCCAGTGCACGCGCCGACTCGGCTTCCGCACGGAAGCCCGGTTCGTCGTCCAGTCCGGGAAACGCCGCATCGTAGGCGAACACGCCGGCGTCGGCGGCCGCCATGCGCAGCGCGTATTGCGCGGCATGCACGTTGCGGAGGTCGTCGCGCCGGATGCCCTGCGGTTCGAACAGATCGCCCAGACCGAGCTGCAGCCCGCGGACGCGCGGGTGCGACGCGCCGATCTCGGCCGCGTGGCGCAACGCGCGCGGGCTTTCGATATTGACCAGCACGCCAACCCTGCCGCGCACCTGCAGGCGCGCCTCGACAGCCTCGATCTCGGCCATCGCCTGCTGCAGGCGTTCGACCGACTCCACCTTGGGCAGATTGACCAGGTCCACGCCCAGCGGCAGCACCGCCCGAAGGTCGTCTTCCCACGCGGGCGAATGCAACGCGTTGACGCGGACGATCACCTGCTTGCCGACCGCGCGATGCGGCGCATCGCGCAGGAAGGCCGCGACCTGGGTGCGGGCTTCCGTCTTGGATGCGTGGGGAACAGCGTCTTCGAGATCGAACGACAGCACGTCCGCATCGCCCGCCATCGCCTTGGCGAACAGCGCGGGGCGGTCTCCGGGCACGAACAACTTGCTACGCATGGACGGCGCTCATCATGGCGCGCAGTCTGCGGGAAACCGGCAGACGGCAAAGCCCGCGCCGGCGCTTTCAAACGATAGATTTTGCTGCGTCCGGAGATGCCGCAACGCAACATCTCCTGATGTGCCGTTGGCTCAGCGCTTCACGTCCAGGCTGCTCTCGCCGAGGAACGCCATCACGTCCGACGCCGCCACCAGATTGAAGTCGCCCGGGAGCGAATGCTTGAGGCAAGCGGCCGCCACGCCGAAATGCAGCGCGTCCGAGGAGTTCATGCCGACCAGCCCACCGTGCAATACGCCCGCCGCGAAGGCGTCGCCGGTGCCGATGCGGTCGACGATCGGCGACACCTCATGGGACGGCGTGGTCAGCCGTGTGCCGTCGCGCAACGCGGTGATGCCGGACAGCGCATGGTGGTCGACGCTGCGCTGTACGCGTACGGTGGCCGCCATCTGCTGCAGATGCGGAAAGGCGGCGAACGCGGCGGCGGCGCCGGCCGCGAAACGTTCCTGTGGTGTCGCCTGTGGGAAGTCCAGGCCCAGCACCAGTTGGAGATCGCGATGGCTGGCGAACAGGATGTCGGCTTCGGCCATCAGGCCGCGCAGGATCGTCGGCGCGTCGCCCCCCCAGGCTTCCCACAGCTTGGGGCGGAAGTTGCCATCGAAGGACACCTTCACGCCGGCCGTACGCGCCGCCCGCACTGCGACGAGGACCCCGTCCGCGGCCGTTTGTCCGAGTGCCGGCGTCACGCCGGATACGTGCAACCAGTCTGCGCCCGCCAACAGCGCCGGCCAGTCGTGCGTGCCGCCGCCGGCACGCGCGAACGCCGAGTCCGCGCGGTCGTACAGGACTTCGCTCGGCCGCTGGATCGCGCCGGGGGTCAGGAAGTAGAGGCCCATGCGACCTGCCGCCTGCTGCACGGCATGCGTGTCGACGCGGTGCCGACGCAGTTCGCCCAGTGCGGCTTCACCCAGTGCGTTGTCCGCGACCAGTCCCACCATGCGGGCATCGTGGCCGAACCGCGCCAGCGACACGGCCACGTTCGCTTCCGCACCGCCGACATGCACGTCGAGCACCGGCGACTGCAGCAACAGTTGGCGACCGGGCGCGCCGAGGCGCAACAGCAGTTCACCGAAACAGACGATCCTTCCCATCTTCCCTCTTCTCCCGTGGTGTGGGCGCGGCGCATCGCGCAGGCCGTCGCGGCTTGTCCCTGGGACAACATAAACCGGCTCGACGGGCAGTTGTTGTTGCAGCGCACACTCTGTTAGCGTTGTTTTTGACCAGCGGTGTCATTTTATATGCCGGCACGGTCTGGAAGGGAAGAAACAGCGGTTTTTGCCATCAAAACAGTCGCAACGCGCGGCCATGGTCCCTTGAGGAGGGGAGAACATGCCAGTTAGTCATCACAACCGGAAGACACCGGTTACCTTGCTTGCTGTCTCGATCGGGCTGGCGCTGCAGATGAGTGCAGCGGCGCATGCCCAGGAAGCGGCGCAGCCGGCCGACTCCGGTCAGTCCGCACCGGCGGAAAGCGTCGACACCCTCGACACCGTCAGCGTGACCGGCTACCGCGCCAGCCTGGAAAAGGCATTGGACATCAAGCGCGGAGAGAAGGGCATCGTCGACGCCATCGTCGCCCAGGACATCGGCAAGTTCCCCGACCTGAACCTGGCCGAGTCGCTGCAGCGAATTCCAGGCGTCGTGATCACCCGCGATGCCGGCGAAGGACGCAACATCACCGTCCGTGGTTTGGGTCCGCAGTTCACCCGTGTACGCCTCAACGGTCTCGAGGCCATGAGTTCGGTCGGCAGCAGCGACGGCCAAGGCGGCGCCAACCGCAGCCGCAGCTTCGACTTCAATGTCTTCGCGTCCGACCTGTTCTCGCAGTTGATCGCCCGCAAGACCGCGTCGGCCGATATCGAGGAGGGTTCGCTGGGCGCGACCGTCGACCTGCGCACCGCACGCCCCTTCGATTTCGATGGCTTCACCGCCACCGCCAACCTGCAGGGAAGCTTCAACGATGCCGCCGAGACCACCAGCCCCCGTTTCGCCGGACTGATCTCGAACAGTTGGGCGGACGGGCGGTTCGGCGCTCTGCTTTCGGTCGCCTACTCCGAGCGGGACACCGTGGAGGAAGGGTCGGGTACGGTGCGGTGGGCCGGTGGCAGCACCAACGGCGGCTTCAACGCGGCCTCGCCTTTTGCGCCGGCGCTGGCGGCCAATGTGTACGCGCCGCGCTTCCCGCGCTACACGCTGATGGAGCATGACCAGAAGCGGCTGGGCGTCACCGGCGCACTGCAGTTCAAACCCTCGTCCGACACCACCTTCAGCCTGGACGCGCTCTACTCGAAGATCGATGCGGTCCGCGACGAGCGTTACATAGAAGCCAACAGCCTGAGCAAGGCCAGCGGTGCCGGCCGGAAGAACGACATCCGGGTGATGGATGGCGTGATCGAGAACGGCGCACTGGTCTACGCGGTGATGAACAACGTCGGCCTGCGTGCCGAGAACCGCCATGACGAATGGGAAACGACCTTCAGGCAGGTCAGCCTGGACGGTGAACATCGTTTCAGTGACAGCTTCCGCGTCAGCGGCAAGATCGGCACGTCGAAGTCCGAGCACAGCAATCCGATCCAGGCGACGGTAATGATGGATCGGTACGGGGTGAACGGGTACAGCTACGACTACCGCGGCAACCGCAACCTTCCCGTCTTCAATTACGGCATCAGCCCGACCGATCCGAACGGATGGGGCCTGTCGGTCATCCGGCTCCGCGAGAACTACGTCACCAACGATTACGACACCGGCCAGCTGGATTTCGCGTGGATCGTGTCGCCGACCTTCACGGTGAAGGGCGGCATCCAGGCCAAGAACTTCGGTTTCGTGTCCAGCGAGCGTCGACGTGCGGCGACCGAGACCATCGTGCCGACAAACACCACCGGCGGCACTTCCAGTACGCCCGTGCCGTTGCCGAGCAACCAGATCATCCAGGCACGACTGCGTGGCGTCAGCGGCTCTCCGGGCACCTGGGTGGTGCCGGACTTCGATGCCATCGCCAACATGTACGGCATCTTCAGCGATAGCGGCACGTTCACGATGGTCAACTACAACCCCAGCGACCAGCGCGTCGGCGAGCAGGATCGCGGGGTCTACCTGATGGGCGAGTTCAACACGGATCTCGGTCCGGTGCCGCTCTCCGGCAACTTCGGCGTCCGCTACGTGCGCACCGGCCAGAACTCGACGGGCGTCGGCACGATCAACGGCACGCCCACCGTCATCACGGTGGATCGCGAGTACAGCGACACCCTGCCTTCGTTGAACCTGGTGGCCGAAATCACGCCGGACTTCCTGATCCGCTTCGGCGCCGCCAAGGTGATGGCGCGCCCCCCGCTCGGCAACCTGAGCCCGGGCGTCACCGTCAGCGTCAGCGGTTCAGCCAAGACCGTTTCGGCCGGCAATCCCCTGCTGGATCCGCAGCGGGCCAAGACCTACGACCTGGGCTTCGAATGGTACTTCAACGAAGGCGCGATGCTGGGCGCGGTGCTGTTCTACAAGGACATCGACAGCTTCATCCAGAACACCCGCGAAACACGCCCGTACAACACCAGTGGCCTGCCTAACAGCCTGCTGGATGGTACGACGGCACTGCCCACCGAGGATTTCGTCTTCACCGTACCGATCAACACCCCGGGCGGCGCCCTGCGCGGCGTCGAACTGAACTACACGCAGCCGTTCACCTTCCTGCCCGGGTTCCTGAAGGACTTCGGCATGCAGTTGAACTACACCTACGTCGACTCGGAAGTGCAGTACATGCTCTCGTCCGGTGCGTTGGCGCAGAAGGAGGAATTGACCGGTACGTCCAAGCGGAGCTGGAACGCGTCGCTGTACTACGAGGGCGAGCGTCTTTCGGGGCGCATTTCAGCGACCAATCGGTCCGACTACCTGATCCAGGTGCCGGGCACGGAAATAGGCTTCGACAGCGCGGCAAATGGCGTACACGGGCAGAGCGGGACCACCGTTCTAGACGCCTCCATCCGGTACAAGATCAGCGACCGCCTGGAAGTCAGCCTCGAAGGCAGCAATCTGACCAACGAAGCGCAGGAATCCTGGGTCTCCAACCCGGCCGTGCAGCTGCCGCTGGAGTACAGCGAAACCGGTCGCCAGTACCTGCTGGGACTGCGCTACAAGTTCTGATCGCCTGATCGTTCCGCACCTCCCCTCGAGGTGCATCCGAAGCCCGGCCGCCTCTCCCGGCCGGGCTTTTTTGCGTGTACAACGCATGACCTGCCGACGGAAAACGCATCCATGCGAGGATGTGTCCCTGGCGCTCCGTTGAAGGGCTTCCAACGGAACGACCAGCTGTCGTGCTCGTTACTGTCGGGCGGATTCCACCATCGGCGTGCTGCCCCACTGCACGCATGTCGCATCGGACATCGACTATGGCGTGCCGGGAGCATCCGGCATGGTGTGGATCTCCAGTGATCGGGTCATCCTGGCCGGACGCGCGCGACGCAATGCGATGTTGTGCTGCGACAACACGTTCAACGCATTCATTTCCACTGCGTACCGTGACGACTACCTGCAGCGCGTGCTCGGACAGAGCAACGACGATCGCAGCGTACGCAGTCTCAACGTCTCGAACCTGACCGATGGGCTCAACCACCAGTACCTGGATTCGGCCGGTGACCGTACCCCGGCCTGTTGCCGCACCGGCCGCCCGTGCTGCATGAGGATGAGGTTCGACGTCTGAGCCGCCATGCGGCGCGACGGTTCTCGCAAGATCGTCTCGCACCCTGCTCCCATCACGATGGAGACGCCGGCGGCAGCGAGCAAACGCATGCGTCAGCCGCCTACGATGACGACCAACGAAAAGGCCCGCCTGACGGCGGGCCTTGGAGACGCACTCCGTGCAGCCGTGCGCTCGGCCGATGCCTCAGCGCAACGGCTCTCCGCGGGGATAGGTACCGGACGCCGGTTCCATCGTATCGAGGTTCCAGTCGCTCTCGACAAAGGGCTTGCGCGCTTCCTTGTACTGGGGATAGCCGCCGACCTGCTCCTGGCTGTCGATGATCTCGCCGCGCCCTTCGATGACGTCGGCGACGATGCGACGGTCGATCAGGTCGCGGTTCCAGGGTGTGGCGCCGACGGATTCGATCACGGCGTCCTGCACCTTCTCCGACGGCAACAGCGTGACGCCGAACGGCAGCGCGGGAGCTGCCTTGGCGCGATCGAGCTTCACCGGTGCGGTGGTGTAACTGCCGGTCTCCTGGATGGTCTTGTTGCCGACGCGGTCGACGACCAGGTTGTCCTGCATGTACAGGTCGAGATCGCCTGAGCCACCGATCATCATGAAGGCCAGCGGCTCGGTCGACTTGCCGGCGCGCATGACGTTGCCGCGTACCGCCATCTCGCCCTTCGAGTAAGGATGGCCCAGCCATTCTTCCGCGATCAGGTTGTAGTGGATGGCGCGCTGTCCGGGGTTGTAGATCAGGTTGTTGATCACCTGTCCCCGGGCACCGCCCTTGAACAGCGGGCTGCGTTCGTAGTTGTGCGCATAGAGGTTGCCGACGATCAGCACCTCGTTGACGTGATCGTGGATGAGCGAACCCTTGGAGTGCTCGCCCTTGGGGTGGGTGGAGTGCGCGAGCCCTTCACTGACGATGTTGTTACTGTAGGTGATCCGGCGCGAGGCATTCGCCATCCACTCGGCTTCGTTCTCGCCGTGGAACCGCGTGCTGGACGCGCTGAGGTTTTCGTCGGTCGCCCAGGTGAGCGAGCAATGGTCGACGATCACGTCATGCGCGCCGCGCACGGTGGTGATGGCATCGATGTCGCCGGAGCGCTTCGGCATGCCGCCGTCGCCCGGCCGGATGCGCACGTGGCGGATCACCACGTCGTGCGTGGCGATGGTCAGGCCACCCTTGATGAGGGTCACGCCGGGATGCGGGGCGGTCTGTCCGGCGATCGTCAGGAAGGGTTCGGTGATGCGCAGCTCCTTCATGCCAAGGTCGATGACGCCGCCGACCTCGAACACGACGATGCGGGGCCCCTTGCCGCTCACGGCCTCCTTGAACGAGCCGGGTCCGTCGGCCGCCAGCGTGGTGACGCGGACGATCTTGCCGCCGCGCCCGCCGGGCGTGTGCGCGGCCGCGCCCTGTGCGCCCGGAAATGCCAGTGGACGCGTATCGGCGGCCAGTGCCGTGGTCATCGTGGTCGCCAGCAGCATGGCGGCCAGGCCGCAGCACAGCCTGCGGGCGCGTGCCGGCGCGGGAAAACGGATATGGAACATTGGCTCCCTCCCAGGAGTGGATCGACGCATCGTGGCATCGGGATGGATTTTGCGGCAGTGCACATTGTCAATGACACCGGTTTACCATATACAGGCCATGAACCTGCACTGTCACTCGGCGGTGCAACAAAACGCAGCGCGGAGAATCCACTTGAGTAACGACCACAACGCCCTCGCCGCCGCGCGCGCCGCAGCACCGGGACTTGCCGTGATCGCGGACAGCTTCGTCGGCGCGCGCCGCCAGGGCAGGGCTTTGCTGGCGTTCCCGGGCGACATTCCGGACGACCTGGTCGCCGCATACCGCGTGCAGGACCTGGCGATCGCGCAATGGCCGGACCGCGTGGTCGGCTGGAAGGTGGGCTTCATCGCACCGGAGCGGCGCGACGCCTCCGGCGACGAACGCCTGCTGGGCCCGATCTTCGCCCGCCAGCTGCAGATGACTACTGGTGGTCAGTCCAGCTTCCAGGTGTTCGACGGCGGCTTCGGCGCCGTCGAAGCCGAGTACGTCCTGCGCCTGGACGCGGACGTCCCGGGCGACAAGACGGAGTGGACGCCGGAGGAGGCCGCTGCCGTGCCCTCGACCCTCTTCACCGGCATGGAGGTCGCGAGCAGCCCGCTGGCGACGATCAACCAGTTGGGACCGCGCGTCGTCGTCTCTGACTTCGGCAACAACAACGGGCTGGTGGTGGGCGCCGAGATTCCCGGCTGGTCGGCGCGCAGCGACGCATCGCTGACCTGTACGACCTGGATCGAGGATCGGCAGGTCGGCAAAGGGGGCGCCACGACGCTGCCCGGCGGACTGCGCGCGGCGTTCGCCTTCGCGCTCGCACGCTCGGTGCGCCGCGGCAGGCCGTTGAAGGCGGGCGACCTGATCGCCACCGGCAATGCGACCGGCATCCACGACATCGTGCCGGGCCAGCAAGCGCGCATCGATTTCGATGGGCATGGCAGCATCGCCGCGATGGCGACGGCCGCCACCGGAAAAGACGAGGGAGACTGGCGCGCATGATGAACCGTCGTCGTTTCCTGGGGGCCGGGCTCGGGGCCGCCGCCGCCCTGCCGCTCGCGCACCATCGGGTTTGGGCCGTTGAAGGCCGGCATGTGCTGACCGCGACCGATGTGCACGTCAAGGACTATCCGACGGTCGAGGCCGTGCGTTGGATCGGTGAGACCATGGCCCGCGAAACCGGTGGCCGCGTGACGCTGCGCCAGTACCACTCCGGCCAGTTGGGCCGCGAGTCGGAAGCCATCGACATGGCGCGCTTCGGCGCCATCGACATCACCCGCGTCTACGCCGGCGCGCTGAACAACGCGTTCCCGCTGACCCAGGCGCTGTGCCTGCCGTATGTCTTCGACTCGGTGCCGCACATGCGGCGCGCGATGGATGGCGGCGTGGGACAGGCGGTGCTCGACGGCTTCGCGCGGCGGGGCCTGGTCGGTCTGGCCATCTACGATTCGGGGGCACGCTGTTTCTACAACACCAAGCACGCCATCCGTGTGCCGGGGGACCTGCACGGCCTGAAGATCCGTGTGCCGGTGTCCGACATCTTCATCCGCATGCTGCGCCTGTTCGGCGCCAATCCCACGCCGCTGTCGCTGGGTGAAGTGTTTTCCGGGCTGGAGACGCACATGATCGACGGTGCGGAGAACAACATCCGCAGCTTCCATTCCAGCCGCCATTTCGAGGCCGCCCATTACTGGTCGCAGACCAACCACTCGTACGCGCCGGACGTGTTGCTGGTGTCGCAACGCACGCTGGACGGCCTGCAGGCACGCGATCGTGCGCTGCTGATCGAAACCGCCCGGCAGTCGGTCGGCGTGATGCGCAGGCTGTGGGATGCCTCCGAAGCGACCGCGCGCGAGGCCGTCTTCGGTGCGGGCGTGAAGCACAACGAAACGGACCTCGAGGCATTCGCGCGTGTGTCGCAGCCGCTGCTGTCCGAGTACCGCAACGACCCTGCGATCGATGCGCTGTACCGCCGCATCCGCGACCTGGCCTGAGAACCGACGATGTCCGAAGAAACCACACCGTCTCCCGCCACGCCGCTGCAGCGCGGCATGGACCTGTTGTCCGACACGGCGATCGCGTTCGCGGTCGCAGCGCTGCTGGGTCTTGTCGTCGTCCAGGGCTGGCAGGTGATCGCGCGCTACGTCATCAACGACTCGCCCAGCTGGACAGAACCCGTCACGGTGCTGTTGCTGACCACCGCGATGAGCCTGGGTGCCGCGGCCGGCGTGCACACCCATCGCCACTTCGGCTTCTTCCTGCTCGCCGATGCGGTGGGCCCGCGACTGAAGAAGCTGCTGTACGCCATCTCGCCGCTGGTGATCGCCGCGATCGGCGCGGTGATGGCGTACTGGGGCGCGGTGCTGCTGCTGGACGGGCTGGACATCCGCATCGCCGGCGCGCCCATGCCGCAGAGCATCGGCTACCTGCCGCTGTCGATCGGCGGCGTGCTGATGGTCGTGTTCGCCCTGTACCGACTGCTGCTGGTGCTGCGCGCGCCATTGACCGACGAGGCCCGCTGACCATGGCGATCACCCTGCTCTTCTCGATCTTCGCGATCCTGCTGCTGGTCGGCGCGCCGGTCGCCTATGCGTTGGCGGCCGCGTCGCTCGCCACGCTGCTCTACCTCGACCTGCCCAGCATCGTGCTGGTCCAGCAGATTTCATCCGGCACGGGTTCCGCATCGCTGATCGCGATCCCGCTCTTCATCTTCGCCGGCGAAATCATGTTGCGCGGGGGCATCTCCGAGCGCCTGATCAGCCTGGCGGCGTCGCTGGTGGGCCGCCTGCGCGGCGGCTTGGGCCAGGTCAGCATCCTGTCGTCGCTGTTCTTCGGCGGCGTGTCGGGCTCTGCCATCGCCGACGTGTCGGCGGTGGGCGGCACGATGATCCCGCAGATGGTCAAGCGCGGCTACGACCGAGATTTCGCCGTCAACGTCAGCATCACGGCCGCACTGGTGGCGCTGCTGGTGCCGCCTTCGCACAACCTCATCCTGTTCTCGGCGGCGGCCGGCGGCGGCCTGTCCATCGCCGACCTGTTCGCCGCCGGCATCGTGCCGGCGCTGCTGATGACGGCGGTCCTGATGGTCACCGGCTGGGCGGTGGCCTGCAAGCGCGGCTACGGCACCGAACCATTCCCCGGCATGCGTGCGGTCATGCTGAGGCTGGTGGCGGCGCTGCCCGGCCTGGGCCTGGTGGGCCTGATCTTCTTCGGCATCCGCGCAGGCATCTTCACGGCCGTGGAGAGCGCCGCCATCGCCGTGGTGTATGCGCTGCTGGTGACCAGCGTGCTGTATCGCCAGTTGTCGTTGAAGGAGTTCTTCGCCACGGTGACGCACGCTGCGCGCACGACCGGCGTGATCCTGTTCGTCATCGCCACGGCGGCGGTGTTCGGCTGGCTGCTGGCCTACCTGCAGGTGCCGGCGGCGGCGGTCGATGCGCTGCAGTCCATCGCGCACAGCAAGTACACCGTCCTTCTGCTGATCGTGCTGGTACTGCTGTTGCTGGGCACCTTCATGGACCTGGCGCCGATGATCCTGATCTGCACGCCGATCTTCCTGCCGGTCGCGCGCGCCTACGGCATCGATCCGATCCACTTCGGACTGGTGCTGGTGCTGACCGGTGGCCTCGGACTGGTGACCCCGCCGGTGGGGTCGGTACTGTTCATCGGTACCGCGATCGGCAAGATCACGATCGCCCAGAGCATGCGCACGATCTGGCCATTCTGGCTGGCGGGCGTGGCCGTATTGATGGTGGTGACGCTGTTCCCGGAACTGTCGCTGTGGCTGCCGCGGGTACTGAAGGGGTGATGCGCCAGCGCGTCCTCGTCGCCATCCACACCTGCACGGACGGGACCGCCGGGACCGAGTCCCGCGTGCAGATGGAGGTCTCCGGCGACCACCGCAACGTGGCCGGCGGCTTCCCGGCCCTCAAGCCGTCGTTGTACGCGGCCGGCCGCGGGAAGGTGCACTTCCGTGATTTCCGCTATCACGCGCCGGACTGACCCCCAGCCGCTAGAATCCCTCCGACAGACGAACGGACCCGCCCTGCCCCATGCCCGCGCGCAAGAAGCCCGACACTCCCGCCGCCCTGCCCACCGGTGGCAAGGCCGCGACCATCAACGACATCGCGCGGCTGTCCGGCGTTTCCAAGAAGACCGTTTCGCGCATCATCAACCACTCCCCGCTGGTCCGTAAGGACACACGCGAGAAGGTCGAGGCGCTGATGCGCGAGGTCGGTTACTCGCCCGATCCGATGGCGCGTGGACTCGCGTTCCGCCGCTCGTTCCTGATCGGCATGGTCTACGACAACCCGACCGCGCAGTACATCGTCAACATGCAGTACGGCGCGCTGGACGCGCTGCGCGATTCGGGCTTCGAACTGGTCGTGCATCCCTGCGACAGCCGTAGTCCCGGTTACATCGACGGCGTGCGCCGCTTCGTGCAGCAGCAGAAGCTGCACGGCGTGATGCTGGTGCCGCGCGCCTCGGAAGACCAGGCGCTGGCCGACATGCTGGCCGAGATCGGCTGCCGCTACACGCGCATCGCGTCGGTCTCGATGGATGAGCCTTCGCGCATGGTGGTCACGCACGACCGCGATGGCGCAGCCGAGGCCGCCGAATACCTGCTGTCGCTCGGCCACACCGATATCGCGCTGATCACCGGTCCGGCGGCCTACCGGTCGTCGATCGAACGCACGGACGGCTTCGTGCAGGCGCTCGCCAGGCGCGGCCTGGAGCTGCCGAAGTCGCGCATCATCGAAGCCGGCTACACCTTCGAATCCGGTGTCGTTGCGGCCGAAAAGCTGCTGTCCGGCAAGAACCGCCCCACCGCCATCTTCACCGGCAACGACGAGATGGCCGCCGGCGTCTACAAGGTCGCCATGCGCGCCGGCATCAGCATCCCGCGCCAGCTGTCGGTGGTCGGCTTCGACGACAGCCCGCTGGCCTCGCGCCTGTGGCCCTCGCTGACCTCGGTCCGCCGCAATACCCGCGATACCGGCCGTACCGCCGCTGCCATGCTGATCCAGCCCGAAGGCACGCCGATGCTGGCCGCCGCCAGCATCCGCCCGCATCTGGTCATCCGCGACTCCTCGCAGCCCCCCGAATAAGCCTGCCCCTGCGCAACGGCGGTCGTCCTGCTGCCGCAACGCAAAATGACACCGGTTACCAAAGCCTTTAGACTCCCTTCCCACGACCTTCCCGACGCCCTGCTCCCGGGCGTCCGCCTTCGACGGAGTTCCGCCCATGTTCTGCAAGACCTACCACGCCACCCACCCGGACATGATGGACGGCGCCAGCAACGACCAGCTGCGCGACCGCTACCTGATCGGCAACCTGTTCGTCGCCGACACGGTGCAGCTGAACTACTCCCACAACGAGCGCTTCGTGATCGGCGGCGCCGCCCCGGTGTCGAAGAAGGTCGACCTGCCGCGCCAGACCGAGCCCGCCTCGGCGGCCGGCAAGCCGTTCCTGGAACGCCGCGAACTGGGCGTGATCAACGTCGGCGGCGGCGCGGGCAAGGTCACCGTCGACGGCACGACGTATGTACTGGGTTCGAAGGACGGCCTGTATGTGGCGATGGGCAGCGCCGACGTGGCGTTCGAGTCCGACGATGCCGCCAACCCCGCCAAGTTCTACCTGACCTCGACGCCGGCGCATGCGCGCTTCGAGACCAGGCAGCTGTCGATCAAGGACGCGGTGGCGCTGGAGCGCGGCGCGCTGGAGACCAGCAACGAGCGCACGATCTACCAGTTCATCGTGCCCGCTACCTGCCCGTCGTCGCAGCTGCTGCTCGGCCTGACGGTGCTGAAGACCGGCAGCGTGTGGAACACCATGCCGCCGCACCTGCACGATCGTCGCAGCGAGGTCTATTTCTACTTCGACCTGGCCGAGAACGACCGCGTCTACCACTTCATGGGCGAACCGGAGGCGCAGCGCCACATCGTCGTGCAGAACGACGAAGCCGTGGTGTCGCCGCCGTGGTCGATCCACATGGGATCGGGCACCAGCAACTACGCCTTCATCTGGGCGATGGGCGGCGAGAACCTGGACTACACCGACATACACGTGCTGGACATCTGCCAGCTGAAATGACGGCGTACGCGTAGAGCCGGGCCTGCTCGGCTGAAGCACCCTTCCGAAGCCGATGCACCAAGAGCAGCGGAGCAAGCTCCGCTCTACCGCAATCCCGTCCGAAGCCGTTGCACCACGCGCCGCGGAGCAAGCTCCGCTCCACCCGCAGCGCACCACACCGAGGGAATCCACGATGGCAAGCAATCCGTTCAGTCTTGAAGGCAAGATCGCGCTGGTCACCGGCGCCAACACCGGCCTGGGCCAGGGCATCGCCGTGGCGCTGGCCGAAGCCGGCGCCGATATCGCCGCAGCCGGCATCGTGGAAGCCGCCGAGACGGGCGAGAAAGTACGTGCGCTCGGTCGCCGCTTCCTCAACCTGGAAGCGAACCTGATCAGCATCGACCCGGTCGAGCGGCTGGTGAAGGAAACCGTCGATGGTCTGGGCGGACTGGACATCCTGGTCAACAACGCCGGCCTGATCCGTCGCGCGGACGCCGTGGACTTCAGCGAGAAGGACTGGGACGACGTGATGAACGTCAACATCAAGTCCGCATTCTTCATGTCGCAGGCCGCAGGACGCCACTTCATCGCGCAGGGCAGCGGCAAGATCATCAACATTGCCTCGATGCTGTCCTTCCAGGGCGGCATCCGCGTGCCGTCGTACACGGCCTCCAAGAGCGGCATCGCCGGCATCACCCGGCTGCTGGCCAACGAGTGGGGCGCCAAGGGCGTGAACATCAACGCCATCGCCCCCGGCTACATGGCGACCGACAACACCGCGCAGCTGCGCGCGGACGAAGACCGCAACAAGGCGATCCTGGACCGCATCCCGGCCGGTCGCTGGGGCGAGCCATCCGACCTGGGCGGCACGGCGGTGTTCCTGTCGTCGCGGGCATCCGACTACGTCAACGGCGCGGTCATTCCGGTCGATGGCGGCTGGTTGGCGCGCTGAGGCGCGCCTTCGCACAGGCTGCTGTGGGGCGACGTCAGTCGCGATGACGTACCGGGATGACCGCTTCGCGACTGACGTCGCTCCCACAAGAATCAGGCAGAGGAAATCCTTGATGTTGCGCCGGCTTGCCATCGCGATGATCGCCATCTGCTGCGTACCGGCGATCGCCGGACCGCCGCGCCAGATCTTCATCGCCGGCGATTCCACGGCCAGCCACTACGGACCGGAACGCGCGCCACGCGAAGGCTGGGGCCAGCAGTTGCAGTCGTTCCTCGACGAGGATGCCTACGTCGTACGCAACCACGCGCAGAGTGGCAGAAGCTCACGGAGCTTCGTCGCCGAAGGCTGGTTCGAGGGCATGGCGAAAGAGATGCGCGCGGGTGACGTGCTGCTGATCCAGTTCGGCCACAACGACGAGAAGATCGAAGACCCCACCCGTTACAACGAGCCGCAGCGCGCGTTTCCCGGATGGCTGACGCGTTATGTCGAACTAGCGCGCAGCAAGGGCGCCAGGCCGATCCTGGTGACGCCGGTGGCACGCCGCAAGTTCGACCGTGGCCAGCTGCTGGACACGCACGGCCTGTACGCGCAGGCAGTGCGCGACCTGGCGCAGCGCCAGCGGGTGGGGCTGATCGACCTGACCGCGCTGAGCATGGACTGGCTGCGCGCCGCCGGCGACGAGGCGAGCAAGGCGTATTTCATGCATGTCCCGGCACAGGACCAGCAGGACGACACCCACTTCCAGCAACGCGGTGCGGTGATGGTGGCCTGCTTGGTGGTGGCGGGCTGGAAGCGGATGGATCCCTCGCTCGGCGCACACGTGAAACGCGATACCGACTGCGGCGCGCCGGACACCGCGCTTGCCGATCGCAAGGCACAGGCGAATCCATCGCTCGTCGTGCACGAGCGGGACATCGCCACCGGCCAACCCGGTCCACACGGCGGCGCAGGCACTACCACGGCCTATCCGTTCTTCAAGGACGCACCCGCGCTGGGATTCGAATTCCGCAAGCGCGTGTTGCACCGGGGCGCCGGTATCGGCCTGCACCAGCACCACAAGGACGAGATCTACTACGTCCTCAGCGGTCGCGGCATCTACGAACTGGACGGCAAGGCGCAGGAAGTCCGCGCTGGCGATGCGATGCTGACCCGCCCCGGCAGCACGCACGCGATCCGGCAGGACGGCGAGGACGACCTGGTGCTGCTGATCATGTACGGGAAAAAGCAGGAGTGAGGCGTGGGTGGAGAGGAGTGAGCAGAAGCCTGCGGCTCCTCACTCCTCTCCACTCACTTCTCGCCCACCGGCGCCGGCCGATCCCAGCGCCGGTAGGTCGCTTCGAGTGCGCTGCGCAGGCGACGGTACTGTGCACTGCCCGGCTCCGCCTGCAAGCGGGAGGCGACGGCTTTCCAGCCACCTTCATGGTCGCGCGACCACTCGCGGACGACGGCGCGGCACGGCTGGCCCACGATCTGCGCCAGCGCGCAGGCCATGAAGATGTCGCCGGCCGTCCAGTCGGGCTGCTGCTGCATCGCTTCCACGTAGGCGCGGGGTACGGCGTAGTAGCGTCCCATCTCGTCGGCGAACGCGGCGGGATAGCGGCTGGCGTACTCGTTGATATCGGCGAGATGCCGATCCACCGACGCATCGCCGCTGGCCGGCACATACGTCGACGCGGCTTCCTGTGCGGACACAGGCATGGCGATCGCCAGAACGAGTCCGGACAGCAGGACGATGAGGGACAGTGCGCGCTTCACGGTGCCATTGTGCCCCAGCCCTCGCCTGGCTGCGTGCCGTCAGGCGCCAGCCGCCGCTTCGATCCTGGCCAGCGCCGCGACCAGTTCGCCGGCGTTCTCCACGACATGCAGGCGCGGCGCATCGGCGGCGACGCCATGCTCGGTCTCCAGTGCCCATGTCACGTGGTACGGCATGTGGATGCCCCATCCACCCAGGGCCAGTACCGGCTCGATGTCCGAGCGAAGCGAATTGCCGACCATCGCGAAGTCCGGCGCCGCGACATCCAGCTCGCGCAGCACGCGCGCGTACGTGGTTTCGTCCTTCTCGGACACCACCTCGATGCGATGGAACAGATCGGTCAGGCCGGATTGCGCGATCTTGGCCTCCTGGTGGAACAGGTCGCCCTTGGTGATCAGCACGATCTCATGATCGGCGGCGATGCGCTCGACCGCGTCGCGGATGCCCGGCAGCAGTTCCACCGGGTGCTGCAGCGTGGCCCGGCCGATCTCGATCACGCGGTGCAGGTCGCGCGCGCTGATGCGCTCATCGGTCAGCTGGATCGCCGTTTCCAGCATCGACAGCGTCATGCCCTTCACGCCGTAGCCGAAGATCTTCAGGTTGCGGCGCTCGACCTCCAGCAGGTGCCGCTGCATGCGCGCGTCGGCCAGATCGACATAGGTGCCCAGGATCGCCTCGAAATCGGCTTCCGCCTGCCGGTAGTAATCCTCGCTCTTCCACAGCGTATCGTCGCCGTCGAAGCCGACCCATCGGATGCGCGTCATCGGAAACCTGCCCTTCCCGCTCTACAAAGGCCGCGAAGGATAACAGCCGTGCGGTCGGGCAAGAAAAAGCGGCCGCCCCGGAGGGGACGGCCGCGTGTGGATGACCACGGTAGACGCAGGTCGTGTGATCAGCCACCGGAGCTCGGAGGCGGCGCGCTGCCCTCGGCGGGCGGCGGCGTGGTTTCCGGCGCGTTCGGGTTGGCCGGGGGCGGTACGGTCGAGTCGGTGGGCGGCACGGCCGGATCCGTCGGCGCCGGGGGCGGCGGCGTCATGTTGTCGGTCGGCGGCGTGGTTTCCATCGGCTCGGGCGGGCTGGGCGGCGGCGTGTCTTCAGGCTTGGGCCCGCATGCGGTCATCAGCCCTGCGCTCAGCAGCGCCAGGCCAAGGCCCATCGTCAGTCGGTGAGTGGAATGCTTCATGGGTTCCTCCATGCGTTCTTACGTGGGAGAGGCGGTGGCGTCAGGGCGTACCCTGCATGTGCACCGCATATTCTTCGGGCGTCAGGCGACCATCCGCGTCCTTGTCGAGCGTCCCGAACACCTGCGCGAGCGGCGGGTCGACCGCGGCTTCGTCCTTGCTGATCGCACCGTCGGCGTTCTGGTCGAGTTCCTCGAACGTGCGCGGCGCCGTCGTGGGTCTGGCCGTTGTCGCCGACTCGTCGGCACGCTCGGCGGCGGCATCCTGCGCCTGAGCCAAGGGCATGCAGGCGAGCAGCGCAAGGGCAGCGATGGTCACGCCCACACCCGAGCGCCTTGTTCCTGTGTTCGTGGTCATGCATGCCTCCCGTGGTTCAGTCGATCCGGAAAAAGAAAAGGGCGGCCCGAACAGCCGCCCTTCGCAGGGCGGCGCCGGCACGTCATCGCGCAGCGCCGCCCTCGTGACGACGCGGCTTACTTCTGCTGGTCGCCGTAGTTCTTGCTCACGAATGCCTTGTACTCGTCGGCGGTCAGCGAACCGTCGGCATTGGTGTCGGCCTGGTCGAACACCTGGCTCAGACCCGGATTGGCCGCGGCTTCTTCCTTGCTGATGTTGCCGTCGCCATCGGTATCGACGTCGGCCCAGCCCTGCTTGGCCTGCGTGCCGGCCGCTTCGGTGCTCTGCGTCGGCGTGGTCGCCGAGCCCGTGGCCTGTTCGGCGCTCTGCTCGGTCTGCTGCGCCTGGGCGGCGTCCTCGGTCTTCTCCTGCGCGAATGCCAGCGGCATGGCCAGCGCGGCGCTCAGGGCGACCAGGGCGATCAGCGGCTTGCGGTTGTTGTTGTTCGTCATGTCAGTGCTCCGTTCTGTAGGAGTGCGTCCGATTGCGCACGGCCCCACCTTGCCGCCCCGCATCTGAACGAAATTTGCGGCGCGACATGAACGTGCACGCATGCTTAACCCCGCGGGCGGCGGTATCGACTAAACCGGTGTTAGGCGCTCGTGAGCACCATGTCAGCGACGCATCGAATGCGTGACGTTGCGCCGGGTTTCCCGTTACGTATCCGTTTTTTCGGAGGTTTTGGCAGCATCTTCGTCCGGCGTTTTTTTGCTGAACCATTGCCAACCCAGCACGACGCCACTCAATGCCCCGGCGATTTCCAGCACGACGCGGGCGCCGAGGCCGTCGGGATCGTGGATGCCCTTCAGCGCGATGCGTGCGTAGAGCGGGGATTCCAGCCGTGCGATGCCGAGGTAGAACATGTTCCACACATCCACGCCGGCACCGATGATCACCGCCGACACGCAGGCCCAGCCGATCGCATGCCCCATCGACCAGCGAAGGCGCAGGCTGAGCCCGTTCCAGAACAGGAAGCACAGCAGGCCGATCAGTAGCGCGATCAGGCCCGCTTCGAGCGCTCCCAGCACACCGTAGTGGAGAGGCAGGTTCATCGACGACCGCCGCTGGCGATCGCGTGGAGGCGGAGGGTCTCGTAGCGTGGCATGCAGGTTCCCGTGTCGTCGGGCCATGCCCGCCGCAAAAGGGTAACCGATGCCTCCACACCGAACGCCGGGCTGGCAAGATGACGGCGTCTTCCCCACGCGCTGGCATGCCCATGACACGTCTGTTGCTGGCCGGTGCCACCGGCCTCGTCGGCGAAGCCGCGCTGCGGCGCGCGCTCGCTTCCCCCCGCGTGCAGCAGGTGGTGGCGCCCACGCGCCGGCCGTTGGCGGCGCATCCGAAACTGCTCAACCCGGTGTTGGACTTCGACGCCCTGCCTGCCGATGCCGAATGGTGGCGCGTCGACGCCGTCGCCTGCGCGCTCGGCACGACGATCCGGGACGCCGGCTCCCGCGAAGCGTTCCGTCGCGTGGACCACGACTACCCGCTGGCGATCGCGCGCCACGCGCACGCGCACGGCGCCGCCGCATTCGCACTGGTGTCGGCGATGGGCGCGGATGCCGGATCGCGCGTTTTCTATTCGCGCACCAAGGGGGAGGTGGAGGATGCACTGGCCGGCATCGGTTTCGCGTCGCTGACGCTGTTGCGTCCCGGCCTGTTGGGAGGAGAACGCCGGCAGCACCGCCGCGGCGAGCGCATCGCGCTGCGTGTGCTCGGCGCGCTGGATGCGGTGCTGCCGCGGCGCTATCGCATCGTGCCGGCCGACCGGGTCGCCGATGCTTTGCTGCAGGCGGCACTCGACGCGCCGCCCGGACACCACGTCATTCCAGCCGAGCGCCTGCTCGGCTGACGGCGCGGGTCAGGCGCCAGAGTCGTCGGCGAGCACCTGCACGCCGTCGGCGACGATACGGTATTCGACGGCCGGCACCGCGGCGCCCGAGGTTTCCTGCGCGGTATGCCGCTGCGCCTCCGCGGACAGTGCCACCCGCGACAGCACGCCATGGACCTGCGCGGGGCCGCGCACATCCTTGGGCACGTAGAAATCGTGATCGCCCAGCAAGACGCGGGCGCCCTGCCCGTCGTCCTCAAGCATCACCCAGCAGCCCTTCTTCTGGCAGACGTCGACGACGCGACCGCTGAACACCCTGGCCTGCCCGAGGTGGGCAGCGGGATCGGCCAGGGCGGCGGCCAACGGCACGGCCACGCCGTCCTTTGGAAGGTCGGCACCGAACGTCTCCCACGCCGGGGTCGGCGACGCGAGGGCCGTGCCGGCGAACAACAGCATTCCCGTGATCATCGATCGGCGCATGTCCACTCCTGGTGCGGGGTCGCCGCGATGATACGTCGCGCGAGCTACTGGAGCAGCCCGTGCGGCAGCACCTGCAGGCGGTGTACGCCGGCGGTGGACAGCACCGCGGCGACGGCCCGTTCCAGCACCACGTCATCCGCGTCGTCGATCACCAGCAGGACGTCTCCGGCATCGATCTCACGCTGGTAATCCCGGCGTACTTCGCTGGGTACCGCCGATCCCGCCAGCGAGGCGGCCCACATGCCGACGCAACCGCCGATCACCACGCAGACCGCGACACCCGCCCAGTGGATGCCGACCGCAGGCACCAGCATGGCCGCCAGCCCCAGAACCAGTCCGAGTCCTGCACCGCCGACCAGGCCGCGCAGCGCCGCAGGCTTGAAGTCGGTCGGTGCGGCTTCCTTTTCGTCGTCGGGCACCTGCTCGACTTCGATTTCCGACCGGCCGACCAGCGCCGCGTGGGCAGGATCGATGCCGGCACCGACGGCCTGGCGCATCGCCGCCTCGGCGACGGCGACGGAGGGAGCGCTGAATACGCGACGATTCTTCATGGCGGTCTCCTGCCCGGCGCGGAACGACCGGGCCATCGGGACACGCTAGGCGCGCTGCCGCACACGTCGGGTGAAGAACCGCGGCGCAGACTGAATGCCCCTGCAATTCCGCCGTTACAGCGCGGGGCGCTCCGGTGCCGTCTTCTTCCCCAATGCGCGCAGGTAGAGCTCATACAGCGCGGTGACCTTGGAGACGTATTCCTGCGTCTCCGCGTACGGCGGTACGCCGCCATAACGCGACACCGTGCCGATGCCGGCGTTGTAGGCCGCCGCGACGAGGGCCAGGTCGCCCTTGTACCGCTTCATCAGCCCACTCAGATGGCGGGCGCCGGCGTTGATCGATTCGGTGGACGAGAAGGGATCAGCCACGCCGTATTCCTTGGCCACGTCCGGCATCAGCTGCATCACGCCCATCGCGCCCTTGGGCGACACCGCCCTGGCGTCGAAATCGCTCTCCGCATGCGCCACCGCGCGCAGCCAGGCGTCGTCGACGCCGGTCCGGCGCGCCGCTGCCTTGAACTCCGAGGGATACCGGTCCAGCCTTGGCTTGCCGACCCGGCCCAGGCCGGGGTGCGCGGGCTCGCCCGGCGGGGTCTGCACGGTGAACTTCAGGTAGGGGGTGGAGCCCGGCAGGTTGCGGGTGGAGTAGACCTTCTGCCCGTCCTGCTCGCGTTCGTACAGGGTGCCGCTGAAGACCCCCATCGAGCCCCACAGGTTGGGCGTGCTGACGGCGTTGTCGTCGATCTCCTTGGCCACGCACTTCGACCCGGGCTCGGGCGCCGTGGCCAGACTGACCGTGCCGCCCTGTACGCACCGGTAGACCGTACGCGCGCCGGCATCGGCGCTGGCGAGGGCCAGCACGGTCAGCAGCAGGCCGACAGTGGCGCGTGGGAGCAGCATGGGCGGCGGATTCTAGGCTCGCGCGCTGCAGTTCAACCTGAACCGCGCGGTCGGTGCCGACGGCCGGCCGATGCGCCGATGCGCCGATGCGCCGATGGTCCTGCTGCGCCGCAGCAGCCAACCGCGTAAAATGCCGGCCCTTACTCACCGCACACCCCCTTCGGAGCACGCAATGGGCCTGGATCTGGTCACCGCCGGCAAGAACCCGCCGGACGAAATCAACGTCATCATCGAGATCCCGAAGGATGCCGAGCCGGTGAAGTACGAAGTCGACAAGGCCAGCGGCGCCATCTTCGTCGACCGCATCCTGTCCACCCCGATGCGCTACCCCTGCAACTACGGCTATGTCCCGCACACCCTGTGCGGCGACGGCGACCCGGCCGACGTGCTGGTCGTGCTGCCGCTGCCGCTGATCCCCGGCTCGGTGATCCGCTGCCGTCCGGTCGGCGTGCTGCGCATGAGCGATGAGGCCGGCAGCGACGAGAAGCTGCTGGCGGTGCCGGTCGACAAGGTGTTCGCCGGCTACAGCCACATCAACGACATCGACCAGGTCAGCCCGCACTGGCTGGAGCGCATCGGCCATTTCTTCGAGCACTACAAGGACCTGGAGAAGGGCAAGTGGGTCAAGCTGGACGGCTGGGGCAACGCCGCCGAAGCCAAGGCCGTGCTGGTCGACGCCATCGCCCGCCAGGCCGCACAGCCGGAAGACGAGAAGCACAAGTTCTGAGCCCGGCGCGGCAACGCGCGCGTGGACGGGAAGGCCGCCTTGGGCGGCCTTCTTTTTTGGATCAGAGGCCGGCGGCGCGCGCCGCGCGATCGATCGTGGCCTGCCACTGCAGCAGGCGCGGCTCGATCCGGTCCGCGTGCCGCCGCCATTTGTCCGGGTCGGGCTTCGACAGGGTGTAACGCGACAACGGAAGCTGGGCGCCGAGTTCGCGGTCCCAGGACCAGCCGGCGAAGCCGCTCAAGCGCAACGCCTCGCGTTGCGGGTCCTGCAGGAAGCGGCCGTAGTCCACCGCGATCCAGTCCTCGGCCGGCAACGCCTCCAGATCGTCCAGCATCAGCCGCGTGGCCGTCTCCCACTGCCGCGCCACGATCTCGGCCAGGTCCTGCCCGCTCAACGCCTGCCAACCGGGCGTCAGAAGGAACGACCACATCGGGCCCTCCCATCCCGGCAGGTTGTACATGCGGAAGCGGCCGGACTGCCAGCCGTCGATCATGCTGCTCCAGACCTGCCGCGGGTCGCGGTGCAGGTAGATGAACTTCGCGTCCGGGAACACCGCCTTCAGGAAGGGGATGCGCAATGCGTTCTTCGGTGTCTTCTCCAGCATGCGGACCGTCGCATCCGCCGACGGCACATTGCCCTCGCGATCGCGTAGCGCGTCGAAGAAACGCGCGCGCAGGTCCTGCACCGTCTGCGGGCTCGCATCCGCGCGACCCAGCTGGTTGGAGTGGTACTGCCGGTGCGACGGTGCCAGGCCTTGCATGCCTTCGATCAGCTGGTGGCTCTCGTCGCCGATCGTGTACACGCCGGGCGCGCCTGCCAGCGTCTCGAACAACAGTGTCGAACCGGACCGCGGCGGGCTGACGATGAAGACGGGACGTTCGAAGGACGACGCCGGCACCGCGGCCGGGACGGGCGTCGCCGGCTCGCCGGAGGGCCGGGCCCCATGCGGATCGCGCCGCGCGGACGCATCGGCATCGACCGCCAGCGCCATGCTGAAGATATGCGCCTTCAACGCGGGCAACAGGCCCAGGCCGTTCTGCAGACGGACCTGGGCCACGCCGGCCTGCGCGATCGCGGCCTGCACGTCCTCGAGCAGCGCGCGGTAGTGCGGAAGTCCCGAAGGCCGGTCGCCATGACAGGCCCACACGCCGTGCCAGTGGCGTGCGAAGCGCGTCAGCGCCGCATGGATGGCCGGAAGCTGCGGACCGCGCTCAGCCTCACCGACCAGGAAGCCGATGCACTCCCGCAGCTCCCACGGCGTCATCACTTCGGATGCGTTGAACGACTCGTAATCGAGCGCGGCGCGGCGTCCGGCCACCGGATCGACGCGCTGCGGCGACCATCCCGGTTCGCGTCGCTCCGGCGTCCTGCCCTGCTCCAGCAGGTTCCAGAATCCGACACCGCCGACGGTGTCGGCCACCAGGTGGATGCGTGTCTCGTTACCCTGGTTGAGCACGCGATGGTGACGCCAGGTATCGAAGATCCAGCACTCGCCAGCCGCCATGTTGACCTCGTGGCCGCCGCACTGGAAACGTACCGAAGGCGTGGTGACGATGGGCACGTGCACACGCATGTGCTCGCGCCAGTAGTAGTTGATGTCCACGTGTCCGACCACCTCGGACTGGCCGGACAGTCGCATCAGGCGGGAACGCCCCCAGGTGGCGCCCAGCGTCTCCAGTACCTGCATGAGGTACGGCAACCGCTCCAGCCAGGGCGTGGGTCGCATCGCCCCGGTCACCTGGTCGCTGTCGGGATCGCCGTCGGTGGTGATGAGCGGCAGTGCGCTGTTGCCGGGGATGCCGCCGGGATGCGAACGCCAGTGCGCTTCGTCGATGGCCGAGATCTCGCGCGCGAGCGCGCCGGCATCGAAGCTCAACGGCAACTGGATGAAGGGCGCGGGAAGTTTCATCGAAGACGGAATGCAGCCCGAGGGCGGGCGCGCCGATCATAGCAACGGTCGCGCGCAGCGCCGAGCGCGCGGACCGCGCCTCCCGGAAAGCACGACGGCCCCTTTCGGGGCCGTCGTGGTCGGACATCAGGCGACGGATCGGGCGATCAGAAGCGCTGGGTGTACTTCACGTACAGGAAGCGATCGAAATCGAAACCGCCGTAGTAGGCGAAGTCGCTGTGGCGGTAGGCCGAGTTCGAGAACATCAGCGGACCCTTGTGATCGAACACGTTGTTGGCGCCCACGGCGATCGTGGCATTCCACGGCGCCTGGTAGCTGACCTGGAGGTCGTGGAACGTGTTGGAGCCCACCTTGCGGATCGCGTCGGCCTCATCGTTGGCGGCGTGATCCGGCTCCGTGCACGGACGGTTGGGGACGCACGACTCCTTCATTCCCGAGTAGTAGCGGGCCGTCCAGTTGACCGCGAAGGCGCCCAGCGACCAGTCCACGCCCAGGTTCGAGCGGACGCGGAAGATGCCGGAGTTGCCCACGTTGCCGACGATGATCTTCTCGCCCGCCGCGTTTTCGGATTCTTCGTCGTAGACGCTGGTGTAGGACGTGGTCCAGTCGAACGCGACCTTTCCGAACGACTGCTCCGGCAGGGCGTACTTCACGCCCAGGTCGTAGCCTTCGGTCTCCATCGCACCCAGGTTGGCCAGGCCGTAGAACAGGCGGGTGATGTGGCCATCGCCCGCACGCTCAATGCCTTCGCAACGGGCGCTGTTGCCCAGCACGTAGCAGTCGCGCAGGATGCGGTCGACGCTGTCCGAGATGATCATGTTCTTCAGCTCGTAGCGGTACCAGTCCAGCGAGATGTCCAGGCCCTGCACCCAGCGCGGCGACCACACCAGGCCCATGGTCTTGCTCTTGGAGGTTTCGGGGACCAGGTCCGGGTTGGAGCCGGTGATGAACTGGTCGGGCGTGGCGCACGGATAGGTCGTGCAGGGCACCAGGCCCTGGCCCAGCTGCACGTAGCCCAGCGGGACGCCGGCGCCGGTGCAGGCCGCATTGCCGTTGACGCTGTTGACCGCGCCGGTACCGCAGGGATCGGTGTAGTTCTCGAAGCTGGTACCGATGCCGCCGTACAGGTTGTCGATCGTTGGCGCGCGGAAACCCTCG
Organism: Pseudoxanthomonas sp. GW835-FHT14C01; assembly: GCF_058793715.1. Classification (NCBI taxonomy): domain Bacteria; kingdom Pseudomonadati; phylum Pseudomonadota; class Gammaproteobacteria; order Lysobacterales; family Lysobacteraceae; genus Pseudoxanthomonas; species Pseudoxanthomonas sp. GW835-FHT14C01. Next base: position 380,848 of record NZ_JBXAGB010000001.1, read on the forward strand.
GCGTAGGTGCCGCGGACCAGCAGTTCGTCGATCGGACGCCAGGTGAGGCCGAACTTGCTGTTGATGGTGTCGCCGAAGTTGCTGTAGTCGGAGTAGCGGCTGGCCATGTTGATGGTCAGCTCCTTCGCGAACGCCACGTCGGCCAGCAGCGGGATGTTCAGTTCGAGGTAGACCTCATCGACCGAGTAGTCGCCTTCGGTGGTCTGCGCACCGAGGCCGGTGCTCTGGCCCGACTGCGCGAACGCGTCCGGCACGAAGCGGCCCTGCTCCTTGCGGTGCTCGACGCCCACCGCGATACCCAGGTCGCCGGCCGGCAGTTCGAACAGCGAACCGGACAGGTTGGCGGTGTAGCTGGTGGTGCGGGTCAGGCCCGTGTCGGTGAACCACGGGAACAGGAACTTCTGCACGTCCGGATCGGCCAGCGAGCCCTGCCCGGCGACACCGTAAGGCAGCAGCGGATTCCAGGGACGGCAATCCGACAACGGCGTCGGGTCGGCGGCGCTGCCGCACTGGGCGATGCCGTCGGCGTTGATGAACGACGGGCCCAGCGCCTGCTCGGAAGCGATCAGGCTCATGTCGCCATGCGCACGCTTGGTCGACTGGTTGCGGTTGATCAGCGCGCCAACGTCCCAGTCCCAGGTCTTGCCCGCGACTTCGAAGAAGCCCGAGAAGCCGCCGGCGAAGCGGTAGGTTTCCAGCTCGCTCTCGGTGGTGCGCGGCACTTCCCACAGGCGGCGACGGAACTCGGTCGCCTGGCCCGGCATCGGATTGAACGCGCTGTCCGCGGCGATCGGCGTGCCGAACGCGCCCGACTGGTACGGATAACCGGCGATCTGCTGCTGGGTGGAGCGGTGGTTGTACAGCACGTCCGTATTGAACGAGACGTTGTCGGTCACGTCGTAGTTCGCGTTGACGAATACCGAACGGCGCTCGATGCCCGTGGACAGGAACATCTGCTGGTTGGCGTTGGCGTTGTAGTCCGCAGTGTGTTCAACGTAGTCGGCGCGGTTGGCCGGGTTGCCGCCGGCGCGCAGCGTGTACCACACCGCCGAAGCCGCCGGCGAGCACGGGTCGCAGAAGGAACCATTCTGGCTGATCGGGCTCCAGCCCGAACCCGGGTAATCCGGACCGGCGTTGCCGTCCTTGGAGAACCAGCGGTCGGCCGCCGAGATCGGGTCTTCCTTCGAATACTCGACCGACAGCGTGACGCCGCCACGGTCGCTGGCCGAGCCCACGGTGAAGGAGTACTGCTTGACGTCGCCGTCGCCTTCGCCGGTCTGGCCGATGTAGGCCGACGCCTCGGCGCCTTCGAAGCGCTTGCGGGTGATCACGTTGACCACGCCGGCAATCGCGTCGGAGCCGTAGATGGCGGAGGCGCCGTCCTTCAGCACTTCGATGCGGTCGATCGCCGACATCGGGATCTGGCTGAGATCCTGGTAACCGCCGGTGGTGGCGCCCAGGCGGCGGCCGTTGACCAGCACCAGCGTGCGGGTGGCGCCGAGGTTGCGGATGTCGACGTAGTAACCGCCCACGTTCTCGCCCGAGGCCAGCGCTTCCGAACGCGCGATCGCCGGGGAGCCGGCGGACGTCAGGTTCTGCAGCACGTCGGCGACCGAGGTGAAACCCTGCTTCTCGATGTCTTCGCGTCCGATCGTGATGATCGGCTGCTGCGTTTCCATGTCGGCGCCGCGGATGCGCGAGCCGGTCACTTCCAGGCGATCCAGGGTGGTCGTGCCGGAAGCTTCGGTGGTGGCTTCCTGTGCGCTGGCGAACGCCGGGATCAATGCGATGGCGATACCGGCCGGCAGCATGCCGACCCGCATCGCGCGACGCGAATTGCGGTGGTTCATTCAATCTCTCCTCAGAGGAACGTGTAGCGTTATGGGCGTGTTAAAACGCCTTGCAAACTTACGTTCCAGTCTTCAACACCGCTTTGCGGCCGACGCCCGATGACTTTGCCGAGTCTGTCCTCGACGCCACGGAGGCGGAGCGGTAACGGCTGGCCGACGTGCCGAAGCGCGCGCGGAACGCCCGCGCGAAACTGCAGCAGTTGTCGAAGCCGGACGCCGCGGCCACTTCGCCCACCATCATCGAAGTACTGCGCAGCAGGTCGGCCGCATGTTCCAGCCGCAGGCGTGCCGCCGCCGTCTGCGGACTTTCGTCGTACAGGCTGTAGAACGTGCGCGAGAAGTACCAGCTCGAGAAGCTGGTCAGTTCCGCCAGTTCGCTGATGCGCACCACGCGGTCGCAATTGCCTTCCAGATAGAGGCGCGCGCGCTGCAGGCGGCCGAAGACCTGGCGCTTCCGGGTACGCGAACGTCCCGGGCAGCGCTGGATGTAGCCATCGAGCTCCTGCTGGACCGCGGCGAAATGCAGCAGCAGCGGACGCAGGGCGTACGCATCGGCACCCTCGGCGCCGCGTTCGGATGCCGCGCGCCACAACCGCAGCAGGGTCAGCGCATCACGACGGCCGAGCCGCCCGCGCCCGGCGTACAACGGGCCATCGGCGAACCGTGCCATCGCCTTCATGCCCTCGGTGTTCAGCACCACGCCGATGCACAGACCGTAGCGATCGCTCTGCACGAGCGGCTTGGAGTCGCGCTCCAGCGCGATCCACTGGCCACGGCGCAGGCGGAAGCGCCCTTCCTTCGCCTCGACCCAGGACGCGCCCCTCAGCTGCACCCAGATCGTGAACAGGTCGCCGCCCGCCTGGGCGCCGCCCAGTCGCGAGACCGCGATGCACCCACTCGAGGATGCCCCTTCGGCCGCTTCCAGCCGGACCAGCTGTCCCCGGTCGCCCCACCATGTTTGCTCCATCGGTCGTTCCACTTTGCATGACGTGTGGAAGCGATGTGCCGTGTCGGCGCGCGGACAGGCAGGAAGTTTGTCGGAAATGTCGACGAAATCTTGCCGAACCCCGATCCGACAAAGTTACGAAGGAAACTTCCTGTTCCGTATCAGGCAGTTACCAGAAGCCGCCGCCGTGGGCCGGTGGCGCCGGCTCCAGCGAAAGGAAGCCGATGTCCGAGCCATCCACGACGGCCATCGAGACGTAGGTCACGCGATCGCGCGCATGTGCGCTGAATCCGTTGATGGTGGCCAGGTGGGTGGACTCCAGGCATCGCGCCGGCGGGTGGGAGCGGCCGACCCCGATATGGCGCAGGCTCACGTAGCAGCCGGGCAGTTGTTCCAGATACTCGATCTGACCATCCCCGGTCACCGTCCAGGTCCGGTAGCGCTGGCTGGCGGGCCGGCTGCGGTCGACCTGACGGATGCTGCCCGCAGCCAGCGCGAGGTCGGACCGCCACAGGCCGTCGCGGGCCAGCCGCGTGAACAGCACCCGGCCCTGGGCCGGGTCGGGCAACGCGAACGACACTCCGTCGATGCTGGCCACGCGTCGCCACGGCGTACTCCGCCGGTCGAACAGCACCAGTTGCTGGCCATCGCCTTTGCCGGCGATCACCAGCAGCTGATCGGGATTCGGTACGTAGGCGGCGAACAGCAGGTCCTCGCGCGGCACCGGCACGGGCAGGCTGCGCAACTGGCCGCTGGCGGGCTCGAGTTCGTGCAGGCCATAGCGGCCCTCCACATCGGTCCCGATCACCAGCAGTCGCCGGCTGTCCGGCGACCAGGCCGGCAGGTGGCGGGATTCGGGGCGGATGCCTTCGATCGGCCGCAGCGACGCGGGTCGCTCCATATCGGCCCACCAGAGCGTGAACTCACCCGAGCGGTCGGAGGTGAACACGATCTGCCGCCCATCGGGCGCCACCGATGGCAGCGCGTCGCGGCCCGTCGATGGGAACAGCCGCTGCAAGGGCCGCGCATCGCCGCCCGCGTTGGCCTCGCCGATGCGGTAGAGCCCGAACTGCGGCTTGCGCTGCACGAACGCCAGCAGGTTGGCCTGCGCGGCGATCGCGGGCGCCTGGGCGTCCTCGATGCCCAGGTCGGTGATGGAGCGGCTGGCGAGTTCCAGCCGATACAGGCGGGTGTGGCTGTCCACGCGCCGGCCGAACACGATCGCCTGGCCGTCAGGCGTCCAGTCCCACCCGCGCAATTCGGCACGCTGGTGGGTCAGGCGCTCCGCCTCGCCTCCGCCCGCAGGGATCCGCCACAGGTCGCCCAGCGGCGTGTTGCGGACGAACACGATCCACTTTCCGTCCGGTGAGAATCGCGGCGCCGTGTCGACGTCTTCCGCCGTGGCGCCGTACGCGATGGCGCGCCAGCGACCGCTCGCCAGGTCCAGCAGGCGCAACCCGGGCTCGCCGTCGCCGCTCATCGGACTGCTGAAGACCAGACCGTTGCCGTCGGGCGTCCAGTCGAACGTCGGACGGTTGTGCGGATCGCAGCTTCCCAGCACACGCGGTTCGCCGCCGCTGGCCTGCACCGCCATGATCCGGCAGTCCTCGCCGGGCGAGCGGCGCAGGAACGCGATCTCGCGCCCGCTGGGAGACCATTCGGGGTTGGTGTCCCATGCGCCGTCGGGGGGCGACGTCAGCGTGCGCGGCTGCGCCGGTTCCGTGGTCTGCACGAGGATGGCGGTACCCGTGAGCTCCTCGGTCATGCTGGAGAGGTAGGCGACCTGCGAGCCATCGGGCGACAAGGTCGGCGACAGCTCGAAACCCGGCGCGGAGGTGATCAGCCGGTACGGCCTGGGTGCAGGCAGCAAGCCCGTCACCTCGTCCTTTGCCGCGGCACGAGGCCGCTGAGATCCCGACCACCACAGCGCCGCCGCCACGCACACGATCGCCAGCACCCCCAGACCGATGCCCCAGGCCCAGCGGCGGAACATCGCCACGTGTCGCACGGGAGGCGCTGCGGCGGCAGTGGCGGCGGCGACATCCCGGGCGTCCTCGTCGCTTTCTCCTTCGCCGACATCCGTCTCGACGGGCGTCGCGTCGGCCACGGTCGGAGCCGCGACAGCGGCGGAAACATGCTCGCCTTCTCCGTGCGGCAACCACTCCACGTCCACCAGCAGGCGATAGCCGCTCTTGGCGATGGTCTCGATGTAGCGCGGCCCGTCGGCGCGTTCGCCGAAGGCCTTGCGCAGTTGCGTGACCGCCTGGGTGACTACGTCGTTGGTCGGCATCGTGTCCGGCCAGACGGCCGCCAGCAACGCCTCGCGGGTCACCACGCGTCCCGCATTCTCCGCGAGCACCCGCAGCACACCCATCGATTTGGGCGTGATACGTGCCGGCCTGCGCGCATCCGGCGCGTGGATTTCACGCAGCGGGAGGTCGACGAGGCATTCCCCCACCTTCAGGCGATCGCCTGCAGGGAGGGCGGAGGAGTCGGGGGGAATCATCGGGGCGAATGCTGCGCGGTCTTCCGGGGTCCGTCATGTGCCTTAATGCCTGGCGCTGGTCGGGCCACGTGATCCGGCAGATTCGGCAAAGTTCAAAGGCAGCACGGGGAAAGCGCACCGTCGCGGCGCATTTTACAGTGGCCTGCATGCTCCCCCTGAACGGGAGCAGCACAGGCAAACTCTCTCTCTCGCCGACGTCCTATTACACGAGCTCCAACATTCGCGCCGAGAGGCGCGAATTTTTTATCCGCCTGAGGGACTCAGTCCGCCCTGCGCGCGGGCGCCTTGAGGATGGTCAGTCCGATCAGCCGCGACACCACCACGGCGATGTACATCACGCCCGCGAACTGCTCGAGCATCACCAGCGCGCGGGCCTGAGGCAGGATCGGCACCACATCGCTCAGGCCCACACCCGACAGCAGGCTGAAGCTGAGGAACAGCAGTTCCATCCAGCTGCGCGGCGATTGCGGATCGACGGCCGCCGTGAAACTCCCCGGATACCACTGCTGGCAGACCGAAAACGAAAAGGCGAACGCCCAGGCCAGCAGCGTGAAGGTGGCGCCGGCGGCGAACAGTTCGTCGCTGGTGACCGAGTGGTCCTGCAGCATGTAGGCGATCAGGCTGCCGGCCGTATAGAAATAAAGGCCGCTTTCGAGCAGATGCGCGTAGATGCCCAGCGACGGCTGATCGAAGAGTACCGACGACACCGACAGCAGCACCGACGGCACCGCCAGCGACCACGCGATCCAGTTCACAGCGGCACTGCGGTTGACGACCCACAACGCCAGGGCCAGCACCAGGATGCCCAACGCACCGAACAGCGCGCGGCCGGCCTGGGTGTCTTCCATCACCGGATACAGCAGGATGCCGGCCAACTGTACGACCAGCAGGAAGGCGCAGGGATGCCGCCGCGCCGTCACCATCCAGCGCAACCGGGTCCAGGTATTCATGCGGCGGGATTCACTTGAGGTGGTAGACCAGCGCGTAATACACCACGTAGATCCATGACAGCAGGCCGTGGATCACCGCCCACAGCAGCGACTTGTTGGCGCTCCACGAAATGGTGATCGCCAGCGCGGTGCCGAAGCCGATGCCGGCCCTGGCGATGACGGGGCCGCTGCCCTTCATCGCGTGCCTCCCGGCGCGCCGCTTCCCGCCCGGTACGGGTACCGCATGAAGATCTCCGCCACCGCGGCATCGATCTTCGCGCCGCGCTCTTCCGGCTTGGTGCGTCCGACGCGGCCGACCGCCACGCCGGTCCACACCAGGCGGTTCTGCTTCGCGTCGACCAGGTCGACGTTCAACGTGCCTTCGGTATACCGGTAGACGTCGGTGCGATCGCGCCAGTACGGAACCGAGACGTAACGACGGGCGCGGTAACTGTAGTAGTAGTCGTAGTCGACTTCGGGAATGGTGACGACGTCGGTCTTTTCCTGCATGTAGGCGTTGAGGTTCACCCACAGGTCCGGCGAGGTCTCGTCGTACACGTAACCGCGCGACTCCATCTGCCTGCGTGCGGCATCCTTGGTACGGCCGCTGGTCAGCGTGGCGTAACCCTGCCCTTCGATCGCCAGCGGCGAATAGAAGGCGAACGTACGGTACTGGCCGAAGTCGGCCGAGGGATCGACATCGCTGGTGACGCGCGGACCGGTAGCGCAGGCCGCCAGTAGAAGGACGGCGGCGGCCATCAGCCAGCGGCCGGGGTTGCGGGCGAATCGGGCCATGCTCGTTCTCCTGTCGGGGACGCCGCCATGATGGCGGACATCCCGTGAACACTACGCGTTCCACCCCGGGCCGGATGCAGCCGGTACGGCCGGGTCAGCCCTGACGATACACCTGGGCGCCCTGGGCCAGGAACTCGGCGGACTTCTCCGCCATGCCCGCCTCGAGCGCCGCCTGTTCCTCCACCCCGTGCTCGGCCGCGTAGTCGCGCACGTCCTGGGTGATCTTCATCGAACAGAAATGCGGGCCGCACATCGAGCAGAAGTGCGCCAGCTTATGCGCGTCCTTCGGCAGCGTCTCGTCGTGGAACTCCTTGGCCTTCTCCGGATCCAGGCCCAGATGGAACTGGTCTTCCCAGCGGAATTCGAAGCGCGCCTTGCTCAGCGCGTTGTCGCGCACCTGCGCGCCGGGATGCCCCTTGGCCAGGTCGGCCGCATGCGCGGCGATCTTGTAGGCCATGATGCCGTCGCGCACGTCCTGGCGGTTGGGCAGACCCAGGTGTTCCTTCGGCGTGACGTAGCAGAGCATCGCCGTGCCGTACCAGCCGATCATCGCCGCGCCGATCGCGCTGGTGATGTGGTCGTAACCCGGCGCGATGTCGGTGGTCAGCGGGCCGAGCGTGTAGAACGGCGCCTCGCCGCACTCGCGCAGCTGCTTGTCCATGTTCTCCTTGATCAGCTGCATCGGCACGTGGCCGGGCCCTTCGATCATGCACTGCACATCGTGCTTCCACGCGATCTTGGTCAACTCGCCCAGCGCTTCCAGCTCGCCGAACTGCGCGGCGTCGTTGGCATCGGCGATACAGCCGGGACGCAGGCCGTCGCCCAGCGAGAAGGCCACGTCGTACGCCTTCATGATCTCGCAGATGTCCTCGAAATGCGTGTAGAGGAAGTTCTCCTTGTGGTGCGCCAGGCACCACTTGGCCATGATCGAACCGCCGCGCGAGACGATGCCGGTCACGCGCTTGGCCGTCAGCGGCACGTGGCGCAGCAGCACGCCGGCGTGGATGGTGAAGTAGTCCACGCCCTGTTCGGCCTGTTCGATCAGCGTGTCGCGGAAGATCTCCCAGGTCAGCGCTTCGGCGCGACCGTCGACCTTCTCCAGCGCCTGGTAGATCGGCACCGTGCCGATCGGCACCGGCGAGTTGCGGATGATCCACTCGCGCGTCTCGTGGATGTGCTTGCCGGTGGACAGGTCCATCACGGTGTCGCCACCCCAGCGGATCGACCACACCAGCTTCTCGACTTCCTCGGCGATGCCCGACGACACCGCGCTGTTGCCGATGTTGGCGTTGATCTTGGTCAGGAAGTTGCGGCCGATGATCATCGGCTCGCTTTCGGGATGGTTGATGTTGTTGGGCAGGATGGCACGGCCGCGCGCGATCTCGTCGCGCACGAATTCCGGCGTGATGGAGGTCTGGATGCTGGCGCCGAACGCTTCGCCGGGATGCTGCTTCAGCAGCATCGCATCGCGTACGGCCTCCAGCCGCTGGTTCTCGCGGATGGCGACATACTCCATCTCCGGCGTGACGATGCCGCGTCGGGCGTAGTGCATCTGGCTGACGTTGGCGCCCGCCCTGGCGCGGCGCGGCAGGATACGGCCCGGGAAGCGCACGCTGTCCAACTTCGCGTTGGTCTCGCGCGAGCGGCCGAATTCGGAGCTGAGCGCCGGCAACCGTTCGGTATCGCCACGCTCCTCGATCCACTTCGCACGCAGCGCGGGCAGGCCGGCGGCCAGGTCGATGGTCGCGGCCGGATCGGTATACGGACCCGAGGTATCGTAGACGGTGACCGGCGGATTGTCCTCGCCGCCGAAGATGGTCGGCGTCTGGGTCAGCGCGATCTCGCGCATCGGCACCTGCAGGTCGTGACGCGATCCCTGCACGAAGATCTTGCGCGAACCCGGAATGGGGCGCGTGACGGATTCGGAAAGTTGCCCGGTCTGCTGCAACAGGTCGGCGGCGGGCTTGGGAATGGCATTCATCGGCTTCGTCCTTTTTGGATCCCCGCACGTGGATGTGCGGGCTCTTGCGAGGGATTCGCATCACGGGACGCGAGGGATCGCATCACGGACGAAGCGGCGGCGCGGCGGCGGACGGATTGCGGGCCCGATGGGCGGCACGGCAACACGGCGCATCCTGCGAAGCTTCCCTACGCCGGTCTCAACCGGATCAGGTTCGAAGGGTCTGTCTCAATCGCCGGCACGGCCGGCGATACCCCCGCTTCGGGGCGAATTAGACCACAAACACCGGGCCGGCAAGGTCACTCCAGCGTATAGCCGACGCGGAACCCGCCCCAGTGGCGGTCGCCGACGAACACCGGTACCGACAGGTCGAACATGATCTGCCCGGTGTCGCGCCGGTAGACCTGCAGGCGGTACGGGTCGGTATGCGCGCCGACGCTGCGGCCCACGCGGTCGGCGAACAGGCGTTTGGTGCGGTTGCCGACCAGGTCCTTCGCACGGTCGCCGGTGATCGGCTGGGTGAACCGCAGGTTATGCGTGGGCACGTAACCGTCGGGATTGGCGCAGATGGCGAACACGATCCACGGATGGCGCGTGGCCACCGGCTCCTGCAAGCGCGGCAGCAGTTCGTCGCAGAGCGCGTCGAACGGGGTGGTGAACTTGGCCGGCTCGATGCCGGGCACGGGGGTGTATTCACGGGAGAACAGCGCGACCTCGTCGATGCGTCCCTGCTGAAGCGCCTGCGCCAGCGCATCACCGATGCGTTGCGATGCGGCCTGCGCCAGGTCGCGGACGCGTGCGTGCCGGCGATGCCCGAGCGGATCGGCCGGAAGCCTGAACAGGCCGACGCAGTCCCGCAGCGTGTCCGTGCCCTGCGCCAGCGCCGTCCCGCGCGCAGCCACCTGGTCGGCGTGTTCCAGATTGCTGCGACTGAGCGCGGCCACGCGATCGACGGCGGCATCGATCGCGATGACTTCCTGGTCCTGCGCAGAGACGCGCTCGACCACCGACTCCATGGCCTGGCTGGCCCGCGCCAACAGGTCGCCGATGCCGACCAGCACTTGCCCGGTGGCCTCGGCCGAGGCCGCGCTTTCGGTCAGCGCACGACCGCTTTCGTCCAGGATGACGCGCACGTCGCGCGCCGCCGTCGCCGCCTGTTCGGCGAGGCGGCGGATCTCGGTGGCGACGACCGCGAAACCACGTCCGGCCGGTCCCGCCCGTGCGGCTTCGATGCTGGCGTTGATCGACAGGATGTTGGTCTGGAACGCCACGGCGTCGATGACTTCGATGACGTCGCCGGCACGCGCGGAACGGCGTTCGACTTCGCGCATCGCCTCACCCAGTTGCTGCGCGGCGGCGACACCTTGGCGCGCACTCGCGTCGGCACTGGCGGCCACGCTGATGACGGCCTGGAGTTCCTCGCCCGCGCCTTTCAGCCCCTGCAGCAATCGACGGGTGGTCTCGAGCACGGTGTCGAGCGCGGTCACCTGCGCCTGCGACTGGGTGAGCAGCTCGTCGTTGTCGCCGACCAGGTGCGGCACTTCCGCCGCCACCTGCACCGACAGCGCGACGGCCTGGCGGATCGCCTCGGCCAGATTGCCGAAGCCGGCGGCGATCTGTCGCGACAGCGGATGCGCCGCCTGCGCATCGGGCAACGCAAGCTCCAGGTCGCAACCACCCAACAGGCTGCCGATGCGCTCGAGCAACGCTCGCTCTGTCGTGGCATCGGTCAGGCGTTGCGCAAGGTCGCGCAGCGCCGGGGTGACGGCGGCGGGAATCTCGCCATGCGCCAGCCGGGCCGCGTCGCGCAGCAACGCGGCGGTTTCCGGATGCGGCAGCGACAGCAGCCAGCCTTCGCCATCGCGGTCGGCCTGGTAGCGGATGCGGCGGGCAGGATCGTTGCCGGGCGCGCACCAGCTGCCTTCTTCGTCGTTCAGCACGGTGGCAGGCAGGCCCCACAAGCGGTCGCACGGCTGGCCCAGCAGCGCCTCGGGCGACAACGCCAGCAGGTCCCATGCAGCACGGTTGGCCGCGACGACGCGCGCGGATGCATCCAGCCGCACCAGCCCCACGGGCGCGTCCGGCAGGACATCCCCTTTCGCCGCGCTGTCCGCCGGCCTGTCGTCGATCGCTGCCATGTGCCCTCCTCCGTCTATCGGTAACGGCCGGGGACGCAGTGAATTGAGTGCCCTGTTCAGGCAGGGACTGTGCTCAGTCCTGCGGCAGTGCCGTCTCGGACAGCCGTGCGGCATCGGCAGGAACGAAGACGGTGGCGTCGCCGAACTCGGGCCAGCCGGCGCGCAGTGCGGCCATCACGGCCGCATCTTCCCGATGCGCTTCTAGCAGCCAGGCGGCGATGGCCTGGCACGGCACCTCGGTCGTCGCACGGCACAGTAGCGGGCCCGGCGGGATCGGATCGGAGCGCCACAGTTCATGGACGTCGTCGGGACGCGACGCGTCATATACATCACCCGCCAGCGCCGCGACGTCGGCGCGACCGTCGACGACGGCCTGCAAGGCCGCGGCGTGCGAGCCCGCATGGATGACCGACGCGAACGCCTTCGCGGGTTCCAGTCCCTGGCTGCGCAGGTACTGCGCCGGCACGAAACCGCCCGACGCGGAATCGCGGCCGACCAGCGCCAGCTTCGACCGGCCTGCCTTCGCTTTCAGTTCGGCCAACGATGCGACATCCCGCGCCACCAGCACCGCCCGGTAGCGATCCGCCTGCAGCGCAGGCACCTGCGGCACCGGCAGCGTGGTCACTTGCGGGAGATCGCGGCGTGCCTGCAGGTAACCGTGGAGGTTGGGCACGGCCACATCGACCCGCCCTTCGCGCATGGCCTGCACCAGCGCGGTCGGCGAAGGCAGCAGCTTGACCTGCACCGGATGGCGGCCGCGTTTCGCCAGGTAGTCGGCCAGCGGCTGGATCGCCGCGACGCGGTCGCGCTCGGGATATACATAGGTGGCGATCACCCACGGCGCGCGCACGTCCTTCGCGAACGCGGGAAGGATGGCGAGTGCGAGCAGCAGGGCAAGACCGGACCGGACGTGCATCCGCGTATCAGACGGCATCCAGCAGGGCCTTGTCACGCACCGCGCCCTTGTCCGCGCTGGTGGCCAACAGGGCGTACGCCTTCAATGCCGTGCTGACCTTGCGCGTGCGCGGCTGCGCGGGCTTCCAACCCGTCGCCTCCTGCGCGGCACGACGCGCTGCCAGTTCCCCGTCGGAGACCAGCAGGCTGATGGACCGCTGCGGGATGTCGATGCGGATGCGATCGCCGTCCTGCACCAGCCCGATCGCACCGCCCGCCGCCGCTTCCGGCGACGCATGGCCGATGGACAGGCCCGACGTGCCGCCCGAGAAACGGCCATCGGTCAGCAGTGCACACTGCTTGCCCAAGCCTTTCGACTTCAGGTAGCTGGTGGGGTACAGCATCTCCTGCATACCCGGCCCGCCCTTCGGACCTTCGTAGCGGATGACGACCACGTCGCCGGCCTTCACGTCATCACCGAGAATGCCGGCCACTGCCGCATCCTGGCTCTCATAGACGCGGGCGCTGCCTTCGAACACATGGATCGACTCGTCGACGCCGGCCGTCTTCACCACGCAACCGTCGACCGCGATGTTGCCGTACAGCACCGCCAGGCCGCCTTCCTGCGAGAACGCATGTTCGACACTGCGGATGCAGCCCTCGGCACGGTCGGTGTCCAGCGAAGGCCAGCGCGTGGCCTGGCTGAAGGCGACCTGGGTCGGGATGCCGGCGGGTCCGGCCTTGTAGAACGTATGCACCGCCTCGTCGTCGACGGTGGCGACGTCCCACTTCGCGATCGCATCGCCCAGTGTCTTCGCGTGCACGGTGGACACGCCGGTATGCAGCAGGCCGCCGCGCGCCAGTTCACCGAGGATCGCCATGATGCCACCGGCACGGTGCACGTCCTCGATGTGGTACTTCTGCGTGTTCGGCGCGACCTTGCACAGCTGCGGCACGCGCCGCGACAGGCGGTCGATGTCGCGCATGTCGAACGGCACCTCGCCTTCCTGCGCCGCGGCGAGCAGATGCAGGATGGTATTGGTGGAGCCGCCCATCGCGATGTCCAGCGTCATCGCATTCTCGAACGCCTCGAACGTGGCGATGCCGCGCGGCAGCGCCGTGGCATCCTCACCGCCGTACCAGCGATGGCACAGTTCCACCGCCACCACGCCGGCGCGCTTGAACAGCTGTTCGCGGTCGGCATGCGTGGCGACCACCGTGCCGTTGCCCGGCAGCGACAGGCCCAGCGCCTCGGTCAGGCAGTTCATCGAGTTGGCCGTAAACATGCCGCTGCACGAGCCACAGGTCGGGCACGCGCTGCGCTCGACCGCGGCGACCTGCTCGTCGGACGCGTTCGGATCGGCCGCCACCACCATCGCGTCGATCAGGTCCAGCTTGTGGTCGGCCAACCTGGTCTTGCCGGCCTCCATCGGCCCGCCCGACACGAACACCGTCGGGATGTTCAGCCGCATGGCGGCCATCAGCATGCCGGGCGTGATCTTGTCGCAGTTGGAGATGCACACCAGCGCATCGGCGCAGTGCGCGTTGACCATGTACTCGACCGAGTCGGCGATGATCTCGCGCGACGGCAGCGAGTACAGCATGCCGTCATGGCCCATCGCGATGCCGTCGTCGACGGCGATGGTGTCGAACTCTTTCGCCACGCCGCCGACGCGTTCGATCTCGCGGGCGACCAGCTGGCCAAGGTCCTTGAGGTGCACATGGCCGGGCACGAACTGGGTGAACGAGTTGGCGACGGCGATGATGGGCTTGTGGAAGTCCTCGTCCTTCATGCCGGTGGCGCGCCAGAGCGCGCGGGCACCGGCCATGTTGCGGCCGTGGGTGGAGGTCTTGGAGCGGTATTCGGGCATGAAAACCAGCGGTGCTGCGACGACGTGGGGAGCCTTGATTCTGCTGGCTTTCCACGGTTTCAGTTGCAACCATATCGACTGAAATCATCCGGTCGTCGAAAAGTACCAGGAAGCGCTTGACACGCTTGCGAGCGGCATGTTTCTCTTGCCGCATGTTGCAGCGCCACACGCCCACGATGACCGAACCGACCGCAGCCGCTGCGGCCTCGCTCCTCGTACTCGTCCTTATTACCTCGCCCACAACTGCGGGACGGACAGGCGTGTAAGCAGCAAGCAACGCCAGATTCGCAAAACCCCGCACTGAGAAGTGCGGGGTTTTTTGTTTAAGCGCCTTTCCTTTCACCTCAACCCTCAGGAATCCCGCTCCATGACCACCGCCAACGCTCTCCCGCAACCCAAGATCACCGTCGTCGGCTACGGCAGCCAGGGCCGCGCGCATGCCCTGAACCTCCGCGATTCCGGCTTCGACGTCACCGTCGGCCTGCGTCCGGGCGGCCCGACCGAAGCGAAGGCGGAGGCCGACGGCTTCGTGGTCAAGGCACCGGCCGATGCGGTGAAGGACGCCGACCTGGTCGCCGTGCTGACCCCGGACATGGTGCAGAAGAAGCTCTACAACGAGGTGCTGGCGCCCAACATGAAGCAGGGCGCCGTGCTGCTGTTCGCGCACGGCCTCAACGTCCACTTCGGCATGATCGAGCCGCGCGCCGACCTGGACGTGGTGCTGGTCGCGCCGAAGGGCCCCGGCGCGCTGGTGCGCCGCGAGTACGAGATCGGCCGCGGCGTTCCCTGCATCTACGCCGTGCACCAGGACACGAGCGGCAAGGCCGAGCAGTTCGCGCTGGCCTACGCCGGCGGCCTGGGCGGCGCCCGCGCCAACATCATCAAGACCACCTTCAAGGAAGAGACCGAGACCGACCTGTTCGGCGAGCAGGCCGTGCTGTGCGGCGGCGCCTCGTCGCTGGTGCAGGCCGGCTTCGAGACGCTGGTGGAAGCCGGCTACCAGCCGGAGATCGCGTACTACGAAGTGCTGCACGAACTGAAGCTGATCGTCGACCTGTTCTACGAAGGCGGCATCACCCGCATGCTGGAGTTCATCTCCGAGACCGCGCAGTACGGCGACTTCGTCAGCGGGCCGCGCGTCATCGACGCCAGCGTCAAGGCGCGCATGAAGGACGTGCTGACCGACATCCAGAACGGCACCTTCACCCGCAACTGGCAGGCCGAGTACGACGCCGGCCTGCCGAACTACAGGAAGTTCCAGCAGGCCGACAAGGACCACCCGATCGAGAAGGTCGGCAAGGAACTGCGCGCGAAGATGGTGTGGCTGCAGGCCAACGCCCCGCAAGCGAAGACAGACGAGCAGGCCGCCGCATGAACGCCGCCGCGGCCACTGCCCCACGCAATGGCGCCCGCTGGCTGGCCCACGCCCTGGAGGCCGAGGGCGTGGACACGCTGTTCGGTTATCCGGGCGGCACCATCATGCCGTTCTACGACGCGCTGGTGGATTCCAACCTGAAGCACATCCTGGTGCGGCATGAGCAGGGCGCCGCACTGGCTGCGAACGGGTATGCCCGCGCCAGCGGCAAGGTCGGCGTGTGCGTCGCCACCTCCGGTCCCGGCGCGTCGAACCTGGTGACCGGCATCGCCGATGCGATGCTGGATTCGGTGCCCATGGTCTGCCTGACCGGCCAGGTCGCCACCACGCTGATGGGCACCGATGCGTTCCAGGAACTGGACGTGTTCGGACTGACACTGCCCATCGTCAAGCACAGCTTCGTTGCCCGGCGCGTGGACGACCTGCCGCAGATGGTGCGCGATGCCTTCCGCATCGCCCGCGAGGGCCGTCCGGGTCCGGTGCTGATCGACCTGCCCAAGGACGTGCAGATGTCGGATGCCTCGCACCTGCCCGACCACGTGCCGGCCAGCGTCGAGCCGGTGCCGGCACCGGAGGAGGCGAAGCTGGCCGATGCGCTGGCCGCGATCGCGGGCGCCGAGAAGCCGGTGATCTACGGCGGTGGCGGCATCGGCATCGCCGATGCGGCGGACGCGTTCCGCCAGTTCGTCGATGCCACGAAGATTCCGACCGTGCTGACCCTGCGCGGCTTGGGTGCGCTGCCGGCAAACCATCCGCACTATCTGGGCATGCTGGGCATGCACGGCACGCGGGCGGCCAACATGGCGGTGCAGGAGTGCGACCTGCTGATCGTGGTGGGCGCGCGTTTCGACGACCGCGCCACCGGCAAGCTGGCCGAATTCGCCCCGTTCGCCCGCGTGCTGCACGTGGATGCCGATGCCTACGAGATCGGCAAGCTGCGCACCGCCGATATCGCCGTGCCCGGCGACGTCGCCGCCAGCCTGAAGGCGCTGACCGCGGCACGCAGTACCTGCGACGAATGGCGCAAGCGCTGCGTGGGCAACCGGGAGCGCTTCGGCTTCCGCTACGACGCGCCCGGCACCGACATCTACGCGCCCGGCCTGCTGAAGCGGCTGAGCGAAGTGGCACCGGCCGATGCGATCGTCGCGTGCGATGTCGGCCAGCACCAGATGTGGGTGGCGCAGCACTGCAAGTTCACCCATCCGCGCAACCACCTGACCAGCGGCGCGCTGGGCACGATGGGCTTCGGCCTGCCGGCGGCGATGGGTGCGCAGTTCGCTTGTCCCGACCGCACCGTCATCCTGGTCAACGGCGACGGCGGCTTCATGATGAACGTGCAGGAACTGGCGACCATCGCCCGCTGCAAGCTGCCGGTGAAGATCGTCCTGATCGACAACAGCGCGCTGGGCATGGTGCGGCAGTGGCAGGAACTGTTCTTCGCCGAGCGCTACAGCGAGATCGACCTGTCCGACAATCCGGACTTCGCCGCGCTGGCGCGCGTCTTCGGCATTCCCGCCCGGCACATCAGCCAGCGCGACGAAGTCGAAGGCGCCCTGGCCGAACTGCTGGCCGCGCCGGGTCCGGCGCTGCTGCACGTGACCATCGACATCAAGGCCAACGTCTGGCCGCTGGTGCCGCCGAACCACGCCAACAGCTCGATGCTGGACGCCAATCCCGCAAAACAGGCCGCCGAGCCTGCCGTCATGGCGGACGGCCCGGAGAACAAGAATGCGTTACCGGCTTGAACTGAAGCTCAAACCCGCCGAGGGGGCACTGGTGCGCGTGCTGGGCATGATCGAGCGCCGCGGCTTTCCGCCCCATGCGGTGCACGCCACCCATGACAGCGAAGGCTATTGGGCGCTGGCGCTGGTGATCGACAGTACCCGCGCACCCGAGACCCTGCGGCAGCAGTTGCTGAAGATCTACGACGTGGAGGAGTTGTCCTTCAGTGCCGTGCAGGAACTGAGCCGCGACCACCGCCGCCAGGACCGCGCCGCATGAACACCGCACCCGCCAACACGGCAGTTGCGGTCCGGAGGCGTCTTCTTCGACATCAGCCGTTCGCGTGCCGCGATGCCTGATGCCGGCCGCGCCACCGCCAGCAACGAGCCCGACGTAGGCGACGTCGTCGTCACCGTGGCCGACGTGCTGGCGGCGCAGGCGCGCCTGCGCCGTTACCTGCCGCCGACGCCGATGCACCACGCCGAACGCTTCGGCGTGATGTTGAAGCTGGAGAACCTGCAGCGCACCGGGTCGTACAAGGTCCGTGGCGCGCTGAATGCCCTGCTGGCCGCGCGCGAGCGCGGCGACCACCGCCCGGTCATCGCCGCCTCCGCGGGCAACCATGCGCAGGGCCTGGCCTGGGCCGCGTACCGCCTGGGCGTGCAGGCCATCACCGTCATGCCCCACGGCGCGCCGGAAACCAAGATCGCCGGTGTCGCCCACTGGGGCGCCACCGTGCGGCAGCACGGCAACAGTTACGACGAGGCGTTCGCCTTCGCGAAGGAACTGGCCGAACAGAACGGCTACCGCTTCCTGTCCGCCTTCGACGATCCGGACGTGATCGCCGGCCAGGGCACGGTCGGCATCGAGATCGCCCCGCATGCGCCGGACGTGGTGATCGTGCCGATCGGAGGCGGCGGCCTGGCGTCGGGCGTCGCGCTGGCGCTGAAGTCGCAGGGCGTGCGCGTGGTCGGCGCGCAGGTCGAGGGCGTGGACTCGATGATCCGCGCGATGAAGGGCGACACCACGCCGACGGACCCGGTCGCTTCGCTGGCCGATGGCGTGCGCGTCAAGGTGCCGGGCTTCATCACCCGCCGCCTGTGCACGCAGCTGCTGGACGATGTCGTCACCGTGCGCGAGGCCGAACTGCGCGAAACGCTGGTGCGGCTGGCGCTGGAAGAGAACCTGATCGCCGAAGGCGCCGGCGCGCTGGCACTGGCCGCCGGTCGCCGCGTGGCGGGCAAGCGCAAGTGCGCGGTGGTGTCAGGCGGTAACATTGACGCCACCGTCCTGGCGCAGCTGCTGTCCGACGTGCGCCCCCGGCCGCCGCGCAAGCCGCGCAGGCGCGCCGCCGAGGGCGAGCCTGCGCTTGCCACCGGCCGCGGCAGTACGCGCGCGGCCTCCCCGAAATCCCCCATCAAGACCGGCGCGCGCCGTATCGCGGTCGCCGCCCCGGAAGCAGAAGTACACGAGGAATCCATCTGGTGAATACGACCATTCCCAACCCCGCGCAGATCCGAATTTTCGACACCACGCTGCGCGATGGCGAACAGTCCCCCGGCTGCAGCATGACGCCGCAGCAGAAACTGGTGATGGCC
Source organism: Pseudoxanthomonas sp. GW835-FHT14C01 (assembly GCF_058793715.1). Classification (NCBI taxonomy): domain Bacteria; kingdom Pseudomonadati; phylum Pseudomonadota; class Gammaproteobacteria; order Lysobacterales; family Lysobacteraceae; genus Pseudoxanthomonas; species Pseudoxanthomonas sp. GW835-FHT14C01. The sequence continues at coordinate 399,432 of NZ_JBXAGB010000001.1, forward strand.
CGCGGCCTCGCCGACCTGGGCGTGGACATCATCGAGACCGGCTTTCCGGCCAGTTCGCAGTCCGACCGCGAGGCGCAGGCGCTGATCGCGCGCGAGCTGCGCGACACGACACTGGCCGTGCTGTCGCGCTGCCTGCCCGGCGACATCGAGACCTCGCTGCGCACGCTGTCGTCCGCCGCGAAGCCACGCCTGCACCTGTTCCTGTCCACCAGCCCCCTGCACCGCGAACACAAGCTGCGCATGAGCCGCGAGCAGGTCCTGCAGTCGATCGACACTCACGTACGCCTGGCGCGCGGCCATGTCGACGAGATCGAATTCTCGGCCGAGGACGCAACCCGCACCGAAGAAGACTTCCTGCATGAGGCGATCGCGGCGGCCATCGCCGCCGGCGCCACCACCATCAACCTGCCGGATACCGTCGGCTTCACCACGCCGGAGGAGATCCGCGGCATGTTCGAACGCGCGATCGCGCACGTGCCCGGCGCCGACAGGGTCGTGTTCAGCGCGCACTGCCACAACGACCTGGGACTGGCCGTGGCCAATTCGCTGGCCGCCATCGAAGGCGGCGCACGGCAGGTGGAAGGCTCGATCAACGGCATCGGCGAGCGCGCCGGCAACTGCGCCATCGAGGAGCTGGTGATGGCGCTGAAGGTACGTAACGCCTTCTACAACCTGGACACGCGCGTCGACACGCAACGCATCGTGCCGACCTCGCAGCTGCTCTCGCGCCTGGTCGGCATGCCGGTCCAGCGCAACAAGGCCATCGTCGGCGCCAATGCCTTCGCCCACGAATCCGGCATCCACCAGCACGGCATGCTGCGCCACCGCGGCACCTACGAGATCATGCAGCCGCAGGACGTGGGCTGGCCGTCGTCGCAGATGGTGCTGGGCCGCCACAGTGGTCGCGCCGCCGTCGAGCAGCGCCTGCGTGCGCTGGGCTACTGGCTGGAAGAGGACGAATTGAAACTGGTGTTCGAGCAGTTCAAGGCGCTGTGCGAAAAGCAGCGCGTGGTCGGAGACGCCGACCTGCAGGCGCTGATGCAGGACGCGGCGGTCAGCGACGGCTACCGGCTGTCGTCGATGACGATCAGCGATGTCGGCAGCCGCGCCAACGCGCTGGTCGAGTTGTCCGATCCGGACGGCAACCGCATTTCCGAAACCGCGCAGGGCAATGGTCCGGTCGACGCGCTGTTCAGCGCGCTCGCCGCGGCCACGGGCGTGCAGCTGCAACTGGAAAGCTACCAGGTGCACAGCGTCGGCATCGGCGCCGATGCGCGCGGCGAAGCCAGCCTGTCCGTGCGCTGCGATGGCGAGGAGTACGAAGGCACGGGCACCAGCAAGGACATCATCGAGGCCAGCGCGCTCGCATGGCTGGACGTCGCCAACCGGCTGCTGCGCCAGCGCCGCGCCGAACAACAGGAAGCGGCTGCGGCTTGAAGCGCGGCAGTGAGTGGAAAGGAGTGAGGAGTGAGTAGAACCCTCGACCTTTGCTCGCTTCTCACTCCTCTCCACGGGTTCCTCCCTTTTCCCCACGTAGCACCGGATTCCGCATGACCGCGCCCCGCACCCTGTTCGACAAACTCTGGGACGCCCACGTCGTCGTCCCCGAGACCGACGCCGCTCCCGCCGTGCTGTACATCGACCTGCACCTGATCCACGAGGTCACCTCGCCGCAGGCGTTTTCCGAGCTGAAGGCGCGCGGCCTGTCGCCGCGCCGGCCGGACCGCACCAAGGCGACCATGGACCACTCCACACCGACGCTGCCCGCGGGGCCGGACGGCAAGCTGCCGTACTACACGCCCGCCGCGGAAACGCAGGTCGAGACGCTGGCGCGCAATTGCGCCGAGTACGGCATCGAACTGTTCGACATGGCCTCGCCGAACCGCGGCATCGTCCACGTCATCGCGCCGGAACAGGGCTTCACCCTGCCCGGCATGACCATCGTCTGCGGCGACAGCCACACCAGCACGCACGGCGCGTTCGGCTCGCTGGCCTTCGGCATCGGCACCAGCGAGGTCGGCCACGTGCTGGCCACGCAATGCCTGCTGCAGCGCAAGCCGAAGACCATGGCGATCACCGTCGACGGTGCGGTGGCGCCGGGCGTCGGCGCGAAGGACATCGTGCTGCACGTGATCGGCGTGATCGGCGTGAACGGCGGCACCGGCCATGTCATCGAGTTCCGCGGCAGCGCCATCGAGGCGCTGGACATGGAACAACGCATGACCCTGTGCAACATGTCGATCGAAGCCGGCGCGCGCGCCGGCATGGTCGCACCTGACCGGACCACGTTCGACTGGGTCGCCAACACGCCGCGCGGACCGAAGGGCGAAGCCTTCGAGGCCGCCGTCGCCTACTGGAAGACCCTGCGCAGCGACGACGGCGCGACGTTCGACGCCGGGGTGCGTATCGACGCCGCCGACATCCGCCCCACCCTGACCTGGGGCACGCACCCGGGCACGGCGATCGCGGTGGACGCGCCCATTCCCGCGCCGGCCGATGCCGCCGCCCGGAAGGGCCTGGACTACATGCACCTGAGTGCGGGCCATGCGCTGGTGGGCACGCCGGTGGATGTGGTGTTCGTCGGTTCCTGCACCAACGGACGGCTGCGCGACATGCGCGAAGTGGCGCAGGTGCTGCGCGGCCGCAAGGTCGCCGCCGGCGTGCGCATGCTGGTCGTGCCGGGCTCGGAAATCGTCAAGCGCGAAGCCGAGGCCGAAGGCATCGACCAGGTCGTGCGCGACGCGGGAGCCGAGTGGCGCGAGCCGGGCTGCTCGATGTGCATCGCGATGAACGGCGACCTGGTGGCACCGGGCCAGTTGGCCGTCAGCACCAGCAACCGCAACTTCGAAGGTCGCCAGGGGCCCGGCGCCCGCACGCTGCTGGCCTCGCCGCTCACGGCGGCCTGGGCGGCGGTGAACGGGCGCGTCAGCGATCCGCGTGACCTGTTCGACGATCAGAAGGCGGTGGCGTGATGGCCGGGTTCAGCGAAGTGCGCTCGCAGAGCGTGGTGCTGGCGCAGACCAACATCGACACCGACCAGATCATCCCCGCGCGTTTCCTGTCGACGACCGAACGCGCCGGCCTGGGCAAGAACGCGTTCAACGACTGGCGCTGGCAGGCCGACGGCGCGCCGAACCCGGCATTCCCGTTCAACCAGCCGCAGAACGCCGGCCGCAAGATCCTGCTGGCCGGCCGCAACTTCGGCTGCGGCTCCTCGCGCGAACACGCGCCATGGGCGTTGACCGACCTCGGCCTGCGCGCCATCGTCAGCAGCGAGATCGCCGACATCTTCCGCAACAACAGCCTGAAGAACGGGCTGGTGCCCGTCGTGCTTCCTGAGGAGACGGTGCAGGCGCTGATGCAGCGGCCGGACGACGAACTGGTCGTCGATGTGGCCGCCAAGGAACTCCGCACGCCTGCCGGTGCCGTCTTCTCCTTCCCGCTGGACGCCTTCGCGCAGACCTGCCTGCTGCAGGGCGTCGACGAACTGGGCTACCTGCTGGCCCGCCAACCCGACATCGAACGCTACGAGGCCACCCGCCATGCACGCTGACATCGCCCTCCTGCCCGGGGACGGCATCGGTCCTGAAGTCACCGCCGCCGCCGTCACCGTGCTGCGCGCCCTGGCCCGTCGCCACGGCCATACGTTCGATTTCCACGAGTACGACATCGGTGGCATCGCCATCGACCGGCACGGCGAACCGCTGCCGCAGGCGACGCTGCAGGGTTGCCAGCAGGCGAATGCGGTGCTGCTGGGCGCCGTGGGCGGACCGAAGTGGTCGGATCCGAACGCCAAGGTCCGTCCCGAGCAGGGCCTGCTCGCGCTGCGCAAGGGGCTGGGCCTGTTCGCCAACCTGCGTCCGGTGCGCCCGCATCCCGCCGCGCTCAATGCCTCGCCGATCAAGCCGCACCTGCTGACCGGCGTGGACATCGTGGTCGTGCGCGAACTGACCGGCGGCATCTACTTCGGCGAGAAGACGCGCGACGCGCGCGGCGCCAGCGACCTGTGCAGCTACAGCGTCACCGAGATCGAACGCGTGGTGCGCAGCGCGTTCAGGCTGGCGCGCCAGCGCCGCAGCCAGCTGGTGTCGGTGGACAAGGCCAACGTGCTGGAAACGTCGCGCCTGTGGCGCGATGTCGCCACCCGCATCGGGCGCGAGGAGTTCCCCGACGTGGCACTGGAACACCAACTGGTCGACTCGATGGCGATGCACCTGCTGTCCAAGCCGCGCGAGTACGACGTCATCGTCACAGAGAACATGTTCGGCGACATCCTGACCGACGAGGCGTCGATGCTGGCCGGCTCGCTCGGCCTGCTGCCGTCGGCGTCGCTGGGCGACGGCAAGGTCGGCCTGTACGAACCGATCCACGGGTCGGCGCCGGACATCGCCGGCAAGGGCGTCGCCAATCCCTACGCGACCATCCTGAGCTGCGCGCTGCTGCTGCGCCACTCGCTGGGACTGCACGAGGAAGCCGACTGCATCGAACGCGCCGTCGACGGCGCGCTCAACGCGCAGGTGTTCACCAACGACCTGGCGACCGGCGGTCGCGGCGTGTCCACGCAGGTGGCCACGCAGGCCGTGCTGGAGCAGATGCAGACGCGTTGCTACGTGGCGGAATTGCGGGACTGAAGCGGGTGACCTGATCGCGGCATCCCCTGCGTTGTCGATCATGCAGGGGATGCACGCAGAGGACAGGCACGATGCCCACGACGCAGATCGAGAAGTACCACGTCATCTATTCCGCCAACACATTCCGCCGGCGCATCGGTCTGATGGCCGGCGGCGGCTACATCGGCCAGCTGGTGTTCCATGCGAACGGCGCGGCCCTGCCCGCCGATGGCCTCAATGGCACGCAACCGCAGCTGCACTACCACCTGGACGACTTCCAGAACTGCATCGACCTGCTGCGCAACGAAAAGCCCGTCTACCTGCTCTACAACGGCAGCGGCGGTGGCTTCGAGAACGCACTGACGACCGATCCCGAAACGGTCGGCGAGGGCGAGACCAGCGGACTGCGCTTCGTAGGCCGCTGACCACCGCGGCCAGCGGAAGGTTCAACCGGACACCAGTCGATTGCGTCCCTGCTGCTTGGCCTTGTAAAGGCGTTCGTCGGCGACACGCAGCAGATCGCGCTGGTCCTGGCCGGCTTCCAGCTGGGCCACGCCGATGCTGACCGTGCAATGCAGGAGGCCGCCGTCCGGCGTACCGATGCTCGCCTGCGCGATACCGTCGCGCAGCGCCTCCAGGCGCGCACGCGCGGTGGACCAGGGCAGTTGCTGGCAGACCAGGAATTCCTCGCCGCCCCAGCGGGCGATCAGCACATCGTCATGGCGGCCGACCAGCTGATCCGCCAGTGCCGCGACCTGCGACAGCACGTCGTCGCCGAAGGCATGGCCATAGCGGTCGTTGACCGCCTTGAAGTGGTCGATATCCAGCAGCGCCACGCACAGCGGACGTCCTTCGCGGCGACTGGTCTCGAGCGCGTCGGCGAGGAAGGCGTCACCGGCGCGCCGGTTGGCCAGCCGGGTCAGCGGATCGTGGCGGGCCTGGTAGGCGAGTTGTTCGAGCAGGCGCGCGTTGGCCTCGCCCGCCTGTTCGAGCTGCGCGTTCTTGTCGCTGAGCTCCGAGGTCCGCACATCGACCAGCGCCTGCAGGCGCCGCTGGCGCTGACGGTGGCGTCGCATCGCCAGCAGCAGCACGCCCCACGCCGTCAGGCCGAGCAGTACCGCGTACGCCGCCATCGCCCAGGCGCGCATCCACCACGGCGCCGCCTTGTCCAGTTCCACCGTGCGCGTGACCACGCCTTCCGGCTTGCTCCAGTCCGCGGGCGCGTTCATCACCTGCACTTCGAAGTGGAGGTTGCCGGACGGCAGGTTGGTGTACACCGCATCGTGGGCGATCCCGTTGTCGGTCTCGATCCAGCCGCGGTCGAAGCCGACCATGCGATAGCGGTATCGCAGCCGCTCGGGGGCGCGCTGGTTCAGCCCGGTAAAGCGGATGACGACGCGGCGCGTGTCGGCCGCCAGCGCGTAGCGGGACTGCAGCGGCAGGGTACGTCCATCCGCCTCGACCGACTCGATCACCAGCGTGACGCCCTGGTTGCGCTGGCGACGCGCGTCGCCCGGATCGATCACGCCGATCCCGTTCGCCGTCGCGAACCAGAGCTTGCCGTCGCGCATCAGCCAGCCTGCCGGTGCGGAAGCGCCATTGGCCTGGCTGCTGGGCAGGCCGTCGGCGTGGGTGAAGGCTTCCACCGGCAACCGTGCCAGATGACCGTTCTCGACCGCCGTCAGCGCAGGCCGGGAGATACGGAACACGCCGCGATTGCTGGAGACCCAGAAGTCGCCGTTGTCGTCCTCCAGCAGCCGGAACAGACGGTTGTTGGGCAGGCCCTGGCGATGGTCGAACTGCATGAAGGCGCCGTCGCGCCAGTGCACCAGGCCGCGGTCGGTCGCGATCCACAGGCTGCCATCGGGATCGGCCAGGAAATCGAAGGCCGCCACCGCCGGGAAGTCGGACATCGGCTTCCACGCCTGCAGCGTGCCGTCGCGGCGCATCATCGCCATGCCGTTGCTGGTGCCGATCCACAGCACGCCCTGGGCGGTCTCGTACAGGATGTAGACGTTGCCCGCCGGCACGCCGTCGTCGACGCCGTAATGGCGCTGGATGCGGCCGTCGCGGTAGACGCTCACGCCCTCGTTGCTGCCGATCCACAGCGAACCGTCCGCACGCTCCAGCAACGCACGCACGTGGTTGGAGGGCAATCCGCCTGCCTCGTCGATGCGCCAGGGCTCCGCCTTGGCGCCTTCGGCCACGGCAGGCAGGTGGATCACGCCCTGATCGTAGGTGCCGATCCACAAGCCGCCGTCGCGCGCGTTCGCCATCGAGAGCACCGACGGATCCTGCTTGCCACCGAACGCCAGCGGAACCGCGTGGCTCTTGCCGTCTTGCCACGCGTCGACGCCCATCGGATGGCCGACCCACACGCCCTGTCCGGGACGCTCGATGATCGCGCGCACGTAGATGTCGCGCAGCCCGCTGCTGCGGTCCAGCCCGAACACCGGTCCGTCGGAGATGCGATACAGCCCATTGGTGGTGCCTACCCACAGCAGCCCTTCGCGATCCTCGAACAGCGACGGCGCCAGCCGCCCCATCAGGCCGTTACGTTCGCCCAGCGTCTCGTAGCGGCCCTGCGCGTAGCGCCGCAGGCCGTCGAGCGTGGAGATCCACAGGTTGCCGCTGCGGTCCTCCAGCATCGCCTCGGCGCGCTCGCCGGTGATCTGCTGCACGCGCCCGTCTTCCAGCCGCCACACGCCGGCACCGCCGCCGACCAGGATGCCGCCCCAGCGCGAAGGCTGGATGGCCAGCACCGAGGTCTCCGGCAGGCCCATCGTGCGTCCCCAGTCGGTCGCACGCCCGTTGGCGATCCGGAACAGCCCATGGCGGTTGCCGACCAGCGCCTGTCCATCCGGCAGCGGCAGGATCGCCAGCACGCGCTCGTTGGCCAGGCGTTCGTGGGTACCGCCGATGTCCTGGAGCCGGCCATCGGGCGTCCGGCGGAACAGCGAATGGTCGGTGCCGATCCACAGCGCGGCATCCGGTCCGAACCGCAGTACCGACACATCGGGCAGCGTACCGGCCGGTCCCGGCAGGCGCTGCCAGCGGCCCTCGTGGAAGCGCACGACGCCGGGTCCGACCCGGCCGAGGCTCAGCACCATGCCGCCCTGCGGATGCGGGGCGATCGCGCGCACGCCTTCGATCTCCAGGCCGGGCACCGTGCCCGCGTCGTAGGCGGTGAAGCGCCGGCCGTCGAAACGCGCCGCGCCTTCCCACGTGCCCGCCCAGAGGTAACCGTCGGCGTCCTGGCTGATGATGTGCACCAGGTTGTGCGGCAACCCGTCTTCCATCGTCCACCGCGCGATCGTGTATTCGTCGACCTGGCGCGCAGGATCCAGCGCCCAGGCGGGCGCGCCGACCAGCAGGACCAGCAGACACAGGCCGTTGACGAACAGGCGGCGCATGGCGGGTACGGAGTCCGGAGGGCTTCGACCCTCCCAGTATCGGCTGCGTCAGGGGGGTTCTTGAACCCCCCTGCCGTCGGACGGGTTACCGCGTGGCGGGCTCTTCGGGCCGGACCTTGAACCAGGCCGCATACAGCGCCGGCAGGAAGAACAGGGTCAGCACGGTCGCCACGGTCAGGCCGCCCATGATGGCCACCGCCATCGGCCCGAAGAAGGCGCTGCGCGACAGCGGGATCATCGCCAGCACCGCCGCCAGTGCGGTCAGCACGATCGGCCGGAACCGGCGTACGGTCGCATCGATGATCGCGTGCCAGCGGTCGTGGCCGGCGCGGATGTCCTGATCGATCTGGTCCACCAGGATCACCGAGTTGCGCATGATCATGCCGGCCAGCGCGATGGTACCCAGCATGGCGACGAAGCCGAACGGCACGCGGAACACGAGCAGTGCGAGCGTCACGCCGATCAGGCCCAGCGGCGCCGTCAGCAGCACCAGCGCCATCCGCGAGAAGCTGCGCAACTGCAGCATCAGCAGCGTGGTCACCGCGAGCAGGAACAGTGGCATGCCGGCGGCGATGGACTTCTGCCCGCGCGCCGAATCCTCGACCGTACCGCCGGTCTCCAGCAGGTAGCCCTGGGGCAGCGTGTCGCGGATCCCGTCCAGCGTCGGCGAGATCTGCGCGACCACCGTCGGCGCGGTCACGGCATCGGTGTTCAGGTCCGCGCGCACCGTCACCGTCGGCAGGCGGTCGCGGTGCCAGATGATGCCGTCCTCGAACGCGTACTCGAGGTTGGCGATCTGCGACAGCGGCACGCTGCCGCCGTTGCTGGTCGGCACCGCCAGGCTGCCCAGCAGGTCCAGCCGCGTGCGCTCCTCTTCCGGCCCGCGCAGCAGGATCTCCACCAGTTCGTTGCCTTCGCGGTAGGTACTGACGCTCAGGCCCGACAACGAACCCGACAGGAAGTGCGAGACCTGCGACGTGCTGACCCCGAGCGCGCGGGCGCGATCCTGGTCGATCTGCAGCCGCACGATCTTGCTCGGCTCGCTCCAGTCCAGGTTGACGTTGGTGACGTGCGGATTGGCGCGCACCTTCTCCGCCATCTGCCGCGCGATCGCCTGCACGCGGTCGATATGCTCGCCGGACACGCGGAACTGCACCGGATAGCCGACCGGCGGACCGTTTTCGAGCCGGGTGACGCGGAACTGCAGCTCCGGGAACTGCGGAGCGACCTCGTCGATCAGCCAGCGGCGGGTCGATTCGCGCGCTTCGATGTCGTCGGTCAGCACCACGAACTGCGAGAAGTTCGCCTGCGGCAGCTGCTGGTCGAGCGGCAGGTAGAAGCGTGGCGAACCGGTGCCGACGTAGGCCACGTAGTTGAGGATGCCGTCGCGCGTGGCCAGCAGCTTCTCCAGCTTGCGCGCCTGCGCGTCGGTGGATTTCAGCGAGCTGCCCTCGGCCAGCTCCAGGTCCACCATCAGCTCGGGGCGCACCGAGTCCGGGAAGAACTGCTGCGGCACGAAGCGGAACAGCGCGATCGACGCCACGAACGCCGCCGCGGTCACGCCGATCACCAGCCAGCGATGGCGCAGGCAGAACGATAGCCAGCTGCGGAAGCGCCCGTAGAACGGCGTGTGGTAGGGGTTGTGCTCGTGCGCGTCGTGCGCCTTCGGTGCCAGCACGGCGGCGAACGGCGGCCAGCGATCCGCGAGTCCTGCACGGAACGCGTGCCAGCGTGCAGTCGGCGATCCCGGCTTCGGCGGCTGCGGATGGCCGAGGTCGGGCAGCATCTTGTCGCCCAGGTACGGAATGAACAGCACGGCGGCGATCCACGACACCACCAGCGCGATCGTCACCACCTGGAACAGCGAGCGTGTGTACTCGCCGGTGCTGGACGCCGCGGTCGCGATCGGCAGGAAGCCGGCCGCCGTCACCAGCGTGCCGGTGAGCATCGGAAACGCCGTCGATTCGTAGGCGAAACTGGCCGCCTTCAACCGGTCGAAGCCCTGCTCCATCTTGATGGCCATCATCTCCACCGCGATGATCGCGTCGTCGACCAGCAGGCCCAGCGCCAGCACCAGCGCGCCCAGCGAGATCTTGTGCAGGCCGATGCCGAAGTAGTGCATCACCGCGAACGTCATCGCCAGCACCAGCGGGATCGACACCGCCACCACCAGTCCGGTGCGCCAGCCCAGCGAGAAGAAGCTCACCAGCAGCACGATGATGACGGCCTCGGCCAGCACGCGGACGAATTCGCCCACCGAGTCCTCGACCGCCGCCGGTTGGTCGGACACCTTGCGCAGTTCCATGCCCAGCGGCAGCGTCTTCTGCAACCGCTGGAACTCGGACTGCAGCGTCTCGCCCAGCTTGAGGATGTCGCCGCCGTCCTTCATCGCCACCGCGATGCCGATGCCGGGCTGGCCCATGAAGCGCATGCGCGGCGCGGCCGGATCGGCGAAGCCGCGCGTGATCTCGGCGATGTCGCCCAGCTTCACCGTGCGGCCGCCGGCGCGGATCGGGAATTCGCGGATCTCGTCGACCGAACCGAATTCGCCGCTCACGCGCAGTTGCACGCGATCGCTGGGCGTCTCGAAGAAGCCGGCCGGCGTCATCGCGTTCTGCTCTTCCAGCGCCTGCTGCACCGCGCCGAGCGGGATGCCCAGCGTGGCCAGCTTGGTATTGGACAGCTCTATCCAGATCTTCTCGTCCTGCAGGCCGACCAGTTCGACCTTGCCGACGTCGTCCACCCGTTGCAGCTCCAGCTGGATGCGGTCGGCGTAGTCCTTCATCACCGCATAGTCGAAGCCTTCGCCGGTCAACGCATAGATGTTGCCGAAGGTGTCGCCGAATTCGTCGTTGAAGAACGGCCCGATCACGCCGCTGGGCAGCGTGGCGCGCACGTCACCGACCTTCTTGCGGACCTGGTACCAGAGGTCGGGCACGTCCTTCGATTTCATCGAATCGCGCGCCATGAAGATCACCTGCGATTCGCCGGGCCGCGAGTACGAACGGATGAATTCGTACTCGCCCGTCGTCATCAGCGCCTTCTCGATACGCTCGGTGACCTGCTGCGAGACTTCTTCGGCCGTCGCGCCCGGCCACACCGTACGCACGACCATCGCCTTGAAGGTGAACGGCGGATCCTCGGACTGCCCAAGGTGCTTGTAGGACCATGCGCCGATGAGGCCCAGCAGGATCATCGCGAACAGCACCAGGCTGCGGTTGGTCAGCGCCCACTCGGAAAGGTTGAAGCGGCGCATGGCTCAATGGCTCCCGGCGATCAGCCCCCTCCCCCGTTCACGGGGGAGGGCTGGGGTGGTGGGGGCGAACGCGTGCAACGTCTTTCCGCAACGTCCGAGCGCACGCTGGCCACGTCCCGACCTTCGGGAAGGAGCGCCTTCCGTGCAACGGGAATGCATCGACAAGTGCATCAGCGTGCCTCCGGCTTCGTCGACCGCAACGCCAACGGCCGGTTGCTGCGGTCCACCGGCGCGACCACCTGGCCTTCCCGCAGCAGATGACCGCCGGCGGCGACGATCCAGTCGCCGGCCCGCACGCCGCCCAGCACCGGTACCGACGCATCGCCGTAAGCGCCGAGCTGCACGGCCTGCGCATGCACCTTGCCGCTCGCGGGATCGACGACCCACACCGTGGTCTTGCCGTCGTCGCCACGCTGGATGGCCGACAGCGGCAGCGTCAATGCGGCCTTGGTGCCGTTCTCCTGCACGTAGACGCGGGCGCTCTGGCCCAGTTCGACCTGCTGCTGCGCATCGCCGACCAGGCTGACGCGCGCGGCATACGTGCGTGTCTGCGCATCCGCGGCGGGTGCGATCTCGCGGATGGCGCCGGGAAGACGCTGGCCGGGCGCATTCCACAGTTCCACCACCACCGGCTGGCCGACGCTGAATTCGCGGATGCGGTTTTCCGGCAGGCCGATGGCGACTTCGCGACCGCCATCGGCGGCCAGCGTGAAGACGGTCTGGCCGGCGGCCACCACCTGCCCGGCTTCGGCCTGACGGCTGGCGATGACGCCATCGCGCGGCGCACGCAGCTGCGAATAGCCTTCCTGATTGCGCATCACGTCCATCTGCGCGCGCGCCGCGCGCGCCTGGCCCTCGGCGGCCTTGTAGGCGGCGACCTGCGCGTCGTAGGCGGACTGGCTGATCAGCTTGTCGCCGACCAGCTTCGCGTAACGGTCGCGATCGCCGCGCGCGCGGACCAGGTCGGCTTCGGCTGCCGCCAGCTGTGCCTGCGCCGCCTGCGCCTGCAGCGCGAAATCGCCAGGGTCCAGCAGCGCCAGCACTTCGCCCTTCTGCACGCGCGCGCCGGCATCCACATTGCGGCGGACGAGATTGCCGCCGACGCGGAACGCCAGCGGGCTTTCCTCGCGGGCGCGCACTTCGCCGGCGTAGGCCGACAGCGCAGCCTCGGCACCTCCGCCCGGCTGCACCACCAACGCCGGCCGCGCCGTCTCCTCAGGCTGCTCCGCGCTGCAGGCGGCCAGGCCGATCAGCACGAATCCGAACACTCCGTTCCAGCGCGTCTGGCGCATGACCGCTCCGTGTGGCTTCAATTAGTGGACTTGGCGGTATAGTATAAATATCGAACCGGGTAGTCTAGTATTACGTCATGGTCAGCCCACGTCCTTCCGCCAGCCGTTCCAAGTCCCCCGCCAAGCCCGCGACCGGTCCCGGTCGCCCCAAGGATCTGGGCAAGCGCGCCGCCATCCTCGAAGCCGCCAAGCGGTTGTTCGCGCGCGAGGGGTTCAACGGCGTCAGCATGGACGAGATCGCCGCCGAGGCCGGCGTGTCCAAGCTCACCGTGTACAGCCATTTCGGCGACAAGGACGCGTTGTTCGCCGCGGCCGTGCAGGCCAAGTGCGAAGAGATGCTGCCGGACGCGCTGTTCGAGATCGAACTGACCGGCAGCCTGCGCGACCAGCTCAAGGCGATCGCGCAGGCGTTCTTCGCGCTGGTCACCAGCGAGGAGGCCATCAGCACGCACCGCATGATGATGGTCCCCGGCAATATCGACGACAAACTCAAGCGGACGTTCTGGGAAGCCGGCCCGCAGCGCACGCACGACGCGTTCGCGGCGATGCTGCAGGCGCTGGTGGCCAAGGGCGAGCTGGATATCCCCGACGTGGCGACGGCGTCGGCGCAGTTCTTCACCCTGATCAAGGGCGAGGTGCATGCGCGCATGACCTGCGGCCTGTGCGGCCGGCCCGGCCCCCTGGATGCCCGCCAGCATGTGGACGCGACCGTGGACATGTTCCTGAGGGCCTATGGCCGCCGCTGAAACTGAAGCGCGGCCCCGGGCGACGGAGGTTGCGGTGACTTCCGGCACTGCGCCCACCGCCGTAGGTACCCCGATCCTTGCCCTGCGCGGACGGGGCCAGCCCGCTAAAATGCCCGGCCCAGCCCTCCGCGTCGGATGACCACCCCCATGACGATCGATTACACCCAGGCCCGCGAAAACATGGTCGAGCAGCAGGTACGTCCCTGGGACGTGCTGGATGCGCGCGTGCTGGAGACGCTGGCCACGCTGCCGCGCGAAGCCTTCGTGGCCGACTCGCACCGCGCGCTGGCGTACGCGGACCTGGAACTGCCGCTGGGCCACGGCCAGACGATGGCCAAGCCGGTCATCGAAGGCCGTACGCTGCAGGCGCTGAAGCCGCAGGCCGATGAGGACGTGCTTGAGATCGGTACCGGCAGCGGCTACCTGACCGCCTGTCTGGCGCACCTGGCGCGCGACGTGGTCAGCCTGGAGATCCAGCCCGAACTCGCCGACGCTGCGCGCGCGCGCCTCGACGCGACCGGCCTGGGCAACAACGTGCGCATCGAATCGGTCGATGCGCTGGCGTGGAACACCGACCGCCGCTTCGACGTGATCTGCGTGACCGGCGCCGTGGCCACCGTGCCCGCCCGCTTCCTCGGCTGGCTGCGCCCGGGTGGCCGCCTGTTCGTCGTGCAGGGCGTTTCGCCGGTGATGGAAGCCGTGCTGCACGTCGCCGATGTCAACGGCACCCGTATCGAATCGTTGTTCGAAACCGACCTCCCCTATCTGGTCGGCGCCGCACCGGCGCCCCAGTTCGTCTTCTGAAGAAATACAAAAAGGAACCCGCATGAGCCGTCGCCCCCTCGTACTCGCGCTCGCCCTGGTCCTGCCGACCGCAGCCAACGCCACCGATCTGATGCAGACCTATGAGCTGGCGCGCACCGGCGACCCGCAGCTGTCCATCGCCGAATCCACCCGCCTGATCGACAAGGAAGGCGCGGTGCAGGCACGTGCGGCGCTGTTGCCCCAGATCACCGGCAGCGCGGGCTACGATCTGACCCACAGCAGCCGTCCCGGCGACCCAACCGGTGACGGCAAGAGCCGCACCTACGGCGCCTCGGTCAACCAGACCATCTTCGACTGGAGCCGCATCGCCAACCTGCGCGGCCAGCGCGCGATCAGCCAGGCGGCCGATTACGATCTGGCCTCGGCGAACAACCTGCTGATCACCCGCACCTCGGCCGCGTACTTCAATGTGCTGATCGGCATCGAGTCGCTGGCGGCGGCCGAGACCAACGAGGCCGCCTCGAAGAAGCAGTTCGACTACGCGCAGAAGCGCCTGGATGTTGGGCTGGCGCCGATCACCGACGTGCACGAGGCACGCGCCCAGTACGACAGCGCACGCGCCAACACCATCCTGGCCCGCAACGCCCTGGACGACAGCTACCGTGCGCTGGCCGAGATCACCGGCCAGCCGATCAGCGGCCTGAAGGGCCTGCCGGACGATTTCCGTCCGGAGCTGCCGCCGGAGCAGAACGCGCAGTCGTGGGTCGACCGTGCGCTGGAGCAGAATCCCGACCTGAAGTCCGCCGAGTACGTGCTGGAGTCGGCGCAGCATGGCGTGTCGAGCGCACGTGCCGGCCACTACCCCACGCTGAATTTCCGCGGCGGCTATTCGAACGGCACTGACTGGGACAGCGTGCCCGGCACGCTGTCGCGCGATGGCGAGGGCTACAACTGGGGCGTCACGCTGACCGTGCCGATCTTCTCCGGCGGCGCCACCCAGTCCGGCGTGCGCCAGGCGCTGGCCCAACGCGACCGCGCGGCCGACGGCCTGGAGCAGACCCGTCGCGCGCTGGTGCGCAACACCAGCAATGCCTATCAGGCGCTGGTCGCCGGTGTGACCGAAGTGGAAGCGCGCCGCCTGGCGGTCGTGTCCGCGCAGAGCGCGCTGGACGCGTCGCAGGTCGGCCTGGAAGTCGGCACCCGTACCGTGCTGGACGTGCTGCAGAACCAGCGCACGCTGTTCCAGGCGCAGGTCGAGTACGCACAGGCCCGCTACAACTTCCTGCAGAACCGCCTGTTGCTGGAACAGGCCGCCGGCACGCTGGACGGCGCCGACGTGCAGGACGTCAACCGCCTGCTGACCGCCGACGCCGAGGCGCGTCTGTCTTCGCAGCCGGTTTCGCAGTAACGTCGAGCGCGTCACGCGCGATCACGACGGCGGGCTTCGGCCCGCCGTTGTCGTTTCAGGACGCGGGATTCTCTGTAGGAGCGACGTAAGTCGCGACCACACGTTCCAGTAACCCGGATACGTCGAAGCAAGCGGAAGACTCGCGGTCGCGACTCACGTCGCTCCTACACCTGTAACTCAGATCGCCCCACGCGCACGTAGCGCAACGATCTCCACATGGTCGTAGCCCGCCTCG
The DNA here is from genome assembly GCF_058793715.1 of Pseudoxanthomonas sp. GW835-FHT14C01. Taxonomy (NCBI): domain Bacteria; kingdom Pseudomonadati; phylum Pseudomonadota; class Gammaproteobacteria; order Lysobacterales; family Lysobacteraceae; genus Pseudoxanthomonas; species Pseudoxanthomonas sp. GW835-FHT14C01. The sequence goes on from NZ_JBXAGB010000001.1 coordinate 415,157, forward strand.
CGCAATACCTCGTCGGTATGCTGTCCGAGCAGCGGCGGCGCATGCCGCAGATCGACCGGCGTAGCGGACAGCTTCATTGGACTGTCGACCAGCGCCACTACGCCGGCCAACGGGTGCGGGGCCTCGACGACCATGCCGCGCGCCCGTACCTGCGGATCGGCGAATACGCCGGCGATGTCGTTGACCGGTCCGCACGGAATGCCGGCCGCTTCCAGCAATGCCAGCCATGCGTGCCGGTCGCGCGAGCGGAAGGCCGCCTGCAGCAGCGGCACCAAGTCATCGCGACGGCGCACGCGTCCCGCGTTCGTCCGGAAGCGCTCATCGCTGGCGAGCGTCGGCTCACCCAGCACCTCGCACAGCCGCACGAACTGCCGATCATTGCCCACCGCCACGATGATGTGCCCATCGGCGACGGCGAAGACCTGGTACGGCACGATGTTGGCGTGCGCATTGCCCTGCCGTGGCGGCACTTCCCCGCCGACCAGGTGGTGGCTGCCCAGATTGGCGAGCATCGCGACCTGCGTGTCGAGCAGTGCCATGTCGATCACCTGCCCCTCGCCGGTCGCATCGCGGTGGCGGAGCGCGGCGAGGATCGCGACGGTGGCATACATGCCGGTGAACAGGTCGGCGACGGCGACGCCGACCTTCTGCGGCTCGCCATCGGCCGCACCGGTGACGCTCATCAGGCCACCGAGGCCCTGGATGGCGAAATCGTAGCCGGCACGTAGCGCGTACGGACCGTCCTGGCCAAAGCCGGTGATCGAGCAGTACACCAGCCGCGGATTGGCGGCGCGCAACGTCGCGGCATCCAGGCCGTAACGCGCCATGTCGCCGACCTTGAAGTTCTCCACCAGCACATCGCTCTGCAGCGCGAGCCGGTGGACGATCGCCTGTCCCTCGACGGTGGAGATGTCGACGGTCATCGAACGCTTGTTGCGGTTGGCGCACAGGTAGTACGCAGACTCGGCCGTGTCGTTGCCGTCGGCATCGCGCAGGAACGGCGGACCCCAGCCGCGCGTGTCGTCGCCGCTGCCGGGACGCTCGACCTTGATGACGTCGGCGCCGAGATCCGCCAGCGTCTGCGTGCACCATGGACCGGCGAGCACGCGCGTCAGGTCCAGCACGCGCACGCCGGCCAGTGCCTGCGGCGTCGCTGCGCTCATGCCACCGGGGCCGGCAGATGCGGTGCGATCATCGCCAGCGTACGCGCCAGCGCGCCGCGCCCGTGCTCGACCAGCGCACGACCGTGGTCGGCCATCTCCTGGCGGCGGGCGTCATCGGCGAGCAGCGCTTCGATCGCATCGCCCACACCGGCCGCATCGGGCGCGATCACCAGCGCGTCGGCCTCCTTGAGACGGCGGGAGATCTCGCTGAAGTTGTGCAGGTGCGGTCCGGTGACGGCGGGCGTGCCGACGGCGGCCGGCTCCAGCATGTTGTGCCCGCCGATGGCCTGCAGGCTGCCGCCGACGAAGGCGACGTCGGCGCACGCGTAGAACGCCATCAGTTCGCCCAGTGTGTCGAGCACGAAGACATCGTTGCCTGCGGAGGGCCAGCGGTCGACGCGGCGCGTGCCGACGTTCCAGCCGGCCTCGCGCGCCGCGTCGGCCACGCGCGGGAACCGTTCCGGGTGTCGTGGCGCCCACAGCAGCAGCAGGTCGGGCCATTGCCTGCGCAGGCGCGCATGCGTGGCCAATACCGGCGCTTCCTCGTCCTCGTGCGTGCTGGCGGCGATCCACACCCTGCGCCCGCTGGCGAGATGCTGGCGGAAGCCGGCCATCACGTCGCGCACGTTGCCCGGCACCGGAATGTCGAACTTCAGGTTGCCCACATCGCGCACCTGTTCGGGCAGTGCGCCCAGTTGCACGAAGCGCGCCGCATCGTCGCCGGACTGCGCCGCCACCTTGCGCACCGTGCGCAGCGTGCGCGCGATCAGCGGCCGCAGCACGCTGTAGCCGCGCAGCGAGCGTGCGGACAAGCGCGCGTTGAGGATGTAGACGGGCACGCGACGGTCGTGGCAGCCGAACAGCAGGCTGGGCCACAGTTCGGTTTCCATGATCAGCGCCAAGCGTGGCGGGAAATGCTTCAGGAAGCGCGACACCGCGCCGGGCAGGTCATAGGGCGAGTAGACATGCAGCACCCGCTCGCCCCACAACGCCTGCACGCGCTGCGAACCGGTCGGCGTGATCGTGGTGATGAGCAGACGCAAGCCCCGGTGCCGCTTCAGCAAGGTGTCGACCACGGGGGCGGCGGCATTCACTTCGCCGACCGACACGGCATGCAGCCAGACATCGACGGGGCCGCCGGCCACGCCGTAGCTGCCGTAGCGCTCGTTCCAGCGCTGGAAGTACTCGGGATAGCGGAAGCCCCGCCAGATCAGGTGGTAGACGGTGACCGGCGTCAGTACATACAGCACCACCGAATAGAGGGCGCGCAACAGGCGTTCGGCGGTACGGTTCGACATGGGCGACAAGGATACCCGGGGGCGCCGCTACAATGGGCCATGGCCGAATCCGAGAAGCGATCCTCCGACGCCGGCGAGCGTCCACCGTTGGGACCCCGGCAGTGGCCGTCATGGCTGGGCATCGGACTGGCCTGGCTCGCGGCACGCGTGCCGTGGGTCCTGCAGCGCCACATCGGCCGCGCCGTGGGCGCGCTGCTCTACCGCGTGCTGAGCGACCGCCGCCACGTGGCCCGGCGCAACATCGCCCTGTGCTTCCCCGAACTGGACGCGCAGCGCCAGGAAGCACTGGCGCGCGCGAGCTTCGGCGAGCTCGGCATCGGCCTGTTCGAGTTCGCACGCGCCTGGTGGGGGAGTGTCGACCCGATGCGCGAGGGCCTGCAGGTCGAAGGACTCGAACACCTGGCCGCCGCGCGCGCCGGCGGGCGTGGCGTGATCGTGGTGTCCGGCCACTTCACCACACTGGAGATCTCCGCGCGGCTGATGTGCGATTACGCGCCGTTGGCCGGCATGTACCGCCCGCACAACCAGGGCGCGATGGAATGGGCGGTCAAACGCGGACGGCTGCGCTACGCGCAGGCGATGTTCACGCGCGAGGAGCTGCGTCCCGCGCTGAAGCACCTCAAGCAGGGCGGCCTGCTGTGGTTCGCGCCCGACCAGGACACGCGTCGTGGCGACAGCGTGTTCGTCCCGTTCTTCGGCCACCCCGCCTACAGTCTGACGTCGACGCACCAGCTGGCGCGTCTCTCGGGGGCGGCGGTGATCGCGTTCGCGCACGTGCGTCGCGCCGATGGCGGCTACACGCTGAAACTGTCGCCGGCGTTCGAGGACTTCCCCTCCTCCGACGCCACCGCCGACACCGCCCGCGTGATCGCGGCGATCGAGGCGATGGTGCGGAACGCGCCGACGCAGTACCTGTGGATCCACCGGCGTTTCAAGCGCCAGCCCGGTGGACGCGGCGAACTCTACCGGTAGAGATCCGGCTCGCCGGGTGGCCGCGTCTTGAACCGCCGGTGCACCCACAGGTACTGCTCCGGGTGTTGGCGGACCACGGCCTCCAGTTCGGCCATGTAGCGCGCCGCATCCTGCACGGGATCTCCGCTCGGCCACCCGCTCCAGGTCGGCTCCACGCGCAGGTGGTAGCGTCCCTCGCCGTCGCGATGGAACCAGAAAGGCAGCACGACGGCATCGCCGCGGCGAGCCAGGTCGGGCGTCGCGGTCAGCGTGGCGGCGGGTACGCCGAAGAACGGCACGAATGCGTTCTGGTAGTTGAAGTCCTGGTCGGCCGAGTACGCCACGATGCCGCCGCGCGACAGCGTGCGCAGCAGGCCGCGCACGTCCTTCTTGCCGATGACGTCGGCGAACACGCGGCGACGCGCGCCGTCCATCAGGCGCTCGATGCAGGGATCGTTGTTGCGCCGCGCGACGATGGTCACGCGCTGCCCCAACGCATCGCCCAGCAGGCGCGCGCACAGCTCCGAATGCGGGATGTGCCCGCCGAACAGCAGGATGCCGCGTCCCTGCGCCTGTGCGGCGCGCACGTGCTCAAGCCCCTCTACGTCGGCCACTCCGCGCAGGACGCGCGCCGGCGCGTACCAGCCCCGGATCAGCTCGAACACGCCGGTCACCGTCGCGCGCACCGTGTCGCGCAGCAGGCGCGCGCGGGCACGCTCGTCCAGTTCGGGAAAACACAGCGCCAGGTTGGTCGCCGCGTGGCGCCTGCGCCTGGCGAGCAGGGGCCACAGCAGCGCGGTCGTCAACGTCCCTGCCGCCAGCAGCCAGGATTGCGGCAGGCGCGCGATGCCGGAGGCCAGCAGGTTGGCGGGCGCGACGAACCAGCAGCGCACGCCGGACGCGCGCTCACTCGTCATCGCGCGCCAGCAGGCTGCCCGCATACAGGGCCGCCAGCAGCAGGGTGAGTCCGCCCCAGAACGTGGAATAGAACGCGAGGTGCGTATTCAGAGGGAACACCGTGACCGCCAGCGCGAGCATCGCAGGCCGCGCGCGATCCTTCGCCTGCGGCGTCGCATAGCGCCACGCGCGCCAGGCCAGTGCCGCGCCCGCCAGCCACAGCAACAGGCCGATGATGCCGGTTTCGCTGAGGATCTCGAGCACGATCTGGTGCGCGTGGAACGCCGGGCCCTGGCCCCAGGCGGGCCGTCCCTCGGCATTCGCATCGCACGCGGGGAAGGCTTCGCGGAAGCCGCGCGCACCCACGCCGTTGACCGGATGCTGCACGATCATGCAACCCGCGGCCGACCAGATCTGTGCACGACCGGACAGGGCGGTATCGACGCCGGACTCGCTGGCCGTCAGCGCATGCGTGGTGAGCCGCATGCGCTCACGCACCTGCGGCGATACCAGCGTCAGGCCGACGAGCAGGACCGCACCGAACGCGAACACGCCCGCCAGCCGCCGCCAGCCCAGCAGCTTCCAGCCGGAGAACACCAGCACCAGCGCGTAGGTGATCCATGCCGCACGCGCGCCGGCCAACAGCACGACGATGCCGATCGCCGTCGACGCCAACAGCCAGCCGGCGACCTGCATGCGCCGTGCCGCCGCGAACAGCAAGAACGGCGACAGGCTCGCCATCACCACGCCCAGCTTGCGGTTGCACGGGCCCAGGAAGCCGCTGAGCCGGTCGATCCCGGCCATCTGCTCCACCGTGCACATCGGTCGCCCGCTGATCAGCTGCTTGAGCTGGTCCAGCCCCCAGAACAGCGGGCTGGTACCGAACACCACCTGCGCCAGCGCGTCCAGCGTCCAGATCGCCACGATGATCGCCAGGCCGTTGAACGTCGTGCGCCTGGCCGGCGCGTTGGCCACCGCAGCGGCCACCAGCCACAGGAACGGCAGATAGCGCAGGTCCACGGCGGCTTCGCGCAATGCGCGCGGGGCATCCACGGCGTCCACCGCGGAGATGGCCTGCGGCAGCCAGTACGCCGCGAACAGCGCGCTGGTCAGCGCCCATGCGCCTCCACTCAAGAGGCGCGTGCTGCCGCGGAAACGGCCGAGCAGCAGGCGGACGATGGCCGCCAGCGCACCGAGCACCATCACGCCTTCGGCGTAACCCGGCGCCGGCCACAACGCAACGAACGTCAGCACCCAGGCGGGTGCCCAACGCCAGCCATGCGGGCCGCGTTGCGCGGACATGTCAGGAGTCGATGGCGAGTCGGCGGTCATCGGTCAGGTCGTGGTAAAGGGCGAGCGTAGCGTCCTGCATCGCGCGCAGGGTGTAAGCGTGCATCGTAGCCAATGGCGGCGGCGGATGGGCGAGCATCGACGTCACGGCATCGAACAGGCGGTCCTCGTCGAACGCCGGCACCGCGCCGCACGGCTGCAGTTCCGCCAGCAGTTCACCGACACCGCCATGCGCCCAGCCCACGACCGGGCGCCCCACCGACAGGCTCTCGATGACGGTACGGCCGAAGGCTTCCGGCTTGCGCGAGAGCTGCAGCACCACGTCGCTGGCGGCATAGGCGCGCGCGATGTCCGGCGTCGGTGGCGTGATGGCGAGCGCCCCGGCGCAGCCCGCGCGCGCGGCATCCGCTTCGAGATCCAGCACGTACTGTTCGCGGCCGGCCTCGCGTGCGCCGGGCATCCACAGGCGCGCATCGCTACCGCCGGAGCGCACGCGCCGCAGCAATGCGATGGCATCGTGGTGGCCTTTCAGCCGGGTGCCGCGTCCCGGCAGCAGCAGCAACGGTCCGTCGCCGGTCAACGCAGGATGCTGCGTCGCAGCCCACGCGCGCGCGTCGCGGTCCGGCTGGACGGCGCGCGGGAACTGCGCCGGATCGATGCCACGCGGGATGACGACCAGCTTCGCAGGATCGGTCCGCGGATAGTGCTGCAACAGGTAGTCGCGCACCGTGTCCGACACGCAGATCACCCGTTCGCCATAGGTCATCACCGCACTGTAGCGGCCCGGCGAATTCAATCCGTGCATGGTGGTGACGAAGCGCGGTCGCGACGCCGCCGGCGTGCCGCGCACCGCCCGCAAGCCCAGCCAGGCCGGGAGGCGCGAACGGGCGTGCACGATATCGGCGCGGACCTCGGCGAACAGCCTTCGCAGCGCGCCGGCATGGCGCAGGGTCAGCAGCGACTTGCGGCCGATATCGAGGGCGATGTGTTCCGCACCGGTGGCCTGAAGCGCCGGCTCCAGCCGGCCGCCCGCGGACACGACGATGGCGCGATGGCCGGCGCGCACCAGCGCATCGGCGATCTCGACGGTGGAACGTTCGACGCCACCGGATTCCAGCGCCGGCAACAGCTGGACGACGGTCAGGCGACGCATGGTCGTCGGGCCATGCGAAGGGCCCGCATCAACCGGTCAGTCGGCCAGGACGAAGTGCGAGCCGCAGTACGGGCACTGCACTTCTCCGCCCGCCGCGTCTTCGATGGCCAGATACACGCGCGGATGCGAATTCCACAGCGCCATCGACGGCAGCGGACAGCTCAGCGGCAGGTCGGCGCGCGACACGGTGTAGCGCTTCTCGGCATTGGCGGGCGCGGTGGCGGTCTGGCTCATGGCGATGCGGGCGTGATGGAACGAGGCGGGCAGTCTACCAGCCGGGGGCGACGGGCGCCCGAGGAACCCGGCCCCACAACGGAAAACGCCGCCCGGCGCGAGCAGGGCGGCGTGTCCGTCGAAGCGGTTCCGGGCGTAAGAAGCGCCGGATCGCGGAGGTCTTACTTCTTGGCGTCGGCGGTGGCTTCGGTGGTGATCTTCAGGCTGACCTCGTCGCTGACCATCGGCGCATACGCGCCCACGCCGAAATCGCTGCGCTTGACGGTAGCGGTGGCGTCGAAGCCGATGGCCGGCACCTTCTTCATCGGGTGCTCGCCGGCCTTGTTGAGGGTCACGTCCAGCACGACCGGCTTGGTGATGCCCTTGATGGTCAGGTCGCCGGTGACCTTCAGCTTGCCTTCGCCCGCGGCCTCGACCTTGGTGCTCTTGAAGGTGGCGACCGGGTACTTGGCGGCGTCGAACCACTTGTCGCTGGTCAGGTGATCGTAGAACTGGTCGGCCAGCGCGCTCAGGCCGGTCAGCGGCAGGGTGACCTGCACGCTGGAGGCGGAGACCTTGTCGGCGTCGTACACCAGGGTGCCGTCGGCCTGGCCGAAGTTGGCGCTCGGGTTGGAGAAGCCGAAGTGGTTCCAGGTGGCCAGCACGTTGGTGTGGCTGGGATCGATCTTGTAGGTCACCGGCGCGGCGAAGGCGGAACCGGCGAACGCGAACAGGGCGGCAACGAGCAGGGTCTTGCGCATGGGGAAATCTCCGGGTAGTGGGGTATCAGAGGATGCGTGCGGCTTCGTCGAAGCCCAGGCGCGGGGAACGCGGGAAAATGCTGGCGGGATCGCCATGGCCCAGATTGACCAGGATGTCGGACTTGATCGCGGTGCCGGCGAAGAAGGCCTCGTCGACCTTGTCGGCGTCGAAGCCGGTCATCGGGCCGGCATCCAGGCCCAGCGCGCGCGCGGCGATGATCAGGTAGGCCGCCTGCAGGCTCATGTTGCGCAGCGAGGGCTTGCTGCGGTTCTCGCGGGGACCGTCGAACCAGGCCTTCGCATCGGTATGCGGGAACAGGAACGGCAGCTTTTCGTGGAAATCCTCGTCGCGGCCGATGATGACGGTGACCGGCGCCGCCATCGTCTTCTCGTAGTTGCCTTCGGACAGCGCCGGGCCCAGCTTGGCCTTGGCTTCGGCGGACTTCACGAACACGAAGCGCGCCGGCGTGGTGTTGGCCTGGGTGGGACCGAACTTCAACAGGTCGTACAGCTGGCGCAGCGTGTCGTCGCTGACGTCGCCGGTAAAGGCGTTGTAGGTCCGTGCGGTGCGGAACAGCTGGTCGAGCGAGGCGGCGTCGAGGGCGTGGGACATGGGTTACCTGTCGCGTGGAAGGGAGCGCTCGCGGCAGGGCCGGCGGCGTGGAGGGGCAGTGTAGAGTGTCCTGACCATGGCAATATCCAATCGACCCGGAACGGATTGTTTTAACCAGTGGAACAAACAAGCCCCGTCCAGACCGATTCCCACGACCTCTGCACACTGACCGATGGCCACGCCGGCAACGTACGCCAGGCGCAGTCGTTGGCGCGTGCACTCGGCGGCGAGCCGCGCGAAGTGGTGCTGGCGCCGCGCGCGCCGTGGCGCTGGCTCGCGCCGCGCCTGCTGCCGGGCGCGACGCGCGCCTTCGGATCCGCCTTCGATCATGCGCATCGGCAGCCACCCGCACTGGCGATCGGATGCGGCCGCCAGGCCGCGCTGGCGACACGATTGCTGCGCCGCCGCGGCAGCCGCGTTGTGCAGATCCTCGATCCGCGCCTCGACCCGTCCCACTGGGACCTCGTCATCGCACCGGAACACGATGGCCTGGCCGGCCCGAACGTGCTGACCCTGCTCGGCAGCCTGAATCCGGTCGACGATGCCTGGCTGGCCAATGGGCGCGCGGCGTTTCCCGCATTCGCCGCCCTGCCCTCGCCGCGCACGGCAGTGCTGCTCGGTGGCGACAGCGGGCACTACCGGTTCGATGCCGACGCCTTCGCACGGCTCGCGATGCTGCTCGATGACACGACGGCCCATGGCGGCCTGCTGGTCAGCACATCGCGGCGCACGCCGCCCACGGTGATCGCCGCCGTTCGCCAGCGCTGGGCACGTCGTCCACATGCCGTTCTGTGGTGCGATCGGTCCGACGGCCCGAATCCCTACGCCGGCCTGCTGGCCTGGGCCGACCGCATCGTCTGCACGCCGGAATCGGTCAACATGGTGTCGGAAGCCTGCGGCACGCGGGTGCCGGTGCAGGTGTTCGAACCCGATCGCATCGCCGGGCGTCCGCGCCGGTTCCTCGATGCGCTGCTCGCGCGTGGACGCATCCAGGATCTCGTCGCTGGACCGACGCGATTCGATGGCGAACCGCTGCGCGAGACGGGACGCATCGCGGCAGAAGTGCGATCGCGCCTGGCCATCTGAGGCCGGCCTACGGCACGTACGCGTCGAAACCGAGTCCGTGCGCGGCCGTCGTCCGCATCACCACGGCGCGCGCCGTCGCCAGCGCCGCATGCTCGACGACCAGCCTCGGACGCCGGTCCAGCGTGCAGGCCAGCCCTTCGGCGACGAAGGTCGCATGCACCGCATCCAGCGCATCGGCCTCTTCCGAAGACAGCGCGCCCCCGATCGCCAGCGACGCGATCAGCCCCGGTGTATCTCGCGGCGGCAGCAAGGCGGGCTGCGCCGCCGCATCGCGCAGCACCAGGTACTGGATCAGGAACTCCAGATCGACCAGGCCACCGGCGCCCTGCTTCAGGTCGAAGCGGGCCGCGTCGCTGCGGTCGAGTTCGGCGCGCATGCGCGCGCGCATCTTGATCACCTCGCCGCGCAGCACGTCGACCTCGCGCGGACGCGCCAGCGTCGCGATGCGGATGTCCTCGAACGCCTGCAGCAGTTTGGCGTCGCCGGCCACGCCGCGCGCACGCACCAGTGCCTGGTGTTCCCACGTCCACGCGCGATCGCGTTGATATTCGGTGAAGCTGGCCAGCGACGACACCAGCAGACCCTTCGCGCCGTCCGGACGCAGGCGCACGTCCACGTCGTAAAGCCTGCCCGCCGCGGTCACGGCGCCCAGCAGGGCGACGATCTTCTGCGCCAGCCGCGCATACCAGCGACCGGCTTCCATCGGGCGCGCGCCATCGGATTCCGCCCCGACCGGCGCGTCGAACAGGAACACCAGGTCGAGGTCCGACCCGAAACCGAGTTCTTCGCCCCCGAGGCTGCCATAGCCGACCACCGCGAACCGGCCGGAAGCGACGACACCATGCGTCACGGCGACATCGCGCGTGGCGACCTGCACGACGACGCGGACGACCTCGTCCGCGAGCCACGCCAACTGGCGCACGCTGGCGCGCGCGGACTGGCGCCCATCGAGCGCGGCCAATGCCACGCGGAAGCTCAGCGCCAGGCGTCGCTCGTTGAGCACGCGCAGGCAGGTCTCCGGATCGTCCTCGATCAGTGCGGCCTCGCACTCCGTCCGCAGTTCGCCGCGATCCGGCATCGGCCCGGAGACGCGCGTATCGAGCAGCTCGTCCAGCAGCAGCGGGTACTGCGCCAGGCGTTCGGACAGCAGCGCGCTGCGTGCCAGTACGTCGACCAGCCGGCCCAGCGCGCTGGGCTGCTCGTCGAGCAGCGCAAGGTAGCTGGCGCGGCGCAGGATGGCCTGCAGCAGCGACAGCACGCGGCGCAGCGCGGCGTCCGGTTGCGATGAACGCGCACAGGCATCCAGCAGCGCAGGCACGACGCGATCCAGTCGCGCACGCGCGCTGTCGGACAACGCGCGCACACCGCTGAACTGCGCGAACTCGCGCAAGGCGCCATCGGCGCTGCCCGCATCCGTGAAGCCGGACGCCGCCAGCGTTCCGGCATCGCCGCCGTCGGGCAGCGCGCGCCAGTACAGCGCAAGCGCGTCGGGTGCGGCGTCGCGCTGGCGCGGCGCCAGCAATTCGGCGAACTCGGCGGCCACGCGGGCGCGTTGCACGTCCAGGGCGACGCGCAAGCCGTCCCAGTCCGGATAGCCCAGGCCTCGCGCGATGCGATGCCGGTCCAGCGGATCTTCCGGCAGCGCGTGCGTCTGCGCGTCGCGCAGCATCTGCAGGCGGTTCTCCAGTCGGCGCAGGAAGCGATAGGCCTGCATCAGCGCGTCGCCCTCCTCCACCGATACCTGCCGCGCGGCGACCAGCGCCGGCAACGCGACGCGCAGCCGGCGTTCGCGCAGCGCCGGTTCGCGACCGCCGCGGATCAACTGCAGCGCCTGCGCGAGGAATTCGATCTCGCGGATACCGCCGGGCCCGCGCTTGATGTCGTCGGCCAGTTCGCGGCGCGCGACTTCGGCGGCGATCGCCGCCTTCATCTCGCGCAGGCCGTCGAGCGCGGTGTAGTCCAGGTAGCGGCGGTAGACGAACGGACGCAACGATGCCAGCCAGCCTTCACCCGCCTCGATATCGCCGGCCACGGCACGCGCCTTCAGCCACGCATAGCGCTCCCAGTCGCGGCCTTCGCGCTGGAAATACTGGTCCATGCCGGCGAACGACAGCGCGACGCGGCCGGCATTGCCGAAGGGACGAAGACGCAGGTCCACGCGATGGCAGAAGCCGTCGACGGTCGGCTCGTCCAGCAGCTTCGCCAGGCGCTGACCCAGCCGCATGAAGTAATCCTCGGCGGCGAGCGATCGCGCGCCGTCGGACTCGCCGCCCTGCGGATACGCGTAGACCAGATCGATGTCGGACGAGAAGTTCAGTTCGCCGCCCCCCAGCTTGCCCAGGCCGAACACCACCAGCCGCTGCGCGCTGCCGTCGGACGCGCGCACCACGCCGTGGCGCTGCGCGAATTCCGCTTCCAGGGCGTCGAGCGCCGTCTGCAGGCAGACTTCCGCGAGTCGCGTGGTACCGGCCAGCGTGTCGTCGACGTTGTCCAGGCCGTGCACGTCGCGCCAGACCAGGCGCGTCGATTCTGCCGTGCGATAGCGACGCAGAAGTTCCGGCCATTGTGGGGTGTTGTCCGTCACCAACGTGGGCACGGGCCATGGCGCAGCGCCATCGTCGCGCAGCAATGCCGCCAACAGGTCGGGCTGACGGCGCAGCGTTTCCAGGGCGAAGTCGCTGGTCGCGATCACGCGCGCCACGCGATCGGCGTGGCGTGTGTCGGCGAGCAATCCCTCCACATCGGCGGATATGGCGCGAAGGCGTGCCAGGCCACGTTCGATCAGGGCATCGCGCTCTGTGTCCAAAGACGAAGTTGCGTCGTTCATGGCGGCGATTCTGGCATGCGCCAAGGCTGTTGCAGGAGCGACGTGCGTCGCGACCGTAGTTCGTCAGACCACAGGAGCGTCGAACCGCTAAGAATTCGCTCTGACCATCTCCCTACGCACGCGGGCTACCCGGCCGTGCGGTCGCGACGCACGTCGCTCCCACAACAAGCGGGATCAGGCGGCCTGCGAGAGATCCGGCAACGCGGCTTCGCGCTGCAGCGACAGGCCGAACTGGTCCGCCATGTGCTTCAGCAGCACCGGCTTCACCTGGTCCATGCTGCCCGGGCCGCCGAGGTCGGCCAGCGCGACGACCTGCAGCCCCTGGTAGCCGCAGGGATTGATGCGGTGGAACGGCTCCAGGTCCATCGCGATGTTGAACGCGAGGCCATGGAATGTGTAGCCCCGGCGCACGCGGATGCCGAGTGCGCCGATCTTGGCACCCGCCACGTAGACCCCGGGTGCGCCATCCTTGCGTTCGGCGTGGATGTTCCATTCGGCCAACGTGTCGATCATCGCCTGCTCGATCCTGCACACGTAGTCGCGCACGCCGACCTTCAGGCGCTTCAGATCGAACAGCGGATACGCCACGATCTGGCCCGGACCGTGGTACGTCACCTGCCCGCCGCGGTCGACGTGCACGACCGGGATGTCGCCCGCCGCGAGCACGTGCTCGGGCTTGCCGGCCTGGCCGAGGGTGAACACCGGATCGTGCTCGACCAGCCAGAGTTCGTCGGCCGTCGTGTCGGTCCGCGCATCGGTGAAGCGTTGCATCGCGCGCCAGACCGGCTCGTACGGCTGACGGCCCAGTTCGCGGACGATGCAGGCCGCCGTCACAGGGTCCACTTCACTTCAGGATGGTCGCGCAGCGCCTCATGGGCGGCGTCGTACTGCGCGCGGTCGTTGGCCTGGAAGCGGATGCGAACGGACACGTACTTGCCGTTGGCCGAATGCTTCCAGCTGATGTCCTCGTGGACGACCTCCACACCTTTCGATTCCAGCAGGCGCGGCAGCTCGGTTTCCAGACCGGTGCCGGCGGTGCCCATCGCGCTGAGCTCGAAGGTGCCGGGGAACTGGAAGCCGTGTTCGGGATTGTCGGATCTGATTTCCATGCCCGGATTATTGGGACGCCGGCGACGAAAGCCAAGCCGCACGTGCCGGAACGACGAAGGGCCGCATGCGCGGCCCTTCGTTCATGCGACGCGGGGGTTCAGCGCGCCAGCTGCACCAGGCTGGACGACACCCAGCCCTTGTTGCCGAGTTCGTCCTCGACTTCCCACATCACGCCGTCCTTGTTGCCGGTCGGGTACAGCATCATGCCCGGGTCCAGGTCGCGCACGGCCTTGCCGGTGCCCTTCGGGTTGGCGAACAGGCGGCCCGGCTTGGTCATTTCGACCGCCTGCTGGGCGTTGGACGCCGAGGCATTGCCCGACAGGCCGCCCAGCTCGCTCACCAGGTTGGTGTAGGCCTGCAGGTAGGCCAGCGTGATGACCTGGCCGATCTCGGTATTGGCATAACCGCTGGCACCGCCACCGCCCCAGTGGCTGCCGGTGAACAGGCTGCCGCCCGCGCCCCAGCCGATGTCGGTCTTCTTGGCGCTGCCCTCGGCCATGGCGACCTGTTCGGACGAACGCACGTCGGTGACCGTCAGCACCACGTCGGCGGTCTTTTTCTTGAAGTCCAGCCCGCCGACCACGCGGCCGACGTTGCCGCCCATCAATCCGCCCAGCAGCCCGCTGATGGCGTTGCCGCCGGCGTTGCTGTTCTGCGAGATCAGGTCAGGCACCAGCACGTAGTCGGCGGCACGGATCTGGCCCTTGCCCACGTTGGAGCGGTTGCGCAGTTCGCCGCTGGCGGCCAGGTCGCGCTCGGCCATCGCGGCCCCCATGCCCACGCCACGGTCGACCAGCGTGAAGCAGCGTGACTTGTTGACGAACACCTTGATCAGCTTTGACGGCGCCGGCAGTTGCTGGCCGCTCCACCAGTTCACGCCGTCCTCGGGCTCGATCACCGAGATGCTGCCCAGCGGCTTGCTGCAGGTCGGGATCTCCGCGGTCTGCTGCTTGCGCTGGTCCTGCGCGCTCTGGCGCTGCGCCCATGCGGGCGTTGTGGCAGCGGCCGCCATCAGCAGGCAGGCCGTCATCGTTACCTTCTTGCAGGTTCCCCTGTTCACGCGTGCTTCTCCTTGAGAATGGTGGTGCCCGCACCCCGCGGACCTTCCGTTGCGGGCGTGGCCTGCCTTCGCGTGCCGGATCGCCCGAACGCGATGATAGGCGAAGAATGCGGTTTCGCTGGCTACACACGAAAAGAGTGACACCCAAAGGCCATCGGGCGAGGCACGGACGGCGATACGGCGATAATGCCCGCCCTTCCCATGAGGTCCACCGTGCCCTATCTGCTCTCCAGCGTCGTCTGCAGCGTGCTCGTCTCGGTGCTGCTGAAGCTCATGCAGCGGCGCGGCATCGACACCGCCCAGGGCATCGCCTGGAACTACCTCGCCGCCTCGCTGCTGTGCTTCACCCTGCTGGACCCGCCGCTGGCGTCGCTCGCCGCGCCGCACGCCCCCTGGCTTGCGCTGGCGCTGCTCGCGGTGCTGCTGCCGGGCATCTTCCTGGCCTTGTCGGCGTCGGTGCGCGCGGCCGGCATCGTGCGCACGGACATCGCGCAGCGCATGTCGCTGGTGCTGTCGCTGCTGGCAGCCTTCCTCTGGTTCGGCGAACAGGCCGATGTGCAGCGCCTGGCCGGCCTCGCGCTCGGCCTGGCCGCGATCGTGCTGCTGGTGCTTCGCCCGCGCGCTGCCTCCAACGAGACCGAAGGCGGCTGGAGCCGCTGGGCGTTGCCGCTGCTGGTGCTGCTCGGCTACGCCAGCGTGGACGTGCTGCTGAAGCACATCGCCGCGGCCGGCACGCCGTTCGCCGCGTCGCTGCAGGTGGCCTTCGTCGCCGCGTTCGTCGTGATGATGGGCGTGCAGAGGGTGCGCAGCAGGCGCGGTGGTCCGTCGCTCACGCCGTCCGCGCTCGGTGCCGGCCTGCTGCTGGGCGCATTGAACTTCGGCAACATCCTGTTCTACGTGAAGGCGCATCGCGCGCTGCCGGACAATCCTGCGGTGGTGTTCTCCACGATGAACATCGGCGTCGTGGTGCTGGGCACGCTGGCCGGCACGCTGCTGTTCCGCGAGCGGCTGAGCCGCATCAATCTGCTGGCCATCCCGCTGGCGATCATCGCCATCGCACTGATCGCCCGCGGCCTTTAAGTTCAAAAGAAAAGGCCGGCATGCGCCGGCCTTTTTCAGCAGGTAGCGTGTCGGATCACTCCGACTCCCACCACATCCAGAACGCGTCCCACAGGCGCTTGAAGAAGCCGGCTTCCTCGACCGGGTTGATCGCCACCAGCGGCGACTCCGCGACGACCTTGCCGTCCAGCGTGACCTTCACCGTGCCGATGGCCTGGCCGGCGGTGATCGGCGCGACGAGCGTCTTCGGTACGTCCATCGTCGGCTTCAGCTGCTCGTAGCGACCGCGCGGCACGCTGACCAGCATCGGCTGCGCGACGCCCAGCTGCACTTCCTTGGCCTGGCCCTTCCATACGCGCTGCGTGGCGATGGCGTTGCCCGGTTCGTACAGGCGGTGCGTCTCGTAGAAGCGGAAGCCCCAGTTCAACAGCGCCAGGCTGTCGTCGGCGCGCTGCTTCTCGGAGGTCGAGCCCATCACCACCGCGACCAGGCGCTGGTCGCCACGCTTGGCCGAGCTCATCAGGCAGTAGCCGGCGCCGGAATGATGGCCTGTCTTGATGCCGTCGACGCTGGCGTCGCGCCACAGCAGCAGGTTGCGGTTCGGCTGGGTGATCGTGCCGACCGTGAATTCCTTGATCTTGTTGAAGGCGTACTGCTCGGGATAGTCGCGGATGAAGGCGCGACCCAGCAGCGCCAGGTCGTACGCCGTCGAGTAGTGCTCCGGCGCGGACAGGCCGTGCGCGTTGACGAAGTGCGAGCCCTTCATGCCGATCTGCGCGGCGTAGTTGTTCATCAGCGACGCGAACGCCTCCTGACTGCCGGCGGCGTGCTCGGCCAGCGCGATGGCGGCGTCGTTGCCCGACTGCACGGCCATGCCCTTTTCCATGTCGAGCAGCGGCGCGGTCTTGTTGACGGCGAAGCCGCTGTAGCTGCCGTCGGTGCCGGCGCCGCCCTCGCGCCAGGCGCGCTCGCTCATCATCACCTGGTCGTCGGGCTTGATCTTGCCGTTCTTCTGCTCGGCCGCCAGCACGTACGAGGTCATGACCTTGGTGATGCTGGCCGGCTCGACGCGCTCGTTGTAGTTCTCACCCGCCAGGACCTGGCCGGTGATGTAGTCCACCAGCACCCAGGCCGTGCCCACGGGCTTGGGCGGCGGCGGGATCTCGACGGCAGCGGTGGGCGGAGCGGCGGGCGCCGGGGTCGGCGCGGGCGTCTGGGCGATGGCCAGACCCATGGCGGTGGTCGCGAGCGCGGCGAGGGCGAAACGGAACTTCATCGGCGGAAAACTCCTGGCAAGGCCGTGGGCCTGTCGGTTCGAGGCGAATATTGTAGGGAGACCCGCCGCGACGTGGGTTGGAAAGACGTAAAAAAGCCGCGGACGGAGGCCGGGCTTATTCGCGGACGATCTGCGGGCGTCCGAACCCCAGGCTGGCGATCCTGCCCGCCAATGCCTCTGCCGACGCCGCATCCGCGGCGCCCACGCGCAGGCGCCACAGCGGACGGTCCGCTCCCGGCACATCGCTGAGCCGCGCATCGGCGATGCCGGCGGCGGTCAGGCGCGCCAAGGCGCGATCGGCGTTGTCGCGGCTGGAAAAACTGGCGACCTGCAGTTGCACGGCGGCCGGCAGCGATGCGGCAGCGGAAACCGGCACCACCGGCACCGACACCGGCGTTCCGGCTGTGGCGGCAGCCACCGGCGCACCCGGCTTGCCGGATGCCACGCGCACGCCATTGGCCTTCATCCACGCCTCGAAACCGGCCGCGCTGGGCGTATCGCCCGGCTTGGCGGGCACGTGGTAACGCGCGGCGTCCTTCGGCAACTGCCCGACCAGCTGGTCCATCGCCGACGACGAACGCGTGGGCGCGGCGGCCAGCGTCGCGCCATCGGGCGTCAGGGCACGCACTTCCACACGCCCGGTGCCGCGCTGGGTGATACCGAGGCGCACGGCAGCCGCATAGCTCAGATCGATCACGCGCCCTTCGTGGAACGGCCCGCGGTCGTTCACCCGCACCACCACGGATTGCCCGTTGTCCAGGTTGGTGACACGCGCGAAGCTCGGCAGCGGCAGCGACTTGTGCGCGGCACTGTAGGCGTACATGTCGTAGACCTCCTGGTTGGAGGTGCGGCGGCCATGGAACTTGTTGCCGTAGTACGAAGCAGTGCCCTGTTCGACGTAACCGTCGACCTTGTCGAGCACGCGGTACTGCTTGCCCAGCACGCTGTAGGGCGACTTGTTGCCGATCGGCGAACGCGCTTCGGCGGTCACCGCCGGTTCGCGGATGCAGTCCAGGTCCGGCACGTGGTCCGGCGTGGTGTCCGACACGCCCGGCTTGTAGAGGCCGCCCGCGGTGTAGTCGCCGCGCGTGGAGAGGTCTTCCTGCGCCGGTGCGTAACGCGAGCAGTCCTTGCCGGCGATGCCGGTCGAAGGCTTCGCCGGCGACGGGCGGGTGATGCCGCCGGTCGACGGCGACGCCGGCTTCTTCGGCACCGTGCTGCACGCGGCCAAGGCCACCGCCAGCAGCGGCAGGGCCAGCCACTTCATGCCGACGGGATCTCGCGGCCGGCGATCGCCTGCGACAGCTGGTACACCGCCATCGCGTACATCTTGGAGTTGTTGTAGCGGGTGATCGCGTAGTAGTTCTGGAAACCCAGCCAATACTGCTTGCCATCGGCGCCATCCAGCTGCACGAGCGTGGCCGTCGCGTCCGGCGCTACCGGTTCGAGCGGCCGATAGCCCTTCTCGGCCAACTGCGCCAGCGTGTAATCGGGCGTCCACGTTTCGGGATTGAACTCGGCGAATCCTTCCTGCAGCTGCGCGCGCGCGACGACCGCACCGCCCGGCACCCAGCCGCCGCGCTCGCCGCCCTTCTTGCGGAAGTAGTTGGCGATCGAGGCGAAGATGTCCGGGTACGTGGTGAACAGGTCGCGGCGACCGTCGCCGTTGCCGTCCACCGCGAACTCGCGATAGCTCGACGGCATGAACTGGCCGAGCCCCATCGCGCCGGCATAGCTTCCGGTCAGCGACGCGATGTCCAGCTTCTCTTCGCGGCCCAGCGCGAACAGCTGCGCCAGTTCGTCGCGGAAGAACTGTTCGCGGCGATGCTCATAGGCGGCACGCGCCGGATCACCGGTGCGGGGGTAACGGAACGCCAGCGTATACAGCGCATCCAGCACCTTGTGCCGGCCGGTGAATCCGCCGTAGTTGGTTTCCACACCGATGATCGAAACGATCACTTCGGCAGGCACGCCATACTGCTGCTCGACCCGAGCCAGTTCGTCACGATGCGCGGCGATGAACTTGCGGCCACCGTCGATGCGCGTCTGGGTCAGGAAGCCGACGCGGTACTCGCTCCACGGCTTGACCCGCTCCGCCGGCCGCGACATCGCCGCGACCACGCTATCCAGGAACTGCGCGTTGGCGAGCGTCGCTTCGATCTCGGCGGGTGCGATGCCGTACTTCGCCGACGTGTCGCGCACGAACTGCGCACGCGCCGTGGGGAAATCGACCGGCTTCAGCGCTTCCGCCGGCACGTCGGCGACACGCTCGACCGAGGTTTCGGCCGGCGTCGTCGAGGCAGGGGCGGAAGGCGTCGCCGAAGCGGCCGGCGGCGGTGGCTGCGGGGTGGCGCAGGACGTCAGGCCCAGCACCAGCAGACAGGAAAGTGCGTTTCGCATCATCGGCGCGAGGGTAGCACGCAGGTTGCGGGAAATCGTGAACAGCCGGTGGAGCAGAGGCGAGTGGAGAGGAGCGAGGAGTGAGTAGCGCGAGGGGCGTTTTCGCTCACTCCTCACTCCTCTCCACTCGCTCCTCAATACCCATGCACGGGACGATGCGCGCGCACCGCCATCACCAGCCCCAGCCCCGCGAGCAACGACACCGCCGAGGTGCCGCCATAACTCAGCAGCGGCATCGGCACGCCGACCACCGGCAACAGGCCCGACACCATGCCGCCGTTGACGACGACGTAGACGAACAGCGCCATGCCCAGCGTGCCGGCGAGCAGGCGCGAATAGGTGTCGCGCGCATCCATCGCGATCCACAGGCAACGACCGACGACGAACAGGTACAGCGACAGCACGACCGCCACGCCGACCCAGCCGAATTCCTCCGACAGCACCGAGAAGATGAAATCGGTGGTGTGCTCCGGCAGGTAGTCCAGGTGCGACTGCGATCCCTGCCCCCAGCCCTTGCCCGTCCAGCCGCCGCCACCGATGGCGATCTTCGACTGCAGGATGTTCCAGCCGGCGCCGAGCGGATCGTTCTCCGGGTCGCGGAAGGTCAGGATGCGGTTCTGTTGATACTCGCGCAGGAACGAGAACCACGAGATCGGCGCGAACATCACCAGGCCCACCGCCGTACCGCCGAACACGCCCGCGGTGATGAACCACCACCACGACAGCCCGGCGAGGTAGAGCCCGAACACGCCACTGGCCGCCACGAGCATCGCGGTACCGAAGTCCGGCTGCAGCAGGATCAGTCCGGTGGGCAGGCCGATCAGCAGCGCCGCCACGAGCGTCGTGCGCCAGCCCGGCGGCAACGGCTCGCGGTGCAGGTACCACGCCAGCATCATCGGCAGCGCGATCTTCAGCAGTTCGGAAGGCTGCAGGTAGAAGAATTTCAGGTCGATCCAGTGCGCGCCATGCTTGCCGGTGCCGATGAACAGCACCAGCACCAGCGGCAGCAGCGCCACCGCGAACACGCCCGGCGTCCACGCGCGCAAGCGCACCGGCGTCACCCGCGACAACGCCCACATCGCCACCAGACCGACGCCGAAACGCACGCCCTGCGCCAGCACCAGGCGCTCGCCCAAGGCTTCGCCGCCCGCGCTGTACAGCACGGCCAGCCCGATCGCCATCAGCGCCAGCAAGGCGCCGAGCAGCAGCCAGTCCAACGTGCGCAGCAGGTGGCGCACAAGGTCGAAGCCCCAGCGCAACAGGTCGGTCATGCCGAATCCCTCGAAGCAGACGCGGCTTCAAGCCCCTCTCCCCCCGGAAGAGGGGTGGGGGTGAGGGTCGGGACAAGCGCGATGGCGAACACACCGGAAGAGTGCGGCGCGAGCGCGGCCATCTCACCGCGAGGGTTGCCCCTCCGGTCCTCACCACCCCTCACCCCCACCCCTCTTCCGGGGGGAGAGGGGCTTTGAGCGGGCGACTCTCTGGAGGGAGAGGGGCTCGGATTCGGCGTCGTCGGTTGCACGGGTGCCGTTGTCGGCGATGTCGCGGGTGCCGTGCCAGCGGGAACTCCTTCCTCACCCTCTTTCTCCGGCATCTTGCCCAGCAGATACGCATCGAAGATCTTGCGCGCCATCGGGCCGGCGGTGCTGCCGCCGTAGCCGCCGCCTTCCACCGCGATCGCGATCGCGATGGTCGGGTTGTCGGCCGGCGCGAAGCCGACGAACAGCGAGCGATGGCGCAGGTGCATCGGCAGGCTGCGCGGATCCACGGCGGCCGTACCGCGACGGCTGATCACCTGCGCGGTGCCGGTCTTGCCGGCCATCAGGTACGGCGCCCCCTGCGCAACGCGCCAGCCGGTGCCGCCGGGCTGCATCGTGTCCTGCATGCCGAGCCGCACCACCTCGACATTGGCGGGATTCGGGCTGATCGCGATGGGCGCGGGCTGCGGCAACGGCTCCCACGGCCGGTCGAAACCGTGCCGCACCTCGCTGACCAGGTGCGGACGCCGCAGCTGCCCGTTGGCGATGCCGGCGGTGGCGCGCACCAGCTGAAGCGGCGTGACCTTCCAGTCGCCCTGGCCGATGGCGACGTTGACGGTGTCGCCGGGGTACCAGCGTTCCTTGCGCGATTTCAGCTTCGCGGCCGGCGACGGCAGGATGCCGCCGATCTCGCCGCGCAGGTCCACGCCCGTCGGCTGGCCGAAGCCGTAGTGCTCCATGTAGTCGTCGAACTGCGCGATGCCCAGGTCCAGCGCCAGCCGGTAGTAGTAGGTGTTGACCGACTGCGAGATGGATTTGCGCAGGTTGGTCACGCCGTGGCCGCGCCGGCTGGCGTCGCCCCAGCCGCGGCTGGTGCCCGGCAGGTAGAACATGCCGGTGGAGACCACCGTGTCCTCGGGCTTGCGCTTGCCACTGTCCAGGCCGGCCAGGGCGATCAGCGGCTTCAGCGTCGACCCCGGCGCCACGCCGCCCAGCACCAGCCGGTTGAACTGCGGCCGCGACGGATTGTCGTTGAGCAGCCTGAAGTCCTTGCTGGAGATGCCGTTGACGAACAGGTTGGGGTCGTAGCTCGGCAGGCTCACCATCGCCAGGATCTCGCCTGTGCGCGGATCGACGGCGATCGCGGAGCCTTCCAGTTCGCCGAAGGAATCGACGATGGCCTGCTGCAGTTTCGCGTCGACACTGAGCCGCAGGTCGGTGCCCGCCTGCGCCGGCACGCGCCCGAGCACGCGCAGCGCGCGGCCTTCCACGTTGGTTTCGACCTTCTCGTAGCCGATCTTCCCGCGCAGTGGCTCGTCGTAGTAACGCTCCAGGCCGGTCTTGCCGATGTGGGTCAACGCCGAGTTGATCTCGCCCAGCGTCTCCAGGTCCTTCTCGTCCACGCGGCCGACATAGCCGACGATGTGCGCGAACAGTTCGCCGTACGGATAACGGCGGGTGAGGTAAGGCACCAGTTCCACGCCGGGATAGCGCCAGCGGTCCACCGCGAAGCGCGCCATCTCCTCTTCGCTCACCCGCAGCTTCAGCGTGATCGGGCGGAACCCGCGCGTCGCCTTGCGCGTGGCCTCGAAGCGTTCGATGTCCTCGGGCGAAAGCGCGATGATCTTCGCCAGGTCGGCGACGAGCCTGGCCGGCTCCTTGACCTTGTCGGGCGTCACGTCCAGGCGGAAGGCCGGGACGTTTTCCGCCAGCAGCAACCCGTTACGGTCGTAGATGGCGCCGCGTCCGGGCACGACCGGCCGCGGACGGATGCGGTTCGCCTCCGAGCGCGTGGCGTAGTCGGCATGGTCGATGACCTGCAGCTTGAAGTACCACGCGCCCAGGCCCAGCAGGCACAACGCCACCACCGCGAATCCGGTGACCGCCCGACGGCGGAACTGGTCGGCTTCGGCATGCGGATTCTTGCCGCGCCGGCGGGGTCCGACCATCGCTCAGCCCCGCCTGCGGCGACCCAGCCGCAGCGCGTCCATCAGCACGAACAGCGGCGGCCAGAACAGCATGCCCAGCAAGGGCGCCCACCAGTACTGCCAGGGCAAGGCCGGTTCGCCCAGCGTCAGATGCACGACCGTGGTGACGATGCGATCGTTGAGCAGCAGGCCGCCGATCGCCAGCGCCTGCTGCGACATCGGGAAGAAGCGCAGCCGCGCGCGGAAGCGCTGCAGGATGAAGGCCATGATCAGCAGGCGAAGCGCCTGTTCGCCCAGCAGCGTGCCGAACATCAGGTCGGCGACCAGGCCGACGATGACGGCGAACCCGAGGCCGGCGCTGTCCGGCGCTTCGATCACCCAGTACGCCACCACCAGCGCCAGCCAGTACGGACGCAGCGGCTGCAGCATGTCCGGCAGCGGCAGCAGACCCAGCAGCAGGGCGACGATGATGCTGAGCGGCATCAGCCAGCCGGTGCGGGCGCGGCTCATCGCTGCGGCTCCTGCGGCGGCGTTTCATTGCGTCGGGGGCGTGCGTTGAGCCCCTCGCCCGCGGGGACAGGGGGTGAGGTGAGGGTCGGGCCGTTCGCGGTGCGGGTGGGTTGCGAAGAAGCCGTCGCCGGAGCGGACTGGTTGCCCACGGCATTCCCGCCTTCGTTGTCCCTCACCCCACCCCCTGTCCCGGCGGGAGAGGGGCTCTGGGTCGCGGGCGTAGCCGGTGGCACTCCCTCTGGCTGGGCGGCACCTTCGGCAGGCGGCGACGCCGTCTCAGGCAGGAACCGCGACGGATCCGCCGGCGGCAACGGCTGCGGCGGCGCCGACTTCAGCAGCAGCACGTCGCGGCCGCGATCCAGCCGTGCGGCCGGGGTGACGTCGCCGACCAGGAAGGCGTGGCTGTCGTCCGGACGCAGCGCCGAGATCGTGCCGACCGGGAATCCGGCGGGGAAACGGCCGCCCAGCCCCGACGTCACCAGCACGTCGCCCACCTCCACGCCGCTGTTGAGCGGCACGTCGGCCAGTTCCAGCAGGTCGCTGCGGCCACGCCCGTAGACGATCAGGCGCACGCCGTTGCGCGCGACCATCACCGGCACGGCGTGGTCGGGGTCGGTCAGCAGCAGCACGGTGGCGTGGACCGGCGTGGTCTCGATGATCTGGCCCATCAGGCCGCCGGCATCGATGACCGACTGGCCGACGGTCGCGCCGGCACGGCTGCCCGCATCCAGCACCAGCCGCTGGCGGCCCGGCGCGAGATCGATGTCGAGGATCGGCGCCAGCTGCACGTCCAGCCCGCGCGAGGTGGTCACGCCGAGCAGCGCGCGCAGCTGGGCGTTGTCGGCCGCCGCCGTCTGCAACCGCGCGAGCCGCGCGTTGGCGACCAACATGTCGTTGCGCAGCCGCTGGTTCTCTTCGATCAGCCCGGTACGGGTGGCCGCGTCGTCCTGCACGCGGGTGGTGACGCGACCCGGCAGGCCCGCCACCCACCACAGCGGCTGGGTCACCACGTTGGCCTGCGCGCGCAGCTGCGAGAGCCAGCCGCCGCGGTGGTCCAGGATCACCAGTGCGATGGTCAGCGCCAGATAGCCCAGCAGCCGCAGCGTGCTGGCGACTTCTCCGCGGAGGGCGACGGGAGGACCGGCGTAGGAGGGCACGGAGGGCTAGAAACGAGTGGAGAGGAACGAGACGTGAGGAGCGGAGGATGCGGCACAGGCCATGGCGGGAGAGTCGCTTCGACTCACTTCTCACTCCTCCCCACTCGTTCCTGCTTCTTCATTCCGGCGCGAAGAACTCGTTACCGTGCATGTCGACCAGCTCCAGCGCACGGCCGCCGCCGCGCGCCACGCAGGTCAGCGGATCGTCCGCCACCTGCACGTGCAGGCCGGTCTCCTCGCTGATCAGGCGATCCAGGTCGCGCAGCAGGGCGCCGCCGCCGGTCAGCACGATGCCGCGCTCGGCGACGTCGGCGCACAGCTCCGGCGGGGTCTGCTCCAGCGCCAGCTTGACCGCGCTGACGATGCCGGACAGCGGTTCGTGCAGCGCTTCCAGCACTTCGTTGGAGTTGATCTTGATCATCTTCGGCACGCCCTCGGCGAGGTTGCGGCCGGAGATCTCCATCTCCTGCACGTCCGCCTGCGGATAGGCGCAGCCGATCTCCAGCTTGATCCGCTCGGCGGTGGCTTCGCCGATCAGCATGCCGTGGTTGCGGCGGACGTAGTTGGTGATGAACTCGTCGAAGCGGTCGCCGCCGATGCGGACCGACTGCGAGTAGACGATGCCGTTCAGCGAGATCACGGCCACCTCGGTGGTGCCGCCGCCGATGTCGATGACCATCGAGCCGCGCGCTTCGGTCACCGGCATGCCGGCGCCGATCGCGGCGGCCATCGGCTCCTCGATCAGGTAGACGTCGCGCGCGCCGGCCTCTTCGGCCGATTCCTTGATCGCGCGGCGCTCGACCTGGGTCGAGCCGGCCGGCACGCAGACCAGCACGCGCGGGCTGGGGCGCAGGAAGCGCGACTTGTGCACCTTCTTGATGAAGTACTTCAGCATCGCCTCGGTGTAGGTGAAGTCGGCGATCACGCCGTCCTTCATCGGGCGGATGGTGGTGATGTGGCCCGGGGTGCGGCCCAGCATCTGCTTGGCCTCGGCGCCGACCGCCGCGACCGAACGCGAACCGCCGATGGCACGGTCCTGCCGCACCGCCACGACCGAAGGCTCGTTCAGCACGATGCCCTGCCCGCGTACGTAGATCAGGGTATTGGCCGTGCCCAGGTCGATGGACAGGTCGTTGGAGAACATGCCGCGGAGCTTCTTGAACATCGGGGGACGGGTTCCTGCTGGGGGCTGGAAAATCGCGCGCGCTGGCGATTTTTTGGGCAAAAACGAAGTCGGCTAGCCTAACAATCCGACCGACCAGCGGCAAGGAAAAATCTCGTGAATCCACGGGGAAAAACGCGATTCGCGACACCCCGGCGCAATGGCGAGGGCGATCGGCGCCGGCGCGTGGCGACTGCGGTCAAGACTGGCCGCGGGCCGGCCCAGCCGGTAACCTTCGCACCGGCGCGCCGGGAATGGGGCGCACGTCCCGCTTTCCTGCGGCCCCGCGGCCGCTCCCGCCTCCAGCCGAGTCTGCCGATGTCCGCACTGATCTGTGGTTCCCTTGCCTACGACACCATCATGGTGTTTCCGGACCAGTTCAAGAACCACATCCTGCCGGACAAGGTGCACATCCTCAACGTGTCGTTCCTGGTGCCGCGCATGCGCCGCGAGTTCGGCGGCTGCGCCGGCAACATCGCCTACAACCTCAAGCTGCTGGGCGGCGACCCCATCCCGATGGCCACGGTGGGCCAGGACTTCGGTCCCTACCGCGAGCATTTCGTCGAACAGGGCATCACCCTGTCGCAGGTGAAGGTGATCGACGAACTGTTCACCCCCCAGGCCTTCATCACCACCGACCACGACAACAACCAGATCACCGCGTTCCATCCGGGCGCGATGATGCGCAGCTACGAGAACCACGTGAAGGACGTGGCCGGCGTGACCTTCGGCATCGTCAGTCCGGACGGGCGCGAGGGCATGATCCAGAACGCCGCGGAGTTCGCGGAAGGCGGCATCCCCTTCATCTTCGATCCGGGCCAGGCCATGCCGCTGTTCAACGGCGAGGAACTGCGCCACTTCATCGAGCTGGCCGACTACGTGACCGTCAACGACTACGAGTCGAACCTGCTGCAGGAGCGCACCGGCTGGAGCGAGGCCGACATCGTCAAGCGCGTGAAGGCCTACATCACCACCCGCGGCCCGCACGGCTCGCAGATCCATACGCCCGAGAAGACCTACGACATCCCCCCGGCGCACGAGCGTCGCGTGACCGATCCGACCGGGTGCGGCGACGCATTCCGCGCCGGCCTGATCTTCGGCATCGAGAAGGGCTACGACTGGCTGACCATCGGCCGCATGGGCAACCTGATGGGTGCGTTGAAGGTCGAGCACCCGGGCACGCAGAACCAGCGCTTCGACTTCGACGAGTTCAACGAACAGTTCAAGCAGCAGTTCGGTTACGCGCTCTGATTGTGATTCGAGATCGCGCAACCGGTCCTTGCATGCTGAAGCGCCACGAATCACCACCGCCCCCGGTTTGTGACGTAAGGTAAGGCCGGGGGAACGGCCGGACCGGTCACGCCCCCGCGCAGTCGGCAACGGGCAGGGGCAGCATGGTCGCGCAGCATCGGCAACCTCCTTCGCAGGACGTCACGGTCCCTGCCTCTTCCGCCGTCGCATTCCGCCAGATCGCAGGACGGGCGCTCGGCATCGCCGCGCTGGTCTTCCTGGCCAGCGGGCTCGGCATCCTGACGCGCCCCGACCACCAGCTGGCGACGTTCTGGCCGACCAATGCGTTGCTGCTGGGCCTGTTCGCCCGACGTCCCGCGCTGGCATCGCCGGCCGGCTGGGCCGCCGCCGCCCTGGGTTACGTGGCGGCGGACGTGCTGACCGGCACGTCGCTGCCCACCACGCTGCGCCTGACGCTCGCCAACCTGGCGGGCGTGGCGGCGGGGTTCCTGCTGTTCCGCCACGTGCGCCAGGAAGACCGCCACCTGCAGCACCCGCTGTCGATGCTCGGCGTGCTGGCCGTGTCGGCGGCGGCGGCGCTGGGCGCCAGCCTGGCGGGAGCGCTGACCTCGCGCTCGCTGGTCCGCATGGACATGCTGAATGCCAGTGGCTTCTGGTTCTCGGCCGAACTGGTCAGCTACGTGGCGATCCTGCCGGTCGTGCTGCTGGCGCCGTCGCCGGCCGGCGCGATCACGCGCCTGGCGGAACGATGGGCACGCCTGCGGCGCCAGCCGGGCCTGCTGTTGCCGCTGGCGGCGTTGGCGCTGGCGGTGTTGCTGGGCGTGATCATCGGGGGTCCGGGGGCCATCGCCTTTCCGGTACCGGCCCTGCTGTGGTGCGCGCTCGCCTACCGGCTGTTCACCACGGCGCTGGTCACCCTGCTGCTGTGCATATGGACGCTGATCGCCATCGCCCATGGCGTGATCGACCTGCAGTTGCAGGTCGAGGGTCCGCTGCCGGTGATCTCGCTGCGGATGGGCATGGCGCTGCTCGCCGTGGCGCCGCTGACCGTGGCCAGCGTCAATGCGGCCCGCAACCGCCTGCTGGCCACGCTCAACCATGCCGCCGACCACGATGCCCTGACCGGCGCACTGAACCGCAGCGCCTTCCTGCGGCGCGGTCGCACGCTGGCCGAGCAGGCGAAGGTGCAGGCCACGCCCCTCGTCGCGATGATGCTGGACATCGACCACTTCAAGTCGGTCAACGACCGCCATGGCCACGCGGCCGGCGATGCCGTGCTGACGGCGTTCGCTGCGCGCATGCGCGAGCACCTGCGCGACGATGGGCTGTTCGGACGCTTCGGCGGCGAGGAGTTCGCCGTGCTGCTGCCGGGTCTGGCGACCGATGACGCGCACGACGTCGCCGAACGCCTGCGCGAGCTGGCCAGCCAGCCGATTCCCCTCGGCGACGGCCGCGTACTCGACATCACCGTCAGCGTCGGCCTGGCCTCTTCGTCCGCATCGTCGCAGGCGGATACGCTGGAGCACCTGCTGAGCCGGGCCGACGCCGCGCTCTATCGGGCCAAGGCGATGGGCCGGAACCGCGTGGTCGCCTGACGAGCACCACGGGCGGGAACCGGACCGCCCGCATTACGCAAGGCTTACGCCACCGGGACGCGGCGATCGCCTTCCGCAGGCGTGGGCGGGAAGCCCGCCAGCACCGCTGCGCAATCCGCCAGCCGCCACGTGGGCTGCACCGGCCACCGATCGTCCCGACCGTTCACCAGCAGGGTATGCGTGCCGGCGGCGTGGCCGCACTCGATGTCGAAAAGGTAGTCGCCGACCATCACCATCTGCGCCGGCGCCACGTTCCAGCGACGCGCGAAGTAGTGCAGCCCGTCCGGCGCCGGCTTGGGCGCCGCCTCGTCGCGTCCGATGATGTCGGCCTCGTCGAACACATCCCCCAGGCCAATGGCCGTCAGCGTGACGCCGGCCAGCGCCCGCGCGTTGCGGGTGAGGATGCCCAGACGGCAGCCCTTCGCATGCAGCGCGCGCACCAGCGCGACCGCGCCCGACGCGGCAGTGGCCGCTTCGGCCAGCGCGCGCTCGTGCCGCATCAGCCACGCGTGCGTCTCCAGCGCCTGGTCCGCGGGCAGTGCGGCCAGATGGCCCAGGATGTCCGCCTCGGCCGGCACCTCGAGCGCACGACGGATCAGCGCGAAGTCGTGCACCGCTTCCGTCAGCGTGCCGTCCAGGTCGAATACCCAGTGGCGCAGGTCCGCCAGTGCCGGCACAGCAGCCGCCATCGGCGTCAGTCCCATCCCGGCATCTGGCTGCCGTCCAGGCCACCGGTCTCGAACACGGCCTTGCGCGGGCTGCCGTCCTTCGCCAGGAACTCGATCTCCAGTTCCTTCGTCTTGCGCACGAGGCGCCACAGGGCGTTGTTGTCGTCGATGAACATCGCGGTGGCTTCGTCGGTGTCCGGGCGATGCGCGGCCATGCGCTTGGGCGCGGCGGCGTCCGCCACCACGGTCACCTGGCAACGGCTGTAGCAGGCCCTGGCGAAATCGCTCGCCTGCAGGACGAGGTAGCTGCTGCGCTTCCAGGTGGGATGGTCGCGGAACACCAGTTGCACCGGCTTGGCGCCACTGCCATCGACGTCCACCGGCTCCTTGCTGTAGATCATCGCCGAGCGCTGGATGCCGCCGTCGGCGGCGACCTGCGCATACGCCCACAGCGCAGCCATCCGACGCGCATCGCGCGCGGCCTCGGCCTTGCCCTGCACCTCTTCCAGCGACGGCCCGATGCGCGTGGCCGCCGCGCTCTGCGGATACTGGTCGAGCAGCGCGACGCCATGGATACGGGCCATGTCCCAGTCGCCGGACGCGACCGCGCTGTCGTACTTCTTCGCCAGTTCATCGGCCTGCTGCTCGACGGCGGCCGCCTGCGCCGCGGCGGCGGCGGCACGTTCGGCTTCGCGGTCGCCGCACGCGGGGAGCGCCAGCGCGCAGGCGATCGCGAACAGGAGAGGCTGCATTGCGTTCTTCATCGTCATCGGGGTTTTCCTTGCTGGATCAGCCGGGCGACCGCAGCCGCCACCTCGTCGGGTTTTTCCATGATGGACATGTGGCCGCAACCGTCCAGTGAAACCTGGATCGCCCGCGGCATCTTCGCGGCATACAGCGCCATCGCGCTGGGATCGATCACGCGGTCCTGCCTGCACCACAGCAGCAGCGCGGGCTGACGGATCGACGCGGCCCTCTCGCCGGGCAGGAAACGCTCGTCGCTGCGGCCGATGCGGTCCAGCACCTGCTGTTCGAACGGCGCCTGCGCAATGCGCCAGTCGATCACCGCCTTCGACGCCGGCCACGGAATCGCGGGCTGTGCGGCGCGGTCGTGGAAGACGGTATCGAGGTAGCGCTGCAGCGACGCCGCGTCGTAGACCGCGAACGGATTCCGTCCTGCCAGCACTTCCAGGCCGAAGGCGTTGTCGGCGAACCGCACGCCCGCCGCATCGATCAGCGCGACGCGCGCGACCAGCTCCGGGTGGTCGGCCGCCGCGACCGCCACGATGCCGCCGCCCATCGAATGCCCCAGCAGCACGACGGGGCTGCCATCGCGGCGGACCGCGCGCAGGAAATCCGCCAGCCGCGCGGCCTGGGCCCTGAAGCCGTAGTCCGCACCCGCGATGCGCTGGCTCTCGCCCCAACCGGGCAAGTCCGGGATCACCAGCCGATAGCGGTCGCGCAGGCGGGTCGCGAGCGGATACCAGTTCTCCTTGCCGCCGGTGAACCCGTGCACCATGACCACGGTCGGCGCATCGGGAGCGTTCGCTTCGTGTTCTTCGTAGACCCAGCGGTGGCCGCCCGCCTCCACCTGCCGCGCCGACAGGTCGATCCACCAGCCCTGCAGCGCCAGTCCACTGCGCAGCGGCGCCATCGGGTCGCGCCAGATCCACACCGCCAGCGCGCAAACAAGAACGGCCGCCAGCAGGGCGACCGTCCGTGTGCGGATCATGCGCAACGCCATGCGTTACGGGCTTGCCGACGCCTTCGCCAGCAACGCTTCGACCGAGCCGGTCGTGATCGGGTGATAGCCCGGCTTGGCCCGCGCGAAGCTTTCCTTCGCCAGCGCCAGCCCTTCCGGCGTCTTCACCAGTTCCTCGTAGATCGGCATGATCAGCTTGCGACGGCCGACGCGCTCGATGAACTTGGCGATTTCCGGGCGCGCGTCCACGTAGCCGCTGCGGATGGTCAGCGGATACCAGCGCATCGCGATCTCGCCGTTGGCGGTGCCGGTGAAGTGGTACGCGTCATCCAACTGCTTCAGCTGCTCGACGGTCAGTTTCTCGCCCATGCCCTCGAGGAAGTGCACCCACTGCTGGGTCACCCAGGCATCGGTCAGCTGCGGATTCGGCAGCTGGCCGCTGCCCTGCCAGGCGATGCGCGCCGTATCGGTGTTGGAGAAGGCGCGCGACTGCACCTGCGGCGCATTGGCCGGAATGCCCGTGCCGTACACCCAGTCCTGGATCTCGGCGTCGCTGACCAGGTTGGGATGCTTGTCGAACAGGTTCTTCTTCGCGTAGTCGAGGAACTGCTCGGTGGTGATGCTCTGGAACGCGAAGTGGTCGAAGTAGCCGCGCAGGAAAGCGTCGAACTCCTGCCGGCCGAAGCGCTCTTCCAGGAACTGCAGGAACCACGCGCCCTTGTCGTACGAGACGGCGCTGAGCGCATCGTCGGCGTCCAGCTGCGTGCCCGGCTTGACCGCCAGCGACTGCGTCGCCTCCGGCATGGTGCCGATTTCCTTCTTCAGGCCGTTGCGGGCGATGGCATATTCCATGCTCGCCGTTTCCTTGCCGTACAGCGCCTCGACGATGCGGTTCTCCACGTAGCTGGTGAAGCCCTCGTTCAACCAGCCGTGCTTGGCGCTGGAGAAGGTCACCAGGTTGCCCGACCAGCTGTGCGCCAGTTCATGCGCGATCAGCGAGACCAGGGTCTTGTCGCCGACGATGACGGTCGGCGTGATGAAGCTCAGGCGCGGATTCTCCATGCCGCCGTACGGGAACGACGGCGGCAGCACCAGCATGTCGTAGCGGTCCCAGCGGTAGGGGCCGTACAGCTGCTCGGTGGCGGCGATCATCTTCTCGGTGTCTTCGAATTCCTTGGTGGCCCTGTCGACCATCGCCGGCTCGGCCCACACGCCGCTGCGCGCGGAGATCGGCTTGAACACCAGATCGCCGGCGGCGATCGCCATCAGGTAGGACGGGATCTTCTGCGGCATCTTGAAGCTGTAGTCGCCATCGCGCGCGGCGGCCGGGTCGTTGTCGGCGCTCATCAGCACCATCACGTCCGGGCGCGAGGTCACGTGCGCGCTGTAGGTGTAGCGCACCTGCGGCGTGTCCTGCAGCGGCACCCAGCTGCGCGCGTGGATCTGCTGGGACTGGCTGAACATGAAGGGCAGCCGCTTGCCTTCGGTCATTTCCGGCGTCAGCCACTGCAGGCCCGAAGCCTCGGGCGAGCTGGTGTAGGCGACCCGGACCTTGGCGTTGCGCGCGGGCGTCTCGATGGTCAGCTTGCTGCCGAGCACGGCGTCCTTCGGCGCCAGCGCGTACTGCAGCGGCGCCCAGGCGCCGTTGGCCTCGCCTTCCACCTTCGAGATCGTCAGGTCGCGCGTGTCCAGCACCAGCTGGGTGGCGGCCTTGTCCTTCCAGTCCAGCGTGTAGGTCGCCGTGCCGCCGATGGTCTTGGCGTCGAAATCGACCGCGATGTCCAGCGCCAGGTCGTCGATGGCGACCTTCTGCGGTTCGGCATAGGAGTGCTCGTCACGGTCGACGGGCGTCTCGACGGCGGGCTTGGGCGGGGCGGCCACGGGAGCGGGTTCGGGTTCCTTGGAACAACCGGCCGCCAGTACGGCGGCGCAGGACAACAGCAAAGCCAGAGAACGCATCAGGGACTTCCAGCGCTACGGGGGAAGCGCCCAGTTTACCGCGCCGGGGCCCGGCCGCCCTCAGACCTTGTAGCCGGTGTGGATCGCGACGATGCCGGCAGACAGGTTCTTGAAGCTGGTCCGCGCGAAGCCGGCCGCGTCCATCATGCCCTGCAGCTCGGCCTGCGGCGGGTGCTTGCGGATGCTCTCGGCCAGGTACTGGTAGCTGCCGGCATCCTGCGCGAACAGCTGGCCCAGCCTCGGCAGCACCTTGAACGAGTGGAAATCGTAGACCGGCTTGAACCAGTCGACGGTCACTTCGGAGAACTCCAGCACGCGCGCCTGCCCGCCGACCTTCAGCACGCGGTACATGTCGCGCAAGGCGGCTTCCTTGTCGGTGACATTGCGCAGGCCGAAGGCGATAGTCACCAGGTCGAAGCTCGCATCCGGGAACGGCAGCGCCTCGGCGTTGCACTGCACGTACTCGAGCCCTTGCACCACGCCACGATCGGTCATGCGGTCGCGGCCGACCGACAGCATGCCGGCATTGATGTCCCCCAGCACGATCTGGCCGGTATCGCCCACACGATCCTTGAGCAGGGCCGCGATATCGCCGGTGCCGCCGGCCAGGTCGAGCACGCGGTCGCCGCGCTTCACTTGGCAGGTGCCGACGAAGTAGCGCTTCCAGACCCGATGGATGCCGAGGCTCATCAGGTCGTTCATCAGGTCGTATTTGCCGGCGACGGAGGTGAAGACCTCGCCGACCAGCTTCTGCTTGTCCTTGGCGGCGACGTCGCGGAAGCCGAAATGGGTGGTACCGCGCTCGTAGGGGGATTCGCTCATGGCCGGATTATCGCATTACCCGCCGGCCGGGGTCCGTTCACCGCGCGAACAGCGCACAGGCCGCCGGCGCCCGCCATCGCCGCGCCGGCAGGCCCCAGACAGGCCGGCCATGGAGCGACCGGCGCAAGGGCGCATCGCCGACGACTGCCGCCCCCGCAGAGACAGGCATGCCAGCCGCCACGCGCTCCAGTGGGGGCGCCGGGGTACTCATCACCCGCGGACGCGGTCCAACCCGCAGATGGAAACCGGTCGATGTCGACGCGACGACCGACACCCAGTGCCTGCCATCGGGCGTACTCCAGTGCTCGCCGACCCGCAACATCGAACCCTCGTTGTCCGCCAGGTCCGCGGGCGGCGTATCCGTGTCGATGCTGTAGGCCACGCCATTGCCAGCCACCCGGTGCACGATCACCGCATCGCCTGCGAGGTGCGACTCGTAGGTGCCGCTGCGGCGTCGCGCCTCGAGCGTGTAGGACACGGTCTGGTAGGGATCGGGTTGCGCCGCACCGGCCAGCACCACCAGCTGCACGTGGCCCGAGGCGAGGATGCTGCCCGCATCCAGCACGATCTCGTGGACCGTCTCGTTGTCGGCCTGCACCACCCGCTTGCGAGCGGGAGCCACCCAGCCCAGGCGATCGCGCTGCTGCATGTTCAGGTGCTTGGGCAGCAGACCCAACACGGGATCGCTGGCGGCACGGCGCCAGGCATCGCTCATCAGGTCCCAGGGGTTGTCGTGCGTATCGGTGTCGCCGTCGGAATTGTCCGAGTGCGGCAATCCGTAGCCGTGGCCCATTTCATGCGCCAGGCTGGCCACGTTGTCCGAGGCCCACGGCGGGCTCCAGGTCGCGCGCGTGCAGGCCTGCACGCCTTCCAGCAGACCGCAGGCGCCTCCACCCCAGGCCCGGCCATCGAGTTCGCCGTTGAACACCAGGTTGATGCCCTGCACGTTGCGGAAGTCGACGTCCGCTTCCGCCTGTGCGGTGCAGTCGCTGAACAGCCGCGACAGGTCCGCCCGCGGCCTGCCGACGACGTCGGCAATGTAGGCGGCGCGCGGCGCCGGCAATGCGTACCAGCCATACGCGGTGCTTCCGGCCAGGTTGATGGCGCCGTAGGAGACTTCCGACCAGTAGTGACCCAGCTGTCCCGGCGCATCGCCGTACTGGGCCTGGAAGAACGCCCGCGACTTCGGCTCCGTCATCACATCGGAGAACCTGCACATCAGCGTGACCCAGCGACTGCCGCCGCTCACCGGAGCCGCCATCGCGATGCGGCCACCGGCTTCCTGCGCGAGGGCGCGTCGTGGCAGCTGGCCGACCGGCACGATGGTCTCGATGGCGAGCGCCGTGCCAACGCCATTGCGCGATACGTACGACACGGCCACGTGCCGGTTCGACAAGGCGGCAAGATCGCCCGCCGCACGCTGCGCCTCGGCGACGTCCAGCCGGGAGCGCACACCCGGCGCCCGTTCCAGCCACGCTTCGGTCAACGCCGGGACGGAAGCACGGCCCGTCGGCGCGGCACGCGCATCGCCCCAGCGCAGTTGCAGCGTGCCCTGCACGATGTCGCCTGCCCAGGCCTGCGGCAGCGGGCCGGCGCACGCCACCACGAGGGCGCACAACCGTGACTGCCATCCGACAGCGCGTTTCCCCGACTCCAGCTGTGATCCCACGTCTTCCTCCCCGTCGTGACATCACACGACACAGGACTTATCGCGAACAGGCGCGGAAGGCGGAAACCGGCGGCAGGAAGAAAGGCCTCCGCGCCGCGATTCCGCGACATAGCGCATGTTTCGCCAAGAGGTTTCCGCTTCTCCGGCCGCTCAGTGCGCCAGCAGCGCGCACACCCACGGCAAGCGCAGCGCACGCGGCAGGGATCGGCAACCGCGCGGCAACACCCGCGACGGCAAGGCGGCCTGCGCGACGACCGAAACCTGTGCCGACGACGATCCCGCGGCCACGCCGGCCTGCTGCACCGCATGGTTGCTCACCAGCGCAGGCGCCGGCCCACTCATCGCACGCGGGCGTGGCCCGACCCGGATGATGAAACCCCTCGCCGTCTCGGCGACCACCTCCACCGAATGCCGACCGTCTGGCGTGCTCCACTGTTCCCCGATCTTCAGCATCGACCCCTCGTTCGACGAGACGTCGGCCACCGGCACGTCGGCATCCACACTGCGGGCGATCCCGTAATCCTCGACCCGATGGATGATCACCGCGTCGCCGGCCAGCGCGGACTCGTAGACGCCGTGGCGACGCCGCGCCTCCAGCGTATAGATCACTGTCCTGTAAGGATCGGGTTGCGCAGGCATGGCCAACACCACCAGTTGGGCGTCCGCGCTGTCCTGCAGGCCGGCGACATCCAGCGCGATCTCATGGCTGTCGCGATTGTCCGCCTTGACCGTGCGCTTGCGGTCGGCGGTTACCCAGCCCAGTCGTTCGCGCTGGTACATGTTCAGATGCTTGGGCAACAGGCCGTAGGTGGCGTCCGTCGTCGCCCTGCGCCAGGCATCGCTCATGAGATCCCAGGGATTGTCGTAGGTGTCGCTGTCGCCGTCGGAGTTGTCCGAATGCGGCAGACCGTAGCCGTGCCCCATCTCGTGCGCGAGCGGCGCCAGGTTGGCGAACGACCAGGGCGGGTTCCACGTCGCGCGCGTGCACGTGTACGCGCCGTCGAGCATGGCGCAGGCGCCGCCACCCCAGGCGCTGCCATCGAGTTCGGCATTGAACATCAGGTTGACGCCCTGCAGGCCGGCGAACGCGACCTCGGCATGGGCCTGTGCGGTGCAGTCGGCGAACAGCTGCGACAGGTCCGCCTTCTGCCGGCCGTTGACCACGCTGACATAGGCGGATCTCGGCTTCGGCAGCACATACCAGCCGTGCGCACTGCTGCCTTCCAGATCGATCGCGCCGTAGGACACCTCGGACCAGTAATGACCGAGCTGGCCGGGCGCGTTGCCGTACTGGGACTGGAAGTAGGCGCGGGGCTTCTGTTCGGCCGCGACGTCGGCGAACTTGCACATCAGCGTGACCCAGCGCGTGCTGCCCACCATCGGCGCCGCCGCCATCACGCGGCCATCCGCTTCCGCCGCCACCGCGCGTTGCGGCACGCGGTCGGCCGGCACGATGGCGCTGATCGCTGGCACGGCAGCGGCGGCGGACATCACCTTGCCGCCGCCGGACACGACGTCGGGGCGCACAGCATAGGACACGGCCACACGGCGGTTCGACAGCGCATACAGGTCGCCCGCCGCGCGCTTCGCCTGCGCCACATCCAGGCGATAACGGCGGCCCGGTCCCGCGTCCAGCCATGCCTCGAACTGGGATGGCGCCGGCGCATGTCCTTGCGGCGTGCGCGGCGCATCGCCCCATCGCAGCTGAAGCACGCCCTGCACGATCTCGTCGGCGTGCGCATCGGCGGTTGTCGCGACGCCAGCGGACAGGCACGTCAGCCACACGACGGCCCGCATGGCCGCACGCCGTGCGATCCCCTTCTTCGAACCCATGATGTGCTCCGAGTGCGCGCAGCGACGCGCGACTACTCGGGACATCGCCAAGCAGCATCGAATGCGGCAAGCGAATCCGCACTTCCGGCGACGGCATTCCGATTCTGGAATGCGCGTCCGTGTTCGCCTGCGCTGCATTGCGCATTCCGCCACGACGAATACGAATGCAGTGTTGTCCGCCGCGCCGCGTCCTGTCACACGTGAATGCGATTACATCGACAGTCGCGACCTGCGCGCCGTCGACATCGCACTCACCGTTCGAGCAGCGCGCACACCGGCGCCACCCGCAACAGCGAGGGCAGCAAGTCGCAGCCGCGCCGGCGTGGCGCCGACGGTCGAACCACAGGTGCAGACGGTGCCGTCGAAGCCGGCATGGCAGGAGACGACGACGCTACGGTGGCCGGCCGCTCGAGCACGGGCGCGGGCGAACTCATCGAGCGCGGCCGAGGACCGACGCGAACCACGAAACCGTCCGCCGTCGCGGAAACCACCTGGACCCAATGCAGCCCGTCGGGCGTGTTCCATCGGCCACCGACCTTGAGCATCGACCCTTCGTTGCTGGAGACAGTGGCGGGCGGCGTGTCGCGGTCGACGCTGTAGGCGATGCCGTAGTCTTCCAGCTTGTGGATGATGACGGCGTCGCCAGCGAGATTCGACTCGTACGTGCCGGTGCGGCGGCGCGCCTCCAGCGTGTAGATCACCGTCCTGTAGGGGTCGGGCTGTGCCGGCAGGGCGAGCACCACGAGCTGGGTATTGCCCGTCTTCAGCACGCTGCCCGCGTCCAGGACGAACTCGAGCGTCTCCCGGTTGTCGGCAGCGATGACGCGCTTCCGCGATGCGGGCAACCAACCCAGGCGCTCGCGCTGGTACATGTTGGGATGCTTCGGCAGCAGCCCGTACGTGGCGTCCGTGGTGGCATTGCGCCATGCATCGCTCATGACATCCCACGGGTTGTCGTACGTATCGCTGTCGCCGTCGGAGTTGTTGGAGTGCGGCAGGCCGTAGCCGTGCCCCATCTCGTGTGCCAGCGGCGCGAGGTTGGCGAACGACCAGGGCGGGCTCCACGTCACGCGCGTGCAGGTGTAGACGCCATCCAGCGTGGTGCACGCACCGCCGCCCCACGCATTGCCGTCCAGTTCGCCGTTGAACATCAGGTTGACGCCCTGGATGCCGGCGAAATCCACATCGGCGTCGGCGGCCGCCGCGCAGTCGGCGAACAACTCCGACAGCTGCGCCTTCTGCTTGCCGTTGACGTCGGCCAGGTAGGCGGACCGCGGCTTCGGCAAGGCGTACCACCCGTGCGCCGAACTGCCGGCGAGATTGATCTGGCCGTAGGACACTTCGGACCAGTAGTGGCCCAGCTGACCCGGCGCATTGCCGTACTGTGCCTGGAAGTAGCTGCGCGGCTTCTGCTCCGTCGCGATGTCCGCGAACCTGCACATCAGCGTGATCCAGCGCGTCGCCCCGAGCACGGGCGCCGCCGCCATCACGCGCCCGTCCGCACCCGTCGCGAGCGCACGCGCCGGCAACGTGTCGGTGGGCACGATGGTGCTGATCGATGGCGTGGCCGCGCTGGCGGACATCACCTTCGACGATGTGGCGGCGATGTTCGCGCGCGTCTCGTACGAAACCGCGACACGGCGATTGGCCAGCGCATACAGATCACCTGCCGCGCGTTGCGCCTGCGCCACGTCCAGCGCGATGCGCTTTCCCGGGCCCATGTCCAGCCACGCATCCAACTGCGGCGTTCCCTGCGCAAGGCGTTGCTGCGCGCGTGGCGGATCCGCCCACTGCAATTGCAACGTTCCCTGCATCACCGTCTCCGCGCGAAGCGGAAGACTCGGAAGGATGCATGCCATGACCGACATTCCCGCGAGCAGGAGCGCCCGAACGCCCTCGCATCGCATGTCGGCTGATCGGTGTTTGACCACGCGCGACCCCATTCACGATGAGCGGGTCGAGATGACGCCGCCATGGCCGGGGTGTCGGCAGCAGGAGTGAGGTCTTGAGGGGCTTCTCCCGGAAATGGCGCCCGATGTCCCGAACTGCGATGCGCGTCAGGAATCGAGGGCGAACATCGTCGTTTTCCGTCCTGACAGCGCGTACTTACACGATGTCGGGGCGCGCACCGGGCGTGTAGGGACGTTACCTACACTCAGCGCTCGCGGATCGCGCACAGGGCGTCGCGCGCACGCGCGCCATCGATGCCGCATCGTGCGCCCGCCGGCGCGCGCGTGCGCGCCTCCGTGGCCGCGGGTGCAACCGCAGGCCGCGCGGGCGCGGAAGGCGCCACCGCATCCGGCTTCAGGCGCGCAGGCAACGGGCTGCTCATGACCCGCGGCGGCCCCACGGTCAGCACGAAGCCCGTCGCCGTCTGCGACTTGATCGTGACGGCATGCGAGCCTTCGGGCGTCACCCAGCGCTCGCCCACCTTGAACATCGAGCCTTCGTTGTTGGACACGTCCGCGGGAGGCACGCTGGCATCGATGCTGTAGGCCGTGCCCGAGCGCTCCACCTTGTGGATGATCACCGCATTGCCGGCGAGGTTGCCTTCATAGGTGCCCTCGCGCTTGCGCGCCTCCAGCGTGTACACGAGGGTCGCATAGGGATCCGGCTGCGGAGACAGCGACAGCACCAGCATCTGCACATTGGCCGAACCCGCAAGGTGCGCGTAGTCCAGCGCCACGTCGCGCGTGGCCAAATCGCCGAGCACCAGGACCTGCTGGCGCGGCGCATCCACCCAGCTCAGGCGATGCCGCTGGAAGATGTTGATGTGCTTGGGACGCGCGCCATAGGTGGCATCGCTCACCGCATTGGACCACGCGTCGCTCATCACGTCCCACGGATTGTCGTAGGTGTCGCTGTCGCCGTCGGAGTTGTCCGAATGCGGCAGGCCATAGCCGTGCCCCATTTCGTGCGCCAGCGGGGCGAGGTTGCGGAACGACCACGGCGGATTCCAGGTAACGCGCTTGCACAGCCGCGCACCGCGCACCGTGGCGCAACTCTGCCCGCCCCAGGCGAAGCCGTCGAGATCGCCGTTGAACATCATGTTGATGCCCACGGGACCATTGAGGTCGAGCGTGTCCGGCGTCGCGGACGCGCAATCCGTGAACAGCTTGTTGAGATCCGCCTTGTCCTTGCCATCCACCTTGGTCACGTAGGTCGAGCGCGGGCTCGGCAGCGTGTACCAGCCGTGCGCGGTACTGCCGGCCAGGTTGATCTTGTTGTAGGACACTTCGCGCCAGTAGTGGCCGAGCTGCCCGACGCCTTCGCCGTACTGGGCCTGGAAGAACGCCTGGTCCCTCTGTTCGTCCACGATGTCGTTGAACTTGCACATCAGGGTCACCCAGCGGGTGGTGCCGCTGACCGGCGCCGCCGCCATGACCCGCGCGTTCGCGGCGTGCACCTGCGCGGACGAGGTAACGCGCTCGACCGGTACGATGGCCTCGATGGCGGGCGAGGAGGACATCACCCGCCCCTGCGCTGCGAAGGCCACCGCCACGCGACGGTTGGCCAGCACGTACAGGTCGCCCGCCGCGAGCCTGGCCTGCACCGGATCGAGGGCGATGCGGCTTCCATCGTCCTTGAGCAGCGATGCATTGAAACGGGGTGCGAGGCGCGGCTGGCCGGGCACGACACGCGGCGGATCGCCCCATTCCAGCTGCAGCAGGCCCTGCTCTATCGCCTGGGCGCGCAGCGCGGTCGCGAACGACAGTCCGCAGACGGCACCCAGCAGCGCCAGAACCCGCACAGCGCGCGGCATGGCCTCGACGTCCCTCTTCATGATCCCCGGCTCCCTCGATCCCCGATGCACATCGCGCACCACGCCGTCCGTTCTAACGAGTGCGCGCCATAGCCGCCGTGCGTGGCATCACATTCTCTGCCAGTATCATCTCCGGCCTTTCCCGACCGCCGGTCTCCGCTCCTCATGATCACCACCCCCGATTACCGCGCCCTGCTCGAAACCGCCATCGCCGAAGCGCGCCTCGGCCTGGCCGAAGGCGGCATCCCGATCGGCGCGGCGCTTTACCACCAGGACGGACGCCTGCTCGGCTGCGGTCACAACCGGCGCGTGCAGGAAAGCGATCCCTCCGTGCATGGCGAAACCGATGCCTTCCGCAAGGCCGGGCGCCAGCGCCGCTACCGCGACACGATCATGGTCACCACGCTGGCGCCGTGCTGGTACTGCAGCGGCCTGGTGCGCCAGTTCAACATCGGTACCGTGGTGGTCGGCGAATCGGTGACCTTCCAGGGCGGCATCGGGTGGCTGCGCGAATCCGGCGTCAACGTCATCGACCTGCAGAGCCAGGAATGCATCGACCTGCTCGGTGGCTACATCCGCGCCCATCCCGAGGTGTGGAACGAGGACATCGGCGAGGACTGATGCCGCCGGATCCTCTCATGAAGGCTTCATCACCATCAGCCAGAAGATGGCGATGACACTGATGAAGGCCGGCCAGCCCAGCCAGAACCACCAGCGCATGGCGCGATGGTAGGCCGGCGGTAGCGGCGTCCCTTCGGTGACAGCGCGCAACGCCAGATCACGAGCGCGGACCTGCAACCACAGCACGGGCAACCAGCAGGCGCCGATCACGAAGAACAGCAGCAGCGCCGTCTTCACCCAGAACACGTCCAACGGCAGGCCGAGCAGATGCGTCAGCCAAAGGCCGCTGGCCAACTGCACCACGACGGCTGGCGCGGTGAAGCAGGCATCGGCGATGACGACCGTGCGAGCCGTCGATGCGATCACGCGCGCATCGCCGCGAAGATGGGCGATCCACATGAAGAAGGCGATGCCCAACCCCGTACCGAACAGCAGCGTGGAGGCGAGGATGTGGATCCACTTCACCCAGAGGTAGGTCATCAGCGTCGCTCCGTCAGCACCCACAGCACCGCGAGTGCCGGCAGCAGCACCAGGTTCTTCGCCAGCCCGCCCAAGGGATCCCACCACACCGCCGGCGCCAGTCCGCCGAGCAGCAGCGTGTAGGTCAGCACCAGCGCGAGCATCGCGCTTATGGCGGCGCGCGGCCGCCAACCCGACGCCAGCCACAGGCCGAGCAGCAGGTCGACCGCGCCGCCCGCGCGTGCAAGCAGCACGGGCTGCACCGTGTCCAGCGGCGTGCCTGCGGACAGGCGCAGGATATCCGCCGCAGGAGTGACGAAACCCGCCCACGCCGACAGCAGCCACAAGGCCACCACGACCCACCGCAGCGCGGGCGCGAGGAAATAGAGCTGTGCCTGCCAGCGGTCCTGCACCTGGCTGGGCGCCTGGTGCAGCGCCTCGGACAGCGCGCGCGGCCTCAGGCCGAAGTCCGCCTGCAGGCGATCGGCCGCATCCGCTGCGGTGGTGTTGCCGCGCTGGAGCATGCGCCACATCGTGCGCCCGACCGGACCGCGTCCCAGGCGCTCCATCACCGACACCGCCAGCGACACGCAGACCTCCGGCACGGCGACGATGCGCTCACCGGGAATCCGCAGCCAGCGCCGCCATTGGGTCTGGTAGTCACGCAGCGACAGCGGCGTGGGTCCACCGATGTCGTACGTTCCTGTCATCGTGCCGGCCGCCGCACGCG
The DNA here is from genome assembly GCF_058793715.1 of Pseudoxanthomonas sp. GW835-FHT14C01. NCBI lineage: Bacteria > Pseudomonadati > Pseudomonadota > Gammaproteobacteria > Lysobacterales > Lysobacteraceae > Pseudoxanthomonas > Pseudoxanthomonas sp. GW835-FHT14C01. Next base: position 457,621 of record NZ_JBXAGB010000001.1, read on the forward strand.
CCACCAGTTCTCCCAGATCCTCCGCTGCCAGCGGCTGCACCTGCCAGCGCCCATCGCCGGGCAGCCACTGCATGCCGGGGAATCCCGCCAGCGCGCGCAGCAGCGAGGTGCCGCCGTACGAACCGCTGACCGAATAGACCACCGAGGGACGCAGCACGACGGACGACAGCGGCAGGTCGGACAGGCGTTCGTCGAAGCGATGCTTGCTCGCGATGAAAGGTCCGTCGTCCGAGCGCCCGAGCGCCGACACCTGCACGAAGCGCGTCACGCCGGACACCACGCAGGCCTGCGCCAGCGCGAGCGGAGCAGCGACGTGGATCGCCTCGAACGTCTGTCCCTTCTCCTCGCGCAGGATGCCGGCAGCGTTGACGACCGCATCCACACCACCCAGCAGCGGCATCCAGTCCTCCGCGCGCAGCATCTTCCTCAGGTCGCAGGCGCGTTCGTCCTCGCGCAGGCGCGCGCGCGGGCGTACCGCGAGCACGACCCGCCAGCCATGACGGCGGAGCGCCGCGACCAGATAGCCCCCGATGAACCCTCCGCCCCCGACCACCATGACGGTGCGCCCCTGTCCGTCCTGCGGGACTTCGACACTCGTTGCCATGCGGTCGCTCCTTGTCCGGCGGGGTTGGAGGTCAGGCCTTGCGCACGAACTCCGACTTCAGCTTCATCGCACCGATGCCGTCGATCTTGCAGTCGATGTCGTGGTCGCCGTCGACCAGGCGGATGTTCTTGACCTTGGTGCCGACCTTCACCACCAGCGACGACCCCTTGACCTTCAGGTCCTTGATGACGGTGACCGTGTCGCCATCCTGCAGCAGGTTGCCGTTGGCGTCCTTGATGACGCGTTCGTCATCGCCGGCCGTGGACGCCTCGAGCGACCATTCATGGCCGCACTCCGGGCACGTCAGCTGCGTGCCATCCTCGTAGGTGTACTCGGATCCGCATTGCGGGCAGGGCGGCAGCGTGCTCATCAAGAAGGGGGACGTCGTACGAAGGGAGGCGTGATTGTAACCGACGCCCTGCGTCCGCATCCCCGCGAAGCCGTAGCGTCGAGCTCGCTCGACTCCGCACACAGCAGGCCGCATTCCGCGGCACGCACGCGACAGCAGCGGAGCGAGCTCCGCCCCACGCAGTCGCGATTACAGGATATAGCGGCTCAGGTCCGGATCCTGCGCCAGCTCACCGAGGTGTGCATCGACATACGCACGGTCGATGGTGATGTTCTGGCCGTCGCGGTCCGGCGCCTCGTAGCTCAGCGTATCCAGCAGGCGCTCGAGCACGGTGTGCAGGCGGCGCGCACCGATGTTCTCCTGCCGCTCGTTGACGAGCGCGGCGATCTCGGCAAGACGGTCCACGGCGTCGTCGGTGAAGCGCAACGCCACGCCCTCGGTCTTCATCAGTTCCACGTACTGCCTGGTCAGCGCGGCCTTGGGCTCGGTCAGGATGCGGATGAAATCCTCCTTGCTCAACGCCGACAGCTCGACGCGGATCGGGAAGCGGCCCTGCAGCTCGGGAATCAGGTCGCTCGGCTTGGCCAGGTGGAACGCACCCGAGGCAATGAACAGGATGTGGTCGGTCTTCACCGTACCGTACTTGGTCGATACGTTGCTGCCCTCGACCAGCGGCAGCAGGTCGCGCTGCACGCCTTCGCGGCTGACATCGGCGCCGCTCATGTTGCCGCTGCGCTTGGCGACCTTGTCGATTTCGTCGATGAAGACGATGCCGTGCTGTTCGCAGGCCTCGATGGCGGCGGCGCGGATGTCGTCCTCGTTGACCAGCTTGGCGGCTTCCTCTTCGATCAGCTGCGGACGTGCGGCCTTGATGGTCACGGTGCGCTTGTGGGTCTTCTGGCCACCGAGATTGGAGAACATCTGCCGCAGCTGCTGGCCCATCTCTTCCATGCCGGGCGGCGTCATGATGTCGACGCCGACGTTGGCGGCCAATTCCAGCTCGATCTCGCGGTCGTCCAGGTCGCCGTTGCGCAGCTGGCGACGCAGCTTTTGCCGGGTCTCCGATTCCTTCGACGAGGGTTCCGCGCCGATGTCGACCGTCGTCGTGGCGCCGAAACCGAAGGCGTTGCCGCCCGCGGCGTCGCGTCGCGGCAGCAGCGCATCCAGGATGCGGTCCTCGGCACGCTCCTCGGCCTGGGTCCGCATCCGCGCCTTGGCCTGCTCGCGGTACATCTTCACCGCGGTGTCGGCGAGGTCGCGGACGATCTGCTCGACGTCCTTGCCCACGTAGCCGACCTCGGTGAAACGCGTGGCTTCGACTTTGACGAACGGCGCGTTGGCCAGCGTCGCCAGGCGGCGCGCGATCTCGGTCTTGCCGACGCCGGTGGGGCCGATCAGCAGGATGTTCTTCGGCATGACTTCGTTGCGCAGGCCGTCGTCGAGCTGCATGCGTCGCCAGCGGTTGCGCAACGCGATGGCGACGGCGCGCTTGGCGGCCTGCTGGCCGACGATATGGCGGTCGAGTTCCTGCACGATCTCGCGCGGGGTCATGGTGGAGGAGGTGTTTTCGGTCATGGGGAGTGTTCTGTAGGAGGGGCTTCAGCCCCGACCGTGATGGCCGGAACGGAACGGCGATCGGAGCTTCAGAGCTCTTCGACCACCACGTTGCGGTTGGTGTAGATGCAGATGTCGCCGGCGATGTTCAGCGACTCGACCGCGATCGACTTCGCGTCCAGCTCGGTATGCGCGAGCAGCGCGCGCGCGGCGGACAGGGCGTAGGAACCGCCGGAGCCGATCGCGATGATGCCGTCCTCCGGCTCGATGACGTCGCCGGTGCCGCTGATGATCAGCGAGGTTTCCTTGTCGGCGACCGCGAGCAGCGCTTCGAGCTTGCCCAGGCGACGCTCGGTGCGCCAGTCCTTCGCGAGTTCGACGGCTGCGCGCGTCAGCTGGCCATGCTTCTCCAGCTTGGCCTCGAACAGTTCGAACAGCGTGAACGCATCGGCCGCGGCGCCGGCGAAGCCCGCCAGCACCTGGCCGTCGCGGCCGAGCCGGCGCACCTTGCGGGCGTTGCCTTTCATCACCGTGTGGCCCAGCGTCACCTGGCCATCGCCGGCGACGGCGACACGGCCGTTGCGGCGCACGGACAGGATGGTGGTGGCGTGGAAGACGTGGGGATTCTGGCTGGGGTCCATGGAGGCCTCCGGGGTGTTCTCCCTGAGGTGGGGACACCGACGCCCGGTTCAAGCATGACTTTCGGCGGGACGATTCAGCCCTTCTTCCGCTTCGCTCTTGGATGCGCCGCGTCGTACACCTTGGCCAGATGCTGGAAGTCCAGGTGCGTATAGATCTGGGTGGTGGCGATGTCGGCGTGGCCGAGCAGTTCCTGCACGCCGCGCAGGTCGCCGGACGATTCCAGGATGTGGCTGGCGAAACTGTGCCGCAGCATGTGCGGATGGACGTGCTTGAACAGACCCTGCCGCTGCGCGAGCTGCTTGATGCGGATCTGCACGGCGCGCTGCGAGATCGGTCCGTCGCCGCGACCGGGGAACACGAAGGCCTCGTTCGCCGCCGGTCTTTCCTGCCGCCACTCGACCAGCGCGTTGCGCGCATGCGAACCGACCGGCACCTTGCGTTCCTTGCTGCCCTTGCCCAGCACCGTGACCATCCCGCCGGCCATGTCCAGATCGCGCCAGCGCAGCGCGCACAGTTCGCTCAGGCGCAGGCCGGAGGAATAGAAGAGTTCGAGCAGCGCGCGATCACGCCTGCCCAGCGGCGCGTCGGTCGGGACTTCGACCAGCCTGACGGCTTCGTCCGCATCCAGCACCTGCGGCAACTTGCGCGGCGCCTTGGGCGCGCGCAGCGCCGCGGCAGGACTGGCGGCGATACGACCGTGCTTGAGCAGCCACTGGTAATAGCTGCGGCATGCCGACAGGCGGCGTTGCAGGCTCTTGGGCGACAGGCCGCGCCGATGCTCGCTGGCGACGAAGCCGCGCAGCTGTTCCGGCTGCACTTCGACGAGATCCGCGATGCCCAGGGCCTGCGCCCAGTCGGTCAGCGCGATGAGGTCACGACGGTAGGCGTCCAGCGTATGCGCGGAGACGCGGCGTTCGACCTCGAGATGGGCCAGGAAGTCGGCGACGGCGTACATGCCGGTGATCCGTCATTCCGGCGAATGCCGGAATCCTTGTTGCCCTTGCGTTAGCCCGCGCTCAGCCATCGAACCGCTTCAATGCCGTCACCAGCGTGTCGCCCATCATGCGCAGGAACAGCGTACCCATGCCGGGATAGAAACGATTGCCGTCGCGGCTGCCGACCGCCACCAGGCCGATGCCCGGCAGCGGCAACAGCGCGGACGAGGCCACTTCCTCGGCCTGGGACCCGTACAACAGCACGTGTTTTTCCGGCTGCAGGCGACCGCAGATCGGCTCGCCATCGCGCAGGCAATCGCGGAACGGCGCCATGTGCGGGTTGTCGGCCGGAATGACCTGCAGCCACTCGCTCTCCTCCAGCCCGGTGATCGGCTGCAGCAGCACGATGCTGACGCGGTCGCCATTGAAGTCCTCGGCCAGCGACGCCGCCATCGCCCGCACGGTGTCGGCGGCGGTGCCCTGCTTCATCAGCGTCAGCGCCAACTGGTGGGTGCGCACCGCCAGGCGCTCGTTCTCCTGCGCGTTGGCGAACAGGTCGTTGAGACGCCGGGACAGTTCGCGGTTCTTGTCGCGCAGCACTTCCAGCTGGTAGCTGGCCAGCGACGCCGTGGGGCCGTCGTCGCGCGGCACCACCATGCTCAATGCCAGGTCCGGAAACTGCTTCAGGAAGGTCGGGTGCCGCCGCAGCCAGGCCGCGACGTCGTGGGCGGCCAGTTTGTCCAGTGTCTCGCTCATGCTTTCCATTCCCCTTCGAATACGAATGCCGCCGGCCCGGACATGATGACCGGCGCGTCGTCGGCCGGCCAGCGGATGCGCAGTTCTCCGCCCGGGAGCACGATGGCCACGTCGCGGTCGACCCGGTCGCGGCGGATCAGGACCGCCGCCGCCGCACACGCGCCGCTTCCGCAGGCCAGTGTCTCGCCCACGCCGCGCTCGTACACCCGCAGGCGCACACGGTCGCGCGCCACGACTTCGGCGAAACCGACGTTGACCGATTCCGGGAAATGCCGCGAGCGCTGCAGCAGCGGGCCGTAGTGCTGCACCGGCGCCGCGTCGACGGAAGGCACTTCGATGACCGCGTGCGGATTGCCCATCGATACCGCGCCGAAGCGCAGGCGCAGGCCCTCGTCCACGTCCGCGTCGTACTCCAGCCGCACCTGCTCGAAGCCTTGCAGGGGAATGCGGGCCGGCACGAACACGGGGACGCCCATGGCGATGGCATAGCGATCGTCGCCGATCCGCTCGACCGCGTGCGTGGCCAGCGGACTGTCGACATCGAACGTATCGCCCTTCGCCGCGCCGTCGCGCACCAGCCAGGCGGCCACGCAGCGTGCACCGTTGCCGCACTGCTGCGACGGCGACCCGTCGGAATTCCAGATGCGGTAGGCGGCGACCGAACCGGCGCTGCGCGGCGGCTCGATGGTCAGGATCTGGTCGCAGCCCACGCCGCGGTGGCGATCGGCCAGCGCCGCGGCCATGGCAGCGTCCGGCGGCGGCAGGCCATCACGCAGGTCCAGCACGACGAAATCGTTGCCGGCCCCGTGCATCTTGGTGAAGCGCATTGCCCCGAGCCGCGCGTGCGAGGGATCAGCCATTCCCGTCGGTGGCGGGCACCGTGGCGGGATCGATCGGCGGCTCCGCCGGCAGCGTGTCGGTGCCGGCCGGGGTACGGTCGGCGGGCGCGACCGGCGCCTCCTCGACCGGCTTTTCCGGCATGAACAGCGGGCCCTTGGCACCGCAGGCGGAGAGGACCGCCATCAAGGCGGCGGCGAGGACAAGACGGGCGTTCCGGTTCATGCCGCGAGTATAGCCACAGGCCGATGAATGCGGCGGCGGCTCAGCCTGCGCGTGGCGGCTCCGGACGACGCCACAGCCAGGTGGCCACGGCCGCCATGCAGGCGATCGGCAACGCCACCATCCACCCGCGGTGCGAGCCGGTCCACAACATCACGACCAGCAGGATCAGCGCGCAGGCCAGCATCGTCCACGTGGCCGCCCATTTGGCGCGCCGCGAGACCGCGCGGTGCAGATGCCAGTCGTGGATCATCGGGCCGAAGCGCGGATGGGTGACCAGGTAGCGATGCAGGCGCTCCGAACCGCGCGACGCCGCGTAGGCCGCGATCAGGATGAAGACCGTCGTCGGCAGCCCGGGGACGAACACGCCCAGAATGCCCATGCCGAGGCTGGCGTAGGCCAGCAGCCACCAGGCCCAACGGAAGCGGACCGGGCGTGCGTCGTTCGGGTCGCGCGGCGGTGGTGACGTGTCGTGCACGGCGACCTTGTACCCCAAATCGGAGATGGACGGCGCGAATACCATCCGCGCCGATCTTGCGACCGCACCCCACCCTGCCATGACCCACCACCCGACTGCGCCGATTCCTCCGGGTTATCGGCGATGACGTGCCCGTGCTGAAGCCCCGGACCGGCACGCGACCCGCAAACGGAAAGAGCCGGGGTTTCCCGGCTCTTCCTGTTCCCGCACGACGCCGTTACTTCGTCGCGACGCCCAGCTGGTCCAGCATGAAGGCGTACATTTCCGCACGCTCGCGGTACTGGCGGAAACGGCCGGATTTGCCGCCGTGGCCGGCTTCCATGTTGGTACGGAACACGATGGTGTTCTTGCTCGTGTTCAGGTCGCGCAGACGGGCGACGTACTTGGCCGGCTCCCAGTACTGCACCTGCGAATCCCACAGGCCGGTACCGACGAACATCGCCGGATAGGCCTTGGCCTGCAGGTTGTCGTACGGCGAGTACTTCAGGATGTAGTCGTAGTAGCCCTTCTCTTCCGGGTTGCCCCACTCGTCGTACTCGTTGGTGGTCAGCGGAATGCTAGGGTCCAGCATCGTGGTGACCACGTCGACGAACGGCACCAGGGTCAGGATGACCTTGTACTTCTCCGGCGCCATGTTCGACACCGCGCCCATCAGCAGGCCGCCGGCGCTGCCGCCCATCGCGGCGACGCGGTCCTTGGCCGCGTAGCCTTCCTTGACCAGGTAGTCGGTGACGTCGATGAAGTCGGTGAACGTGTTGATCTTGTTGTACAGCTTGCCGTCGTCGTACCAGGTGCGGCCCATTTCCTGGCCGCCACGGATGTGCGCCAGCGCGTAGACCACGCCACGATCAAGCAGGCTGATGTTGGTGATGCTGAAGTTCGGATCCATCGACGAGCCGTAGCTGCCGTAGGCGTACTGCAGCATCGGCGCCTTGCCGTCGCGGGCGACGTCCTTGCGGTACACCAGCGTCACCGGGATCTTCGTCTTGCCGTCGCGCGCCGGCGCCCACACGCGCTCGGTCACGTACTTCGACGCGTCGTAGCCCGGCACCGGCTGCTGCTTCAGCTGGCGGCGCTCGCCGGTCTTGACGTTGATCTCATAGGTCGTGGCCGGCGTGGTCATCGACGTGTAGCTGTAGCGCAGCCAGTCGGTGCCGGTTTCCGGATTGGCGGCCAGGCCCATCGAGTAGGCCGGCTCGTCGGCCTTGACGTAGTCGCTGCTGCCGTCGGCCTTGATCACGCGCAGGCTTTCCAGCGCATTGGCGCGCTCCGATACCACGCTGAAGCCGTCGAACAGTTCGATGCCTTCGACGAACACGTCGTCGCGGTGCGCGACCCAGTCCTTCCAGTCCTTGCGCGAGGTCGAACCGGTCGGCGCGGTGACGACCTTGAAATTGGTGGCGCCGTCGGCATTCGTGCGGATGACCCAGCGGCCGCCCAGGTGATCGGCCTGGTACTCGACGTCGCGCTCGCGCGGCGCCAGCACGGTGAACACGCCTGGGCTGGCGGCCGGGGTGCAGCGCATCTCCGAGGACACGGTGCTTTCCACGCCGATGCAGATGAACTGGTCGTCGCGCGTACGACCGATGCCCATGTAGAAGCTGTCGTCTTCCTCTTCGTAGACCAGCTTGTCCTGACTGGCCGGCGTACCCAGCACATGCGACTTCACGCGTTTGCTGAGCAGGGTTTCCGGATCCTTGTCCACGTAGAACAGCGTACGGCCGTCGTCGGACCAGACCAGGTTCGGCTCGGCATTGGTCACGGTGTCCGGCAGGATCTCGCCGGTGTCCAGGTTCTTGAAACGGATCGTGTACTGGCGACGGCCATTGGTGTCGTCGGCGTAGGCGAGCAGGCGGTTGTCCTGGCTGACCTCGTAGTCGCCGACACTGTAGTAGTCCTTGCCTTCGCCCAGCGCATTGACGTCCAGCAGCACCTGCTCGCCGGCGAAGTCGCCGGCGGCGTTGGCCGCCTGGATCGATACCGCGTCCACGCCCGGGCCATCCTTGCGGCGCGCATGCACGGGATAGTCCTTGCCCGTCACGAAGCGCGCGTAGTACCACCAGCCGCGCTCGCGGTACGGCACGCTGGCGTCGTCCTGCTTGATGCGGGCGACGACCTCGTTGTAGAGCTTGTCCTCGAGCGGCTTCAGCGGCGCCATCACCGCATCGGTGTAGGCGTTCTCGGCGTTGAGATACGCCAGCATCTCCTTGTTCTCGCGCTTGTCGTCGCGCAGCCAGTAGTACTCGTCGTTGCGCTCGGCGCCATGCGGGGCTTTCACGACGTGCGGCTTCTTGGCCACGTCGGGCGGCGTGGCGGTGGCGGCGAAAGCGGAGGTGATCGGGGTGGTGCTCATCAGGACGGTCGCGGCAAGCAGGAAGGAAGTCGTCTTCATGGATGGGGTCCGGGAATGCGGGATGCAATGGAGAAGCGGTCGGTCCCTCCTCCGCTCGCGGGGGGAGGGTTGGGGTGGGGGCGAGCGACTCCGCTTGAAGTCGGCGCTGCCCCCATCCGCCCTTCGGAAACTCCGGGGTTACTTGGACAACTGCTGCCAGAGGAAGGTGTAGGCCAGCGCGCTCATGTGCGCGGCCTGGGCATTGTTCGCCGCACCGCCATGACCGCCTTCGATGTTCTCGTAGTAGCGCACGTCCTTGCCGGCATCCAGCATCTTGGCCGCCATCTTGCGGGCGTGGCCCGGGTGCACGCGGTCATCGCGCGTCGAGGTCATGAACAGGGTCGGCGGGTAATCCTTCTTCGCGTCGAACAGGTGGTACGGCGAGAACGTCTTGATGAAGTCCCAGTCGGCGGTGTCGGGGTTGCCGTACTCGGCCATCCACGACGCGCCAGCCAGCAGGTGGCTGTAGCGCTTCATGTCGAGCAGCGGCACCTGCACGACGACCGCGCCGAACAGCTCCGGGTACTGCGTCAGCATGTTGCCGGTCAGCAGGCCGCCGTTGCTGCCGCCCTGGATGCCCAGGTGCTTCGGCGAGGTGATCTTGCGCGCGATCAGGTCCTGCGCGACGGCGGCGAAGTCCTCATAGGCCTTGTGGCGGTTGGCCTTCAGCGCCGCCTGGTGCCAGCGCGGGCCGTACTCGCCGCCGCCGCGGATGTTGGCGACCGCGTACACGCCGCCCTTCTCCAGCCAGCCCTTGCCGACCCCGCCCGAATAACCGGGGGTCATCGAGATCTCGAAGCCACCGTAGCCGTACAGCAGGGTCGGCGTGCTGCCGTCGTACTTCAGGCCGTCGGGGCGCACCAGGAAGTACGGGATCTTGGTGCCGTCCTTGGACGTGGCGAAGTGCTGTTCGATCTTCTTGCCCGAGGCGTCGAAGAACGCCGGCATCGACTTCAGCTGTTCCGGCTTCTGGCCCAATTCGACCAGCGACAGCGTGGTCGGCGTCAGGTAGTCGGTGACGGTCATCCACACCGCGTCGCTGTCATCGCTGTCGACGGCGCTGACACTGACGGTGCCGAAGCCCGGCGCACCGACGAACTCGCCGCGCTTCCAGCCGGTGGCCGACGGCGTCAGCACGCTGAGCCGGTTCTTGACGTCGTCCAGCACGTTCAGCACGACGTGGTGCCTGGTGACGGACATGCCGGCGAGCGAGGTGGTCGGGGTCGGTTCGAACAGCACGTCGAACGTGCGCTTGCCCGCCATGAAGTCGTCGAACTTCGCCGCCAGCAGCGAGCCCGCGGCGTACGTCTTGCCGCCGACGGTCCACGGCTCGCGCAGTTCCAGCGTCAGCCATTCGCGGAACGCGCCCTTGTTGGCCGAGTTCGGCGCGTCGATCCTGGTGAGCGTGCCGTCCTGGCCGCGCAGGTACAGCTCGTCGTTGTAGAAGGCCAGCGTGCGGCTGACGAAATCGCGCTGGAAGCCCGGCGTGTCGTCGTGGTACGCGGCGATGTACATGTCGTCCGGCTTGCCTTCGTAGACGACCTTCGCGCTGTCCAGCGGCGTGCCGCGCTTCCATTCCTTGACGATGCGCGGATAACCGGAGCTGGTCAGGCTGCCGGCGCCGAAATCGGTGTAGACATAGACGGTGTCGGCGTCCTTCCAGCCCAGCGCACCCTTGGCTTCGGGACGGTAGAACCCGTCGGTCAGGAACTTCTTGTTGACCAGGTCGAACTCGCGCGTCTCGTCGGCGTCGGCGCCGCCGCGCGACAGCGCGATCAGGCAACGCGTGTAGTCGGGCTTGCGGCAATCGGCGCCATGCCAGACCCAGTTTTTGCCCTCGGCCTTGTTCAGCGCGTCCAGGTCCAGCACGGTTTCCCACTGCGGCTGCGGCTTGCGGTACTCGGCCAGCGTGGTGCGGCGCCACAGGCCACGCTCGTGCTGCTTGTCCTTCCAGAAGTTGTAGTAGTGGTCGCCGATCTTCTGCACGCCCGGGATCTTGGCGTCGGAATCGAGGATGGCGCGGATGTCGGCTTCCAGCTGCTTGAAGGCCGGGGTCGACGCGATCTCGGCCTCCGCCTTGGCGTTGACGCCCTTCACCCAGTCGAGCTGTTTCTGGCCCTCGACGTCTTCCAGCCAGGCATACGGGTCGTCGGACACGTCAGCGTCCTTGGCGTGGGCCGGGATCGACAGCGCGCCGGCAACGGCGAAGCCTGCCGCCAGGCAGGCATGGGCGAGTTTTGACATCGGAAGGGGCTCCGGAGGTGCAGTTCATGAACATGTCACGCTAGCACAAGGCCCGGAGGCCACCCCCTGCCGAAGGTCAGGCCGCCCGGGCCAGCCCGCTCGGGCGCGCCCGGACCCGCCGCGCCTGCGGGCCCCGACGGCGCCGGATCACCTGCGACAGCGCCCCGGCCGCCGGCAACCGGAAGCGGTGCAGCGCCCACCATGCCGCGGCCGGCATGCCGACCAGCCACAGCGGCAGCCAGCCCAGCCAGTCGGTGCTGGCACGTGCCAGCGGCACCAGAACGACGAGCGCCAGGCCTGCCAGCACCAGCCGGCGCAGCACGCGGTCGAGATGGGCGTCGGGATGGTCCTGGCGAACGGCATGCGGACCCTGGAGCGACACTGTAGACATGGTGGATTCCTTAGGTGATGTCAGGACGACGTCACATTCGCGCACGCGCATCTCATGGATTGCGACGTCACCGGTTAACATCGCCATCGCACCCTGATGGCGACCATGTCCGTAAGACAGGGAAGAAGGAGTTCCACATGTCCGTGTCGCCGTCCCACCGCCTGCCCCGTATCGCGCTGTTCGCGCTGCTCCTGTGCCTGGTGGCCGGCTGCGCCAGCCGCGGTGCGCCGCAGGACACGCCGGATGCCATCGATCTGCCGCGCCTGATGGGCAGCTGGCACGTCGTCGCGCACATTCCCTACTTCGCCGAACGCGGCCATGTCGCCGCGCGCTACGAATACGCGCTGAGGGACAGCGACAAGATCGGGCTGACCTATCGCTACCGCGAGGACTTCGCCGCGCCCGAACAGCAGCGCGACGCGCGCGCATCGGTCAAGGGCGGTTCCGGCAACCGCGAATGGACGCTCTGGTTCGCCGGCGTGGTGCCGGCGAAGTGGCGCATCGTCGAAGTGGCACCGGATTATTCGTGGATGCTGGTGGACTATCCGGGGCGCGACATGGGCTGGATCCTCGCCCGCGAGGCCGTGATGGAAAATGCGCAGTATCAGGACCTGGTCAGGCGCGCCCGCGACCATGGCATCAACGCGCGCCAGCTGGTGCGCGTGCCGCAGGTGCCGGAACAGCTAGGCAAGCCCGGCTTCGGCGAACCGAAGGGGCCCTGAAAGGGTACTCCTGGGGAAATCATCCCTGGCGAGCGACGCACGTCGCGATGGCAGGTGAGGTGAACGGAAAAGCTCCGCGACTTACGTCGCCGCCACACCCACACCACCGACGGCCTTACTTCTTCTCGTAGTTCGACAGCGCGAGTTCCAGCAGCGCCTTCGCCTGCTCGCGCAGCACGGCGGGCTCGACGATTTCGGCATCGGCACCGTAATGCAGGATGTCCATCAGCAACTCGCGCGAGACGCTGTAGGGGATCTTCAGCTCGTAGCGACCATCGGGCAGGTGGCGACCCTGCTGCTTGGAGTGCCACTGCTCGTCGGCCACCCAGCGCGCGGCCTTGGCGCTGAACAGGATGGTCGCCCAGCCTTTCGGTTCGCCGGAGAAGATGCCGTAGCTCGACGCGAGGTGCTGGTTGAGTTCTTCGTTGGGCAGATCGCGCGCAGGCTCTTCGCCCAGCCGCGCGTTGCCCACGCGGTCGACGGCGAAACTGCGCAGCGCGTTACGCTCGTGGTCCCAGGCGTCGAGGTACCAGTTGTCGCGGTAGTGGGTAATGCGCTGCGGTGACACCGTCCGCTTCGTACGCTCGTCGGTGGAACGCGCGCGGTACTCGAACTGCAATTGCCTGCGCTCCAGCACAGCGGAGGCGACGGTGCGGAAGCTGGCTTCGTCCAGTTTCCGCCCGCGGTGCGGGATCACCCGCACGCGGTCGACCGGCCAGTGGTCCACGCCCGCATGGTCGGCCAGCAAGCCTTCGATGCGCTTCTGCAGCGGCGCCAGCGCGCCCGACAGCACGCCGCCACCGGTGCGCACCAGCAACTGCTGGGCCGCCAGCAGGGCATACAGCTCTTCCGAACTGAGCCACAGGCCGGGCAGTTCGAAGCGGTCGCTTTCCGCGGCGTGGTACCGGAAACCCGCCTCGCCATCGCCTTCGATCGGGGCCATCAGCGCGTCGCGCAGGTAGGCGAGGTCGCGATAGACCGTGGCGCGCGAACACCCCAGTTCCTCCTGCAGGCGCTTCACCGTGACCGGATAGCGCGCCGCCTTGAGGATGCGGTGCAGGGCGGTGATGCGTTCGATCTTGTCCATGGGCGGCACGGCAGGGGGCGTGCATCGATTATCACCGACAGGTGGCCGTTTTCGTCGCCCGTCCGCCGTTGGATCGGAAACAGGGGGACCTGCGCCGACGGCGTCTTGGGCCCGTGCGGTGCCTGGTGCTGCGGCGTGTCCTCGCCGTCGTGACACCCTCAACGCACGGACCCAAGGCGCCCTCGTCCGGGAATACCCTGCACGGTCGCAGCGCTGCTCGATGCCGCGCGGTAACGGACTGAAGGAATGACGCCGTATTCCCGCCTGGCCTGACTGCCCGCCGCGTTCCCCGAGACGTCCCGCTGGTGCCGACGAAGGTAAGGTTCCGCATGCGCGATCCGGCGTCACCCGAGCGCCCCCTTGCCGGAGACGATCGGTTGGCTCGTCGGCGGACCGGCCGCACCACCGGTCCGTGCACGCATATCCACGACACCGTCCACGGCCGGCGCCCGGACACCAGCGACGAAGGGCTGCGCCGCCTTGCCGGGGAGTTGCGGAGGTATCGCGAGTACTGCCGACCGTGACGGCGATCCTGATTCGGGCGCAGAGGCATGGCACACTCCATGTCGCAAACCTGAATCGGAACAAGTACTTGGGTTGTGGCATCACACGTCGCCGCCTACCATGTAATCGATTACACCCCTATCCCGAGATCCGCCATGTTCCGCCGCACGTCCTCTTCCCTGTTCGCCCTCGCCCTGCTGGCAAGCGGCACGGCACGGGCTCAGGCGGTGGATGCCCCGCTGCTGCCGCGCAACGACAAGACCGACGCCCCGCAGGCCGCCGGCAAGGGCCTGGGCAAGCAGACCGGGATGGCGCTTCCCGTGGTCGCCATGGCCGTGCGTCCGATCCCCGAAACGCCGCCCGAGCCGCCTCCCCCGGCACCGCCCGCACCGAGCCTGACCGGCGGCGGTGAACTCGGATTCGCGGCCGCCAGCGGCAATACCAACAACGAGAGCTTCAACGGCCGGCTGGACCTGACCTACAAGGACGGCGCGGCATGGCGCCACAGCGCCAGCCTGTTCGGCCTGCATTCGCGCTCGGAGTACAAGCGCACGCAGGACGACGGCAGCGTGGTCCGCGACCGGCGCACCACCGCGAACCGCTACACGGTCACCGCCAACAGCGCCTACCTCATGGACGATCGCGGCACGCTCAACACCTCGGTGCGCCACGAAGAAGACGACTTCGGCACCTACCGCCGACAGCAGTCGGTCAGCCTGAGCTACGGCAACCGCGTGATCGAGAACGAGCGCGCGCATCTCGACCTGCAGGTGGGCCCCGGTTTCCGCCGCGCCTACGACACCGTCGACGGCCGCAACGAAGCCAGCTTCATCGGCCGTGGCCTGATCGACATGCGCTATGCGCTGAGCGACAACACCGAGATCGTGAACAAGCTGCTGGTCGAATCCGGCGAATACAACACGTTCGCGCAGAACGACCTGGGCGTGTCGGTGACGATGAACTCGCACCTGGCGCTGAAGGCCGGCTGGCAGGCACGCCATAACAGCGACGTCGCGCCCGACATCAAGAAGACCGACACGCTGACCACGATGAACGTGGTCTACCGCTTCAAGTAAGCGCCTGCCCGTCAGGCGAGGAACGCGCCCGCGCCCTGCTCCAGCAGTTGCGCGGCGACCCGGCGGCCCAGCGCCTCGGGGTCGGCGTCCGGTCCGCGGGCTTCCGTCCGCAGCACCTGGCCGTCCTTCGCCGACCCCACCAGTCCGGACAGGACCAGATCGTCGCCGTCGCGCTGTGCGAACGCGGCCACGGGGACATGGCAGCTGCCGTGAAGCGCGCGATTCATCGCGCGCTCCGCTTCCACGCACACGCGGGTGGCGGCATCGTCCAGCACGGCGAACAAGGCACGCGTAGCGGGATCATCGGCACGGCACTCCACCGAGACCGCGCCCTGCGCCGGCGCCGGCAGCCAGTCCGGCGCGTCCAGCCGCGCGCGGATGCGCGAGGCGAAACCGAGCCGCTGCAGGCCCGCGCAGGCCAGGACGATCGCGTCGTACTCGCCCGCGTCCAGCTTGGCCAGGCGCGTGTTGACGTTGCCGCGCAGGTCCAGCAGCTCCAGGTCGGACCGCAACGCACGCAACTGTGCCTGCCGGCGCAGCGAGGAAGTGCCCACGCGCGCGCCCTGCGGCAGGGCGGCGATGTCGGCGTACCGGTTCGAGACGAAGGCATCGGCGGGATCGGCACGCGTCAGGATCGCCGGCAGGGCGAACGGGCCTTCCAGCTCCATCGGCACGTCCTTCAGCGAATGCACCGCGCAGTCGGCCTCGCCCCGCAGCATCGCCAGCTCCAGTTCCTTCAGGAACAGGCCCTTGCCGCCGATCGTGGCCAGCGAGCGGTCGAGCACTTCGTCGCCGCGCGTGCTCATCGGTACCAGTTCGACGACCAGCCCGGGGTGGGCGGCACGCAGGCGGTCGGCGACGTGTTCGCTCTGCCAGAGGGCGAGCGGGCTCTTGCGGGTGGCGATGCGCAACGTGGTCATGCGGGCATTATCCCGCATGGCGCGGTGCACGCGGGGATCAGAGCGCCTTGACGGTCTCGCGCAGGCCGGCCACGCAACGGCGGCTGACTTCCAGCGGCACCTTGCCGTGGCGGAGGATGGCCTGCACCTGGCCGTCGCCGATGCGCTTGATCTCGACCAGTTCGTGCCGCGCGACCAGGCAGTTGCGGTGGATCCGTACGAAGCGGCTGCCGAATTCCTCTTCCAGCGACCTCAGCGACTCTTCGATCAGGTCCTCGCCGCGGGCATGGTGCACCACCACGTATTTTTCCTCGGCCTGGAGGTAGTGGACCTCGTCAACCGGGATCAGGCGCAGGCTGCCGCGCAGGCGCGCGCACAGATGGGTGCGCGGCTGGCTGTTGGACGTGGCCGGCGGATGGGTCTCGCGTCCGGCGATGAAGGTGCGCGCGCGCTCGAGCGCGGCCGCCAGCCGCTCGGGACGGATCGGCTTCATCAGGTAGTCGATGGCCGCCGCCTCGAAGGCGGACAGCGCGTGTTCGTCGTACGCCGTGCAGAACACGACCGCCGGACGCGGGTCGAACGCCGCCAGATGGCGCGCGGCTTCCAGTCCGTCCACGCCGGGCATGGCGATGTCGAGCAGCACCATGTCGGGCCGATGCTGCGAACAGGCCTGCAGCGCATCGAGGCCGTTCTCGGCTTCGGCGACCACTTCGATGCCGGGATGCTCGGCGAGCAGCGCGCGCAGGCGCTCGCGGGCAAGGGATTCGTCGTCGGCGATGACCACTTTCACGGCAATGGCGTCCTCGGTGAACGTTGGCGTGATCCCCCGTGGCCTAGGTTACCCATGGCGACGCCATGCGTCATCCACCCGGGGATACGTGGGGATTACAACGCAAATCGCTGCGCCATCCAGTCACCCAGGTCACGGATTTCCTCCGCGCAGACCTGGTGCGCCATGGGGTAGCGGTGCCATGCCACACCGAATCCCAGCTCGCCCAGCACGCGCGCGCTCTGTTCGGCATGGACCAGCGGGATCACCGGATCGGCGCTGCCGTGCGCCATGAAGACCGGCTGCGCGGTCGCCGCGTGGACGAGATGGGCCTTGGCCTGCGCGGCCCCCGGCAGGTAGGTCGACAGCGCGATGAGTCCGGCCAGCGGCACCTGCCTGCGCAGGCCGGCGGCCAGCGTGATCGCGCCCCCCTGCGAGAACCCGGCCAGCAGCAGGCGCTCCGGCGCGATGCCGCGTGCCTGTTCGCGCGCGATCAGCGCCTCCACCTGGACGATGGACGCCTCGATACCGGCGCTGTCCGCGCGGGTGGGGAAATCCATGCCGACGATGTCGTACCACGCGCGCATGCGCACGCCGTTGTTGATGGTCACCGCACGCACGGGCGCATGCGGGAACACGAAGCGCAGCGCCGGCCAGCCCGGTCGCACCAGTTCGGGCACCAGCGGCGCGAAGTCATGGCCGTCGGCGCCCAGCCCGTGCAGCCACAGCACGGACCACTGCGGCGCCGGGCCGGTTTCCTGTTCGACGGTTTCGAGCAGGGCGGAAGCGGAAGAAGTCGTCATGCCGCCATTCTCGCCGCAGATGCGCGCGGACACCACTCAGCCGCTGCGGGCGTCCCCGGGCGCGCCCGCTGTCATCGGGCCGGAGGGTGAAGGCCACTTCCGCCTGCCCGATGTGCGGGGCGTGGGCGGGTGCGGATGACGCGGGCGGCGGCGGGTGTGATGACAGGGCAGCGGCGCCATGACGGCGGCCGTGCGAACGGTCTGTTCTCGCATCAGGAGCGCCACGTCCGCACGCAGCGCGGCAATGCGGGCGCTCGTACGTCGATACGCTCGATCAGAGCGGGCAGCCGTGAAGCAGTCGGCGACGTCACCGCGCCCTTCCTCCGCTGCCTCGTCGCGCCTCGAAGCAATGCTCCACCGCGTTGTGTCGCCCGCGGGCAACCACATGCTGCCCTCCGAAAGCGCGTGCGTGGCGCGGTCATACCGCGTCGCCGGCACGGTCCCGACACCGGTTTCCGCCAGGGACATGGGCGGTCTTTCCTGCTGACCCGTCGCCGGCCATGACGCGGGACCGCATCCCGCCAGACACCGCGCGATCGCCACGCCCACCCTGTCGTTCTCATGCAGCCCAGATGACGGCGGTGCGTCAGCCAGCATCCTGCACCGTGTGGGTGCGCGCCTGTCCGGCAAACCCCTGTCGCACAACGATCCCGATACGCGAACGCAGCACGCTCCCCTCACGTTACGCCCCGGAATCGGCTGGAAGCGTTTGCACGCCCATCCATCGCGCGCGCAGCGGAAAACTTCAGGTAAAGTGCGGCGATATCGGGGAGATGCGTGTCGCATCGTCCCGCTTTCGGGTAAGGCCTGGCAGGCAATGCGGTGGCGGACCCGGTCCATCTGGCGGCAACCGTTCTTTTGGGGAAGAACCGACCGTGAGGCCCACTGCCATCGCCATGCCTTCGTACATCGCCGATGGCGAACCCGACGTGTCATGGGTCATCGACCACAGCGACAACGCCATCGTCGTCTGCGACGATGCCGCGCGCATCACCTGGATCAACCAGGGGTTCACGCGCATGTTCGGCTACACGCTGGAAGACGCCCTCGGGCGCCGGCCCAGCGATTTCCTCGCCGGTCCGCATACCGATCCCGAAACGGTCGAATGGGTGCGCGGACAGCTGCATACCCACCAGGGCTACCGCACGGAGCTGCTGGTGTACGCGAAGAACGGCGTACCGCTGTGGATCTCGGCGGTGGTGAACCCCGTCTTCGATCCCGAGCGCAACGTCCGCTATCTGCTGGGCGTCTACACCGACATCACCCACAGCAAGCTGCATGAGGAGATGCACCGCAAGGTGCTGGGCGCGATCGTCCGCGAGCAGCCGCTGCAGGACGCGCTGACGCTGATCTGCCGCGAAGTCGAGAAGGTGATGCCGGAAGCGGTGGCCTCGGTGATCGGCGTCGACGACTACGGCCGCCTGCGTCCGCTGGCATCGCCCAGCCTGCCCGACCACATCGGCGCCCTGATCGACGGCGAACTCGCCGGGCCGATGGTCGGCGCCTGCGGTTCGGCCGCGTGGAGCGGGCAGCCGGTGGAATGCCGCGACATAGAACGAGACCCGCGCTGGCAGTCGCACAACGCGCCCTTCCTCGCGCTCGGCATCCGCGCCTGCTGGTCCAGCCCGATCAAGGGCAACGACGGACGCGTACTGGGGACGTTCGCGCTGTATTACTGGGAAAACCGGGCGCCCGACGAGTTCCACCTGCGCGTGGTCGACGTCTGCCTGCATCTGTGCGCACTGGCGATGGAGCGCGAACGCGCCCGCGCCCGCATGCACCAGCTATCGTTCTTCGACACACTCACCGGCCTGCCCAACCGTGCGCTGTTCAACAACAAGGTCGAGCAGATGTTGCTGGGCGCAGCACGACGCGACAGCCAGGTGGCACTGCTGTTCGTCGACATCGACCGCTTCAAGATCGTCAACGACACCCAGGGCCACACGGCCGGCGACACACTGCTGCGCGAACTGGCCAAGCGGCTCGGCGGCGAAGTGCGCGACGGCGACGTGGTGGCGCGGCTGGCGGGCGACGAATTCGTGCTGGCGGTCCCCGACCGCACGGCGGAAGAAGCCGCCAACCTTGCCGACCGGTTGATGGCGCGCCTCTCGGAGCCGGTCAACGCCGGCCGCATGATGCTGACGCCGCAGGCCAGCGTGGGCGTGGCCATGTTCCCGGCCGACGGCTGGGATGTCGACTCGCTGGTGCGCCATGCCGACATCGCCATGTACCGCGCCAAGTCCGAGGGCGGCGGGCGCATCGTGTTCTACAGCCTGGAGATGAACCAGGCGATGCAGGAACGCCTGGCGCTCGAGAACGCCCTGCGCGAGGCGGTGCGCAGTGGCCAGCTGCGGCTGCATTACCAGCCGCAGGTCGCGCTGGACGCCGAAGCGCGCCTGCATGGCGTCGAAGCGCTGCTGCGCTGGCGGCACCCTGAGATCGGCGAGATCTCGCCCGCGACCTTCGTGCCGATGGCCGAGGAATGCGGCCTGATCGACGAGCTGGGGCGCTGGACGCTGGAGGAAGCCTGCACGCAGATGGCGGACTGGCGTCGCCGCGGCGTGCCGGTGCCGCGCGTGTCGGTCAACCTGTCGGCGATCAACTTCGAACAGCAGGACCTGCCCACCTTCATCGGCAACGTGCTGGGCAAGTGCGGACTGTCGCCCGACGAACTGATGGTCGAGGTGACCGAGAGCGTCATGCTGGCGCAGAAGCCGGAAGTGCTCGCCAACATCGATGCGATCCACCGGATGGGTGTCCGCCTGTCGATCGACGACTTCGGCACCGGCTATTCCAGCCTCAGCCACCTGCACCGGCTGCCGATCAGCGAGCTGAAGCTGGACATGAGCTTCGTCCGCGACCTGGAGCACAGCGAATCCGCGCGTGCGCTGACCACCTCCATCCTGCGCATCGGCGAAAGCCTGTCCCTGAAAGTGGTGGCCGAGGGCGTGGAGAACGCGGCGCAGCGGGCGGTACTGGACTCGCTCAACTGCGACCTGCTGCAGGGCTACTACGTCTCGCGCCCGCTGTCGCCGCACTCGCTGGAGCGCTGGGTCAGCCTGCAGCCGCCGACGGAGTGACCGGCAGACGCGCTGCGTCGTCAAGCAGGAAAGCGAGCGCCTCATCGCAGGGCGCCGCTACCCGGAACTGCAGGACGTCGTCGGCCCGTGTGCGCCCCAGGCCGACCGCCGTCACGGGCAGACCAAGCCGTATCGCGGCGTGCACGAAGCGGAGACCCGAGTAGACCATCAGCGACGACCCGACCACGAGCATCGCGTCGGCCCGGCCCAGATGCGCCATCGCACGATCGACCCGCGCACGCGGCACGTTCTCGCCGAAGAACACCACGTCCGGCTTGAGCAGGCCCTCGCAGCGCTCGCATGCAGGCACCCGGAACAGGGAGAAATCCTCCGCTTCCAGGTCGGCATCCCCATCCGGCGCAGCGCCCGCCTCCAGACTGGCCCAGCCGGGGTTGGCCTGATGCAGACGAAGCTGCAGGCGTGCGCGTGAGGAAACCGCGCCGCATGCGAGGCAAACAACGCCATCCAGGCGACCATGGAGATCGATCACCTCCGTGCTGCCCGCGGCCTGGTGCAGGCCGTCGACATTCTGCGTCAGCAACAGTTCGCAACGACCCTGTTGCTCGAGTGCCGCCAGCGCGCGGTGTGCCGCATTTGGACGTGCCGCCGCGACGCGCGGCCAGCCGAGCAGGCTGCGTGCCCAGTAGCGCTGGCGTGTCGCCACATCACCGACGAAGGCCTGGTAGGTGACCGGCGGCGTGCGCTTCCACGCGCCCTGTTCGTCCCGATAGTCGGGAATGCCGGAGCCGGTGCTGCATCCCGCGCCCGTCAGCACGAACAGGCGGCGGTGCGCCGCCACGAATCCCTCGAGTCTCGCGTCGTCCATGCCGGCAGCATAGGCCATGCCGGCATCCGCGGGATCAGGGTTTCGGCGCGGGACAGTAGCTGCGCAGGTAGTCCATGTGCGCCGGCATCTGCCGCGCCGTGTCCAGGACGTTGCGGCGGATGTCGTCCAGGAAGCGCTGCAGGTCGGCCGGCGACATCACGTCCGCCGTCGGGTGGTAGCGCTTGGGCACGATGCCCTGCCCCATCATCACCTGAATCCACGAGTTCTCGCCGAACAGTTCGCCCGGCACGTGGAAGACGGTGCCGGTCTCGCGGAACAGGTCGATGCGGTGGCGCAGCGTGGACGGGATCTCCATCTCGGCGATCTCGCGCCAGTACGGCGAGTCGCGGCGGTCGCTGACCTTGTAGTGCATCACCACGAAGTCGCGCACATGCTGCAGCTCCTCGTCCAGCCGCGCGTTGTACTCGTCGATCGCCGGCTGGGTGATCGTGTGCGGGAACGTCTGCAGCAGGCGCACGATGCCGCGCTGGATCAGATGGATGGTGGTCGACTCCAGCGGTTCGATGAAACTGCCGGCCAGGCCCAGCGCCACGCAGTTCTTCGCCCAGCACTGCTGGCGCTGGCCGGGCTTGAAGCGGATCGGCCACGGCTGTTTGATGACCTCGCCCTCGACGCTGGACAGGAACTGCTCGCGCGCCTCGTCATCGCTCATGTGGCGACTGGAATACACGATGCCGTTGCCGACGCGGTGCTGCAGCGGAATGCGCCATTGCCAGCCCGCCGTGCCGGCGATGGCACGCGTGTACGGCACGGCATCGCGGACCGCCGTGGTCTGCGTCGCCAGCGCGCTGTCGTTGAACAGCCACTGCGACCAGTCGGTGTAGCCGACGCCCAATGCCTTGCCGATCAGCAGCGCACGGAAGCCGGTGCAGTCGATGAAGAGGTCGCCTTCGATCGTCTCGCCGCGCTCGAGCTTGACGGAGGAAATGCACCCCTCCGCATCGGTGGCCACGTCGACGATCTTGCCTTCCACGCGCTTGCAGCCATGACGAGCGCTGAAATCGCGCAGGAAGCGGGCGTACAGCGCGGCATCCATGTGGTAGGCGTAGTTCACGTGGTAGCGCGGCAGGTGCGAGAAGCGGTCCTGCAGCGCCGCCTGCAATTCGATGCAGTAGTCGCTGTACTCGCTGGCCATGCCTTCGGCGCGCCCACGCAGCCAGAAGTGCTGGAAGCCCGCCGACCAGTGGTCCTTGCCGCTGATGCCGAACGAGTGGATGTAGCGGTGTCCGACGTCCTTCCAGTTCTCGAACGAGATACCCAGCTTCACCGTGCCCTGCACGGCCGCCATGAAGTCCTGCTCCTTGATGTCCAGCAGGCGGTGGAAGACCACCAGCGTCGGAATCGTCGCTTCGCCGACGCCGACGGTGCCGATCTCCTCGGATTCGACCAGCGTGATGTCCAACGCCTTGCCCAGTGTCTTCGACAAGGCGGCGGCGGCCATCCAACCCGCGGTGCCGCCACCGGCGATGACGACGCGCTTGACGGGACGGGGCATGACGACGGAATCCTGATTTTGCATGCGATCGGCTCTATCGGTTCAGGCGCTGCACCAGCAGCGCGCGCAGGTGACGGACGCGGTCTTCGTCGAGGGACGCCAGCACGCGCCGTGCGGATTCTGGAATGTGGGCGGCATCGACGGCCTCGTCGTAGCCGAACACATAGTGGTCGAACACATCCTTCCAGATGGCGCGCTCATGCGGCGGCAGGTCGCGCAGGCTGGTGATCGCCAGCATCAGCGCGTTCATCGGCGTGTCCATCCATGCCGGCGACCGGCGCCACCAGTAGTTCACCAGGACGTTGAATGGCTCAAGGCCTTCCATGTGGTGCCACCACATGCTGGGAATGAGCACGGCGTCGCCCGGTTCCAGTACGGCGCTGCACGCATGCCGCACCGCCTCGGGAAAACGGGGGAAGCGCGAGACATCGGGCGCGGCGAAATCGACCAGGCTCACCGCCTGTCCTGCGGGCGTGTGGTCGAGCGGACCGATGTAGAGGTTGGCCAACTGGTCCGGCGGGAACAGCGTGACGCGGCGACGCCCCGCCACCACGCAGGCCAGGTTGTCCGGCACGTCCTGGTGTGCGGCGATCCGGCTGCGGTTGCCGATCCAGATGCTGGCCAGCGGATCGCGCTCGCCCATCCCCATGGGATTCTCTGCGCGGAATCCCGGCAGGAAAGTATCCAGCGTCGTCGACGCCACGTAGATCGACGGCGGCGCTTCCGTGTCCAGATACTTGCGCAGCGTGTCCAGCACCACCGCCAGCGGTACTTCCTCGCGGCGGAAGTTGAAGCCGCTCAGATCCTCGTTGTAGAAGACGCGGCCGCCGGCCTCGGGTGGCGCCACGGTGGCGACGACGCGCATGCCGCCATGGTCGAACCGCTTCAGGTAGGCCATCGCGTCCTGCGCGGACGCGCGCGCCGCCTGCACCGCAGGCCACGTTGACGCGAGTCCGCGCAATACGACCGGCGTGGATCGCGTCAGCACCGATTCGGGAAGCGAACGCGGGTCGCTTCCCTGCAGTTCCGCGATGGGCTCAGGGACGGGCAGCACGACGTCGATTGGTCCGTTCGATCAGGTCGCGGAAACGTGACATCGAGGCCAGCACCATGTAGATGGGCAACAAATGGCCCCCGCGCGCCAGATGCGCCAACACGTCGCCAGGCAGGGCCTGCAACCTGGCCTCGTCGATCGTGTGGAAGCCGGCCAACCGATTCTGTGAACCGTCGTCCAGCGTCACGTCCAGGACGAACGACTCCAGCAGTTCGTGCTGCAGCAACGCATCGACGAAGGCAGGCGTGGCGATGACGCCGTCGTGCAACGCGAGCAGGACGGATTTCACGCGCTCGAGGTACTCGGTAGCGACGCCGTGATCGTGGAACAGCGCTTCGCCACCGTCCAGTTGCACGCGCGGATGCGCCAGGTCGACGTGGAGCAGGCGCTCCTCGCCCGACACACCCACCAGGAACGGCTGCCGCCGCACGGACAGCGGCACGTAGGTCGCATCCCAGCGCGTGTCGTCGAGGAAGAGATTCTCGCCTTCCTGCAAGCCGAACAGGGCCAGCGGCACGAAGCGGCCCTCGCCGTCGCGGGCGAACACGATCGGATAGTGCGCCTGCACATCGCGGAACTCGGCGGGAAAGGTCAACGCACGCATGACCGCGTCGCCGAGCGCCGCGCCATGGCCGGCCCGCACGCGCAGCGTCCGGTGCTCGACGTTGTTCAACAGGACGTGCTGGCTCATCGGCTCTCGCAGGCTACCAGGCAGGAACAGCGCACCCGGGGCATCGTGCCCGATCGAATCGCGCAAAGAAAGACGGAGCCGCCGGACGCGCCGGCGACTCCGCCCTGGATCACGCCACTGCGGTCAGAACTTGTACCGCAGGCCGAACATATAGCGCGGGCCGGTCTGGGTGGCGAACCGCACCATGTTCTCGTGACGGGCGTGGGTCCGCATCGTCTCGTCGGTGAGGTTGATGCCTTCCAGGCTGAGCGTCAGGTTCGGCGTCACCTGGTAGCTGACGTTCATGTCGAGCTGTCCATAGGCTTCGGTGTAGTTCGGGTTGTTGCCCTGTCCGCCGACACCGCTGAAGAACTCGTCGCGCCAGTTGTACGCGGCACGGACCTGCCACGGACCCTTGTCGTAGAACGCCACCAGGTTGGCCGAGTCGCTGAGGCCCGCCAGCGGGTACTGGTCGCCCAGGTTCGTGTTGTCGAACGTCAGGCCCGAGTCCACCTTGGTGTAGTTCGCCGCCAGGCCGAAGCCGCTTTCGCCGAACACGTGCTGTACGTTGATTTCGAAGCCATCGAGCGTGTCCGAACGCTGGTTGGCCGGGACGGTGATGTTGAAGCCAGCCACCGGATCCGTCGGCAGGCCCGTGATCGTACCCGTCATCTGTCCGGACTGGTTCAGCCCGGTGTAATTGACGCCTGGATCGTTGCGGTGATTGGTGAAGATGTAATTGCGGATGCAATCGCCATCGGTCGGCAGGCAGCCCGCCGCCAGCGCATTGTTCCAGTACGTGCCACCCACCGGCGTATGCAGCGAGAACGGCTCTTCGCGCACCACGGTGTCGCTGATGAAATTCTTGATGTCCTTGCGGAAGTAACCGACGGAGAGGTAGCTGCCCGACCCGTAGTACCACTCGAACGACAGGTCGAAGTTGTCCGACAGCAGCGGTTCCAGCGCCGGATCGCCGCGGCTGCCGTCGCCGCCGCTGATGCGCACCACGTTGGCCAGTTGCTGGCCGCCACGGATGGCGCCCCAGCCGGGACGGCCGATGGTCTGGCTGTAGCTGCCGCGCAGCACCATGTTGTCGCTGAGATCCAGCTTCAGGTCGAGGTTCGGGAGGAAGTAGTCGTAGTCGCCCTCACGACGACCGAAGGTCTGCTCACCCGCGTAGTCCACGTAAAGTTCGTTGGCGGACACCCAGCTGATCGACTCGCCGACGCGCTCCAGTGCGGTGGAAACCACCTCCGTCTTCTCGTACCGGACGCCCAGCGCCACATGCAGCGGCATGGACCAGTCGAACATCGTCGTCCACTGGACGTAAGCACTCTTCGACTTTTCGGTCGTGCGCATGTCGTCGGTGAACTGCGTCGGCATCTGGTAGCAGCTCGCGCAGCCGGATTCGGCGATGGCCGCCTGGCGCAGGCGCTCGAAATCGAACACGAGGAAGGCGTCGGTCCAGTTCGGATTCTTGTGGTTGCCGAACGCATCGAAGTACCGTGACATGTGGTCGGTGTACCAGATGCTGTCGTCGTAGTCGGCCGGCGTGCCCACGCCGCCCCACGTATCGCGCTGCATCACCGCCGACGCGGAACGGTTCTGTACGTCTATCGCCGACACGCCGAAATCCAGGCCCGAGTATTCGCCGAATTCGAATCGGCCCTTGGCCTGCAGCTGCTCGACTTCAGACTTGTTGTAGCTGTTCTGGAACACGGACCCGGTGACGAGCGCTTGCGACGCCAGCACTTCGGTCTGGCCCGGCGGCAGCACGACGTTGACGATCGGGATCTCGCCCGAATAGTCGACCGTGGTGGTACCGCGCACATAGGCGGCCACGCCCAGCACGCCGGCCGAGCCGAGCGGGCTGTCCGGCTTCGATTCGGACTGGGAGTTGTGGTAGTCGAATTCGAGGTTCAGGTTGTCGCTGACTTCCCATTCGACGTTGAAGCCCAGCGAGTCGCCCTGCGTGCGCGTGGCCAGCTGCATGCCGCCCATGGACAGGTCGGCGCCGGTCATGTCCTCGGAATAGATGATCGGCGCGGCGACCGGGCCATCGGTCCACGAGCTGTCGCCCGGGCCATAGTTGAACCACACCGACAACTCGCTGCGCTGCTGCTGCACCTTGTTCTCGATGTAGTTGTAGTCCAGCGTCGTCGTCACGCGATCGGTCGGCGCCCACTGCAGGGTGACCTGGCCGTTGGTGCGCTGGCGCTGGACGCCGTTGACGCTGTAGCCCGTGTTCTGCGGACGCGCATACACATCGTCCAGGCCCGGACGGTTCTGGATGCGGTCGTAGTAGGTCTCGCCCGGCAGTGGCAGGCGTTGCCAGCTGTTCGTGTTGTCGCCGTAGAACGTCAGCCAGCCATCGGCCACCGAAGCCTGGTTGAAGCCCGAATCGCGCTCCTGGTAGCTGCCGCTGAGCGTGATGCCGAAGCGGCCGTCAGCGTAGGTCTGGCTGAAGATGCCGGACATCTCGCCGGTGAAATCGTCGCCCTGCAAGGTCTTGGGCAGATTGCGGTTGGAACTGTCGTTGACGGCCTTCAGGCCGAAGCTCGCCACCGGCTCGGCGTCCAGCGGACGCGCCGTGCGCACGTCGATGGTCGCGCCGATGCCGCCGGTCGGATTGTCGGCGCGACCGGTCTTGAAGACGCGCACTTCCGAAATCGATTCGCTGGCCAGGTTGGCGAAGTCGAACGAGCGCGACGTGGAATTGCCCGCGCCGCCGCTGCCCAGGTTCGACGCCGGCATCTGGCGCCCGTTGAGCAGCACCAGGTTGTAGTCCGGCCCCATGCCGCGCACGGTGACCTTCGAGCCTTCGCCACTGGACGTGCGGTCGATCGACACGCCGCTGATGCGTTGCAGCGATTCGGCGAGGTTGGTGTCCGGGAATTTGCCGATGTCCTCGGCGACGATGCCGTCGACCACACCCTGCGCGTCGCGCTTGAGGTTCATCGACGACTCGAGGCTGGCGCGGATGCCCTTGACCACGACGGTGTCGAGCTCGGTGGGGTCCACCTGATCGGTCGCGGCCGTCGCGGGAGCGGTGCCCTGCGGCTCCGCCTGTTGCGCCCACGCGGGACCGGCGAGCGCCAGCAACAGGGCGGATGTCAGCACCCGCTTCTTTGGAACGGATTGAACTTGCTTCATGGACTTTCCCCTCTCCGGAAATTCACGAATGGCGTTGGCGTACGTGCTCGAGGTCCCCTTGGCCTCTTGCATGGGGCCGCATTGGACGCGTGATTGACAGCGTTGTCAACTTTCCACGATTTCAACGGACACCCGACAAAACCCCCTTGTTTTCAGCTGTATTTCGCATGTTGCGACGCAGCTGAAATCGTTTTCTCCGTTTTCGCCGGGAGGCGATGCCGCGAGAAATTTTCTGCGCGACCAGACGTAAGGTTTTCTATTGGTATGGAATCCGGCGCGCGCGCGAGGCGCGGGCGAGCCGACGCGGTCCGCGTCGCCGGGCGACGTCAACGGAGATCAGCGCCTCGTCGGCGGCTGGGTCGATTCGCGGAACAGCACTTCGTGCTCCACGCGCACCATGCCTCCCGCCTGCGAGGCACGGATGCGCGACAGCAGTTGCAGCGTTGCGAGCTTGCCCATCTCCGAGGTGGGCTGGCGCACGGTGGTCAGCGCGGGATAGATGTGGCGCGCGATCGGCGTGTCGTCGAAGCCGCAGACCGAGATGTCGCGCGGCACCGCCAGTCCGCGCTCGCACGCCGCGCGGATCACGCCGGCCGCCATGTCGTCGTTCGCGGCGAAGATCGCGGTCGGTGGCTGCTTGAGATCGAGCAGCGCATTGCCGGCCTCGATGCCGGATTCGAACGAGAAGGCGCCCTGCACGACCAGCCCGGCGTCGTAGTCCAGGCCCGCCTTCTTCAGCGCTTCCCGATAGCCCTTGTAGCGCCACTGGCAGGCGCCGTGCGCGGGAGGACCCTTGATGTGCGCGATGCGGCGATGGCCCTGCGCGACCAACCCTGCCATCAGTTCCAGCACGGCGGCGGTCTCGTCCATCATCACGCCGATGCGGCCATCCGGATGCTTGGGCGCGATGCAGGCATAGGGCACGTCGTGCCGTTCCAGGAACTCCAGCACCGCTGGATCGTCCGTCAGCGGCGGGATCAGCACCACGCCGTCGGGTGCGAAGTGCTCGAACACCACCTTCAGGTCCTCGCCCTTGCGTTGCTTGGCCGAGCCCACCGGCGCCAGCACGAGGTTGTAGTGATGGTCGCGGCAGGCATCCAGCATGCCGCTCTGGATTTCCATCAGGTAGTTGCGCGACGGGTTGTTGTAGACCAGCGCAACGACGTAGGAGCGCTGCCCAGCGAGACTGCGTGCGGACAGGTTCGGCCGGTACTGCAGTTTCTCGACCGCGGCCATCACCCGCTGGCGCATCTCGTCGCGCACGTTGGGCTCGTTGTTGAGCACGCGCGACACGGTCTTCATCGAAACGCCGGCGGCGGCGGCCACATCCTCGATCCGACTACGCATAAGGCGGTTCCCGCTCCACTTCGTCCATCCCTTCCGGCAACGAGGCCGGATTCTGACAGCGTCGCGCAGGACTGGGTATCTTGCCCGCCATGAAGACGGACTCGCGACGCACCCGCCATGCTGCATGGCAACACGTCGAGGCGTCGCGCGACGTGCGATTCCCCGCTCCACGACGGATTCGCACCGGCGCCCCTCGCACCCGGTTGACAGCATGGTGTAGCAACTGTATGACAGCGCTGTCAACTACCCTGCATCGCCACCGCCCGCCCGTGATGCGGGATGCGATGCCGCGCCCACGAGGATCCTGCCGATGCGCCATACCCCCCTGTTCGCCGCCGCCGTGCTGGCCATGTCGATGAGCGGACCACCCCCCGCACAGGCTGCCGAAACCTCCGTCGCGGTCACCATCTACACCACGGCGCAGGACAGCGCGCAGCGGTTGGCGCGTACCGGCACGGCCACGCTGAAACCGGGGCACACGCTGACCGAAGTCGAGAACTCGATCTTCGTCGACCCGACGAAGAAGCATCAGGCGCTCCTCGGCATCGGCGGCGCGATCACCGACTCCACCGCCGAGGTCTACGCCACGCTCTCGCCCGAGAAGCGCGCCGAGTTCATGCGGGCGTATTACGACAAGCAGGACGGCATCGGCTACTCGATCGCGCGCACGACAATCCACAGTTCCGACTTCAGTTCCGCCAGTTACACCTACATCGAGGAAGGCGACAAGGCGCTGGCGACGTTCTCGATCGACCACGACCGCCAGGCGCGCATCCCGATGATCAAGCAGGCCATCGCGGCGGCCGGGGGCGCGTTGCCGCTGTACGCGAGCCCGTGGAGCGCGCCGGCCTTCATGAAGACCAACAAGCACATGCTGCGCGGCGGCGCCCTGCTGCCCGAGTACCGCGACGCGTGGGCGAACTACTACGTGAAGTTCATCCAGGCCTACGAGAAGGAAGGGATCCCGATCTGGGGCATCACCGTGCAGAACGAACCGATGGCCACGCAGACCTGGGAGTCGATGCTGTACACGGCCGAAGAGGAGCGCGACTTCCTCAAGCTGCACCTCGGACCGACCATGCACGCGGCAGGCTACGCCGACAAGAAGATCATCGTGTGGGACCACAACCGCGACATGATGCTGTACCGCGCACAGGTGATCCTGGGCGATCCGGAAGCGGCGAAATACGCGTGGGGCCTCGGGTTCCACTGGTACGAGACCTGGGCCGGCTTCGACCCCATGTTCCGCAACGTCGCCGCGGTGACGGAAGCCTTTCCTGACAAGCCCGTCCTGCTGACGGAGGCGGCCGTGGAGAAGTTCGACCCGGCGCGCTACCAGCACTGGCCCAATGCCGAGCGCTATGGCACCTCGATGATCAACGATTTCAACAACGGCGCCGTGGGCTGGACCGACTGGAACATGCTGCTCGACGAGAAAGGCGGCCCGAACCATGTCGGCAACTTCTGCTTCGCGCCGCTGCACGCCGACACCCGCACCGGCGAGCTGATCTATACGCCGAGCTACTACTACATCGGCCACTTCTCGAAGTTCATCCGTCCCGAAGCGCGCCGCGTCAGTACCGCCAGCAGCCGCAGCACGCTGCTGGCCACGGCCTTCGTCAATCCCGACGGCCGCCTGGCGACGGTGGTGATGAATCCGACCGACAAGGAAATCGCCTACAACTTCTATGTCGGCCAGGCCTCGGCGGTGGTGACGATTCCCGCCCGCGCCATCCAGACGCTGGTGCAGTAGGCATGCGCGGCGCGCGGCGGTTCGTTCTGCTGGTGCTGGCCACGGTCGCCGGTGTGGCGCAGGCGGCGGAAACCTTCCCCTGGCCCGGCGGCAGGAAAGCCGCCATCAGCCTGGCCTACGACGATGCGGTGCCATCGCAGCTCGACAACGCGATTCCCGCGCTCGATCGCCATGGACTGAAGGGCAGCTTCTACCTGACGCTGGCGTCCGACACGCTGCGCACGCGCCAGCGGGAATGGGTGGCCGCCGCGCGCACCGGGCACGAACTCGGCAACCACAGCCTGTTCCACCAGTGCTCGGCCTCGCTCCCGGACCGCGCCTGGGTGGCGCCGCAGCGCAACCTCGACACCACCACGGTCGCGCAGATGGCCGACCAGATACGGTTGGCCAACGTGATGCTGATGGCGCTGGATGGTCGCACCGCGCGCACGATGACCGTGCCCTGCGGCGATACGCAGGCCAGCGATGGCAACTACGTGGATGCCATCGCATCGGAATTCGTCGCGATCAAGCGGGGCGGTGGCGGCGTGGTGGCCGACATGGCCACGCTCGATCCGGCGGCCGTCCCGGTCGACGTCCCGGTGGACGTCACCGGCGCGCAGTTGATCGCTCGCGTGGAAGAAGCCGCACGCCGCGGCACCATGGCCAGCTTCACGTTCCATGGCATCGGCGGCGATCACCTGGCGGTGTCCAGCGAGGCGCACGAAGCGTTGCTGCGTCACCTCGCCGCGCATCCTGATGTCTACTGGGTCGCGCCCTTCGTCGACATCATGCAGTACGTCGCGTCCCGGCGCCCTGCAGGGGATGCCGCACCGCCGTGAAGGTTGCGTGCCTCAGCCTCCTGCCCACCGCCAGCGCAGGCCCAGCGTGAACGTGCGGTCCGCACCCGGTTCGTAGAAGCGGCCATTGCCTTCGTTGACGATGACGGAGCCGATGTGGAAACGGTCCAGTGCGTTGTCGATGCGCGCGAAGCCCTGCAGCCGGCCCGTACCCGGCGTCCAGTCGCGCACCAGCTCGAGATTGAGCAGGCCGTAGCCGGGCGCGCGCTCGCTGCCGGTATCGTTCACGGTGACATCGCCCACGGCAACCAGCTGGGCGCTGGCGTTCCAATACGCACCCTGCCAGCGCAAGCGCACGGATGCCTGTTGCTGCGCGACGCCGGGAATGCGGGTACCGGCCGCAACCTGCACGACGGGCGAGGTGCAGCCGCTGGCGGTGCAGATCGGGAAGCTGTCGCGGAACGTCGCGTCCAGCCAGGTGTAGGCGAGCTGCAGCTGCCAGGCGTCATGCAGCGGTACGTCCGCCTGCACTTCCACGCCCTCGCGGCGCGCCGTGCCAACGTTGCGGAAGCTGCTGCGGCCGCCGACGTTGCGTGCGACCGCGAGTTCGTCGTCCGTATCGGCACGGAATACGGCGGCTTCGATGCGCGTGCCGGCATCGCCACGCCACTTCAAACCCAGCTCCGCGTTGCGGCTGGTCGCCGGACGCAGGTCGAACGCGAGTCCGGCGCCGCCATCGGCGCGATAGCCGACCTCGTTGAACGTCGGGGTCTCGAACCCGCGCCCCACCGACGCGTACAGGCGCAGCGCCTCCGACGGTGCGAACACCAGTCCGGCGACCGGGGTCGTACGTTCGTACACCACGCGACCGCTGTCGTCGGGATTGGTCGCGGTGACGTACGCATCGTCGGATCGGAAATCGACGCGGCTGTGGCGGGCGCCGACCAGCAGCGACCAGCGCGGCGCCAGCTGCCACCACGCCTGCACGTACTGGTCCGCGTTCCCGACCTGGTTGCGCTCGTTCCGCCGCAGCGCGCCGCGCACCCCCAGCGTGGTGCCGACGAAGTTCTCGTAGCCACGGCGATGCTGGCGTTGGCGATCGGCATTCGCACCCGCGCTCAGCTCGAACGATCGACCGGCCAGTTCGCCGGCCCATGACCAGCGCAGGTCGGCGCCGCCATAGTCGTTGTCCAGATCGATCACGCCGCCGGAATTGAGCGGGTTGGCCTGCGCCGCGATCGGCAGTGCGAGGTACTGCTCGACCTCGCGACGACCGCCATAGGCCATCGCACGCAGCCGATGCCCCCCGGCGAACGGCCATTCGTAGACCAGGCCCAGCTGGTCCTGGCGGACGGACTTGCGCGTGTCGTACTGCTTCGCGACAGGAGAGGCCTGGCCTGGATCCTGCCAGGCCTGCGGACGCGTCAGTCCCAGCGGATCCTTCGCGTCGGGCGCATTGAAGTGGTTGAGCAGCAGGTCAAGCGTGGCAGCGCCGGGCGTCAGCCGCAGCTTGGCGTTGAGCGATTCGCGCCGCGCGGCGCTGTGATCGCGATAGCCTTCCGTATCCAGTATCGATGCCGCGATGCTGTAGCCCAGCCCATCGCTGGCGCCGCGCAGGCGCGCACCCAGCAGCGTGCCGTCATGGCTGGCCGCGCTGGCTTGCACGCGCGCTTCGTGCCCCTCTTCGGGAAGGTCGCTCCACAGCTGGATCACGCCGCCGGACGAGTTGCCATGCAGGGCCGAGAACGGACCGCGCAGCACTTCGACGCGATCCGCACCGAGCATGTTGAAGTGCGAGACCTGCCCTTGCCCGTCCGGCATCGTCGCCGGCACGCCGTCGGCGTACAGGCGCAGCCCGCGCACGCCGAAGGTCGAGCGCGCACCGAAGCCGCGGATCGACAGCTGCGTGTCCTGCGCCAGGTTCTGCCGTTCGCGCGCGAGCAACCCCGGGATGCCGTCGAGCACCTCGGACAGCGCCGCCTGCGGGCGGGCGCCACCGTCGCCCAGCGAGACCACGCTGGTGGACGCGGGCGTATCGAACGCGCTGACCGCTTCCAGCCGCGTGGCCGTGACGACCACGCGGTCCAGCGTCTCCGCCGGCATGTCGGGAGCGCCGCCGGGTGCGGCCAGCGCGCACGGTGCGATCAACGTACTCCCCAGCAGAGGCCAGGCGCGCGACATCTTCATCATGCGGGAATCATCCGAAAAGCAGCTTGCCTTGCATCATCGACCAGTGTCCCGGGACCGAGCAGAAGAACGTGTAGTCCCCCCCTTTGCGCAGCGCCGACGTGGAGAAGGTGAGCGTGGTGGATTGCCCGCCGCCGATGAGCTTGCTGGCCGCCAGCACGCGGGCATCGCCTTTCGGGACATGATCGCTGCCGGCCGGCAGCTTTCCTGCCGCCGTCGCGAGGGCTTCGAGGTTCGCGGTGGTGGTCAACACCCAGTTATGGCCCATGATCCCGGCGGGAAGGGCGCCAGTATGCCGCAGGGTCAGTTTCACTTCCGTGCAGTCCGCCGCGATGCGGATCTCCTTCTTGTCGAACTGCATCGCATCGTTGCTGCCGATGGCGACGCTGCAGGTCTTCGCTGCCGCCTGCAACGGCGCCCAGACGAGCAGGGCGGCGATGAGGCAAGGCACGACGTGTTTCGATGGCATCAGATGTTCCTGCTTTCTCTGCGGGGAATATCCCTGCGCGACCCCGGCCGGGGCCGCGCAGGGTGAAGGGCGCGGTTGCGACGGTCAGTCGCCCAGTGCGAACACCCACACCGAACCGCCTTCCGGCACGGCCTTCTCCCAGCCCGCGAGGTCGTGCATCTTGCCCTGGATCCATTGCGCATCCACGCCCCAGCCGGACACCACGGCGATGTACTGCTTACCGTCGACGGTGAAGGTGCTGGGCGGCGCGATGATCCCGGACGGCGTGGGGAACTCCCACAGCAGCTTGCCCGTCTTGGCGTCGTACGCACGGAACATGCGGTCATTGGTGCCGCCCGCGAACAGCACGCCGCCGGCGGTGGTCATGATCGAACCCCAGTTCCACGAGTGCGGATACTTTTCGCGCCACACTTCCTTGCCGCCATCGACGCTCCATGCCTGGATGCCGCCGATGTGGTCGAAGTCCTTCTTCACCGACAGGTCGAGGCGGTTGATGTCCACGCCCGCCGACCACTGGCCCGGGATGCGCGGCTGGATCATGCCGGTCAGCGTGAGGCAGTGGTTGTCGTTGTACGGGATGTACAGCATGCCGGTCTTGGGGTTGTACGCCTCGTACGGCCAGTCCTTGCCGCCCCACAGGCTGGGGCAGTAGGTGCGCGTCTTGCCGGTGGCCGGCTTGGCGTCCTCGTTGTAGGTCGGACGTCCGGTCTTCGGGTCGATGCTGGTGAATACCGTGTTGTGCACGTACGGTTCGGACTTGTTGTAGGTGATCCGGCCCTTGTCGTCGCGGTCCAGCCAGTACAGGCGGCCGTTGCGCTGCGCGCTGATCAGGCCGGAGACCTTCTTGCCGTTGCGGTTGAATTCCACCAGCGTCGGCGCGTTCATGCCCGCCCAGTCCCACGAATCGTTCCAGTGGTACTGGAAGTGGCTGACGATGTCGCCCGACTCCGGATCGAGCGCCAGCACGGATGCGAGATACAGGTTGTCGCCGGGACGCTGGTCGCCCAGCCACGGCGCACCGTTGCCGACGCCCCAGTAGATGACGTTGTTGGTGGCGTCGTAGTTGCCCGGCATCCACATCGTGCCGCCGCCGTTCTTCCACGCATCCTTCCACTCGCCATCCTGCGGCCACGTCTCGAAGCCTTTTTCGCCCGGCCCCGGCACGCTGTAGCGTGTCCAGGCCAGCTTGCCGGTTTCGGCATCGAACGCCTTGAGGAAACCGCGTACGCCGAACTCGCCGCCCGACGGCCCGATCAGCACCTTGCCCTTGACCACCAGCGGCGCGGACGTGATGTAGGCGCTGTCCTGCTCCCAGTCGCAGACCTGCGCCTCCCACACCAGCTTGCCGGTGGTGGCATCCAGCGCGCTGAGCATGCAGTCGATGCTGCCGACATAGACCTTGTCGCCGTACAGCGACACGCCGCGATTGGTGCGATGGAGCGCACCGAGGCCTTCCGGCACTTCGCGCACGAACTTCCAGCGGACCTTGCCGGTGCGCGTGTCGTAGGCGATCACCTGGTTGTGCGGCGTCGCCACGAACATGTAGTCGCCGTTGACGATCGCAGGCGCCTCATGGCCCGAATTGACGCCGGTGGCCGCCGACCATACCGGTCGCAGCTTGGCCACGTTGGCGGTCGTGACCTGGTCCAGTTCGCTGTAGCTCCAGCCGGCGTAGTTGCCCTTGGTCAGCAGCCAGTTCGCAGGCTCCTGTTTGGCGAGCCGCGCATCGGTGACGGGTTGGTAATCGGCCGCGGCGAGCGGGGCCGAAGCGAAGGTCGCGACGAGCGCGGCCGTGATCAACTTCAGGTGCATGGGTCTCCTCCCGGGTGATGCGTTGGTGTAGGTGATGGACGTTGGAACGGGGTGCGGCTCAGGTGGTCGGCGGACCGAGCGGGCCATCGAACTTGCCGCTGACCACCAGTGCGCCGTCCTTGATCGTCAGCGGCAGCATGGCGAGCCGGCGCGTGGCCGGTCCCTGCGTGACGGCGCCGCGGTTGGCCGCGTCGAACACCGAGCCATGGCAGTTGCAGACGATCTGCGTCTGGCTGGGATGCAGCGTGGTGATGGGACAGCCGTAGTGCGTGCACAGCGACGAGAACGCGACGATGCCGTCGGCGGCGTTGCGCGCACTGGTCGGCTTCAGGTCGGCCGGCTTCAGCCGCACCACGGTCAGCAGGTTGGCTTTCGAGATCAGCACCTTGCCGGTGGCCGGATCCATCGGATAGGCGAGCAGCGGCGGCTTGCCGATCTCGATATCCGCCGGCTTCACTTCCTTGCCGGCCTTCGGACCGATCATGTAGGCGAGCTTGTCGCCCGGCTCCGGCTTCTGGCCGCGCGTGCCGGCCGCCGGCGCGGGCGCCTGGGCATTCGCGCCCAGGCTGGCAACGGCCATCGGCGCGAGCGCCGCCAATGCCAGGGCACCGCTCAGCATGCTGCGACGGCCGCTGTCGTCCGGATGGTCGGCGCATGCGCAGGCACAACCGCGCTGTTCTTTCGTATCGCTCATCGTGTCGGCTCTCTTCTTCAGGGCGTCTGCAGGTAGACCACGTGGGTCTCGGTGAACTCGAGCAGGCCGTGCTTGCCGTCGGCGCCCCCGATGCCGGACTTGCGCCGGCCCGCATGGAAGCCCTGCATCGCCTCGAAGTGCTCGCGGTTGATGTAGGTCTCGCCGAAGCGCAGCTCGCGTGCGGCCTTCATCGCCGCGTTGATGTCGCGGGTGAAGATCGACGACGTCAGTCCGTACTCGGAGTCGTTGGCCAGCGCGATGGCTTCGTCGAGGCTGTCGACCACCTGGATCGGCAGCACCGGGCCGAACGTCTCCTCGCGCATGATCGCCATGTCGGCGCGCGCATCGACAATCAGCGTCGGCTCATAGTGGAAGCCCTTGCCCAGCTCCGCCGGCTTGCCGCCGGTCACGATGGTGGCGCCGTCGCGCTTGGCCTGTTCCACCGCCGCCGCCACCTTGTCCAGGCCGGCCTGGTTCACCAGCGGGCCCATCTGCAGGTCGTCGCGCTCGGACGGATCGCCGTACTGCGTGGTGCGGAACAGCTTGACCAACCGCTCCACCAGCGCCTCGTGAGCGCCCCGCTCCACGTACACGCGCTCGGCGCAGTTGCAGACCTGTCCGGTGTTGATCACGCGCGAGTCGTAGATCGCCTTCGCCGCCAGATCGAGGTCGGCATCGGCCAGCACGATGGCCGGCGCCTTGCCGCCCAGCTCCAGGTTCACGCGGGTCAGGTTGCGGCCCGCCGTCTGCATGATCCGGCTGCCGGTGGCGACGCTGCCGGTGAAGGTGATCAGGTCGACCTGCGGATGTTCGACCAGCGCCTGGCCGGTGCTGCGGCCCAGGCCGCCGACCAGGTTGAACACACCCTTCGGCAGGTCGGTCTCGTCGACGAGCCTGGCGAACTCGTACGCATTGATCGGCGTTTCCTCGCTCGGCTTGATCACGATGGTGTTGCCGGTGACCAGCGCCGGCGCCAGCTTGCGTGCGATCAGGAAGAACGGGAAGTTCCACGGCAGGATGCCGGCGACCACGCCGATGGGCTTGCGGAACAGGAAGATGTTCTCGTTGGCGCGGTCGCTGGTGAGGATCTCGCCTTCCAGGCGGCGCGCCCACTCGGCCATGTAGTCGATGTAGTCGGCGGTGAAGTCGACTTCGACCTGCGCCAGCTGCTGGATCTTGCCCTGCTCGCGGACGATCACGCCGGCGAGCTCCTTGCGGTGTTCGCGCAGTTTGGCGGAGATCTGGCGCAGATAGCCGGCGCGCTCGATCGGCGCGCGCTTCTCCCACCCCGGCTGTGCGCGGCGCGCGGCGGACACGGCCGCGTCCACGGTGGCGGCATCGCTGTCGGGGATGCGCGCCAGCAGCGCGCCGTCGGCCGGATTGGTGACGTCGATGGTCGCGCCGCCGCCCGCGACGAAGGCGCCATCGATGTAGTTCTGGTAAGTCTGTGTCATGGGGTTTCCTTGGCTTGCGTTGTCCTTGCCGGCGCGCCGTCCATGGGGAACGGTGTGCCGCGTGCGGCGATTACCACACGTAGGCGTACTTGAGGTTGAAGCTGTCGTTGACGCTGTGGTTCTTGCCGTCGAGCGAGGTCGAATAGCGCAGCGTGATCGACTGGTTGTCGAAGGTGTGGATCATCAGGCCCGCACCGCCGTCGATCGCCCAGCCGGTCGGCAGGCCATCGTTGGACTCGGTGTGCTCGGCATCCAGCGCGAGGAACGGTTCCAGCCGGTGCGTCGCGCGATAGGCGAACCGGTTGTTGGTGTGCAGGGTCAGGCCCGGCTGTACGCCGCTGTCGCGACGGCTCTGCCAGACGAAGCCGGCGTCGCCGGTCCAGCCGAACTTGTCGCCCATGCGCCAGTCCCAGAAGAAGCTGGAGAGGTTCTTCCAGTTGGTGTCGCTGACCCGCTCGGTACCCACCGGCACCTGCACGAACGACTGGAAGCCGAGCGTGGCCTTCTCGCTGGGCTTGTACCAGATGGCGAAACCCGTCAACGGATCGCCGATGCCGCTGATATGGCGATCGCCCGGCGCAGCGGACGTGTTGCGGATCGCCACTTCCGGCACGATGACTTCCCACGCCACGCCGATCTTCTTGTTCGATTCCGGTGTCCAGAAGCGCACGTACTTGGACAGGCCGGTCAGCGCCTTGCTGCCCGAACCGTCGACACGGTCGCCGTCGGCGTCGAACACGCGCGCGTTGTCCTGGTAGGTGGCGTACTGCACGAACACGTTGAACGGCTCGAAGCCGACCGGCAGTTCGTACTCGCGCGGGCCGATCACGTCGAACGTGGTCTGCGCGCTGGCCTTCCCCGCGATCGCCAGCAGCGGCAGCAGTGCCAGCGGCAGCA
Organism: Pseudoxanthomonas sp. GW835-FHT14C01; assembly: GCF_058793715.1. NCBI lineage: Bacteria > Pseudomonadati > Pseudomonadota > Gammaproteobacteria > Lysobacterales > Lysobacteraceae > Pseudoxanthomonas > Pseudoxanthomonas sp. GW835-FHT14C01. The sequence goes on from NZ_JBXAGB010000001.1 coordinate 496,576, forward strand.
GGCGCGGCAGCGAGCGCATCGTCTCTTTCTTCATGGTGGTGCTTCCCTCCCGAGTGAATGGACCGGTCGACCTGCGGATCCGCGTCCGCGCCGTCACGGTGTGTCCGGGACGCCGATGCGCATGCGCATCGGGTCCACACGGGAGGTAGCGCAAGGCGCGTGCCACGTTGCACTGCAACGCAACAGTCACGTGCGATCACGCGGAATCAACGACTTGCGCCGGGCATTCCGTTACTTCCATGCGGCAGTGCAATGCGATTGCGACACCTGCCCGCGACCAGCTGTCGCACGCCTGCGACAGGTGTCGCACGTCGCGGCTCGCGCTTTCCAGGAACGGCGCAAACGAAGACGGCCCGTCATGGACGGGCCGTCTGGCGGAAGGCAACGGGCGGAGACCGCTATCCGGACTGCGTGGGCGACACGATGTCCAGCCGCTTCATCCGCCGATAGACCGTCGCACGACACGATCCCAGGTCGCGCGCGGCTTCGCTGATATTCCACCGGTTGCGGCGCAGCACCTCCAGCAGCGCGGCCCGCTCGTCATCGCAGGCCACGGGCTCGCGCGGGAACGGAATCACCGTCGCCGTCGCATGCCGGGACGGGGCCTCGCTCTCGACGACCTCCTGCGGCAGATGGTCCATGCCGATGGTGGCGCCATCGGCGATCGACAACGCGTAGCAGAGCGCATTGCGCAACTCGCGGATGTTGCCCGGCCAGTCATGGCGCAACAAGGCGGCGACCGCGTCCGGGTCGATCGCGGCCCGCACGCCCATCGCTTCCGCCTCCATCTCCAGGATGCGTTCGATCAGGAAGGTCCTGTCGCCGCGCTCACGCAGCGCGGGCAGAGCCAGCGTCGCACCGCACAGGCGGTAGTACAGATCCTCGCGGAACGTGCCCGCGACGATCTGGCGGCGCAGGTCGCGATGCGAGGCGGCCACCACGTTGAGGTCGACGCGTACGGGTTCGTCCGCGCCCAGCGGCAGCACTTCGCGTTCGGCCAGCACGCGCAGCAGGCGCGTCTGCAACGGAAGCGGCATATCGCCGATCTCGTCGAGGAACAGCGTGCCGCCGTCGGAGCGCTGGATCAGTCCCTTCATGCCCTTGCTGCGCGCACCGGTGAACGTCCCGGGCGCATAGCCGAACAGCTCGCTCTCGATCAGCGACTCCGGGATCGCCGCGCAGTTGACCGCCACGAACGGGCGGTCGGCGCGGCGACTGGCGTCGTGCAACGCACGCGCCAGCACTTCCTTGCCGGTGCCGGTCTCCCCTTGCAGGAAGATGCTGACCGGCTTGTCGACCAGGCGCGCCGCCCGTTCGAGCAGCTGGTCCATGCGTGGATCGCCCCCGGACAGCCGCGAAAGCACGCTGTCCTGCAGCGGATCGCGCTGCGCATCGCCCGCCTCCGGCACGTGCAGGCGTGGTGCGGTCTTCGGCGCGATCATCGAGGCGTGGTAGCCCTGCCCGTCCCATGTGGTCACCACGCCTCGCGCATCGTGCGACGTGCCCTTGGTCAGTCGCCAGATGTCGTCGATCCGCGTGCCGAACACGCCCGTCAGGTGGTTGTCGACGAGTTGCGCGCGCGCGGCGTCGCGCGTGTGCAACGATTCCAGCAGCCTGAGCTGCTGGCGGGCGCCGCTGTTGGCCCCGACGATGCGGCCGTCGCGATCCACCGCGAGCATCAGCTCGCCGCAGACGTCGACCATGGGACCGACGGTGCCGAGCCGCAGGATCCAGTGCGCGCGGAACTGCCGGATGAAGTTCGCATCCTCGATCATCCGGGCATGCAGCACGGTCAGGTGGCGCGCCAGGTGCAGGCTCTCCCGCCGGTCCGGCGACGACAGCGCGGAGACATCCAGTGCCCCCATGAAGGCGCCATCGGGATCGTACAGCGGCGTACTGGTGCAACTCAGGCCGACGTGGCCGATGTAGAAATGATCCGCGCGGTCGCAGATCACCGTCGACTGCTCGGCGATGCAGGTGCCGATGCCGTTGGTACCCGCATGGATCTCGTTCCAGTTGGCGCCCAGCGCCAGGCCGGCCCGGCGCAGCGGCGCGTCCCACGTGTCGTTGCCGATGAAGTCCAGGGTAACGCCTTCCGCATCGGTCAGCAGCAGCACGTAGCCGAGGTCCGAAACATGCTTGTACAGCTGCTCCATGCCGGCGCGCGCCACGTGCAGGTGCTCTTCGAGCTGTTGCCGGCACTCGCGCAGCCGCGAATTCGTCTCGATGCGTACGTCCGGGCGCATCGCCGGGTCGAGTGCGTGCTCGGTGGCGCAGCGGCGCCACGAACGGTGGATCAGATCGGTGTTGGTGTTGCTGCCGGTGTGTGGCGATCCCGAATGGATCACCCGCAACACCGTTTCGACGTGTTGTTGGACAGTTGACATGCCACCCCTCCCAAGGCCGGCCGAAGACATTCCCGCTTGCGTGCCGTTCGTGTGTATGGACGTGCGGATGCTCCCGGTCCGCTGTCTGCGCGCGTGGTTCCCCTATTCCTCCTGTGTATCGTGCGTGGCGACGGTACGCGACGTCCGCAGGCGCTCGCGCAGCGAACGCGGCGCGGGCAGCAACGGAGTACGCGAGCGTGTCCAGCCACCCTGGTGACGGGGCGTGAGGCCGCGCAGCCGCGCGGCGATCCAAGTGAACAGGCGATACCGCATTCCGTTCGAATACAGCAGGCGCCACGCCTTCCAGGCCAGGACCTCCGGGATACTACGCACTGCGCCCTGCCCCTTCAACGCGTCCCGTTGCTGCATTGCAGGACGTCGATGCCGTCCGGCCTCGCGCAGGTGCATCAGCAGTTCGGGGATGGGAATGCCGACCGGGCAGACATCGCCGCAGGCACCGCACAGGCTGGAGGCGGTCGGCAGGTCGCGGGTCGACTCCAGTCCCAGCAGGTGCGGCGAGATGATCGCGCCGATCGGCCCCGGGTAGGTCGTGCCGTACGCCAGGCCGCCGATGCGCGCATAGACCGGACAATGGTTCATGCACGCGCCGCAACGGATGCACTGCAGCGTCGCGCGGAACCGTTCTTCGGCGAAGGCCTGGCTGCGGCCGTTGTCCAGCAATACCAGGTGCACCTCGCGCGGCCCGTCCTTTTCGCCGTCGCGGCGCGGGCCACTGATGATGTTGAGGTAGGTGGTCACCGCCTGCCCGGTCGCCGAGCGCGTCAGCAGCGTGAACAGCGGCGGCACGTGTTCCAGCTTTTCGACGACCTTCTCGATGCCAGTGATCGCGATGTGCACGTCCGGCACGCTGGTGGACAGGCGGCCGTTGCCTTCGTTCTCGACGAGCACCAGCGAGCCCGTCTCGGCGACCATGAAGTTGACCCCGGACACGCCGATCTTCGCCTGCCGGAACTTGTCGCGCAGCGCGACGCGTCCGATCGCGATCAGTTCGTCCACGTCCTCGGTGTAGCCGGCGCCGGGGATGTGCTCGGCGAAGATCCTGGCCACGTCTTCCTTGGTCTTGTGGATCGCCGGCATGATGATGTGGCTGGGCCGGTCGTGGTCGAGCTGCAGGATGTACTCGCCCATGTCGGTCTCGATACAGGCGATGCCGTGCTCCTGCATGCGGTGGTTCAGCTCGATTTCCTCGCTGACCATCGACTTGCCCTTGACCATCATCGATGCATCGTGGCGCCGGGCGATCTCCAGGAAGATGCGGTTGGCGTCGGCGGCATCCTCGGCCCAGTGCACCTGCACGCCGCGCGCATGCAGCGCACGCTCCAGCTGTTCGAGCAGGTCCGGCAGTCGCGACAGCGCGCGCTTGCGGAGGTGTTCGCCCAGCGTGCGCAGCCGTTCGAAGGCGTCGCTGTCGGGGAACTGCACCGCCCGCTTGTCCGCCAGGTAGTCCATCGCGCCGCGGAAACCCCGGCGCAGCACCGGGTCGGCGAGCACCAGCCGCGCGTTGTCCTTGAACGCCACCGGATCGGCGGCAGGCCGCAGCGCACTCATGCCGGAGTCTCGGCGCGCAGCAGCAGGATGACCAGCTCGCGCGGGCCATGCGCACCGTACACGAGCAGGCGCTGGATGTCGGCGGTCTTCGACGGACCCGTCACCAGCAACGCGTTGGTGGGCAGGCCTTCCGCCCATTGCTGGCGCTGCATCACGTCGTGCAGTGTGGAATGCAGGGTCTCTTCCCGCAGCACGGCGATGTGGATCGGCGGCAGCAGCGACAGCGTGCGCGGCTCCCGCACATCCGGCCACAGCACGAGGCTGCCCGTCTCGGCGATGCCGCCGAGCGTGGTGGTGATGCCGGCATCGACCGTATCGAACAGCGCCGGCTTCAGTGTTTCGATCGGCGCGTCGTACCAGTCCAGCGTCACGTCCTGCGCCGCCGACGGCAAGGCGTCCGCGATGGGCGTACCGCGGCCCGCCATCAAGCGGCGTACCGGCTTCGCCGCCAGCACCGCGGCCAGCACGGCGGGCCAGCCGGCGGTGTCGGTTTCGATCACCTCGGCGCGCCAGCCGCGTGCCTGCGCGATGAAACGCTCGCGCAGCGCCTCGCGGGCAGGAGTGGTGGCGTCTGCGTAGTACGCCGCGACATCGGGCGCAGGCACTTCCACCGGCGTAGCCGCCCGCAGCCGCGACAGGATCGCCGAGCGCGCACGCGCCGATGCGGTGGGCAGGCTCATGTGCCGTCCTCCGGCGCGGGCAGGCCCCAGCGTTCGCGCAGGAAGCTGGCGATATGCCGGCCCTGCAGCGCGCCTTCCCGCCGTGCGAGCGTGCCGTTGAGGTTGAGCAGGCAGCCGCAGTCGCCGCTGACGAAGGCATCGCAGCCGCTGTCGATGAGCGCATCGGCCTTGTCGCCCGCCATCGCGGCGGAGATCTCCGGCTGCTTGACCGCGAAGGTACCGCCGAAGCCGCAGCATTCGGCTTCGTACGCCTGGATCTTGAGATCGACGCCGGGCAGCGACTCCAGCAGGCGGCGCCCGCTCGCCAGCGCGCCGGTCTCGCGGCGCGCACTGCACGAGGTGTGCAGGCAGACGGAGACCGGAACAGCCGTGACGGCGGCGGGCAGCGCCAGGTCGGTCGCCGCCAGGAAATCGGAGAACTCCACCACTCTCGCACCGATGTCGCGCACGCGCGCCAGCAGCACGGGGTCGTCCGCGAACAGGCGCGGCCAGTGGTGCCGCATCATCCCCGCGCAGGAGCCCGAGGGCACCACGATCGGCCAGCGCTGCGGAAACAGGTCCAGTTGCGCCCGCGCGACCTTGCGCGCCTCTTCGGGAAACCCGCTGGTGTAGGCGGGCTGTCCGCAGCAGGTCTGCGCGTCGGGCACATGCACGCGACAGCCGATCCGCTCCAGCACGGCGATCGCATCGAGGCCGGCATCGGGCATGAACAGGTCCACCACGCAGGTGGCGAACACGTACACGTCCCGAAGGGGGGAGGAGCCGGCAGGATCTGGCGAGCGCATGGCGGGCGGGTCTGGCTTGTCCGGACCGGAGTCTGTGCGGGCTGCCCGCGGACGGTATATTGGTCTGACCAATCCGCGTGGGAGCTCACCGTCCATGCCATCCCAGGTCGCCGAAGTCGCACGCCATCTCGAACAGGGCATCGCCGACGGTCGCTATGTCTCCACACGGCGGCTGCCCGCCGAACGCACGCTGGCGGAGCGCCTGCGGGTCTCCCGCGCCACCGCACGCGAAGCGATCGGCCTGCTGGTCGCACGCGGCGTGCTGGAACGCCGGCAAGGCGACGGCACCTACGTGGTCGCCGCCGCAGAACGGCGCATGGCCGAAATCTGGCAGGACATGGCGCGCAACCACCCGATGCTGCAGGCCGACCTGGTCGAGTTCCGCGCCATGCTGGAGAGCCGCACCGCGGAACTCGCCGCGCTGCGCCACGACGACGACGACCGCGCACGACTGCGTGCCGCGCACGCCGCGGTGGACGCTGCCTACGGCAGCAGCGACCGGCTGGCGCAGATCCGCAGCGACGTCGCCTTCCATCGCGCCATCGCCGATGCCACGCACAACCCGGTGTTCTCCTATCTGATGTCTTCGCTGCTCGCCCTGCTGCACGACCACGTGCAGGCCAGCCTCGCCGGCCTGTCGCCGCAATCGTCGGTGTCTCAGCAGTTGCGCAGGCAGCACGACGCACTGCTGGCCGCGATCCTCGCGCGCGATGCCGCGCGTGCGCGCGAGGTCGCCGGCGGCCACATGGACTATGTGGCCGTGCAGCTCAATGCGCTGCCGCGGGTGGCACGCGCGGCCCGTGCGCCGGCGTGATCACTTCCGCGGCTCGAACAGCAGGTCCGGATAGTCGTAGCTGAAGTCCGCCAGCGGCGACACCGCCTTCATCGTGATACGGGCGACGCGGCCCTCGGCATCGAGCGCGAACGTCATGTACGCGGGTTCGATCGATGCGTCATCCCAGTCGACACGGAACGTGTCGTACTGCCAGTGGCTCAGAGTGCCGGCCATGTCGGGCGTCTGCCGGAAGTCGACGCGCAGCCTGCCACCGCGCTCGGTGACCGCAATCGGGCCATACCATGCATCGGCGTAGGCACCGGCATAGCCGGCTGGCATCAGCGAAGGCCGCGATGCGGCATTGCGTGCGGTACCCTTCGCCTCTTCCAGCGCCTTCAGCCCGCCCGCCAATCGCTCACGGTTCCAGGTGGTGAAGGCACCGACCCAGTCGCGCGCCTCGAATCCGAGGTAATGGTCGAGCAGTTCGTAGCCCAGGCCACGCATCACCTCGACATCCTCGGCATTGATCTGCAGGGCGATGCCCAGGTTGCGCTCGGGCACCAGCACAACGAAGGCGAGCACCCCGAACACCGCGCCGCCGTGCTGCACGACCTTGACGCCGCGGTAGTCCTGCACGTTCCAACCGTAGCCATAGCCGGAAAACTGCGGCGTCATGTCGGTGATCGGCGCCGGATAGGGGCGGATCGGAATCGGCACCTGCGGCGTCCACATCGCGCGCGCGGACGCTTCGCTGTAGATCCTTCCCTTGCCGTCCGGGAGTGCGCCCAGGGCGAGCTGTGCCTGCATCCAGCGCGCGAAGTCCCTGGCGCTCCACGACAGCCCGCCGGCGGGCGCGCCGACCTGCCCCAACCCCTCGCGCTCGGGCAATACCTGTTGCGGGCCCAGGCCTCGCAGCCGGGCATCCAGGCGGGCGTGCGGCTGCACGCGGTTCGGATTGGCGAAGCGGTCCTTCTCGTCGCTGACCGCGGTCGTCATGCCGAGGGGCTGGAAGATACGCGTACGCACGAAGTCTTCCCAGGGCTGGCCACTGACCTGCGTGACCAGTTCGCCGGCGACGATGTACAGGATGTTGTCGTAGGCGTAGCCGCTGCGGAAGCTGGTGGCGGGCTTGATGTGGCGCAGCGCGCGCACGATGTCGGCACGGCTGCGCGAGGTGCGCGGAATGAACAGCAGGTCGCCCGCACCCAAACCCAGCCCGCTGCGATGAAGCAGCAGGTCGCCGACCGTCATCTCGCGCGTGACCCAGGCGTCGTACATGCGGAAGTCCGGCAGATGGTCGGCCACCCGGTCGTCCCACGACAGCTTGCCGTCGTCGATCAGGATGGCGAGCGCCGCAGCCGTCACCGCCTTGCCGGTCGAACCGGTGGGGAAGATCGTGTCGGCGTCCACCGGCGCGCTGCCCCCCAGCCTGCGCACGCCATAGCCCTTCGCGTGCACGATCTTTCCGTCCTTGACGATGGAGATGGCCATGCCGGGCACGTCGCGCGAGCGCATCGCCTGTTCGACCCGCGCGTCGAAGCCGGCCGGTACCTGCGCGTGGACCTGCGCGATGGAGCAGCACAACGCCAGCGCAACGATCATGCAGCGCGTCTTCAGGACCAGGGTCATCGACGATCTCCGGACAGGGCGGGTGCGGCGGGCGCGAGTGCGGCAGGGCCATGCCACAGCCGCCACACGCCCACGGTCAGCAGCGGCAGCACGTACACCACGAGGAACAGGTAGGCCAGCCCGCGGTAGCCCTGTGCGATCAGCGCCACCAGGCCGACGCGGTCGGCGATGAAGATCGAACCGACCAGCAGCACGCTGGCGATCGCCAGGCGTGCGCGCCTGCCCAGGGGCACGTCACGCCGCCTGCGCCACGCCTGTGCGATGCGCTCGTTCGAGGCATGCACGACGGCCGTGCCGCTTTCCAGCAGCGCACTGAAGATCATCAGCTGGAACAGCACGTGGAAGACCGGCATGCCGAGCTGGCGCAGGATGAAGTCCGACGGCAACGCTTCGCCGCCAATCTGCGGATACCACGCCAGCATGCACAGGAAGAACAGCAGCCCCGGCAGCATCGCCAGCGGCCCGGACAGCACTCCGGCGATCACCGCGTCGCGCCGGTCGAGGAAGTGGCGCACCAGGGGCAACACGATCACCGCGCCGACGATGTTGTAGCCGGCGTAGGTCAGGCCCCCCTGCAGCCAGCCCGTCGGCGGCTGCGGCGTGGACAGCGTGGCCAAGGCCTGGTCGCCGAAACCGGCCAGCACGATCAGCACGAACGCGGCATAGATGCCGTACAGGAACACCGACACCCACTTGAACAGGGCTTCGACGATATCGTTGCCGTACGCCGCGAAGGCACCTATGCCCAGCATCAGCAACAGCGTGCCGACCAGCTTCGGCCAGCCCAGCAACGCCGCGAAGATCTCGCCCGCCGCCGCGCCGAACACGGCCAGGATCAGCACCATGAACACCAGGTAGGCCAGTTCGAACACGAAAGCGAACCGCCCCAGCAGCACGGTGAAGAAGCTGCGGTAATCGACGCTGCGGGCCGCGTGGGCCAGGGCGAACGTCAGCGCGCAGACCAGGCTCCAGCACGCCATCGCCGTCAGGATCGCCAGCATGCCGCCCTGCGGCCCGCTGGGGATGAAGTACTCCGCCAGCTCGCGGCCGGTCGCATAGCCGCCGCCGATCACCGCGGCCTTGAAGGCGAGGCCGGGCAACACCCAGCGCTGGAACCGTGTCGATGTCGTCGTCATCGGCTCAACGTACGCCACGGGCGAGGCAGGCGTCGACCAGCGCGGTGAACGCGTCGCCACCGCGGATCGGATCGGCGACGGGCAGGCCCAGCCGTTCCGCCGTCGCCGCCAGCACGCGCTGCGCCGCGTCGGCGTCGAGGCCGGAGGTGTTGAGGCTGACGCCGGCGCAACGGATCGCGGGATTGGTGCGGGCACCCAGCGTCAGGGCGAGCGCGATGGTCTCTTCCAGCGACGGCAGCGGATAGTGCGGGTAGCCGAGCACGCGCTCGCGGCCATGCGCGTGGCAGACCACGATCACGTCCGGCTGGCTGCCGTGCAGCAGCGCCAGCGACACGCCGGCGTACGCGGGATGCGAAAGGGATCCCTGCCCCTCGATCACGTCCCAGTGCGAAGGATCCGCCGCCGGCGACAGCACCTCGGCGGCGCCCGCGGCGAAGTCCGCCACCACCGCATCCATTGGTATGCCGGCGCCGGCGATCAGGATGCCGGTCTGCCCGGTGGCGCGGAAGTCGGCGTCGACGCCGCGTGCGCGGAACGAACGCGCCAGCGCCAGCGCGGTGTACTTCTTGCCGAGCGCGCAGTCCGTGCCGACGGTCAGCAGGCGATGCCCGCTGCGCTTGGCGCCGGTGGCCACCGGAATGTTCGCCGGCGGTTCGCGCACGTCGAGCAACTGCCGCCCGAGCGCGCGCGCGGCGTCGCGCAACGGCGCGATGGCCGACAGCCGCATGTGCATGCCACCGATCAGGTCCAGTCCCGCGTCCAGTGCCTGCACCAGCGGCGGAATCCAGGCGGGCGGAATGCGCCCACCGGGATTGGCCACCCCGATGACCATCGCGCGAGCGCCCGCCTGGCGCGCCTGCGTCGGCGACATCGCCGGCAATCCGGTGGTGACGCGCGCGGTGTCGCAGGCGAATTCGCCGACGCAGCGTTCGCGCGCCCAGTCGCGCAGGCCGAACGCGGTCTTCGCGTAGCCCGGCTCGACGGTATCGCCGAGGAACAGCAGGTACGGCTGCGGCAGTGCGTCGACGTCGGACGACGCAGGAAGAGCGGTCTGCATGTGCGGTGTCCGGAGCGCGGAAGAGACGATCGCCACCCGCCGGCCGCGGGTGGCGTGCGGTCAGAAGCGGATGTCGAGTTCCAGTCCGAAGGTGCGCGGCTGGATCGGCACGCCGGTGACATGCGACCTGGCGCCCGAGAGCGCACCGTCCATCGGCGTCAGCGTCGACCACGCTTTCTCGCCGGTGACGTTGCTGGCATAGGCGCGCAGTTCCCAGTTGCCCTTGCCGATGCCGGCGTACAGGTCGAGCGCGTGGTAGCTGTCCAGTTCCAGCGGCGCGGTGATGTCGTCCGGCGCGAGCAGCGTATCCGGGTCACCCGCCGCCGTGATGCGCTGGCGTTCGGTGGTGTCGTTGAGGCGGTCGTCGACCCAGCGCAGTGCACCGCCCACCTGTCCGTTGAGGCCGCCTACGGAGAAGGCGTACTCCGCCGTCGCCGTCCACGACTGCTTCGGCGTGTAGGGCATGCGGTCGCCGGCGAGGCCCGTCCACAGGATCACGTCGAACGCGCCCTGCGGGATCACCGTCGGCTCGAAATCGTTCTTGATGGTGGCATCGGTGTACGCGCCGTTGAGCCCCAGCGTCAGCGCGTCGGTGATGCGGAACTGCGATGAAAGCTCGATGCCTTCGCTGCTCGCCTTGCCGCCGTTGACGAGCCCGCCGATGCCATTGAACGACGACGCCACCTGGATGTCCTCCCAGTCGATCCGGAACACGGACACATCCAGGGTCACCCGACGATCGGCGAACTGCGACTTCATGCCGATCTCGTAGCTGTCGAGCATCGAGGAATCCACCTGCGGCGGTACGCCCGGCAGCGCGACGTTCGGGCCGCCCGGCTGGTAACCGGTCGCGACGCGCCCGTACAGCATGACGTTCTCGGACAGGGTGAACTGCGGACTCAGGCTCCAGGTGAATACGTCCTCGCTGGATTCGCCCGGCGACTCGCCGATCGGCGCCAGGATGCCCGCCGGCACGTTCTGGCTGAACCATTGATCGTTGCGCGCCTGGCGCAGGCCGGCGTCGATCTTGAAGCGCTCGCCGAACCGCCACGAACCGTTGGCGAAAAGCGCGTATTCCTTGTACGTACTCGGCAGGTTGATGATCGCCAGCGTGCCGAACATGGCGTCGAACGGCGCCGGCAGCGCCGTACCGTCGCGCTGCCCCAGCCATGCGAACTGGCTCTGCTGCGCATCCTCCTTGGTGTAGAACGCGCCGACCATCCATTCGAACGTGCCGCCGCCCTTCGATTGCAGGCGGAACTCCTGGGTGATCTTGTCCATGTCGTAGCGGTAGCGCACGAAGGAACTGCCGGGTTCCGGCAGCCCCAACAGCAGGTCCGCCACTTCGCCGAACTGCACGGTCGAGTCGATCTGGTCGATCGTATCGGTCTGCGACCAGCCGGTCGCCGAAATGAAGTTGCCCCAGCCCAGGTCCCAGTCGAGGCTCAGCGACGCCAGCGTCAGATCCTTGGAGAACGGCCGCGGCTGCCACGCCAGGTCGACGTCGTCGCCGAACAACGGCGCCAGGGTATCGCCATCCAGCGCCACGCCGGCGCGGTCGTCGCTGCGGATGCGCTGGTGCAGCACCGACAACCCGAGATCGAACGCGTCGCCGTCCCACGACAGCGCGGTGCGCGCGCCGATCTGCTCGCCCTTGTTGATGTCCTCGCGTCCATCCACCGCATTGTCGGTGAACCCGGCGATGCCGTTGCGCGCGAAGCTCATGCGCAGGCCCAGTCGGTCTTGCTTGAGCGGCAGGCTGGCGCCGAAGCGGGCGTTCCAGGCCTGTCCGCCGTCCTGCACGGACCGCAGTCCCAAGCCCACGCGCGCTTCCTCGCCGAACAGGTCAGGCGCGCGCGTGACGTACTTGAGCAGGCCGCCCACGGCGCCGGCACCGTACAGCGTGCCCTGCGGCCCCCGCAGCACTTCGACGCGGCTGATGTCGTACGGCAGCAGGTCGAGCATCAGCGTGCTTGCGCCCTGGTAGATGCCGCTGGAGCCGACCGGGACGTCGTCGATGTAGGTGGATACCGTGGCGCCCGAGGACAGCGCCGCCACGCCGCGCAGCGAAACGCGGGTCAGGCCCGGGCTGCCGTCGTTCTGCACCTGCAGGCCGGGAATGTAGGCCGCGTAGTCGGACAGCGAGACGGCGCCGATGTTCTCCAGTTGCCGCTCGCCGATCACGCTGATCGACGCGGCCACCTCGCGGATGTTCTCCACGCGCTTGTTGGCGGTCACGACCACGGTGTCGAGATTGGTCGCGGACGCCTCGTCTTCGGCGGCGTCCTGCGCCAGCGCCGGGGCGGCGCAACAGGCCAGCGCGCCGGCGATCGCCAAGGAGAGTTGCTTGCGGTACCACGGCCGTGCGGACTGGAACTGGGTCATGCCTGCGCTCCCGGGCGACGTTGGATCGGAGGGGTGGCACCGGATCGGATCCGGCAGATGATGACTATCCTGATTGGCGATAATGATCCCAATCTGAGAATTGTCAACACATACGGAAAATTATTGCTCCGAATCTAGTCTGCCGCCGGCACCCAGCCCGGCCCGCGGACGACGCGGCCCGGCGTCGCGCCGGTGTGCTCGCCCGCGCGCAGCACCTGCACGCCGTTGACGAACACGTCGCTGACCCCGCTGGCGTACTGCTGGGGCCGATCGTAGGTCGCGTGATCGGCGATGGTGGCCGGATCGAAGACGACGACGTCGGCGTAACAGCCTGCCTGCAGGCAGCCGCGATCCTTCAACTTCCAGTTCGCTGCCGGCAGGCCGGTCAGGCGATGGATGCCTTCTTCCAGCGGCATCAGCTTGCGGTCGCGCACGTAGTGCCCGAGGAAGCGCGCGACATTGCCGTAGGCGCGCGGATGCGTGCTGGACTTCAGGAACACGCCCTCCGGCGCGGACGATTCCGCGTCCGAGCCCAGGCTGACCCACGGCTGCTTCAGGCCGAGCTCGATGTTCTCCTCGCTCATGAGGAAATACGCGGTGCCGATGCGGTGGTCATCCTCGATGATCAGGTCGATCGCCGTGTCTTCCGGCGACGTGCCGCGCGCGCGCGCGATCGCCGCCAGGGTCTTGCCGCCGAGCGGCTTCAGCGCCTCGCTCTTGAACTCGATCAGCAGCAACCGCTCGTCCGAACCGGCCAGCAGGCGCAGGTTTTCCCAGGGAGCGTCGGGATCGCGCATCTCGGCGATGACGCGCGCGCGGGTGGCGGGATCCTTCAGGCGCTGGATCATCGCGTCGTGCCCGCCGGCCTGCACCCAGGGCGGCAGGCTGGCGGTCAGCCCGGTCGCGCCGGCCGTATAGACGTACATGTCGGCGCTGACCTGCAGGCCTTCGGCACGCGCCGCCGCGATCCGGTCGATCGCCTGCTGCATCTTGGGCCAGTTCTTTTCGCCCGCCGCCTTCAGGTGGTAGGCCTCGGCGCGCTGTCCGGTGGCGCGGGCGATCGAGATGGTCTCGTCGACCGCTTCGAGGAAACGGTCCGCTTCGCTGCGCATGTGCGAAATGTAGCCGCCCCCGGATTCGCCGGCGGCCTTCGCCAGCGCGATCAGTTCACTGGTGTCGGCGAATGCGGCCGGCGGATAGATCAGCGAACTGCCCACCCCCAGCGCGCCCTCGCGCATCGCCTGCCGCACCACCTCCTGCATGCGCGCCAGCTGTTCGGGGGTGGGATCGACGTCGTCTTCGCCGAGTTCATGGATGCGCACCGTCGTCGCGCCGACGAACGAAGCGACATTGGGGGTGACGCCGCGCTGCTGCAGGTGTTCCAGATAACCCCCCAGCGTCGTCCACGGAATGTCGTAGCGGATATCGACCTGCTGCTTCAGCGCGTCCGCCTTCATGCGCGGGTTGACCGGTCCCATCGACCACCCTTCGCCGAAGATTTCCAGCGTCACGCCCTGCTTGGTATCGCTGACGCCACGGCCGTCGGCGATCAGGGATTCGGTCGCCCAGCTCAGCACGTTGATGAAGCCGGGCGCCACCGCCATGCCCTTGGCATCCAGCACCTGCGTGGCATCGGCCTGCTGTCCGGCCGGCAACAGCGCCACGACGCGGTCCCCACGCACGGCGACGTCGACGCGTCGCGGCGCGCCGCCGCTGCCGTCGTAGACCACGCCATTGCGGATCAGCAGGTCGTAGCGTTCGGCGGGTGCCGCCATGGCCGGACCGCTGGCGCACAGCGCGAGGAAAAGGAGGGCGGGCTTGAGGCGCGGCATGGGCGGATCTCCGTCGGGTCAGTGCAGTGAGCGGATCGGGCGGTCCAGCCGCCACAGCAGGATCGCGGCGACGATGGCCAGCCCCGCGAGCATCAGGAAGAAGCCGGCGTGGCTGGTCTTCGACCACAGCGTGCCGACCAGGCCGGCCAACAGGCTGCCGCTGAAGACGGCGAGGAACCAGGACGCCACGGTCGTCGCGCCCAGCCGCGGCGGCGCCAGCTTCGCGAACAGGCCCAGGCCCGTCGGCAGGATGTACAGCTCCCCGAGCGTGAGCACGACGAAGAACAGCACCAGCCATCCCCAGCCGATCCGTGCATCCCCGGCCCAGGCGCTCAACGCCGCCAGCATGGCGTAGGCCGCAGCGACGATCAGCGCGCCGATCGCCATCTTCAGCGCAGGCGACGTATCGTGCCCGGCATCGGCGCGGCGCCGCCAGTGCAGCAGCAACAGCGGCGTCATGCTGATCACCAGCAACGGGTTGAGCGACTGGAACCACGTCATCGGGATGGAGAAACCGGCGACCACGCGGTCCACGCCGGTATCGATCAGCAGCGGCAACGTGTTGCCGACCTGCTCGTACGCGCCGCGGAAGATCGTCGCCGCGATGCCGACGCCGAGCAGCAACCACCACACCGTGTAGGCCTGCGCACCGCGCGTGCCCGCGTTTGCGGCCGGCGCCGCTGCGGGCGCCAGGCGCACCGGTTCCGGCGGCAGGTACTGCCGGCCGAAGACGTAGATCGTCAGCCCCAGGAACATGCCGATGCCTGCCGCACCGAAGCCGTAGTGCCAGCCGTACAGTTCGCCCAGCGTGCCGCACACCAGCGGCGCGAGGAAGCCGCCGATGTTGAGGCCGACGTAGTACACGTTGTAGGCGCGGCCGCGACGCGGATCGTCGGCAGCATAGAGATCGTTGATCTGGCTGGGCAGGCTGGGCAGGAACAGGCCGTTGCCGAGCGCGATGGTCGCCAGCGCCACGTAGAACATGGGCTCGAACGCCATCACGAAATGGCCGAAGGCCATGATCGTGCCGCCGAGGATCACCGCGTTGCGCTTGCCGAGCCAGCGATCGGCGATCGCGCCGCCGATGATCGGCGTGAAGTACGCCATCGCGGTGTAGGTGCCGTAGATGAAGGACGCCTTCTCCTGCCCGAACAGCAGTTGCTTGGTCATGTAGTAGACCAGCAGCGTGCGCATGCCGTAGTAGGAGAACAGCTCCCACATGTTGGTCAGGAACAGGATGGTCAGTCCGCGCGGCTGGCCGAACCAGGTCTTGTCCGTCATGCCGGCGTTCGCATTCATGCGGCGGCCTGCGGCCCCCACACTTCGTCGCCGCAGTGGATGTAGCCGTCGTCGTAGCGCACCGAGGGCGTGCGGTCCTGCACCAGGAAGGTGGGACCGTCGAGATCGACGATGTCGCAGAACTGCCCCAGCACGAATGCGGGCGCAGCGGCCAGGCTGGTGCCGCACATGTTGCCGACCATCACCTGCTTGCCGAGCGCGCGCGCGCGCCGCGCCATCATCAGGCCTTCGGTCAGTCCCCCACACTTGTCGAGCTTGATGTTGACCACGTCGAAGCGGTGGTGCCGTGCTTCCAGTTCGGCGAGATCGAGGATGCTTTCATCGGCCGCGAACGGCAGCGGACGCGCGACGCCGTCCAGGTCGTCCTCATGGCCGCGCCGGCACGGCTGCTCCAGCAGCGACACGCGTGCGTCGACCAGCGCGGGCAGCAGCGCCGGCAGCGTCGCCGCGTCGTAGCCCTGGTTCGCGTCCACGCCGAGCCACGCATCCGGACAGCGCGCGCGCACCGCCTGTACGCGCGCCGCATCCAGCACGGCGTCGCCGGTCAGCTTGAGCTTCAGCGCACGCGCCCGGGTGTACGCCGCCGCCTTGTCGGCCATCGCCTCCGGCGTGTCGGCGCCGACGGTGAACGTGGTCAGCAGAGGGCGGATGCCGTCGAGCCCCGCCAGCTGCCACACCGGCACGCCGGCACGCTGCGCCTCGAGTTCCCACAACGCGCAGTCGAGCGCATTGCGCGCGCCGCCGGGAGGCAGCACGCCGCGCAGCGATGCGCGATCGATGCCGGCTTCGATGCGGGGACGCAATGCTTCCAGTGTGGCGATCATCGTGTCCGGATGGTCGTCGTTGTAATAGACGCCCGCCGCTTCGCCACGCCCGATGCGATCGCCGTCGCGCAGCGTCACCACGGTGGCCGGCATCGCCTCGAACACGTGGCCGGCGATGCGGAAGGGCGCCGACATCGGCAGGGGTTCGTTGTGCAGTTCCAGTCGAAGGGACACGCCGGCCTCGTGCGGGGAAAAGGACGCAGGGGACGGCCGGCGACGGGCATCGCCGGCCGTGGCGGATCAGTAGTTCGCGCCGAACCCGATGATGTGATGGGCGACGCCGATCCACAGCAGGAACAGACAGGCCAGCGCCAGCAGCAGCGCCCACAGCTTCGCCAGCCACTTGCGGCGGCCACGCAGCACCTGCCACGCGTTCCAGACCGCGAGACCCGCACCGAGCGGCAACGCGACGGTGGCGAACAGGCGCATCGCGATGATCAGGCCATCGGTACTCGGGCTGGTCATCTCCAGCTTGCTCAGCATGCCGACCACCAGACCCAGCGCCGCCGACGTCGCCAGCAGCGACAGCAGCGCACCGATGCGCGCCAGGCGGTGCGCGCGCGCGTCGGTCCCGACCAGCGCATAACGCACGCCGTAGTAGCGGCGCACCAGCGCCGATACCGGCCAGGCGATGACGGTCAGCAGCACGACCGCCAGGCTGGCGACCAGCAGCGGCATCGACAGCGCGCGCCATGTGGACAGACGTTCGAACACCATGATCGGCGCGTACGGCTCCATGCTGAACCGTGTGACCTTGCCATCGGCCACGTCGGCAGCCAGGCGGTCCGTGCTGCTGGTGTCCTGCCACAGGTACGGGGCGATTTCGCGCCACTTCTTCGGTGCGCCACCGGCGCCCATGGCGGCGGTCACGCTGATGGTGCCGTCTTCGTTGGCGACCACCTTGATCGGTCCCAGCAGGTTGGCCAGCGACACGAAGTTGCTGTCGGGGCGGCGGCTGCTGGTGTAGGTGCCGGCGAGCTGCGCCGCATGCCGCTGGGCATCTTCCTTCGACACGCCCGCGGGCCTGGCCGGCGTGCCGGGCAGGTAGCGGTCCGCGAAGCCGCGCGACAGGGCGTAGCGGATGTGGCCGGTCGCACCGTCGCGGCCCGAGCTGTTCATCGACACGAACAGACCGATGCCGTCATCGAGGAACAGCTGCAGGTCGCTGTGGAACCACTGGGTGTCGCCGCCATGGGAAATGGCGCGATGTCCGTTCACCGAGGTCTCGTAGAAGCCCAGCATCATGCGGTTCAGCGGACCGACCGACGCCTGTCCGGTCGAATGCATCTTTTCCGCCGTCGCCGCATCGAGGATGCGCGCCTCGCCGAAGGCGCCATCCTGCAGATGGGCGATCATGAACTTCGCCATGTCCGTGCCGGTGGCGGCCAGGCTGCCTGCCGGCGCGAGACTGATGAACTCGTAGTCCTTGGCTTCGCCGTCGGAGGCCTTGGCGTACCCCTTAGACATGCCGGCGAGCAGCGCTGGGGGCAGCGGCTGGCGGAAGCTGGCGTGCTCCATGCCCAGCGGTTTGAAGATGTGCGCGTCGAGGTAGTCGTCGAAGGACTGGCCCGAAACGCGTTCGACGATATAGCCGGCCAGCGCGGTGGCGTAGTTCGAATACGCCGGCGTGGCGCCCGGCACGTGGATGCGTTCCGGCGTCCAGTGCTTCAGCGCATCGCCGAGCGGGGTGATCTCGTCCTGGCGGAACGTGATCAGGCCGCGGATCTGCTCTTCCATGCCGGTGGTATGCGTCATGATCTGGCGCAGCGTGACCGGCTTGCCGTCGCGGGCGGGAATCTTGAAGTCGATGTACTGGTTGACGTCGGCGTCGAGATCCAGCTTGCCGGCCTGCACGAGCTGCATCACCGCGGTCCACGTGAACAGCTTGGACACCGAGCCGGGCCGGAACAGCGTGGCCTCGGGCACGACCGGCGCGCGCGTGGCCAGGTCGGCGTAGCCGTAGCCCTTCTGCGCCAGCACCTGACCGTCCTTCACCACCACCACCACGGCGCCGGCGATGTCGCCGTTGGCTAGGGCGTAGGGCATGAACCCGTCGAGCCACGCACCCACGTCTTCCCGCGTGAGCGCCGGCGTCCCCGCAGGCACGGTCGTCGCGACCGGCGCGGTGCTGTCGGGCACCGCCGGCGTTGCGGCAACCGGCGCAGGCGGCACGGCGGCGGGCGAGACGGCGTCCTGCGCCAGCAGCGGCACGGCCACGAGCGCGGCCAACACGGCGCCGCACAGGATCTGTTGAATCGAACGCATCGAACGATCTCCCGGCTGAAGCGATGGAACGGAGGGTCCTGGCCTGCAGACAGGCTGGCGGGACATATCCTGATTCGGCGATAATGATCCTAATCAGAGAATTGTCAACCCGTGCCGGAGGTTGGGATCGGGAGGGTCGTCCGGGCGGTCGCTCTTTGCAGCGACCATTCCGGAAGGCGATCATGCCGCCGTCTGGATACGCCAGCAGAAGCGCACGGGTCCCAGGAGATCCCGCAAGGATGACGTCACAACACCCCACCATCGGCGGCCTGCTGCGCTCGCTGCGCGCCCGCAAGGGCTGGACGCTCAAGCAGATGAGCGAACATGCCGGCATTCCGCTGTCGACGCTGTCCAAGGTCGAGCACGATCGCCTGACCCTCACCTACGACAAGCTGCTGCAACTCGCGCAGCGCCTGCAGCTGCGCATGTCCGAGCTGTTCGCCGAGGACGTGGAAGCGGTCGAGCCGCCGGTGACCGCACGCCGCAGCATCGGCCGGATCGAGGACGCGATCCGGGTCACCACGCCCAACTACGACTACTACTACCTGTGCCCCGAGCTGCGCCGCAAACGCATGATCCCGGTGCTCACCCGCGTGCGGGCGAAGACGATCGAGGAGTTCGGCGCGCTGGTCCACCATTCCGGCGAGGAATACATCCACGTCCTGGAAGGCCGGATGGAGGTCCACACCGAGTTCTACGACCCGATCGTGCTGGAGACCGGCCAGTCGGTCTACATCGACTCGAACATGGGCCACGCCTACATCGCCGCCGAAGGCTGCGACGAAGTCCTGCTGCTCGGCGTCTGCTCGAGCTCGGACGAACAGCTCCTGGAATCGCTGATGACGCTGCACGGGGAAGAGAGCGCCGCGCAGCAACGCAAGGCCACGCGACTTTCGCCGCCCGCCGCGACGGCGGCGAAGACGCCGCGCCGGAAAACGGCCGCGAAGAAGAAGGCCTGAAAGACAGAGGGCTCCCGATGGGAGCCCTCGTCCGTTCCGGCGCCCGCCCGATCAGAAGCGGTAGCTCAGGCCCAGGTTCACCCCACGGCCGTACCGGTAGTAGCCCTGCGACAGCAGCGGATTGCCGTTGATGCTGTAGGTCTGCGCTTCGTCGAGCAGGTTCCGTCCTTCCAGCGACAGGCTGAAGCGGTCGTTGAAGCGGTAGGACACGTGCGCGGTCAGCCAGGTGATCGCATCGGCCTGTTCGTTGTAGCCCTCGCCCAGCACGTTGATGGCGGTGACGAAGCCATCGGTGCGGTCGGCGGTGGCGCCCAGCGACCACGGCCCCTTCTCGTACATCAGGCCCAGCGAATAGACCGACGGCGCGATGCCTTCCAGCGGACGCTCCTGGTCGCCGACGAAGCTCTTGGACCAGTTGCGCGTGTACTGCGCGCGGAAGCCGAAGCCGTTTTCCCAGAAGTGCTGCAGGCCGGCCTCGATGCCGCGGACCTTGGCGTAGTCGCCGTTGATCGGACGCATCACGTTGAACAGGGTCGGCTCGGTCCCGATCGGCGTGCCGTCCGGCCGCAGGATCGGACCGACGCCGATGTCCTGGCCCGGCTCCCAGCTGGTGGTCAGCTGGTTCTCGATGCGCTTGTAGAACACCGCCACGTTGAAGATCGAGTTCTCGCTGAAGTACCACTCCAGCGACACGTCGCCCTGCTTGGCTTCGTACGGCTTCAGGTCGACGTTGCCGCCGTAGATCTGGGTGAACTCGCCCCACGAGACGCTGGCGGTGGTGTTGGTCGGCGCCAGCTTGTCCACCGGCGGACGCGCCATCGTCTTGGCCGCCCCCAGGCGCAACTGCAGGTCGTCGGTGAAGCGCCAGGTGAAGTTGCCGGCCGGCAGCACGTAGCTGTAGTCGCCGTCCTGGCGGATCGGCGTGGGATCGGCATAGTCGGCGGTGTAGTTGAACGCGCCGTTCTCGGTGATGCTGAGGATCGGCGCGTCCCAGGCTTCCGAAGTGGTACGCGTCTTGACGAAGCGCACGCCGACATCGGCGCTCCACCGCTCACCGGAGAAATCCGCCTGCAGGTAGGCAGCCTTGGTGTCCTCGCTGACGCGGTAGCTTTCCAGCGGGTTCCACTGCGGCGCCGCGTTGGCGAAATCGTAGGTGCCGCCACCCGGACGCGCGTTGCCGTTGTAGGCGGCCAGCTGGTTGAGATAGTTCGGCACGTCGAACGCGAGGAAGGTGCGCGGGAAGTCCGCGTTCACGCCGCGCATGAAGTTCGGCAGCGTGAAGGAGTGCGACAGCACGTTGCCGCCCAGTGCACCGACGTTGATCGCATTGTTGCCGGAGTAGTAATCGGCGCCGCCGTTGAGCGTGTTGTTGATCAGGTCGCGCGACTTCTTGCGGTCGGTCGCGGTGATGCCGAAATGCAGGTCGTCCATGGCGAACCGGCCCACGAACCACTTGCCCCCCACGGTGCCGCCGGTGATCTCGTCGACGATGTTGTCGCCGCGCAGCTCCATGTAATGGGTATTGAAGTCCGATCCGCCGAACTGCCCGTTGGCCAGGCCGTTCGCCAGCTGGCGTCCGTCGTCGAAGACGGCGGTGACATTGGGCACGGCGCCGCCGCTCAGCTCGATGCGGGCGACGTTGGGCTGGTTCATGCGCAGGACGACGTAGGTGTCCTGTCCGCCGGAGTAGCGCTTGGAGGTCGAACGGTAGACATCGCCGGTCAGCGTCAGGTCGTCGCTGACCTTCCACTCGGCATTGGCGCCGTAGAGGTCGGTGTCGACCACCCGGTGCTCGGTCATGTTGAGCAGTTCCGGATTCAGGCGCATTTCCGGATCCGGGTTGTCCATCGTGAAGCCGGTGACGATGCCGTTCTGGATGGTCATGTCGGACCAGCGGCTCGGCGCGAACAACGGGTAGTACGACTGCTGGTAGCCGACCTGCGGCGAGTCGAGGCGGGTCTTCAACCCGTCCAGCGTCAGCTTGAAGCTGTTGCTCGGGCGCCATTCGATCTTCGCCGACAGCGCGCGGCGCTTCTTCTCCTCCAGGATCGAACCGACGCGGAACTGGCCGGGCGCGATCAGGCCGTACTCGTCTTCGTCCAGGATGCCGTTGCCGTTGGGGTCGATGGCGCCGCCCCAGGTGTTGCCCCAAAGCCAGCTTTCGTCGTTCGGGTCCGCGTTGCGGCTCCAGCCGCCGTCGTTGCCGGCGATGTCGGTACGGTCCTTGCGCTTGCCGTACACCACGCCGAGCAGCACGCCCAGCGTGTTGTCGGCGAACAGGTTGCTGTAGGTCGCGGAGACCTTGTGCCCGTCGAGTTCGGACATCTGGTTGCGGTCGCCCTCGAGGCGGATGACGCCCTGCTGCCCGTCCTGGTCGAACGGACTGGCCGAGCGCAGGTTGATCAGGCCGCCGATGGCGCCTTCCGACAGCGAGGCCTGCGCGCCCTTGACCACATCGGCGCCGCTGATCACGTCGGCCGGCAGCACGTCGTAGGCGAAATCGCGGCCCGCACCGTCGGTGGCGAGGATGCGGCCATTGAACGTGGTGAGCGTGTACTCCGGACCCAGGCCGCGCACGCTGACCTTCTGGCCTTCGCCACCCGCGGTGCGGGAGATGGAGACGCCGGTGATGTGGCTGAGCGAGTCGGCGACGTTGTCGTCCGGGAACTTGCCCAGCTCCAGTGCGCTGATGGAATCCTGCACCGTGCCGGCTTCGCGCTTCAGCTCGATCGCGCGCGCCAGGCTCCCGCGCACGCCCGTGACCACGATGGTGTCCAGGGTGGACGGTTCGCCCTGGCTTTCCTGGCCCGCCTGCGCCTGGGCCGGGGTATCGGCCTCCTGCGCCTGCTGGGCCAGCGCGCCGACCGGCGCGCTCAAAGCCAGGGCCACACTACAAAAGAGCAAGTTCCGGTGCAGCTGCGCGATCTTCATGGGTCTCTCCTCACAAGAAGGTGGCAAATGGGGTACGCAACCAAACGAAACCGAGCCTATAGTATGTTTCGTTTTGTATCAATAGTGAAATGTAACGAAATAATCCATACTGTTCGCGCTACAAGGAGGTCCCATGTCTGCCACCCGTGATACCAGCCAACGCCGCCTGCAGATCAGCGAGCTCGTGCGCCAGCACGGCAGCGTCCAGGTGGCCACGCTCGCCCGCCGGTTCGGGGTCAGCATGCAGACGGTACGCAAGGATCTGCGTTACCTGGCCGAGCGCGGCGTGATGGCGCGCGCCTACGGCGGCGCCATCGACAGCAGCGTGGTGGGTACCGGCACCGGCGCGCCCGCCGAGCCGCACTACGAGGCCAAGCGCACCTCCCACCTCGACGAGAAGCGCCGCATCGGCCAGCGCGCGGCCGCGCTGGTCAAGGCCGGCGATACCATCGCCATCGACTCCGGCACCACCGCCATCCAGTTGGCCGAGTCGCTGCCGAACATCGAGGTGACCGTGGTCACCAACGATTTCGGCGTCCTCGGCGCGCTCGCCCCGAAGACCAACATCAACATCGTCATGCTCGGCGGCGAACTGCGCCGCAAGAACATGGCCTTCTACGGCGGACTGACGGTCGAAGCGCTCGACGCCCTGCACGTCGACATGCTGTTCCTCGGCGTGGACGGCCTGGACCTGGAGCGCGGCATCACCACGCATTACGAGCCCGAGGCCATGCTCAACCGCAAGATGGTCGAAGCCGCGCGCGTGGTGGTCGCGATCACCGACAGCTCCAAGTTCGGCAAGATCTGCCTGCACCGCATCGTGCCGGTGGGCGACCTCAACGTGCTGATCACCGACCGCGGCGCGCCCGAAGCCATCGTCCAGGCCAGCGAACAGCTGGGCTTCGAGCTCATCCTCGCCTAGTCGCGCGGCGCCGTGCCGAACACGCGCACCGCGTTGCGGTAGTACACCTTGTCGATCACCTCGCGCGGCAGCGCCAGGCCGGGCACGTCGGCATCGAGCGTGTCGACGCGCTGGCTTTCCGCCGTCGCCAGGTAGCGCCAATCCGCGGTCCAGACCGCGTGCGCGGCTGCGCGGAACTCGGCCGGATCGCTATCGGGATTGACGGTCAGGTCGGTGCCGTACAGCAGTCGGTCCTGGTAGCGGATGAAGAACGCGCGCACCTTCTCCCGGTCGCGCAGCGACTGGTACTGCACCTGGCTCATGCGCGCGGCGAGATCGACGGTGGCATCGGGAAAGCGATCGAGGAACGCGCCCAGCCGGTCGACGTCGTACTCCAAGCTGCCCATGTGCGCACCGACGAAACGCAGTCCCGGATGCGCCGCCACGAAACGGTCGCGCGTGGCGATCTGGTCGTCGTAGCTGGGCTGGTCCGGATGCAGGTACATGTGGTACTGCGGATGGTTGCGGAAGTACTCGCGATCGTTGTCCGTCGTCATCTGCTCCAGCGGCAGCCAGCAGTTGTGCGGCTCGCCCTGGTGGCCGATCAGCACCAGGTCCAGCGAGCGCACCCGCTCGGCCACCGGCGACAGGCCGGGATGGTCGAGCATGATCAGGCGGCCGTCCGCATCCTTCTCGATCATGCCGACGTTCTTCCAGATCTTCACCGCGCGCGCGCCTTCGGATTTCGCCTCGGCGAGGCCGGCGTTGACGCGGTCGGCCCAGCCGGGCTTCCCGAAGCCGTCCATCGAGAACGTCGTCGCCCAATGCAGCCGCGCGGGATCGGCCTTGGCCAGCGCGAGGACTGCGGCGTGCTGGTCGGCGATGCTCGGGAAGTCCGGATAGTCGACGTTGATCGACATCAGCTCGAAGCCGTCCGCCCGCGCCTGTTCGAGGAACGCGGGATGGTCGGCGTTGGCATGCACGTGCGCATCGAACTTCGGCACCCGCGCGAAATCGTCCATCCCGTAGGACGCGGCGGGCGGTCTCGCCATCCCGCTGACGGCCCACCCCAATGCGACTGCCGCGATCACCCGCCGCCATGCCTTGCTCATTGCGCCACCCGTACCGTAACGAAACATTAAACGAAACATATCGCAACAAAAGTGTTGCATCAACTCGCCGGGGTCGCGCACAATCGGTTGCATCTCAACCGGAATGCCCGCCCATGCCACCGATTGGTCGCCGCACCGTCTTGAAGCTTGCCGTCGGCAGCGCTGCCCTGGCCGCCCTGCCCTGGACGCCGGGCCGCGCCCTGGCGGCCGGCAGCGCCGCCATGACGGCACAGGATGCCCTGCTGTCGCTGCAGTTCGACCGCGCGATGCGCACCCGTGTCGCCTACAGGGGCAGGACGCTGACGCCTTTCCAGGCCAGCGAAGTGTTGCTGCTGAAGGACGGCGGCGCCATCGATGCCTTCGCCTTCCGTGGCGAGGAGCGGCAGGCGGTGGACGATGCGCGCCACGGCGCCGGCCTGCGGCATGTGTTTACCGGCACGTCCAAGCAGGGCATCGAGAAGCAGGTGGCGGTGACGTTCTTCGAGCGCTCGCCCGGCCTGGCGCTGATGCAGGTGCGCTACCGCAACGCCGGCACGCAGCCGGTCGAAGTGGCGGGCTGGCGCTCGGCGGCGCACGAACTGGCCGATGCGCCGGGCGGCTTCTGGAGCTTCTCCGGCACCACCCACGAAGACCGGCGCGACTGGGTACAGCCGCTCGACGCCGACTTCGACCAGCGCAACACGCTGGGCATGGATGCTTCGGACT
This sequence comes from Pseudoxanthomonas sp. GW835-FHT14C01, assembly GCF_058793715.1. Classification (NCBI taxonomy): domain Bacteria; kingdom Pseudomonadati; phylum Pseudomonadota; class Gammaproteobacteria; order Lysobacterales; family Lysobacteraceae; genus Pseudoxanthomonas; species Pseudoxanthomonas sp. GW835-FHT14C01. Next base: position 521,807 of record NZ_JBXAGB010000001.1, read on the forward strand.
ACGGCGGCGGTACGCCGGTCGCCAATATCTGGCGCCGCGATGTCGGCCTGGCGGTCGGCCACGTCGAACCCGTGCCGCGCACCCTCGATCTCCCCGTCCGCAAGACCGGCAAGGGCGCCAGCATCGCCGTGGAAGGCGTGCAGGCCGTCACCCTCGCGCCCGGGCAGGCCCTGTCCACGGAGCGCACCTTCGTGTGCGCGCACACGGGCGACCACTTCGCGCCGCTGGCGCTGTATCGCGAGTTCATGAAGGCCGAAGGCATCGCCGCGCCGCAGGCGCCGGCGTCCGCGTTCGAATCCACCTGGTGCGCGTGGGGCTACGAACGCGACTTCACCGTCGCGCAGATCCTCGCCACGCTGCCGAAGGTGCGCGAGGTCGGCTTCCAGTGGGCCGTGCTCGACGACGGCTGGCAGACCAACGAAGGCGACTGGCAGATCGATCGGAAGAAGTTCCCGCGCGGCGACGCCGACATGCGCGCGTTCGTGAAAGCGGTGCGCGCCGAAGGCCTGCGCCCGCGCCTGTGGCTGGCGCCGCTGGCTGCCGATCCGGGCAGCGAAGTGCTCTACAAGCACAGCGACATGCTGCTGCTGGACGAATACGGCTCGTTCCAGAAGGTGAGCTGGTGGAATGCGCTGACCCAGTGCCCGGCCTACCAGCCGACCATCGATTACTACGTCGCGCTGGTGAAGAAGGCGATCGGCGACTGGGGCTTCGAGGGCATCAAGCTCGACGGCCAGCACCTCAACGCCGTCGCGCCCTGCTACAACCCGGCGCACAAGCACGCCAGCCCGAACGATTCCTGCGAGAAACTGCCCGACTTCTGGAACGCGATCTACAAGGCCGCGCACGATATCAATCCGGACGCCGTGATCGAGCTGTGCCCGTGCGGCACCGCGTTCGCCTTCCACAACCTGCCGGCGACGGACCAGTTCCCGTCGTCCGACCCGCTGTCGTCCTGGCAGGTGCGCAGCAAGGGCAAGAGCGTCAAGGCGCTGATGGGCCGCGGCAGCAGTTACGCCGGCGACCACGTGGAACTGGCCGATGGGCGCGACGATTTCGCCTCCAGCGTCGGCATCGGTGCGGTGATCTCGTCCAAGTTCACCTGGCCGCGCGACACCGACAACCCGACCGCACCGCTGCCCGAGGGCGGCTACGTGCTGACGCCGGAGAAGGAGCTGCTGTGGAAGAAGTGGGTCGCGCTGTATCGCGAGCACATGCTGCCGCTCGGCGACTACCGGGGCGAGCTGTACGACATCGGCTTCGACGCGCCGGAGACGCACGCCATCGCCAAGGACGGAGCGATGTACTACGCCTTCTACGCGAAGGACTGGAACGGCACGCTGGAACTGCGAGGACTGGGTGAAGGTCGCTATCGCGTACGCGACCTGTTCAACGGCACCGACCTCGGCAGCGTGGACGCCAAGGCCAATACGCTGCGCGCCGGCTTCACCCGCTTCCTGCTGCTGCAGGCCACGCCGGAGGCCAGCGCATGAGCGCGACCGAGACGGGGCCGCGTCGCCGCTGGCTGGCCTATGCGCTGACCACGGTCGCGTTGTGGGGCGTCTGGGGCGCACTGGCCGGCCTGTCCGCGCAGCGCGGCTTCCCCGACACGCTGGTGTATTGCGTGTGGGCACTGACGATGGTGCCACCGGCGCTGTTCATCCTGTGGCGCGCGGACTGGCAGCTGGACCGTTCGCCGCGCGCCATCGCCTACGGGCTGGCGATCGGCCTGCTCGGCGCGGGCGGGCAGATGCTGCTGTTCAAGGCACTGACGATCGGGCCGGCGTACTTCATCTTCCCGATCATCTCGCTGTCGCCCGTCATCACCATCGTGCTGTCGTTCGCGCTGTTGCGCGAGCGCACCGGCTGGATGGGGGCGGCCGGCATCGTGCTGGCACTGATCGCGCTGCCGCTGCTGGACCTGTCGTTCGGCGGGGGCGGTACGCAAGGCCTGGGCTGGTTCGCCCTAGCGCTGCTGATCATGGCCGCGTGGGGCGTGCAGGCGTACTTCATGAAGCTCGCCAACCACACGGTGAGCGCCGAAAGCATCTTCTTCTACATGATGGTCGGCGCGCTGCTGCTGGCGCCGGTCGCGTGGGCGATGACCGACTGGACCCAGCCGATCAACACCGGCCTGGACGGTCCCTGGATGACCGCGGCGATCCAGGTGCTGAACGCCGTCGGCGCGCTGACGCTGGTCTATGCCTTCCGCTACGGCAAGGCGATCGTGGTCGCGCCGTTGACCAACGCCGGCGCGCCGCTGGTGACCGCGGTGCTGTCGCTGGTATTCGCCAGCGTGGTGCCCGGCCCGCTGAAGATCGTCGGCCTGGTGCTGGCACTGGTGGCGTCGCTGCTGCTGGTGCTGGAGCCCGAACGCACGCCCGCACCGCAAGACGCCTGACCGGACCTGACGCATGCATGCCCTGCTCGACCTCATCGCACGCCACAAGCAAGGCCAGGCCATCGGCGTGGCCTCGATCTGCTCGGCGCACCCCATCGTCATCGAAGCCACGCTGCGGCACGCGGCGCGGAACGCATCGCCGCTGGTGCTGTTCGAAGCGACCTGCAACCAGGTCAACCAGGACGGCGGCTATACCGGCATGACGCCGGCGGATTTCGTCGCCTTCGTGCACGGCATCGCCGCGCAGGTCGGCTTCGACACCGCACGCATCGCCCTCGGCGGCGATCATCTCGGGCCGAATCCGTGGACCGCGCTCGATGCGGACGCGGCGATGGACAAGGCCGAAGTGATGGTCGCGGCGTATGTCGCGGCCGGCTTCCGCAAGATCCACCTCGACTGTTCGATGGCGTGCGCGGGCGATCCCTCGCCGCTGCCCGAAGCGGAAATCGTCCGTCGCGCGGTGCGCCTGTGCCGTGCCGCGGAAGCGGCGTACGCGACGGCGGGCGGCGAAGCGCCGGTGTACGTGATCGGCACCGAGGTGCCGGTTCCCGGCGGTGCCACCGAAGCCATCGAAGGACTGGAGACCACCACGCCGGCCGCGGCGCGCGCGACCATCGAGGCGCATCGCGATGCGTTCCACGCCGCCGGCCTGGGCGATGCATGGGATCGCGTCATCGCATCGGTCGTGCAGCCCGGCGTCGAGTTCGACCACCACACCGTCGTCGACTACGTGCCGGCGAAGGCGCGCACCCTGAGCGAGGCCATCGTGCCGCTGCCCGGCATGGTGTACGAAGCCCATTCCACGGATTACCAGACGCGCGAGGCCTTGCAGGCGCTGGTGCGGGACCACTTCGCCATCCTCAAGGTCGGGCCCGGCTTGACCTTCGCCTTGCGCGAAGCGCTGTGGGCCCTGGATGCGATCGAGCGCGACTGGATCGCCGCCGACAGGCGCGCGAACCTTCGCGACGTCGCCCTGCGACACCTGCACGAGCATCCGCAGCACTGGCGTCGCTACTACCACGGCGATGGCGCCGCACTCGACATCGACCTGCAGTACAGCCTCAGCGACCGCATCCGCTACTACTGGCCCGATCCGGTGATCGAGGACGCGCGCGCGCGGTTGTTCGCCAACCTGCGCGCCGACCCGCCGCCAATCCCGCTGGTCAACCAATACCTCCCCCATGCATTGCATGCCTTCCGCCACGGCCGCGCGACGCTCGATCCGCAGTCGCTGGCCATCGCGCATGTCAGTGCCGTCCTGGACGACTACCATCATGCCTGCCATCCCCATGAAAACCCCTGATCCTCTCGGCATCCCGGAATCCGACCTGCTCGCCGCGGGCGCGCTGTGGACCGCGCGCGAGATCGAACAGCAGCCCGCGATGCTGGAACGCACGCAGGCGCTGCTCGCCGGCCTGCAGGCGCAGGTCGAAGCCTTCGTCGGACCCATCGCGCAGGATCCACGTGCACGGGTGATCCTCACCGGTGCCGGCACCTCGGCCTACATCGGCCAGTGCCTGGCGCCACTGCTCGATCGCCAGTTGCCGGCGCGCGTGGACGCCGTGCCGACCACCGACATCGTCAGTGCGCCGCACCTGTATCTCGATCCGGCGCAGCCGCTGCTGCTGGTGTCGTTCGGCCGCTCCGGCAACAGTCCGGAAAGCCTGGCAACCGTTGCCCTGGTCGAGTCCATCGTCGCCGACGCCCGCCACCTGGTGGTGACCTGCAATCCCGACGGCGCGCTCGGCCGCGTGCAGGCGCGCCACCTGCTGACGCTGCAGTTGCCGGAGGAGACGCACGACGCCAGTTTCGCGATGACTTCCAGCTTCAGCTGCATGATGTACGCCACGCTGGCCGCGTTCGTCGGCGCGCCGCAGCTGGCGTCGCGCCTTCCCGCGATCAGCCGCGCCACCGCGCAGGTCATCGACGGCGCGGGCGCGACCACCCAGGCACTGGCCCTGGCCGGGTACGAGCGCGTCGTCTATCTCGGCAGCGGCACGATGCAGGGGCTGGCACGCGAGGCGGCGCTGAAGCTGGGCGAGCTGAGCAACGGCGCGGTCGCGACCTGCTACGACTCGCCGCTCGGCTTCCGTCATGGTCCCAAGACCTTCCTGCAGGCGCGCACGCTGGTCGTCGTGTTCGTGTCCAACGATCCGCTCACGCGCAGGTACGACCACGACCTGATCGACGAACTGCGCCAGGACCGCGTCGCCGGCCGTGTCATCGAGGTCAGTGCACAGCCGCGCGCCGACGCCGCGGCCGACACCATCGCCGTGCCTCTGCTCGCCGGCGCCGCGGACGTGGACCTGCTGTGGCCCTACGTGGCGGTCGCGCAGATGTTCGCCTTCCATGTGTCCCGCGCGCTCGGCCTGTCGCCCGACAATCCGAACAAGCAGGGCACGGTGAACCGCGTCGTGCAGGGCGTCCGTCTGCACTCGGTGCCATGACCGACCGTCTCTACCTGGGCGTCGACGGCGGCGGAACCAAGACCCGGTTCGCGCTCATGGACGACCATGGCGAGCTGCTCGCGCAGGCGCAGACCGGCACGACGTACCACCCCGAAGTCGGTCTCGACGGCGTGCAGCGGATCCTCGCGGACGGCATCGCGTCCGTGCTCGCGCAGGTGAACGCAACCGACGCCGGCGCACTCGCCTACGCCTTCTTCGGCCTGCCCGCGCATGGCGAAGACACGCAGGCCACGGCGCGCCTGGACGCGATCCCGGCACAGGTGCTCGGCCATGCCCGCTACCGCTGCGACAACGACATGGTCTGCGGCTGGGCCGGCTCGCTGGCCTGCGGCGACGGGATCAACATCGTCGCCGGCACAGGTTCCATTGGCTACGGCCAGCGCCAGGGCGTCGGCGCGCGCGGCGGCGGTTGGGGCGAAGCGTTTTCCGACGAGGGCTCGGCCTACTGGATCGCGGTGCAGGGACTGAATGCGTACTCGAGGATGAGCGACGGGCGCCTGCCGAGAGGCCCGCTGCATGCGCTGGTCAACGAGCGGCTGCACCTGGCGGACGATCTGGACCTGTGCGCGCGCGTCTACGGACCGGACGTCGGCACGCGCGCCGAGATCGCGCAGCTGTCGCGCATCGTCGCCGATGCCGCACGACAGGGCGACGGTGCGGCGCTGGACATCTACGCGCGCGCCGGGCGGGAGCTGGCCGGCATCGTCATCGCGATCCGCGACCGCCTCGGTTTCACCGCCGGCGAAACGATCCCGGTGTCTTACTCGGGCGGTGCCTTCAGCGCCGGCGATCTGCTGATGCAGCCGTTCGCCCACGCATTGCAGGCGGCATCACCCTCGTTCGAACTGCGTACGCCGCTGCATGAGCCGCACTACGGTGCCGCGCTCTATGCACGGCTCATCGCTGCGCACTGAGACGGCATGCAACAGGTGCCGCGGGCGCGGCCTGCGTCGTGCCGCATGCGCTTCTCGAGGCGTCAGGACGCTTCGTCGATGACCGTCCCGTCACGCGTCAGGGCATAGGCGTGTGCGTCGACGATCCGACCGTCTTCGAGCGCGGCCTTCACGACGACACGCCGATAACCTGTTCCCTCGAACTCGTCCAGGCGATGCCAGTGCGTCCGCAGTTCCGGTGAACTGAAGACGAATCCGTCCACGGCGTCGCCAGGTTCGCCGTCCCGCGACGGAACAATCCCCGGATAGCCGAGCGCCGCACCCCAGCCTCCATCGACCAGCCGGCCGCGCACCGTCGCCCGTTCCCATGTTCCCGGGACGGCGGCAAGGACATGCGCATTGGGCCTTCCTGGCGCCAGCGTGCCGTATACGAACAATCGATCGACCATAGCGGCTCCCGGGTTGTCGGCGACACGGGCAAGGGACGTCGTTGACACGTCACCACCCGACTGACCGCGTCGCATGTACGCACAACGTCGCGCGTTCGGTGACCGGAGTATGGCGGACCGCACTGTCCGTGCGGATTGAATCTTTTGACAGGACGCGTTCGATCTTCCGCAAGATCGACACCACCGCATGCCGTGCGTGCGGCGCCGGATGATCGACCACCCACCGGCGATGGCGACGGATCGAGTCCCTCACGAAGCGGGGCAGGTGGTGCGCGACGCTTCTTCCTGGAGCCACTGGCAGAACGCATCCACGGCGCCCTCGGCTTTCCGTCCGGCCTGCCGGATCGTCCAGAACCGGTAGGCGTTCTCAGATATCGTCGCGAACGGCCGGACCAGTCGACCCTGGCGGAGATCCTCTTCCACCAGCGGCGCGACGCCCAGTGCGACGCCATGACCTGCGATGGCGGCTTCCTGGGCGAGATAGATACTGGCGAACACCGGACCACGGCGTGCGTTCACGCCGCTGGCGCCCGCCGCGAACAGCCAGTCCGGCCACGACGGGACGCCGGGCCGGTCGCGTGCACTGTCGTCATGCAGCAACGTGTGATGCCGGAGATCGTCCGGGCGGACAAGCGGGGATGACGCATCGGACAGCAGCGACGGCGCGCACACCGGGAATACCTGCGCATCCATCAAGGCTTCGTAGCGGACGCCTGCGTAGCCGCCCGGCCCGTAGCGAATCCCCACATCGAAGCCCTCACGCACGAAATCGGCGTGGTCGTCGCCGGTGACGATACGCACGCGGACATCCGGCCAGGCGCGATGGAAGCGATGCAGGCGCGGCGCCAACCACTTCGCCGCCAAGGATTCCATCGTCGTCACCCGCACCTCCGCCGATGCGCTGGACATGGCCCGATCCAGCGCCACGTCCAGTTGCGCGAGCAGCGCGCCCACGGCGTCGGCCAACGCCTGCCCTTCCTGCGTCAGCGCGACCGCGCGGTGGTTCCGCTGGAAAAGCGCGATGCCCAGGTAAGCCTCGAGATGCTTGATCTGGTGGCTGACGGCGGCCGGCGTCACGAACAGCTCCTGGGCCGCCGCGCCGAAGCTGAGGTGGCGTGCGGCAGCCTCGAACGTCCTCAGGGCATTGAGAGATGCGGCGTGGCGTCGCTTCACGGAGGTTCCGGCAAAACCGATCGCGGCATCGTATCGCATTAGTTTTTGTAAGGCGAAGGCGAAAACAATTCGTTTGTCGCCGCGCTTCCGCGCGTCCACGATGCGGACCTTCTTACCGGGAATTCCATCGTGCGAATCGAAGAAATGTGCGCTGACGTCGTGATGTTCGTGGGCGACGCTTACGAGTCGGTCGCTACCGCGTTCATCGATGGCGGCAACGTGCTGCTCATCGATGCGTTGGGCAGCGACGAGGATGCGCGCTGGTTGCGCACCGTGCTCTGCGACCAGAGGGGCCTGACCGTGCGGCTGATCGCGACCACCCATTTCATGAGCGACCACATGGCCGGGCTTGCCCGGTTTCCGGAGGCGCTGGTCATGGCCCATCGACATCACCGCCACACGTTCCTTTCGCAGCACCGGCCCGTCGCCGGGTTTTACCGGGAGCCCGATCTCGTCCTCGACAACATGGCGCTGCGCTGGGGACGGCATCAGCTCCGCTTCCTGTTCAATCCCGGCAAGACGATGGATCACCTCAGCGTCGACGTGCCGACGGCGGACCTCGCTTTCGCGGGCGACAACATCGTCGGCAATATCGTCTATCTGTCGAAAGCCGATCCCGTGCTGCAGCGCGCCGCCATCGGCCGTCTCCGCCAGTTCGGAAGAAGCAGAGTGGTGGGTGGCCACATCGGCGCGTTCGATGCGCCGGTGCTCGACAACGCGCTGCGCTACCTCGGACGGATCGAGGAAAGCGTCGTCCGCATCCGCGTGGACTCCCCGGCCGTCGAGGTACCGCACCGGATCGCATCGGTCAGGATCGAAGACTGCCTGGAACCGGGCGTGGAGCCGACCGCCTTCGAGCGGGAGTGGCATGCGAACAACCTGGACGCCATTGTCGCGCAGTCGATTTTCGCACTGGATGCATCGCTCGCCTCGGCGAGGCGGGCCGCATGAGCAAGGGGATACCGGACGATGCGAGCCGCCGGCGCCTGCTCCTGGGCTTCGCCGGCGCATCGGCGGCCGCGCTGCTTCCCGCCTCGCTGCGGGCGTCGCCATCGCCCGCCACGCTGCGTATCCAGCGCCTGGCGTGGGCCGGCATCCGTTTGCAGCTCCCTGCCGCAACGTTGTTCATCGATCCTCTGGTGAACCCGGACGCCTGGGGCTACGCGCTTCCCGACGCCCTAGTGCCGGTGGCTGACACGGTCGGCGACACGAGCGTGCTCGTCACCCACGTCCACACGGACCATTTCGACATTCGGGCAGCGGCGTCCGCGTTGCAGCGCGGCGGCGTGCTGGCGCATCCGACGGGTATTCCTCCCCTGTCGCTGCCCGATGGCGTACGCGCACGCCCCAGTCCGCTCTGGGAGCCGCAACTGCTGGGCGACTTCACCGCCACGCCGGTTCCGGCGGCGGACGGGTACGGCGACACCCAGGTCTCCTGGGTGGTGACGGCTGGCGGACGACGCATTTTCCATGGCGGCGACACGCTCTGGCACGGCCACTGGTGGCGCATCGGCCGCCAGTTCGGTCCATTCGATGCCGTCTTCCTGCCCGTCAACGGCGCGCGCTTCGGATGGCGCCAACCCGTAAGCGACCAGCCCGGCGTGCTGACGCCCGAACAGGCCGTTGCCGCCGCCGGCATCCTCGGCGCGCGGACCCTGGTGCCGATCCATTACGGCGTGAGCGGGATGAAGGAGTACGTGGAAGTCGCCGATCCCATCGGCGACCTGCGCCGTGCGGCACGCAAGCGATCGCTCCAGGTGCAGGTGTTGGCACCGGGCGACTGGCTGGGCTGGCCGGTTTGAATCCAGCGCCCTTCCCGGCCTGCTCGTCGCCCGTGTCCGGCTAAGGCGCCGCAGCGGGGGTCCCACCGGACGAGCTCGTGCTTTTCGGCGGAGCCTCCCTGCTGATGGCGCTGATCCCGCTCGATCTGCCAGGGGCGCCACGCCGGCATGTTTTCGCTGTGCGGCAGCGTGGCCGGATTCCTCGTGCAGCGTCATGTTCCGTCGGCGGAGCGGGGGTTCGCGCATCCTGACTGTTGATGGGTCATGCGCGTCCGCCGGCCTGCATTCCGAAGGAGTGCGTCGTTCCGCCGCTGCAGACATGCCGCAGACGGTGACCGCGAATATCCCCACACGATCGGACGGGGCGCATCGCGTGGCGCCTCACGCGCCGCTTGCTAGACTGGCCCCTGCATGACGTCATCGCGTTCCGACGGATTCACTGCCATGAGGATCGACACTATGCGCAAGGGTTCAACCTTGTTGGTCGACGCGCTTGAGAACGAGGGCGTGGACCGCATCTTCGGGGTGCCGGGCGAGGAGAACCTCGACTTCCTCGAGTCGCTGCGGACATCGCGCATCGAGCTTGTCCTCACCCGCCACGAACAGGCCGCGGCCTTCATGGCCGCCACGCATGGACGGCTCACAGGCCGGCCCGGCGTCTGCCTCGCCACGCTCGGCCCGGGCGCGCTGAATTTCTCGACCGGCGCCGCCTATGCCCACCTGGGCGCCTGGCCGATGATCCTCATCACGGGCCAGAAGGCCGTGATGAGCGCCAGGCAGGCGCGCTTCCAGATCGTCGACATCGTCGCGTCGATGAAGCCTCTGACCAAGATGACGCGCCAGATCGTCAGCGCGGCGGCGATTCCCGCGACGGTGCGCGATGCCTTCCGTGTGGCGATGGAGGAACGACCCGGTCCGGTGCATCTCGAACTTCCGGAAGACATCGCCGCCGAAGAGGTCGACCGCGCACCGGTCATCCCGGTCCATCCGATCGAGCGTCCCCTCGCCCACCCCGCCGCGCTCGACCGGGCGGCGGACGCCATCCTCGCCGCCAGGCGACCGCTGGTGATGATCGGTGCGGCAGGCAGCCGGCCCTGGCTCGCCGACGCGCTGTCGGCGTTCGTGGCGCGCACGCGCCTGCCCTTCTTCAATACCCAGATGGGAAAGGGCGCCGTCGCCGGTGGCTCCAACCTGTACATGGGGACCGCCGCGCTGTCGGAGGGCGACTATGTCCACGAGGCCGTCGCGCGCGCGGACGTGATCATCGCCATCGGGCACGACACCGTGGAGAAGCCGCCGTTCCTGATGAAGGACGCCGGCGGACCGAAGGTCATCCACATCGGTTACCAGTCGGCTACGGTCGAGCAGGTCTACCATCCGGACATCGAGGTGCTCGGCGACATCGCGAGTACGGTGGAAGCGCTTGGTGCGCGCCTCGACGGCAGGCTGGCCACGGACGAGGGCATGCTCGAGTTGCGGACGAAGATCCTGGCGCGCCTCAACGACCGTGCCGAAGAGGACCGCTTCCCGGTCACGCCGCAGCGCCTCGTCCACGATGTCCGCCGCGTCATGCCGGACGACGGCATCGTCTGCCTCGACAATGGCATGTACAAGATCTGGTTCGCCCGCAATTACCGTACGCACGTGGCCAACACACTGTTGCTCGACAACGCGCTCGCCACGATGGGCGCCGGCCTGCCGTCGGCGATGATGGCCGCCCTGCTGTATCCGGACCGCCGGATCATGGCGGTCTGCGGCGACGGCGGATTCATGATGAATTCGCAGGAGATGGAGACGGCCGTGCGACTCGGACTGAACCTGGTCGTGGTCATCCTCAACGACAGCGCTTACGGCATGATCCGCTGGAAGCAAGCGGTCGACGGCTTCGAGGATTTCGGCATGCGCTTCGGCAATCCGGATTTCGTGCGCTATGCCCAGGCCTATGGCGCGAAGGGATCGCGGGTGACGGCGGTGGAGGAGCTCGTGCCGACGCTCGAAGCCGCCTTCGCCGGCGGCGGCGTCCATCTGGTCGATGTACCGATCGATTATTCCGAGAACACCCGCGTCCTGGTCGACGAATTGCGCAACCGCGCGCCCCACCTGGAATGCGCGTGACGGAGCGCCCGTCGATGCCGTCGATGTCCCCTGGAGCGAGAGGAAACCCGTCATGCTGAACGTCGTGCAGGCCTTCGATCGCGCGCCGATCGCCGAACTGGCAACCGAAGACGCGGCTGCGCTGGAGCGGAAGCTGCAGGCCGCCGAGCGCGTTTTCAGGGACCGCGACGGTTGGCTCAAACCGCACCAGCGCATCGCCGTCCTGCGCAAGCTGGCGGCGCTGATGGAAAACAGGCGCGACCATCTCGCGATGCAGATCGCGCGCGAGGGCGGCAAGCCGTTGCCCGACGCCATCGTCGAGACCACGCGCGCGATCGATGGCGTCCACAATGCCGCCGACGAACTGCGGAACTTCGCCGGACGGGAAATCCCGATGGGCCTGTCGGCCGCCGCGGAGAACCGGTGGGCGTTCACCACCAAGGAACCGCTCGGCATCGTCGCGGCGATCTCGGCGTTCAATCATCCGCTCAACCTGATCGTCCACCAGGTCGCGCCCGCCATTGCGGTCGGCTGCCCGGTCATCGTCAAGCCGGCGGCTGCGACGCCGCTCTCCTGCCTGGAGTTCGTGGCGCTGGTGCACGAGGCCGGCCTGCCCGAGCCGTGGTGCCAGAGCTTCCTGCCGGAAGGCAACGATCTGGCCGAACAGCTCGCGACCGACCCGCGCATCGCCTTCCTGAGCTTCATCGGCTCGGCCCGGGTCGGCTGGTCGCTGCATGCCAAGCTCGCGCCCGGAACGCGCTCGGCGCTGGAGCATGGTGGCGCCGCGCCGGCGATCGTCGATCGCAGCGCCGATCTCGACAGGATCATCGAGCCGATCGTCAAAGGCGGGTACTACCACGCCGGCCAGGTCTGCGTGTCGACGCAGCGCATCTACGTCCACGACGATATCGTGGACGCCTTCACGCAGCGGCTCATCGCACGCGTCGAAACACTCCGCACCGGCGATCCCACGCTGAAGGACACCGAGGTCGGGCCGCTGATCCTGCCCCGCGAGGCCGACCGTGTGGCCGCGTGGATCGAGGAAGCGGTCAAGGGCGGCGCCACCCTCGCCGCCGGCGGCACGCGCCTCTCCGCCACGACCCTGCAACCGACGGTGCTGCTCGACCCTCCCTCCGATGCGCGGATCTCGACACAGGAAGTTTTCGGTCCGGTCGTCGCGGTCTATCGGTATGGCGATCTCGATGCAGCGATCGCGCAGGCGAACGCCCTGCCCACGGCCTTCCAGGCCAGCATCTTCGCGCAGGACATCGACGTCGCCCTGCGCGCCGCCAACCGCCTCGATGCGTCGGCGGTGATGATCAACGATCCCACCGCCTTCCGCACCGACTGGATGCCGTTCGCCGGCCGCAGGGAATCCGGCTACGGCACCGGCGGGATCCCGTACACGATGCGCGACATGACCCAGGAAAAGATGATCCTGATGCGGAGAAGCTGAGCACTCCGGAAGGCGCGGGATCGGCTACCCGTCGGAAAATCGCGCTACCAGGACGTCGATCAGTTCTTCGACGCGGCGCCGAAGCTCGGCCCGTTCCCGCGGACCGCATTCGATCTCCATCTCGCGTACCAGCGCATGGAACTGCGGCCAGAACTGCGCGGGATGACGGACCCGACTGGTCCACTCTGGAAGCGAGTCGACCAGATGTCGCCACCTCGCTTCCGTTTGGGGTCGAAGTGCCACGGCAGGACCTCAGGTCGTGTAGACGACACGATGCAGCTTGCCATCGTCGATCAGCGGGATCTCGAGCGCCTCGTGCGCTGCACCATCCAGCCTCATCGTCGCGTTGCCCGATCCTCCTCGCTTGACGGTGATCTGATAGGTCGCGCTGCCGAATCTGTATCGCACTTCGAAGTCCTCCCACCCCGACGGGGTACGGGGATCCAGCGTCAGGACATCGCCCTTGCGCCGTAGTCCCAGGACGGATTCGACCATCAACCGGTACATCCAGCCGGCCGATCCCGTGTACCAGGTCCAGCCGCCACGACCGGTGTGGGGCGGCACCGCGTAGACATCGGCGGCCATGACATACGGCTCCGCCTTGTAGATGTGGACGGCGTCGGCATCCAGGGCATGGTTGATCGGATTGATCATGCTGGCCAGGTCCCACGCACGCTCGGTGTCGCCGGCATGCGCGAACGCCATCGCCGCCCACACCGCCGCGTGCGTGTATTGCCCGCCGTTCTCGCGGACTCCCGGGACATAGCCGCGGATGTAACCCGGATCATGCGTCGTCCGGTCGAAGGGCGGATCGAGAAGCTGCACCAGGCCGGCCTCGGGCTTCACCAGCTTCGCGTACAGCGCATCGAGCGCACGCTGGCCACGCGTGGCTTCGGCCACGCCGGAGAGCACCGACCAGCTCTGCGAGATCGAATCGATCCTGCATTCGTCGCTGCTGGACGAGCCGATGGGGGTGCCGTCGTCGAACCACGCACGGCGGTACCACTCGCCGTCCCAGGCATGCGTCTCCAGCGCCGCGCCGAGGACATCGGCCTGCTCGGCGCACCAGCGCGCGACCTCCGCATCGCCGCGCGCTTCGGCCACGGGAATGAATTTCCGGAGCGTATCCACGAGAAAGAAGCCCAGCCAGACGCTTTCGCCGCGTCCGCCTTCGCCCACCCGGTTCATGCCGTCGTTCCAGTCGCCGGTGGCGATCAACGGCAGCCCGCGCTCACCCAGCAGACGGCAGCCGCGTCGCAAGGCCAGGACACAATGGTCGTACAGCGTCTTGCGGAGAGAGGACGGCGCCGGCATGTCGTAATAGCCCTCCTCGTCGGGGTTGACCTCCCTGCCCTCGACGAATCCGACGATCTCATCGAGCACGGTCCTGTCCGCCGTCACCTCCAGGTAGCGGCTGGTGGCCAGCGGCAGCCAGAGATAGTCGTCCGAGCAGCGCGTCCTGACGCCGCGCCCCTGCGGCGGATGCCACCAGTGCATGACATCGCCCTGCGGGAACTGGTGCGCGGCACTGGTGAGCAGATGCCTGCGGCTCAGGTCGGGACGCGCGTGGATGGTCGCCATCGTGTCCTGCAACTGGTCCCGGAAGCCGAACGCGCCACCGGACTGGTAATAGCCGCTGCGCGCCAGGTAGCGGCATCCCAGCGTCTGGTAGAGCAGCCAGCCATTGGCGAGCGCGTCGAAGGCGACATCCGGCGTGCGGACCTGGATCGAGTCGAGCAGGCCTCGCCAATGGATGCGTGCCGCGTCCAGCGCATCGTGCGCGCCATGCATGCCCTGCGGGCGGCGCGCCATCGCCAGCGCGCTGTCGCGGTCCTTCGCCGCGCCCAGCCGGAACGCCACCTCGCGCTCTTCGCCCGGACCCAGTTCCATCGGAACCTGGATCGCGGCACAGGGATCGAGCCCGACGCCGACACGTCCACTCAACCGTTCGCGGCGCAGGGCCGCAGGCGCGTGCAAGCCTCCGTTGCGTCCCACGAATTCGACGCGGTCGGCGGTCCAGCTGCAGCCGCTGGCATCGGTATCGAAGAACACCGTCCTGCCCGCGAAGTCGGTATTGAACGGGTTGTGGGCGATCAACGCGCCACTGGCGGGATCCACCTCGGTCACCACGTGCATCCTGGACTTGTGGCGCAGGTCGCCCAGCACCCATTCGACGTACCCGAACGCCGACAGTTTGCGCATCCGGCCCGACACGTTGCGGATGCGGAGCATCGAATGCTTGACCGCCTCGTCCACCCCCACGTAGATCCACAACTCGGTGTGGATACCGCGTTCCTGGTGTTCGTAGACCGTATAACCGAAGCCATGGCGGGTCCGATAGTCGCCCGTTCCCCGGCAAGGCAGGGGCGTGGGCGACCAGATCTCGCCACTTGCGTCGTCGCGCAGGTAGAACGCCTCGCCGCCGAGATCGGAGACGGGATCGTTGTGCCAGGGGCTCAGGCGGTACTCGTGCGCGTTCTCGAACCAGGTGTACCCCGGCGAGCTCTCGCTGACGACGCAGCCGAACGCTTCATTGGCCAGCACGTTGCACCAGGGCGCGGGTGTTGGCATGCCTTCGCGCGACACCACGACATATTCGCGGCCATCGCTGGTGAAGGCGCCGATCCCATTGTCGAAGATGCGCTCCGGCTCCACCGGCAGGAAGGGCCACAGCGCTTCCCTCGCTTCTTCGTCGCCTTCCCAGGGAGCGGGAAGCCCACTGCCGGGATCGAACGCGTCGCTCCTTTCGTCCGTCTCCGCCGCAAGCGCCGGCAACGCATCGTCGGCGATCTGCTCGGGCGTGAAGGCGGCGGGCCATGGCTTCGGCGGCACCAGCCGTCCGAGCTGGGCGGCCAGCGTGCCTTCCCGATCGTCGATGAGCACGCGCGCGACCGCCTGCAGCAACGTACGGTCTTCCTGCGACATGTTCTGCGCGGGCCGCACGAAGATGCCCCCTGGCCTGTCCAGGACGGATGCCTCGGCGTCGGCCGAGATCATGCCCAGGATCTGGTCCTGCAACTGCTGCCGATATCCGGCCTTGCTGTCGTTCCAGATGACCAGGTCCGCGCGCAGTCCCTTGAGCCGCCAGTACGCGTGCGCCTGTACCAACTGCCGCACCACCTCGATGTTGTCGGCGTCGTGCACCTTGAGCAGCACGATCGGCAAATCGCCGGAAATCGCGTGACCCCAGAGACCCGACTGGCCGCGCTGGTTCTGCCTGAGCACGTCGGCGGGCGCACGCAGATGCGGGTTGGCGTAGACCACCAGGCTGGCGAGCCGCTCGTACAACTGCGCCTCGGCGACGGTGGCATTGATCTGGCGCCGCACGACCTGGCTGTGCGTCCACGCGAGATCGAATACGCGATCGGCCAGGCGACGGTCGCGATACCGGTCGATCAGCGTCTCGCTGGCCTCGCGACTCGCCGCCACGCCATAGACCATGTCGATCTGGACCACCTGCTCCGGCTCCAGCTTCACCCTCACGCGGATGGCCACGACCGGATCCAGCACGGAACCTTCGCTGTCGGCCAGCGCCGCCCCGCTCGTCAGGGCCTTCGGCGCACGCGGCGTATTGCCGCGGCCGATGAATTTCGACCGGTCGGTCTCGTAGGAGATCGCGGCCACGTCGGCGTCGTGCACGGCGACCAGATGAACCAGCCACGGCGGCACTTCGTCATGCGCGCGGGGGCGCCGGGTGCATAACAGCGCCTGCTTGTCGCGCACGATCTCGGTCTGCACGAAGAGGTTGCTGAACGCCGGATGCGCGTCGTCCGAGGCGGGCGGAGCGAGGACGACTTCCGCGTAGCTGGTGATCTCGATGGTGCGGGCGCGCCGGCTGCGGTTGGCGATCTTCAGCCGCCGGAGCTCCATGTCGTCCTCGGGCGAGATGGCGATTTCGAGATGGCTTTCGTAGCCCTGCTTGCGGCCACGGAACTCGGCCTTCGCATCGGAGAAGATGGCCTCGTACTGTTCCACGGGCACGCAGGTCGGCTGGTGCGCCGCCGACCAGAACTCTCCGCTCTCCACATCGCGCAGATAGCAGAAGGTGCCCCAGGCGTCGGTCGTGCCGTCCTCGCGCCAGCGCGTGGTGGCCATGTCGTGGTGGCGGCTGTAGCCGCCACCCGCGTGGCTCAGGAGGCCGTGATAGCGTCCATTGGACAGCAGCTGGACTTCAGGACGCGGACCTTCCGGGTCGCGGATGACCCGCAGCACCGCCTCCCCGTCGCTCACCGGTGTCCGGGTCTCGAGCGTTTCCACTTCATGGGGATGGAAGACGCCCACCCGCGGAATGCGCTCCTGGAGCAGGAGCAACGTCGCCTGGAACTCCGCATCGGCGACGAAACGCCGCTGCATCGGCTGGTTGCCGAGCAGATGGACCAGCGACAGGAAACCCATTCCCTGGTGATGGGCCATGAAGGAGCGCAACAGGACCGACTCCTGTCCCGGCGGTACGCGCGACGGTGTGTAGTCGATGGCCTCGTACATGCCGAAACGTCCGGAGAAACCCAACGCCTGCAGGCGCTGCAGGTTCTCGCAGGCCGCTTCCGGATTGACCATCAGCGCCATCATGCTGGCGTACGGCGCGACCACGTTGTCCTGGCTCAGTCCGCGCTTCAGACCCAGGCCGGGCACGCCGAACGCGCGATACTGGTAATTCATGCGCGTATCGACCGCGTTGTACCCCGACTCCGACACGCCCCATGGAAGCCCCTGCTTCCTGCCGTGAAGGATGTGCGCTTCCACCGCGTTGTGCATCGTCTGATCGAGCAGCGTATCCGGGTAGTCCGGCATCACCAGTTGCGGCATCAGGTACTCGAACATCGAGCCGCTCCAGGACAGCAGCGCGGGCGTTCCATTGACTTCGGTCAGCAGGCGGCCGAGCGCGAACCAGCTCTCCTGCGGCAACTGGCCCTGCGCAATGGCGACGAACACGCCCAGACGCACTTCCGACGCGAGCAGGTCGTAGAAGCTGTTGTCCAGGCGGTGATCGTCCACGTTGAAGCCGATCGCCAGGAGATTGCGCGAGCGATCGTACAGAAAGCCGTACTCCATCAACGAGAACTGACCGGCCATGTGCGCAAGCCGTTCCAGCTCGTTGATGCGTTCCCGCGCCAGTCGGGACGCCTGGGCATCGCCGCCCGCCGTGGCGAGTTGCCGCAGGCTCGGGATGGTCCGGCCGGGCGACTCGCCCGGGCGCGACAGGCGCGCGTCGGGAAAGAAGATCGCCAGCTCATCCAGCGCACCGGCGCATGCATCGCTCAACGCCTGCGGCCAGTGGCGGTCGCCGGGCGCCATGTCGGGCGGGGCCGGCCACGCCGCCAGCAGATTCCCGGCATGCGTCTGCAAGCCGGTGAGCGCCGACACCGTCTGCTCCAACGACAGGGCACGATGCGTGTCGATCGCCGCAAGACAGCTTCTGAAGGCCGCCAGCGCCAGGGTGATGGTGCCGCTCCGCTCCGGAAGCGAGGCCGCCGCTTCTTCGACGATGCCGAAGGTGTCCGCGATTCCATTGAACGTCGTGGGCGCCAGGATGGGCGCATCGACCATCGCCAGCAGGCCCTGCCTCAGGGTCAGCAGATGGCCGGCCAGGTTCCCGCTGTCCACCGTGGAAACGTAGCGCGGCGGAAGCGGTTGCAGGTTCGAGGTGTCGTACCAGTTGAGGAAGTGACCACGATACCGGGGCAGTTGCTCCAGCGTGTCGAAGACATTCCGCGTGCGTTCCGCGACCGCGCCGGCCTGCACGTAGCCGAAGTCCCAGGCGGCAAGGTTCGCGAGCAGGGACAGGCCGATGTTCGTCGGCGAGGTGCGCCGGGCCACGACCAGCGAGGGATGCTCCTGGATGTTGTCCGGCGGCAGCCAATGATCCTCTTCGCGGACCCACGTCTCGAAGAACGACCACGTGCGGCGCGACAGTTTTCCCAGGAATGCGCGCTGGGATGGGCTGAGCGCCGCGTCCTCCCGTTCGGGCGGATGGCTCAGCCAGGTCATCACGGCGGGCGCCCACATCCACGCAAGCAGGAGCGGGCCGGCGATCGCCAGCACGTCGGGCCTCAGCCACAGCAGCAGGAACGCGACGCCGACCGCGATCACCGAGCCGGGCAACATGCCGCGCCAGTCGGCGCTCCGGTCGCCGGCCAGCGATCGCTCCACTTCGCTCGACGGATTCCATTGCAGCAGGTGGCGGCGGCTGATGCCGAGTCGCCAGAGCGTGCGCACGATGGCACCGCCCGCCAGCCAAGCCTCATGGGCGAGGCATGCCACGTTGAGTGCGGCGCGCTGCAGGGACCGCGCCGTCGCGCGTCCCACCTGCACCCAGTGCGACTCCGCCGGCATGTCGTCGGGCAGGGTCATCCCGTCTTTCAACGCCGAGAGAAGCACCGGTGCGAACCACAGCGCGAGGACGATCAGCGTCCACGCCAGCGGCTGGGGCGCATGGAGCCATCCGATGACGAACAGCGCCAGCGCCGCGATCGACACCAGGCTGCGCCGCAGGTTGTCCAGCAGCTTGCCGCGCGAGAGCCAACTCAGCGGATTGCGCTCCCACCCGCCGTCGGCGGTCGGTATGCGGGGCAGCAGCCACGGCAGCAATTGCCAGTCGCCGCGCATCCACCGCGCCCGCCGCTTGGTGTCTGCCGCATAGCGGTCCGGATAGTCTTCGTAGAGACGCACGTCGCTCACCAGACCCGCGCGGGCGAAACAGCCTTCGAGCAGGTCATGGCTGAGGATGCGGTTTTCCGGCAGGCGCTCCGCCAGCACCTGCTCGAAGGCGGCGACGTCGTAGATGCCCTTGCCCACGAAGGAGCCTTCGCCGAACAGATCCTGGTAGACGTCCGAGACGGTACGCGTGTAGGGATCGATGCCCGGCTCGCTGCCGAAGACCGTGGCGAAGCGCGACGGCCTGCGGCCGCTCAGGCTACTGCCGACGCTGGGCTGCAGGATGCCGTAGCCACGGATCACCACGTTGCGTCGCGGATCGATGACAGGATGGTTGAGCGGGTGGGCCAGCGTCGCCACGAATTCCCGGGCAGCGTCCCGTGGCAACCGGGTGTCGGTGTCCAGCGTGATGACGTATTTCGCATGCCGGAGCGCCGAGGCATCGCCCACGATGCGCATGAAGGGAGCCTGCTCGCCGTCCAGGATCAGCGCGTTGAGTGCGGACAGCTTTCCGCGCTTGCGCTCGTACCCCATCCAGACGCCTTCGGCGGCGTTCCATTGCCTCGGCCTGTGCAGCAGGAAGAAACGATCCAGCTTTTCCGGGGCGTAGCGCCGGTTGAGCCGTTCGATCTGCGCCGCCGCGTATGCGACGAGCGCATCGTCGCCGGGAAGCGACTGGCTGGGGGCATCCAGGAAATCCGTGAGCAGCACGAATCTGAGCTGCGCATCGCGATTGGCGAGGAATCGCACCTCCATCCCTTCGACCAGGCTGTCTATGCCTTTTTCGCTCGACAGCATGGTCGGCACGGCTACCACGGAACGACAGGTTTCCGGTATGCCGGTGCTGAAATCCATCCGTGGCAGCGTACGGGGCGCGACGAGCAGCGTCGCCAGCCAGTTGACCAACGCGATGCCCATCTCGCTGAAGACGACGATGGAAAGCGCCACGACGATCCACAGGGGAACATCGCCGTAGCCGCTGGCCACGAGCCCCCACGTCGCGAACGCGATGATCGCGGCGATCGGAACCAGATACGCGAGCAGCGGATAACGCTGCGGGCGCAGTCGCGCGCGACGATAGCCGGGCGCCGCCCTGGCCACGACCTCGCGCGTACGATCCAGTCCGTCGTCCAGCAGCCAGTAGCCCACATGCCCGGCCTGCGGGCGCGGGATATCCGGTCCGTCCGCCTCGGCATGATCGCGCGCCAGCGTGACCACCGCGCCGGCGACCTCCTCCTCGGAGGCGCCGCTGGAACGCGCGATCTTCTCGATCACATGCCGGTAGGCATCGCGGGTACCGAAATCCATGAGGCCGTAGGTGCCTGCCGGGTCTTCCCGCAGGCGACGGTCGACCACGCTCATGTCCTCCACGAAGCTTTTCCAGTCCATCGTGGCCAGGAAACGCAGACTGCCGATGCTGTTGCCGATGGACACCTGGTCCGCCGCCTGCTGCTGGCTTTCGGCGCCCACGAGTTCGTCGATCCGATACCCCGCCGCTGCCACCCATTGTTCGAGCCATGCGCTCGGCAAGGCCAGCGGCCCGGTGCGACCATCGAGCCGGCGGGTCAGCTCGGAAACGAAAGCGCCCGTCAGCGGCGGCGCGGAGCGCGCCATGTCCGCCACGATCAGCACCACGTCGCCGGGCGTGTCGATCGCCGCCTGGTTCAGCCTCCGCGCCCACGTACTGGCCAGACGGCGATCCACGCCGTCGCTCATCACATGGGACGCCATGCGGCGGAGGTTCTCGATCAGTGCGAGGCGCAGCATGATCGGAACCGCCCACAGTTCGCCCATCTTCAGGGGCGCAACGGTCTGGTAGGCGGCGATGAAGCGACGCAGGGTCTCTCCATCGATGCGTCCGTCACCGTGGGATACCGCCTCGATCGTCAGCGCGTACACCCGCGGCAGTCCGCGCAAGGGACCCTGCGACAGCGAAGGCAGCTGGCGGCTGTAACCCGTGGGCAGGTGGCGCCGCGCCAACTGGATCTGTTCTTCGATGACGTGGTAGTTGTCCAGCAACCACTCGCCGGCGGGTGAGATCCTCAGTTCCTCGCGAACGAGATCGTTGAGGAGATCGTTCGCTTCGCCGAGCACCTTCTGGTTCGACTGCAGGCGCTCCAGCAACCGCTCTTCCGTCGGCTCCATCTGCACCTTGTGCGCATGGGCGAGCGAACGCCCGTACGCCTCCATCTGCTCGACACTGAGCAGCTGCGCCCTCAGGGGTTCCTCACCCTTGGCGACGGGATTGACGAGGAAACGGGTACGGCGGAATCGCTTGAGCCGCCGACGCAGGCGTAGCCAGCGTCCGAACGTGCGCCTGAAGTTGGTCATGAAGAACCTGTGGGGGCAGGAATGTCCGCATCCTCTCACCCGGCCCCTCCCGCGACGCGTGAAGACCCGCGTCGCCGCAGGTCTCCCCGGCGCGCACCGCTGCGCTCACGGCGCAGCGCGTCCATGCCAGGGCAGGCGGCCGTCCGCACGGCCCAGGCGCCGCCTGCGCTTCCGACGCTCAGATGACGGGCCGCCTTCCGTCCTTCACGGACTCGCCGTTCGGCGACGCCATGTCGCGCTCAGCGGGTGGCGACTTTCAGACCCGCGGCCTCCACCGTCTTCACGCCCTTGATGCCGCGGGCGACCTTCAACGCCTTGTCCTTCTCCGCCTGCGAGGCCACCGTACCGGACAGGTTGACGACGCCATTCACCGTCTCGACCTTGATGTCGGTGCCCGGCACGTTCGAGCTGGCCAGCAGGTCGGCTTTGACCTTGGTGGTGATCCAGGTGTCGTCCACCGGCTGCGCGGATTCACCCTGCGCCGTCGCGGCCTTCGGTTTGCCATCCCCGCTCGCGGCCGTGGCCAGGACAGGACTCGCAAGCGCCACCGCGGTGATGGCGGCGATCAAGATGTTGGAACGCTTCATGATGCTTCTCCCATTGCACGTATTTGTCGGATTCATCGGTATGTCCGAAGCCGCGACAGCACATGCGACCCGGAAACGCACGCTGCGCCCGACGACGTGGCGGTGCCGTGAATTCAGACGCGCCACCGTCCGGATGACGGGCGATGTCCGCGCCTTCGTCCGGCTTCACGGCACCATGACGATGGCCGATGCACTCTTCGTCACGATGACGTCATGAAACGGAATGCAGCCATGCCTACGAATGCACTTGTTCTCATCATCGAGGACGATCGGCTCATCGCGGAATCGGTCGGCGCCTATCTGGAGGCGCGGGGCATGGAGATCGACTACGCCCACGACGGCGCGGAAGGTTATCGCCTGGCCACCGAAACGCGATACGACGCCATCGTGCTCGACGGCCATCTGCCCCGCCTGGATGGGCTGGACATCGTCAACCGGCTCCGCACCGAGGCGCATCTGTCGACGCCGATCATCATGGTGACCGGCCGCGACCGCCTGGAGGACAAGATCACCGGGCTCGAACGTGGCGTGGACGACTACCTGACCAAGCCCTTCGCCACAGCGGAGCTGGAAGCCCGGCTGCGGGCCGTGATCCGCCGGAATCGCCGGGAACTGGGGCGCGAGGTGCTGAAGGTGGGCGACCTGTCCTTCGATCCCGCCTGCCACCGCATCAACCGTGCCGGCAAGGAGATCGAGGTGTCGCCGGTCGCGACCAAGTTGCT
This sequence comes from Pseudoxanthomonas sp. GW835-FHT14C01, assembly GCF_058793715.1. Lineage (NCBI taxonomy): Bacteria > Pseudomonadati > Pseudomonadota > Gammaproteobacteria > Lysobacterales > Lysobacteraceae > Pseudoxanthomonas > Pseudoxanthomonas sp. GW835-FHT14C01. The sequence continues at coordinate 544,816 of NZ_JBXAGB010000001.1, forward strand.
CAACATCCTGATGCGCGAGTCGCCCCGCGTCGTGAGCCGGCGGGAAATCGAGCGCGAGTTGTGGGGAGACGACCTGCCCGACTCGGACTCCCTGCGCAGCCATCTCTACAACCTGCGCCGGGTCATCGACCGCGGCTTCGACAATCCGCTGCTCCATACCGTCCAGAGCGCGGGTTACCGGATGGCCGACATGTCGCCACCCCGCAAGCCGGCGGGCGGCAGCACCGGCGTGAGCCAGGACGCCACCGCGTAGGCAGGCGCGGGCGCCGCTCGTGCGTCCATTGATGTTCGGCATCACCTCGCCGGTGAACGGCAGACTGAGGGAAGACTCGGCTTCCCGGATAGCAGTCCGGTCTAGAAGCCGGTTTCGGCAGTCTCGTCGCAGCTCATCCGCAAGAACTTCGTCGCGTACTCGATGCGATCGGCCAGCTCCGGATCGCCGGGAACGAACGACAGGATGTTGGTGGCGAAACGCTGTCCCTTGGCCCGCACGTCGATGCGTCCGCCGTCGTTGCTGCGAACGACCTGCGCCTGGCGCCAATCGATGAAGTGCGGGGCGGCAAACTTCGCGAAGTCCGTCGCGTAGTTCCACTGTTCGGTTTTCAGTACCGTCACCGAGACGAGGAAGCCTGGCTCCTCCCACGTCGTGCTGTTGCTCTGGAACAGGTCGGCAGGCGGCTGGAATGCGTCGATCCGGGTAGTGCAGGCGTCGGGCGCGCCCTGTGCATCGCGTGAAGACAGTTCGGTGGGAATCAGCTCGTTCAACGACTTCGCCACCGCGCTCTCGCTGTTTTCCTCCTTGATCGACAGCTTGATACGGCTGACATTGACCGTATGCGTACCGACCACGTGGTTGGGCCTCCCGGCCGCATCCACGAAGGTCGCCCGCGCGAAGCCGCGCTTGGCCATGGTGGAAAGAAATGCCTGAGCCCCCTCGGCTGTCTGCGGCGCTTGCGCGAACGCCGCCGCAGACAGGCAGCCGCAGGCGGCGCACAGGGCGATGCAGAACATGACGCGTGCCTTGAACATCGGTTCCCCTCGTCGTAGCCAGTATTCGATGCGCGTGATCAGAGCGACACCGCGACGTCCTCGCGGAAGCGGGGACGCGTGCCTTCCATCAGGTCTTCCTCGCCCTTGCTGCGGTTCCATACATAGTTGAAGTTGCCGACACTGGTGACCTCCCGGCCACTGGCCCGGCAGCGCGCGATGAAGGCGTCCCTCATCGACTGCACCATCGCATGCGCCTGGTCGCCCGACCCCTGCGGAAGAAAGCCGGTTCCACCCCAGCCGGGCGGGCCCGGGCGCGTGATGACGTTCGAGTAGCAGGTCGGATTGACCGTGTCGCCCGGCTTGTTGAGCAGGCCGATCGTCAGGATGAAGCGCAGCGGTTTGACAGCAGCCGTCGCAGCGGGCGACGGCGCGGTGGATGCCGATGCGGACGTGACCGCGGCCTGCTGGCGTGCCCGGACCTGTTGCAGGCGGGCGCGCTCGGCGGCGGCCTGCGTGGCGAGCTCGCGGTCGCGTGCCTCGGCCTCGCGTGCACGCGCCGCAATCCCGCCGTCCTGTGCGGCCCGTACGGATGCAGACGGCGCCGTCGCAGTCTGCGCATGCTGCAGCTGGCGCACGCGCTCCGCCTCGCGGCGCTGACGCTCCTCCTCGCGTTGGCGACGCTCGACCGCGGCTCTCTGCTGCCGCTCGATGTCGCGGATGAACGCGTCCTGCGCCTCGCGCTGCACCTGGTGATTGGCCAGTTCGCTGCTGAGCGTGCCGAGGAACACCTCCGCCAGATTGGGAGCCGGCGCGGACACTTCTTCCTCCCAGTACTCCTCCGCAGCCGCCATCTGCTGCATCTGTTCGAACTGTCGGCGCTGCTGCTCGGCGGCGGCCTGCTCGCGATCTAACGCTTCCGCGCGCCGGACCCTGTCGCCCTGGATGCGCTGACGCAGTGTGGCCAGTTCGGCCTCCGAAAGAGTCCGCGGTCCTGACTTGGACGACGCGGCGGTCGCCGGAGGTGTGCCGTCAGTTACGGAGCCGGCCTGCGGTTCTGCCGCAGCGGCGCGGAACCCCGGGGCCAACGCGATGGCGACGACAAGTCCTGCCGCGCCAAGCGCGGTACTCCCGATCAATCTCATGGCGCTCCCCAGCGCGTATGGACGATGACAGTGTAGCCAGAAGGCGGCGGGTGATGGAGGGGCCGATGACCCGCCGGCGATGCGACCCCGCGATGCGGCGCATTCATGGGTCGAATCGTGGGCGCTTCTGGCTGATACCTGGGCTCGAAGCCAAAAGTTGAAACGCTGAAATATCCATATACTGAAACACTTGGGGTGCGTCAACTCTCGCGCCCCGCTCTACAGGTTAGGCGGACCTACCGGCCTCATCTTCTTGTGCAGCTGCTTCGATAAGCAGCAGCTCGTAAGCCTCAGTGCGGCTATAGAGCAAGATCAACCCCCAAGAAGCAACATAGATGACCAGTAGCGACACTGCTAGGAGGCCTTGAACAAAGGTCACTTCGCCCAGCGCCGCCCAGTCGCCTAGCCTCCAATCCTTGAACTGCAGATACAAAGCGGCGAGAAGTGGTATTACGCCTAACCGCTCCATCCCGCCCGTAACAAGACCCATGCGGGAGTGCATGACTTTGCGTCGTGCCTGAATGTAGCGCAGCAGACGGTCACGCTGGTTTCGGGGATAGTCCCGTAGCTGTCTCACGTACCCCATGTACTTACCGAAGTCGCGATCCAGCTCAATCGCGTAGTCACGCTTGCTATTCCGGAAGCTTCGCCACTCACGCTTCAAGAAAAGCGCCAGGAACACAATAAACCCGGCGAGCTCAATCGCCACACCACCCACCCCCCACCACACAGACAAGTACTGCGGAGATAGGGCCGAAGTGACTAGCGCGAGAACGGTACCCACCACGCCAACTACGAAGGCATAGCGTTCAACACGGCCCGGCGCGCTTCCTTTCGTGGCTGCAGCATAGGCATCCACCATTTCATCCATGCGCTCAAAGTCGAGCATCCTGTCTGACTTTCCGCTTTCGCATTCTGGACAGAAATCTACGGCGCTCATCCTTCTCCACCCTCCGACCCAATCTCAACGCTATAAGAGGTGCTCAAAATGAGCACTAGCTCATCCGCTAGAAGCACCGAAAGGCAGGCTGCCCCCCCACGGAAGATCACCAAATATCGATAACTGTGAAGCGTTCGAGCCAGCACCGCACCTCTTCTTTAGATCGCTTGCACGATCCCAGATAGAGGAGCCGCCCCGCATACTTGAGCTTGCGCAGAAGGTGACGAAGCTATAACGAAGCAGCGAAGCAACTACCGAGCCCGCGATCATGAGGAGCGGAACCATATCTCGACTGACGTCGGGAGATTAGCGTTGGTCTCCACTTTGGCCGTACCGAAGCTTGTAAGCATCAGCATCACCTATCGTAGTAGCTCTGGAAATGGATATTTCTACGTCCGTCAATTGACGACTCTCGCTGTTCTCCACCGCCTTGACCTGGACGTAAACTTGATCGCGGAACTGCTGAAACCTGACCGTGTCAAAAAGGTCACGCGAAGTCAGGATTGAGTAGCCGCTCCTCACCAACCCTAGGATGACAGCGAAACAATGTGACCTTGGATTCCGTCTAACGCTGCCTCGCACAGTCCACAGGAAGATCCCGCGGACCAGGGAAGAGAGAAGAGAAGCGATCGAGATCGCGCTTAGAAGGACAGTTCAAGGACCTGCCCCTTATCCCAGCTTTGCCGAGTTCAGTCGAGAGCACGGCATGCATGAACAAACCATTTTTCGACACTTCCCCAGGCTTTCAAGGGAATTAATAAGCAAGAGATCCCGATCAATCGAGAAGCTGCGCAGCTCGGAAGCAGGCAGGATTGATGCATCGCTTAGGAAGTTTCTTAGTCGCGGCGAACGAAAACTTAGCAAGGAAGTCATTAGATCGACGGCATTGAGCTGCAAGTCATCGATATGCCAAGTCCGGAAAGCGTGGAAGCGCTTGATTACATATGGTCGATCGCCAGGCCCGATTGCGAGCCGATGATGAAGCCTGCCCCCCGGTAAGCGAGCCCAATGCTCTAGACTTATGTTCCGCTACGAAACCCCTAGCTCAAAGGGACAGCATCATGCCGCGACTGGGAAACGTGGATTTTGACGATCGGATCCTTGATGCCATCAAGGCAAGAAAGCTGGTCATATTTGCAGGCGCGGGTGTCTCAATGGGGCCGCCGTCGAGTTTGGACAACTTCTGGAAGCTTGCTGAGAAGATCGCTCGTAACACCGGACTAACGCCAGAAGCTCCACTAGATCGTTTCCTTGGCATGATGCAGCATGGCGGCGTCGCTGTTCACCAGCGCGCCGGAGAGCTTCTCTCGCCAGAGGGGAGTGCTCCCAATGAACTCCACCGCGACCTAATCCGGATGTTTGGTGCAGCGGATCGTGTCAAGTTAGTCACGACGAACTTCGACCTTCACTTTGAGACAGCAGCGCAGGAGATCTTTGGTGGCTCGCCCGAAGTCTACAGAGCACCTGCGCTACCCCAAGGCTATGACTTCCATGGAATCGTGCATGTGCACGGCGCTCTACCGCATTTTTCCAGCATCGTTCTCACCGATGCCGATTTTGGTCGCGCGTACCTGACTGAAGGCTGGGCACGACGGTTCCTGTTAGACGTCTTCCGCACACATACTGTTCTGTTCGTAGGCTATAGCCACGACGACGTAGTACTTAACTATTTGGCCCGTGCATTGCCAGCAGACGGCTCAGCCGGGCGATACGCGCTTACGGATACTGAGGGAAGTTGGAACCTTCTCGGAATCCAGCCCATTCGGTTCGTCAAAGGCGAAGGCGCCGAGCAATTTCGGGAACTCTATCAGGGCGTTGCAAAGCTTGCGGAAAGGGTCGCGCGTGGCGCACTTGACTGGCAATCACGAATGTTGGAGCTCGCTGGGCGAGCACCCCCAGTTGATCCCGAGTTGGTTGGCGAGATCGAACAGGCACTGAGAGATATCTCTACATGCCGATTGTTCACTGACGTGGCGCGCGATGTTTCATGGCCCAGATGGCTAGACAGCAGGAAGCATTTCGAACCGTTGTTTAAGCCTGGCGAGCTTAGCGAGCGCGAACAACAGCTGGCGTTCTGGCTCGCCAGAAGCTATGCAATCGAGCACTATGATGAGTTTTTCGAGCTTATCGCGGGACATGGTTTACGACTCAACCCCGTGCTTTGGTATGCCGTGGGTCGAGAGTTGGGGCTAGATAAGGACAAACCCCTTGAGATCACCACTTTGCGACGGTGGGTCCTTCTACTACTTGAGACTTCGCCAGAAACAGCAGATCGCCATGTGCTTATGTGGCTTGCGGAACGTTGTGAGGCGCTCGGTCTAGTTGACGAAGCTCTGTCGCTTTTTTTGCGGATGTGCACCCACAAGTTTGAGCTCAGGCGAGGCTACGGTTGGCGCGAGAACAACGACGATGAGGAGCACTCGCGACTAACAGCCGAATGCTCTCTACAAACCGATCACTGGTCATTGAACCAAGTCTACGAGAACCAGATCCGGCCACATCTTTCCGAGATATCCCGGCCAATGCTATCCGGAATAGTCTATCGATTCGAGCGTATGCATGCTGACCAAGCTGCATGGTCAGGTACGCCGGACGAATGGGACTCAATGAGTTACCGGCGATCCGCGATCGAGTCTCACGAACAGGACCGGTATACCGAGGCATCCGACGTGCTTATCGATGCCGCCCGTGATGCCTTGGAGTTCATTGGCACAAGCCATCCCGATCAACTCGACTCACAGATCGAGCACCTTTCGCTATCTGCGCTTCCCTTGCTTCGCAGATTGGCCGTACACGCCGTAACGTCTCACTCGGGCATGTCGGCGGACGAACGTATTTCGTGGCTTCTGTCATATGTTGGAGTTAATTCATTCGCTGAGCATCACGAGGCCCATCGCTTGGCGGCACTCAACTATCCCCACGCAACGGACGCCACTCGTCGGGCATTAATAGACGCCATCGTGGCTACCTCTTTTGAGGACGCTGATAACCAGGCTGACGAATCACGTGCCCAGCGCTTTCAGTTCGATTGGTTATCGTGGCTACTGGCGGCGAAACCCGACTGTGAGCTAACGGCGACCCTTCTGGCACCAATTCGTGCGCGCTTTCCGCAATGGATCGTCTCCGAGCATCCAGACCTCACGCACTGGATGGGTTCCGCAGGGTGGGTCGGATCAAAGAGTCCCTGGTCTAGGGAACAGCTGATCGCGCAGCCGCCCAGTGCGCAGCTGGACGCTCTCATGGAGTTCAGAGGCACCGACTTCGACGGCCCAAGTCGTGAGGGGCTGCTCTCGGAAGTGCGGGATGCAGCCAAATCGGCTCCCGACTGGGCCTTCCAATTAGTCACCGAACTGGGGCAGCGGGCGCTATGGTCGTCCGATCTGTGGTCGGCGGCGCTTAGGGGATTTCAGGACGCAGAACTGGACAGCACACAGTGGCATCGCCTACTCGAAGCCCTCGCCCATGATGATCTGTACACAGTGCATGCCCGGGACGTCGCCGATGTCTTATTGCGGCTGGTCAAAGATGGCGGCAAGCCGTTCTCGCATGAGTTATTGGCGATCGCGAACCAGATTGCGCAGCACCTTTGGAGCGCGCTTGCCGCCGATGATGATGGAGGCTTCCACGACAACTGGCTTACGCGCGCCATTAACCGGCCAGGCGGAGTGCTGGTCGAATACTGGCTAGCCGCGCTCTCGCTTGATCTGAAGGACAAAGATGGCGTGGATTGGGCGATGCCACTTTACTACCGCGAGCGATTTACCGAAGCAATCCATGACCCGACATCGAGAGGAGCGCATGCACGCTCCGTGCTAGCGAGCCAAGCAGCCTTTCTGTTTCGACTTGACGAAGAATGGGTACGGGAGCACTTAGTACCCCTGTTCCAAGACCCGGATTCGCGGATTTTCGCTCAAGCGTGGCATGGCTTTTTTGCATGGGGACGACTGTACGCGCCGCTAGTTGAAGCATTGCTTCCGGCTTTTCTTTCGGCCGTAGCACGAGCCCCCATTGATCTGCCTGAACATCGCGCGCGCCTGATCGAGTTCTATGCAGCTTTGTGCGTATTTCACGTGGAAAATCCGCTGCAGCAGTTAATCCCCAACCTCTTCCAGCATGGTACGGAGGAAGATCGAGCCACTTTCGCGTCGCAGATCGAGCACATGCTTCGACAACTGGATGCTAGGGGCCTCGACAAAGTCTGGGACGGTTGGCTCTCCCAGTACTGGCGCGACCGGCTGCAGGGCGTGCTCGCGCCGCTTAATCCGAGTGAGTGTCGTGAGATGGTCGAGTGGCTTCCCCATTTAGGCGCGCACTTCCCAGCGGGGGTGCTGCTAGCGATTCGTATGCCGGCGTTACCCGCGGAACGTAGTCATGTCTTGTTCGAACTGCGGACAAGCGAACTAGTCGTTCGCTTTCAGGAAGCCACGGCGCAGCTTTTGATTTATCTGTCTGACGGCGTGGCGGGATTCGAACTTGCCTACCTCACAGAGGTGGCAGGGCGACTAGATGCCTTACCGGAGCCCGTCCGGCGCCGTCTACAAGAGGCTTTGGTACGTGTGGGCGCTCGCTAAACGGCTAACGGCGGTCGTCAAGCGTCATCGGGAGGCGCCATAGCCGGCCTGCGACCGTACCGACAACCAGCGTACCAGTACCCGACAGAACCCCTTTCCTTGAGGTCAGTCGGGGGTAAGTCGTTGCAGATATTGCCTTTTTTATCATCATAAATTGAAACATTGTTTCAATTTATGGAGTCGGTACCAATACCTGGCGTACGACCTTGACGTGGTGGGCCCACCAGGACTCGAACCTGGAACCAAAGGATTATGAGTCCTCTGCTCTAACCATTGAGCTATAGGCCCCCGCCACGGCGATTGTACCGGAGGCGATGGGGGGCAATGGCGTCGCGGCGTGCAGCGTGCGCAACTGCAGTGCGCGTTCGAGCACCGGGGGAGGCGCCATCTCCTCGGGCGTGCGCAGCCATCCCGATGTGCGCAGGGCGTCGCCCACTCGGGGAGACGCCGTCACGATGTTGATGGGTATGGACAACAGCATGCCCAGCACCACCGGCGCCATCCACGCGGCGAGTGCCGGCGACACCAGGTAGGCGAGCACGCCACTGAAGAGACCGAACACGGTGAGGCCGGCGTAACGCCGCACCAGGCTGCCAAGCGGGACGCTGCCGTCGTCGCGACGCTGCGTTTCCCAGCCCGAATCGCGGCCCGCCAACACCTCGGCCACGCCGCGCGACTGCACATACATGGTCACCGGCGCCATCAGCGCGGCCATCGCCGTCTCCAACAAGGCGCTGCCCGCGATACGCAATGCGCCCCCGCACTGGCGGCGCAACGCCGGGTCGAGCACCGTGGCGATGCATCCCATCGCCTTCGGCGCCAGCAGCACCGCCATCGTGAAATAGAACACCCACAGGAAACGCTCGGGATCGCCGCCCCGCCAGTACAGCGCCGGCGTGAACCCCGCGATATGCGGCTGTGCGAGATGGAAGCCGGCCTGCTGCAGCGGGATCGCCAGGCCGACCAGCATCAGCATCGCCCACATCGGCGCGGTGAAGTAGTGGCCGATGCCGACCAGAAGATGCAGGCGGCTGACCCAGTGCAGCCCGCGCGCGGGCAGCACGGCGCCGTGTTGCAGATTGCCCTGGCACCAGCGGCGATCACGCACCAGCATGTCGGTCAGCGAAGGCGGTCCTTCTTCATAACTGCCGCCCAGGCCGGGCGCCATGTGGATCGCCCAGCCGCCGCGGCGCAACAGGGCCGCTTCGACGAAGTCGTGGCTCAGCACCGCACCCGAGAACGGCTTGCCGCCGCCGAGATGCGGCAGGCCCGCATGGCGTGCGAATGCGGCCGTGCGGATGATGGCGTTGTGGCCCCAGTAATTGCCCTCGGCGCCATGCCACCATGCGATGCCGTGCGCGACCACCGGCCCGTAGACGCGGCCCGCGAACTGCTGCATGCGCGCGAAGAAGGTGCGGCCGTTGACGATCATCGGCAGCGTCTGCACCAGCGCCAGCGCGGGTTGACGCTCCATCGCCGCCGCCAGCCTGACCAGCGTGTCGCCCGTCATCAGGCTGTCGGCATCCAGGATGAGGAAATGCGGATAGGCGCCGCCGAAGCGGCGGACCCAGTCGGCGATGTTGCCCGCTTTCCGCTCGGTGTTCTTTTCGCGACGCCGGTAGTACACGCGGGCGTCCTCGCCCAGCCGGGCGAGAAGGTGCCGTACCGCCGCGAGTTCCTCACGCTGCACATCGGCGCGGGTCGTGTCGCTGAGGATGAAGAAGTCGAAGCGGTCGCCTTGCCCGCTCGCGGCCAGCGATTCATGCATCGCCTGCACACCGGCCAGCACACGCTGCGGATCTTCGTTGTAGGTGGGCACCAGCAGCGCCGTACGCGTCGTCAGGACAGGCAGTGGCGCGTCGGCCTCGATACCCGGCGCTTCCCCACGGCGGGAGAGCAGCAGGACGAAGCCCGCCAGAGCGCTGGAGAAGGACAGTGCGATCCACGCGAAGAGGGCGACGAACAACGCCAGCAGGACGGCTTCGAGCACATCGATACCATCGCCACGCAACACCCACCAGACTTGGTAGGTCGCGAACATCGTCAACACCGCCGCGGCGCCCATCACCAGCGCGCGACGCCGCCCGATCAGGGGCGGCGACGTCGGCAGCGCGCGTGACGAGCGCTCGCCGCTGCGCAGGTCCTGCACCGGCATGGGCAACGGCGATTCCGGGGGCAGCCATGTCTGCGGCTGCGGGGAACGGGAGGATCGGTCGTCGCTCATGGTCACAGGCTCCAGCGGTACAGCCAGGTTTCGGACAGCGGCACGTGCCCCTCCAGCACGCGCGCATGCAGTTCCACGTCACGTCCCTCCGCATCTCTGTGCGGATGGAACTCGAAGCTCAGGCGCCAGCCCTGCGTCTCGGGATTCGGATAGACCACCGCACCCACCACATCGCCGCGGGCGGCCCAGACGTCGGGCATCAGCTTCGCGTCCTTCGGCATGGATGTCAGGCGTCCGCCTTGCAGGTCGATCACCACCAGCCGGCGCGCCGGGTCGGGCGCGGCGCCGATGCGCGTATCGGACACGATGGCGAGGTCGTTCTTCCAGCGGTGCGTGTCGCACCAGTGCATCCTGTAATCGAACCGGTGCTCGCGGCCGGCACGCAGCGGCTGCCGGGGACGCCAGAACGCGACGATGTTGTCGTGGTACTCATCGCCGGTGGGAATTTCCACCAGCGTCACCGCCCCCTTGCCCCAGTCGCCCTTCGGCTCGATCCACAGGCTCGGACGCTGGTGATAGCGCGCTTCGATATCGGCGTAGTCCGCGAAACCGCGCTTGCGCTGCATCAGGCCGAAAGCGCGCGGTCGTGCGTCGGCGAAGGCACTGATCTGCACGCGCGGCGGATTGCTCAACGGCCGCCAGATCTGGTCGCCATGACCGTTCAGGATCGCCAGTCCATCCGAGTCGTGCACGGCAGGACGGTAGTCGTCGGTCCCGACGCGGTCGCCCGCATCGAATTCGAACATGCTGGTCAACGGCGCGATACCGGCGCGCACCAGGTCAACGCGCGGATAGAGCCGCGACTGCACGTCGATCACCGTTTCCGCACCGGGCCTCATGTCGAAGCGGAACGCGCCGGCCACGCTCGGACTGTCGAGCAGCGCGTGCACGACCAGATGGCCGGCACCCGCCGCAGGCCGCTCGATCCAGAAGGCGCGGAAGATCGGGAATTCCTCGGCACCGGCATCGCCGCTGCCCAGCGCCAGGCCGCGCGCGGACAGTCCGTAGGCATGGCCTTTCCCGAGCGCACGGAAATAGCTCGCACCCAGGAAGGCGATCAGTTCGTCGTAAACATCCGGCCGGTTGAGCGGTGTGTGCACGCGGAAGCCGGCGAAACCGAGATCGCTGCCGAATTCGGGCTTGACGCCCGGCGGGAACGAGAAGAGCGCGGGGTCGTACGGGATCGGCGTCGCGCGGCCTTCATCCACGCGATACAGATCGACGCGCTGCTTGAACAGGAAGCCGCGATGGAACATCTGCAGGTGGAACGGCAGGCCCTCCTTGCGCCAGATCGCCTGCGACGGATCGAAGCGCAGGTCGCGGTACGCGTCGTAGCCGGCGGCATCGAGCGCGGCCGGCAACCGCTCATCCGGTGCGCGGTAAGGCTGCCTCGCGATCGCCTGTGCGAGGCGTGGAACCGTTTCCAGAGTGAATCGCGTGGAGGCTGCCGCGCTGCTCGCGGTCGTGGACGTCTGTGCCATCGCGCGCGGCATGCCGCCCAGCAATGCGATGGCGAGGACGGATTTCACTGCATCCCGTCGCTGCACGCGGAAATCTGACTCGTGGGGTGCGGTCAGTCTAATCACGCCGGCGTGATGAAGATGAAAAGGCAGGCGCCGCGGAAAGACGCGCTTCGCACCAGAAAGAAACGCGGCCCTCAAGAGCCGCGCTTCGTTGGTGCAAACAGCGGTTCGCGATGTCAGTCGATGTCGAGGAAGCTGCGCAGCTGCTCCGAACGCGACGGATGACGCAGCTTGCGCAGCGCCTTGGCTTCGATCTGGCGGATGCGCTCGCGGGTCACGTCGAACTGCTTGCCGACCTCTTCCAGCGTGTGGTCGGTATTCATGTCGATGCCGAACCGCATGCGCAGCACCTTCGCCTCCCGCGGCGTCAGGCCGGCGAGCACGTCGCGGACCGTTTCCGACAGGTTGATGTTGGTGGTGTTCTCGATCGGGGACTCGACGTTGGTGTCCTCGATGAAGTCGCCCAGGTGGGAATCCTCATCGTCGCCGATCGGCGTTTCCATGGAGATCGGTTCCTTCGCGATCTTCATGACCTTGCGGATTTTGTCCTCGGGCATGTCCATTTCCTTGGCCAGCTCCTCCGGCGTGGCCTCGCGGCCGTATTGCTGGAGCATCTGGCGGGAAATGCGGTTGAGCTTGTTGATCGTCTCGATCATGTGCACCGGAATACGGATGGTGCGCGCCTGGTCGGCGATCGAGCGGGTGATCGCCTGGCGGATCCACCAGGTGGCGTAAGTCGAGAACTTGTAGCCGCGACGGTATTCGAACTTGTCCACCGCCTTCATCAGGCCGATGTTGCCTTCCTGGATCAGATCGAGGAACTGCAGGCCGCGGTTGGTGTACTTCTTGGCGATGGAGATGACCAGGCGCAGGTTGGCCTCGACCATTTCCTTCTTCGCCTTGCGCGCCTTGGCTTCGCCATAGGCCATCGCACGGCTGATTTCCTTGATGTCGGCCAGCGTCAGGTGCATCGCCTGTTCGACGGCGATGGTGGCTTCCTGCTCGGCGACGATCTGCTCGCGCACGTCGCGCAGGCCGGACGACCACTTCTGCTTGCGCTTCAGCACTTCGTCGACCCAGCCGAGGTTGGTCTGGTTGCCTTCCCACGCACGCAGGAATTCCTTGCGCGGCATCTTGGCGACGTTGGCGCACAGGTGCAGCACGCGGCGCTCGTGGTCCTTCACCTGGGCCACGACTTCGCGCAGCTTGCGCACCAGCGTGTCGGTCAGCGGCAGCGGCAGCTTCAGGGTGACGAAGGTCTCGGCCAGCTCGGCGCGCAGCTTGGCGACCGCCTTGTTGTCCGCGCCGTTCTTGGCGTACGACTTCTTGAACTTGGTGTAGCCGTCAGCCAGCACCTGCATGCGGCGCGCGACCTCTTCCGGATCCGGACCGGTCGGCGCGGCTTCCTCGGCGGTGTCGTCGCCATCCTCTTCGTCGTCATCGGCCTCTTCGGCGCCTTCGGCGACTTCCTCGGCGGCCGGCACTTCCGGCGCCGGCTCCTCGACGTCGTTGAATCCGACGACGACCTCGGCCAGGCGCTTCTTGCCGGCCTTGTGCAGTTCGTACTCTTCCAGCAGCAGTTCGATCGACCACGGGAAGTTGCCGAGCGATGCCTGCACCTGGCCAAGGCCTTCCTCGATGCGCTTGGCGATGGCGATTTCGCCCTCGCGCGTCAGCAGCTCGACGGTGCCCATCTCGCGCATGTACATGCGCACGGGGTCGGTGGTGCGGCCGCCTTCGGTATCCAGCGAGGTCAGCGCGGCGGCGGCTTCTTCGGCCGCGGTCTCGTCGACTTCGCGATTGCCGGTGTTGCCGTCGGCGAGCAGCAGGGTTTCGGCATCGGGGGCAACTTCATGGACGTCGATGCCCATGCCGTTGATCATGCCGATGATGTCCTCGATCTGCTCCGGGTCGACCAGGTCGTCCGGCAGGTGATCGTTGACTTCGGCGTAGGTCAGATAGCCCTGCTCCAGGCCCTTGCTGATCAAGAGCTTGATGTCGGACTGCTGCGCAGGACGTTCGTTGGCCATGGAGGTTGCGCCACCGGGAGTGAGGAAGGGAGAACCCCGTATTATACCAGCCCGGACCGCCCTGGGCTTCTACGCCCGGCGTCCGCGAAGGGGCGAACGTCAGGGACGGAGCAGGAAGGTCACGGGCCCGTCGTTGACGAGGCTGATCACCATATGGGCACCGAAAAGGCCGGTTTCCACCCTGCCCGCATGCGTTTGACGACATATCTCGACCAAGCGGTTGAAGCCCTGTTCAGCCTCGGAGGGCGGTGCCGCGGTCGTGAAGCTGGGGCGCATGCCTGAACGGGTATCCGCCGCCAACGTGAACTGGCTGACCAGCAGCAGCCCGCCCCCCGTGTCGGCGAGGGAACGGTTCATGCGACCGGCCTCGTCGGAGAACACCCGGTAGCCCAGCAGCCGCTCCGCCATGCGCCGGATCTGCGCATTGGTGTCGCCCGGCTCCAGGGCAACCAGCGCCAGCAGGCCGCCTTCGATGGCGCCGACGACACGCTCGTCGACCGCTACGGAAGCCCGGGTCACGCGCTGGATCAGGGAAAGCATGAAGGGACGTCCGGACGGGGTGCAACAGGATAACGGCCCCGCGTCATCAGGTCCGGCCGGGACCGCCATGCGGGTTGGCTACACTCGACGGATGAAACCGGACACTTTGGCCGCTCTCGGCTACCACGCTGCCGCCCTGGTGGGGCGCCTCCCCTGGTCCTGGCTGCGCGCGCTCGGCGATCTGATGGCATGGGGCTGGCGCAAGGCGGACGCGCGCGAGAGCCGGGTCACCCGGCGCAATCTCGAGATCGCCTACCCCGACCTGCTGCCCAGCCAGCGCGAGGACCTGCATCGCGCCATCCTCCGCACGACCGCCCGACAGGCCCTGGAAACCCTCCGCTTCTGGACCCGTCCGCCCGCCGAGAACCTGGTCCACCTGCGCGAACGCCACGGCGAGGCGCTGTACGACGCTGCGCTGGCCAGCGGCAAGGGCGTGATCGTCGCCGCGCCGCATTTCGGCAACTGGGAGCTGCTCAACCAGTGGCTCGCCTCGCGCGGTCCGCTGGCCATCGTCTACCGCCCTCCGGCATCGCCCGCAGGCGACGCCTTCCTGCTGCGCGTCCGCGGCGCCGACAACATCCGCCAGGTGCGCGCCGAAGGTCCGGCGGTGCGGCAGTTGTGGAAGGTACTCAAGGAAGGCGGAGCGGTCGGCATCCTGCCCGACCAGCAACCCAAGGCGGGCGATGGCGAATTCGCGCCCTTCTTCGGCAAGCCGGCGCTGACGATGACGCTGGTTTCGCGACTCGCCGAACGCACCGGCGCCACCGTGCTGTTCGCATGGTGCGAACGGGTCGGACCCGGACCGGACTTCGCGTTGCACGTCGAGCCGGCCTCGCCCGCGATCGCCGACGCGGACCCGGTGGCCGCCGTCGCCGCACTCAATGAAACCGTCGAACGGATCGCGCGCCGCGATCCCGCGCAGTACCAGTGGACGTACAAACGCTATACGCTGCGGCCTCCGGGCAGCGGCGAGGACACACCCTATCGCTGAGGTCCGCAGGGGATGGGGAGCGCGGCGCGACGACGACGTTTCCTCGACGCTTTCATGCAACAAGGACGCGCCAGCCGCGATGACCGACGACATCCACACCCTCGCAACGCCGGACGCGACACCCGCGGACTGGCAGGCCCTGCCCTCCCGCGGCGCGTGGCTGGCCGCCCTCGGCGGCGCGACCCTGCTGTTCCCGCTCGGGTTCCCCGTGTTCTTCATCGCGCACTCCACCGACCTGGTGTCGCCCTGGCTGGCCGTGCCCGTCGCGGCCATCATCGGTGCTCTGGTCGGTGCCTGGATTGCGGTCAAGCGCCACCGGCGCACGCGCTGGCGCCTGGATGACCGGGGCTTTGCCGTGCGTCGCGGCAATTGGTGGCAAAGCGAAACCCACGTGCCGATTTCCCGCGTGCAGCATCTCGATCTCAAGCGCGGCCCCCTGGAGCGTGGCGCGCGGCTGTCGACGCTGGTCGTGCATACGGCAGGCACGCGCATGGCGGCGGTCTCCGTCTCGGGATTGGATGCGGACGACGCCGAACGCCTGCGCGAGCGCCTGGCTACGCAGGTCGACCACGACGACGCGCTGTGATGGACGACGCCATCCCCGGCACGCCTCCGGACGAACGCCGCCTGCACCCGTGGTCGTGGCTGTTCGTGCTGCTGCAGCAGCTCAAGCAGTTCATTTTCCCGCTGGTCGCGCTGCTGATCTTCGGCGCCCGCAGGAGCAGCGACGAGGGCGAGATGTGGGCGTCGCTCGCGCCGGTCATCGGCATCGCGGTGCTGGTGGTGCTGGCGATCCTGCAGTACTTCACCTATCGCTACACGATCGGCCGCGACGGACTGACGGTGCGTGAAGGCCTGCTGCACCGCTCGCGCCGGGAAATCCCGTTCTCGCGCATCCACAACGTGGTGGTGCACCAGTCGTTGTTGCACCGCGTGTTCGGCGTTGCCGAGGTACGGCTGGAGTCGGCGGGGGGCGCCAAACCCGAAGCGCAGATGCGCGTGCTGGGCCTGCGCGATGCCCTGGCGCTCGAGGATCT
This sequence comes from Pseudoxanthomonas sp. GW835-FHT14C01, assembly GCF_058793715.1. Classification (NCBI taxonomy): domain Bacteria; kingdom Pseudomonadati; phylum Pseudomonadota; class Gammaproteobacteria; order Lysobacterales; family Lysobacteraceae; genus Pseudoxanthomonas; species Pseudoxanthomonas sp. GW835-FHT14C01. The sequence continues at coordinate 560,804 of NZ_JBXAGB010000001.1, forward strand.
GGTGCGGCACCAGGCGCAGGGAACCGGACCCCTCGCATCCGGGCCAGGCACGGCGTCGCGCGACGACGGCACCACGCTGCTGTCGCTGTCCACGATGGAAGTCCTGCGACTGGGGCTGATCTCCAACCGCGGCATGATCGTGGTAGCCGCCGCTTTCGGCGCCATGTGGCAGATCCTGCCGGAGAACAGGATCGAGCACGTGTTCCGGCAAGGCGCGCAGCAGGCCTACGGCTACGCCGAAGACCTCCACGTCGGCTGGCTGGGCGGCGCAGCCGGCGGCATCGCCCTCATCGGCATCGCGCTGGCGCTGGTGCGCCTGCTGTCCGTTGCATTGGCCCTGTCGCAATTCCACGGTTTCCGGCTGACCGAAGAGCCGCGTCGCCTGATGGTGGAACGCGGCCTGTTCGCGCGACTCCGCACCAGCGTCGCGCGCCGGCGCATCCAGGCATGGACGCTGCACGAAGGCGTGCTGCACCGCCTGTTCGCCCGCCGCTCGCTGCGCATCGACACCGCAGTGGCGGAGAAGTCGGGCAGCCAGGATACGCGGGCGCTCAAGGATCTCGCCCCCATCGCGCGCCCTTACGAATGCGATGCGCTGATCAATCACCTGCTGCCGCATGCGGCATGGCCGCGCAAGGACTGGCACGCGGTGGACGCGTCCGCGCGCTGGCGCCTGTGGCTGCCGTCGCTCGCGTGGCTGCTGCCGGTGACCGCGGTCGTGGCGTGGCGGTTCGGCGCCTGGGTGTGGTTGCCCGGACTGGCATGGATGCTCGCTGCCGCCTACGCCGCGCACCAGCAGGCGCATCGCATGGGATGGGCGCTGGACGACCACCTGGTCGCCGTGCGCAGCGGCTGGTGGTCGCGTTACTGGCGCTTCGCCGAGATCGACAAACTGCAGGCGCTGCGCCTGTCGCGCTCGCCGCTGGACCATCGCTGCGGCACCGCGACGCTCTGGCTGGACACCGCCGGTGCCAGCGGCATGTCCGCGCCGCTGGCGCTGCGCTTCGTGCCCGAGGCGGATGCCCGGGCGGTCCACGATCGATTGACCACGGCACTGGCGCGACGCCGCCTGCACTGGTGACCCGATGCCGCTCCACGTCCTGACGCCATGACCACTCCGCTTCCGCTGTCCGCCGTCATCATCACCAAGAACGAAGCCGACCGCCTGGGCCGCTGCCTCGCGTCGCTGCGGGGTATATGCAGCGAGGTCCTGGTGCTGGACTGCGGATCCGACGACGGCACGGTGGCGCTGGCGCTGTCGTATGGCGCGCGCGTCGAACACCAGGACTGGCTGGGCTTCGCCGGCCAGAAGAATGAAGCCATCCGCCGCGCCACGCAGCCCTGGCTGCTGTTGATGGACGCGGACGAGTGGCTCGCCGAAGGCAGCGAGGCGCCGCTGCGCGCGCTGTTCGCCAGCGGCGAGGTCGAGCGGGCCGACGTATGGCGATTGAAACGCTGCAACTGGTTCCTCGGCCGCATGCTCAGCGGCTTCGAACGCACGGAGCGGCTGGTACGGCCCAGGCATCGCTACCTGCCGATGCGCGTGCACGAGAAGCCCGACCTCGCCGGAAAGCGGGTGCAGGACGCCGATATCGTCATCGAGCACAACACCGCCCGCTCGCTGGACGCGCATCGCGCGAAGAACGCACGCTATGCGCGCCTGTGGGCCGAGCAGCGGCACGCCGATGGCAAGCGCTGCTCCGCCCTCAGCCCCTGGACCCACGCTGCCGCGTACTGGCTGAAGATGTACCTGCTGCGCGCCGCCTGGCGCGACGGACGGCAGGGCTGGTGGTTCCATGCCAGTCACGCGCGTGCCGTCGTGGACAAGTACCGCCACCTGCACGCGCTGGGAAAGACTCCATGAGCGGCGCGGCGCGTCCGCTGATCGTGCGCTGCGGCGCGCTCGGCGACATGGTGATGCTGACCCCGCTGATCCGCCTGCTGCACGCGCGTTACGGCCAGCGCGTCGACGTGCTGACCACCGGCGCATGGACGCCACCCCTGCTGGCGCCGATGCCGGAAGTCGGCGAGATACGCCTGGTCGCCAGCCGCAATACCCCCTACCTGCTGTGCCCGAGCCAATGGAGCGCCGTCCGCTGGCTGCGCAGGCGGGGCCGTGGACCCGTCTACGTGTGCGACACGGATGCGCCGACCCTGCGCCTGCTCGCGCGCGCGCCGCTGCCTGCGGACGATGTCGTGCAGCGGCGCAAGGACGACGACGAGGTCGACGGCGTCACCCGCCTGTGGCCGGACCGCTGGCTGCGTATCGGCATGCGCGATCCGGCGCAGCCGTACGCGACGGCACAGGTCGATCCGCAGGTGTTCCGTCTTCCATCGTTGCGCGTCACCGACCAGGACCGCGAAGACGTGCGGCAGTGGCGCAAGACGCACGGCCTGGACGGCGTATGCGTCCTGTTCCAGCCGGGCAACAAGCGCACCCACAAGCGCGGCAACGTGGCGACGGCCTCACATCCCAAATATTGGCCGCCGGCCGCGTGGGCCGACGTGGCGACGGCGGTATGGCAGCGCTTCCCGCAGGCGCGCATCGTGCTGTGCGGATCGCCCACCGAACACGGTGTGCTGGACGAGATAGCGGCAGCGACCGGTCGCGATTCGCGCCTGCACAATGCGGCCCGCGAGTTGCCCGTGCCGCGCCTGCTGGCATTGCTGGAACAGGCGCACAGCCTGGTGTCGGTGGATACGGGGCCGGCGCACGCCGCGGCCGCACTGGGTTGTCCGCTGGTGGTGATGTTCGGCGCGGCATCGCCGGCGAAGTGGCGCCCGATCGGGCCCGGCGCGATCACGGTGCTGGGCGGCGAGCGGGGCGAAGCCAGCCGCGTGCGCGACATTCCTGCGGCCGACGTGATCGCCGCGTGGTCGGCCCTGCCGGATCGCAGCGTCGGCTGAGGCGCGCCGTCAGCCGGCCGGATTGCCCGCGGACTTGTCGATGCCGTACGGCGTCCAGGTGATGCGCTGCGCGCGCGTCTGCGCACGGATGGCGAGGTTGCGCTCCACCGATTCGCGCGTCTTGTAGCCACGCGCATGGTCCAGATGCACGCAGACGGCCCGGTGGCGGATCTGCTTGCCACGCACGCCACGGTTTTCCAGGCGCTCTCCCAGTTCCCGGTCCGGGCCGCCGTATTTCATGCGCTCGTCGTAGCCGTTGATCGCCAGCAGGTCCGCCTTCCAGGCCGACGAATTGCAGTTGTTGAACGTCGGCCGCGTGGTGGTGATGGTATCCAGCAGCTTGCCCGTCAGCGCGCCTGCGCCCAGCTTGAGCGTGTTCGACAGGCCCAGACGGTCCTGCGCACGCAGCCAGCCGCGGTCGAAACAGCGGCCATCGCGGATGTCCTCCGCCTCGATCGCCTTGCTCAGCTTCATGCTCAACTTGCAGTAGCCGCCCGACAGGAAGCGACCCGGTTCGGCCTGCTCCGCATGGACCTGCACGAAGTCGCGCCGTGGAATGCAGTCGCCGTCGGTGAACAGGATGTAGTCGTGCCTCGCTTCGAGGATGGCCGCATTGAGGATTTCCTGGCGACGGTAACCGTCGTCCTCGTGCCATACGTGCCGCAGCGGCACGGGATAGTCGGCGGCGAAACGCTCCACCAGCGCACGGGTCGAATCGCGCGAACCGTCGTCGGCGACGATCAGTTCGAAGTCCCGCCACGTCTGGCAGCGATAGCCCAGCAGCACCTTTTCCAGCCATTCCTCGGCGTTGTACGTGCTGGCGATAACCGTGATTTTCATCGTGTCTCCCGCGACATCCGCGCCCCACGCGGATTCTTGCGCATCTGGATGTCCGGCGGAAGACAGTCGTTCAGGCAGGGCCCCAGTAACCGATGCGCCGACGGATCTTGAACTTGCGCCACAGATTCATCGGTTTGGGCCTGCGATTGCGCGCACCGCCTGCGATGTAGGCGTCGATGGCATCCAGCACGCGCTCGCTGGACCGGCCGTCGCGATAGGGATGGATGCTGTCGGCGTAGTCCACGATGGCGCGCATCAGCTCCGGCGGCCGCGACAGCGCACGCCGGATCGCCGGCTCGAACTGAGATGCCTCGTCGATGTCGATCAGCTGCGGCCCCGGCCGGCGGTTCCTGAAAGTCACCACCGGCTTGTGCGTCAGCAGGAACTCGTTGAGGGCGGACGAGGTGTCCGAGCACATCATGTCGACCTGCGGGAACAGGTCGAGGATGTTGTCGTCGTCGGCGAACCGGAGATATTCATTCTCCAGCGCACGGAACTTCGCCACCGTGTCCGGATTCATCTTGGGATGGAAGGTGACGATCCAGCGCCACTCGCCGCTGCGCGACAGACGCTTCACTTCCTCGTACAGCGTTTCCGCCGCGCTCCATGAGGGCGAAAACGTGGAGTGGTAGAGGATGACGGGCGGATTCCGCACCGGAGGCAGCCCGCCGGCGATGTCCTTCATGAAGGGATCGATCTTCGGCCAGCCGGTTTCGACGACCTTGAAGTGGCCCACGCGCTCGGCGATCTCCGAGAACGCACGCGTGTCGTTCGGGCCCGTCGTGCAATAGAGATCGAAGAAGCCGCGGATGTAGATGTGCCGCGGCTTGCCGGCGTCGAAGCCGTGGAACGTCTCGACCTTCACGCCAGGGAAGAAGTGCGGCACTGCATTGCTGCCGGTGATCACCGCGATGGCGTTCCAGCGCCTGACTTCTTCCGTGGTGGTCAGCAGCTTTTCATCCGGGCGCAGGTCCTCGGCACCCGGCCCATCGAAGAACCACGCAGCCTCGCCACCGCGCGCGCGGATGGCGTCCTGCAGCGGACGCAGGATGGCGAGCGCGTAGCGCTCGGAGCCGTACAGAAGGTAATGCTTGGCCATCAGCGTTCCAGTTCGTGGCGGGCGAGCTTGCGGCGCGCGGCGTCGATGGACGCCGGGTTGTGCTGCATCTCGTAATAGCGCATGCGTTTGTAGGCGGCGTAGCTGGCCGCCGTCTGCGCGATGATGAAACCGCGCCAGCCGTCCAGGATGGCAAGACGCAGCACGTAGTCCTTGATGAAGCTGGACAGATAGACCAGCGGCGTCAGCCACATGCGCACCGGCCGCCCCTTGTCGCGCCAGTCCAGCGCCTTCAGCTCGCTGTAGCGAAGGACCTTCAACTGCTTGTGCACCAGGCTGGGATTGTCGGCGTGGTTGAACGGCGCCGTGAATTCCGTCGTCTCGCCATCGAAGCGCAGGGATTCGTGCACGCGCGCATCGGTCCACCGCGCACGCCCGCGGTGGTAGAGCCGCGCCATCCGCTCACCGACCATCGGCCGGTACCAGCGCATCGGCGCTCCCATCAGCCAGGTACGGCGACGCAACCAGGCGCCCGCCTTGGCAGAGGCGATCAACGCGGGCAGTTCGCGTTGGAGCTGCAGGGCCAGCCCGTCGGACAGGAATTCGTCCGCATCCAGCACCAGGATCCAGTCGTTCGCCGACTGCGCGCTGGCGACATTGCGCTGCGGACCGAAGCCCAGCCAGTCCTGGTGCACCACCCTGGCGCCATGCGCTTGCGCGATGGCCACGGTGTCGTCGGTGCTGCCGCTGTCGACCACGAGCTTTTCGGCGACGAACGGCACGCTGTCCAGGCAGCGGGCAATATTCGCCGCTTCGTTGTGGGTGATGACAACGAGCGAAACGGGGAGGGAGGACATGCGCGGATTCTACCCGCTGCCACACGCGGCCAGTGGCCCCGTGCCTCAGGCCTGGGCGGCCGGCAGCGCGCCTGCGGTCTCGGCGAAGACGCCGACGGCATGCACCGGCTCGCCCTGCGTCGCGGCATGGGGCGCCGGCCCACCCGCCAGCGCGACCACCGCATCGACCAGTTGCGCGCGGAACGCCGCATCGTTGTCCAGGAAGAACGCGCGGGCCGCCGTCCGCATCGCCTGCACGACCGCCTCATCCATCGCGAGCGCGGACGCCACGGCGGCCTCCAGCGCCTCCGCTTCGACCAGGTAACGCTGGGCCAACTGTTGCCGATCGGTACGCGCGAACGGCATCAGGATGCCGCGCTCGGGGGTCACCAGCTCGTTCATGGGTTCGGCGTCGGTCGTCAGCACGATCGCGCCCACGCTGAGCGCTTCGACGATGTAGTGGCCGAAGCCTTCGGTCTCGGAGGGGCACAGGTGGAACAGGTTCGCGTTCTGGATCTCGCGGAGTTCCGCATCGTCCAGATAATCGACGCGATGCACGATGTTCGCCGCCTGCGGCCTGAAGTCCGCCATGCGCGGATGCTGCACCACGGTCAGCACCGGCCATTCCGGGTGGCGGGCCCAGGTCTCCATCACCATCCGCGTGCGCTTCGCGCTGCTGCGCCCGGCCAGGTGCAGGAAGGTTCGCCGGCGCTCGATGCCGGGCAGGTGCCGGTCGCCGCTGGTGAAGCCGATCGGCGCGACGCCGCAGCCGCGGCCGTGGAAGATCGCCTCCGCATGCCGGGTCTTCGTCATCACCTGGTCGACATGGCGCAGCCGGCGCACGTCGGCCGGCAGACACCACTCCGGGTTCGGGATGAAGGCGTTCCGGTCGGCCGCCCGGAGGTACTCGGGCTTGATGTGCTCGAGCATGATGTTCAGGTCGTAACGCCGCCGGCCAAGCAGGCGTCGCCCGGCGAGGCGCGCACGCTGCGCCCATGGCCCAAGCCATTTCCTCAACTTGCCGCGGCCGCGCGCCGGTTGGACGTGGACCTGCAGACCGGCTTCCCGCAACACGTGCTCGATGAGACGCAGGTCGCGGCTCAGACCGACACCGTTGTCCCAACCGATCAGGTTCACGCGAGGCATAAAGAAGGGTCGTGCGGGGGAGCGCCGATTCTAGGAACCGGTTTCTGACTCAAATGTGAGAGCTGCCGGGGCGGCGTCGCCGCATTTCGACTCAGTTTATGAATGTGAATCGACGCGGCTTGGAGGGGGGGCTGGCAAGAGCGCACTGCCTGTCAGCAGGCCGACGAAAATGACAAAGGCACTGGTACTCAGCGCATGGGCGAACATCGACTGCGTCAGTCCGGACACGAGATAGGTCCCCACCAGCATGCCGGCCGTCCACGCCGGTCCGACGGGACGGTCGCGAGCGGCCTGCCGGATGCGGCGGACGACGATCGACAACGGCGCCAGATAAAGCGCAGCCAGTGCGGCGAGGCCCGCGATTCCCATCGTCGCGCCCCACTGGGCGACGTCGTTGTGGGCATGCGCGAGTCCGCAGAAGTGCCGCTCCACCCCGTGGCAATACTGGCTGGCGTCGACCCGCGATGCGAAGGCATCGATGCCTACCCCCGTGAGTGGCGATTCGCGAAACGCATCCCAGGCCACCGCCAGCAACGCGATGCGGGCGCTGATGGGCTTGTCCACATGTCCCGACGCCAGGCCGGACACGTCCGCGTGGAACTCGTCCAACCGGAACTGCGCGGACAGCCAGGGCACCATCCACAGCGCGGCGAACAGGATCGCCAGTACGCCGACCGCGCTGCCCAGCCGCCACCAGCGGTGACGGGGCGCGGTTCCCAGGAGCAGCATCAGCACCACCAGGCCCAGCCCGGGCAGCACGCCACGGCTGCCACTGAGGATGACGGCAACATTCGCGAGCACGATCACGGCCGCCAGCATGAGATATGCCGGTCTTCCTCGCTCGTCGGGACGGCAGAACACGGCTATGACCAGGAGGGCGAGCACGGCGTTGGCGAAGACGATCGGATTCGCATCGCCGCCCGCCCGCCCGACACCGAGCGACGCCTGCGCGACGGAAACAGAAAAAGCGATCAGCAACCCCGCCAGCGCGCCATACCACAGCCCGGACATGCGCACGCCGGTTGCCCAGGCCAGCCAGGCGCACCAAGGCAGCAGCAACACACGGGACGGATTGTCGAGGACCGAGAGCGGCGCATCGCGCATCCACATCGACGCTGCGGCCACGGCGATCACCGCGAGCGCCACCGCCAGCAGAACGTACAGCGCGCGCGGCGCCGACCGCCCGCTACGCCACGCGTCCGGCAGGGCGAGCAGCGACGCCACCAGCATCACCGCCGCGAACACGGACAGTCCCTTCGGGACCACCAGCAGCGCGCTGGCGCTGAATCCGGCCAGCCACGCCAACCCGCGCGCGACATCCTGTCGACGTGTACTTCTTCCCTGCATGTCTTCGGGTCCTGCGAGTGGCGACGGCACGATCATGGCGGCAGCGACCGAAACTTCCTGCGAACCGGAAGTCTGCGCCCTCCCTTCCTCCATGAGGTCAAGAGGGCGTGAACCGTCGGGCTGCCAAACCGCGCGCAGTATGACGCACGCCGGCAGCGTTGAAACACGCGTTAGAGTGAGACGATCACGCCGGATCGCGTCCTGCAACGCGGCTCACGCTTTGCGCAACGACGCGTAGAAGAAGCCATCCATGCCCCGCTCGCCCGGCAGGCGCTGCCGGCCTGCGCCATCGGCGTGACCGTAATCGTCGGCTACCGTGTCCACCACCACGTCGTGATGCCGCGCGCGGAAGGCGTCGAGCTGATCCGCGTTTTCCCTCCGCAACAGCGAACAGGTCGCGTACACCAGCTGCCCGCCCGGGCGCAGCACCTGCCAGGCCGCATCGAGCAGGCGCGCCTGCAAGGCATTCAACGACACCAGGTCCTCCGGCCGCCGATGCAGCAGTACATCCGGCTGCCGACGCACGATGCCCGTCGCCGAACAGGGGGCATCCAGCAGTACCGCGTCGAACATCTGCGCGTTCCACCATGCGGCCGTATCTGCGGCATCCGCCGCGCGCAGGTGCGCATCCACGCCCACGCGTTGCAGGGTTTCACGCACGCGCTGCAGCCGACGTTCGTCGACATCCAGTGCCAGCACCTGCAACGAGGGATCGCGCTCGAGCAGGTGCGCGGTCTTGCCGCCGGGCGCGGCGCACATGTCGAGTACGCGTGCGCCAGGCGGAAGATCCCGGAACAGGTCTGCGACGCGCTGCGCCGCCCCGTCCTGCACGGAGACATCGCCGGTGGCGAAACCCGGCAGCGCGGCGGTCGCCAATGGCGCATCGAGCACCAGCGCGTCGACCATGCCGTCCATCGGTTCAGCGGCGATCCCGGCGTCACGCAGTCGTTGAAGATAGGCGTCGCGCGTGCCGTGCCGTCGGTTGACCCGCAGCCAGAGGGGCGCAGCCTGCTGGCTGGCCGCGAAGATCGCATCCGCATGCGCCGGCCAGTCTTCGCGCACCTGCCGCCGCAGCCACGCCGGCCACAGCGCATCGGCCGGCGCTACCGGCAATCCTTCGCGCTGCGCACGCCGCAGCAACGCGTTGACCAGTTTGTCCTGGTGCGGGCGCCCCAGCGCGCGCACGGCCTCGACGGTGGCCGACAACGCCGCGTGTGCGGGCAGTTCCATCACCACCAGCTGCGCGAATCCGACATGCAGTAGCGCGCGCAGTTCGCTGTCGGCGCGCCCCAGCGGCCGGCTCATCCATGCCGCAAGCGCCGCGTCGCTGCGGGCGCGCGAGCGCAGCACCGCGAAGCAGATCGCCTCGAGCAGCGCGCGGTCGCGCACATCCTCGATGCGGGGCAGGTTCGTGGCCAACTCGGCTTTCAGGGAACGGCCGTGGTGCATCACCGCATCCACGACCCGGGTCGCCAGGACCCGCACCGCCACGCCAGCCTGGGTGGTCACGTCGACACCAGGTCGCGCCGCGCGTTGAGGTAGTCCGCCGCAGTGATCGCCTTGCCGCCTTCGCGCTGGACCACGCGCAGGCGAAGCACACCGGTGCCACAGGCAATATCCAGACCCTGCCGGCTGGCAGCGAGCAAGGTGCCCGGCGACGCCGCATGCACCTGCTCGACCGCGACCGCACCGTGGATGCGCAGGCGCTCGCCAGCGACCTGCGCTTCGGCGACCGGCCACGGGTTGAAGGCACGGACCTTGCGCGCCAGCACGTCGGCAGGCTGGTTCCAGTCGAGTTTCGCTTCCGCCTTGTCCAGCTTGTGCGCGTACTCGACGCCTACTTCCGACTGCGGATGCGGCGGCAAGCGCACGCCGGCACGCAGCAGACCCAGCGCGTCGCGCAACACCTGTGCACCCAGATCCGACAAGCGGTCGTGCAACTGACCGCCGGTATCGTCCGGTCCGATCGGCAGACTCTGCGCCAGCAGCACCGGACCGGTGTCCAGACCGGCTTCCATCTGCATCAGGCAGATGCCGGTCTCGTCGTCGCCGGCCTCGATGGCGCGCTGGATCGGCGCCGCACCGCGCCAGCGTGGCAGCAGCGAGGCATGCACGTTCCAGCAGCCGTACTGCGGAATGTCGAGCACCGCCTGCGGCAGGATCAGGCCATACGCCACCACGACCATGACGTCCGGCTGCATCTCGCGCAACGCGTCCTGGGTCGACCTCTTCTTCAACGACAGCGGCTGCAGCACCGGGATGCCGCGCTGGATCGCTTCCAGCTTCACCGGCGATGGCGTCAGCCCACGCCCGCGACCGGCCGGACGGTCCGGCTGGGTATAGACCGCGACGACTTCATGGTGGGCATGGGCCGCGCGCAGGCAGGGAACGGCAAAAGCCGGCGTGCCGGCGAAGACGATTCTCATGAGGGATGACTTCGGAAAGGAGAGGACGGAACCGGCGGGAACATCCCGTGCGCCCGGTTCCGCGGCGCGGCGATCAGGCCACGTGCTTGCGTTGCTTGGCCAGCTTCTTGCGCACCATCTCGCGCTTCAGCGGCGAGAGGTAGTCGACGAACAGCTTGCCGTCCAGATGATCCATCTCGTGCTGGATGCACACGGCCAGCAGACCGTCGGCGCGCAGTTCCTGCGCCTGACCCTGGCGGTCGAGGAAGCGCACGGTGATCTCATCGGCACGGGTGACGTCGGCGAAGATGCCGGGCACCGACAGGCAGCCCTCCTGGTAGACCTGCTCGCCGGTCTTGTCGCTCAACTCGGGATTGATGAAGACCTGCGGCTGGTTCTTCTCTTCGCTGATGTCGATGACCATGAAGCGCTGGTGCACGTCCACCTGGCTGGCGGCCAGGCCGATGCCGGGCGCGTCGTACATGGTCTCGAACATGTCGTCGAGCAGGCGCTGGAATGCGGGCGTCGTCACATGACCGGCGTCGACCGGTGCCGCCTTGGTACGCAGGCGCGGATCGGGGAATTCGAGGATAGGGAGCAGGGCCATGGTACGTCTCGGGATGGGGGCGCCAGTGGAATCCGGCAAGGCCTCACGAATTCTAACGCGGGCGCTTGCGTTGCGCCGGGTTTTCTGGACTATAGTGCTGACCACCTGTCGGGGAATCAGGTAGATACCGCCATGTTTAAATGTTTTCGTACGGTTTTCGCCGTTGCGGTGCTGACCGTCGGCACCTATGCGGCTGCCGCCGAGATGGCGGAACGCCATCCTGATACCTATGTGGTCAAGCGTGGCGACACGCTCTGGGACATCTCGGCCCGCTTCCTCAAGAAGCCGTGGCTGTGGCCGGAAATCTGGCAGGCCAACCCGCAGATCCAGAACCCGCACCTGATCTATCCGGGCGACGTCATCAGCCTGGCCTATCTGGATCGCGTTGCGGTCCAGCAGGGGCCGCGCCAGGAAGCGCCGCTCAATGCCGTTCCGCTGTCCGACATCGAGGCCTACCTGAAGGACCGCCGCATCGTCGACAGCTTCGACCAGTTGCCGCACGTCGCCGGCCTGGAAGAGGACCGCCTGCGCGGCTCGGGTGGCCACAACATCTACGTGCGCGGCCTCGATGGCGCGCAAGCCGGCCAGCGCTTCCTGGTCGTGCGTCCCACCGCCAAGTTCACCGACAACCCGCGTGCGCAGGATCTGGACTTCCGCGGCCGCGCCATCCGTGGCGAAGTCGACCAGTGGAAGGACATCGTCGAACAGTCGGGCAAGGGTGCCTTCCTCGGCTACGAGCTGACCAAGGTCAACGTGGCCACGTTTACCCGCGGCGTCGTGCCGGGCACCGAGGTCAGCACGCTGGTCGCCGATATCGGCGGTCACGAGGTGCGCGTGGGCGACCGCCTGATTCCGGTCGATGCGCAGCCGTACGACCTGCACTTCTTCCCGCATGCGCCTGCCACCGATCCGGCCGGCAAGCTGCGCGTGCTGGCCGTGGCCGATGCCCTGACGTCGGGCGGAACGCGCGACGTGATCGCCATTTCGGGCGGCCGCCTGAACGGTGTGGACAACGGTACCGTGTTCTCCATCTGGCGCAATGGCAGCCATACCGCCAACCGCATGGCCCATCCGGGATCCTCGCGCATCAGCGAATCGACCAAGTCGGGCGCCGGCCGCGTCAGCCTGCCGGACGAGTACGCCAGCCACGCGATGGTCTTCCGCACGTTCGACAAGGTCAGCTACGCGCTGGTGATGGAGAGCGTGGACGCCACCCGCGTCGGCTATGAACTGAAGCACCCCGACGCGACCTACTGACGGGCGTCAGGCAAGTCCTACGCAAGACCGCGACGGCGCCCGAGGGCGCCGTCGTCGTCTGCGGCCTACCCTGCCCGCATGCCCAACGACGACCTGATCGCGCTGGCCCGGCTGGTGCTGGCCGGCGGCCCCGTCCTGCCACGCCGTCGCCTGCTGGAGCGACGGGGATCTCCCGCCGCCGCGCTCGCTGCCGGCGCGGATGCTTGCCGGGCGGAGGGGCTGGACGCGGCGCAGATCGCACGCCTGCAGGCCGCGGACGCCGACGGCGCACTGGCACGCACGCGGGACTGGTTGCAGGCGCCGGACCATCATCTGGTCGGCTGGCACGACCCGGACTACCCCGCGCCGTTGCGCGCGATGTCGAGTCCGCCACTGGCGCTGTTCGTCGACGGCGACCCCACGCTCCTCTGGCGACCCGCCGTCGCCATCGTCGGCAGCCGCACGCCCACCAGCGGCGGCCGCGACAATGCGCACTACTTCGGGCGGTCGCTGGCGGCGGCCGGCATCGTCGTGGTCAGCGGCATGGCACGGGGCATCGATGCCGTGGCGCACGAGGCGGCCCTGGCCGTGGGCAGTGGCACCACGGTGGCCGTCGTCGGCACCGGCCCCGACGTCGCGTATCCGCCCGCACACGACCGCCTGCGCGACCGGCTGGCGGCGCTCGGCGCGGTGGTCAGCGAACATCCGCCCGGTACGCCCGCGCTGCGCAGCCACTTCCCTGCCCGCAACCGGATCCTGGCCGGCCTGAGTTTGGGCACGCTGGTCGTGGAAGCGGCCGAGCAGTCCGGCGCGCTGATCACCGCCCGCCAGGCCGGCGAGGCGGGGCGCGAGGTGTTCGCCATCCCCGGATCGATCCACAACCCGAAGGCCCGCGGCTGCCACCGCCTGCTCCGCGACGGCGCGGCACTGGTGGAGGAGCCCCGTGAGGTCATCGACGCCCTCGGCCCTCTGGCGGCCGACCTTGCCAATGCCCTGCGCATCCGGCTCGGCCAGACTGAATCGGACGTGATCCAAGGCCCCGGTGAGACGCCCTTGCGCCTGGACGCCGACTACCAGTCCTTGTGGGAAGCACTCGGCCACGACCCAACAGGTATGGATCAGCTTGTCTCACGCACCCGATTGACGGCCGCGGAACTGTCCTCCATGCTGCTGGTCATGGAACTGGATGGCTTAGTAACGGCGGAACACGGCCGATACCAGAGAAAGACCGGTTTCTTCACCTCCACAGCGTCGTCGACGCAGGCCGAGGGGCAATGAAAGAGAGCATCCTGGATGTACTGCTGTATCTGTTCGAACACTACTTCACCGAAGACGCGGACCCCGTCCGCGACCGCGACTCTCTCCAGAACGGCCTGATCCAGGCCGGCTTCAGCCCCACCGAAATCAGCAAGGCTTTCGACTGGCTCGATGCGCTGGCCGACCAGCGTCCCGCGGCCTCCACGCCGCGCGCCGGTGGTCCGACCCGCGTCTTCCACGGGCCGGAACTCGAGAAGCTGGATGTCGAATGCCGCGGCTTCCTGCTGTTCCTCGAACAGCACGGCGTCCTCGATGCCGACCAGCGCGAGCTGGTGCTGGACCGCGCGATGGCGCTGGACCAGGACGAACTGGACCTCGACGACCTGAAGTGGGTCGTCCTGATGGTGCTGTTCAACCAGCCGGGTTCCGAAGCCGCCTATGCGTGGATGGAAACCCAGATGTTTGCCGACGAGCCCGAGCCGGTACACTGAGGCGTTGATCCGCTTCAGGGGGAAGCATGTCGGGTTGGTATTACGCCGACCGGAACCGTGAGCAGCACGGTCCGGTCGCGTCGGATGAACTTGTCACCCACTACCGTTTCGGCCGCGTCGCGCTGGACAGCCTGGTCTGGCGCGATGGCATGGCGCAGTGGCAACCGCTGCGCGAGTTTGCCGACGAACTCGGCCTGAATTCCGCCGCCACGGACACCCACGGCATACCGCCTCCGGTGCCCCCTGCGGCGACGCCTCCCTCTGCCACGGCCGCCGCGCAGGAACGTCTGCTGCGCACATCCGGTGTGCTTACGCCGAAACCGCGCATGTCCGGCGGCAAGATCGCGTTGATCGTCGCCGCCGTGCTGCTGGTGCCCTGCCTGGGCATCGGCGCGATCCTCGCCGCGATCGCACTTCCGGCCTATCAGCAGTACACGCTGCGCACGAAGGTCACACAGGCGGTCACCGACAACTTCGCATTGCGCACCGAGGTGAAGGCCTTCCTCGACGCCGAGGGCCGCTGCCCAGGCAATGGCGAGGGCACCATCGGCACGCCCGAGAGCTACGCCGGCACCTATGTGACACGCGCCGTGGTCGGCGAGTTCGACGACGGCACCTGTGGCTTCGAGCTTGAATTCGGCAACACCGGCAACGCAGAGATCGATGGCCGCAAACTGTGGTGGGATCTCGGCAGCGACAACAGCGAATGGCATTGCTCGTCGGAAATCGACGACAAGTGGCTGCCGCTGGACTGCCGGGGCTGAAGCACCGTCCGCGCGGCGACGTGGGCCGCGTTTTCACCGGGGAATGATGCAATGACGCAGTGGTACTACGCCGATGCCAACGGGCAGCGGCAAGGGCCGTTCTCGGCCGAGGAACTCGAGGGCCACGTGCGCCATGCGCGCCTCGGCCCGGCAACGCTGGTGTGGCGGGATGGGTTGCAGGACTGGCAGCCGCTGTCCACGGTGGCGAGCGAACTCGGCCTGTCTCTCGATGCACCACCAGCGACCCTCGGCGATATCGACGTGCCGGCGGCGGATGCGCCCTACACGCCCCCTGCCGCGGACCTGACCTCGTTCCAGCCCGTCATCGCCGGTCACATCGTGCATGCCGGCCTGTGGAAACGTTTCGCCGCCAGCTGCATCGACAGCATCGTCACCACCCTCATCAGTTACGCGCTGATGATCCCGCTGATGCTCGTCGGGGTCGGCGTCATGGGTGCCGGCGGCTCCGACAATCCGCTTGCGGCCGGCGCGGGCATCGCCTCGATGCTGGCCATCTATCCGATCCTGTTCCTCGCGCCCTGCATCTACTTCGGCTGGATGCAGTCCTCGTCGCTGCAGGCCAGCCTGGGCAAGCTGGCGGTGGGCATCAAAGTGGTGCGGACCGATGGCCAGCGGACAGGCTTCTGGCGCGGTTTCCTGCGCTCGCTCGCCTATCTCGTCTTCAGCATGGTCACCTGTGGCCTGGGCGTGCTGATCTCCGGCCTGATGGTCGCGTTCACCGAACGCAAGCAGGCCCTGCACGACATGATCTGCGACACCCTGGTGGTCGACAAATGGGCCTTCACGGCGTTCCCGGAACGCCAGCGCGACGAACTGGGCGTGGTGACCATCGTGATCCTGGTCCTGGCCGCGCTGATGATCCTCGGCAGCCTGGCGATCTACGGCTTCATGGGCGCGATGATGATGAAGGGCATGTCATGACACAGTGGTACTACGTCGATGCGCAGCAACAGCGGCACGGCCCGGTCGACCCCGGCGCGATAGCCGACCTCTTCCGCGACGGCACGCTCGGCCGGACCTCGCTGGTCTGGCGCGAAGGCATGCAGGAGTGGACCGCACTGATCAACGTGGCACCGGAACTGCGGCTGGACCTGACGCCGCCTTCCCCGTCCACGCCCACGCTCGAGGCAGGGGACGCGCCGGTCGCAACCGAGGCGGAAGTCGAGCGTCCGCTGACCGGCCGTGCCGTGTTTACGGCCAGCGAACCGAGTTACGCCCAACCCGAGGCCATCGTGCGCGCGCAAGCGGCCGTGTCACCCGGCGACTCTCCCTACACCGCACCGCGCGCCGACATCGGCGTCGGCGCCTACGGCAACGGGGTCCGGGATGGCCATGTGGTCTACGCCGGCTTCTGGAAACGCGTGGCGGCCAGCATCATCGATTCGTTCGCGATCGGCATCCCGGTAGGCATCATCGCGGCCATCCTCGGCGGCTTGGCCGGCGGCGGATTCAGCAACCTTGAAACGTTCAACGCGGTGCAGACGCTGAGCTCCTACCTGCTGGGTGCCATCGTTTTCGCCTGGTTCCACTCCAGCGCCGGCCTGCTGGCCACACCCGGCAAGCTGGCCATCGGCATCAAGGTGGTGCGCACCGACGGCGACAAGATCACGTTCCTTCGGGGCTTTGGCCGGTACTGGGCCTACCTCCTCAGTTCACTGCTGCTGTGCATCGGCCTGATCATGGCCGCCTTCACCGAGCGCAAGCAGGCCCTGCACGACCTGATGTGCGACACGCTGGTGGTGGACAAGTGGGCCTTCACCTCGCAACCGGAGCGGCAGCGAGAAGAGCTCGGCACCGTGGCCATCGTGGTCCTGGCGCTGTTCGGCCTGCTGCTGGTGGGCGTCGTCATCCTGGCCGTCGTCGGCATCGCCGCCTTTGCATCGATGGGCCGCTGAGCCGACCCCCGGGGCGTGACCGGGGTCGCGACCCCGGCGTCCGGCGGGCCTATCCGGCTTGACAGGCCGGGCCCGGCCATGACACCACTATAAAAAGGAAACTGAACGCCCGGGGCCCCCGCTCCGGGCGTCCGCTTCTCTGGCGCCCTCATCCGGGGCACCCTAGCCGGCCCCGGACGGCCCACCCGAACTCCCCTGAATCCCTGACATGCCCAAGCACCTGCTCATCGTCGAGTCGCCCGCCAAGGCGAAGACGATCAACAAATACCTCGGCAAGGACTTCACCGTCCTGGCGTCCTACGGCCATGTCCGTGACCTGGTGCCGAAAGAAGGTGCGGTGGACCCGGCCAACGGGTTCGCGATGCGCTACGACCTGATCGAGAAGAACGAGAAGCACGTCGATGCCATCGCCAAGGCGGCCAAGGGCGCCGACGACATCTTCCTGGCGACCGACCCGGACCGCGAAGGCGAGGCGATCAGCTGGCATATCGCGGAGATCCTGAAGGAGCGCGGCCTGCTCAAGGACAAGCCGCTGCACCGGGTGGTATTCACCGAGATCACCCCGCGCGCGATCAAGGAAGCGATGACCCAGCCGCGCCAGATCGCCGGCGACCTGGTCGACGCCCAGCAGGCGCGCCGCGCGCTGGACTACCTGGTCGGCTTCAACCTGTCGCCGGTGCTGTGGCGCAAGGTGCAGCGCGGCCTGTCCGCCGGCCGCGTGCAGTCGCCGGCGCTGCGCATGATCGTCGAGCGCGAGGAAGAGATCGAAGCCTTCGTTGCGCGCGAATACTGGAGCATCGAGGCCGAGTGCGCGCATCCACGCCAGGCCTTCACCGCCAAGCTGACGAAGCTGGACGGCCAGAAGTTCGAACAGTTCACCGTTACCGACGGCGATACCGCCGAGGCCGCGCGCCTGCGCATCCAGCAGGCCGCGCAGGGCGCGCTGCACGTCACCGACGTGACCAGCAAGGAACGCAAGCGCCGTCCCGCGCCGCCGTTCACCACCTCGACGCTGCAGCAGGAAGCCTCGCGCAAGCTCGGCTTCACCACCCGCAAGACCATGCAGGTCGCGCAGAAGCTGTACGAAGGCGTGGCCATCGGCGACGAAGGCACGGTCGGCCTGATCAGCTACATGCGTACCGACTCGGTCAGCCTGTCGCAGGATGCGCTGGCCGAGATCCGCGACGTCATCGCGCGCGACTACGGCACGCAGGCGCTGCCGGACAAACCCAACGTCTACGTCACCAAGTCGAAGAACGCGCAGGAAGCGCACGAAGCCGTGCGCCCGACCAGTGCGCTGCGCACACCCGCGCAGGTGGCCAAGTACCTGAGCGACGACGAGCGCAAGCTGTACGACCTGATCTGGAAGCGCGCCGTCGCCTGCCAGATGGTGCCGGCCACGCTGAACACCGTCAGCGTCGACCTGGCCGCAGGCAGCCAGCACAGCTTCCGCGCCAGCGGCACGACCGTGGTCGATCCCGGCTTCCTGGCCGTGTACGAGGAAGGCAAGGACACCAAGAACGCCGAGGACGACGACGAAGGCCGCAAGCTGCCGCCGATGAAGCCCGGCGACAGCGTGCCGCTGGACCGCATCCACGCCGACCAGCATTTCACCCAGCCGCCGCCGCGCTTCACCGAAGCGGCGCTGGTGAAGGCGCTCGAGGAATACGGCATCGGCCGTCCCTCGACCTACGCTTCGATCATCCAGACGCTGATCTTCCGCAAGTACGTGGAAATGGAAGGCCGTGCCTTCAAGCCCAGCGATGTCGGCCGCGCGGTCAGCAAGTTCCTGTCCGGCCACTTCACCCAGTACGTCGACTACGACTTCACCGCCAAGCTGGAGGACGAGCTCGACGCCGTCTCCCGCGGCGAGGAGGAGTGGGTCCCGCTGATGGAAAAGTTCTGGGGCCCGTTCAAGGAGCTGGTGGACGAGAAGGCCGAAACGGTCGACCGCAGCGAAGCCACCGGCGCGCGCGAGCTGGGCACCGATCCCAAGTCCGGCAAGCCGGTCAGCGTGCGCCTGGGCCGTTACGGGCCGTATGCGCAGATCGGCGACAAGGACACCGACGAGAAGCTGGAGTTCGCCTCGCTGCGTCCCGGCCAGTCGATGCACACCATCACCCTGGAAGACGCGCTGGAGCTGTTCAAGCTGCCGCGCAAGCTGGGCCAGGACAAGGACGAGGAGGTCAGCGTCGGCATCGGCCGCTTCGGCCCGTTCGCCAAGCGCGGCAGCACCTACGCCTCGCTGAAGAAGGAAGACGATCCGTACACGATCGACCTGGCCCGCGCGGTGTTCCTGATCGAAGAGAAGGAAGAGATCGCGCGCAACCGGATCATCAAGGAATTCGACGGCAGCGACATCCAGGTGCTGAACGGCCGCTTCGGCCCGTACATCAGCGACGGCAGGCTCAACGGCAAGATCCCCAAGGACCGCGAGCCGGCATCGCTGACGTTCGAGGAAGTGCAGAAACTGCTCGAGGAAACCGGCAAGCCGGTGCGCAAGGGCTTCGGCAAGAAGACCGCTGCCAAGAAGACGGCAGTGAAGAAAGAGGCCACGCCCAAGAAGGCCGCCGCCAAGAAAGCGCCGGCCAAGAAGGCCGCGAAGAAAGCCGCCAAGAAGACCGCCACGAAGAAGGCCGCGACCAAGAAGACGACGGTGAAGAAGGCCGCCTCCAAGGCGGTCGCCGGAGACGACGCGCCCTTCTGATTCCACCACGACGCCCAGACCATGCCGATCGAAAGGACCATCGAGGAAGCCGCGGAAGTGATCCGCAGTGGTGGCGTC
Source organism: Pseudoxanthomonas sp. GW835-FHT14C01 (assembly GCF_058793715.1). NCBI lineage: Bacteria > Pseudomonadati > Pseudomonadota > Gammaproteobacteria > Lysobacterales > Lysobacteraceae > Pseudoxanthomonas > Pseudoxanthomonas sp. GW835-FHT14C01. The sequence goes on from NZ_JBXAGB010000001.1 coordinate 580,398, forward strand.
GTCGCCTACCCCACCGAAGCCGTGTGGGGCCTGGGTTGCGATCCGTTCGACGAAGGCGCCGTGCACCGCCTGCTGGCGATCAAGCAGCGCCCGGTCGACAAGGGCCTGATCCTGATCGCCGCCACGCTGGAACAGCTCAAGCCGCTGATCGACGTGTCGGCCGTACCCACCGAGCGCCTGACCGAGGTGCTGTCCAGCTGGCCCGGCCCGCACACGTGGATCATGCCCGCCACCACGCAGGCGCCGCGCTGGGTCACCGGTGCGCACCGCGGCATCGCCGTGCGGGTCAGCCAGCACCCGATCGTGGTCGGCCTGTGCCAGGCCTATGGCGGCGCGCTGGTATCCACCAGCGCCAACCTCAGCGGCCAGCCGGCGGTGCGCCACCACGCCGAGCTGGACCCCGCCCTGCTGCAGCGCGTCGATGCGCTGGTCCCCGGCGACACCGGAGGCCTGGAACGGCCCACCGCGATCCGCGATGCGCTTACGGGCGCCTCGCTGCGTGACTGAAGGCCATACGGGCCGCACCCTCGCCTTCCCATCCCCCGCCCCGACGCGCACCATGGGGACATGCGCCCCGCCCTTTCCCTGTTGCTGTCGCTGCTGGCGGCCACGCCGTCCGCCGCGCACGCGCAGGCACCTCCCGGCACCCAGGTAACCATCTACCGCTGCGTCGCCGCCAACGGCACCGTCGCCCTGCGCGACTCGCCGTGCCTGAAGGGCGAGAAGCAGGAAGTGCGTGCGATGCAGCGACCGCAGGATCCGCCGCCCCGTCCCACGGTCGCTGCACCGACGCCTGCGCCACCGGCCTCGCCCGCCCCGCCGACGACGCGTGTCGTCTACCTCAGTCCGCCCAAGCCGATGTACGAATGCACGACGGCGGAGGGACAGACCTATACCAGCGACGACGACGACGGCAACCCGCGCTGGGTGCCTTACGGCGTGGCGTATTCCGCCTACCCGGCATACCCGGTCTGGCCGCGCGGAACCGGCGGAAGCGTCTCGGGCCAAGTGGCGATCGGCAATGGCAACCTCTCGTTCCAGAGCGGCGACAGTCGGCCGTCGCGCCCGCCGGGCGGCGGCCACCCTCACGGCCATGTCCCCGTGTTCATGCCCGGCGGCACGTGGGTGCGCGACACCTGTCATCCGCTGCCGCAGGAAGAAGTCTGCGCGCGCCTGTCCGATCGGCGTTACGAGATCCTGCGCCGCTACGGTGCGGCGATGCCCAGCGAGCGCCGCACGCTAGACTTGGAACAGCGCGGCATCGATGCGCGCATGGCCAACGATTGCAGATGAGCATGAACCCCTTCGCACGTTCCCTTGCCGCGCTTTGCCTGGCCGGTCTTTGCTGGTCCCTCGCGGCGCCGTCCGCCCACGCGGACGTCGTCATCTACCGCTGCACCGATGCCAGCGGCGCACTGACGCTGCAGAACTCGCCATGCCCCAAGGGCATGAAGCAGGAAGCGCGCACCATGCAGGGCGTCAACACGGTACCGATGGCGCCAGGCCAGACCGGTACCGTCGCGCCCGCCAGCCCCGCGACACCTGCGCCGGCACCGGCGTCCACCCCGCCGCCCACGCCTGCTGCAGCGAGCGCCAGCGAACCGGCGGCGCCATCGTCGGACCTGCGTCGCCTGCCGCCGCCGGTGATGTTCCAGTGCACCACCTACGACAATGATCGCTACGTCACCGAGGACGTCATCCCCGCCTCGCGCTGTGTGTCGTTGCGCACCGTGGGCCTGGACGGCAATCCGCAGTCCGGCGCCGGCGAGGCCTGCGAAGTGGTCCGCGATACCTGCGCACGCGTGCCGGACGGCGCACTGTGCGAGGCATGGAAGAAGCGTCGCGACGAAACCGAAGTCGCCTTCCGCTTCGCCCGCCCCGAAAACGCCGAGAAGAACCGCGCCGAGTACGAGCGCGTCGCCCGCATCGTCGCCGAAAGCAGCTGCGGGCAGTAAACCGCGCTCAGCCGCGCACCAGCCACCGCAACGGCCACGCATCGCGTAACCCGTTCCTGCATGTCGGCCACCACCACATGCATCGGCAACACGCGCTTGCCCGCATCGGGTCGTGCCCGTCGACACCCTCACGGGGATAGATCCCCAGGACGTGCGCGGCGTGTTCGTCGCGTCCGGTCGCGCGCGCAACCGGCGCATGGACGAGCGCGCGGACCATCGCCTCGGCAGTGGACCATGCCGACCACGGATTCTGCCGCACGCACTGCAACACGACCGCTAGAATCCGCGGCTTCCCTTCGCAAGGACCTCCGATGCCGCACGACCCGATGTACCGCCTGCAACGCGAGATGCGTGTACTGCGCCTCTACGCTGCCGCGCTGACCCTCGCCTTCGTCGCCTTGCTGCTGACGGCCTTCAAGGCACCGGATCCGCATTTCGAGCGGCTGTCGGTGGAGCGGCTGGACATCGTGGACGCGGACGGCACGACGCGCGTCGTGCTGGCCAACCAGCAGCGTTTCCCACCGCCCATGTTGAACGGCGAGACCTTCAAGCGCGCGGTCACGCCCGCCGGCCTGGTGTTCTACGACCGCAAGGGCAACGAGGTCGGCGGACTGGCGCTGACCGACGTGGACGCCGGCAAGGTCTCCGCGCTCGCCTTCGACAATCCCAACATGGACGCCATCGGACTGATGACGCGCATCGGCGCCGACGGCGAGCCGATCAGCAGCGGCCTGCAGATCAACCAGGCCGTCCCGTCGCACGTGAAGGTGCTGGACGCGGCCAAGCAGGCCACGCGCCGCATCGCGATCCAGAACCAGCACAACGACGCCGAGATCCTGCTGGCCGATGCCAGCGGCAAGGACCGCATCCGCCTGCGCGTGGACCGCGCCGGCGATGCGCGCATCGAAGTGCTGGATGCCGACGGCCGCGTGGTCTTCAGCGCGCCGGAAGCGACGCCTCAGAAGCCCTAGCGCACGGATCGACGGCAGGCCTGGGGCGCCAGCGCGTAGTGAAGCTGCCTGCTGGGATCCGCGGCGATGCGGTCGGCATCGCCGAACGCACTGTAAGCGAAGAAGCCGGACATCGTTGCGCCGGCTTCGACGCGCACTTCGCCGCAACCACCGGGGCAGTAGACACTGACGAACGGCCCCTGGAGCGGCAGGATGCCCGCCGCGGTCTCCAGGTACACCCCTGTGTTCTCGGCACGCAGCGTGCCCCCGGAGAGTGGCCAGTTGTTGCTGGACACGCACAGCGCGCGATCATGGTACGACTGCAGTTCCACGTCGAAGCGAAGCTCCGAAGGATTGTCGCGGATCTCCAGCCGGAAGGCGTCAGGCGCCAGCGGTACGGACACCGAGGCGCAGGACGCCATCGCGATGACCAGCATCGCAGCCATCCCCGTCCGCTTGCCGATGCGCATCTCCGTCGTCAGAAGCCGTAACGCAGGAACCCGCCATCCACCGCGATGCATTCGCCGGTGACGTAGCTCGACGCAGGCAGACACAGGAAGGCGACAGCGCCGGCGACCTCCTCGGGTTCGCCGATGCGGCGCATCGGAGTGCGCTCGATCACTCCATCGTAGTAGTCCGCATCCGACAGCGGCCCGGAAGTGCGGCGCGTGCGGATGTACCATGGCGCCACCGCGTTGACGCGCACACCGTCCTCGGCCCATTCGGCGGCGAGGTTGCGGGTGAGCTGGTGCAGCGCGGCCTTGGTCATGCCGTACGGTGCGCCGCTGCGCACCGCGGTGATGCCGGACACGCTGCCGACGTTGACGATGCACGAGGCCGCATGCCGCGTGAGCAGCGGATGCGCGTAGCGCGAGAGTTCGAAGGCCGAGAACAGGTTGGTTTCGAAGATGCCGCGCCACTCGTCCTCGGTGTAATCCACCGCCGCGCGGGTGACGTTGCCGCCGGCGTTGTTGACCAGGATGTTGAGGCCGTCGCCATGGTCTTCCACCCAGTCGAGGATGGCGCGGCGGTCCTCGTCGTCGGCGACATCGGCGGCCAACGTGCCGATCCCGCGCTCGGGGAATTCCTCGCCCAGATCGGCGCGTGCGTCCTGCAACGCGTCGACGTCGCGCGCGACCATCAACACGTCGGCGCCCAGCCCCAGCAGTTCGCGCGTGATCGCCAGGCCGATGCCGGCGCTGGCGCCGGTCACCAGTGCCCGTTGTCCATCCAGCCGCCACCGGTTCGCCGCCACATGCGCCTCCTTCGTCGATGGGCGTAGCATAGCGCCACCCTACGGGAGGACCGTCGCCATGATCCGGATCCGCCTCACCCTGCTCGCCATGCTGCTGTTGGCCTGCGCCGCCTGCCGCGCGCCCGAACCACCACCGACCGACGAACCGCCGGAACCACAGGCGGATGCGGACAGCGTGAAAGGCTGAGCCGCATCGGTTAGCGGCGCACCGCCGATCCGCGCGCACCATGCAATTGCGAAGTCCCCCCGCCTGCGGGGAACAGAAGGGCGGTCGCGCGCGGCGCTGTAAACGCAACGGGCCGCGCAGTCGCCCGCGCGGCCCGTCGATCAACCAGCGGTGACGGGAATCAGAACCCGCAGAAGCAGTACGCCAGGCTCTTCACCGGGGCACCGTTGCGGTCGTTGACGGCTTCCTCGACGAAGCGCAACTGCGCTTCCATCTCCGGCATGCTGCGCGCCAGCAACGCACGCGCGAAATCGGAATCCTTGAGCCATGCCGCGCCGATCCGGCTGCCGGCGAAGCCCGACATGAACTGCGAGAACGGCGAGGACACCTTTTCGATATAGCGCACGCGGTACGCATCGGCGTCGCCCAGCTTGGCGCGCTTCGCGGCATCGGCGACCGCCGCATCGAAGCCGGCGAGTTCGTCCACCAGACCACGCTCCTTCGCCTGCGCGCCGCTCCACACGCGGCCACGGGCGACGGCGTCGACCTCTTCGACCGGCTTCTTGCGCGCTTCCGCGACCTTGCCGGTGAAATCGGCGTAGCCCTTGTCGATGACCGACTGGATCACCTGGCCCACGGCCGGGTCCAGCGGACGGGTGATATCGAATGCGCCGGCGAAACGGGTCGTGCCCACGCCATCGGTGCGCACGCCGATCTTCTCCAGCGTGCGCGGCACGGTGGGGATCACGCCGAAGATGCCGATCGAACCGGTGATGGTGGACGGGTCGGCGTAGATGCGATCGGCATTCATGCTGATCCAGTAACCACCCGATGCCGCCAGGTCGCCCATCGACACGACGACCGGCTTGCCGGCCTTCTTCAGCGCCGCCACTTCGCGGCGGATCTGCTCCGAGGCGTACACGCCGCCACCGGGCGAATCCACGCGTAGCACGACCGCCTTCACGTCGTCGTCCTCGCGCGCCTCGCGCAGCAGGGCCGAGGTGGACAGGCCACCGACGCGGCCGGCCGGCTGGTCGCCGTCGGTGATCTCGCCCTCGGCCACGACCACCGCCACCTGCGGACGCTTGTCGAGCGGGTTCTTCCTGGCGTCGAGCTGGGTCAGGTAACCGGCAAGGCCGATCGCACGGAAGCCGGTCTCGGAATCCTCATCGGCCACGCCGCGCTCGATCAGCAGGTTCTCGACTTCCTCCTGCGTCTTCAGACCGTCCACCAGCTTCTGCTGCAGGGCGTACTTGGCCAGATCGCCACCGGCCGCGGCAACCCCTTCGGGCAGCGTGTCGATGCCGGCGGCCAGCGCTTCGGGCGTCGTCTTGCGGACCTTGGCGATGTCGGCCAGCATCCGCTGCCACACGTCGTTCATCCAGAACAGGTCGGCTTCCTTGGCTTCCTTGGAGGCGGCGTCCAGCACGTAGGGTTCGGCGGCGGACTTGTATTCGCCCACTTTGAACAGGTGCACGTCCACGCCCAGCTTGTCCTTCAGGCCTTCGCGGTAGTACTGGCGATAGCGGCCCAGGCCCTCGAGCACCAGGCTGCCCATCGGGTCGATGTAGACCTCGTTGGCCTGCGCGGCAAGCAGGTACTGCGTCTGGCTCATGTTCTCGCCGAAGGCCACGATCTGCTTGCCCGAGGCGCGGAACTTCGCCAGTGCGGCGGCGACTTCGCGCAGCGAGGCGTAACCGGTGGGCTGCAACTGGTCCACGCGCAACAGCATGCGCTCGACCTTGTCGTCCTTCTGCGCCGCCTCGATGGCGCGCAGCAGGTCGCGCAGCTGCACCTCATTGGCGGCCTTGTCGCCCAGCGCCTTGGCCAGCGCGCGGGTGGCGGGATCGGTGGTGAACTGCTCCACCAGGCGGCCTTCCGGCGCCAGCACGAAGGTGGTGCGCTCCATCAGCGGCTTCACCCCACCGCTGCCGGCGGCGATGACGAACACGATGAAGACCAGGAACAGCAGGCCGAAGAAGATCAGGTTGAGGACCAGCTTGCGGGTGAAGTTCATCACGTCCCACAGGCCGACGAAGAAGGCGACGACGGGGCTGCGACGCGGCGGGGGTGCGACTTGGTTCATGGACAACTCCGGGGAACTGGGGCCACTGTAGCGTGCGCGCGTGAGGGTTTCATGCCCCGTTGGTCACCGTGACCGCGGCGGGAGCGGCGGACCAGCGCCGGCTGCTGCGCTCGAAGCGCCAGCCCAGCAGCACCGCCGCGGCGGTCAGGCCGACGATCAGGCCCAGCCACATGCCCTGCGGGCCCCAGCCGAGCCCGAGGCCCAGCCCGGCCCCGAGCGGCATGCCCAGGCCCCAGTAGGCGCACACGGCCAGCCACATCGGTACGCGGGTGTCCTTCAGCCCGCGCAGCGCGCCCGCCGACAGCACCTGGATGCCGTCGGGGAACTGGAACGCCGCAGCGAACAGCAGCAGTGTGCCGGCCAGAGCGGCCACCGCCAGGTCGTCGGTGTACAGCGACACCACCAGGTCGTGGCCCAGCAGCAGGAACAGCGCCGAGACCGCTTGCGTGGCCAGCACGATGACGTAGCCCGCGTGCGCGGCGCGGCGGATGCCCTGCGTATTACCGGCGCCGACCGCATGGCCCACGCGCACGGTGGTGGCCTCCGCTACGCCCATCGGGATCATGAAGCACAGCGCCGACACGTTGATGGCGATCTGGTGCGCCGCCGCCGGCGTGGCGCCCAGGCGCGCGATCAGCAGCGCGGTGACGATGAAGAGGCTGCCTTCCATCAGCACGGTGATGCCGATCGGCAGGCCGGTGCGCAGCAGTTGCATGATCGGCGCGCGGCGCGGCGGATCGAAGCGCGCGAACAGCTGCAGGTCAGCGAAGCGGCGCGCACGCGTCAGGTAGATCGCGAACGCGATCGCCTGCACCCACATCGTCAGCGCCGACGCGATCCCGAGGCCGCCGGCGCCCATCTCGGGGAAGCCGAGCTTGCCGAACGCGAGCACGTAGCCGACCGGCGCCAGCACCAGCAGGCCGCCGAAGCCCAGGATCATGGTCGGCAGCGTCCAGTGCGTGCCTTCGCTGAGGTAGCGCATGCAGAAGTAGAACGTCAGCGCGGGCACGCCCCAGCGGATGCCGTGCAGGAAGGCGGTGGCGCCGGGAATGATGTCCGGCGCGATGCCGAACGCCGCCAGCGCGTACGGCGCGACGCTGAGGAAGGCGAACATCAGCAGGCCCAGGCCCAGCGACAGCCACAGCGCCTGCCGGAACAGCGGCGCGATCTCGTCGCGCCGTTGGGCGCCGTCGAGCTGCGAGACCGAGGCGGTCAGCGAGATCAGCGTGCCGATCGGCACCATCATCGGCAGCCACAGCAGCGCGGTGCCCACGGTGACGGCCGCCAGCGTGGCGGTGGCGTGGTGGCCGGCGATGACGTTGTCGACGAAGCCGATCAGGCCGGTGGAGACATGGCCCAGCACCAGCGGCAGGGCGAGCGTCGCCGTCGCGCGCACTTCCTGGCCGAAGCGCGGGGTCGGGGAGGAGGAGAGGGACATGAGGTTCAACCGCCGGACTGCGGTCGCGCGGCATCGCGCTGGCACCGGGTCACGGGAGGCCGGTATCTTACCCGCTCGCCCGCCGCGCCACCCGAACGCCCCATGACCCCATCGCACGATGCCGACGCCGTGCACGCGACCGCGTGCGACAACTGCAGGACGCCGCTGCAGGGCGGGTTCTGCCACGTCTGCGGGCAGAACGCGCACAACCCGTTGCGCAGCTTCGGGCATGCGGTGGAAGAGGTGTTCGAATCGTTCTGGCACCTGGACGGGCGCATCTTCCGTACCCTGCGCACGCTGCTCTCGCCCGGCAAGCTGGCCAACGCCTATCTGGCCGGTCACCGCGCCCCGTTCGTGGCGCCGCTGCGGCTGTTCGTCATCGTCAGCGTGCTGACGTTCTTCGTCGCCAAGCTGACCGTGCACGTCGGCGAGGTGAGGCTGCCGGAGCCACCGCCGACCGCGGACGGCAAGACCAATCTGGTCGCCGCACCGGACGAATCCGGCATCAGCTTCGCCAAACAGACCACCGTCGAGGCCGTCCTCCAGGAGCGCGACCGCACGCTGGAAGGACTGGTGGCGGCACGCGCTGCGCTTCCTCCCGGTCTCGGCTTCGTGCGCGAGCGCATGGACCAGAACATCTTCGCCACCCAGCGCCTGGCGCGCGAACGCATCGCCCAGCTGCAGCCCGATCATCCGGCGTTGGCGCAACCCGATCCGTATCCGGAGGGCAAACCGCTGCCGGAAGTGCCGCAAGGCTCACTGATCTCGATCGGCGACAAACCGTTCGACGCCAGGACCAACCCGGTGAAGATCGGCTGGCTACCCGACTTCGCTAACGGCTGGATCAACAGGAAGCTGGCGCGTGCCGAGCAGAACGTCCCGCGGGTAGCGCAGGATCCCGAGTACTTCTTCACGCGCCTGATCGGCTCAGTGCCGTCGGCGCTGTTCGTGCTGGTGCCCGTCTTCGCCCTGCTGCTGAAACTCGCCTACATCGGGACACGGCGCGTCTATCTGGAGCACCTGGTGGTGGCGCTGTACAGCCATGCCTATCTGTGCCTGTGCATCCTGGCGCTGTGCCTGGTGCAGGCGCTTGGCGGACTGCTGGCGGCCGATGGCTTCTGGTTGAAGATCCCTTACTGGACGGTGTTGACGGCGATCCTGGTGTGGATGCCGATCTATCTGCTGAAGATGCAGCAGCGCGTATACCGGCAGCACAAGATCGTCACGCTGCTCAAGTTCTCCGTGCTCGGCGCGCTGTATTTCATGATGCTGCTGACGGCGCTCATTTTCCTGACGCTGACGACCTGGGTGAACGCCTAGCGAAACATCGCGCAGGCGCACCGTGATCGCGACGCCGGCTACCGATCCCGCCGCTGCCGCAGCCACGCGCGGCGCTGGCCGTCCGGCACGGCCAGCAGTTCGCGACGGAACGCATCGCGGTCCTGCGGCGGTAGGCGCTGTGCCAGCGCAGCGAGGTCGTCGCGCTGTTCCGCATCCAGTCGCCGCAGCAATGCGAGCAGTCCATCGCGCTCTTCCGGCGGAACGTACGCGAACAACGGCTGCAGGCGCGGCCAGTCGGCACCGAGTTCCGGCCCCAACCGCCATCCGCGTCGCTGCATGCCGTCCAGCACGCTGAATTGCGTGCGCAACGCGGCCTGGTGTTCCGGCGGAAGCGCGGCGATCTCCGCGGCGGCGGCACGCAGGCGTGCGCGCTGCACCTCGTCCAGCGCACGCCAGGCTGCGTAGCGCGCGCGCCGGTCCTCGCGCTGCTGCCGTGGCAAGGCGTCCCAGGCGAGTCGATGCTGCTGCCACTCGGCCTGCGCGGCAGGGGACATCGTCGCCCAACGGGATGCCTGCGAGGCGTCCTGCGCGAACGAGGCGGCGATCCCGCCCATCGCGATGGCCACGACCGCGATCGCGACGGCGACGGGTCTCCGCCTGCGGTCAGCGCACTGCATCGGCCGCTCCGGTCCGGGTCTCCGGAACGGGTACCGCAGTGGCCGCGGTGGCACCGGCACCGGCGACGTACCACGCCAGGAAATCGGCTTCCCGCGCGCGTGCCTCATCGTCGGCATCCGCGATGAGTGCGAAATCCGGATGCGCCGCCGGCGCGACGGCTTCCGCTCGCACCGCAGGTGATCCGTCGGGTGGCAACTCCGCCGACGTGATCACCGGATCCGGCGGCAACGCGGACACGCCGTCTTCGTCGGTCGGAATCGCTGCGGGCAGCGCGGATGACGGCAGCAGCGCGGATCCTCGCCACCACCACAGCGCTGCCCCTGCCGCCGCCAGCAGCAGGACCAGGCTCACCAGGATCCAGGGCCAGCGGCGTGGCACCCGAGCGACGGCGGCGGCGGGCGTCTTCGCTTCCGCAGGCGGCAGTCGGGTGCCGGCGAGTGCGTCCTCGCGCAGGCGTGCGAGTCCGGCCAGGCGGTCGTCGGACAGTTCGCGCAGATGCTGCTGGATCGCCTCGGCCAGGGCGCGCCATGCGCCGGCGTCCGGGTGGCCGAGGCTGTCGCGCGGACAGGCGCGCGCCAGGGCGTCGCGGTACGCCGCACCGTCGAGACCCAGCACGTCGGCGGCCTCGGCTTCCTGCAGGCCGCCGGCGAGGCGCAGCAGCAGCGCCGCGCGGTCGGCCGTGGCAGGCCGGGCCAGGGCCGAGAACGCGTCCGGCCAGTGGGCGGCGGGGCCGTCGACGCGCAGTTGCGGGGTCGCCGCCAGCAACGCCCAGAAGCGCACCGGCCAGTCGGCCATGGGCAGGGCCGCGGCCTTGCCCCGGAACGCGCGCAGCGCGGCAGCAAGCGCCATGTCGCCGCGGTCGGCGTCGCCGCATTGCAGTTCGGCGAAGACCGCGCCCCGGCGCTCGCAGCCTCGCAGGAAGGCGGCGAGCGCGGCAGGCGCGGGCGGGGTCGTTGTGTTGGAAGAGGTCATCGTGGAACCGGTCGGGGATGCGTGGATCATAGTCACCCGGCGCGCCCGTACGGACGCTTGACAGCCCGTCGAAATCTGCTCTCCCCGGCGTAGCAAGGGTTTCCAAGAAAAACGTTGTGCACAGCGGTCACCAAAACGTCACAAGGCCTCTTCGGTGGTGCGCCCGCGCCTCTGTGTCAGCCGCGTTTCACGGCTAACTGCATGATTCCATAGGGAAAAGGCTTGCTGGCACTTTTTTGACCAACCCGGCCCGGATGCTTGCGGCAGCGTCATCCCGCCGTGAAGCATTCCCGCCATGCACAGATTTATCCACAGCGCGTGTGGATAAACCGGAATCTCCTTCCGCGATCAGCACTTGCGTGCTTTTCGTCAAGATTCTGACAGGACCTCCGCGCAACTGCGTGAGATGTGACCCGCGCCGGGACGGGTCGATACACTGCCCGGAATGTCGCCCGTTTCCGTCCTCCAGGTCGCCCTGCCCGTGCCGCTGCCGCGGCTGTTCGACTACCTGCCGCCAGCCGGCCACGACGTCTCGTCGGAGGATATCGGCAAGCGGGTGAGCGTGACGTTCGGCAACCGGCCACTGACCGGGATCGTCGCCGGAGTGGCCCCGCCGGCGGACCCCGGGATGGAACTGCGCCCGGCGGACGCGCTTCTGGACGCCGTGCCGCTGCTGCAGGGCGAGCTGCTGGACTCGCTGCACTGGCTGGCGCGCTACACCCATGCGCCGCTGGGCGAGGTGGTCGCCACGGCCCTGCCGGTCCACCTGCGCCAAGGCGAACCGCTGGCCGATACGCATGTCTGGCACTGGCGCCTGAGCGAGGCGGGCCAGCTCCAGCACGACCGCCTGCGCACCGGCAGCCGTCCCCGCCGTCTGGCCGATCTGCTCGCCGAGCACGCTTCGCTCGACGAAGACGCACTGGACCTGCACCTGGATGCCGGCCGCGCCACCGCCCGCGACCTGGGCAAGCGCGGGCTGGCCGAGCGCTTCCCTGCGCCGGCGACGCACGCCTCTCCCGCGCCGCGTCCCGGCCCCGCGCTCAACGACGAACAACAGGCGGCGGCGGACGCGATCACGGCAACGACCGGCTTCGGCGCGTTGTTGCTGGACGGCGTGACCGGCAGCGGCAAGACCGAGGTCTACCTGCATGCCATCGCCGACTGCCTGCGACGCGGGCGGCAGGCCCTGGTGCTGGTGCCGGAGATCGGCCTGACGCCGCAGACGCTGACGCGCTTCCGTGAACGGCTGGGCGTGCCGGTGCACGCACTGCATTCGGGTCTCAACGATGGCGAGCGTGCCCGCACCTGGGCGGCTTGCCTGCGCGGCGAAGCGCGGGTGATCGTCGGCACGCGCTCGGCGGTGTTCACGCCGTTGCCGGAGGCAGGATTGATCGTGATCGACGAAGAGCACGACAGCAGCTACAAGCAGCAGGACGGCATCCGCTACCACGCGCGCGATTTCGCGCTGGTGCGCGGCAAGGCGCTGGACGTGCCGGTGGTGCTGGGCAGCGCCACGCCGTCGCTGGAAACGCTGCACAACGCGCGTACGGGCCGCTACGCGCACCTGCGCCTGTCGCGGCGCGCGGGCGAGGCGCAGCCGCCTGCGGTGCGCGTGCTGGACATGCGCAAGCGCGCGCAGCAGGCCGGGCTGTTGACCGACACGCTGCAGGCGATCCGGCAGGCGCTCGACGCCGGCGGCCAGGTGCTGGTGTTCAAGAACCGCCGTGGCTACGCACCGGTACTGCTGTGCCACGACTGCGGCTGGAGCGCGCACTGCAAGCGCTGCGACAGCCCGATGACGGTGCACGCCGGCGGCAAGCGCCTGCAATGCCACCACTGCGGCGCGCGGCAGGCGGCACCGCCGGCCTGTCCCGATTGCGGCGGACTGGCGCTGCAGCCGCAGGGCATCGGCACCGAACGGCTGGAAGAACTGCTGGCCGAACAGTTCACCGATGTGCCGGTGCTGCGCGTGGACCGCGGCACCACCCAGAAGCGCGATGGTCTGGCGCAGCAGCTGGCGAAGCTGGGCGATGCGCCCGGCATCCTTGTCGGCACCCAGATCCTGGCCAAGGGCCACGACCTTCCGCACCTGACGCGGGTGACGGTCGTCGGCGTCGACGAGGGGCTGTTCTCCACCGATTTCCGCGCCGGCGAGAAGCTGGCGCAGCAGTTGATTCAGGTCGCGGGACGCGCAGGCCGTGCAGGCAAGCGCGGCGACGTGTGGTTGCAGACCCATCATCCCGATCATCCGCTGTTGAACACGCTGATCAGCGGCGGCTACCACGCTTTCGCCGAGGCGGAGCTATTACAGCGAGAAGCCGCTGGCTTTCCTCCTTTTACTTATCTCGCACTCGTTCGTGCCGAAGCCAAGGAAGCCAGACTCGCGCATGTCTTTCTTGAGAAGGCGAAGCATATGTTCGCTTACAAAGACGAAGCAGTTGCAATGCTTGGCCCTGTTGACGCGCCGATGCCAAAGAAAGCAGGAATGTATCGCTCACATCTGGTGATGATCTCGACGGAGAGGAGCAGGCTTCATCGAATGCTGGACGCCGGGCTTGGATTAGTTCGGGGCCTCCCAGAAAGCCGAAAGGTGCGCTGGTCGCTCGATATCGATCCCATGGACCTGTACTGATGACGACACCCTCGCGTACCGCTCTCACGCCCGCCCAACGCCTGCGCAGCATCTTCAGTGGCTCGGTCGGCAACCTGGTGGAGTGGTACGACTGGTACGTGTACGCCGCGTTCTCGTTGTACTTCGCCGAGGTGTTCTTCCCCGGCGGCGATCGCACCAGCCAGTTGCTGAAGACCGCGGCGATCTTCGCCGTCGGCTTCCTGATGCGGCCGCTCGGCGGCTGGCTGCTCGGTCGCTATGCCGACCGCCATGGCCGCAAGCGCGCGCTGATGCTGTCGGTGGTGATGATGTGCGGCGGCTCGCTGATCATCGCGTGCACGCCGGGCTACGCGACCATCGGCGTCGCCGCACCGATCCTGCTGGTGCTGGCGCGGTTGCTGCAGGGCCTGTCGGTCGGCGGCGAATACGGCACGTCGGCGACGTACCTCAGCGAGATGGCCACCCGCGAGCGTCGCGGCTTCTGGTCCAGCTTCCAGTACGTGACGCTGGTGATGGGCCACCTGATCGCCCTCGCCGTGCTGATCGCGCTGCAGCGTGTGTTCCTGACCGACGACGAACTGCGCGAATGGGGCTGGCGCATCCCGTTCGCGATCGGCGCCGTGGCGGCGCTGGTCGCGTTGTGGCTGCGCCGGAACATGGTGGAAACCGAGTCCTTCCAGCGCAGCGAGGCGACCGGCGCAACGGAGCGGCAACAGCAGCAGGGCACGCTGCGCGCGCTGATGCAGCACCCGCGCGCCGTGCTCACCGTGATCGGCCTGACGATGGGCGGTACGCTGGCGTTCTACACCTACACGACCTACGTGCACAAATTCCTCGTCAACAGCGCCGGCATGGCCGCGGAAACGGCGAGCCTGATCAATGCGTCCACGCTGTTCGTCTACATGCTGCTGCAGCCGGTGGTCGGCGCGCTGTCGGACCGAATCGGCCGGCGCCGCATCCTGATCGCATTCGGCGTGCTGGGTACGCTGTTCACCGTGCCCATCCTCAGCCAGCTGCAGGATGTGCAGAGCGCCGCTCAGGCGTTCTGGCTGGTGATGGCCGCACTGGTGATCGTGAGCGGCTACACCGCGATCAACGCGGTGGTGAAGGCGGAACTGTTTCCCGTGGAGATCCGCGCGCTCGGTGTCGGTCTGCCGTATGCGCTGACCGTGGCGACCTTCGGCGGCACGGCCGACATGATCGCGCTGTGGTTCAAGGACATCGGCCACGAGACCGGCTTCTACTGGTACGTCACCGCCTGCATCGCGTGCTCGCTGCTGGTGTACCTGTGGATGCCGGAGACGCGCGAGACCTCGCTGATCGACCGTGACCCGGACTGACGCCACCGCCTAGTGCGACGGCGCGGAATCCATCTGCGTGAGCGGCGGTATCGACAGCGGCGCGTCGCTGTCGACCAGGATCCATGGGAGTGCGCACAGCCATGCCAGCAGCAGGAGCAGCGCGAACAGGAAGGCCCTCTTTCCGGCGGGCTTTCTTGCAGGTCGCATTCTCGACACCGTGACGGCTTCGCGCGTCACCAACTGAAGCCGGCACCCGCCGACACGCTCTTCTCGCCGCCCCCGAAGGCGGCGCCCAGCGACACGCTGGCGCGGTTTCCGATGACGCGCTGATAGCCCACCGCCATCGCCTGTTCGCCGCCCTGCGCGCCGATGCCCACGCCCACGCGATTCTTACCGGCCAAGCCGGCGGTGTTCATCGCCATGCCGGCATAGGCGCCACTCATCGCGGCCATCGTGTCGATGCGGCGATCCAGGTGGCTGATGCGACGATCCACATCGTCGCGGAAGGCGTGGAAGTCGTCGCTCAGGCCGGTGAGTTCGGTGAAGCGCGCATCGGTATAGGCATTGGCCGAGGCCAGCGTGGTCGCATCGCCGGCATCGGCATAGTCCTGCGCCGTGGCCAGCGTGGCCGCGTCGCCCGCCGCCATGTCGTTGCGCACGGCCACCTCGCGGGTGTCGGTATAGCCGTTCGCCGTCGCCAGCGTGGCGGCATTGCCGGCTGCCATGTCGACGCGCACCGCGGCTTCGCGGGTATCGGTGTAGTTGTTCGCCGTCGCCAGCGTGGCCGCATCGCCTGCCGCCATGTCGTTGCGCACGGCCGCCTCGCGCGTATCGGTGTAGTCGTTCGCCGTGGCCACTGCGTTGTCCGCGGCATCCAATGCCGCTTCGGCGGTCGTCTGGGCGGTGTTCGCCGTGGAAAGTGCCGTGTCGGCCGTGGTCTGCGCATTGCCTGCCGCGTCCAGTGCAGCATCGGCTGCGTCTGCGACCGCATTCAGCTGGCCGACGTTGACCGCATCGGTGGTGGCGGTACCTGCCGCGACATTGGTCACCTGCCGCTGCTGACCCGAAGAGCCGACCGACACCACGTTGGCGCGCCCGTCATCGCTGCTGTTGTAGCCCAGCGCGACCGATCCGCCGCCATTGGCCGAGGCGCCGGTGCCGAGCGCGACGTTGTTGTTGGTGCCACTTGCACCCGATGGCCCCGGAAACCCGCAGCATCCTTCCGAGCCCTGTCCACCCGTGCCGGCACTGCTTCCGTTGCCGATCGCCACGTTGTTGTTGCCGCCTGCCCCGCCCGAGCCGCCGGTACCGCCCGCGACACCGTTTCCTGCCGCACCGCCGTTGCCTGCGCTACTGTTCGCACCCAACGCTAGGTTCCCTGCGCCACCTGCGCCACCCGTGCCCGCGATGCCTCCGGCCGTGCCGTTTCCACCTTGGCCGCCATTGCCGGCGCCGCTGTTTTCGCCGATCGCGACGTTGCCGGTCTCGTTGCCGTGTCCGCCGGGTCCCGACGACCAGCCTAGACCGGCAGACCCGGCGCTGCCATCCGCACCCACCGTGCTGCCTGGCATGCATGCCATGCCGCCGCTGGCTGAATTCTGGCTGCAAGGCTGGGTTGGTGCGGTGCCGCCCACCACTTGCGCGTGGGCCGACATCGTCAACAACAGCAGACTGCCGCCCGCAACGAGCGGCAGCATGAAGTGACGGACGGCAGTGATGTTGCGGCGATACGTACGCATGGCGATGCCCCCTGTGGCATACCGCCGGCCGCCACGCCCACGGCACGGCCACCCGCCGGCGACGGTGGCGCACACGGTAGGTGCCCTCACCCGGTCGCGGTATCCCTGAAATCAGGTAAAGCGCGTCTCGCTCACACAGCCAGCGGCAGGTCCAGTTTCAGCGTCGTGCCTTCGCCGGCCGCATCGCCTGCGATGCGCAGTTCCGCTCCAAGTCGCTGGGCGCGCTGGCGCATGCTGGCCATGCCCGCTCCACCCACGCGACCCTTTGCAGCCAGCGACGTCGTCTCGGCCAGGCCGACACCATCATCGCGTACGCGCAGCTGCAACCGGTCGCCGGCACGCTGCAGCCGCACCTCCACGCGGGTTGCGCCGCTGTGCTTGAACACGTTCGTCAGCGCCTCCTGCAGCAACCGCAGCAGATCCAGGCTGCGGCCGGGGCCCAGTTGCAGGCCCTCCAGCCCGTCCACCTGCCAGTGCGCGTCGATGTCCGCCGCCTCGAGCAGGCGGCTGGCGCGATGGCGCAACGGAGCGATCAGCGTGGCCAGGTCGGCTTGCTCCTGCGCGGTGGTATCGATCACCAGCCGCAGGTCGTCGCGCATGTCCTTCAGCAGGTCGACGACGTCGGCCTTCGGCGTATCGTCCGGTGCCTGCTGCAAACGGGTGATGGCGCCCACCAGCGTGCCGCCGAAGCCATCGTGCAGGTCGCGTACCAGTTGCAGTCGCTCGCCCGCGCGACTGTGCGCCAGTGCGAGTGCGTGCTGCTGGTTGAGCGTGTCGGTCAGCGTAGCGGTGGCGGACTGCACTTCCCGTTGCAGTTCGGCGTTGAAGCCTTCCACCCGCTTCATGGTCTGCGCAAAGCGATAGGCCAGCACGAATCCCATGCCCAGCAGCATGACGGGCGAGGTGAACGATCCCAGGTAGCTCACACCACCGTACCAGCCCATGTACACGCCGAGGTCGTGCAGCGACACCAGCAAGGGCACGCTGATGCAGGCCGCGAGCACCTGGTAGTCGCGCCGGCCACTGCGCAGCGCAAAGACGAAGAACACCACGCTGGCCACGTAAAGGAACAGGATGGTCGGGGTCACGTACAGGTTGCGTAGCGGCCCCATCCACTGCGGAAGCAGCAGCGCCAGCACCATCGCCACGCCCGCCACGGCCAGCAGCGCACGCTCGAAGCGCGGCCACCGCCGCTCGGAGAACCGCAGCAGGAAGATCGTATGGGTGGCGGCGGACGCCACGAACACCGCTGCGATGAAGGCCTGCCAGCCATCCGTGGTGCGGAACGGCCACGGGCTGCCGGCGATGAAGTTCCAGTCGTACAACCTGCCGAAGACAGCACTCAATGCGTACCAGCCGTACAACGTGTCCTGGGGGCGAAGCAGCCAGAAGATGCCGATCATCGCCGCCAGCACCAGACCCACGGACGCGTCGAATATCTGCATGTCTCGGCGGGCGAAGCGCTCCCGCTCGAACATGCCGCGCAGCACGACGGGATCGCCTACGCTGACGGTGCCGAAGGCGGGCTGATAGGCCGCCAGGCCGGAAACCCGCACGAGCAGTTCGTTCTGCCCTTCGCGCAACAATGCCGGCGGCACCATGTAGTAGCGCGGCACATGCCACTTGCGCGACAGCGGCTCCACCAGCGAGGCGTCCCGGTCGATCGGCTGGCCATTGAGCGAGACTGCGGCCGCCAGGCAGGTGTAGTCGAGCAACAGCCCCACCGGCTGCGACGCATCCGCCTGCTGCCAGCGGACGCGATACCACACGACCCCATCATGGCCGGGCCAGCGCCTCTCCCACAGATCGCGCAGTTCTACCGGCACCCAGCCCTGCTGGGGGGGCGTCTGCGCCGACCAGTCCGAGCGCACGGCATCCGCCTGCCCGATCTGCATGACGTCCTGCGCCCGTACGGGCAACATCGCGAACACCGCCAGCAGGACGATCACGCTCAGGGCGACGCGCCTCACTTCAGCAGGCCCCGTACGCGCGCCTCGTACACGGCTTCGGTCCGCGACCCGACGGCCAGCTTTCGATAGATGTTCTTGACGTGGCTTTCGATGGTCAGTCGCGACAACGAGACCAGCTCGGCGATCTCGCGATTGGTGAACCCCTGCGCCACCAGTTGCACGATCTCCATCTCGCGCTGCGACAGCGGCGGTGCGGGAGAGGACGGCAGTGCCGGATCGGCACCGGCAGGCAGCAGCGCCAGGATGCGGCGCGCGATGGAAGGATCGATGGGCGCGCCACCGCGTTGCAGGCTCTTCAGCGACACCACCAGTTCCTCGTCGTCGCGCTCCTTCAGCAGGTAGCCGACGGCGCCGCTGCGCAGCGCGGTCAACACGCTTTCTTCTTCCGCAAATGACGAGATGATTACCGCGGCGGCCTCGGGGACATGCAACCGCATCCATGCGATCAAACGATTGCCGTCGCCATCGGGCAGGTACATGTCGACGAGTGCCAGGGTGTACGGATGCGCCTGCAGCCGCGACTGCGCCGCGCCGAGCGTATCGACCAGGTCGATACGCGCCTCGTTGGCCAGGCCTGCGACCAAGCGCCGCAAGCGCTGCCCGGCATGGATATTGTCTTCCACGATCAGCACATCCGACAGTGCGATCGGCTGCGTATCCATGTGTACCCAACAGGCGACGGTCGCCTCAGTCTAGCGTCGCCCCCCTTCCACAGCTACCCATGACGTGCGCGCACGGGCGCTCGCCTGGAGAGGCGCGCCAGGCTTCGTCTCGCGCATGCGACAATCCGCCCTCAGGCGCCACGCAGCCCGTGGCAACGGGAGGCGATGTGCAGGCAGTCCACCATTTCGTCATCGTCAGCGGTGGTTTCGCCGGCCTCTGGGCCACACGGGCCCTGGCGTCCACGCCGGTCCGTATCACCCTGATCGACCGGCACAACCACCACCTGTTCCAGCCGCTGCTCTACCAGGTGGCGACCGCCGGCCTGTCCGCACCCGACATTGCCGCGCCGCTGCGCCACATCCTGCGCACGCAGGACAACGTCGAAGTGCGGCTGGCGGAGGTCGCCTCGATCGCACCGCAGGACAAGCAGGTCGTGCTCGCCGACGGCACGACGATCGCCTACGACACGCTGCTGCTGGCGACGGGCGCGACGCATGCCTACTTCGGTCATGACGAATGGGCGAAGCATGCGCCCGGGCTGAAGACGCTCGACGATGCACTGCAGTTGCGCCGCCACCTGCTGCTCGCGTTCGAGCGCGCGGAAGCCGAAACCGATCCCGACCGGCGTGCGGCGTGGCTCAGCTTCGCCATCGTCGGGGGTGGCCCGACCGGCGTGGAACTGGCGGGTACGCTGGCCGAAATCGCGCGACATACACTGAAGAACGAGTTCCGCCGCATCGATCCTTCGCAGGCACGCGTGCGGCTGGTCGAAGCCGGCCCACGCGTACTGGCGTCCTTTCCCGAGCCGCTATCCGACAAGGCACGCCGACAGCTGGAAAAGCTCGGCGTGGACGTCGTCACCGGCACACCGGTCAGCGACATCACCGAAGACGGCTATCGCCTGGGTGAAACGTTCGTGCCGGCGAAGACGGTGGTGTGGGCGGCCGGCGTGGCGGCCTCGCCGCTGGCCCGCTCGCTGGGCGTACTGCTGGATCGAGCAGGACGCGTGCAGGTGCAGCCGGATCTCAGCGTACCGGAGCGCCCGGATATCTTCGTCGCGGGCGATCTGGCCGCGGTGATGTCGGATGGCCGACCGGTGCCGGGGGTGGCGCCCGCCGCCAAGCAGATGGGTCGGCATGTGGCGCAGGTGCTGCACGCGCGTTTGTCGGGCAGCGCAGCGCCCGGCGCCTTCCGCTACCGGGATTACGGCAACCTCGCGACGATCGGCCGCATGGCGGCGGTGGTGGATTTCGGCCGGCTGAAGTTCTCCGGCTTGCTGGCATGGTGGTTCTGGCTGACCGCGCATGTGTTCTTCCTGATCGGCTTCCGCAACCGCCTGGTCGTGCTGCTCAACTGGTTCTGGGCGTACTGGAGCTACCAGCGCGGCGCGCGGATCATCCTGGGCAAGGACGAGGATCAGGCCGGATCGACGCGGCAGGCGTAACAGCCTCGGTGTGCGTTGTGGACGTGCAGGTAGGCGACGCCCGGCGATGCGAGCAGGCGCTGCAGATGGGGCCGTGCGTCGACGCCCTCCACCACCTCCGCATCCCGCATCAGGCCCTCAGCGTCATACGCGCGCAGCGACAGCAGGCGGCGTGGAAACGTGGGCGGCAATGCATCGTGGAACACCGACGGCGGGCCCTGCATCGCGGCCTCGCTGACGAAGATCGGACCGCTGGCGCGATAAGGGCCCGCGACGTCGTGGTGCAGGTAGTGGAGCAGCAGCAACGTGTCGCCCTGCTTCGCATCCTGCAACGTCACGCGGCAAGGAAACCCATGATCGGCGTCGGCGACGACGCGCCGGATACCACGTGCCGCCAGCGCGGCATCGTCGAGGGCGAACAACGGGCGGAACGGTTCGGGCGACAGCCCGCGGGTCACGAACGACATGGCATCGCGCTCAAGGAAACGGGATGCCATGGTCGTGCCGCCTCCGGGACGGCGCTATCCGGATCTTGCGCGGCTCACTTGCCGCCGAGCGGATAGCGCTTGCCGTCGGCCATGACGAGTTCGCCTTCGCCGATCCGCTCGCTGTCGGCGTCCACGGTGATGAACTCGGCCTCCAGTCGTCCCTGGCCCTTGCTGCCCTTCAGCTCGAAGATGTAACGCTCGCCGTCCGCCTTCCACGACGCGTCACGGTCGAACGCGGCTTCGCGGATGTCGCCGATATGCCGTTGCACGACCGGGTGCGCCTGCATGGCCGCATTGGCTTGCAACACGAAGATCCCGTCCTGGCGCGCGAACGTGTCGGGCGCTTCGCCGCGGTCCGCGCCGGACTGCGATGCGGCCCGTTCGCCGGCGGTCGGCGCTTCGCCCTCGAACGCGATCTCGCTTCCGTCTGCCAGCGTCAACACGCCCTTGCCGAGGCGCTCGGTGTCGGCATCCACGGTGATGAACTCGGCGAGGATGCGTCCGCGCCCCTTGTCGCCGACGAGCGCGAACACGAACTCTTCGGCGCCTTCCGCCTCGCCGGTGCCGGCGAGATCGAGTTCGAACGATTCGAGCGTACCGATGTGCTGCTGCACCAGCGGATAGCGCTGCACGGCCACGCGTGCCTGGCGGGTGAAGATGTTGTCGCCGCCGAACATGTCACCGACGCCGATACCCTCCTCCGGTTCGCCCTCTCCGCGAGGCTCGCCTTCGAACGCCAGCGTGCGGCCATTGGCCAACGTCAGCACGCCCTTGCCAAGACGCTCGGTCTCCGCACTGACGGTGATGAAGTCGGCTTCGAGCCGCCCGCGCCCCTTGTCGCCGGCCACGTCGAACACGAACGTATTCATGCCCGGCGCGGCGCCCGTGCCATCGCTGTCGATCTCGAACGTCGTGATCTGGCCGATGTGCTCGCGGATCAACGGATACCGCTGTGCGGCCTCCTGCGCCTGGCGGATGAACAGGCTGGCGCCGGCGTCGAGGTCATCGTCATGCGCATGGTCGTGTGCATGGCCTTCTTCCTCCGCCGCCAGTGCATCGGCATCGCCTTCGATGTCGTGACGGGTGCCGTCCGCCATGACCAGGACGCCGGGACCCAGCGCCTCCTGCGTGGCGCTGACAGTGAGGAAGCGCGCCGTGACACGCCCCTTGCCGCGGCTGCCTTCCACATCGAACACCAGCACGTCGGGGCCGGGCTCGTCCATGCTCGCCGCATCATCGAGCGCCACCTTACGGATCGCGCCGAGGTGCGCAGCCACCACCGGATCCACCTGCAGCGCGGCACGCGCTTGCGCGTCGTACTCCTCCCGGTCGATGCTGAAACGGACACCGCCCTGGCCTTCGCTCGATTGGGTGTTGCCGCCGTCGGCGGCGTAGGCCGCCGGGATACCCGATGACGCGGCCAGAGCGCACACCATCGCCAGCCCCCACACGAACAGTCCCCCTCGCTTGCTGCCCCACCCCATGCCTTGCTCCTTTTTGTCGTCGTGCCGCCTGTGGCGGGTCGCGGCGTAGTGGACCACATCCACAGATCGCCATGCCACAAAAGAAAAGAGGCCCGACGGGGCCTCTTCGATATCTCATCACATGCCGGACGCTCAGGCGGCGAACAGCGCCTTCATCTTCTTCAGCGCGTTGGCTTCGACCTGGCGCACGCGTTCGGCGGAGATGCCGTACTCGTCGGCCAGCTCCTGCAGCGTCACCTTGCTTTCGCCATCCAGCCAGCGACGCTTGATGATGTCGCGCGAGCGGACATCGAGGTTCGCCAGGCCTTCGCGCAGCAGTTCCATCTGGTTGTCTTCGCTGTCGGCACGCTCATACGCCTGCGACGGATCCTCGTCGCGCGCGACCAGATAGCTGGCCGGGGAAGGCGGCGCATGGTCTTCGTCCTCGTCCGACGGCGCATCGAAGCCGATGTCGCGACCGGACAGGCGCGATTCCATCTCCATCACTTCGCGCTCGGACACGTTGAGGTCCTTGGCGATGGCGCTGACCTCTTCGGCGTTCATCCAGCCCAGTCGGGTCTTGGACTTGCGCAGGTTGAAGAACAGCTTGCGCTGCGCCTTGGTCGTGGCGACCTTCACGATGCGCCAGTTCTTCAGGATGAACTCGTGCATCTCGGCGCGGATCCAGTGCACGGCGAAGCTCACCAGACGCACGCCCATGTCGGGATCGAAGCGCTTCACCGCCTTCATCAGGCCGATGTTGCCTTCCTGGATCAGGTCACCGAGCGGCAGCCCATAGCCGTTGTAGCCACGGGCGACGTGTACGACGAACCGCAGGTGCGAATGCACCAGTTCGCGCGCCGCGTCGAGGTCTTCGTCCTCGCGGTAACGGTTGGCGAGCGCACGCTCGTCTTCGACCGTCAGCACCGGAATCTGGTGCACGGCGCTGATGTAGGCGTCGAGCGAACCCAGGGCGCTGGGGATCGGCAGGTTGCTGGTGACCAGGGCGGTAGTGGGAGTGTTCTGGCTCATGGGCAGGGATGTTAGCAGTCGGGGGGTTCGACTGCTAACCGTGTCGAAAGTTCCGGATTGTTCCAGCCGCGCAACGACACACAGCCTCGGCTCAAAAGGTAACCATGTATTTACAATCAATAACTTATGCGGCACTCGACTATCATACCGATGTGCGAAGGGAGCCGGCAAAGGCGTTCGTTCAGGTTCGGGGTGCCGTCGGAACGATGGAGGGTGGCTCGGCCGCAGCCTGCCGCGCCAAGACGATGGCGGCCACACCGTCGGCACCGGGCAGGCAAGAAGGATGGAAACCGGGACGCAGGTAATCCTGCAGATGACGCAGCGTCCGCCGGCCCATCCCATGGCCCGCGCCGACGTGGTACGTCAGTTGCCGCCACGTAGCCATCCGCCATAGCCGGCGATCCTGCGCGAGCAGCGATCCAGCCAAACCGGTCAACAGGAGATAGAAGAGGAGGGTGGTCATCACCGCGCCCAGTAGCCGCACGGGATAGCTAGGCGAAACCGCCTGCAACAGATCGAACGCCACCGCCCGGTGCTCGAGCTCCTCGGCGAAATGCCATTCCATCAGGTCGCGCACGCGCGGATCGGCATCGACGAGGATGGATTGCGTCAGGAACTCGTAGCCAAGGAATGCGTTTATGTGCTCGACGCAGCTCACCAACGACACGCGCAACCACACTGGCGCGACGCGATCCATGACGCGGAAGATGCCACGATCCACCGCGCGCTCAAGAACGCGATACGCATAGCCCTGTGCATCCAGGTTGTCCCAATAGCGCTTGTGCGCAACACCATGTTGCGCTTCCTGCCGGATGAAAGCCTGGCAGCGTTGCCGCAGCTCGTCGTCTTGCAGTGCCGGAAGGCAGGCGTTGAGCGTTCGGATGTAGAACGCTTCATTCGCTGGCACGAGGATGGTGTACGCATTGAGCAGCGACGACACGACTTCGTTGCCCGGCAGCCAATGCTTCGGGATGTCGCGGGTCAGCACGGCGGCGAACCGCCGGGTCGTAATCGATTCCCCCATGACGTTTCCTTTCCTGGATCGCCCTTCCGTAGCTTGCCGGCGTGCCGCACGCTCTAAGGAGCCGCATCCCGGGCTTCGGCCGATGCGATCCCCTGCGCTGCCCTGATCACCCTCAGCAGATTGCCGCTCCAGATCTTGCGCACGTCCTGCTCCGTGTAGCCGGCGGCCATGAGGGCCTCGGTAATCCGCGGCAGTGCGCTGACGTCTTCCAGACCCGCCACGCCGCCACCGCCATCCCAGTCCGCGCCAATGCCAACGTGGTCCACACCCGCGACTTTCAGGATGTGAAGCAGATGCGCCATGTAATCCTCGAAGGTCGCTCGTTTGACCGGATAACGCTCCTCGATGGCGTGCCGCTCGGCCAAGTAAGCAGGTACCCGATCAACGGCCAGCCGGTTCTCAGGGCCATATTTTTCCGTTAGCGCGTCCATCGCGGCTTCCCGCTCGGGGATCTTCGGGATGTTGATCAGATAGCCGCCGAACGCATTCACGTGGATGACGCCCCCCTTCGATGCCAGCTGGCGAAGCCGTGCATCGTCGATATTGCGGGGATGGTCGTACAGCGCATCCGCACTCGTATGCGAGAGCACGATCGGCGCCCGCGACAGCACAAGCAGCTGATCGAATACGTCATTGCTGGCATGCGAAGCATCCAGCACGATACCTAGGCGGTTGGCTTCCTGCACCAATACCTTGCCTGCAGGACTCAGGCCGCCCCATTCCCTACCAGCCGGGTCCGTCGACGAATCACCGAAATCATTGTTGCGTACATGCGTGATGCCCAGCATCCGCAGACCCAGTCGATGATAGGCCGAGAGCAGGCTCGGATCGCTGGCGAGCGGCGCTGCGTTCTCCATGCTGATGAAGGAGACACGCTTTCCGCTCTTCGCAATGCGTTCGGCATCGTCTGCACTGAGTGCGAGTTCCATCTCTCCCGCATTCGCGGCCAGCATTTCACGGATGCTCACAAGACGGTCCAGACCGTGGTCGCGCGCGGCGCGCTTCCCGGCTTCGTCACGAGCGCCCTGTGCCGTATAGATGACCCAGAAACCGCCATCCAGCCCACCGGCCTTCATGCGCGGGAGATCCACTTGCGAGAGATCGCCTTCGTGCTGATGGTTGTCGGCGATGTTCCAGCCCGGACGACGGAAGTTGGCCGGCGTATCCAGATGGGTATCCAGCACGATCGCCTCCTCATGGATACGCCGCGACTCCGCCGCCGTATCCTTCGCTACCGCACCTTCGATGCAGATCATTGCCAGCGCACTGGCCAACGCCACTCGGCACAACGTCATGCATTCGCCCCTCGATCGGATGGAATCCGATTGTTGGCGAAAGCCGGGCAAGAAAAAACCCCCAGCCTTCCGGCTGGGGGTTTTGGGGTAAAGCCCCTGGCGATGACCTACTCTTGCATGGCTTAAGCCACACTACCATCGGCGCGGCTGCGTTTCACTTCCGTGTTCGGGATGGGAACGGGTGGGACCACAGCGCTAATTTCACCAGGGAGAGGGTTGGAGTGTCGCCATCCAGGGAACGGATTAAGGCGCCAATCTCTCATAGGGTCTTGTGACGTAGCGGGCATTGGATTTTCTCTGACGATATCGTCGAGTCCAAGGCCACTTGAGGTTATATGGTCAAGCCGCACGGATCATTAGTATCAGTTAGCTCAATGGGTTGCCCCACTTACACACCTGACCTATCAACCACCTAGTCTTGATGGTTCCTTTAGGGGGCTTGTGCCCCGGGAGATCTCATCTTGAGGCGCGCTTCCCGCTTAGATGCTTTCAGCGGTTATCGCTTCCGAACATAGCTACCCGGCAATGCCACTGGCGTGACAACCGGAACACCAGAGGTTCGTCCACTCCGGTCCTCTCGTACTAGGAGCAGCCCCTCTCAAATCTCCAACGCCCATGGCAGATAGGGACCGAACTGTCTCACGACGTTCTGAACCCAGCTCGCGTACCACTTTAAATGGCGAACAGCCATACCCTTGGGACCGACTACAGCCCCAGGATGTGATGAGCCGACATCGAGGTGCCAAACACCGCCGTCGATATGAACTCTTGGGCGGTATCAGCCTGTTATCCCCGGAGTACCTTTTATCCGTTGAGCGATGGCCCTTCCATACAGAACCACCGGATCACTAAGTCCTACTTTCGTACCTGCTTGATCCGTCGATCTCGCAGTCAAGCACGCTTATGCCTTTGCACACAGTGCGCGATGTCCGACCGCGCTGAGCGTACCTTCGAGCTCCTCCGTTACTCTTTGGGAGGAGACCGCCCCAGTCAAACTACCCACCATACATGGTCCCCGATCCGGATTACGGACCTAGGTTAGAACGTCAAGCACATCAGGGTGGTATTTCAAGGTTGGCTCCACCTCAGCTAGCGCCAAGGTTTCATAGCCTCCCACCTATCCTACACAGACGAACTCAACGTTCAATGTAAAGCTATAGTAAAGGTTCACGGGGTCTTTCCGTCTTGCCACGGGAACGCTGCATCTTCACAGCGATTTCAATTTCACTGAGTCTCGGGTGGAGACAGCGCCGCTGTCGTTACGCCATTCGTGCAGGTCGGAACTTACCCGACAAGGAATTTCGCTACCTTAG
>NZ_JBXAGB010000001.1:612500-615000 GCF_058793715.1 Pseudoxanthomonas sp. GW835-FHT14C01
TCTTGGGCGGTATCAGCCTGTTATCCCCGGAGTACCTTTTATCCGTTGAGCGATGGCCCTTCCATACAGAACCACCGGATCACTAAGTCCTACTTTCGTACCTGCTTGATCCGTCGATCTCGCAGTCAAGCACGCTTATGCCTTTGCACACAGTGCGCGATGTCCGACCGCGCTGAGCGTACCTTCGAGCTCCTCCGTTACTCTTTGGGAGGAGACCGCCCCAGTCAAACTACCCACCATACATGGTCCCCGATCCGGATTACGGACCTAGGTTAGAACGTCAAGCACATCAGGGTGGTATTTCAAGGTTGGCTCCACCTCAGCTAGCGCCAAGGTTTCATAGCCTCCCACCTATCCTACACAGACGAACTCAACGTTCAATGTAAAGCTATAGTAAAGGTTCACGGGGTCTTTCCGTCTTGCCACGGGAACGCTGCATCTTCACAGCGATTTCAATTTCACTGAGTCTCGGGTGGAGACAGCGCCGCTGTCGTTACGCCATTCGTGCAGGTCGGAACTTACCCGACAAGGAATTTCGCTACCTTAGGACCGTTATAGTTACGGCCGCCGTTTACTGGGGCTTCGATCAAGAGCTTCGCCTTGCGGCTGACCCCATCAATTAACCTTCCAGCACCGGGCAGGCGTCACACCCTATACGTCCACTTTCGTGTTTGCAGAGTGCTGTGTTTTTGATAAACAGTCGCAGCGGCCTGGTTTCTGCGACCCCCCTCAGCTATAGCCCGCATGGGCCACCAAAGAGGGTGCACCTTCTCCCGAAGTTACGGTGCCATGTTGCCTAGTTCCTTCACCCGAGTTCTCTCAAGCGCCTGAGAATTCTCATCCTACCCACCTGTGTCGGTTTACGGTACGGTCTGCGTGAGCTGAAGCTTAGGAGCTTTTCCTGGAAGCGTGGTATCAGTGACTTCGTCCTAAAGGACTCGTCTCGGTGCTCGGTCTTAAAGGATCCCGGATTTGCCAAAGATCCAAACCTACCGCCTTTCCCCGGGACAACCAACGCCCGGTACACCTAACCTTCTCCGTCCCTCCATCGCACTCACGCGAGGTGCAGGAATATTAACCTGCTTCCCATCGACTACGGCTTTCGCCCTCGCCTTAGGGACCGACTAACCCTGCGTCGATTAACGTTGCGCAAGGAAACCTTGGGCTTTCGGCGTGCGGGCTTTTCACCCGCATTATCGTTACTCATGTCAGCATTCGCACTTCCGATACCTCCAGCAGCCTTCTCAAGCCACCTTCGCAGGCTTACGGAACGCTCCTCTACCGCGCATAACAAAGTTATGCACCCCAAGCTTCGGTTTCGTGCTTAGCCCCGTTAAATCTTCCGCGCAGACCGACTCGACCAGTGAGCTATTACGCTTTCTTTAAAGGGTGGCTGCTTCTAAGCCAACCTCCTGGCTGTCTGTGCCTTTCCACATCGTTTTCCACTTAGCACGAAATTTGGGACCTTAGCTGTGGGTCTGGGTTGTTTCCCTTTTCACGACGGACGTTAGCACCCGCCGTGTGTCTCCCGTACATTCTGTCTTGGTATTCGGAGTTTGCCATGGTTTGCTAAGACGCGATGTCCCGCTAGCCATAACAGTGCTCTACCCCCAAGAAGATTCATACGAGGCGCTACCTAAATAGCTTTCGAGGAGAACCAGCTATCTCCGGGTTCGATTAGCTTTTCACTCCTAATCACACCTCATCCCCTACCTTTGCAACGGGAGTGGGTTCGGGCCTCCAGTACCTGTTACGGCACCTTCACCCTGGGCATGACTAGATCACCCGGTTTCGGGTCTACTGCCCGCGACTATGCGCCCTTATCAGACTCGGTTTCCCTTCGCCTCCCCTATACGGTTAAGCTTGCCACGAACAGTAAGTCGCTGACCCATTATACAAAAGGTACGCAGTCACCCTTGCGGGCTCCTACTGCTTGTACGCACACGGTTTCAGGATCTATTTCACTCCCCTCTCCGGGGTTCTTTTCGCCTTTCCCTCACGGTACTGGTTCACTATCGGTCGGTCAGGAGTATTTAGCCTTGGAGGATGGTCCCCCCATGTTCAGACAGGGTTTCTCGTGCCCCGCCTTACTCGTCTTCACTGAAAAGGTCTTTTCGAATACCGGGCTGTCACCGTCTATGGCCAGTCTTTCCAGACTGTTCTTCTAAAACCAATCCAGCTTAAGGGCTGGTCCCCGTTCGCTCGTCACTACTCAGGGAATCTCGGTTGATTTCTTTTCCTCCGGTTACTTAGATATTTCAGTTCACCGGGTTTGCTTCCAGCAGCTATGTATTCACTGCAGGATACTGCCGAAGCAGTGGGTTTCCCCATTCGGACATTGCGGGATCAATGCTTGTTGCCAGCTCCCCCGCACTTTTCGCAGGCTGCCACGTCCTTCATCGCCTCTGACCGCCAAGGCATCCACCGTGTGCGCTTATTCGCTTGACCATATAACCCCAAGTCGCCTCGGAGTTACATGTCGTGTCAATGGGGTACAAAG
>NZ_JBXAGB010000001.1:617500-1110664 GCF_058793715.1 Pseudoxanthomonas sp. GW835-FHT14C01
GGCCGCATCCTCGACGATCTCACCACCCACCCTGACCGCCCGCTCCTTGAGCTTGCGACTGGCTTCGGAATTGCTGGGCGTGATGCCGGCGGCCGTCAGCAGCGCGGCGATACGGATGCCTTCTGCGGGCACCGCCACCTCCTTGATCTCCAGCAGTGACGTATCGCCCTGCCCCGTGACGACCGCATGCCAGCCCGCGATGGCCTTTTCGGCCTCACCCGCATCGTGGAACCGTGTCGCCAGTTCGCGCGCCAGCCGCAACTTCACGTCGCGCGGATTCAGCTCGCCACCGGCGACGGACGCCTTCAGCACAGCCGCCTCCGCCGCACTGATCTCGAAACTCAGCAGCTCGATCCAGCGCCACATCAGCTCGTCGCCGATCTTCATGGCCTTGGTGACGATGTCGATCGCCGGTTCGCTGACACCGATGTAGTTGCCCAGCGACTTGGACATCTTGTTGACGCCATCCAGGCCTTCCAGCAGCGGCATGGTCAGCACGATCTGGGGGGGCTGGTCGTGGTGCTCCTGCAGACCGCGGCCCATCAGCAGGTTGAACTTCTGATCGGTACCACCGAGCTCGACGTCCGCCTGCAGCGCCACGGAGTCGTAGCCCTGCACGAGCGGATAGAGGAATTCATGGATGGCGATGGACTGCTGGGCGGCGTAGCGCTTGGCGAAGTCGTCGCGCTCCAGCATGCGGGCCACGGTGTGCTGGCCGGCCAGGCGGATCATGTCCGCCGCACCCATCTTGCCGAACCATTCGGAATTGAAGCGGACTTCAGTCTTCTCCCGGTCCAGCACCTTGAACACCTGGTCTTCATAGGTACGCGCGTTGGCCAGCACGTCCTCGCGGGTCAGCGGCTTGCGGGTGACGTTCTTGCCCGACGGGTCGCCGATCATTCCGGTGAAGTCGCCGATCAGGAAGATCACCTGGTGCCCCAGATCCTGGAACTGCCGCATCTTGTTCAGCAGCACCGTGTGGCCGAGGTGCAGGTCCGGCGCGGTGGGGTCGAAACCCGCCTTCACGCGCAGCGGGCGCCCCACTTGCAGGCGGGCCTCCAGATCTTCGGATTTGAGGATTTCGTCGGCGCCACGGCCGATCAGGGCAAGAGCTTCTGCAGAGGACACGGGATAACGGTTCCAGTAGGGGGCGGCCCTGTGAAGGCCAAGTCAGTGACGTGAAGCTGGCGTTAAAAGAAAGTAAATAGTGATACCAATCAAAAAAGCTATTTGACTCAATGGTTTGACGCGAAGTCTTCGCGTGTCTATGGTACGCCGATTGGGGCTTTGCCTTGGCTCCGGGGTGCAACCTTGATGCAAACTCATGGGGGCGGCAACAGCCGCAAGCAACTCTTCCGGGATCGCCTGGGAGTACTCCGCGATACTGCGGTTAAACGGCATCTGCCGGAAGGGCGCTGGACGCGCCGCCATTGGATCCACGCCAGCCTGTTCACCACCATCGGTGTACTGATGGCGACCATCGTGCCGGGCTTCTCCAGTGCGATCCAGGCACCGGTGTCCGAGCCGCGCAACACGCTGCTGCTCGATCTGCCCGAATTGTCGGCGGCCCGCCAGGCCGGTATTGCAGGCGACAGCTGGCAGGTCGTGCGGGTGAAGCCGGGCCAGACGATGGGCGCGATCTTCGAAGAACTGGGCATCCCGGCCACGACGCTGCACCGCATCCTGGACAATGCCGACGCCAAGAAGGCATTGACGCGACTGAAGCCAGGTACCGAGATCGCCTTCGATCTGCCGGTCACCGGCGGCCTGCGCACCCTGCGCTACGACCGCGACCCGAGCCACCGCGTCGAGCTGGTGGTCGGCGAGGACAAGGTCACCGAGCGCGTCATTGCGCGGGAGACCACCACCCGTACCGTCGTGCTCAGCGGCAAGGTGGGGCGTTCGTTGAATCGGTCGGCGCGAAAGGCCGGCCTGACGTCCGCCAACATCAACTCGATGACGGACGAGATCTTCAAGTACGACATCGACTTCAACTCCGACCTGGGCCCCGAAGACCGCTTCAGCGTCGTGGTCGAACAGACCTGGCGCGAGGGCGAGCTGATCAGTACCGGTCCGGTGCAGGCCGCCACCTTCACCGTGGACGGCAAGCTGCATTCAGGCTTCCGCTTCACCCGTCCGGGCGGCAAGCCGGAGTACTTCACCGCCGCCGGCCGCCCGCTGAAGAAGAACTTCATCCGCATGCCGATCGCGTACGCGCGCATGAGCTCCAAGTTCGGCGCGCGCCGCCACCCGGTGCTGGGCACGATGCGCATGCACAAGGGCGTGGACTACGCCGCGTCGACGGGTACGCCGATCATGGCGGCCGGCGATGGCCGCGTGCAGTTCGCAGGCTGGCAGGGCGGCTATGGCCGCACCGTGATCCTCGACCACGGCCGCGGCCACACCACGCTGTACGCGCACATGTCGCGCATGGGCAACATCAAGCAGGGCCAGCGCGTCGCGCAGGGCACGGTGATCGGTTACGTGGGCACTACCGGCCTGTCGACCGGTCCGCACCTGCACTACGAATTTCGCATCAACGGCGTGCACCGCAACCCGCTGTCGGTGACGATGCCGCCGCCGGAACCGCTGGCCGGCGCGCAGCTCGCGGCGTATCGCACCTACACCGCGAACGCGTTGGCACGCATCCGTACCGTCGAAGACATCATCTACGCCGATGTCGGCCCCACCGAAGACGCCAAGGCGACCACCGTCGCCGCCGCCAAGCCCGCGGCGGGCAAGAAGGGCGGCAAGGGCTGACGCCCATGCATGGCGGCAAGCGGAAAAAGGCGGGACACTGTCCCGCCTTTTTCTTGCCCGACGTTCCCGCATGACCGACGCCGTCCACGCCCTCACTTCCGAGCTTTACCTGGGCCTGATGTCAGGCACCAGCGCCGACGGCATCGACGCGGCGCTGGTGCGCTTCGACGGCGAAGGCCATGCCCTGCGCTGCGAACTGGTGCTCGGCCGCACGTTCGGCTGGGATGCGACGCTGCGTACCCAACTGGTCGCGCTGGGCCAGGGCGCTGACACGGTATCGCTGGATGCGCTGGGCACGCTGGACGGACGCATCGCGCTCGCCTTCGCCGAGGCGGCGCTGTCGCTGCTGCAGGAGGCCGGGGTGCCGCGCGGCCGCGTACGGGCGATCGGTTCCCACGGGCAGACGATCCGTCACCGGCCGCACGCGGACCCTCCCTTCACCTGGCAACTCGGCGACGGCAACGTCATCGCCGAACGCTCCGGCATCGCCACCGTCGCCGACTTCCGCCGTCGCGACGTGGCGGCGGGCGGCCAGGGCGCGCCGCTGATGCCGGCCTTCCACGCCGCACTGCTCGGCTCCACGCAGGAAGACCGCGCGGCCCTCAACCTGGGCGGCATCGCCAATTTCACCCTGCTGCCGGTTGCCGGTGACGTCCGCGGTTTCGATACCGGCCCGGCGAACGCGTTGATGGATGCCTGGTGCGAACGCCACACCGGCCACGCCTACGACGCCGACGGCGCCTTCGCCGCCAGCGGGCAGGTCAACGCGACGCTGCTGGCCCGCCTGCTGGCCGACCCGTGGTTCGCGCTGCCGCCACCGAAAAGCACCGGGCGCGAACACTTCCACCTGGACTGGCTGCAGGCGCGCATGGATGGCACCCCCGTGTCGAACGCGGACGTGCAGGCGACGCTGCTGGAACTCACCGCGCGCACCGTTGCGGACGCCTTGCAGATGACGCAGCCCGACACGCGCCGCGTGCTGGTCTGCGGCGGGGGCGTGCGCAATCCGGTGCTGATGGCGCGTCTGGCGGCCTATCTGCCGCAGGCCGTGGTGGAGTCCACCGCCGTGCACGGCCTGGATCCGGACTTCATGGAGGCGATGGGGTTCGCGTGGCTGGCCCGCGAAACGCTGGCCGGACGTCCCGGCAACCTGCCTGCGGTGACCGGCGCGTCGGGGCGCCGCGTGCTCGGCACCGTAT
The DNA here is from genome assembly GCF_058793715.1 of Pseudoxanthomonas sp. GW835-FHT14C01. Lineage (NCBI taxonomy): Bacteria > Pseudomonadati > Pseudomonadota > Gammaproteobacteria > Lysobacterales > Lysobacteraceae > Pseudoxanthomonas > Pseudoxanthomonas sp. GW835-FHT14C01. The sequence continues at coordinate 621,460 of NZ_JBXAGB010000001.1, forward strand.
ATCCGGCCTAGAAGCCCTTGCCGGATGGCACTTCCCTGAGCGCGCTGATCGCATCGGCCAGCGCGTTGACTTCACGATCGCTCAGGCCGCCGCGGACTTCCGCCTCGCAGACGAACAGCCCCTGCTCCAGCAGGTTGACGATGGTGTCGTGGATCGGCCAGCCCCGCGCGTGCGAGACGCGCCGGATGCGCTCGGCCAGGATCGGATCCACGTCCTTCAGCACGATGTCGGTCATTGCCCCGTCCCCTGCACTCCCCATCGGCAGACTGTAGCGCACGCGCTCAGTCTGTCGTCGCGCCCGCGGGCCTGTCCACGCCGCTCGCAGGCTGGTGGTCGCCGCCGAACCGGATCCGTGGCGCCAGCCAGAAGAACAGCACGACCGCCGGCACCGCCACCAGCGCGGTGATCCAGAAATACACACCGTAGCCGGTCTGCTCGACGATGCCGCCGGAGACCGCGCTGAGCAGCTTGCCCGGCAGCATCACCAGCGAGGAGAACAGCGCGTACTGGGTGGCGGTGAAGCGCTGGTTGACCAGCGCCGACAGGAAAGCCACCAGTGTGGTGCCCTGGAAGCCCTGCGCCAGGTTCTCGCCGGAGATCACCATCGTCAGCTTCCACAGGTCGCCATCGGCACCGATCAGCCACACATACAGCAGGTTGCTGACCGCGCCCAGCACGATGCCCGCCAGCAGCGGCCATTTCACGCCCCAGCGCGCGATCGCGATGCCCGCCAGGAATACGCCGCCCAGACCCACCCAGATGCCGTAGAACTTGGTGACGGTCGCGATCTCGGTCTTGGTGAACCCTTGGCCGAGATAGAACGGCGCCATGATGCCGCCGCCCAGCGACTGGTCGGAGATCTTCGCCAGCAGGATGAAGGCCAGCAGCGCGAGGGCCAGCGCCGCACCGAAACGGCGGAAAAAATCCAGGAACGGCTCCACCACGCCTTCCTGCAGGCCCTGCGCCCAGGTCGTCATCCTGACGCGCACCACGTCAGGCTCCGAGGCGAGCAGGACCGCGACCACCGGAATCACCATGAACCCGGCCATGGCGACGTACACCTGCGGCCACGGCACGTGATCGGCGAGCACGAGCGCCAGCATGCCGGTGATGATCAGTGCGATGCGGTAGCCCAGCGAGTACGTCGCGAGCAGCGCGCCCTGCGACTCCTGCGGCGCGATCTCGATGCGGTAGGCGTCCACCGCGATATCCAGCGTGGCGCCCGCGAACGCCGTCAGTAGCGTGACCCAGATGAAAGGCGCCAGCTTGCCAGGCGTCAGGTGCGCCATCAGCAGCAGCCCGGCGATGACCACCGCCAGCGCCAGCAGCAGCCAACCCCGGCGCTGGCCGAACCGGCCCAGCAGCGGCAGGCGCCAGCGATCCACCAGCGGCGCCCACAGGAACTTCAGCGTGTACGTCAGGCCGGCGCTGGCGATCAGGGTGATGTTCTTCAGCTCCAGCCCGTTCTCGGTCAACCAGTACGCCAGCGTGCCGGCCACCAGCAGGAACGGCATGCCGGAGGCGAAGCCGAAGAAGAACATTGTCCATGCCGACGGCTGCGCGAACGCGCGCCAGACCGAGGGCTTGGACGGGCGATCGCTGGCGGTCGTCATCAGGTGTAGTCCACCGTGAAGGGGGCATGGTCGGAGAAGCGCTGCTCACGGTAGATCGAACAGGCGGTGAGGCGGTCGCGCAGCGACGGCGTGACGAACTGGTAGTCGATCCGCCATCCCACGTTGTTGGCGCGCGCGGCGCCACGGTTGCTCCACCACGTGTAGTCCTGTCCTTCCGGATGCAACACGCGGTAGGCGTCGACCCAGCCGCCCTCGTCCACGCACATCCCGTTCAACCAGTCGCGCTCGGGCGGCAGGCAGCCGGAATTCTTCTGGTTGCTGGTCCAGTTCCTGATGTCGAGGCGGCTGCGCACGATGTTCCAGTCCCCGCACAGCACGTAATGGCGGCCGCTGCGGCGCCATTCGTCCAGCACCGGCGCCAGCCAGTCCATCACCTTGAACTTGAAGCCCTGGCGCTCGTCGCCGGACGAACCGGACGGGATGTAGAACGACACCACGCTCAGGTCGCCGAAGCGCGCCTCGATGTAGCGGCCTTCCTCGTCGAAATCGGGCCAGCCCAGCGCGGTGCGGACCTCGTCGGGCTCGCGTCGGGCGTAGATGGCCACGCCGCTGTAACCCTTCTTGGTGGTGGCGTCGCGGAACCAGGCCTTGTAGCCGGCCGGCAGGAATTCGGGGCCGGCCAGTTGATGTTCCTGCGCCTTGGTCTCCTGCACGCAGAGCACGTCGGCGTTCTGCGCAGCGAACCAGTCGAAGAAGCCCTTGGTGGCGGCCGAGCGCAGGCCGTTGGCGTTGAAGCTGATGATGCGCATGGACACGTCGTTCGTCGGAAACCGGGCAAGCGTACCCGAACCGGCGCGTCCGTCGCGCGGCGCCGGCCGTCACGGGGTTATCCTGTCCTCTCACACGTTCAGCCCCGTGCCGCCGATGACCGATCACCGCGCCCGCTTCCTCCAGCTCGCCCTGCACGCGCAGGCGCTGCGCTTCGGCCAGTTCACGTTGAAATCGGGACGGCAGAGCCCGTATTTCTTCAATGCGGGACGCTTCGACAGCGGCGCGCGGCTGGCCGGGCTGGCCGCGTGCTACGCCGACGCCGTCGAGGAAGCCGGCCTGGCGTTCGACCTGCTGTTCGGACCGGCCTACAAGGGCATTCCGCTGGCGACCGCCGTGGCCTGCGAATTCGCCCGCCGCGGCCGCGATGTGCCGGTGGCGTTCAATCGCAAGGAAGCCAAGGATCATGGCGAAGGCGGTCTGCTGATCGGCGCGCCGCTGGAAGACCGTCAGGTGCTGATCGTCGACGACGTGATCACCGCCGGCACCGCGATCCGTGAAGCGCTGGGGCTGATCCGCGCCGGGGGCGGCATGCCGGCCGGCATCGTGGTGGCGCTCGACCGGCAGGAAGCGCTGGGCGAACCCGGTGCCGGCGGCGTGCGCCGCTCGGCCGCGCAATCCGTGGCCGACGAGACCGGCGTGCCGGTGGTTGCCGTGGCCAACCTCCACGACCTGCTTGCATTTGCAGGCGAAACCGCCGACCTTGTCCGCCATCGCGACGACCTGCTGGCTTACCGGGCCCGCTACGGCAGCGCGATCCAGGACTGACAGCAGGGGGCTGCCATGAACGTCCGCACTTCCTACATGCTGGCCGCCGTGCTGCTGGCTGCGCCGCTGGTGCATGCCCAAGGCAATCGGGGCGCGTCGGCACCGGCCAACAAGAAACTCTTCTGCTGGGAAGAGAAGGGCCAGCGCGTGTGCAGCGATGCGTTGCCGGCCGATGCCGTCAATGTCGCGCGCGACGAGATCAGCGCCAGCAGCGGCATGCGCACCGGCGGCGTGGATCGCGCCATGACCGACGACGAACGCGCCCAGGCCGCCATCGAGGCGCAACAGCAGCTGATCGATGCCGCCGCCGCGGACATGCGCCGCCGCACCGATGCCGCGATGCTGCTGTCGTACCGCAACGAAGACGAACTGCGCAGGGTTTTCAACGAGCGCACGGCCATCGTCGACAACAACGTGCGCATGGCCGGCTACAACGCCGTCAGCCTGCGCGACGGCCTGATCACCCTGCTGCAGACCGCGGGCGACCGGGAGCTGTCGGACCAGCCCGTCCCGCCGGCCATGGTCGCCTCCATCCACCAGCGCCATGCGGAACTGGTCCGCACGCGCCGCCTGCAGCAGAGCTTCGAGAAGCAGCGCACGGACCTGGACGCGGAGATCGCCGATATCCTGCGGCGCTTCCGCGAAATGAAGGGCATCACGCCCGAGCAGGCCGAAGAGGCCGCCCTGAACGCCACGCCCGTACCCGAGGCTCCGCCCCCCGCTCGGCGCTAGGGCGTTCCCTTCGACCGGCGTGCCTCTGCGCCGGAAAACGGAAACGCCGGCCAATGCCCGGCGTTTTTCGTGTGGCAACCCGCTTCCGGGGTCAGAAGGTCATCTTCAGTTCCGGTGCCAGCGCCTGCAGGCGCGTGCGGAACTCGTTCTTGATGCGCTCCAGCGCCGCGTGGTCGTCGGCCTCGAAACGCAGCACCAGGATCGGCGTGGTATTGGAGGCGCGCACCAGGCCCCAGCCGTCGTCCCAGTCCGCGCGCAGGCCGTCGATCGTGGACAGGCGCGCGCCCTCGAACTCGGCGCCGTCGACGAACCGCTCGACGATGGCGTGCGGGGTACCTTCCGGCACGTCGACCTTGATCTCGGGCGTCGATACACCGTCCGGCAGTTCGGCCAGCACGTCGGAAGGCGTCTCCGTGCGGTTCGCCAGGATCTCCAGCAGGCGGGCGGCCGAATACAGGCCATCGTCGAACCCGTACCAGCGCTCCTGGAAGAAGAAGTGGCCGCTCATCTCGCCGGCCAGTTCCGCGCCGCTTTCGCGCATCTTGGCCTTGATCAGCGAATGGCCGGTCTTCCACATCATCGGGGTGCCGCCATGGCGCAGCACCCAGCCCTGCATCTTCCCGGTGCACTTCACGTCGTAGATGATCAGCGCGCCCGGATTCCGCTCCAGCACGTCGGCCGCGAACAGCATCAGCAGGCGGTCCGGGAAGATGATCGCGCCTTCCTTCGTCACCACGCCGAGACGGTCGCCGTCGCCGTCGAAGGCCAGGCCGATGTCGGCGTCGAAGCGCTTCACCGTCTGGATCAGGTCTTCCAGGTTGTGCGGCTCGCTGGGATCCGGGTGGTGGTTCGGGAAGGTGCCGTCGACCTCGCAGTACAGCGGGATCACGTCGGCGCCGATGGCTTCCAGCAGCTGCGGCGCGATGTCGCCCGCCACGCCGTTGCCCGCATCCACCACGACCTTCAGCGGACGCTCCAGCTGCACGTCGTCGGCGATGCGCTGGATGTAGTCGGCGGCGATGTCGCGCTGTTGCAGGTCGCCGGGGACGCCCGCGACGTACAGGCGGTTGTCGCGGATGCGCTCGTACAGGTCGGTGATGGCGTCGCCCGACAGGGTCTGCCCGCCGACCACGATCTTGAAGCCGTTGTAGTCCGGCGGATTGTGGCTGCCGGTCACCGCCACGCAACTGCCCGCGCGCAGGTGGTAGGCGCCGAAGTAGGCCACCGGCGTCGGCGCCAGACCGATGTCGATGACGTTGCGGCCCGCCTTGCGCAGGCCCTCGATCAGTCCGCCGATCAGGTCCGGCCCGGACAGGCGGCCATCGCGGCCGACGACGATGTCGGTCAGGTCTTCGTCGCGCATCACCGAGCCAATGGCCAGGCCGATCAGCTCGGCGACCTCGACGCTCAGCGACTTGCCGACGATGCCGCGGATGTCGTAGGCGCGGAAGATGCCGGGGTCGACATCGACCGTCCTGTCTCCGGCCTGGCGATACGCTTCCCCGTCTTCCTCGGCGGCCACGACGGCGCGTCCGGGGACAACGGGCGGCGGTTCGCGCAGCAGCGCTTCGCCGAGGGTGGGTTCTTCCGTGACGCTCATCTCTGTTCCTTTCTTCCCAAACCGTCCCAGGCCGACGCCGCCGCGCGCGAACACCACCGCCGCGATCGCCAGCCCGGCCAGCACCGCCGCGACGACCAGCGCGGGGATCGCCCCCAGACCCAGCGGACCGGATTCGCTGTCGGGAACCGCCGTCGCCACGCGCAGGCCGGTCTTGCCGACCGCGTGGGCCATGCGCTCGGCCCCGTCCGCCAGCCGGCTGCTGCCGCGCTCCTTGATCGAGTAGCCGCCCTGGCGAAGCGCCAGATAGCCATTGGCCGGCATCGACACCTGATCGAAGCCGTCGGTCAGCCGCGACAACGGCAGCTGCGCATACAGCACGCCCTGCGGTACCGCTGCCGCGAGGCCGAAGGCGGCCTGCTTGCCATCCTTCACCACCCGACTCGCCACGGCCTCGCCCTGCATGCCGGCTTCCAGCAGGGCCAGCTTGCTGAAGCCGAAGGTCGGAGCGGCGTCGTAGGCCGCCTGCAGCCCGCCCTCCAGGATCTCCACCCGCTCCACGCCGGCCCAGCCCTCACGGATGGCGGCTACCGCCGCACTCGTGTCGTTCGCGGCCAGCGCCGCCTTCACGGGTGCGGATGCCAGGCGCTGCCGCAGCTGTTTGACCTGCGCCGCGTGGCTGGCCTGCACGGCCTGTACCGCCTGGTCACGCGCCCGTTCGACATCCGCCAGCAGGCCGGCGTCGCGCCATTGCCGGATGCCGCTCCACGCCAGCAGCGCGGCCAGCAGTGCGAGCAGCACCGCCAGTTTCGGCAATGCACTGCGTAGGTCGCCCACGGCCATGCGCGCGCGGCTCTCGTTCGTCGTGTTCATCGGTTCGTCCCCTGTCACCGCACGCCGGTGTGGCCGAAGCCACCCGTCCCTCGTGCGCTGTCGGCGAAAGTATCCACCACTTGCAGGCTCACGCGCACGACGGGCAACACCATGACCTGGGCGATGCGGTCGCCGGGCTGGATGGTGAAGGCCTCGTGCCCCCGGTTCCATACACTGATCAGCAGCGGCCCCTGGTAATCAGCGTCGATCAGGCCGGTGCCATTGCCCAGCACGATGCCGTGGCGGTGGCCCAGCCCGGAGCGCGGCAGCACCACCGCGCACAACTGCGGGTCACCCAGGTGCAGGGCGATGCCGCTGGGCACGAGCGCCGCGTCGCCGGGCTCCAGCACCAACGGCGCTTCCAGCGCCGCGCGCAGGTCCATGCCGGCACTGGCCTCGGTGGCGTAGGCCGGGAGCGGCCATTCGTCCCCGAAGCGGGGATCCAGCAGCTTCACTTCCACGGTGCGCTCTGCGCTCATGCGTTCAGTCGCTCCACGATCAGGTCGATGAGTTCGTCGGCCAACTGCTTCTTCGGCGCGGACGCGAAGCTGCGCTCGCCGTCTTTCCAGTACGCCGTCATGGCATTGCTGTCGCTCTCGAAGCCGCCATCGGCGATGCCCACGCGGTTGGCCACGATCATGTCCAGCCGCTTGGCCTCCAGCTTCCTGCGCGCGTACTCGGCGACGTTGTTGGTCTCGGCGGCGAAGCCGACCACCAGCTTCAACGCCTGCGTCTGCGCGGCGACTTCGGCCAGGATGTCGGGCGTGCGCACCAGGTCCAGCGCCAGCGACTCGCTGGACTTCTTGATCTTGTTGGCGGCCGGCTCGCGCGGGGTGTAGTCCGCCACGGCGGCGGCCCCGATGTAGATGTCGGCCGGCAGTGCGGCGAAGACGGCGTCGTGCATCTGTGCGGCCGACCGCACGTCCACGCGGCTCACGCCCGCCGGCGTGGACAGATGCACTGGACCCGCCACCAGGGTGACGCTGGCGCCGCGCCGCGCCGCGCTGGCGGCGACGGCGAAGCCCATCTTACCGCTGCTGCGGTTGCCGAGGTAGCGGACCGGATCCAGGTCCTCATAGGTGGGGCCGGCGCTGACCACGACCTTCAACCCGGCCAGGTCCTGCGGCCCCTGCGGAACGGCAGCGGCCTGGTGGGCCAGGGCGGCGACGATCTCGTCCGGCTCGGCCAGCCGGCCGGGTCCGGATTCGCCCTCGGCGAGCGGACCGTCGTTCGGGCCCACCACCTGCACATCGCGGCCGCGCAGCGTGGCCAGATTGGCCTGGGTGGCAGGGTGCTGCCACATGCGGTGGTTCATCGCGGGCGCAAGGGTGATCGGGGCGGTGGTCGCCAGGCACAGCGTGGTCACCAGATCGTCGGCGAGCCCATGCGCCAGCCGTGCCATCAGGTCGGCGGTGGCCGGTGCCACGATCACCCGATCCGCCCAGCGCGCCAGTTCGATATGGCCCATCGCCTGCTCGGCCGCACTGTCCCACAGGGTGGTGCGGGTGGGGTGGCCGGACAGGGCCTGGAAGCTCAGCGGCGTCACGAACTGCTGGGCGCCGGCGGTCATCGCGACCTGCACGTCCGCCCCCGCGTCGCGCAGCCGGCGCACCAGTTCCAGCGCCTTGTAGGCGGCAATCCCACCCCCCACGCACAGCAGCAGGCGTTGCCCCGCCAGTCCCCGCGCCTTGTTGTCCGATCCACTCACGTCGGCCCATTCCTACGTCGATACCGGCGATTAGCTTACCCGAACGCCCCGTAACGCCCGATGCCAGCACGGCCGCCGCCGGTCGACCATGCCCGCATGCATATACGCGACTGGCCCCACGACGAACGTCCCCGCGAGAAGCTGCTGGCCCGCGGTCCCGCCAGCCTCAGCGATGCCGAACTGCTGGCGATTTTCCTCGGTTCCGGTCTGCGCGGACGTGACGCCGTCGCCACTGCCCGAGAGCTGCTGGCCCAGCACGGTCCGCTGCGCGCCCTGCTGGAACGTCCGCCCGCCGACATGATCCCCCTCCCCGGCCTGGGGCCGGCCCGCGCCTGCGCCCTCGCCGCCGCGCTGGAACTCGGCACCCGCCTGCTGCACGCCTCGCTGGAACGCGGCGACGCGATCGGGGACCCGGAGGCCGCCGGCCGCTACTTCGCACAGCGGCTGCGTGGCCGGCCACATGAGGTCTTCGCCGCACTGTTCCTCGATACCCGCCATCGCGTGCTGGCCTTCGAGGAGTTGTTCCAAGGCTCGGTGGACAGCGCCGAAGTGCACCCGCGCGAAGTCGCCCGACGCGCGCTCGCCCTGAATGCGACCGCGCTGATCGTCGGCCACAACCATCCGTCAGGCTGCGCGGAACCGTCCGCCGCCGACCGTGCGGTCACGCAACGGCTGAAACAGGCGTTGACGCTGGTGGATGTGCGCCTGCTGGACCATTTCGTCGTAGGCGACGGACCGCCGCAATCGATGGCGGCGCGCGGCTGGGTCTGACGCGGCCAAGCCTGGGCGGGCCTCGCTGAACCGCGCCGACCCCACCTGGGGACCGGGAAAACCTAGAATAGGCGGTTCCCACGCAACACGACGGTCCTCCGTGAAAGCTTCCCTCCGCGCCTTGATCGCCCAGGGCATCGATGCCCTGCGCTCCGCCGGCACCCTGCCGGCCGACACCGCCACGCCCGATTTCGTGGTCGAGCGACCCAAGACCCGCGAGCACGGCGACTTCGCCACCAACGCCGCGATGCTGCTCGCCAAGGCCGCGCGCAGCAATCCCCGTGCGATCGCCACCGCGCTGGTCGAGGCCCTGCCCGCCAGCGACGATGTGGCCAAGGTCGAGATCGCCGGCCCCGGCTTCATCAACTTCCATCTGAGCCCCGGCGCGTACCAGCGCGAAGTCGCGGCGGCGCTGGCGCAGGGCGCCGCCTACGGCCGCAACGAGAGCGGCCAGGGCCGCATCGTGGGGGTGGAATACGTGTCGGCCAACCCGACCGGCCCGCTGCACGTCGGGCATGGCCGCGCCGGCGCCATCGGCGACTGCATCGCCCGCGTGCTGGCCGCCAACGGCTGGGACGCGAAGCGCGAGTTCTACTACAACGACGCCGGCGTGCAGATCGACAACCTGGCCAAGTCCACCCAGGCGCGCGCGCGGGGCGTGGTACCGGACGGCGAAGGCTGGCCGGAAGACGGCTATCGCGGCGACTACATCGCCGACGTGGCGCAGGCCTACCTCGCCGGCGACTCGGTCGAGGTCGAAGGCCACGTCGTCACCGGCGAGAAGGACCCGGACAACCTCGACGCCATCCGTCGCTTCGCCGTGGCCTACCTGCGCCGCGAGCAGAACCTGGACCTGGCCGCGTTCGGCGTGTCGTTCGACCGCTATTTCCTGGAAAGCTCGCTGTACGCCGACCAGAAGGTCGAGGAGACCGTGCGCAAGCTGGTCGCCTCCGGCCACACCTACGAAGAGGGTGGCGCGCTGTGGCTGAAGTCGACCGACTTCGGCGACGACAAGGACCGCGTGATGCGCAAGTCCGACGGCACCTATACCTACTTCGTGCCGGACGTCGCCTACCACCTCAGCAAGTGGCAGCGCGGCTACGAGCGTGCGATCACCGAACTGGGCGCCGACCACCACGGCTCGCTGGCCCGCGTGAAAGCCGGCCTGCAGGCGCTGGGCGAAGGCATCCCGCAGGGCTATCCGGAGTACGTGCTGCACCAGATGGTCACGGTGATGCGCGGCGGCGAGGAGGTGAAGCTGTCCAAGCGCGCGGGCAGCTACTTCACCCTGCGCGACCTGATCGAGGAAACCAGTGCCGACGCGACGCGCTGGTTCCTGATCGCGCGCAAGCCGGATTCGCAGCTGACGTTCGACATCGACCTCGCCCGCCAGCAGAGCAACGACAACCCCGTGTTCTACGTACAGTACGCGCACGCCCGCGTGTGCAGCCTGCTGCGCCAGGCCGGCGAGAAGGGCTACGCCTACGACCAGGCCAACGGCTTGGCGAACCTGGCGAAGCTCGACGACGACACCTCGCTGCAGCTGATGGTCGAACTCTCGCGCTATCCGGAAGTGGTGGAAGCGGCCGGCGAATCGCTGGAACCGCACGCCGTGGCGCAATACCTGCGCGAGTTGGCCTATGCTTTCCACACGTGGTACGCGGGCACGCCGGTGTTGATCGACGACGCGGCCGCACGCGATGCGCGGCTGGCGCTGGCGCTGGCCGTGCGCCAGGCACTGGCGAACGGACTGGACCTGTTGGGCGTCAGCGCGCCCGAGAAGATGTGAGCGGAGAGCAGTAGATGGCAGCAAGGCGCGGCAAGAACCAGGCCACCCGCAACTCGAGCCATGCCACCCCGCCGTGGGTGTGGCTGGTGCTCGGCTTGCTGATCGGCTTGGCGGTGTATTTCATCGTGCCCGGCCTGGGCAAGAAGGACGGCGACGGCTTCTTCCGCCCGCAGCCCAATCCGGACGCACAGCCGGTGCCGGTCGACAGCGCCGACGTCGAGTCGGTCGTGCCCGATGCGCCTGCCGGCGATACGCCATCCGCGGCAGCGGCCGACGAATCCGGCGCGAAGGAAACGCAGTACGACTTCTACACCCTGCTGCCCGGCAAGGAAGTGCAGATGTCCGACGCGGAGCTGGCCGCCAGCGCACGTGAAGAGGACGCCCGCAAGGCGCGCGCCGCCCTGAACGGCCAGGCGACCACGCCGGTACCCGCTACGTCGGGTACGGAAACCGCGGCGGCGCCGCCGACCCCGATCAACGAAACCGTGCCGGCGCGCGCCGCCGAAACGCCGCGCGCGGCGGATGCCCCGGCCGCCCCCCGGCCCGCCCCCACCGTGGCCAGCGCCGACACCGGCGCACGCTACATCCTACAGGCCGGCGCCTTCGGTGCGTCCGGTGATGCCGAGGCCACCAAGGCCAAGATCGCCATGCTCGGCCTCAGCGCCCGTGTCGAATCGGCGCAGATCAACGGCAAGACCGTCTATCGCGTACGCATGGGGCCGTACGGCACCGCCAGCGAACTGGCCGAAGCGAAACAGAAGCTCGCCAGCGGCGGCCTGCCGGCGATGGCGGTGAAGGCGCAGTGAGCGCGGCGCGGCCGCCCTGGCAGCGCCTGGTGATGGCGACGGCCGCGGCGATGGTGTCGCTGCTCGTCGCATCATGGTTGGTCGGGCGCGCGCTGCCTTCGGCCTGGCAGGAAGTGGTGCAGACCCGCTGGGGATTCCTGACGCCGGTCAGCTACGTCGTCACCGCGCTCTGCATGGCTCTGGGGGGCGCATTGGCCGGCCATCGCTTCTTGATCGTCGCCGTCGGCCTGACGCTGGCCGTGTGGATCGCGACGCTGTCGGTGCTCGCCGGCATCGCCGGCTCGGCCTCGGACATCGCCTACCCGCTCGATTACCTGCTGCGCACGAATGCGCTCAGCGCCACGTTCTCCATGGTGGCCGCCGCAATCGGCGCCTGGCTCGGCGCCCTCTGGTACGCGCGCCGCGCCGCGCAGCGCTGACCGCTTTCCGTTGTCCTCCTCCCAAGGAACTCCCATGACCCGCACCGCCCTCATCACCGGCGCCACGTCTGGCTTCGGTGCCGCCGCCGTCCGTCGTTTCGCCGTCGCGGGATGGCGCGTGATCGCCACCGGGCGTCGCGCCGACCGCCTGCAGGCGCTGGTGGACGAAGTCGGCGCCGACAAGGTGCACGCCGCCGCCTTCGACATCCGCGATGAGGCGGCGATGGACGCCGCCCTCGCCACATTGCCGGAGGGCTTCCGCGACATCGATCTGCTGGTCAACAACGCCGGTCTCGCGCAGGGCACGCTGCCGGCACAGCGTGCGTTGCTGTCGGACTGGCGCACGATGATCGACACCAACATCACCGCGCTGGTCGTGTTGACGCACCGCCTGCTGCCGCAGCTGGTCGAGCGCAAGGGCGCCATCATCAACATCAGCTCGGTCGCCGGCGTGTATCCGTACCCGGGCGGCAATGCCTACGGCGGCAGCAAGGCCTTCGTCAGCCAGTTCTCGCTGGGCCTGCGCAGCGACCTGCACGGCACCGGCGTGCGCGTGACGACGATCGAGCCCGGCATGGCGGAAACCGAGTTCACCCTGGTACGCACGCACGGCGACCAGGCAGCGTCCGACAAGCTCTACACCGGTGCGAACCCGATGACAGCCGACGACATCGCCGAGTCGATCTTCTATGTCGCCACACTGCCGCCGCACCTCAACATCAACCGGCTGGAGATCATGCCGGTGACGCAGTCGTTCGCCGGGTTCCAGGTCGCGCGCGATGCGTAGAGCGGAGCTTGCTCCGCTGCACTCCGCCGGGTTGTCGTGATGCCGATGCCGCGTGCGTCGAGCAAGCTCGACTCTACGAGGTCCCGGGGCACGCGAAGTCAGCCCAGCGGCTCGTCCGACAGGTAGGTGTAGCCGGTCAGCCCGGCTTCGAGCGCATCGGCCAGATGCCGGGATTCATCGGCGGACAGACCCGCCTCGTCCACGCGCTGGCGATACACCGCGCGCAGGTCGTCCAGCCGGTACCCGACGTAGTCGAGCATCACGTCGGTGGTATCGCCGCGGCGCTGCTGGGTGAGCAGGTAACCGGTGCCGGCATCGGCGCTGACTTCGACCGCATCCGTGTCGCCGAACAGGTTGTGGATGTCGCCGAGGATTTCCTGGTACGCGCCGACCAGGAAGATACCCAGGCGATAGCTTTCGCCCGGCTTCATCGCATGCAATGGCAGCGAAGAGTCCAGGCCCTCATTCTCGACGTAGGTCTTGACCATGCCATCGGAATCGCAGGTCATGTCGGCGATGATGCCGCGGCGCGCCGGCACCTCGTCCAGGCGTTCGATCGGCACGATCGGGAACACCTGGTCGATCGCCCATACGTCGGGGATCGATTCGAACACGCTGAAGTTGACGAAGTACTTGTCGACCAGGCGCTCGTTGAGCTCATCCAGCAGGTCGCGGTGGCTGCGCTCGTCGCTGCTCAGGCGCGCGCGTACGGCATGCGCGATGGCGTAGAACAGGTCGTCGATGCGCGCCCGATGCACCAGGTCGATCTGGCCCAGCGCGTAAAGCGATAGGCCCTCGCTGTGGTGGTGCTGCGCTTCGTGGAACAGCTCGACGGCCGGCCGCGTGTCGAGTTCGCCATGGATCTCGCGCAGGTGGCGGATCACCGCGGGCTCGTCGTCGTGCGCCGGCGGCACGCGGCCTTCCGGCGCCTGCTCCACTTCCGACACGTTGACCACCAGCACGGCGTGGTGCGCCGTCATCGCGCGGCCGCATTCGGTGACGATCCGCGGCGGATTCAGACCATGCTGCTCGCAGGCTTCGGCCAACGGCTGCACGATGTTGCTGGCGTACTGGCCGATGCCGTAGTTGATCGAGCAGTAGCTGCGCGAGCGCGTGCCTTCGTAATCGATGCCGAGGCCGCCGCCGACATCGACGTGGCTGATGTTCGCGCCGAGCTTCGACAGCTCGACGAAATAGCGCGTCGCCTCGCGCATGCCGTTGGCGATGTCGCGCACGTTGCTGATCTGCGAACCCATGTGGAAATGCAGCAGTCCCAGCGTGTCCTGCAAGTCTGCCTCGCGCAGCTGCTTCCACAGGTCCAGCACCTGGCGTGGGGACAGGCCGAACTTGGCCTTGTCGCCACCGCTGTTCTGCCACTTACCCGCCCCGAGCGTGGCCAGGCGCATGCGCACGCCGAGGCCGGGCTTCACGCCCAGCGCGCGCGACTCCTCGATGACCAGCGCCAGTTCGGATGGCTTCTCGATGACGATGAAGGTCTGCAGGCCCAGCTTGCGACCGATCAGCGCCAGGCGGATGTATTCGCGATCCTTGTAGCCGTTGCAGACGATCAGCCCGCCAGGGCGCGACAGCGCCAGCACAGCCATCAGTTCCGGCTTGCTGCCCGCTTCCAGGCCGAAACCCTCGCCTGCATGCGAGGCCAGCGTACCTGCGACGCCGCGATGCTGGTTGACCTTGATCGGATACACCGCGGTGTAACCGCCCTTGTACTCCCAGTCCGCCTGCGCCTGAGCGAACGCGGCCTGCAGCTTGCCCAGGCGATCACCCAGGATGTCGGGGAAGCGCACGAGCAACGGCAACTGCGCGCCCTGCGCGCGCGCGGCATCGACCACCTCCGGCAGCGGGATCACCGGCCCCTGCACGCCTTTGGGCGACACCACGATCCGGCCGGCGGCGTCCACGTCGAAATACCCTTCGGCCCAGTGCGGGACGGAGTAGGTCTTGCGGGCGTGGTCGGTGGACCAGGACATGGCGGTTTTCCAGTGGGGTGGCGAACGAGCGCGCATTCTACAGGCTGCGGTCACATGGGTCCGTTACAATGCGGCCCGCTCGACGGCAGGCCCTGCCGTCGTTGCCACTCCCTTCACGCAGGACAGCCCCATGACCGCCAACGACACCTGGTTCATCGAACACTTCTCGCACACCGGCTCGGCCATCGGGTTCCGCACCACCGGCAAGCTGGACGAGGTGCAGTCGCCGTTCCAGAAGATCGAGATCTATGACAGCACCGACTGGGGCAAGCTGATGGTGATCGACGGCGCGATGATGCTGACCACGCGCGACAACTTCTTCTACCACGAGATGATCAGCCACCCGGTACTGTTCACCCACGCCGCGCCGAAGCGCGTGGTGATCATCGGCGGCGGCGACTGCGGCACGCTGCGTGAAGTGCTGAAGCACCCCGGCGTGGAGAAGGCCACGCAGTGCGATATCGACGAGCAGGTCACGCGCATGGCGGAGAAGTACTTCCCCGAGCTGTGCGAGTCGAACAACGATCCGCGCGCCGAGCTGCTGTTCGACGACGGCGTGGCGTACATGGCCAACTGCGCGCCGGGCAGCGTCGACGTGGTCATCGTCGACTCGACCGATCCGGTCGGTCCTGCCGAAGGCCTGTTCAACAAGGCGTTCTTCGAGAGCTGCTACCGCGCACTGAAGCCTGACGGCCTGCTGGTGCAGCAGTCGGAGTCGCCGCTGGCGCTGCTGGACCTGATCAAGGACATGCGCGCCGAGATGGGCAAGGCCGGCTTCCAGTCGTTCAAGACGCTGCCGTTCCCTCAGCCGTGCTATCCGACCGGCTGGTGGAGCGTCACGGTGGCCAGCAAGCAGGCCGGTTTCGATTTCGCCTTCCGCCAGGCGGACGCGGCGGCCACGCCGTTCGACACGCTGTACTACACCGCGCACCTGCATACCGGTGTGCTGGTGGCACCGCCGTTCGTGGCGAAGGCGCTGGGCGAGTAAGAGCACCGACCCCAGGAAAAAGCCCCGCTTCGCGGGGCTTTCTTTAACTGACATCCGATCACCGGCCCAGTAGCGCTTCTATCCGAGGACGTTCCCGGATGTCGCGATGGAACCCTGCCGGATAGACCGGCTCATATGCGGCCCCCTTGAGCAGGAAGATACCCCCGCCACCCGTGAGGTCATCCTGCATCGCGCCGAGTTCGTAGTGCCACATCGGCCACAACGGCACCTGCAGCGACGACGCCTTCGTTGCCGTGCGGGCGAACAGCACTTCCTGCACGCGCAAGGTCAGCTGCATCCGATTGTCTGATCCGGGCCCGGTGCGTGCCCGGCGGTCCGTGATGGGACGCCCGCTGCCATCCACCATGGCGACCGCCTTGATGGTGGCCATCACGACGAGATCGGCCTCATGCACCATCTCGTCGAGCGGCTTGGGCCGGACGGAAGTGGCGGCCGCCACCAAGGCCATGCAGGCAAGCAGCGCGCCCGTCGACCACAGCGCCACGGAGCGCTGCATTACAGCGCGTCGGCGTCCAACTCACCGGTGCGGATCCTCACCACGCGCTCCAGGTCGTAGACGAATACCTTGCCGTCGCCGATCTTGCCGGTGCCGGCGGCTTTCACGATGGCTTCGACCACCTGGTCGGCCTGCTCGTCGGTTACCGCGACTTCCAGCTTCACCTTCGGCAGGAAGTCGACGACGTACTCGGCGCCCCGATAGAGCTCGGTATGGCCCTTCTGCCGGCCGAAGCCTTTCACTTCGGTGACGGTGATGCCGGCCACGCCCGATTCCGCCAGCGCTTCGCGCACGTCGTCCAGCTTGAACGGTTTGATGATGGCCATGACCATTTTCATGCAGGGTGCTCCCGTCGATGCTGCCCGCAGGATAGCGCGACGCGACGGCGTGTGGTTGCGGCTACGGGCCTCATCGCGGTTCAATGGCCGCCTCGCCGCCGGATTTTCCCGACAGCGCTGCGCAGCGAATCCCGATGGCCGGCACCGGTGTCGGCCTCGCAAGCTCGATGCTCTGCCGGAGAACAGACATGATTGACCTCAACCACATCGACGACCTCGCCCGCCGCCTCAGCCAGCTGGTGCCACCCGGCCTGCGCGACTCGCAGGAAGAACTGCAGCAGACCTTCAAGTCCGCATTGCAGGCGGGCCTGGCGAAGCTGGACCTGGTGACGCGCGAGGAGTTCGACGTGCAACAGGCCGTCCTGCTGCGTACCCGCGAGAAGCTCGAATCGCTGGAAAGTACCGTCGCCACGCTGGAATCCCAGCTGGCCGACAAGCCCGCGCTGCGCTGATCCCGCCGCCATGAGTCTGGCCCTGGTGAACAGCCGGGCACGGGCGGGCGTGTCCGCACCGCCGGTCCGGGTGGAAGTGCACCTGTCCGGCGGCCTGCCGTCCACGCAGATTGTCGGCCTGCCCGAAGCCGCCGTGCGGGAGGCCCGCGACCGCGTGCGTGCCGCGATCCTCTGCGCGCAGTTCGAATTTCCGGCGCGCCGCATCACCGTCAATCTCGCGCCAGCGGACCTTCCCAAGGACGGTGGACGCTTCGACCTGCCGATCGCCCTGGGCATCCTCGCCGCCAGCGGACAGATCCGTCGCGAAGCGCTGGCGGAGTACGAGTTCCTCGGCGAACTAAGCCTGACCGGCGAACTCCGCGCGGTAGATGGCGTGTTGCCCGCGGCCCTCGCCGTCGCCGCCTGTGGCCGCACGCTCGTGGTACCCGAGCCCAGCGGTGCGGAAGCCGCGCTGGTGCGCCAGGGTCACGCCTGTACCGGACGTACATTGCTGGAAGTGTGCGCGCTGCTGGAGGGTCGCAAAGTCCTGCCGCCGGCCGTTGCGCCGCCGCCGTTACCGCCGTCCATTCCCGATATGGCCGACGTACGCGGGCAGGCGCACGCACGCCGGGCACTGGAGGTCGCTGCCGCAGGCGGCCACCATCTGCTTCTCATCGGTTCTCCGGGGTGCGGCAAGACGCTACTCGCGTCGCGGCTTCCCGGTCTGCTGCCGGATGCCAGCGACGCGGAGGCCATGGAGAGCGCCGCCATCGCCTCGGTCAGCGGTCGCGGACTGGATCCTGCGCGCTGGCGGCAACGCCCTTACCGGGCGCCCCACCACACGGCGAGTGCGGTGGCGCTAGTTGGGTGTGAATCTGCTAAGTGAATGCAACTCTTGTAAAGAGAGTGCAACTCGCAACTAGCTTCAGGTGGGCGCTACGCCGGAACGCATCGCCTAGTGGGGCTGCTCTTGCCCGGAGCGCGCACCGGCGCTTAGCACCAGATCCTCGATCGCGGCTACGAGTCTCGCAACCGCCGGCTCACTGCCTGGTAGTCCCGCGATCAGTTCATCCAGCAGCCGACCAGTCCCCGTGCGCGGAAGATCTCCAGTCATCGTTGGAATCCGCAAGAAATTGCATATTTTTTGCACGTTCTTCGACAGAAGAACCATCTGCCCACGCTCAAGTTTGGAGAGTTGCCCCGCATCTACCCCGGTTCGCTCTGCCACATAATTTAGCGTAAAACCCTTACTTTTTCGCGCTAGACGCATCCTCGCACCAAGTCGCGCCGCATCGTCTAGTGTCTTGAATCGCTCGGCCATATGTGCTAAATTTTTGCACATTATTTGCAAATGTACTAGGCATGGCGATTTACGTCGATTCGGAAGCAATTCGCTGGAGGGGCCGCGAGTGGTGTCACATGGTCGCCGACACCCTGGAAGAGCTCCCCGTCGCAGGATGCCCATGGCCAGCCAGCGGAGATCTGCTCGCCAATGCTCGATCGCCAATCCCGGCAAGACAGGTGCCGAGCGGCGAAGGGGGGTAGGCATCAAATCGATCAGGCCGGCGCCATGGGCGGGCCGTCGGATCTGGCGTGCCAAGGCTCGCAGACCGCCGAAGATGTCCAGTGCACTTTCCCTGGATCCACACCATGGTGCGCTGCCAACACGGTAGGCACGCTCAAGCTTACGCTGCCAACGAACTGCCGCTTGCACCGCTGGCCGGCCGGTCGCGGCCAAGGGCAAATCGCAGGCGAGGGTCATTGAGGTAGGGGAGCAGAAACTTGGCGTTGAAAAGCGCAGGTGTCCGGATACGATCTTCCGTGACCAACCTGAATCGCCAGCCCCGGTCCCGGGCATAGCGCGCCGCTGCGCGATAGCGCGGGCGCAGCTCACGCCACCGCCGTCGAAGCTCTTCGCGGTACTTCACCTCATACAGGACGGTCTCTACGTCATCCTGTTCAGGATTCTCACCTAGCCATCTCACCAGGACATCAGGTACGTAGGGGCGCCCGTCGGGGATCGGGATCTGGACCGGCTGGGGATCCCAACCCAAGACGTCGTTGCTGAACTCCAGTAGCGCGAAGAAATCTCGCTCCAATGAAGATTCGAAGCGCGCTGACGCGCCTTCAGAAAGTTTCTGGCTCGGGATAAGGCCGGTCAGTGCACGGCGACCGAGGCCGATCTTTCGGGCAGGAGGCAAGCGGCGCGGGAATCCGGTGGCATCACTAGGGTCAAATTCGAAACTAGTGTCATTGACTTTGGCGGATAGTTGCAACCCCTTCCTTGGCATAGCGCACTCCCGGTGTGTATCTGGCGGCGCACACGGTGGCAATTACTTTGCAAGTTGTCATTGGGGGAGGCGCACAGCCGCGTCCCGGCGAGATTTCGCTGGCGCACCACGGCGTGCTGTTTCTCGACGAACTTCCCGAATGGAACCGGGCCGCGCTTGAAGTACTGCGCGAGCCGCTAGAATCCGGCACGGTCACCGTATCCCGCGCTGCGCGCACGGCGGAATTCCCGGCCCGCTTCCAACTGGTCGCGGCCATGAATCCCTGCCCCTGCGGCTGGGCGGGCGATCCCAGCGGGCGCTGCCGCTGTGGCCCGGATCTCGTCCGACGCTATCGCAGCCGTGTCTCAGGCCCGCTATTGGACCGCATCGACCTGCATGTCCATGTGCCGCGCCTGCCACCGCACGAACTGCGCCCGGATGCGCCGGATGGCGAGGGCACCGCCGCCGTGCAGGCACGCGTGATCGCGGCCCGCCTGCGCCAGCACGGCCGCTGCGGCAAACCGAACGCACGCATGGGGCAGGCCGAAACGATGGCGCATTGCCGGCTTCAGCCACGCGACCAGGCCCTCCTGGAGCGCGCCGTCGAACGCCTGCAACTCTCCGCACGCAGCCTGCATCGCATCCTGCGGGTGGCGCGAAGCATTGCTGACCTGGCGGGAAGCGAGTCCATCGGGACCGCACACCTGACCGAAGCCCTGGGCTACCGGGGCGTGGATCGCGGCGGTGCAACATGACCTCCGGCCACGGCGATGGAGGATGGGGTGTGGTCTACTCGGGTCACACATATCGCTGGCGGACGTCCGGTCTGCCGTCCCCTTCCTGCCCTCCAGGAGTTCACACATGCGCCGTACCGTATTCCGTCTCACGTTGCTGGCTTCCACCGTCGCCGTCGCTTTGTCGGCCCAGGCGGCGGAAACCGCCGCCGACCGCATCGCCGGCACCGAGCTGATCGCGCGCGATGCCCTGTTCGGCAATCCTGAACGCGCCAACGTGCAGATCAGCCCCGACGGCAAGTACCTGAGCTGGGTGGCGGCCGTCGACGGCGTACTCAATGTCTGGGTCGCGCCCGCCGACAACCCGGCGCAGGCCAAGGCCGTCACCCAGGACAAGGCACGCGGCATCCGCAGCTATTTCTGGTCGTACCAGCCCGACACGCTGCTGTATCTGCGCGACAGCGGCGGCGACGAGGACTTCCACCTGTACGCGGTGGACCTGAAGAGCGGGCAGGCGAAGGACCTGACGCCCTTTCCGAAGACCACCGCCCAGGTCGCGGGGCTCAGCCCGACGCAGCCCGGCACGATCCTGGTCGGCATGAACGACCGCGACACCAAGTGGCACGACATCTACAAGGTCGACCTGTCCAGCGGACAGCGTACGTTGCTGGAGAAGAACGAATCCGAGATCGGCGGCTACATCGCCGACGCCGACTACCAGCTGCGCTACGCCACGCGCTCGCGTCCCGACGGCGGTACCGACGTGCTGAAGCGAGGCGCTTCGGGTGCCTGGGAGAAGATCGAAGACATCCCGTTCGAGGACGGTCTGACCACCAGTCCCGGCGGCCTGACGCTCGACGGCAAGACGCTGTACTTCACCGATTCGCGTGGCCGCAACACCGCCGCGCTGTTCGCCGTGGACGTGGCCAGCGGCAAGCGCACGCTGGTGCTGGAGGATGCGCGCGCCGATGTCGGCGGCAGCCTGTCCGATCCCGCGACCGGCAAGGTGCAGGCGGTGTCGGTCGACTACCTGCGCGACGAGTGGAAAGTGATCGATCCGGCGATCCGTGCCGATATCGAGAAACTCGACGCGATCGGGCCCGGCGACGTATCGGTCAACACGCGCACGCTCGACGACAAGACCTGGATCGTCGCGTACTCGGCGGCGGAAACGCCGCTGGTCTATTACCGCTACGACCGTCCGGCCGGCACGCTGACCAAGCTGTTCTCGGCACGCCCCAAGCTGGACGGCAAGCCGCTGGTGCCGCAGTGGCCGGTGGAAATCACCTCGCGCGACGACAAGACGCTGGTCAGCTACCTGACCCTGCCGCGTAGTGCCGACGCGAACAACGACGGCAAGGCCGATGCGCCGGTGCCGCTGGTACTGCTGGTCCACGGCGGTCCGTGGGCGCGCGACTCCTACGGCTACGGCGGCTACAACCAGTGGCTGGCCAACCGCGGTTACGCAGTGCTGTCGGTCAATTTCCGCGGCTCCACCGGCTTCGGCAAGGACTTCACCAACGCCGGCAACGGCGAGTGGGCCGGCAAGATGCATGACGACCTGATCGATGCCGTGCAGTGGGCCGTCAAGCAGGGCGTCACCACGGAGGACAAGGTCGCCATCATGGGCGGCAGCTATGGCGGCTACGCCACGCTGGCCGGCCTGACCTTCACGCCGGACACGTTCGCCTGCGGCGTGGACATCGTCGGCCCGTCCAACCTCAACACCCTGCTCAGCACCGTGCCGCCGTACTGGGCCAGCTTCTTCGAACAACTGGCCAAGCGCATGGGCGATCCGCGTACCGAGGCCGGCAAGGCATGGCTGACCGAGCGCTCGCCGCTGACCCGCGCCGACCAGATCAAGAAGCCGCTGCTGATCGGCCAGGGCGCCAACGACCCGCGCGTGAAACAGGACGAGAGCGACCAGATCGTCAAGGCGATGACGGCGAAGAGGATCCCCGTGACGTACGTGCTGTTCCCCGACGAAGGCCATGGCTTTGCTAGGCCCGAGAACAGCAAAGCGTTCAATGCCGTTGCCGAAGGCTTCCTCGCCCAGTGCCTGGGCGGCCGCGCCGAGCGGATCGGTGACGATCTCAAGGGTTCCAGCATCAGCGTGCCGACTGGCGCCGATGGCGTCCTCGGCCTGTCGGAGGCACTGAAGCGCCACACGCAGGAAGTGAAGAAGTAAGTCGTTCCCACCCTGACGACGAGGAAACGCCGGCACAAGCCGGCGTTTCCTCTTTCTGCATCCCTGCAAGCGCGGTCAGGCCGCCTTTTCCTTCTCGTAGAACTGCTCTTCCTCGGTCGAGCCCTTCAAGGCGGTGACGCTGGAGCTGCCGCCCTGGATGACGGTGGTGACGTCGTCGAAGTAGCCGGCGCCCACTTCCTGCTGGTGCGAGACGAAGGTATAGCCCTTCTCACGCGCGGCGAACTCGGCCTCCTGCACCTGCTCGACGTAGTGCTTCATGCCCTCGCCACGCGCATAGTCGTGGGCGAACTTGAAGGTGTTGAACCAGTTGATGTGGATGCCGGCCAGAGTGATGAACTGGTACTTGTAGCCCAGTGCCGACAGTTCGTCCTGGAAACGGGCGATCTGCGCGTCGTCCAGGTTCTTCTTCCAGTTGAAGCTGGGCGAGCAGTTGTAGGACAGCAGCTTGCCCGGGTGCTTCGCATGCACGGCTTGCGCGAACTCGCGGGCGAAGCCGATGTCCGGCGTGCCGGTCTCGCACCACACCAGGTCGGCATAGGGCGCGTAGGCGATGCCGCGACTGATCGCCTGCTCCAGGCCGTTCTTCACCCGGTAGAAGCCTTCCGCGGTGCGCTGGCCGGTGACGAAGGGCTGATCGTTGGCATCGAAGTCGGAGGTCAGCAGATTGGCGGCCTCGGCATCGGTGCGCGCCAGCACGATGGTGGGCACGCCCAGCACGTCGGCGGCCAGGCGCGCGGCCTGCAGCTTCTGCACCGCCTCCTGCGTGGGCACCAGTACCTTGCCGCCCATGTGGCCGCACTTCTTCACCGCGGCCAGCTGGTCCTCGAAGTGCACGCCTGCGGCGCCGGCGACGATCATGTTCTTCATCAGCTCGTAGGCGTTCAGCACGCCGCCGAAGCCGGCTTCGCCGTCGGCGACGATGGGCAGGAAGAAGTCGATCGCATCCTTCTCGTCGGCCTTGCCGTCGCAGATGTTCTTCCACTGGATCTCGTCGGCGCGCTGGAAGGTGTTGTTGATGCGACGGACCATCGTCGGCACCGAGTCGTAGGCGTACAGCGACTGGTCCGGGTACATGGTCTCGGAGGTGTTGCCGTCGGCGGCGACCTGCCAGCCGGACAGGTAGACCGCTTCCAGGCCCGCCTTGGCCTGCTGCATCGCCTGGCCGGCGCTGATCGCACCGAAGGCGTTGACGTAGCCCTTCTTCGCTTCGCCGTTCACGAGCTTCCACAGCTTCTCCGCGCCGCGGCGCGCCAGCGTGTATTCCGGCTGCAGGCTGCCGCGCAGGCGGACGACGTCGGCGGCGGCGTAGTCGCGCTTCACGCCGGTCCAGCGCGGATTGCTGTCCCAGTCTTTCTGGATGGTGTCGATCTGCTGTTGCTTGGTGCTCATGGCGGGCTCTCTTTCGTCGTGCGGACGTCGTGGGTGGGGGGTACGTCAGTCGATGCGGTCGTACGCGGGCAGGGTCAGGAAGTCGGCCAGGTCGTCGGCGCGGCTCAGGTGGTCGAGCAGGGCGATGGCTTCGGAGATGCGCTCGCCGCCCGGCAGGCGAGAGTGGTCGCCCAGCTTCGCGGGCAGCGCGGCCAGCGTGCGTTGCAGCAGCGCGTAGTCGATCTGGGTGCCGTCGCACAAGTGCACGTCCGGCGTGTGCAGCCACTGCCAGATCTGCGTGCGCGAGATCTCGGCGGTGGCGGCGTCTTCCATCAACCAGTGGATCGGCACGCAGCCGCTGCCGTCCAGCCACGCGGCCAGATAGCGCACGCAGACCTCGACGTTGCCTTCGAAGCCGGCGCGCGTGATGGTCCCCGTGGATGGCCGGATCAGGTCGTCGCGCGTGACCGCCACGTCCTCGCGCAGCACGCCGCGCTGGTTGGTCTGCGGCATGTGCTCATCGAAGATCGCCTTCGCCACCGGGATCAGCGCCGGGTGCGCGACCCAGGTGCCGTCGTGGCCGGCGGTGACTTCGCGCAGCTTGTCGGCGCGCACGCGGGCCATCGCCTGTTCGTTGGCGGCCTCGTCGTTGTTGATCGGGATCTGCGCGGCCATGCCGCCCATCGCATGCGCGCCACGGCGGTGGCAGGTCTGGATCAGCAGCTCCGAGTACGCCTTCAGGAACGGCTGCGTCATCGTCACCTGGCCGCGCTCCGGCAGCACCTTGTCGGCGTGGCGGCGGAAGGTCTTCAGGTAGGAAAAGATGTAGTCCCAGCGACCGCAGTTCAGGCCGACGATGCGGTCGCGCAGCGCGTGCAGGATCTCGTGCATCTCGAACACGGCCGGCAGCGTCTCGATCAGCACGGTGACCTTCATCTGCCCGTGCGGCAGGCCCAGCGCGGCCTCGATGTGCGACAGCGCGGTTTCCCACAGCGCCGCCTCTTCCATGCCCTGCAGCTTGGGCAGGTAGAAGTACGGGCCGCGGTCCTTCGCCTGCAGCGCGCGGGCGTTGTGCCAGGCGAACACCGCGATATCGAACAGGCCACCGGCGATCGGCGCGCCATCGATCAGTACATGCTTCTCGTCCAGGTGCCAGCCACGCGGGCGCACCAGCAGCACCGCCTGCTCGTCCTGCGGCTTCAGCGCGTAGTGCTTGCCGTTGTCGCCCGTGAAGGTCAGGTCCCCGGCGACCGCGCCGACCAGCGCACGCTGGCCGGTCAGCAGGTTCTGCCAGGTCGGCGAGGTGGAATCCTCGAAGTCGGCCATGAACACCTTCGCGCCCGAGTTCAGCGCGTTGATGACCATCTTCGGGTCGACCGGGCCCGTGATCTCCACGCGGCGGTCCTGCAGCGCGTTCGGCACCGGCGCCACCGTCCAGTCGCCCTCGCGGATCGCGCGGGTGTCGTCGCGGAAATCCGGCAGGCCGCCCCCGTCGAAGAAGGCCTGGCGCTCGCGGCGAGCCGCCAGGCGGGCCTGTCGCTCCGGCTCGATCGCACGATGGAGCGAGACCAGCAAGGCCAGCACGCCGGGCGGCAGCAGCGCGTCCTGGCCCGCCAGATTAGTGGTCAGGGCGATGCCGGGGGTGGGACGGTCGGCGCGGGTATCGCGCGTCGGCAGGGCGAATGCGGGGGCGGACATGGGGCTCTCCTGGCGTCTTGCTGGAGGCGCACAGTGCTCCTGATCCGAATTATTTGACAAAACAGTTTTGTCAATGCACTAAATAAGCTCAGCTAATAATTGGCTAGATCGTGAGCTCTAAAGAAGCGCCAACTCCGCGATTTCCCTACAAATCCGACCGGCTGAAGCCCCTGCGGGCCTTCTGCCAGACGGTGCGCCTGGGGTCGGTTTCAAGGGCGGCCGAGGCACTCTTCGTCAGCCAGCCGGCCATCACCCTGCAGTTGCAGGCGCTGGAGCGGGACCTGGGGGTCACCCTGTTCGAGCGCAGCGGGCGCCGGCTGTCGCCCAGCCGGGAGGGTCAGTTGCTGTACGAATTGGCACAGCCGCTGGTCGCCGGCCTGGACGGGCTGGACGCCACCTTCCGCGAGAAGGTCAGCGGACTGGAAGCCGGTGAGCTGAACGTGGCCGCCAACAGCTCGACCATCCTCTACCTGCTGCCGAAGATCGTGGAGCACTTCCGTCGGCAGCACCCGGACGTGAAGCTCACCCTGCACAACGCGGCCACCGCCGACGGCACCGACCTGCTGCGCTCGGATGCGGTGGATCTGGCGGTGGGTTCCGTGCTCGACGTGCCGGCGGATCTCAGCTACGCACCGGTCTATCGGTTCGAGCCGATGCTGATCACACCGCCCGACCACGCATTGGCGAAGAAGCGCGACCTGCGCCTGGAGGATCTGTCGCCCTACGGCCTGATCCTGCCGCCGAAGCGGCTGATCACCTACCGGCTGGTCGATCTGGTGTTCCAGCAGGCACGCGTGCCCTACACGGTCGCGCTGGAGGTGGGCGGCTGGGAGGTCATCAAGCAGTACGTCAGCATGGGCATGGGCATCTCGATCATCGCCTCGATCTGCCTGACCGACAGCGATCGCGACCGGCTGGCCGCGCGCTCGCTGGCGCAATGGTTCCCGTCGCGCAGCTACGGCGTGGTGGTGCGCAAGGGCAAGTTCCTGTCGCCGCAGGCGCGCGCCTTCATCGAATTGATCCAGCCGCACCTGTTCGAACGCCGCGAGTACGATGAGAGCGGACATTCCGAACGCTGACGCGCGACCGGTGAGCGGCCGTTACCGACAGCACGACTTCGCCTCCGGCCAGTCGCTGCTGTGCCGCTGGGACTATGTGCAGGGCGCGCACGCGACGCCTGCGCTGGTGTTGCCGGATGCGTGCGTCGATCTGCTGTGGGATGGCGCGCGGCTGAGCATCGCCGGGCCCGACACGCACGCGCAACACGCCCGCATCGCGCCCGGCCAGTGCGTGCAGGGGCTTCGTTTTGCGCCCGCGGTGGCCGCGCACTGGCTGGGCGTGCCGCTGCATGCGCTCGCCAACCAGCGCGTGGAGCTGCGCGATCTCGACGTTCCTCGCCTGACGATGCTGGCTGACCGGATGGCGGAGCGCGACGCCGATGCGATGGGCTGGCTCGCCGACCGGATCCTGGCCGACGGACCGCCGCGCATGGATGCGATGCAGGCCGTGCATGCGCGACTGGCGCGCACGCAACCCGGCCCGGTCGCACGGCTGGCCCGCGACCTCGGCATCGCCGAGCGCACCTTGCTGCGCCGGTGCGACGAAGCGTTCGGCTACGGACCGAAACTGCTGGCGCGCATCCTGCGGCTGCAGCGTTTCCTGCGCATGCATCGCGACGACGCGACGCTGGTGGAAACGGCCTTGGACGCCGGTTACTACGACGCCGCGCAACTCGCTGGCGATGCGCGTCGCCTCACCGGCCTGACGCCGACGCAGCTGCTGGCGCAGGTCGCGCGCTGACTGTCCGATTTCGCCAAGACGGCGACGCGCCGACTGCCGCAGACTGTCGGCCTCTTCCACGGACACCCGCCATGAGCGCCGCCGAGCACCATCACCGCATCGACTACATCGAGTTCAACGTCGCCTCCATCGCCGCGTCGAAGGCGTTCTACGGCGGCGCATTCGGCTGGACGTTCCAGGACTACGGCCCGGACTACTGCGAATTTCGCGACGGCCGCCTGACCGGCGGCTTCGCGCAGGGCGCGCCGCAGCCCGGCGGCGCGCTGGTGGTGCTGTATTCGACCGCGCTGGAAGACAGCCTGGCACAGGTGGAAAAGGCCGGTGGCCACGTCACCAAGCCGATCTTCGCCTTCCCGGGCGGACGCCGCTTCCAGTTCACCGATCCCGACGGCTACGAACTGGCCGTCTGGTCGACGACCTGAGTCAGCGGGCGTCGTAGCGCGCCAGCAGCGCGCGATGGCCCGCACGCCACTGCGCCAGCTCACCGGTCGATCCACCGTAGGCGGCATCGATGAAGGCCAGCGACAGCGACTCGGTCGCCTGCTTGACCTGCTCGCTGACCTCGCGCGAATCGAAGTAGCGGTGGTCGGTGAACACGTTGTGGGTGCCGTGCCGGTACACCGCCAGCACCTTGTGCGCACCGCCGGTGGCGTCGAACACCTTCAGCCGGTCGCCCACCCCCGAGCCGAACCCCGGGATGCGGATGATGTCGTCGGCCGTGGTGACGTGCAGCGTGGGAATGGTGATGCCGGCGAGGATCGGCCGGACGTCGTCGTCGCCGTAGAACGGCGGCGCGGAGATGACGATGGCCGCGGTGAAGCGCGGATCGCGCAGGTCGATCGTCCTGCCTTCGCGCACCACGCGCGCGCCGGCCGCCAGCAGCGTGGTGTTGGCGCCGTAGGAATGGCCGGCGGCGACGATGCGCGTGCGGTCGATGTGTTTGCCCCATTCGCCGGCCAGTGCGCTGTCGAGGGCGAACCGCTGGTCGCGCACGCGCGCCACGGCTTCGGTCTCGCCCGCAGCCCGCTGGAAGCGCGAGACGAGTTCGAGCGGGTTGCCTTGCCATAGCGTGCGATCGCTGCCGACGTGCTGCACGTGGAGACTGGCGATGCCGTGCTTCGCCCAGTAGTGGCCAAGGTAGGTGTAGCCGTCCCGTGCGCTGCCGATGCCGTGCGAGAACACCACCAGCGGCACCTTGCCGGTGCGCGCCGCATCCGGCCAGAACAGTTTCACCGGCACGGCGCGTCCGCGCGCGGGATCGACCCAGTCGAGATCCTGCACGCGATAGCCCGCACGGATCTCGATGGCCGCATCGGCGCGTGCGGGCACGTGCGACGAGGCCACCAGCATCGGCGCGAGCAGCAGCAGGGACAACAGGACCGCCACGCGGTGGCGGCGGAGGAAGGCGGCAACGTTCATCGACGACACATCCGGAACGGGAGACGCCACGCGTCTCGACGCATGGACAGGACAACAGGGGTGCCGCGCGGACGCGGCGGTCTTTTTTCTACTTCTTCTTCGGGCGACCGGCCTTGACCGGCGTCAGCGCATCCAGCGCCTGGGCCAGCGCCTGCGGTGACAGCGCGGACAGCGCTTGCAGGCCGGCACGCAACAACTCGCTCTTCTTCGCCGGACGCTGCACCTGCAGCGCGCGGCCCTTGAGGACATCGACCAGGGCGAAATCGTCGGCCGGCATGGTGAAGCTGTCGCGGACCAGCTTCGCCGGCGAGGCGTCTGCGGCCTCGCCGGCACCCCCGGCTTCGCGCGTCTTGCGGGACTTGGCCACGGCACACCCTTGAATCGTATAAACGATTTATACCTTTTTGCGCCCTTGCTGCCAATCCGGTCGCCAGCCGACGAGCGGCACGCGTTCAGTCCGGCGGCACACCGGATACCGGGTTGCCGGGATCTAGACTGTCGGCCTCCCGCCATGGTGGCCGCCCATGCGCCCTCGCGCCGACGCCTTCCGAATCGGTGAACGTGCCGCCGCGCTCGCCGTCCGCGACGCGCGGGCGCTGGCCGCGGCGCTGGCGATCGCGCCCGCCGATCCGGCCGGCGTGCACGAAGCGCGCAAGAGCGTCCGCCGCCTGCGTTCGCTACTGGCGCTGGGCCGGCGCAGGCTGGGCAAGGACGCCGTCGATGCCATCGACCATGAACTGCGCCTGCTGGCCAAGGATCTCTCCGCACTGCGCGACGGCCAAGTGGTGCAGGACACGGCACGGCAACTGGCGAGCGAGGCGGATGCCGACGAACGCGCTACGTGGGAATCCCTGTTGCCGCTGCTGGCCGAACGCCAGCGGCACCGGCTCGCCGACGCGCTGCGCGAGGATCCGGGCCTGGTGCGCCGGCAGGCGCAGGCGCATCGGCAGGCCGAGCGGCTGCAGCAGCTGACCTGGCATCGGCTCCGCAGCAGCGACCTGCGCGAGGCGCTGGGGCGCTCGGCAAGCCGGCAGGCGCGGGCCCAGGCCACGGCGCTCGCCTCGGGCGCCGTCGACGACCTGCACGACTGGCGCCGGCGATCGCGACGGCTGCGCATGCAGCTGAGCGCGTTGCGCAAGCTGCACGTGCGCCCGTCGATGGGCGAGCACGGCGTGATGAACCTGCGGCATGTCTCCCGACTCGTCGACCAGTTGGGCGTCCTGCAGGACCTGGCGCTGCTGTCGCAGGCGCTGGACGTTCTGGAACGGGCCCATCCGCTGCCCCGGCCGGTCGCCCCACGGCACGCCAGCACGCCTTCGCCCATTCATCCCCTGGCATAACCCCGGCCTGTATCCCGGGCCCCGCGGGTGCGTCCGCGTCAAGAACGCCATCGCCGGGCCGATAGTGACCCATACGGTCCCTCCGCCGGCGCCCGGAAATCCTCCGGCACGAATGGTGGGCCCGAAGATCCGGTGTTCCGGCACGCGACCCCGTGTGGCACGAAGCCTGCATCCCCTTGGGGTCGGCTCCGGTCGGATCGCCCTCCCCTCACGCAGGATCAAGGCCCAGGTGGATTCCACCCCCGCCCATCCCGGCGACGCCCCGGCGTCACCGGCTCCGTCTTCCCGCCGCGCCGGCCTGTCGCCGCGGGCGTGGGCGGCGGCTGTCCTGCTGCTGGGCCTGGCGTGCACCGCGATCGTGGCCCAGCGCGAATGGCGCGATCTGCAGGAGCGCGCGGAAGAGGCCCACCGTGCGCTGGCCGATGCCGGCGTGTCCCAGCTGCGCGTGCCGCTGGAGCAGGCCGCGTCGATGCTGCGCGCCATGCAGACGCTGTACCTGGCCAACGACCAGATGGACCAGGCGCGCTTCAGCCAGTACCACGCCAGCCTGCGCAGCCCGCTCGCCCCGGGGGCCTACACCTCGGTGGCGTTCGCACGCCGCCTGCCGGTCGACCAGCCGCTGGCCGACCAGGTCTCGTACCGCTACGAATTCGTCGCTCCCTACCAGGCGAACACGTCGCTGATCGGCTTCGACATGGTCACCCAGAAGGCGAACCTGGCGGCCCTGCTGCGCGCGCGCGATACCGACACTGTGGTGATCTCCGCGCCGTTCGCGCTGCGGCAGACCACGCCGGCCGGACAGAATCCGCTGGGCGTGACGCTGCGGCTGCCGGTGTACTCCGACGGCCCCACGCCGGGCACGCCGAACCAGCGCCGCGCGCGCGAGATCGGCGCGCTGGCCATCGGCATCCGCCTGCAACCGCTGATCGAGACAGCGATGGCCGGCGCGGTGCTGGACGGCTTCCGCGTGCGGCTGTACGACGCCACTGCGGACGCGCAACCGTTCTACGACTCCGCCACCGCCGTGGCGACGGGCCAGCCGGCGCAGGTGCGCAGGCTGGACTTTGGCGGCCGGCAATGGCGGCTGGAGATGCAGCCGCGTCCGCAGCCGCTCGACAGCGGGCGCCTGCAGGCCATCCTGGCCGGTGGCGGCGTCATCAGCCTGCTGCTGGCTGCGCTCGCCTGGTCGCTGACGGCCACACGCCGGCGCGCGGTGGCGCTCGGGCAGCAGATGAGCCAGCGCTACCGCGAGAGCGAACTGCGTTTCCGCGCGCTCAACGAGCTGCTGCCCGCGCTGGTGCTGCTGGCCGACGCGCGCGATGGCCGCATCGTCTACGTCAACCAGGCGGCCCGGCTTCGCCTGGGCGATACCACCGGCCTGCCGCTGTCCACGCTGTTCTCCGATCCGCAGCTCCAGGCGCGCGCGCGCGACGCCGCCGCCATCGGCAACGACTGGGGCAACCTGGAAGCGGTGCTGCTGAGCCCGGATGGCGGCGCCTTCTGGGCGAGCGCGTCGATCGCGCAGGTCGACGTGGAGGGCGTTCCGCACCTGCTCATGGTCGCCACCGACATCTCCGAGCAGCGCGAACTGACCGAACGGCTCAGCTACCAGGCCACCCACGACGCGCTGACCGAACTGTGCAACCGGCGCGAGTTCGAACGCCGCGTGGAAGAAGCGCTCGGCGAACGCAAGGGCCGCGCCGTCTGCGACCCCTGCGCACTGCTGTACATCGACCTCGACCAGTTCAAGCTGATCAACGACGTCTCCGGCCACATGGCCGGCGACCAGCTGCTCGCGCAGCTCGCGCTGGCGATGCGCCAGCAGCTGCGGGGCGGCGACGTACTGGCGCGACTCGGTGGCGACGAGTTCGGCCTGATGGCGTTCCACGTCGATGCCGAGGGCGCGCGCGCGCTGGCCGAGCGCCTGCGCGAGCGCATCGAGGCGCTGATGTTCGTCTGGCAGGACCGCACCTACACGGTCAGCGCGAGCATCGGCGTGGTGGTGGTGGACCAGCAGGAGCCGACGCTGAAGGACCTGCTGGCGTGGGCGGATACCGCCTGCTATCTGGCCAAGGAGAACGGCCGCAACCGCGTGCACATGTACCGCGAGGACAACGAGACCACGCGGCGGCACGGCGAGATGGAGTGGGCCAACCGCCTGCGCTGGGCGATGGAGCAGGACCGGCTGCTGCTCGACTACCAGGAGATCGTGCCGCTCGACGGCCGCGACACCGCCCACAGCATCGAACTGCTGCTGCGGTTGCGCGACGAGGACGGCGGCATCGTCCTGCCGGGCGCGTTCCTGCCCGCCGCCGAACGCTATGGCCTGATGCCGGCCATCGACCGCTGGGTGATCGGCAACGCACTGGCGCACTTCGGCGAGCTGCACCACTCCGGCATGCGCCTGGGCACCTGCGCGATCAACCTGTCCGGCGCCAGCATCGAAGACGAGGGCCTGGCCGACTTCATCCTCGCCCGCATCACCGAATACGGCGTGCCGCCGCATGCCCTGTGCTTCGAGATCACCGAGACCGTCGCGGTGCGCAACCTGCTGAAGGTGGTGAGCGTGATCGAGCGCCTGCGCCGGGTCGGTTGCCGCATCGCGCTGGACGACTTCGGCGCCGGCATGTCGTCGTTCGGCTACCTGAAGAACCTGCCGGCGGACCTCATCAAGATCGACGGCAGCTTCATCCGCGACCTCGAGACCGACCCGATGAGCCGCACCATCGTCAGCGCCATCGCGCAGATCGGCCACCAGCGCGGCCTGAAGGTCGTGGCCGAATGGGTGGCCAGCCCGAAGATCTGCGACGCGCTGCGTTCGCTGGGCGTGGACTACGGCCAGGGCTACGCCCTGCACCGTCCCGAGCGCGTGCTGTTCCAGCGCGAGGAGCCGCCACCGCGTCGCCTCGTCGTGGTGCGCTGAGGCCTCCACTCCGCCGCCGGCCCGAGCGCCAACGGCCGCACGTCTTCCAGCAGGCTGACCGTGGAGAAGACCCGTGTCGCCGCAGCGGCCGTCACGGGCGTGTGTCGATGGCCGTGCTGCGCGTGGCACCGATCGCCGTCCGCGCCCGTGCATCGCGCGGAACGGCGCTCACACGTGCGCCATCCACTGCCTCAGCAAGTCCTGCAGCCCGGCGGCCCGCGCCTCCACGTCCGTGAGGTCTGCGAACGACCAGGTCGCGCGATCCGCACCCAGCCAGGCCAGCTGCCGGTGCGGATCGGCGATGGCGTCCTTCGGCAGCGCACGCTTGCCCGCGCCCAGGTGCAGCACCAGCAGCATGCGGTCCGCACGCCGCAGTTGCATCGTCGCGAAGTGGCGGCCTCCGAGGTGGAAGCTCGGCGCATTCCACTTGATGCCCTCGCCGATGCGGGGATCGGCGGCCAGGATCACGGCGCGCAAGCGCCGCACGCAGGCCTGCTGCGGCCGTGGCAGCGCGGCGAGGAAAGCATCGATATCGTCGGTCAGCGAACGCGGCATGTTCGAACGTCCTGCTCAGCGGGTACGCAGGCCGGCGCCCAGCCGGCGGTACAGCGTGCTCCGGCTGATGCCCAGCCGGCGGGCCGCCCGCGCGATGTTGCCATCGCAGCCCTCCACCGCCGCGCGCATGCTGGCCAACGTGATCGCGTCCAGGTCGGCGTCCGCCGCCGCGACCACGGCGACCGCAAGCAGCGACGTGCGCAGGTAGGCCGGCAGCGCGTCCACGTCGATCTCGCTGCCGGGCTCGCTCAGCGCCGCGAGCGTGCGCAGGCTGGCGACCAGCTGGCGCAGGTTGCCTGGCCACGCGTAACGCGACAGCGCGTCCTGCGCCGCCGGCGTCAGTCGGCGACCCTGACCGATGCGCTGCCACAGCGTCCGCACCCGTTCATCGCGGTCGGTGGCGTCGCGCAGCGGTGGCAGCGCGACGATGTGGTGGGAAATGCGGTAGTACAGGTCCGCACGGAAGCGGCCCTCGGCGACGGCGGTCTCCAGGTCGCGGTGGGTCGCGCAGACGAGGGCGAAGTCCAGCTTCACCGGCTTGCCGCCGCCCAGCGGCGACAGCTCGCGGTCCTGCAGCACGCGCAGCAGGCGCGGTTGCAGCGCCATCGGCATGTCGCCGATCTCGTCCAGGAACAGCACGCCGCCCTCGGCCTGGCGCAACAGGCCCGCGTTGCCGTCCTTGCGCGCCCCGGTGAAGGCCCCGCTCTCGTAGCCGAACAGTTCCGCTTCGATCAACCCTTCCGGCAACGCGGCGCAATTGACCGCCACGAACGGCCGTCCGGCACGCGCGCAGCGTCGGTGCAGCTCGCGCGAGAACACCTCTTTGCCCGTGCCGGTCTCGCCCAGCACCAGCACCGGGATACCCGCGTCGAGCACGCGTCGCGCCCGCTCCAGATCGGCCTGGCGGGTCGCGTCGAACAGCGGCGCGTCGGCTTCCGTGCCCGCCACCGCAGCGGAGACCGTGATGGGTGATGCTGCACGCGCGCGGCGGGTACGGGTGGGTTCGTCCACGTGGCCATACAGCACGCGGCCGGTGCGGTCGTGCACTGCGCCGTCGTCGCGCAACCGCGAAACCGCCCCGTCGAACAGCGCCTCGTACGGCGCGCGTCCCAGGTCGCCGCGCTCCAGCCCGAACAGCGCCAGGCCCACGCGGTTGGCCGCGACCAGCCGCCCGTTGCGGAAGGCGAGCAGCCCCTCGCGGGCCGTCCCCAGCAGCGCGCGATTGCTGTGTACGCGCAGCAGGTCGGCCTCCGCGATGCCCTCGTCGAAGTAGCGGTGCTCGATGTGGGCCACCGCCAGTTGCGCGAGCCCGAGCGCATGCACCTGCGCGACCGCGGCGTCGCCGGAGATGTCCAGCACGCCGACCAGACGGCCGTAGGGGTCGAAAATGGGCGCCGCGGCGCAGTTGAGGATGCGATGCGGCGCGGCGTAATGCTCGGCACCCCGCACCTCCACCGCCCGTCCATCGGCAATGGCGGTGCCGATGGCGTTGGTGCCCACGCGCGCCTCGCTCCAGCACGCGCCGGGCATCAGCGCCACGCGCCCGGCCTTGTCGAGGAAAGCGTCGCTGCCTTCCGCGTCCAGAATCCAGCCCTCCGCATCGGTCAGGATGGCGATGCTGCCGGTGTTGGTCGCATCCGCCGCGAGCATTTCCACCTCGGCCCGTGCCAGCCGCCACAGGCGCTCGTGCTGCTCGCGCATCGCGCGCAGGCGCGGCGCGTCGATGGGCTCGATCGCCGGCCGCGCGTTCGCCGCCAGCCCCAGGCCCCGGCAGCGGCGCCACGACTGCAGGATGGCGCCCGGCACCTGGCCGACCGGCGTGCGCCCGGCTTCGAAGAACGCGCGTCGCGCCTCGAGCAGCGAGTCGTTGCCAGGGGAAATCCGTGTATGCGCCATCGTCCTGCCCTGCCGGCGATGTGTCGCATTCTGCGACAACCCGACCGCCCGCTGTTCCGATACACACCACAGGCTGCGACAGCCTGCAATCGCTTTCGATGCTGCGATGCCGCAGGAGCGCGCATCGATGCCAGCCGCCATGCCGCCCGCCGCCGTGACGCGCCGCAGCACGCGGATCTGGCACGCCGCCTGCGTCGGAGGGACGCACCCGCACCGGGTCCACCTTTGCATGGAGTTTCCGATGAACGCAGTTGCCTCGCCCCGCCCCCAGGCCGTCGATCCCTCCGCCCTCTTCAAGCTGCGCTACGGCAACTTCATCGGCGGCCAGTGGGTCGAGCCCCGTTCGGGCCAGTATTTCGACAACCCGACGCCGGTGACCGGCAAAGTGTTCACCCGGGTGCCGCGCTCCAACGCCGAGGACATCGAACTGGCGCTCGATGCCGCCCATGCCGCGAAGGAGGCGTGGGGCAGGACATCCACCACCGACCGCGCCAACGTGCTGCTGAAGATCGCCGACCGCATCGAGCAGAACCTGGAACTGCTGGCCCACGCCGAGACCTGGGACAACGGCAAGCCGATCCGCGAGACGCTCAACGCGGACATCCCGCTGTGCGTGGACCACTTCCGCTATTTCGCCAGCGCCATCCGCACGCAGGAAGGCAGCATCGGCGAGATCGACGCCGACACCATCGCCTACCACTTCCATGAGCCGCTGGGCGTGGTCGGCCAGATCATCCCGTGGAACTTCCCGTTGCTGATGGCGTGCTGGAAGCTGGCGCCCGCGCTGGCCGCCGGCAACTGCGTGGTGATGAAGCCGGCCGAACAGACGCCGGCCTCGATCCTGGTGCTGATGGAGGTAATCGGCGACCTGCTGCCGCCGGGCGTGCTGAATGTGGTCAACGGCTTCGGCCTGGAGGCGGGCAAGCCGCTGGCCTCCAACCCGCGCATCGCCAAGATCGCGTTCACCGGCGAGACCACCACCGGCCGGCTGATCATGCAGTACGCCAGCCAGAACCTGATCCCGGTGACGCTGGAACTGGGCGGCAAGTCGCCGAACATCTTCTTCGCCGACGTCATGGCCGAGGACGACGACTTCCTCGACAAGGCGGTGGAAGGCTTCGTGATGTTCGCCTTCAACCAGGGCGAAGTCTGCACGTGTCCGTCCCGCGCTCTGGTGCAGGCATCGATCTACGACCGCTTCATGGAGAAGGTGCTCGCGCGCGTCGCCGCGATCAAGCAGGGCAACCCGCTGGACCCCAACACGATGGTCGGTGCGCAGGCCTCCGGCGAACAGCTGGAGAAGATCCTGAGCTACATCGACATCGGCCGGCAGGAAGGCGCCGACATCCTGGCCGGCGGCGGGCAGGCCGTGCTCGATGGCGACCTGGCCGGCGGCTTCTACGTGAAGCCGACCGTCTTCAAGGGCCACAACCGCATGCGCATCTTCCAGGAGGAGATCTTCGGGCCGGTGGTGTCGGTGACCACCTTCAAGGACGAAGCCGAGGCGCTGGCCATCGCCAACGACACGCTGTACGGCCTGGGCGCGGGCGTGTGGAGCCGCGACGCATCGCGCCTGTACCGCATGGGCCGGGCGATCCAGGCAGGCCGCGTGTGGACCAACTGCTACCACGCCTATCCGGCGCACGCAGCGTTCGGCGGCTACAAGCAGTCGGGCATCGGTCGCGAGAACCACAAGATGATGCTCGACCACTACCAGCAGACGAAGAACCTGCTGGTCAGCTACTCGCCGAAGGCACTGGGCTTCTTCTGACATCGCATGCGCGCTGCCGTCCGACCGGCGGCATCGCGCACGCACACGGGATTGATCGCAATCAACGTCACGGCCACGCGTTCGTCGTAGCGTGGCCATCCTCACTTCATTGGGAACCGACCATGGACAGCACCATGAAAGCCGCCGTCGTGCGGGAATTCGGCAAACCGCTGGTGATCGAGGAGGTGCCGGTGCCGCGTCCGGCCGCCGGCGACATCCTGGTCAGGATCGAAGCCTGCGGCGTCTGCCACACCGACCTGCACGCCGCCGAGGGCGACTGGCCCGTGAAGCCCACCCCGCCGTTCATACCCGGCCATGAGGGCGTGGGTCACGTGGTTGCGGTCGGCGCCGGGGTCAGCCATGTGAAAGAAGGCGACCGCGTCGGCATTCCGTGGCTGTACTCCGCCTGCGGCTATTGCGAGCACTGCCTCGGCGGCTGGGAAACGCTGTGCGAGACGCAGCAGAACACCGGCTACTCGGTCAACGGTGGCTTCGCGGAATACGCGCTGGCCAATGCCGGCTACGTCGGCCACCTGCCGGCGAACATCGGGTTCGTCGAGGTGGCGCCGATCCTCTGCGCCGGCGTGACCGTGTACAAGGGCCTCAAGGTCACCGACACCCGGCCCGGCGACTGGGTGGTGATTTCCGGCATCGGCGGGCTCGGCCACATGGCCGTGCAGTACGCGAAGGCGATGGGCCTGAACGTGGCGGCCGTCGATGTCGACGACGCCAAGCTCGACCTCGCCCGCCGCTTGGGCGCCACCGTCGCCGTCAACGCGAAGACGACCGACCCGGTCGCCTACCTGAAGAAGGAGATCGGCGGCGCACACGGCGCACTGGTCACCGCGGTTTCGCCAAAGGCGTTCGAACAGGCCATCGGCATGGTCCGCCGTGGCGGCACGGTCTCGCTCAACGGCCTGCCGCCGGGCCAGTTCCCGCTGGACATCTTCGGCATGGTGCTCAACGGCATCACCGTGCGCGGCTCCATCGTGGGCACGCGGCTGGACCTGCAGGAATCGCTGGAATTCGCCGCGATGGGCAAGGTGGCGGCCACGGTGGCGACCGACCGGCTGGAGAACATCAACGAGGTGTTCGCCCGCATGCATGCCGGCGCGATCGAGGGACGCGTCGTGCTGGATTTCGCCGCCTGAGCGCAGCCGGGGTTCCGACCATGCACGCCACGCCCCGCGTCTCCCCGCCGCCGCAGGTGACGGCCACGCCGGCGGCGCTGGCATTGATCGCGCGCCTGCAGGCCCGGCACGGGGCCGTGCTGTTCCATCAGTCGGGTGGCTGCTGCGATGGCTCCTCGCCCATGTGCTACCCGGTCGGCGACTTCATCCTCGGCGACCGCGACGTGCATCTGGGCGACATCGGCGGCGCCGGCTTCCACATCAGTCCCACGCAGTTCGCCTACTGGAAACACACCCAGCTGGTCATCGACGTGGTGCCCGGGCGCGGCGGCATGTTCTCGCTGGAGAACGGCGAGGGTGTGCGCTTCCTGGTGCGCTCGCGGCTGTTCACCGACGAAGAGTTCGCGGCGTTGGCGGCGGCGGGACGGGTCTGACTCAGTCGGCGACGGTCCGTTCCTGCGCCCGCGTGCCGGCCAGTCGCATCTTCGCGTCGCGGGCTGGAAGCGGCATCACCCGCAGGCCGCCTGCACGGCACAGGTCGAAGGCCGGATACAGCGCGCGTCGACCATTGGCGAAGACGATCCGGAGGTCGTGCACGCAGCCCTCGCTCCGGATCTCGACGGTGGCGGCATCGCCGCCGCCGGCCAGTCGGGCGCCGGCGAGGATTTCGCGAGGGTCGTCGACGCCGGCCGGCGCCGCGGACATCGACACGATCCCATCGTGGGCGCGGTTCACGACGTACAGATAGTGCGTGCGCTCAGCCGCTTGGAGGGCGGCGATCGGACTGGCGGCGATAAGCAGGACGACGACGGACAGGCGGTGCATGGCGTGATCTCCGGTGATGAGGTCGCCACCGGCGACGCGGGATCGCGTGCGGGGCGAGCGCATCTCGCGCCTGTCCGGACAGGGCGGCAACGGATCCGTGACGAATCGTCGTGCCGCCGTGGCGAATCGTAGTCGGCCTCCCGATGGCTTCCCGCCGCCCGCGCGCGGCCCTTACGATGCGGACGCCGATTGGGAGGTCCGCATGAAAATCCGTCTGGGCAGCACCGAGATCGGCCTGTTCCGTTACCTGGCCCTGTGGACGGCGGTCGCGCTGCTGTTCACCCTGCAGAACAAGCTCAACAGCGGCCTGTCACGTCCCAGCTGGCCGCTGTGGGACCTG
Source organism: Pseudoxanthomonas sp. GW835-FHT14C01 (assembly GCF_058793715.1). Taxonomy (NCBI): domain Bacteria; kingdom Pseudomonadati; phylum Pseudomonadota; class Gammaproteobacteria; order Lysobacterales; family Lysobacteraceae; genus Pseudoxanthomonas; species Pseudoxanthomonas sp. GW835-FHT14C01. Next base: position 660,613 of record NZ_JBXAGB010000001.1, read on the forward strand.
ATCCGCTGGTCGTTGATCCAGTGGTACACGTGGGCGGCGCTGGCGCCCCTCGTGTTCCGCCTGGCCGAGCGCTATCCGGTACGCGGCACGCTGCGCTTCCGCGGGCTGGGCAAGCAACTGGTGGCCAGCCTGTGCACGACCTTCCTCGCGATGATGATCGGCGCGCTGGTCTCCACGCTGTTCGAACCCAGCGGCTTCTTTGAACAGCTCGGCTATTTCCTCGAGCAGCACTTCGCCATCGGCCTGCTGACCTACTGGATGCTGTTCGCCATCCAGCAGGCCATCCAGTTCCACGCCGAGAAGGCGCGCCGCGAACTGGAAGCCAGTCGGCTGGCGACCGAACTCGCGCAGTCGCGGCTGCAGGTGCTGAAGACCCAGCTGCAGCCGCACTTCCTGTTCAACACGCTGCACGCCATCATCACCCTGCTCGACGAGGACACGCTGTCGGCGGAGGACATGCTGCTGCGCCTGAGCGAACTGTTGCGCGCGTTCCTGGAGGACTACGACGGCCAGGAAATCCCGTTGCGGCGCGAACTGGAACTGCTCGAGCTGTACCTCGGCATCCAGCGCCGTCGCTTCAAGGACCGGCTGACCACGCGCATCCACGTCGCGCCGGACGTCCTCGACGCCGCCGTCCCCAGCCTGGTGCTGCAACCGATCGTGGAGAACGCGATCCGCTACGGCATCGGCCAGCACGTCGGCGAGGACTGCGTCGAGGTCGACTGCCGGCGCGAAGGCAACCAGCTGTGCATCGACGTGCGCAACTACAACAGCACGCTGGACGAAGGCGGCCACGCCGGCGGGCATGGCATCGGCCTGTCGAACACGCGCCTGCGCATGCGCGAACTCTACGGCGGCGACGCCAGCCTGCGGCTGGACCTGATCGTCCCGCGCGGCGTGGCCTGCAGGCTGCGCCTGCCGTTCCGCGACCTTGATGCGGACGTGCTGCCGGAGCACGTGCCGGCATGAGCCTCACCGCGCTGGTCGTCGACGACGAGCCGATCGCGCGCCATGCGGTGGTGCGGCTGCTGCGCGAGGATCCCGACATCGATGTCGCCGGCGAGTGCGGCGACGGGGTGTCCGCCGTGGCCGCGATCCGCGACCTGTCGCCCGATCTGGTGTTCCTGGATATCCAGATGCCGGCCATCACCGGCCTGGATGTGGTGGCGACGATCGGCGCGGCCCGCATGCCGGCGACGATCTTCGTCACCGCCTACGAACAGTTCGCAGTGCGCGCGTTCGAGGCGAACGCGGTGGACTACCTGGTGAAGCCGTTCAGCCGCGACCGCTTCGCGGAGACGCTGCGCCGCGCGAAGCAGCGATTGGCCACCGCACAGGGTGCGGATGCCGACACGACGTCGCGCATCATGCAGGCGCTGGCGTCGCTGCAGCAGCGCGACGCCTATCTGGAACGGGTGCCCGTGCGCGAGGACGAACGCGTCGTGCTGGTCGACGTGGACGACATCGTCTGGATCAAGGCCAGCGGCAACACGGTGCGCCTGCACCTGGCCGACCGCGTGCATGACCTGCGCGAGACCATGGCCGCGCTGGCCGCGCGCCTGGATCCGCGCCGCTTCGCCCGCGTGCACCGCTCGGCCATCATCAACATCCGCCGGGTAAAGGACATCCATCCGTGGTTCAACGGTTACCACGTGGTGACGATGGACACCGGCCAGCAGTTGCGCATGAGCCGCTACCAGCACGAGGCGTTCCTGAAACTGGCCACGCTGCGGCGCGAAGACTAGCCGGTGCGGATCTGCCGGCGGGCATCGATGACGTGCTGCGCCCGTGCCTTGCAGGCCGCCAGCGCGTCGTAGCAGGTGAAGTAGGCATGCCGGTCGTCGACCCAGAGGTTGTCGCTCCAGTCGCCGCCGGCATCGCGCACCCGTACGGCCAGCGACCAGGGCTCGCGTTCGCCGGCGCGCTCCAGCACCACTTCCACCAGATGCCCCTGGCAGGTCGACAGGTCCACCTTCTTCTGCATGTTCCCGCTCCCGGCACGCTGTGGTTGCGCCCTGCCTGGCATGCGATGCGGCCCGCCCTGGTCCAGCGTGACCAACGCGGAAACGCGGCATGGTGGGCCAGTTATTCCGATTCCACGCCCGCCAGCGTCAGCACCCAGCCCGGCACTCCCGGCTCGCCGGCATAGAAATCCCTCGGCTTCTTCTCGGCCATCGCCCAGCGATGCAGCCAGCTCGGGCCGTAACGGCCGTTGTACCCGTCCTCGCCACGCGCGTAGGCCGGATCGCGCATCGCCTCGTCCAGCGTCACCACGCGGTAACCGCGACGCTGCACGCCGGCCACCAGCTCCGCGTAGGCGGCCGCATTCAACTCGTTGGCGTGCAGCAGCCATACCTGCGGCAGCGCATAACCCAGCAGGGCCTGCGACTGCGCTTCGTAGTAATCGACCTTGTTGAGCATGTAGGGCACATAGCCTCGACGCAGCCGCTCCAGCGTGGCGGCGCGTTCGGGCGTGTCGGGCTGGCCGTCGAGTACGTTGGCGTAGGCGAAGGCCCACACCCACTCGCCGTTGTCGACGGTCACCGGCGCGATGCGGTACCCGTGGTCGCCGAGGAAGGCGGACAGCGTGGCGCGCTCCTCGGGCGTGCGACCGGCGCGCAGGTAGGGATGGCGGAACCAGCGCGGCACCTGGCCACGCTCGGCCAGCAACGGCCGCAGCACGCGTTCGCCATCGAGGATGTCCTGCTGGAACGCCGGCAACCCCACCGCATGCGCATCGAGGTGGCCGTGCGTGTGGTTGCCCAGCTCGTAACCCGCGTCGAGCCAGTCGCGCAACATCGCCACGCGCGACGGCTGCACCTGGCCCTCGACCTCCAGCTTGCCTTCGTTGACGAAGCCCACCACCGGCACGCCGGCCTGCTTCAACTGCGCCATCAGTTGCGCGTGGCGCGATGCCAGTTCCGCCGGCGGCGTCTTGTCCATGCGCTGCCACGGCAGGTCGTCGATGGTGATGGCGATGCGGCGGTCGGCGCTGGCGGCGTGCGCCGACAGTGCGACCAGCGGCAGCAGCAGGGTTCGCAGAAGAAAACGCATGCGCGATCCAAGGGTGGGAAGGCGCGAGCTTACCCGTGGAGACCTTCGCGCGACCAGCGCCGACCTCGCGCCGCTCAGGCGTCGGCGTGCGCATGCGCCTGCAGCCACCGCGCGATCGCCGGCACCAGCGCGGGATGGTCGGGCGCGCGGATGCCGAAGCCGTCCCGCAGCTCGGCGATCACGTCTTCCGCGTCCACCAGCGCGCGCCGCTCGCTTGCGTGGCCGATGCGGTGCAGGGCGACACTGCCGTTTCCCAGCGTCCTGCGCCAGCCCGGGCCGGTGCGCGCCACGCGCAGCTGGTCCAGGAATGGCGAGTCCGGATGCGTGCTGACGTACCAGTTGCCGACGATGTAGTCGATCTCGGTTTGGGGCTGCAGGTCGAAGACGTACAGCGCGCGCCATTCGCCGGCCACCTGCGCCTGCAGGAGACGCGAGTCGCCGCGGCGCACGATGCGATAGGGCTCATGCGGCGTGGACTGTGCGTCCTCGCGGTCCAGCCGCAACGGCGCGGTCGGGACCATGCCGCCGAAGCCGACATCGACGGTGTAGCGCACGCCGTCGACGGTCACCAGCGACAGCAGGTGGGTACGCGCCGTGACGGCGCCCTCCGCCTCGCCCATCACGACACGCCCGGTGATGCCACGTGCGGCGTACCCGAGCGTCGACAGCAGCGCCAGGAACATGCGGTTGAGTTCGTAGCAGTAGCCGCCCCGCCCTTCGTGCAGCAGCTTGCGCTCGATGGCGTGCAGTTCCATCGGTACCGGCTGGCGCAGCAGCGTCGCCAGCGTTTCGAAGGGAAACGCCGCCGTGTGCCGCCACTGCAGCGTGCGCAGGGTGTCCAGCGTCGGCGGCGGGGGCCGGTCGTAGCCGAGTCGTCGCAGGTACAGCGTCGTGTCGATGAGGGAGGCGGACATGTCGGTTCCGGATGTGGCGGGTTCTCCACGGTGCGCCCTCAACCACGATTGAGGTCAAGCTGGCGCCACCTTCGCTCCAGACCTTTCCCATACCTTCATTCCGCGTGATGACGTGGTGTCCTGCCGATGCGGCATGATGCGTAAGAAGGATCACCGACCCCCAAGGACCCTCTGATGCGTGCATGGCTGTTGCTGCCCCTCCTGCTGCTGACCTCCGGTGCCGCGTTCGCGGCCGATGCCTGCCCGCAGTTGTCGCAACAGACACCGTCGGACGTCGCCACCCGCATCGCGGCGGTCGCCTGCCGCGAGCACCTGATGTGGTATCGCCCTTTCATCGATCGCAACGGCCGGCTGGCGAACGCGCCGGTGATGGAAGCCGAGTCGTCGCTGCTGTCGATCGGCGATGACCGCGCCTGGCAGCGCGTCGCACGCTACTGGCGCGACAGCGGCCTGCTCGCCGCGATCGGCCACCGCCGCGGCGCGACCGACTGCCTGTACGCCTCGGCGACCGGACCGCAGGCCGAGGCCTGCCGCGGTTTCGTGGTGGACACGCCGTGGTCGGCGGCCTTCATCTCGTGGGTGATGCGCGAAGCCAGGGTCCCCGGCTTCCGCGGGTCCGGCCGCCACTTCACCTACGTGCAGGCGGCCTACCAGAACCCGTCGACCAACGCGTTCGACGTGATCGATGTGGCGAAGGCCAAGCCGGTGGTCGGCGACCTGATCTGCTATGTGCGCCAGTCCAGCCGCCTGTTCGGCTACGAGGGCCTGGTGCCGCTGCTGCGCAACGGCAGTTCGCTCGACATGCATTGCGACATCGTGGTGGCGGTGAACCCGAACAACGACAACACCGCGTACGCCATCGGCGGCAACGTGCAGCAGGCCGTGACCATGAGGATGCTGCCGTTGAACCGCAATGGCGAGTTCTGGGGCGGCCTGCCGCTGCGCATCGGCGACGGCACGCTGTGTGCGCCGGACAACGAGGCCGCGTGCAACATGAACCGCCAGGACTGGGCGGCGATCCTGCGGCTGAAGTCGCCGGAGCAGCTGGCGAAGCTGCCAGGCTTCCTACCGCCGGCGCAGGAGGCGCCAAGCGGCGAGTCGCCGGAGAAGGCGGAGTGCTGCGTTCACTGCGTCATCGGCGCGGGTGTGCCAAGGTGCCCCGCAACGTCGGACGCCCCGTCCGCCACGGACACGTCCGAATGACCCTGCGCCTCCTCATTCCTTGCATGCTGTCTGCCGCCGCGCTGCTGCTCGGCGCCTGCGCGACCACGCCGATCGCCACGCCCAGCGCCACCCTGGCGGCCGGCCAGCAGGCCACCGTCGACGGCACGATCGTCAGCGTGGACACCACGCCGTGGACCTACGACGGCAGCGCGATCGTGAAGATCGCGAGCGAGAACGGCCAGGTCGACGTGCACCTGCCTGCCCGCTGGAACCTGTGCAAGGCGCCGCCACCGGATGACGTGCCGGCGCTGAAGGCCGGGGACCGCGTGCAGGCCACCGGCACCGTCACCGACGACGGCGCCTTGGTGGTCTGCGAGAACGCGGCGCACGGGCTGCGCAAGACGCCCTGATCCGGACGGACCGCGCGCCACCGATCACGGGAAACGGCTCGGTTCTCATCGCACCGGACGACGGCGATGGTGCAGCGCAGCTCGCATGTAAACGTTTTCATGGCTAGTGTCCGGCGCTCCCGGGTCGCCCCCACGCCTGCCAGGACACCCCGCATGAACCCTTCGCCGTCGCCTCGCGCGCTGCCCGCCTCCCTTCGTGTCCTCGCGCTGGCCGTGGTCATGCTGACGACCGATGCCACCCGTGCCGCGGACGGGCTGCCGCCCCGCTCGACCTGGGTCGCCAGCAGCTCGGCCAGCACCACGGTCGAGATGGCGCCCGCGAAAGCGATCGACGGCGATCCGGCGACCAAATGGGGCGGCGCGTTCTCGCAGGGCCACTGGTACCAGGTCGACCTGGGCAAGCGCGTCGCGGTCGGCGCCGTCGAACTGCACTGGGAATGGGGTGGCGCGCGCGCGTACACGATCGAGGCGTCCGACGACGGCCAGCACTGGCGCACCGCGTTCCGGACCCGCGACGGTGTCGGCGGCATCAGCTACGACATCTTCCCCACCGTGCAGGCACGCTACCTGCGGCTGGCCGCACCGGACCGCACGGCCGACTGGGGCGTGTCCGTCTTCGAGTTCCAGCCCTACGCAGCCAGCGAAGCCCCGCGGATCCGCGGGGCCGGCCGCGATGCGGCGCGGCTGTGGACGGGCGACGGCGCGCAGACGATGCAGGGTGCGCCGACGAAGGACGGCGCGCGCCAGTTGGAGATCGACTTGCCGCGTCCGCTGTCGCTGGCCGGTCTGGAAGTGTTCTGGAAGGACACCCCGCGCAGCGCCACGCTCGAAGGCCGCGAGGCCGGCAGCGATCGCTGGATCACGCTCGCCGAAGATCCGCGTGCCTACGGGGGCAGTTCGTTCCTCGCCGACACGCAGGCGCGCACGCTGTCCGCCCTGCGCCTGAGCGTGCAGGGCACGGACGCGCGTGCACCGACGTTGCAACGGCTGCGACTGATCGGCCCCAAGCGTGTGATGACGGCGATGAAGCGCTACGAACTGGCGGCCTCGCGCGAGCACGCCGCGCTGTTCCCGTCGTCGCTGCACCAGCAGCAGGTGTACTGGACCGCGGTCGGCATTCCCGCGGGCCGGCAGAAGTCGGTGCTCGACGAGTTCGGCCATGTCGAAGCCTTCAAGGGTGCGCCGCTGGTGCAGCCGGTCTGGCGCGATGCGTCCGGCCGCGCCAGCGCCGCGAACACCCAGACCCCGATCACGCACACCCTGCGCGATGGCTGGATGCCGATGCCGTCGGTGCAGTGGTCGCCGCAGCCGGGGCTGGAACTGACCACCTCGGCGATCGCCATCGAACAGCGGGGCGCGCCGGTGACGCTGGTGCGCTACCGCCTGCACAACACCGGCACCGCGCCGGTCGCCGGCACGTTCAACCTGCTGACGCGTCCCATGCAGGTCAGTCCGCCGTGGCAGAACGGCGGACCGTCGCCGATCCGCGACATCGCCATCGACACGACCGGCGACGGCATTGTGGTGAAGGTCAATGGCCGCGCGCTGTTCCAGTCGCTGGTGCCGACGCAGCACGTATCGGCATCCGCCTTCGGCACGCACGGCGAAGGCGAGATCACCGGCCTGCTGGTCGCGGATGCGCTGCCGGATACGCGACAGGCGCAGGACGACAGCGGCCTCGCCGCCGGGCGACTCGGTTACGACGTGGCACTCGCACCGGGCGCGCGACAGGACATCGTCATCGCCTTCGCACTCGGCGATGCGCGCATCGATCCGGCCAAGCCGCTGCCGCCGGCACCGCCCATCGCACTGGCGGGCCTGACCGGCGAAGGCGCATTCGACCGTCTCGCCGACCAGGTGGCGGCGCAGTGGCAGGCACGCCTCGGCCGCATTGGCCTGTCGCTGCCGGATGCCTCGCTGGTGGACATGCTGCGTGCGCAGGCCGCGTACATGCTGATCAACCAGAGCGGCCACGCCATGCAGCCCGGTCCGCGCAACTACAACCGCTCCTTCATCCGCGATGGTGCCGCCACGGCCGCCACGCTGGTGCGGATGGGCATGCCAACGACCGCACGCGATTATCTGGCGTGGTATGCCGGTCATGCGGTGCACGAGAACGGCCTGGTCTCGCCGATCCTCAACGACGACGGTTCGGTCAACACCGGCTTCGGTTCCGACATCGAGTACGACAGCCAGGGCCAGCTGATCTGGCTGGTCGCCGAGATCGCGCGCCTCGATGGCGGCGCGGCCAGCGTGCGCGAGTACCAGGACAAGGTGACGCGCGCGATGAAATTCATGCAGGAACTGCGCGAGCGCACGATGGTGCCCGGCTACCTGGCAGACCAGCCGTCGCCGGAGCGTTTCCACGGCATCCTCGCGCCGTCGATCAGCCATGAAGGCTATCCCGTTCCCACGCACAGTTACTGGGACGATTTCTGGGCGTTGAAAGGCTGGCACGACGGTGCGTGGCTGGCCGAGCAGTGGGGCGATGCGAAGACCGCCGCCTGGGCGCGCGAGCAGTACGCCGCGCTGCGTGCCTCGCTGTCGGCGTCGATGCGGGCGACGATGGCATGGAAGGGCATCGACACCATCCCGGCCGATGCGGACATGGGCGGCAGCGATCCGACCAGCCTGTCGATCGGCCTGGATCCGGCCGGCCAGCAGGACGTGCTGCCGGCCGATGCGCTGAAGACCACGTTCGACCGCTACCTGGCCGACGTGCGCAAGCGCGACGTGCCCGGCGCCCTGTACGCGTACACGCCGTACGAGATCCGCAATGTGCTGACCTACGTGCACCTCAACCGTCCGCAGGAGGCCCACGAACTGCTGATGCGCTTCCTCGGCGATCGTCGCCCCGCGCCGTGGCAGGTGCTGGCGGAAGTGGTGTATTCCGATCCGCGCCACGCGATCTATCTCGGCGACATGCCGCACACGTGGATCGGCTCGGAATACGCACGCGCCATCTTCGGCATGCTGATGCACGAAGGCGACGACGCGCTGTCGTTGCTGCCGGGCGCGCCGCCCGCGTGGGTGGCCGGCGACGGCCTGCGCGTGGACGGCCTGCCGACCGCCTACGGCACGCTGGCGATGACCGCACGGCAACAGGACCAGACCCTGCGCGTGACGCTCGGCCGCGGCCTGCGAAAGGACACCGCGCTGCGCGTCAGCTGGCCGAACCGCACGAAGCCAGCACGCGTGATGATCGACGGCAAGGCGGTCGCCGACTTCGACGACCAAGGTCTGCGCACGACCCGGCCGTTCAAGGAATTGATCGCGACCTGGTGAGCGACGGAGATCCATGGGAGCGGCGCGTTCCGGGCACCAGCATCGGTACGCGCCGGCGATAGGCTTCGTACTCCGGCAGCACGAGAACAGACCCGCGCGACGCGCGCTAGTCCGCCTTCACCCAGCGCCCGTTGTCCTGCAGTACGACCTCGAAGCGCGCCCACAGACGGAATTCGTCGATGCTGGCAGTCGCCGTCGTCCCTGCCTGTTCGCCGGCCACGACACGGTATTGCAATGCTGCGCCCTCGCCGCCCACGACATGCCGCACGCTCCACAGGCGTCCGAGTTTTCCGTTACTGTAGAAGCGTCCGTGGACGATGGCATCGGGATGGGTGATTCTTCTCGGCGTGCTGCTTGGCGAGTTTCAGTAGCTCGGTGAGGTTCTCGGTGGTGATGTCGACGTAGGAGTTGAGCTGCTCCATCGCCGCGGAGAAATCCTCCTGCGTCAGTTCGAACTGGCGCGCGGCCGGTCGCGTGGCGGGAATCGGCTGGCGGCGCTTGTGCAGGTGCGCGGGATAGCGGCGCCACTGGAACAGCGCATTGAAGGCGACGGCCATCGCCAAGATCGCCACGACGTTGATCAGGATCGGCATCAGCACGTAGTGATAGCCGAGGGCATGTACGTCCGGGCCACCGATCACCGCCGCCAACGCGGTGGCGCCGCCGGGTGGATGGATGCAGCGCAGATAGTACATGCCCAGCACCGCCAGCCCGACCGCGAGGGCGGCGGTCCAGGCGTGGCCGGGAAACAGTTTCTGGCAGCTCACGCCAATGATCGCGGACAACAGGTGGCCGCCCACCACGGCCCACGGCTGCGACAGCGCACCCTGTGGCACGGCGAACAGCAGCACGGCGGACGCGCCCATCGAGGTGACCATCAGCGCGCCGCCGACGGCACCGGCCGCGTGTTGGGGGAACGTGCAGCGGGCCAGCCAGTAGACCGCCACGATGCCGAGCAGCGCGCCGAGGCCGGAGATCCACTTCTCGCCGTGGCGGGTGGTGTTGCGCTCGATGCCCAGCAGCAGGCGCAACTCGGTCAGGCGGGAGGGCGTACTCATGGGCGGACACGCAGGGAAGAGCGCCGCAGTCTATGCGAGGGACACGCGTCCGTCCGTCGTAGGGCGGGCCTCGGCCCGCCGCTTCCGAACATCAGGCGCGTGCGCTGAGCAATCCGATCCGGCGGAACCACATTTCCAGCGGCACGGTCACCAGCGGCGGCACGGCGGCGGTCAGCGCCAGCAGCGTGGCCCACCACGGCCAGCGCAAGCGCAGGACCGACAGCACGGTGACAACGACGTAGAACAGGAAGGCGCCGCCATGCAGCGGCCCGAAGATCTTCACGCCCAGTTCGTTACCCACCGGCCCGTACTTGAGGAACGGCTCAAGAAAGTCATCACCCGCCCCAGCTCCGCCTCAAGCCCAGCACGAAAAGCGACATCCCGCGGCCCACGCACATCAACATATCCAAACGTCGACCGCAATTCCCCACCGACCACACTCAGATTCGCCCACCCGATCACCCGGTCACCCCACAGCACCGGTAGTGCGTAATACCCCAGCTTTCGCTTCGGTGCTGGCGTGTACGCCTCGAAGCGATACGTCCAGCCCCAGAATAGTTCGAACCGTCGCCGGTCCCACACCACCGGGTCGAACGGCGTCAGCAGGCGCACTTGGTCGTCCGGCTTCCAGCGGCGGGAGCGTGGATCCTCCTCGGCCGGCCAGTACCAGTCCACGCCATCGACCCGCGCCGTGCCCAAGCGCTGGCGCGCACGCTTCAGCGCCGCCGCGCGCAGGTCGGTCCATTGCGGTACGCCGCTGCGCAAGTAACCCAGCAACTGGCCCAGGCTCGCCGCCGGCAACGGCGCGTACTTGCGCACGATGATGTCGAGCAGTGCGTCCAGTCGCGCTTCCGCATCGAACATCGCGACCGGCGTCGCGTCGCCGATGCGCGGCGCATAGACCCGCGTGCCGCCTTCGCGACGCGCGACCCGCAGCAGCCCGCGGTAATGCATGCCATCCAGCAGCTGCGTACTCGCGTTCGACGAGCCACCGAACCAGTTGGTCGTCTTGCCATGCCCGAAGTGCGCATCCACCTCGCGCGGATGCGCACTGCCGCGCGCGCTGACGAACGCCAGCACCGCCTGCGCCTGCTTCCAGCGCGCGGGCGTCCACGCCTCGCGTGCGGTGCGCGGATGCATCAGCTGGTGATGCTCGCGCGGCAGGAAGCCGTAGTTGACGAAGAAGTCTTCTTCCAGCGGAAGGCGCGGATACCGCCGCTCCAGGTCGCCGGCGCGATAGCCGGCGACGCGATGGCGCAGCGTCAGGTCCTGCGCGCGTGCCGGCGCACGGATCGGGTCCGCCTGCACGAACCCCAGCCGCTGGATCGCCCGCGGCAGGGTGGTCGGCTTGAACAGGCTGCGGGCGACGGCATAGCGGCGCAGGTGATCCCCTGTGAGCGCCATGCCGTGCAGCCCGCGACCGCGGTCACACGGTGACCGGGTTCGCCTTGTCCACGTCGATCTTGTACTGCTTGATCGCGCGGGCGACGTCCTTGCCGGTCATCTTGCCTTCCTTCGCCAGCGCGGCGATGGCGGCGTGGGCGATGTAGTAGCGGTCCACCTCGAAGTGGCGACGCAGGTTGGCGCGGGTGTCGCTGCGGCCGAAGCCGTCCGTGCCCAGCACCGTGTACGACGCCGGCACGAAGGCACGGATCTGGTCGGAGTAGGCGCGCACGTAGTCGGTCGCGGCGATCACCGGACCCTGGCGGCCTTCCAGCAGCTCCGTCACGTACGCCTTGCGCGGCGTCTTCGCTTCCGGGTTCAGGCGGTTCCAGCGCTCCGCGTCGAAACCGTCGCGACGCAGCTCGTTGAAGCTCGGGCACGACCAGATGTCGGCGGTGACGCCGAAATCCTTGTCCAGCAGCTCGGCCGCCGCGATCGCCTCGCGCAGGATGGTGCCGCTGCCCAGCAGCTGCACGCGCAACTCGCCTTTCTTCGGCTTGCCGGCATCGGTCAGCAGGTACATGCCCTTGATGATGCCCTCGGCCGCGCCTGCCGGCATGTCCGGGTGGGTGTAGTTCTCGTTCATCAGGGTGACGTAGTAGTACTCGTCCACCTGCTCCTGCAGCATCTTCTGCATGCCGTGCTGCAGGACCACCGCGACTTCGAAACCGAAGGTCGGGTCGTAGCTGCGCACGTTGGGGATGCCGCCGGCCACCACGTGGCTGAAGCCGTCCTCGTGCTGCAGGCCCTCGCCGTTGAGCGTCGTGCGGCCCGCGGTGCCGCCCAGCAGGAAGCCGCGCGTGCGCATGTCCGCCGCCTGCCAGGCGATGTCGCCGATGCGCTGGAAGCCGAACATGGAGTAGTAGATGTAGAACGGCAGCATCGGTACGTTGCTGACCGAATAGCTGGTGCCCGCCGCCATCCACGACGACATCGCACCCGGCTCGCTGATGCCCTGCTGCAGCACCTGGCCGGACTGGTCTTCGCGGTAGTACATCAGCTGGTCGGCGTCGACCGGCTTGTACTTCTGGCCGAACGGCGCATAGATGCCGATCTGGCGGAACATGCCTTCCATGCCGAACGTGCGCGCTTCGTCGGCGACGATCGGCACCAGGCGCGGACCGACCTGCTTGTCGCGCAGCGCGATGTTCAGGCCCTGCACGAACGCCATCGTCGTCGAGATCTCGCGGTCGCCGGTGCTCTTGAGCAGGCGGTCGAAGGCTTCCAGCTTGGGCGTCTCGAACGACTCGCTGGCCTTGCGGCGACGCTGCGGCAGGTAGCCGCCGAGCGCGGCGCGGCGCGACTTCAGGTACTGGATCTCCGGTGAATCCTCGCCCGGGTGATAGAACGGCACCTGCGCCGACTCTTCCAGCTGCTTGTCGCTGACCGGGATGTTGAAGCGGTCGCGGAACGTGCGGATGGCTTCGTCGTCCAGCTTCTTGGTCTGGTGGGTCGGGTTGAGCGATTCGCCCGCCGAACCCATGCCGTAACCCTTCACCGTCTTGGCCAGGATCACCGTGGGCATGCCCTTGGTGTTCACCGCCTCGTGGTAGGCCGCGTAGACCTTGTGCGGATCGTGGCCGCCGCGGTTGAGGCGCCAGATGTCGTCGTCGGACAGGTTGGCGACCATGGCCGCCGTCTCCGGGTACTTGCCGAAGAAGTTGTCGCGCGTGTACTTGCCGCCGAACGCCTTGCAGTTCTGGTACTCGCCGTCGACGGTTTCCATCATCAGCTTCTTCAGCATGCCGCTGGTGTCGCGCGCGAGGAGCGGATCCCAGTAGCTGCCCCACAGCAGCTTGATGACGTTCCAGCCGCCGCCGCGGAACACGCCTTCCAGTTCCTGGATGATCTTGCCGTTGCCGCGCACCGGGCCGTCCAGGCGCTGCAGGTTGCAGTTGACGACGAAGATCAGGTTGTCCAGGCCCTCGCGGCCGGCCAGCGCGATCGCGCCGAGGGTTTCCGGCTCGTCGCTCTCGCCGTCGCCGATGAAGCACCACACCTTGCGGTCGGACTTCTCGATCAGGCCGCGATGCTCCAGGTACTTCATGAACTGCGCCTGGTAGATCGCCGCCAGCGGGCCCAGGCCCATGGACACGGTCGGGGTCTGCCAGTAGTCCGGCATCAGCCACGGGTGCGGGTAGGACGAAATGCCCTGGCCGTCGACTTCCATGCGGAAGTTGTCGAGCTGCTGCTCGCTGATGCGGCCTTCAAGGAACGAGCGCGCGTAGATGCCCGGCGCGCTGTGGCCCTGGATGAACAGCAGGTCGCCCGGATGGCTGTCGCTCGGCGCGCGCCAGAAGTGGTTGAAGCCGACGTCGTAGAGCGTCGCGCCGGAAGCGAAGCTGGCGATGTGGCCGCCCAGGTCGCCGGGCTTGCGGTTGGCGCGCACGACGGTGGCCATCGCGTTCCAGCGGATGATGGAACGGATGCGCCATTCCAGCGCGGCGTCACCGGGGCTCTTGGCCTCGTTCTGCGGCGCGATGGTGTTGACGTATTCGGTGGTGGGCGAGAACGGCAGGTAGGCACCGGCACGGCGGGTGACTTCGACCATGCCTTCGAGCAACTGGTGAGCACGCAGGGCGCCGTTCTTCTCGATCACCGCCTGCATGGAATCGATCCATTCGCGGGATTCCTGCGGATCCGGATCGCTCTGCAACATGTCGTTCAACCAGTTCATTCCCGCTCCTGTTGCGCCGCGCGTGGGCGCGGCATTGCCGTTCTTGTAGAGCGTTGAAGTGTAACGCACGCACCCCGCGCGGGACCTGGCTACGCAGGCGTATGGACGGGACACCGCGTGCCTGTCCCGGGACACTGACAACACCAAAGTCAGACCTTTTCGCTATTGCAATGCAGCACGCCGTGCCGTCGTATGATCGCGGTCCGGGGGAAGGCGACGATCGGGGTCGGCATGCGCAATGCAGTGCCCAACGCAGTCGTGCCAGCAAGGGATGCCGGTGCCGCGCACTGGCGCAGCAGCCTGCGCACACGTATCGCGCTGTGGGCGGGCCTGGTCAACGTGGTGCTGCTGGCGCTGCTGGTAGTCGCGACGGCGTGGTTCGCACGCCGGATGATCCTGGAGGATGCACGTCGCGACACGCAGGCCACCGCGCAGGAAGCCGCGCAGCGCCTCGACGCCGCCATGCACGTGGTCACCATCACCACCCTGGGCATGGCCGACCTGGTGGCCAACACGCAGCTGTCGTCGGACGAACTCGCCTCCACGCTGCGCGCGATGGTGAAGGCCACGCCGGGTTGCACGGGCGGGCTGCTGGTCCTCGAACCGCGCGAGCGCGGCGATACGGCGTTCGCGCGCTATGTGGTGCGGAACGGCGGCGACCGCGATTTCGTGGCCGACGGCTATTCCTTCCGCGACCAGGGCTGGTACCAGCGCACCGTGGCGTCGCCGGCCGGCTGGTGGTCCGAGCCCTACCTCAACCGCACCGCCGGCGACGTGTGGATGGTCACCTACAACATGCCGCTGCGCGAACCGGGCCGCGGTGCACGCACGCGCGGCATGGTCAGTCTGGACCTGCCGCTGGCCAGCCTGACCGATCCGGTGGAATCGCTGTCCCACCTGCCGGGCTGGCGGGTGTCGCTGGTGGCCCCGGCCGGCACGCTCGCGCTGAATCCGGAGGTCGGCGTGGAGCGCCGCGAGACGCTGGACGACTACATCGTCCGCGCCCGGCGCACCGACCTGCGCGAAGCCGCACAGGCGGTGCGCATGCGCAGCGCCCTGCAGTACGTGCACGAAGACGCGGTCAGCGGCGAACGCCGCTATACGGTGGTCGAGCCCATCGGCGACACCGGCTGGACGCTGCTGGTGGCCCAGTCGTACGACCTGGTCACCGAACGGCTGGCGCAGGCACTGTGGCTGCTGGCCGCGATCGGCGCATTGCTTGCTCTGACCTGCATGCTGGTGGTGGGCGGGCTGGCGCGCCGCATCAGCCAGCCGGTGGAGATCCTGTCCGCTTCGGCCGGGCGGCTGGCGCAGGGCGACTACGGAACCCCTGTGCCGCACGTCGGCCGGCGCGACGAGGTCGGCCAGTTGGCGCGCACGCTGGAACATGCGCGCGGCTCGATCCGGCAGCAGTTGCGCGAGATCGAGGAGATGACCGCGTCCCGGCAGAAGCTGGAAAGCGAACTGTCGATCGCACGCGAGATCCAGCAGGCGATGCTGCCGCCCGGCCGCGTGATCGATCGCGAACACGCGCACTTGGAGGCGTATGCGCGGCTGGAGCCGGCCAAGGCGGTCGGCGGCGATTTCTATTGCTTCATCCAGACCGATGCCGACCGCCTGTGGTTCGCCATCGGTGACGTGTCCGACAAGGGCGTGCCGGCGGCGCTGTTCATGGCGCGCACCGTGACCGTGCTGGAAGTGGCGGCCAGTACCCATCCGTCGCCGGAGCGCGTACTGGCCGAAGCGTCGCGGCGACTGGTGCAGGGCAACGACGCGTGCATGTTCGCCACGGTGCTGTGCGGACGCGTCGACGTGCGCACCGGCGTCTGCGAACTGGCCAGCGCCGGCCACGATGCGCCGCTGCTGCTGCATGCGGACGGTCGCCACGAGGTACTGCCGGTGCAGCCAGGTCCGCCGCTGGGTTTCGAGGTCGGCGATGCGTTCCCGCTGTGGTCGGGCCAGTTGCCGGCCGGCGCCACCCTGTTGGCGTGGACCGACGGGATCACCGAAGCCTTCGACATAGACAACCTCGCCTTCGGGCCCGAGCGCATTCCCGATGCCCTGCAGCCGCGCGCCACCGCGCGCGAGCAGTGCGAGGCGCTGATCGCCCGCGTTCACGCATTTACCGATCCCGCGCCGCAGTCCGACGACATCACCGTCCTGGCCATCCGCCGCCGACTGGACAGCGCCCCCACTTCGCCCGAACCTCCGTCTACCCAGGAGAACGCAGATGCAGATGCGCCTATTCATCCCGCGTGAGCATGCCCGCGTGGACGATCTCAACGCCTCGCTCGAAGCCGTGCTGGCCAACAACGGCGTCAGTCGTGCCATCCAGGGTGACGTGCGTCTCATTGTCGAGGAGCTGGCGAGCAACGCCATCGAGCACGGCGATCCGTCCGGCCTGGAGGACGGCGAGCGCGAACTGTGCGTGGACATCGCCATCCGCGATCGCCTGCTGACGCTCGAGTTCCGCGAAAGCGGCACCGCGTTCAACCCGCTCGAACAACCCGACCCGGACCTCGACGCCGACATCCTGGACCGACCCACCGGCGGCCTGGGCCTGCACCTGGTGCGCCAGGTGGCCGAAATGGCCTCGTATCAGCGAATGGGTAACTACAACATCCTGCGCCTGTCGCTGCGCATCCCCACCGAGGAGACCCCCGCATGAGCCTGGCCATCGAGTTCCACCCTCCCGGCAGGGGCAGCCAGCGCGCAGACCTGCGTGGCCGCCTCGATACCCACACCTACGAAGACCTCGACGAAGCGCTGGCACCGTTGCTGACCCGGCAGCTGCACTCGCTGGTACTGGATCTGTCCGGGCTGGAATACATCAGCAGCGCCGGCATCCGCTCCCTCTTCAAGGCACGCAAGACGCTCGCGCCGCACGGCGGCAAGGTGCTGCTGGTCAATCCGCAACCGCAGATCCAGAAAGTGTTGGACATGGTGAAGGCGGTGCCTTTGAACGAGATCTTCTCGTCCACGGCCGAGGCTGACGCCTACCTGGACCTGATGCAACGACGCGTGCTGGAAGCCGGCGCCGACGACGACTGACGCCCATCGCCTCACATTTGATTTACGATCCAATTTCGCCTCCCTGCCTCCCCGGGCGCCCCCACCCGGCAGATCCGCTACACCGAGATGCCCGATGACGTTGGAGATTGAGGTCTACCCGCCGGTCAACGGCAACCAGTACGTGCTGCTGTCCGGACGACTGGATACGCAGAGCTACCTGCAGCTCGACGAGGCGCTGGCGCCGATGCTGGCCGCGCACCCGCAGGCGCTGGTGCTGGACCTGGCGCACCTGGACTACATCAGCAGCGCCGGCGTGCGCAGCATCCTCAAGGCGCGCAAGGCGCTGGCCCCGCACGAAGGCCGCCTGCTGGTGGTGCACCCGCAGGAACAGATCCGCAAGGTCATCGAGATCGTGCAGGCGGTGCCGATGGACGAGATCTTCGAGTCCAGCGCCGACGCGGATGCCTACCTCGACGCATTGCAGCGGCGGATCCTCGATGGTGAGGATGAGGCTTGACGGCTTTCTGTAGGAGCGACGTAAGTCGCGACCGGAAGCCCTGGAGCGCCACGGACGTTTGATTCGCTCGGTCGCGACTCACGTCGCTCCTACAACCACCGACCCAGTCAAAGAAAACGCCCCGCATGCGGGGCGTTTTCCATTTCCAGTGGACCTCCCGCCGCTCAGCCCGGCCCGTTGCGCTCCGCTTCGCGCTGCAGGCGGATCTGCGCATCCACCGCGGCGATGGCGGTCATGTTGATCACCCGGCGTGGCGTGGCGCTGGTGGTCAGGATGTGTACCGGCTTGGAAATGCCCATCAGGATCGGGCCGATCGCCACGCCGTCGGTCACCACGCGCACCATGTTGTAGGCGATGTTGGCTGCATCCAGGTTGGGCATGACGAACAGGTTCGCGCGGCCCGACAGCGTGCTGCCCGGCATCATGCGGCTGCGCAGCACCTCGTCCCACGCGGTGTCGCCCTGCATCTCGCCGTCGACATTGAGGTCGGGCTTGCGCTTCAGCAACAGCTCGCGGACCTTGCGCATCTTGATCGAACCCGGCGTCTCGTGGCTGCCGAAGTTCGAGTGCGACAGCAGCGCGATGCGCGGCTCGATGCCGAACAGCTTCAGGCGGTACGCGGCCTGCAGCGTCGCTTCGGCGATCTGCTCGGCGGTCGGGTCGTCCTGCACGTGCGTGTCGAGGAAGAAGTACGCGCCCTGATTGTTGATCACGCCGGTCATCGCCGAGGTCGACTGCACGCCCGGGTCCAGCGGGATCACGCTGCGCACGTAGCCCAGCTTCTTGTGGAAGCGGCCGACCAGCCCGGTGATCATCGCGTCGGCTTCGCCACGCGCCACCATCACCGCGGCGATCAGCGTGGGACGCGAGCGCATCAGGTTCTTCGCCGCCGCCGGCGTCACGCCGCGGCGCGAGGTCAGCGCATGGTAGTGCTGCCAGTAGTCGTTGAAGCGCGGGTCGTCGTCCTGGTTGGTGATCTCGAAGTCGACGCCGGCGCGCATGCGCAGGCTCAGGCGCTGGATGCGCGACTCGATCACGTCCGGACGGCCGATCAGGATCGGGAACGCCAGGCCTTCGTCGATCACCGTCTGCACCGCGCGCAGCACGGTCTCCTCCTCGCCTTCGGCGTAGACCACGCGCTTGGTGTCGGCGCGTGCACGGTCGTAGACCGGCTTCATCATCAGGCTGGTGCGGTAGACGAACTGGCCCAGTTTCTCGCGGTAGGCCCACATGTCGGCGATCGGACGCAGCGCCACGCCCGAATCCATCGCCGCCTGCGCCACCGCCGCCGCCACTTCCACCAGCAGGCGCGGGTCGAACGGGCGCGGGATCAGGTATTCCGGGCCGAAGCACGGCACGTCGTCGCCGTACGCGCTGCCCAGGTCGGAGGCCTCGCGCCGCGCCAGCTTGGCGATGGCGTGCACGCAGGCGACCTTCATGTCCTCGTTGATGACCGTCGCGCCCACGTCCAGCGCGCCACGGAAGATGTACGGGAAGCAGAGCGCGTTGTTGACCTGGTTCGGGTAGTCGCTGCGACCGGTGCCGATGATGACGTCCGGGCGCACGGCCTTGGCGTCGGCCGGCGAGATTTCCGGATTCGGGTTGGCCAGCGCCAGGATCACCGGCTTGTCCGCCATCGTGGCGACCATCTCCGGCTTGAGGATGCCGCCCGCCGACAGGCCGAGGAAGATGTCCGCGCCAGCGACGATCTCGGCCAGCGAGCGCTTGTCGGTATCGCGCGCGTAGCGCGCCTTGTCCGGGTCCAGGTGCGGACGGCCGGTGTAGATCACGCCGTCGCGGTCGAAGGCCAGGATGTTCTCCGGCTTCAGGCCCAGGGCGACGAGCATGTCCAGGCAGGCAATGCCGGCCGCGCCGGCGCCGCTGGTGGCCAGCTTCACGTCCTCGATCTTCTTGCCGATCACTTCCAGCGCGTTGACCACCGCCGCGCCGACGATGATCGCCGTGCCGTGCTGGTCGTCGTGGAAGACCGGGATCTTCATCCGTTCGCGCAGCTTGCGCTCGACGATGAAGCACTCCGGCGCCTTGATGTCTTCCAGGTTGATGCCGCCGAAGGTCGGCTCCAGCGAGGCGATGATGTCGACCAGCTTGTCCGGATCGGTCTCGTCGATCTCGATGTCGAACACGTCGATGCCGGCGAACTTCTGGAACAGCACGCCCTTGCCTTCCATCACCGGCTTGCCGGCCAGCGCGCCGATGTTGCCCAGGCCGAGCACCGCGGTGCCGTTGGTGACCACCGCAACGAGATTGCCGCGCGCGGTCAGCTCGCTGGCGGTGTTGGGGTCCTCGACGATCGCCTCGCAGGCGTAGGCCACGCCCGGCGAGTACGCCAGCGCGAGGTCGCGCTGGGTCAGCATCGGCTTGGTAGGGGCGACCTTGATCTTGCCCGGCGGAGACAGGCGGTGGTATTCCAGCGCGGCCTGCTTGAAATCGTCGTTCGTCATTGCGGAAACGGTGCCTGTGATGAAGGCGGGGGAACGGCGATTCTACCCCTTCCCCGCCATGGCCGGACCCGGCCGGTTGCGGCGCTGCATCACGCCAGGGTCATGCAGGACGCGCTCAGGGCGCGATGAAACGGCAGGCGTCGCGTGCCTGCGACACACGGCCGCAGGTCTCGGCGAACGTGGTGGCCGCGGGCCGTGTGCCGGTGTCCAGCCATTGTTCGAGCACCTGCAGTGCGCTGGCGTACGTCGCATCCTGCAGGCGGCTGTGATCGCGCTCGTCGGTCAACGCCTGCAACAGCAGGTGGCCGCGGCCGGCGGCCTCGACGGTGGCCTTGTAGGCGGCTTCGGCTTCGTACGACACGGTCGGATCATGGCGTGCATGCACGGTGACGGTGGGCAGCACGATCAGGCCGGACAGGTCCGCGTCGTAGGCGAGCGCGGCGAGCGCGGCGGGATCGGCGCGGAAGCGCTCGACACCGGCATTCAGCGCGGTGTCGTCGCGCGAGCCGCGATACACCGTCCTGCTGTTGTCGAACGGATTTCTTCCGCCGAGCCGCTTCTGCACCATGTCCTGGAAATGGAACGTGCCCCACGCCAGGTGCGCGACCAGTTGCTTCTCGGCCACGCCGGTGACGGCGAGGATATCGCGCAGCGCCGCCGCCTGCGTCGGCGTGCGCTTCGACGCCGGCCGATCGACACCGGTGCACGCGTCCACACGCTTGCGCAGGTCGTCGCGCGTCATCTTCGCGCCTGCAGGCAGCCCTTGCCACAGCGGGTACTGCGCTTCGTCGGCCGCCGGATGGTTGCGGCAGTAGTACTGGTAGACCGCACGCAGGTCGGCGCGGAAGCCGTACCCCTGCGTACCGCCGAACAACAGGCCGTTGGTGGTCAGTACGCCGTCGTAGTTCGGCCGTCCGTCGATGTCGAGCGCGTACAGCTCCGCCGCCTTCGCCGCGACGTTGCCGCCCCACGACTGGCCGTGCAGCAGCGTGCGTTGCGGACGACCCCAGCGCGACCAGAACACGCGGCGGCTGACGTCCACGTCGGCTGCGGCCATGCGCACGCCATAGCCGCCACGGCGATAGGTGCTGCCGATCCACGCATAGCCGCTGCGCACCATCACCGCGAAACGGTCGAGATCTTCGGCCGAATCGCCCGCTTGCGGCGCACCCAGCCGCGGCCCGCCATGCGCGTGCACGATGAGCCGGCGGTTCCACGTCTTCGGCATCGCTACCAGCAGCCAGGCCCCGTTCGCATCGCGGGCCTCGTGGCAGTCGACCTGCGCACCGACCGAGGCGGGACAGGCGACCGCTGCGAACCTCGCCTCGCTGTCGGCCTCGGCCGCCCCGGCAGGCAGGGCGGCCGCGCCCAGCACGGCGAGCGCGGTGGCGATCCAGCGGCGGCTCATCCTTCGCATCGTGCCTGTGTCCTCCTCAGAACGAGCGGGCGATGTTGACGTACCAGTAGCGGCCCCACGGATTGTGCAGCGAACCGCGGTAACCGCCATCGGCCAGCGACGGGCCCTCGTCGGTCAGGTCGCGCACGCCCAGGCGCACGGCGGTGCCATCGGGGAAGCGGTACTGGCCGTACAGGTTGTGGGTCAGACGCTGGTCGACCACCCACGGATTCCCCGAGATGCCCAGCAACTGCGGCTGTTCGAACGAGCTCATGTACTGCGCCGAATAGCCCACGCGCCACGCCGCCTTGTTCCAGGTCAGCGAGCCGCTGGCGCGCCACTCCGGACGGCCGTTCTGGCCGATCAGCTGGGTCGGGTCCGGCAACGGCGTCAGCGGATCGATGGTGCCGGCCGCGCGCGCCGCGTACAGCGCGTTGACGATGTCGCCCGGATCGCGGGTGAACTCCAGCAGACGGGTCGCGTTGAGGTTGACCGAGAACGAGCCGAAGCGCGTGCGCCGCAGCGACCAGTCCATGCCGAAGTCCAGGCCGCCCGCCGTCTGCGGCTGCAGGTTGATGAAGCGGTCGTTGATGCCGATGACGCGCCCCACCGGATCGATGCCGGTGCCGGCGAAGAAGTCGATGTCCTCCTGCGTGGGCGCCTCGCGCACCACCAGCGGGTTGCTGCCGCCATCGACGCGGTTGAGGTAGTCCAGCGTCAGCGCGGTCTGAGCGCCGAGCAGGCCGACGATCTGTTCCTGCTTGATCTTCCAGCGGTCGACGGTGAAGGTGAAGCTGCCGAAGCGCTCGGGGATGAAAGTCGGCTGGAACACCACGCCGAACGAGGTGTTGGTGCTCTCTTCCGGCTCCAGGTCCGGGTTGCCCGCCACCAGCAGCGACGCGCCGGCGATGTTCTGCCCGCACGCACTGAAGGAGGCGATGCGGCCGGCGCGCAGGTCGGCTTCGCAGCGGATGTGGTCCATGCCGCTGGCCAGGCGCGAGTACTGCGTCGCATTGGTCTGCTCGAGGTTCGGCGCACGGAAGCCTTCCGAATACGACCCGCGCAGGCGCACGCCGTCCACCAGGTCCCACGCCAGCGCCACCTTGGGCTTGGCGACGGAACCGAAATCGGAGTAGTGCTCGTAACGGCCCGCCAGCTGCATGTCGAGGCGATGCACCAGCGGAATGCCCATGTCTTCCGATACCAGCGGCACCGCGAATTCGACATAGGCCGAGCCGACATTGCGCGAACCGCGCGTATCGGGGTTCGGGCTGACCGCCGAGACGTTGCTGAGGTTGGTCTCGCCGGTCACCATGTCGGTGAAGGTGTAGGTGCCGTCGAGGTTGGCGTCGCGGTCGTCGCGCTGGGTCTCGCGGCGCGCTTCCGCACCGAAGGCCATACCGACATTGCCGGCCGGCAGCGAGAACAGGTCGCCGCGGCTCATCTTGAAGTCGGCCATCGTCAGCGTGGTGCGCGACTCGCGCACCAGGTCGAACACGATGCCGTCGATCGCCGCCTGCGAACTCGGCGAGCAGTCGCCATAGCTCGGCGTGGACACGCAGCCGCCGCTGAACGGGTTGTATGCGTCCGGCGTGGCCAGGGCGAGCTGTTGCTGCAGCTTCGTCATGTTGATGTTGGGCGAGCGGTCCTCGGCCTCGGCCTCGGAGTACAGCAGCGCCGTTTCCCAGTTCCAGCCGTTCCATTCGCCGCGCAGCCCGGCGAGGAAGCGCGCCTGGTAGTTCTCCACGCGCACGCGCTGGAAACCCGCGTCGACGTAGCGGTAGTTGCTCATCTGCACCGGCAGGCCGGCGGCGGGCACGCCCGTCAGGCCCGGCAGGCGGTTCGGGTTCGGCGTGCCGTCGGGCAGCGTGGCCGCGCCGAACGGATTCCAGTAGTTGGTCGCTGGGATCCACAGGCTGTTGAGGTTCACCACCGGCGGCTGCGTGGCTTCGCTGACCGCGCGGTAGAAGCCGATCTCGCCGAAGGCCTCGACGTTGTCGCTCACATCGTAATGGCCGGTCAGGAACAGGTTGATGCGCTCCACCGACGGCCGCACGCTGGTGCCGTGGCGCGTGTCGTAGCGCATCTCGCGGTTGGTGGTGTTGAAGTTGTGGTTGCCGCTGGCCAGGCAGAGATCATTGCCGAGGCTGACACCGCAACCGAAGCTCGACGGCTGGATGCGGAAGGCGCCAGCAGTGTTCGTCACCGCCACGCCATTGGACCGGATCACCGCGCGCGGACCGACCGTGAGGCGCGCCCACGGGGTGTGCGACGAGCGGCCGTCGAGTGCGGCCAGGCCGGCGAAGTCCGGATAACCGGCGAACAGCGCGCGCAGGTCGTCGGTGGCGGTGAAATCCTGGTCCGACGCCATCAGCTCAGAGCGGTCGGTGTAATTGATGAACGCCGACACGTTGCCGCGGTCATAGTTGCGGCCGGCGAACAGGTTCAGCTCGAACTCGTTCATGCCTGTACCTTCCGCACCGCCGTAGCGCGCGCTGGCGCTGACACCGTCGAAATCGGTCTGCAGCACGGTGTTGACCACGCCGGCGACCGCATCGGCGCCGTAGATCGCGGCCGCGCCGTCGAGCAGGATCTCCATGCGGTCGAGGCCCGATACCGGGATCGCGTTGGAGTTGAAGCTCTGCACCGGCACCGTGCCGGTGTCGGACGTGCCCTGGCTGGTCGGGTGCTGCACCAGCCGGCGGCCGTTGAGCAGCACCAGCGTGTTGCCGACGCCGAGCGAGCGCAGGTTGACCGAGTTGACGTCGCCGCGCGCCGCGTTACTGGTCTGCGGGTTGTTGGACGCATCGAACAGCACGTCGCCCATCTGCGGGATGGTGCGCATCAGTTCGTCGCCGGAGATCGCACCGGCGGCATCGATCTGTTCGGCGCCGACCACCATCACCGGCAACGCGTCGGTGGTGGACGCGCCCTGGATGTGCGAGCCGACCACGGTGACCTTGCCGAGCGTGGTCGGTTCCTCGGCGGACGCCGTCTGCGGCGCCGGCTCGGCGGGTGGCGCCGTGTCCTGCGCCGCCGCGGCGTGGATCACCGCCAGCAACGCCAGTGTCAGGCTGCTGCGCAACGGGGCGCGGCGTGGGTTCGGGGTATGCATCGTTCAGTCCCTCCTCTGAAGACGTGGTTGGCCGGCGTCAGTCGGCCGTGAGTCGTGTCGGGTCGCCCGGGCCTGCGGCCGGATCGGGCGCGGCGGCGATCGGCGCGGACGGTCCGCCCAGCGCGCGCGCCAGCGCATCGCGGTCGAGCGCGTTCTCCCAGCGCGCGACCACCAGCGTGGCCACCGCGTTGCCGGTGAAATTGGTCAGCGAGCGGCACTCGCTCATGAAGCGGTCGATACCCAGGATCAACGCCATGCCCGCGACCGGCACTTCCGGCACCACGGCCAGCGTGGCGGCCAGCGTGATGAAACCGGCGCCGGTGACGCCTGCGGCGCCCTTCGAACTCAGCATCGCCACCAGCAGCAGCATGATCTGGTGGCCCAGGCTCAGTTCGGTATTGGTGGCTTGCGCGATGAACAGCGCGGCCAGCGTCATGTAGATGTTGGTGCCGTCGAGGTTGAACGAATAGCCCGTCGGCACGACCAGGCCGACGACGGACTTCGACGCGCCGGCGCGCTCCATCTTCTCCATCAGCGAGGGCAGCGCGGATTCGGACGACGAGGTGCCGAGCACCAGCAGCAGTTCCGCCTTCAGGTAGCGGATGAGGCGGAAGATCGAGAATCCGCACCACCACGACACCAGGCCGAGGACGACGATCACGAACAGCAGCGACGTGATGTAGAACGAACCCACCAGCCACGCCAGGTTGACCAGCATGCCCACGCCGTACTTGCCGATGGTGAAGGCGATGGCGCCGAACGCACCGATCGGTGCGGCACGCATCAGGATGTGCACCAGGCGGAACACCGGCGCGGTGAGCGCCTCCAGCAGGTTCAGCACCGGCCGGCCCTTCTCGCCGACCATCGCCAGCGACAGGCCGAACAGCACGGCCACGAAGAGCACCTGCAGGATGTTGTCGCCCACCAGCGGGCTGACCAGCGTCTTCGGGATGATGTCCATCAGGAAGCCGACCAGCGACAGCTCGTGCGACTTCTGCACGTAGTCGTCGACCGCCGACCGGTCCAGGTCGGCGGGGTTGATGTTCATGCCGGCGCCGGGCTGCACCACGTGCGCCACGATCATGCCGATCACCAGCGCCAGCGTGGAGAAGAACAGGAAGTACGCCATCGCCTTGGCGAACACGCGGCCCACCGTGCGCAGGTGGGTCATGCCGGCGATGCCGGTGACGATGGTCAGGAAGATCACCGGCGCGATGATCATCTTCACCAGCTTGATGAAGGCGTCGCCCAGCGGCTTCATCGATTCGGCCAGCGCCGGCTCGAAATGGCCCAGCAGCGCGCCCAGCACGATCGCCACGATCACCTGGAAGTACAGCTGCTTGTACAGCGGCTGCTTGGGCGGCGGCACGAACGGGGTATCGGCCAGATGCATGGGAGACTCCGGGACGGATGGCGTCGCCCACGGAACCGGGGCCGGCATGTTGTACCCCCGCTTCGCCGCCGCACCGATAACCTATTGGTACTAGCCGCCACGCCTGCCGCCGCGCACCCGTAGACTGGGCGCCCATGCTGCGTGCCCGCCGCCACCGCCAGATCCTCTCCGTCGTGCTGGCGATCCTGGGCGGTGCCGCGCTGGTCATGGCGCTGGCCTACCACTGGGCCGGCGCGCGGGCGCAGCGCACGGAAACCGCGCAGCTGGATCGCCAGCTGGACCTGCACGCGCAGGCGCTGCAGCAACGCATCGACCGCTACCGCACGTTGCCGCAGGTGCTGGCGCAGGATCCGGACCTGCGCGCCGCGCTGGCCTCCCCGGCGGACGATGCGCGTCGCAACGCGCTGAACCAGCGCCTGGAGGACGCCAACAGCGTCACCCGCTCGTCGACGCTGACGCTGATCGACCGCCACGGCATCGCGCTGGCGGCCAGCAACTGGCGCGAGCCGACCAGCAACGTGGGCGAGAACTACAGCTTCCGGCCCTACGTGAAACAGGCGCTGCGCGACGGCCAGGGCCAGTTCTACGGCATCGGCCTGACCACCGGCGAGCCCGGCTACTTCCTGTCGCAGGCGATCCACGGCGACGGCGGCGAGGTGGTCGGCCTGGTCGTCATCAAGATCGAACTGGATGCGCTGGAACAGGAATGGCTGCAGACGCCGGACATCGTGCTGGTCAGCGATGCGCACGGGGTGGTCTTCCTCGCCAGCCAGGATGCATGGCGCTACCGGACGCTGCGGACATTGACCGACGCCGACCGCCGCGAATTGACGGCGACGCGCCAGTATGCGCGGCAGACGCTGACCCCCCTGCAATGGCAGGACCTGTCGGCATCCGGCGATGGCGCGCACCGCGTGCAGATGCGCGATCCGGCGCTGGCCGGCACCCTGCTGTGGCAATCGATGGCGCTGCCCGAGGAAGGCTGGCAGCTGCACCTGCTGCACGATGCGTCGGCGATCACCGCCGCCGGCCGCAGCGCCGCGCTCGCGGCCGGCGGCGGCTGGCTGGCGCTGTCGTTCCTGGCGTTGTTCGTGCAGCAGCGCCGTCGTACCGCGCTGCTGCAGCGGCGCAGCCGCGAGGAGCTGGAAGCCGTGCTGCAGCAGCACGCGCAGGAGCTGCGCACCGCGCAGGACGGCATCGTCGAGGCGGCGCGCTCGGCCGATGCCGGACTCAGCCGCAGCCTGGAGCACCTGCCGCAGGGCGTGGTCATCATCGACGCCGACCTGCGGCTGGTGGCGTGGAATTCGCGCTACGTGGAGCTGTTCCGCTTCCCGCCCGACCTGATCCACGTCGGCCGGCCGATCGAGGACGTGTTCCGCCACAACGCACGCCGCGGCCTGCTCGGCCCCGGACCGGTGGAAGAGGCGATCCAGCGCCGGCTCGAGCACCTGCGCAGCGGCAAGCCGCACATGCGCGAGAGCGAAAAGGACGACGGCGTGGTGCTGGAGATCCGCGGCAACCCGCTGCCGGACGGCGGCTTCGTCACCAGCTATGCCGACATCACCAGCTACAAGAACGCGGCGCGCGAACTGCGCTCGCTGGCCGACGCCCTGGAGCACCGCGTGGAGGAGCGCACGCGCGCGCTCGCGGACGCCACCCTGGCGGCGGAAAACGCCAACCGCTACAAGACCCGCTTCGTCGCCTCCGCCGTGCACGACCTGCTGCAGCCGCTCAACGCGGCGCGCATGTTCGTCTCGGCGCTGCGCGGTCGCCTGCACGAGGATGAGGCGCGCCGCATCGCCGACCATGTCGACAACGCGCTGACCGCGCAGGACGCCATCCTCAACAGCCTGCTCGACATCGCGCGGCTGGAGTCCGGCACCCTGCCGACGCGCGTGCGCGACTTCGCGGTGGCGCCGCTGCTGGACGCGCTGGCGCGCGAATTCGGCATGCTCGCGTCCGAGCGCGGCCTGGTGCTGGACAGCGTGCGCACGCGGGCCGTGGTGCGCAGCGACGAAGCGCTGCTGCGCCGCATCCTGCAGAACTTCCTGTCCAATGCGATCCGCTATACGCCGCGCGGGCGCGTGCTGCTGGGCGTGCGTCGCAGCGGCGACGGCCTGCGCATCGAGGTGCACGACCAGGGACCGGGCATTCCGGAAAGCCTGCAGGCGGAGATCTTCGAAGAGTTCCGCCGGCTCAACGACGGCGTCGCCAACGACCGTGGCGCCGGTCTGGGCCTGGCCATCGTCGAACGCATCGGCCGCCTGCTCGGCCACCGCATCGGCCTGCGCTCGCAACTCGGGCGCGGCAGCGTGTTCTGGGTGGAGCTGCCGCGCGGCATCGCCGCCGGTGCGATGACGGCGCCGCCGCCGGTCGCCGCCGATATCGACGACGGTTCGCCGCTGCGTGGCCGCCGTGTGTGGTGCGTGGACGACGATCCGCGCGTCTG
The DNA here is from genome assembly GCF_058793715.1 of Pseudoxanthomonas sp. GW835-FHT14C01. Taxonomy (NCBI): domain Bacteria; kingdom Pseudomonadati; phylum Pseudomonadota; class Gammaproteobacteria; order Lysobacterales; family Lysobacteraceae; genus Pseudoxanthomonas; species Pseudoxanthomonas sp. GW835-FHT14C01. The sequence continues at coordinate 688,962 of NZ_JBXAGB010000001.1, forward strand.
CGAGGCCACGCGCGCGCTGCTGCAGCGCTGGGAGTGCGACGTCGGCCTGGCGGCCGGCCCGACCGACGCGCTGGCGGCGGCGATGCCGGGACAGGCGCCCGACCTGCTGCTGCTCGACGTGCGGCTGGGCGACACCGATGGCCCGACGCTCTACACGCGCCTGTGCGAACGCTGGGGCAGCGCGCCGCCGGTCGTCCTGGTGACCGCCGAGCGCGACGATGCGCTGCGCGCGCTGGCGCTGCAGCATGGCTGGGGCTTCCTCGCCAAGCCGGTGAAACCCGCGGCGCTGCGCGCACTGATGACCCAACTCCACGTGCGCCGCGCGCGCTGAGGACAGACCCGATGCCGCGCCGATGCTGACCTACGTCATTCCCGTCCTCGCCATCGTGCTGCTCGGCGCCGTGCTGCGACGGATGCCGGGCGTCCCCGACGGCCTGTTCCCGGCGATGGAATGGTTTTCCTTCTACGTCGCCTTCCCGGCGCTCCTGTTCGTCGGTGCCGCACGGTTGAAGCTGTCCGCCACCGACGCCCTCGACCTGTCGCTGGCCGCGCTGCTGCCCACGTTGCTGCTGACCGGCATTGTGCTGCTGGCGCTGCGGTTCGCGAAGCGCCTGCCCGATCCCAGCCGCTCATCGGTGGTGCAGGGCGCGGTGCGGCCGAGCAGCTACTTCGGGCTGGCGGTGGCGGCGCTGTTGTTCCCCCCAGAAACCACCGCGATGGTGATGCTGGCGCTGGCGATCTGCCTGCCGGTGGTCAACGTGATCGCGGTGGTCGCGCTGGCGGTCTGGGGCAGTGGCGATGCCAGCGCGCGCGGCATCGCGCGGGCGCTGGCGCGCAACCCGATCATCCTGGCGACGCTGGCCGGCCTGCTGTTCAACCTCGGCGGCCTGCCGCTGCCCGTCTCGCTGGCGGCGACGCTCGACATCCTCGCCGATGCGGCGCTGGCGCTGGGTCTGCTGTGCGTGGGCGGCGGCCTGCAGTTCACCCGCGACCACGTGCGTCCGGCGCTGCTCGGTGCGACCTCCGCGCTGAAGCTGCTCGCCCTGCCGCTGCTGGCGGTGCTGGTCTGCCGCTGGCTGGACGCCAGCGCGCCGGTGACGGTAGCGGCCTGCTTCTACGCCGCGCTGCCGACCGCATCGAACGCCTACATCATGGCGCGCCAGATGGGCGGCGACGCGCCGCTGATGGCGTCGCTGGTGACATGGCAGACGCTGCTGGCCGCGGCGACGGTGCCGCTGGCGATGCAACTGCCGCGCTGGCCGGGCTGAGCCTCACTCGAGCGGCGGGCCTTCCGGCTCCAGCGACTTCACCAGCACCGCCGCCTGCGTGCGGCTGTGGCATTCCAGCTTCTTGAGGATGGCGGTGACGTGCACCTTCACCGTGTTCTCGGCCAGGCCCAGCTCGTGGGCGATCTGCTTGTTGAGCAGGCCATCGGCCAGGCACAGCAGCACGCGGAACTGCTGCGGGGTCAGCTGCGCGAGCCGCGCCGCGAGCGCGGCATCCTGCTCGGAACGCTCGACGGTCAGCGGCGGGAACCACGCGCCCCCGTCGAGCACCGCCACCACCGCCTCGCCGATGGTCTCGGCCGGCGACGACTTCGGAATGAAGCCGGCCGCGCCGAACTGCTGCGCGCGCCGGATCACCCGCGGGTGCTCGTTCGACGAGATCACCACCACCGGCACTTCGGGATGCTCGCCGCGCACGTGCAGCAGCGCGGAGAAGCCGTGCGCGCCCGGCATGGTCAGGTCCAGCAGCACCAGGTCGGTATCCGGCCGCGCATCCAGTGCCTGGCCGAGACTGGCGGCGCTGGCCGCTTCGGCGACGGTGGCGCCCGGCAGCGCCTCGCGCAGCGCATGGATCACTGCGGTGCGGAACAGCGGATGGTCGTCGGCGACGAGGATGGAAGGCGAACTCATGCGCCCAGTGTGCCACCAGTGTCGCGCGCGGCGCGTACCACTTTGTGGCTAGGCGCCGGTCGACAACTTGTCCAGGCGGATCCGGTTGGCGAACAGCGAGAACGCCAGCATGCCCGCCAGCCCATTGGCACGGCTGACCCAGCTCGGCAGCCAGCGCGGCGGCACCAGCACGCCGGCCTCGAACATCGGCTCGAACATGCCGACATCCTCCAGCGTCATCTTGCCGGCGAACAGGCGCCGGCACAGCCGCAGCCGGTCCTGCTGCAGCGAGCGCCGGAAGAACGTATGCACGCCGATCAGCCCGCGCAGGTACACCGTGTCCTTGGTGAACGCCGCACCGCCCGTCGTGGGTACGCCACGGAACACGCGCTGCGCGGACGAGAAACTCTCGGCCGGGTTCTGCCCCGCGTCGGTGAAGTAGCGGAACACCTGGATGAAGTCGGCGCCGGCCAGCGCCATCGCCACTGCCTCGATGCGCAGGCTGATGCGCTTCATCCGCTCGATGTCGATGCTGCCGGTGATCTGCTCGGCGAACGTCGCCAGTCCTTCCTGCGTGGCGGTGACGCGCGGTGAGGCCAGCGCCAGGCTGGGCAGCACCGTCTGCTCGCGCCCGTTCAATGCGGTCAGCGAATGCACCAGCGCTTCGTGCTGCAGCAGCTGCCGGCGGTCGTAATCGCTGAAGGCGGCGCCATGCCGCAGCCGGATGCGCGTCGCACCGGCCGCGGCCTTGGCGATCAGCTGCCGATCCAGCTCCACCGTGATGACGCGGCCGTCGAAGAAATCGTCCAGGTCCGCCTGCAGCTGCAATTGCAGCGCGGTCGCCGACACCGGGATCTGCTCCTCCGGCGCCAGCAATTCGTGGTCGAGATCGTTGGCGATGGCGATGAAATGGCCGGCCGCATCGCGTGTGGTCGGGCCGTCGCCGGGCAGGCATTCCTCCGGCGTGCCGAACAGCGCGATCGAGTGCATGGTCACCGCGGGCGTGCCCAGCGATTCCAGCAGCTGCGCGGCAATGTCCCAGCTGCGCACCGACTCGCGCAGGTAGCAGCCGAGCGGATGCGCCGCGTCCGCCGCGGCGGCGATGGCGGCCAGTTCGCGGCGTGCGTCGCTGAAGTCCAGCCGCGGGTAGTCGATCGCCGGCAGCTGCGGCTGGCCACGCGCGACACCGTCGAGGAACGGCGCCTGCGCCTCGGCCGGCCAGCTGGCCAGGCTGAGCAGCTTGATGCCGCGCACGGCCTTGACCAGGCGCGCATCAAGCGCGGCGTGATGGGCGATATCGGGCTGCATCGGGATCCTCCGGGCGCCACTGTAGCCCACGAGGCGCGCCACTCGACTATGCTCGGGGCTCGTCCAACGGTTGCGGGGGCAGCATGCTGGAGCTCGATGCGGTGCAGACGCTGGCGTTCGCCGGCCTCGCCCTGTTCCTCGGTTACGCGCTGTGCCGCGTGGTCCCGCTGTTCTCCCGGTACAACCTGCCCGCGCCGGTGATCGGCGGCCTGGCGGTCGCGCTGGCCGTGCTGGTGGCGCGCAGCCACGGCGTCGCCCTCTTCACGCTGGACACCAGCCTGCAGGCGCCGTTGATGATCGCCTTCTTCACCACCATCGGCGTCAACGCCAGCGTGGCGCTGCTCAAGCTCAGTGGGCGCCAGGTGGTGGTCTTCCTGCTGCTGGCCAGTGGCTTCGCCATCGTGCAGAACCTGCTGGGCATGGCGGTGGCGCTGGGCTTCGGCCTGCATCCGCTGTTCGGCGTGCTGGCCGGTTCCACCACGCTGACCGGCGGACCCGCGACCGGCCTGGCGTTCGCCCCCCTGTTCGAGCAGGCCGGTGTCACCGGTGCCGAATCGATCGCGGTCGCCTCGGCGATGGCGGGGATCGTCTGCGGTGGCCTGCTGGGCGGACCGGTGGCCACGGTGCTGATCCGTCGCCACAAACTCTACGGCGGCGTGCGCCTGGGCAAACCCGATGAATCCGCCGCCGAACCGACGGGTGCGCGCGACACGCCCGATTTCGCCACGCGCGAATCGGCCGCGCTGAAGAGCATCGTGGTGATCCTGGTGGCGATGTGGGCCGGCGCCGGCGTCAGCGCCGGCCTGTCCGCCGCCGGGCTCACCCTGCCGGCCTACGTGGGTGCGATGATGGTCGGCGCATTGATCCGCTATGTCGACGACCGCACCGGCTGGATCGGCCTGCCGGTGGCGACCACCGACCTCATCGGCAACGTCTGCCTGGCCCTGTTCCTCGCGGTCGCGCTGATGAACCTCAAACTGTGGGAACTGGCCGGCCTGGCCGCGCCGCTGCTGGTGAATCTCGGCCTGCAGGTGGTGCTGGTGGCGCTGTTCTGCGGCGTGGTGTTCCGGGTGATGGGCCGCGACTACGACGCGGCGGTGATGGGCGGCGGCTTCATCGGCTTCATGCTCGGCACCACCGCCAACGCGATGGCGGTAATGCGCACGCTGGTCGAACGCTACGGCATGGCCCCGCGCGCCTTCCTCGTCGCCCCGCTGGTCGGCGCGTTCTTCATCGACTTCACGAATGCGCTGATCATCACCGGGTTCATCAACCTGTGGGATTGAAGCGGACATCACCCGCGTAGAGCGGAGCTTGCTCCGCTGCTTTCCTGTCCATCACCCGCGACATCAAACATCGCGCAGCCGAGCAAGCTCGGCTCTACGTCAAGGCGCCCCTCTTTGGTAGAGCGGAGCTTGCTCCGCTGCTCCCCTATCCATCACCCGCGACATCAAACATCGCGCAGCCGAGCGAGCTCGGCTCTACGACGGGAATCACCGCTTGCCGTACTTGTCGGCGAGGCGCTTGTTCAACGCCTTGTTCTGTACCTTGGCGTTGGCCTTGTCGGCCAGCCGCGAGGCGAGCTTGTCGGCCGCCGCGGCGACCTCGTCGCGCAGCTTGAGGTAGTTGAGGAAGCGGCCTTCGTCCAGTTCCTCGCGCTCGATCGCCGCGCGCACGGCGCAGCCGGGCTCGCGGTCGTGCGAGCAGTCGCGGAACTTGCACTGCTCGGCCAGCGCCTCGATGTCGGCGAAGCCGCCGTCGGCCAGGTCTTCCTCGCCGGTCGGCTTCAGCTCGCGCATGCCGGGCGTGTCGATCAGGCACGCGCCCGCCGGCAGCGGGATCAGCGCGCGGAAGGTGGTGGTATGGCGACCGCGCGAATCGCTCTCGCGCACTTCGCCGGTCTTCATGCGCTCGTCGCCGAGCAGCGTGTTGGTCAGCGTGGACTTGCCCGCGCCGGACGAGCCGACCAGCACCACCGTGTGGCCCGGCTCCAGCCACGGTGCGAGCTGCGCGACGCTCGCCGCATCCTTCGCGTTGACGGTGAATACCGGCACGCCCTGCGCGGTGAGGTCGGCCAGCACCTCGACCGCGTCGTCGGCGTACTCGGTGCGGTCGGCCTTGGTCAGCACGATCACGGGTTCTGGAGCCGCCGTCTGCGCGCCACCGCCGCCGACCAGCAGCAGGTAGCGCTCGATGCGGCGCGGATTGAAGTCGGCATCCAGGCCACAGACGATGAACACCGTATCGATGTTCGCGGCGATCACCTGCTGGTGGTAATGCTCGCCGGCCGCACCGCGCTTGATGCCGGTGTGGCGCGGCAGCAGCGCCACGATGCGCGGGCGCTTCGAGGCGGCATCTTCCAGCAGCACCCAGTCGCCGACGGCGGGGCGCTCATGGGCGGGGAACCGGGGGCGCTGCCACTCCGGCAGCGATTCGGCCTTCACGCCGTCGCCGGGGGCGTTCGCCACCACGTAGCCGGAGCGGTGCTGCTCGATCACCCGCGCCGGGGTGGCCTGCGGGTGCGCGGCCATCGCCTCGCGCCATGCGCGGTCCTCCGGTTCCCCCGTGTACGGCCAGCCAATGGACCGCAGGAGGGCGACGTCGGACACGGGCGGGACGGGGGTTTCGGGCATGGCGCGCATTCTAGACGCGGGCTGAAGCCAGCGGGACCGGACAGGCTAAATATCCGTTAAGCTGGCCCCCCTTCCCTATTTTGCCCCTGTGCGGTCGCCGCCATGTCCACCCCGCCCGTCAAACCGCTCGCCACGCGCGAACGCCTGTCCGAAGTCCGCTACGAGATCCGGGGCGAACTGGCACGGCGAGCCCGGGAGCTGGAAGCGCAGGGGCAGAAGCTGATCAAGCTCAACATCGGCAACCCGGGGGCCTTCGGTTTCCGCGCGCCGGAACACCTGCAGCGCGCGATCGCCGACGACATGGGCCGCACCGATCCGTACACGCACCAGCAGGGCCTGCCCTCGGCGCGCGATGCGATCGCCGCGGCGTACGCCAAGCGCGGCACGCCGGATGCGCACCCGGACCGCGTGTTCGTCGGCAACGGCGTGTCGGAACTGATCGACCTGTCGCTGCGTGCGCTGCTCAATCCCGGCGATGAAGTGCTGGTGCCTTCGCCCGACTATCCGCTGTGGTCGGCGGCGACCATCCTCAACGACGGTCGCCCGGTGTACTACCGCTGCGATCCCGACAACGACTTCCAGCCCGATCCGAACGAGATCGAGCAGCTGATCAGTTCGCGCACGCGCGCTATCGTGCTGATCAACCCGAACAACCCGACCGGCGCGACGTATTCGCGCGAGCTGCTGGAGCGCATCGTCGCCATCGCGGCGAAGCATCGCCTGCTGCTGATGGTCGACGAGATCTACGACCAGGTGCTGTACGACGGCGCCGCCTTCGTGCCGGTCGCGCCGCTCGCCGGCGACGTGCCGTGCATCACCTTCAGCGGCCTCAGCAAGGTGCACCGCGCCTGCGGCTGGCGCGTGGGCTGGGGCGTGGTGTCCGGCCACGGCGACGTGGTGCGCGACTTCCTGCACGCGATGGACCTGCTCAGCGCACTGCGCCTGTGCGCCAACGTGCCGGGCCAGTACGCGATCGAGGCGGCGGTCAACGGACCGGACACGATCAGTGCGCTGTGCGCACCGGGCGGCCGCCTGTACGAAACCCGCCGCGCGGTGATCGAGGCCTGCGAGGCCAGCCCTCACCTGGAGTTGGTGAACCCGGCCGGCGCGCTGTACGCGTTCCCGGCGGTGGTCGGCGATGCGGCGAAGAACTTCGACGACCACGTGTTCGCACTGGAGCTGATGGAAACCGAAGGCGTGCTGGTCGTGCCGGGCTCCAGCTTCAACGTGCCCTACCGCCACCATTTCCGCGTCACGCTGCTGCCGGAAGCGGCGACGATGCGCGAAGTCTTCGCCCGCATCGACCGCGCCCTGTCGCGCCGCGCCGAAGCGGCCACCAAGGTGGTGCCGATCAAGGGCAAGTCGCGGCCGGCGGCGGCGTAGCGATACATCGTCCTGCCATCGCACCGCGGGGCAGGTTGGCAAGGAGGCAAGATGGCACTGGAAGTCTATGACGTCGTCCGGGTGGTCGCATCGATGACGTCCGAGCGTATCGACTTGCCCCTGTCCCAAGCGAAGGACGTCTGCATCGGCGACCTGGGGACGATCGTGATGGTCCTGACGGCACCCGATACGCGTACGGCCTATGAGGTCGAGTGTGTCGGTCCTGACGGCCGCACGCGCTGGTTGGCCACGTTGTTCCAGGACGAAATCGAGCGGGTTTCGCCTGTGGGAGCGACGTGAGTCGCGAGCGGATCTCCTCGTCGTCCATCGCGACTCACGTCGCTCCCACAGGCAGATTCCATGACCACCATCGCCGACCCGCATACCACCGCCCTCACCACCGAGATGCGCTACCTCGCGCTCGGCGATTCCTACACCATCGGCGAAGGGGTCGACGAGGCGGGCCGCTGGCCTGTGCAGCTGGCGCGCCTGCTGCGGAGGGAGGGCGTGCTGCTGGGCGATCCGCGCATCATCGCCACGACCGGCTGGACCACGGACGAACTCGACGCCGCGATCACCGCGGCGGAACCACTGGGTGAGCACGATTTCGTCACGCTGCTGATCGGCGTCAACAACCAGTACCGCGGCCGCGACGTGGAGGAGTACCGCACGCAGTTCGCCGCACTGCTGTGGCGCGCCATCGGCTTCGCCCGCCAGCGTCACGATCGCGTGCTGGTGCTGTCGATCCCCGACTGGGGCGTCACGCCATTCGCCTTGCAGTCCGGCCGCGATACCGTGCAGATCGCGCGCGAACTGGACGCCTACAACCTCGCCGCGCGCCAGGTCTGCGCGCAGCGCGGCGTTGCCTTCGTCGACATCACGGGCGTCAGCCGGTCGCGTGGCGGCGAAGCGGCGATGCTCGCCGACGACGGTCTGCATCCGTCGGCCGCGATGTACACCGAGTGGACGCGGCTCGCGTTCCCGGTCGCGCATCATCTGCTGGCGTAGCGTGCGCTGCGCGGCGGCGGCTCGCTTAAGCCCCTCTCCGGTCGGGAGAGGGGTTGGGGTGAGGGGCCGACGAAATCATTGGCGGCGAACCTCCCCGATCTCACCGCTCCTCATCCGGCGCTGCGCGCCACCCCGTATCGAGTACGGGGCAGGCTCTTCTCCCGGAGGGAGAAGGGTCCGATGCGCCACGCTGACGCGTCACGCCACCGCGATCTGCGGATCGAGTTCCGCGTCCGATTCCGGCAACACCGTGCGATAGCCCTGCGCGTCCAGCCACGCCAGAAGCTGCGTGAGGATCGCGACGTTGTGCCCGTGTGCGGCGCCTTCATGCAGCAGCACGATGGCCCCCGGTGCGATGTCGCGGGTGATGCGCGCCAGCACCTTGTCGGGCTGGCAGTCGACGCCGTCGAAGCCGCGCGCGCTCCACGCCACCCGGGTCAGGCCGTGGCGCTTCAGCGACAGGCCGACAAAGGGATTGGTCATGCCCACCACGCTGCGGTACCAGCGCGGCGTCTCGCCGGTGATCGCGGTGAGCGTCGATTGGCTGCGGCCGATCTCATCCTCCAGCGCGCCCGGTCCCAGCCGCCAGAAACGCGTGTCCGGGTGCGTGGCGCTATGGTTGCCGATGGCATGGCCGCGGTCGCGGATAGCCTGGACCGCGTCCGGCTGCGCCAGCGCGCGCTCGCCGACCAGGAAGAAGGTCGCCTTCGCCCCGTACCGGTCCAGCAGGTCGAGCATCGCGGCGGTGTCGCCGGAGGGGCCGTCGTCGATGGTCAGCCAGACCACGCGTTCGCGGGTGGGCAGACGCGACAGCGCCGGGCAGAACAGGGTGGCGCGCGGGTATAGCGTGGCCCAGACCACCGGCAGGTGGGTGGCCAGCATCGCCGGCAGGCCGATCCGCCAGCCGTACCGCCACCACAGCCACGCCACGGCCACTTGCGACAGCGCCAGCAGGCCCAATATCAGTCCGGGACGACGCGGCGGACGATGCAGTGTTCCTGTCGTGCTCATGCCCCATGATGCCACGGGGCGTAAAATCCCCTCCCCCACGCCCTTCACGCTTTCCGGTGCCCGACATGTCCCTCGATCCCGCCCTGCGCTCGCGCATCGAATCCCTCCTGCAGTCCAACCGCGTGGTGCTCTTCATGAAGGGCCAGCCGACCATGCCGCAGTGCGGCTTCTCGGCCAAGGCCGTCGGCGCGCTATCGGCGCTGGGCGTGGACTACGCGCACGTCAACGTGCTGGCCGACCAGGAGATCCGCGAGGGCATCAAGGTCTACGGCGACTGGCCGACCATCCCGCAGCTGTACATCGACGGTGAACTGGTCGGCGGCAGCGACATCATCGAGCAGATGACCAACTCCGGCGAACTGGCCACCGTGCTGGGGCTCGCCGCCCCCGACCGCACCCCGCCGGCGATCACGATCACGCCTGCCGCCGCCGAGATGCTGCAGAACGCCGTGGCCGACGCCGGCCCGGGCGCCGCGCTGGCACTGTCGATCAACGCGCAGTTCCAGCCGAACTTCCAACTGGCGCAGTTCGACGCCAACGCCATCGCCAGCGAATCCAACGGCGTGCGCGTGCAGTTCGACCTGGCCAGCGCGCGCCGCGCCGACGGCATCACCATCGACTGGGTCGACGACATCCGCGGCAAGGGCCTGGCCATCGACAACCCCAACGCACCCAAGCCGGTGCAGGCGCTGTCGCCGATGGATGCCGATGCGAAGGTCCGCGCCAGCGAAGTGCTGCTGGTCGACGTGCGCCCGGCCGACGAGCGCGCCCTCGCAGCGGTGAAGCTGCCCTTCAAGACCTTCGACGGCGCTGGCCGCGCCGAGCTGGAAGCCCTGCCGAAGGACACCGCGCTGGCGTTCCTGTGCCACCACGGCGGCCGCAGCCAGCAGGCCGCGGAGGAGTTCCGCGCGCTCGGCTTCGCCAATGTCTACAACGTCACCGGCGGCATCCATGCCTGGGCCGACGACGTGGACGGCACGATCAGCAAGTACTGAGCCGACGCGGCGCAGGCGATACATGGGAAAGCGGGCTTCGGCCCGCTTTCTTTTTGCCTTTCCGCAAAAGCATCGCGCCCTATGGGTGCGATGCTTTCCTTTCAATGCCGGCGACGCACCCGCAAGCCAACACCACCCACCTATCCAGAGAAGCCGCCTGCCGCCAGGTAGTCGCGCTCCTCCTGCGTGGAAGTGCGCCCCATCGCCTCGTTTCGATGCGGGAAGCGCCCGAAGCGGGCGATCAGGTCGTAGTGCAGCTGCGCGTACTTCATGTACTCCTCATTGCCGACGGCACGAAACAGGTCCAGTGCGCGCTGCTGGTCGTCCAGTGCTTCGGAATGTTCGTACGGCATGTAGAAGAAGATCTTCAGCGCCGGATCGACCTGCACATCGAAACCGGCTTCGATGGCGCGCGTGGCGTAGTGCCGCGCCAGCCCGTCGGTGGCGTAGGAATGCGCGCTCTGCCGGAAGCAGTTGCGGGGGAACTGGTCCAGCAACAGGATCAACGCCAGCGCACCCTCGGCATCGCCCATCCAGCCTTCCAGTTCCCGCCGCGCCGCACGGAAGTGCAGCCCGCGGAACCGCTGGTCGAATTCGGCATCGAACGCATCGTCGTTGGCGAACCACTTCTCGTAGCCCGCGTTCTTCCAGAAGGTGATGACGTCGTTGGATTCGTTCATGGCTTTCCTCTGGCTGGAATCAGCGGGAATCTCACAGACCGGATCAATGGGCCTTTGGAATCCCGGCGAGAATGGCAGCGATCTCCGACCATTCCGGATCGTGCTCGGTATAGATATCCATGATGTCGTTCTCCGGCACCAGCGCCTCCATGGCAGCGACGTCCGATGCGTACAGGATCCAGCGCCGCTCCCCCAGCCCCGTGCTGCGTGCCGCGTTGAGGAAGACGCGCCGCTCGGGATCCCATTCACGCATGTCGTCCTCCAGCCTGTTGAGCGCCTTCAGGTCGTTCGCATAAAGCGGCAGGCCCTTTTCGTCCTCTTCGTAGGCGACCACGATCGTGACCCTCTCGGGGAAGGCGGCCCGCACATCACGCGGTGGGAGCGCTGAAATCACACCCACGAAATGGGGACGGTCTTCTGTCAGCGATCGGAGCAGCAACCACTTCTGTTCGTCGCCATTCTCAGTTTCGGATTGCATAGAGGAATTCGCCTGTCTTTGCTCCTTGCCTGGTTGCCATTGCTTGGCCGGGGGAGCCAACGACACGGCTTCACTTGTGTTTGCGAACCCGTCCAGAGGGTCGTGGGACTCTGCGGCCCTAGCACTGCCCGCTTGCACGGGAAGCACTCCGTAAAGAAGCAATCCGACCATGACAGCATGTCTGCAAAGTAACATCACGCTGGCACCCCCTGTTTTCACCACCCTGTTCCTCACGCGCCGATGCGATATCGCATCAGCGGCAGTGTTGGACGCACTCACTCATCAAACCGCAAATGCCGCACCGACTTGCCGTTGCGGCGGATCAGCTTCAGCGCTTCGATGCCGACGGTGATGTGGTTCTCGACGAACGAGGAGCTGACCTTGGCGTCGCTGGCTTCGGTCTTCACGCCTTCCGGGATCATCGGCTGGTCGCTGACCAGCAGCAGTGCGCCGCAGGGGATGCGGTTGGCGAAGCCGGCGGCGAAGACGGTGGCCGTTTCCATGTCGATGGCCATGCAGCGCATCGCGCGCAGGCGCTCCTTGAACGCCAGGTCGTGTTCCCACACGCGCCGGTTGGTGGTGTAGACCGTGCCGGTCCAGTAGTCGTGGCCCAGGTCGCGAATCATCGTCGACACCGCACGCTGCAGCGCGAACGCCGGCAACGCCGGTACTTCCGGCAGCAGGTAATCGTTGCTGGTGCCTTCGCCGCGGATCGCCGCGATCGGCAGCACCAGGTCGCCCAGCTGGTTCTTGCGCTTCAGCCCACCGCACTTGCCGAGGAACAGCACCGCCTTGGGCATGATGGCCGACAGCAGGTCCATCATCGTGGCGGCGTTGGGGCTGCCCATGCCGAAGTTGATCATGGTGATGCCGTCGGCGGTGGCGCTGGCCATCGGCCGGTCCAGGCCGACGATGGGCGCGCCCGTGAGCTGCGAAAACACATTGAGGTAGCCGCCGAAGTTGGTCAGCAGCACATGCTCGCCGAACTGGTCCAGGGGCACGCCGGTGTAGCGCGGCAGCCAGTTGTCGACGATCTCGTTCTTGTCCTTCATGGAAGCCTCTTTTTCTTGTTGTTGTACCGGCGATTCTGGCACGACTGCGACGCACGCACTTGGCAAGCGACGGCGTGGCCGGTTAGGTTCCGGATCTCTTCCAGGGGATACACGATGCGAATGACCTTGTTGGCCGGGCTGGTCCTGGCTTCGCTGGGCGGCAGCGCGCTGGCCGCCACGCCCACCTCCCGCTTCACCCAGGATCCGTACCCGAGCACCTACAGGCCCCTGGCCTCGAGCCCCGTGCTGCTGGCCAACGCCACCGTGCTGACCGGCACCGGCGAACGCCTGGAGGGTGCCGACGTGTTGCTGGCCGACGGCAAGGTGATGGCGGTGGGTCGCGGGCTGTCCGCTCCGGACGGCGCCACGCGCGTCGACGCGACCGGCAAGTGGGTGACGCCGGGCCTGATCGACGTGCACTCGCACCTGGGCGTGTACCCCAGCCCGGGCGTCAAGGCGCACAGCGACGGCAACGAGATGACCGCGCCGGTGACCGCGAACGTGTGGGCCGAGCATTCGATCTGGGCACAGGATCCCGGCTTCCATACCGCGCTGGCCGGCGGCATCACCTCGCTGCAGATCCTGCCGGGCTCGGCCAACCTGGTCGGCGGCCGCGGCGTGACGCTGAAGAACGTGCCGTCCACCAGCTACCAGGGCATGAAGTTCCCCGGCGCGCCGTGGGGCCTGAAGATGGCCTGCGGCGAAAACCCCAAGCGCGTGTACGGCGGCAAGGCCGGCCCGGCCACGCGCATGGGCAACGTGGCCGGCTACCGCGCGGCCTTCATCGATGCCAGCGAATACCTGAAGAAGAACGCGCCCAAGCCGCAGCAGCCGAAGAAGAAGCGCTGGTGGGAACGCGCCAGCGGCGACGACAAGGCGGACAGCGGCGGCGACAGCGGCGGCAAACGCGATCTGAAGCTGGACACGCTGGCCGGCGCGATCAACGGTGAGATCCTGGTGCACATCCACTGCTACCGCGCCGACGAGATGACCACGATGCTCGACCTCGCGAAGGAGTTCGGCTTCAAGATCGCCGCCTTCCACCATGGCGTGGAGGCCTACAAGCTGGCCGACCGGCTGGCGCAGGACGGCGTGTGCGGTGCGCTGTGGGCCGACTGGTGGGGCTTCAAGATGGAAGCCTTCGACGGCATCCAAGAGAACATCGCCCTGGTCGACCGCCCGGCCAACAGCTGCGCGATCGTGCATTCGGATTCCGATGAAGGCATCCAGCGCCTCAACCAGGAAGCGGCGAAAGTGATGGCGAATGCGCGTCGCGCCGGCATGGGCGAGATCGCGCCGGAGCGTGCGATCCGCTGGATGACCAGCAACGCGGCGAAGTCGCTGGGCATCGCCGAACGCACCGGCACGCTGGAAGCCGGCAAGATGGCCGACGTGGTGGTGTGGAACCAGAACCCCTTCAGCGTCTACGCCAAGGCCGAACAGGTCTACATCGACGGCGCACGCATCTACGACCGCAACGATCGGAGCAGGCAACCAGTATCGGACTTCATGCTGGGGCAGGAGGTGTTGCCATGAAGCGCATCCATGATCTTCCCGCCCGTCATCCCGGCGAACGCCGGGACCCAGCGACTTTCGGCGGGTCCCGCGCTGCGGATAGCAAGAGGCACTGGGTCCCGGCGTTCGCCGGGATGACGGTGAAGAGGCTTGCGCTGGTGGCTGCACTGGCGTCGACCTCGTTCGCCGCCTTCGCCCAGGACGTGCTGATCCGCAACGCCACCGTGCATACCGCCGGGGCGCAGGGCACGCTGCGGAACGCCGACGTGCTGGTGCGCAATGGCGTGGTGCAAGCGGTCGGTAGCGGACTGGCCGCACCCGGCGCGACGGTGGTGGAAGCCAATGGCCGTCCGCTGACGCCGGCGCTGTTCGGCGGCATCACCGAGATCGGGATCGAGGAGGTGTCGGGCGAATCGTCCACCGTCGATGCATCGGTGACGCTGGAAGACCAGCCGATGCGACCCGAGTTCGACGTGACGCTGGCCTACAACCCGGCGTCGGTGGTGATCCCGGTGACGCGCGTGGAAGGCATCGGGTTCACTCTGCTGGCCGCGTCGACGGGCGGCTCGTTCATTGCGGGCCAGGGCGGCGTGATGCGGCTGGACGGCAGCGCCGATCCGGTCGGTCCGCGCGCGCTGTTCGTGCGACTGGGCAGTGCCGGTGCGGAGCTGGCCGGCAAGTCGCGCGCAGCGCAGTGGATGCTGCTGGACCAGATGGTGGCCGAAGCGCGCGGCCGCGTGCCGGTGGATTCGCCGCATGCGCTGCTGACGCCCGCTGGTCGCGCGACGCTGGCGCGCTACTTGGCCGGCAACGGCCGCATCGTGGTGCAGGTGAACCGGGCGGCCGACATCCGCCAGCTGCTGCGCTGGGCACAGCGGGAGAACGTGCGCATCGCCATCGCCGGGGGTGCGGAAGCGTGGAAGCTCGCGCCGCAACTCGCGCAGGCGAAGGTGCCGGTGTTCGTCGATGCGCTGGCCGATCTGCCGGCGGACTTCGACCAGATCGGCGCGTCGCTGGAGAACGCGGCGCGGCTGGATGCCGCCGGCGTGCAGGTGGGGTTCTCCCAGGGTGGCGAGTCGCACAACGCGCGCAAGAACCGCCAGCTGGCCGGCAACGCGGTGGCCAACGGCCTGCCGTGGGAAGACGGCCTGGCGGGCCTGACGCGCGTGCCGGCGGAGACGTTCGGTGTGGGCGATCGGGTGGGCACCATCACCCCGGGCAGGCTGGCCGATCTGGTGCTGTGGACCGGCGATCCGCTCGATGTGGCGAACACGGCGGAGCAGGTGTGGCTGGGCGGTCGCGCGATCCCGATGCGCTCGCGCCAGACCGACCTTCGCGACCGCTACCTGCAGCAGGCCGGTCCGCTGCCGCGTGCTTATTCGAAGTAAGCGCGGGGCGGATATCAGTCCACGGAGGCGCCTGCGGGCGCCTTCGTGCTGTCTGCGGCATGGCGGGGCGCGTCCTCGGCGACGATGCGATCGCCACCGGCCCGCTTGGCCGCGTACATCGCCAGGTCGGCGCGTGCGATCAGGGACGCGACGGTGTCGCCAGCGCGCGCCTGTGCCGCGCCGATGCTGGCGGTGACATCGACCGCCACCCCTTCCACGCGCGCGCAATCGTGCCGGATGCGCGCCCCGACCTCTTCGCCGATGCGCAGGGCCGCACGCAGCTCCACGCCGGACAGCACCAGGACGAATTCCTCGCCGCCCAGCCGTCCCAGCTGGTCGCCGTACTGGAAGTGCTGGCTGACCACCCGCGTCACCGCGCGCAGGCAGGCATCGCCCAGCGCATGCCCGTGGCGGTCGTTGACCTGCTTGAAGTGGTCCAGGTCGATGAAGAGCAGCGACACCGGGATGTGTTCGCGCTGGCGTTCGATCAGCGCCCAGTCGAGGCGGTGCTCGATGGCGCCGCGGTTGAGCACGCCGGTCAGCGCGTCGCGTTCGGCATGCGCCTTTGCGCTGTCGCGCTCGCGCCGAAAGGTCAACATGCGGTCCGCCAGGCCCAGGGCCAGCACCACGGCGGTGAACGCGAGCACCCACGGCAGGCCGTACTCCAGCCACGGTTCCGGCCGTTCGCCTCCGCTGAAGCGGAAAGCGCGCGTCATGGTGAATACGAGCAGCGGTACCCACGCGATCAGGACGTAGGCGGCATGGCGCTGGCCGCGGGTCCAGGCCACGACCAGCGTGGCCAGCGTCACGGCGTTGGTCAGCAGGAACAGGGCGTTGGCGATGTCGGGAAACCACGCCTTGTCGACGGGCCACGGCGACAACAGCAGCATCAGGGTCGCGCCGCAGCCGTATACGCCAAAGGCGCGCATCGCCATGGCCAACCGCGGCGTGGCCTGACGCAGGCCGGCGTAGTCCAGCCACAGGAAGACCATCAGGATGGTGGCCAGCGACCCGGAGAACCAGATGCCCTGCGCACCGAACCGCGCCAGCCACGACAGGCCCGGCCATGCGTACGCCTCGCCGTACGAGCACAGCGCGTACAGCAACTGGAAGAGCATGGCGGCGGCGTACAGCAGATAGACGCGGTCGCGCAGCATCGCCCAGAACAGCAGCACCACCATCGACACGCCCAGCACCATGCCGATCGCCGGCAATACCAGCCGCACGTGCCGGAGATCAGCGGCAGCATAGGCGGGCGCGGATTCCACCGCGATCCGCAGCGGGTAGCGCGCGCCCTCGACCTTGACCTCGACCGGCCCATCGCCGCTCAGCCGGAACACCAGCGCGCGGCGGCTGTATTGCGGATCGAGGTCGGGACTGAAGATGTCCTGCCGCCGCAGCGGGCCACCGTGGCGATCCTGCACGGTCACGCGCGCCGTGTAGGGGTGGTAGAGCACCAGCAAGGGCTCGGAGACGCCGGGCTTCGGCAGCACCCGCCATTCGCCGTTGCCGATCGCGCGCACGCCTGCGGCGCCGCTGTCGAAGCGACGTTCCGAGAACAATCCGGCGCGCTGTCCGGCCTGCTGTTCCAGCCCTGACGGCTGGGGGTGGTCGATCCGCGCGATGTTCTCCCCGTGCGCGCCCGCCGGCAGCAGGACCAACAGCAGCGACAACCACCACCGCTGCGTCATGTAGCCCCTTCCCTAGCAGGCGAGTGTCGGGCCGGGGCAAAGGCACGGCAAGCCCGATTCCGCCGTTTTTGTGACTGGAAGCACACAAATTATGGGCCTGCGCCCCGGGCACGACCTGACGGCGGACCCGTTTTCCCGCGCACTTCATGTCACAAAAGAGTGACACACCGCACACTTCATGCGTTTATCCAGCGACTTGCCTGCCGTTCTCCGCTAGTTTTCCGGAGATAGATACAAATGCGACGAATGCCGGGAGGGGCTAGATGCGCATTGGAATAGTCGTCGATTCGGCGTGCGACCTGCCGCTGGAGTACCTGGAACAACACAACATCGTCATCCTGCCGATCACGGTGCGGATCGGCGAAGCCGTGCTGGCCGATCATCGTGACGAACAGGCCACGCTGAGCTTCCTGCACGCGCACGTGGCCGAGCGCGGCCACGAGGCGGAGACCACACCGTTCACCGTCAACCAGATCCGCGACCTGTTCCTGGGCCGACTGGTGATCGACTACGACCACGTCTTCTGCATGACGATCACCAAGACGCGGTCGCCGATCCACGAGAACGCGATGCAGGCCAGCTTCGCCATCCTCAACGATTACAAGCCGGTGCGTCAGGCCGCGGGCCACAACTCGCCGTTCGCGCTGCGCGTGATCGACACGCAGAACCTGTTCGCCGCGCAGGGCATCACTGCGGTGGAAGCCGTGCGCATGCGCGACGCCGGTGCCGGGGTGCAGCAGATCCGCGAGCGCCTGGAGGAACTGGCCAACAACACGCATGGCTACATGATCCCGCGCGACCTGTACTACCTGCGCAACCGCGCGCGCACCAAGGGCGACCGCAGCGTCGGCCTGCTCAGCGCCGCGCTGGGCAGCGCGCTGGACATCAAGCCCGTGCTATACGGCCACGCCGGCAACACCGAGCCGGTGGCCAAGATCAAGGGCTTCGAGAATGCGGTGGAACAGATGTTCAAGTTCACCGGCAACCGCGTGATGGCCGGGCTGATGACGCCGACAGTGTGCCTGAGCTATGGCGGCGAGCTGTCGGAACTGCGCGCCCTGCCCGGCTACCAGCGGCTGCGCGACATCTGCGAGAACAACCAGGTCGAGGTGTTCGAAAGCGTGATGAGCCTGACCGGCATGGTCAACGTGGGCAAGGGCGCGGTGGTCGCCGCCTTCGCCGCACCGCCAGCGCCGTTCAAGCCGGCATAACGGCGGGCTAACGCGCCTTGGATGACGCTATGCCCCAGGTTTCTACCGGGGGTGCCATGGCCGTCCGTTATTACATCAGCCTGCCGGATCCCGGCCGCGCACGCGGCGGCGATCCGGCTTTCAGTTTCGATGCGCATGGCGCGGACGAATTCGCCGCCCAGCTGCAGCATGCGCTACGCACCAGCAGCCTGTTCGACCGCTGGCGCGCCCGCCAGGAAGAACCGGACGAAGTCGACCCCGGCCTTGGCGTGATCGATGACGGCGCCACGGTGCGCGGCCAGCAGGACGATCTGAGCATCCTGCTGGTGGCGACCTCCTCCATCCCGGGACAGGTCCTCAAGCATCGCCTTCGCCTGCTGGCGGGACACGCCTGGGAGCTGCGGGACGTCTCGGCGGCCTGATGGCACGGACCCCCGTGCTGCTCGCCTGGAGCGGCGGCAAGGATGCGGCATGGACACTGCATGTGCTGCGCCAGCGCGACGATATCCACGTGGTCGGCCTGCTCACCACGGTGACGAAGGACGACCAGCGCGTATCGATGCAGGGCATCCGCCGCAGCGTGCTGCACGCGCAGACGAAGGCCACCGGCCTGCCGCTGATCGAGGCGATGATCCCCGCTCATTGCACCAACGAGGACTACGTACAGGCCATGACCGATGCCTTGGTGCAAGCCGCGCAGCGCTGGGCCGGCCTTCGCACGATGGCGTTCGGCGACCTGTTCCTCGAGGACATCCGCGCCTGGCGCGTGCGGAACCTGGCGAACATCGGCTGGGACGTACTGACGCCACTGTTCGGCATGGACACCGGCGCGCTGGCGCGGGAGATGATCGCCGGCGGGCTTCGCGCCCGACTGTGCTGCGTGGATACGCAACAACTCGACACCGCATTCGCCGGCCGCCCCTTCGACGAGGCCCTGCTTCGCGACTTGCCGGTGGACGTCGATCCCTGCGGCGAGAACGGCGAATTCCACACCTGCGTCTCCGCCGGCCCGGTGTTCGACGCGCCACTCGAGCTGGTGCAGGGAGACACCGAGCTGCGGGACGGGCGCTTCGCCTTCACCGATTACGCACTCGCCGACGCACGTCCGTAGGGTGGGCCTTGGCCCAGCCTCGCTCTCCGGCAGGCACCGGGCGGCGGGCTTGAGCCCGCCCTACGACTTGAATGCCGCGGCGTGATGCGCGATGTGCTCGCCGATGAAGCTGGCGATGAAGTAATAGCTGTGGTCGTAGCCGGGCTGCAGGCGCAGCGTCAGCGGATGGCCGGCCGCTTCGGCCGCCGCCTGCAGCCGTTCGGGCTTCAACTGGGTGTGCAGGAACTCGTCCGCGTCGCCCTGGTCGACCAGCAGCGGCAGCCGCTCCGTCGCCTGCGCGACCAGTTCGACGGTGTCGTACTGCTTCCAGATCTCGCGATCGTCGCCGAGATAGGCGCCGAACGCCTTCTCGCCCCATGGCACCTGCGACGGCGCGACGATCGGCGAGAACGCCGACACGCTGCGGTAGCGGCCGGGATTCTTCAGCGCGATCGTCAATGCGCCGTGGCCGCCCATCGAGTGCCCGCTGATCGCACGCGCATCGGTGACCGGGAAATTCGCTTCGATGAGTGCGGGCAGCTCGTCGACGACGTAGTCGTACATGCGGTAGTGCGCCGCCCATGGCGCCTGCGTGGCGTTGACGTAGAAGCCCGCACCCTTGCCGAGGTCGTAGCCCTCGGCATCGGCGACATCGTCGCCACGCGGACTGGTGTCGGGCGCGACCAGGATCACGCCGTGCTCGGCCGCATAGCGCTGCGCGCCGGCCTTGGTGATGACGTTCTGCTCGGTGCAGGTCAGGCCCGACAGCCAGTACAGCACGGGCAGCTTTTCCTTCTCGGCCTGCGGAGGCAGGTAGACCGCGAAGCGCATCGTGCAGCGGAGTGTGCGGGATGTGTGTTCGTAAACGTCCTGCCAGCCGCCGGAGCAGGCGCGGTGTTCGATGCGTTGGAGTGTCATCGCAAGTTCCTGGGTAGCCCGTCTCCCGCCGGGAGAGGGGTTGGGGTGAGGGTACGGCGGAGCCGCTGAGGTGCGGACGCGGCGGGCGCGGCCGCACCCTCATTCGCCCTGCGGGCCCCTTCTCCCGGAGGGAGAAGGGGACAACGCCTCAGTAATGCACCACCGAGCGGATCGACTTGCCTTCGTGCATCAGGTCGAAGGCTTCGTTGATGCCGTCGAGCGGCATGGTGTGGGTGACGAAGGGCGCGAGCTCGATATCGCCCTTCATCGCGTCCTCGACCATGCCCGGCAGCTGCGAGCGACCCTTCACGCCGCCGAACGCGGTGCCCATCCACTTACGGCCGGTCACCAGCTGGAACGGGCGCGTGCTGATCTCCTGTCCCGCGCCGGCGACACCGATGATCACGCTCTGGCCCCAGCCGCGATGCGCGCATTCCAGCGCCGCGCGCATGACGTTGACGTTGCCGATGCATTCGAACGAATGGTCGACGCCCCATCCCGTCATCTCGACGATGACCTGCTGGATCGGCTTGTCGTAGTCCTTCGGGTTGACGCAGTCGGTGGCGCCGAACTGCTGCGCCATCTCGAACTTCGACGGATTGGTGTCGATCGCGATGATGCGGCCCGCCTTGGCCTGGCGCGCGCCCTGGATCACCGCCAGGCCGATGCCGCCGAGGCCGAACACGGCGACCGAATCACCCGCCTGCACCTTGGCGGTGTTGTGCACGGCGCCGATGCCGGTGGTGACGCCGCAACCGAGCAGGCAGACATGTTCCGGATTCGCGTCGGGGTTGATCTTCGCGAGCGAGACTTCGGCAACCACGGTGTACTCGCTGAAGGTCGAACAGCCCATGTAGTGGTACAGCGGCTGGCCTTCGTAGGAGAAGCGCGAGGTGCCGTCCGGCATCACGCCCTTGCCCTGGGTGGCGCGCACCGACGTGCACAGATTGGTCTTGCCGCTCTTGCAGAACAGGCACTCGCCGCATTCGGCGGTGTACAGGGGAATGACATGGTCGCCCGGCTTCACGCTGGTCACGCCTTCGCCGACCTCGACGACGATGCCGGCGCCCTCATGACCCAGCACGACGGGGAACAGGCCTTCCGGATCGTCGCCCGACAGCGTGAACGCATCGGTGTGGCAGACGCCGGTGTGGGTGATCTTCACCAGTACTTCGCCCTTCTGCGGCGGGGCGACGTCGATCTCGACGATCTTCAGCGGTTCGCCAGCGGCGAAGGCGACGGCGGCACGGGATTTCATGGTGGCACTCCTGCTTGCTTGAAAGGGGCTTACTTGAGATAGGAACGGACCAGCGCGACGGCGGCGTCGATGCCGGCCTCGCGCTGTTCGGGGGTGGACGCCGGGTGCGCGAACTCCTCGCGCAGATGGCTCTCCAGGATCTCCGACATCAGCCCGTTGACCGCGCCGCGCACGGCCGCGAGCTGCTGCAGCACGGGCGCGCAATCGGCGCCCTGCTCCAGCGCGCGCTCCAGCGCATCGAGTTGTCCGCGGATGCGTTTCACGCGCGTGAGCGCCTTCTTCTTGTCGGCGGGCGAATGCGGCATGAGGCTGACCCCTCAAATAGTGGGGGGGAGTATAGGACGATCGTTCCGTCGGGGCAAAGCGAGCCGACGGTTGAACGGAAGACCCTGGTTGCGACCCAAGGACCCAACTAGGGTCACTCCGGTGGACCAACCCATGGTCCACCGCCATTGGCACGCGCGGCTTTGGAACCGGTATAGCAGGGGGCGGCCTTCGTGGCAGCGCTGGGACGGGTTGAGGGGGAGGTACCGACGCGGCTGCAGAGTTCAGGAGTGGGTCGCCCAATCTGCGGCCTTCTGATCACTCAGCGGGTAGCGCACACCGCAGACGCCACCGACTGCAGCGGCCATGGCCCTGCCTGATCCGCCCATGCATGCCTGCATCGCTCGCCATGCCGACTTCGTGCAACCCATCCCGTGCGCACTGCGCCCGCGGCACGAAAGCAAAAAGTGGCTGGTGCATTACGTCGTAACCATCGACGTGGGGTGCTGTCCGATCGCGGGTTGGCGATGGTCTCTGGCTTTTCGGGGCGGACGATGTCGCGGGCGCGGGTATTGCGAAGACGCGATGCGGGAGACTTGGAGACACAGGAGCGGTGGGGGCGTGATGGTGGGCCAGGACCCACCCTACGTTTAAACGATCTGGGGGCCGGAGGCATCATGATAGGGATGTCTTTATTCTGATTGGGGTGTGTGATGGGTGTTGCTCGGTGGTGGTGTGCGTTGGTGTTGCTGTGCGCGGCGTTGATGCCGGGAACGGGGCGGGCGGTGGAGTCTGAGCCGGCGAAGGTGATGATGCTGGGCGTGTTCCACTTCGAAAATCCTGGCCTGGACGTGGTCAAGTCGAAGGTCGTCGATGTCTCCACTGACGAAAATCAGGCGTATTTGACGGGCCTGGCGACACGAATTGCCGGGTTCGCTCCGACCGACGTCCTGGTGGAATGCGAGCCTGCGGCACAGGCGAAACAGGATGCCGCATACGCCGCGTGGCGCGACGGAACGGCAGCGCTCGACGTCGACGAGACGCAGCAGATCGGGTTTCGTGTGGCCCGGGCAGCGGGTCTCGCTGGCGTGACCTGTTTCGACGAAGGCAACGTGCAATGGAATGGCGAGTCGCTGTTCGCGTACGTCAGTGCGCACGCGCCCGCTCAGAAAGCGGAAATGGACGCGGTGTTCGCATCGCTTTCCGAGCGCACGACCCGGGAGCAAACCACGCTGCCGCTGCACGAACTGCTGCGGCTGACCAACGACCCGGAGCGCGATCGCGAGAACAAGAATCTCTACATCTTTACCAATGCGGTCGATGCGGGCGACAGTTTCGTCGGCGCCGATGCGTCGGCCAGCTGGTGGCATCGCAATTTCCGCATGTATGCCAACGTGCAGACCGCTGCTGCGCCGGGGCGCCGTGTGCTGGTGATCGCCGGCGCGGGGCACACCGCGATCCTCAAGGACCTGCTGGCGATCGATGGCCAGCGCGTGGCGGAGGATGTGGTGCCTTACCTGACCCCGTGACGGCTAGCGTGCGCCGTTCGGCAGGTCTGTCGCGCTACGAAACTAAAACGGAAGGAATCAAGAAGAAGGGGGCAGCTTGAGCGGCAATCCTCCATCAACAATCGCCAAAAGTGGCGCCCTGCGGCTGGCTGGCGTGATGCCGTCGAGCGCTATCCACAGCGCACCGTATGGTGGGCCATCCCCTCGATACGGCTCGATCTTAGGGCGGCTCGGTACGGCTAACAAGCCGATGAATAACCGGATCCAGCAGAGTGTAGAGCGTGCGCGGCGGTGGATGTCCGCTTTGGGTCGAAGCGGACTTGCTGACGATATACCGTCAGAGCGTGGGGACCGCCGGCCTCAGGGTCGACGAGCGGAAAGTCGGCCGTGGCGGATCGGGATGGAAGTACTGGATTGATCTTCCGTCGTAGCGGAACTGGACGCCGCTGAAGTCCACCAGGTCCATCAAAAGCTCTTCAACGACGATCCTCAATTGCGCTTCGAGGTCTTCCAGCTCGCCTCCGGCGTACTTGGGGACGTATCCGCGGCTCAGATCCACGATCACTCGCTTGCTGGAAATGTCGAATTTGACGTGGGCGGACACCTCCTTGCTTTGTCCCTCGATCCGCTTCTGCCGGTTGACCCGTGCCTGCACCTCTTCGGTCAGTTGCTGCTCGATCTCGAGGCGGTCAGCTGCCGGCATCATTGCGGCCGTAGGTAGTGGCGCTGGCGTCGATGTCGCGGTGACCGCGAATGCAGCGCAGAGCAAAAGGCCCAAAGCAAGTTGGAAGGCCGCTCTTGCCAATGACGCTTTAGAGACGCTTTCCATGTCGCTCACCTTCGATGGTCCACATGCGAAGCAAGTAGCCTCTAGAGGTAAACGCGCTTAGTCAAACCACAGTCCTAGCGTGTCGGCTGTTGGCCGGAAGCGGACATCCCAAGCTGCATGTCGGGTATCGGCCAGAAGCGGGTGAATGGAACGAACCCCGATATCGCCAAGCCCAATCGGCACGCGGACCCCGCATTGCCGAGTTCTCATCGATAACGCAGCAGGACGTTCCGCGCGATAACGGTTAAGAGGTGGGTGCCGCCCTCTTGGCGAGTCCGCCGGCGCTCCATTGCCGCTCGTTACTCCACCTAGTTGGGGTCGCTAGCTCTCCCCAACCTATGGACCTGAGCCCAAGCGATCTGATCCCACGGTTTACGCCTCCAGCTTCGGCAAGCGGAGCATCGCGAAGCACGTCAATCTGGTCGCGATGTTGGAGGCGGCGAGGGCGTGGAGTTGACCAGCAGCAGAAAACCTACTCTAAGCCCTGCTTGGAAATGATTTTCCAAAGAAATCCTATCATTTAGATCTAATGGCAGAGATAGCGAAAAATATTGCCAAGATGCCCCATAGCCAAATCAAGCCCAATCCCGTTAATGTATCAATAGTGAGAAGTCCGACAAAACCGAGAAACGTGATCACGTAAGCCTTTCTGCTGGATAAAATTGACATTAGTCTTTCGCCTCTTCTGTCCTACGTGATTCCGGGGGAACAAGGAAGTTAAGGGGCGCGTCCGGGCCTTGCATATCCTGAATTGGAATAATCAGTCCTGCGGCCACGGCGGATAGCACCACTGACACTTCATACATTAGGACATATTGCCCTCCCCTCTCTACGAGCGGCTTCACGATAGGAGTGCCGGCTTGCGCGGCTCCGGCTGCGCCAATCACGGCAGTTTTCGCAGCGGGAGAGTTATCGATTGCGTCACCCGCGCGAGTCAGAGGAAGGTTACCTACCTTCAGTACATCACCAAAAGCCTGCCAAGCTCTCCGAAGATAGCCAGGTTTCTCAGTGTTACGGTCGTCTTGGAAAGCGGGGCTAGACTGAGCTGATTGCGCCGCCTGTAAGGGGGAGGCCACCTTTGAGACTTGTGGGTTTTGAGCGCCCGACGATCCACTTTCCATGCCCGATCCCAGCTTCATGAAGGACTGTGCCGCCGGAGACCTTGATGATATCGAGGCCCTATTTTCACGAGCGGTTTCGTTACTCTGTCGTCCGTCGGGATCGGTGAAACGATAAGGGCTATTGTTGGCATAGCGATAGCGATGAAACTGCCCCACAGGATTGCTGTAAGCAGTCACTGGGTCGACGCTGAGAAATATGCCCAACTGCTGATCGTAGTAACGCTGCTGCATGTACGTCAACGTCGTGGCCGCGTCCTGGACGTGCCCCGTGAACCCCACGCCCTGATAGTTCGGCTCGCCGATGACTGTGCCATACGGCTCATAATCATTCCGATCGATGACCGCACCCGCCTGATCGGTCACCGCAACTGGGCTACCCAATGCATCCGTGTGGACATATTCCACCGTTGTCTGCGCATGAGCCTCACCTGATACACATCCGATCACAACCAGCAACAGCGCTGCCGCTTTACGAATCACGCCTGTCATGAAGTGGCTCATGGCGACACCCCCGCCGACCAGGCCGAGCAGCCGTTCGTACTGCAGGCCCTGATCCAATAGGTCAGCGCCACGCTCGGTCCCACGTTCTGTCGTCGATACCAGGTCGGACTGGCCGGCGCAGTGAACGTCGTCGGCGCTGCAGTCCCTCTCTTCTCCTGGAACTCGTAGTAGGTCGAACCGTAGGACGAACTCCAGCTCAAGTCTGCAACCCATTTGCCCGGCGTCGTACTGTCATCGAAGTGCCGGCTAGCAGAGAGGCCCGACGGTGTTGATGGAATTGCCGGCGGCACGTTGACCACCGTACTGGCTTCCGCGCTCCAAGGCCCGCATCCGCCCACATTGCAGCCACGTGCGCGATAGCCGTAGGTCGCGTTGGCCTTGCCTGCGAATGCCTTGGATGCGGCCGCAGCATCGTGCACCAAGGTCCAGCCCCCCCCATTGACGCGTTCTTCCAGGTGGTAACTCGTGGCCGCGCCGACCGCCGTCCAGCTGACCGTGTAGTTGTCCACCATCAGCGAACCCGGCACCGACACCGCCGGTGCCTGTGTGGGCGGCAACACGACCTGCACCGTGACCGCACTGGACGTGGCACCGCACCCCGCGCTGTTACACGCGGTCACACGGTAGAGATAGTTACCCGCGATCTTGCCGGAGGCCGACCAGCCACCGACCGGCTGGTTCAGGACCAACGCCCAACCGCCACCCAGCGCGCTTTCTTCCAGTTGGTAGGTCGTGGCGCCTGCCACGCCGGTCCAGCTGACCGTATAACTGCCCGTATTGCTCAGCGTGGGCGTCGCCGAAACGGCGGACACACCCGCAGGCGGATAGATCACCACCACCGATGCACTGGCGGACCAGTCAGAGCATCCGGCCGGATTGCAGGCGCGGACGCGGTAACCGTACGTGGCCGCCGGCACCGACGCGTAAGACTGCGAGCTAGCCGCGCCCGAATAAGCGCTGGCCCACGCACCGCCATTGGTGTTCTGCTCCAACTGATAGCTCGTCGCACCCGACACGCCGGTCCAGGACACCATGTAGTTACCGTTGAGCGCGGTGCCCGGCACCGACAGACTGGGTGCCGATGCAGGGGCCAGCTCCACGGTCACGTTGGCGGTGCCGCTCCAGCTCCCGCACGCCGAGGGATTGCAGGCGCGCACGCGATAGCCATAGGTGCCGCTGGCCATGCCGCTCCTGCCCAGCGACAGCGACGAACCGCTATAGGCGACCTGCCAAGCACCCCCATTGGCTTGCTGCTGCACCTCGTAATGGCTTGCGGCAGTGATCGCAGTCCACTGCACATCGTAGTTGCCTGCCGTGCTGTAGCCGGGCACAGTCAAGAGCGGCGTGCCCGGTGCCACTACTGTGTTGACGCGCGCGACTAGGCTGCCGCTCAGGTAGATGTAGTCCGTGTGCTTGCCTTGCCGTGCGTCCTCCTGCCGTCTCAGCACGCCCCCCATGTCATACAACGACAGGATCTCGCCCTGCGCAGCCGTCGACAACACGCGTCGACCATGACCGTCGTAGCGATAGTCCTCCTTGTTGACGGCTGAGCGCAGGCGATTGCCGTAGTCGAAGACGAACTGCTGGCCGTTCTTGTTCTGCAGATTGCCCTGCACATCATAGCCGAAACCAACAATGGTCGAGCCGCCGCTGTTCTTGATGTTGCCCAGCCGGTTGCTGGCATCGTAGATGTACTGCGAATAGTCCTTTACACCGGCCAGCGTCCACGACGTCATGTTGTCCAGCGCATCGTAGGTAAAACGATGCCAGGCATCGCCGCCGAACACCCACGAACCTGCGATGGTTAGACGATCCAGACCGTCGTACTGCATATGGCGGTCGTAGTGGGCCCCGCGGGCCACATCGTAGATGTCGCTGACATTGCCATTGACGTCGAACCTCGTATCGAGGTCCATGACACCGGCGTCGACGCTGCGGGCGGGCAACTGCCGCGCATTCTGCGTCATCGAATGCACGATGCCGTTTCCGTAGGTGAACTGCTTGATGCCGCCGTTGGGATAGTACTGGACGCCCGTTGCGTAGCTTCCCGCACGGGTCGCCTGCCCAAGGGCATTGGGCTCGTACTGAACCAGCGTCCCGGTGGGATAGCTATGGAGTGCCAGGCTGCCGTTGCTGTCGTAGCCGTAGCCGAAGCTGCGCGTCTGAGCACCCGTTGCCGGCGTGGACTGGGAGATCGCCTCTCCTTCCAGCAGCCGGCGACGGTTGTACGAGTAGCTGTTGGTGACCGCATCGCCACTGGAGGATGCGTTGTAGGTGATGACCTGCGACGGCAATCCGTCCTTGGTATAGCTCCACGACTGATTGCCGCGACCATCAGGGAAGTAGAGATTGGTCAGTCGATTGCGTGCGTCGTACGTGCGCTGCACCATGCGACCGCTGGCCCAGGCATCGGCTGCGTTGCACTGCGTGATGTCGCCCAGTCCCGCCAGGCCCGCCGCACTGCGCACCAGATTGCCGGCATTGTCGTAGCCCATTATCGAGATGCCCGTCTCCGGCTCGATGGTCTTGCAGAGCTGCTGATCCAGCTGATAGACGTACCGACGCGTGACGGACCGGCTGCTGTCGGCGTTCCGGCGCGTCAGCGACAAGGGCTTGCCGAAGATGTCGCGCGTGATGTCCGTGAACGCACCTTCCGGGTGCTGGATCGACATGGGTCGGTCCAGACTCGGACTGCCGAACACCTGGTAGCTGGTGACGGACTGGAATCCACGCGGATTGGTGACCCTGGTGCGATGGTTGGCGAGGTACTCCGTCAACGTCGTCAGTACACCATGCTCGCTATCCTGAGACACTGCCGTCGCGCGGCCCAGAGCGTCGTAGGTGGTCCAAGCTCCTTGCGCTGGAGGCGTGATCGTGTTGTGCGGATACGAGACGAACGCGGTCCTGCCTGCAGGATCGTATTGCGTACGCGTTGCACGCAGGGTTGCGGCTTGGCTGCTCTCGTCGTACTCATAACTCAGGACAGGCCGCCACAGGGCATCCATGTATGTGAAGCGTCGCAGGTCGCCCTGCCATTCCGTACGCACCCACTGCCCGTCCGCGACACCGGGCGGACGCCAGTCGGCGGTCTTAACCGAGGCGAAGGTTCCGTTCCAGTTGTTGTAGCTGACGGCATCGCCTGTCGGATAGGTGATGGTCTTGAGCCTGCCCATCACGTCGTAGTCGTAGCCCGTCGCGAAACCCATCTCATCAGTGACGGAGCGCACCCATCCATTGTTGTCGATGACGGCGGATTCCACCGCGCCGGACGGAGAGTCCGGGGTGGCCGGGTAATGGATGGACCCGGGTATACCGCGATGCCAGCCAGAGAGCACTGTCGTGAAGTTGTTGCCGTCCTTGATGGTCTGGACCGTGCCATCCGCGTTATAGCCGACCGTCTGGACCAGCGCGCCCGGACTGGCGGCTGTCCCCGGGGCATAGCGACGCAATGGCAGGACGCTCGCGGCGTCGTACTCGGTACGCGAGACGATCAGGTTCGGGGTGGTGTTGAGGTTGGTGACCTGTGCGACCTGTCCCAGTACCCACCGGACGTAGTTGTCGTGATAGGCGGTCGCATCGGTCTTGCTGTATCCGAGCGTATTGGACGCCGTCTTCCGCAGCGTACGCCCCAGGGCATCGAAGCACAGCACACCGTCGCATCCGGCGTCGATCGTGGTGGTGTAGGTCACGCCATCCTGGGCCAATACCGATTGCTTGACCGGGCGAATCCTGTTGGCCAGGGCATTGGGTAGATGCAGCAGCGTCGACCCTACCTGGGCGGGAAACTTCTGCGCAGCGACTTCCGTGTCGGTAACGTAGGTCGTCGTGGATGTCGTAGCGGTAGCGCCTGCTGCGTCCTTCACTGTGGTCGACAGCAACCGACCTTCGTTGAGCCCATACAGGATGCCGAATTCGTGCTGCGTCTTGACACCGTCGGGCGCGGTGACAGTGGTGATCTTGGACGGCGTACAGCCGGTGCAGGGATCGTTGGGGCCGCCGGTCGTATAGATGCTCCTCGTACCCTGACCAATGGAATAGGACCAGGTCGCCGGAGTAAGACCGGGCCCCGCAACCGTCTTGCTGCCGAGAATGTAGTTGTCGAAGAAATGCGGGATGTAAGGAAGCAGCTCGGGCACACCCGGGGGCGTGTCGCAGGGATGGATGGGCGTGTGGCCGCGGTAGAGACGCGTGTGACTAAAACCGAACGTCGCCGTTGCCCCCCAAGGTGCATCGACACTCATCGAGAAGGCGCCGTCGAGCCGATCGGTCTCGGAGCGGCAGCTCGTGTTCTGACCGCCATCCGGTGGCGGTTCGCGCTTAGGCATTAGCGTGCCCTCCACCCGGTATCCCCACGTGGAGGTGTCTGGCAACTGGACCGTGCGCAACCGGTAGTCGCCCGTCCTTTTCGGATAGGCCTGGCTCCATTCATACGCATAACCCCAGGTACGACCGTTCGTGGTCGCAGTCGCCAGGCGCCCATCGACGTAGGCAAGCGAGATCAGTCTTCCGTCACTGGCTTCGATGCTGGTGAGCAAGTCGCCGGAATAGTGGTACTTCACCCAGTTGCCGAACCTGTCCACGACCTGTGTGGCCATCAGGTAGACGCGCGTACGACCCACGAAACTGACGTTGGGCGGCTTGCCGACCTTGTACCCCTTGATCGCATGTGTGATGGCGTGGTCGAAGTAGTACTTTGTCCCATCCTTTGTCAACGCAACGAAGCCCTCGCCGGGATAACCATTCTTGGTCGAGGCGAGACAACCGATGCGGGTGAAGTCGCGCGTGATCCAGGGGTAGGTCCCGCCATCCTGGATCGCGGGCACTTTGGCATCCGGGGCGACCAGCATTTCCTGATCGCCGGAGCCGGGAAGATGCATGTGGTAGCCGTGCCAGATGTCGTGGATCGTGCCGTTGTTCTCGCTGCCGTTGATCAAGGCGGCGGCGTCTGCAATCGCGGGGATAGAGCACCGACTGTAGGGCGAGGTGCTTTTCGTCTTCCAGCCCTTGTCGACGTAAAACTCGCCGTATACGCGCGGCGTATCGAGCTCCCAATCGGCAACTCCCGGGAGGCCGTACTCGTCTTTGCGATTCATGACCTTAAAGTAGCGGCTCAACTGAACCGGAAGGTCGCTGTTGCCCGGCACATCGATATCGGTCGCACTGAAGGTGACGGTTCCGTCGTAGAGACTGACACTCTCTCCGAACGAGTCACCCGACATAGGCGCAACCATCTGCGCCGACTGGATCTTCTTGTTGTAGTCCTCGATGGCTTCAAGGTCATCGAGCGCTTGTGAGTAAGCATTGAAACTGACAAGCACCAGCAGCAACCACACGACACGTCGCATCCCTAACACCCCTGGTCCATTTCCCCGAGACGACGTTACCCGCCGTTCTGGCTAAATGCATTTACGCGACCCACGGGCATCCCGCAGCGAGAGTCTCGGCCAGCCCCGCGTTTATCACCCGCAACGCAACGAGAGTGCTACCTGAGAATACAAAAAACTCTTACAGCTTTGTTTTTCTTACATTTCTATTCGCTGTCGAACCAGTCCGTCACTCGCCGAACTGTCGACCGACCGGCGTAAGCCAAACAGTCAGACTGGCCAGCCGACTTGTCAGATGCGCCGGCGGCAGTCAGCGGTGGGCTCCATTGGTTTAACCGAAATGGCAGCTTACGGCCAGAAGCGGACGGGCAAGCACGTGCGGGTGTCGCTATGGAAAGCAGCGCGAGCCCGGAAGATGTTCAGACGTCCCCTTCCGTCTGGACGAGGCCCACGGTCGCCAGCGTGAGGGCCCTCAAGGATGCGAAGAAGCCGACCGCGATGAGCGCGACACGAAACCAATCCCATGCAATCCATCGCGCCGTCAACTCGTCAGCCTCGGCGGCGCTGGCGATCGCCTTGCCGGTTGCGATGGCGTACTGGGCATTGATCATCGGCCAGAAGATCGTGGGCGTGATCGCCCAGATCACTACGAATGCGGACACGCCCGTCATCAGCCAGCGGCGAAGAGGACGGGGCTGCCGCCACCCCGCGATGAGTGCGCCCGCCAGGGTGAGCGCCATGAGCACCGACAGCGGCTGGAAGAAACTTCCCGGATTCACCGGGTACTTTGGCCCATAAGGCAACAACGCGAACGAATCGGGGGGAGACGCCCCCCAGGCACCCGCCACGACGAGAAGATCAAAAACCTTGGCCCCGAGCCCGACGCCCCACGCGACCGTCGAAGCCCAGAGCATGGTTTGCATGATGCGAATCCGTAACGACATCGCGCCGCTTCCCCATCAGTGCATGGACATTCCCGCGGCGGATGGACCTCTACGACCATCTGCCCGCTTCCGGATAGCCAACCGGGCACCGCGCTCCGGATGACGTGCCGACTCGATGCCGCTGGATCTTAGGCCGCCCGGGTACGGCGAACAAGCCGACGTATCGCCCTGCACATCGGGAGGCGGCAGAGCGACCTGGATCGGCGCCACCAGACGGTCCGGTGGCCAACGTCGACGTCCCGAGAACCCACGACATCGGTCCTCCGATCGGGCCGATGCGATGTGTCAGGCGCGTGTCCCCTGTGGACGCATTCCTTCGCATACCACCCCATCGCCTTCACCAGGAGCTCCTCGCCATGCGCCGCCCGCCGCTTAAACCCGCTCTCGCCACCGCCCTGTTGATCGCCCTGCCGGCGAGCAGCGCGCCACCCGCCGGACCGGAAACGCAGGTCTGGATCGATGTCGCCACCCATTCGATGGCCGGCATGCCCGACATGGGCATGCTGGGCGGTCTGGCAGGCCGGATGATGGGCGGCGAGAAGGGGCCGCAGGGCTATCCGCAATCGCGCAACATCCCGGCCACGCAGGGCCACGTCCTCGACATCGCCCTGCACAACCGGCTCAAGCCCGGCGTACCCGCCGAGCAGGCGGTACCGGCCGGGCTCGGCGTCGGCAAGTCGCTGTCGCTGCTGCCGCCACCGCCCGGCAAGAACGTGGAGGAACGGAAGGAGCACGAGATCCACGACATCGAGGTCACTGTCCGGCAGTACTGGGGCTGCGGCGCGACCGTGCGCCCCGGCCAGCCGAAGGTGATGACGCTGAAGATCAAGGATGGACAGTTCCAGCAGAACGGCGCGATCGCACCCGGCCTGTTCGTTCCCGACCGTGACATCGACGTCAATCCGAGCTACGCGCTGTGGCCCAACCTGAAGAACAACAAGCGCGTCGGCGAGCGCTCGTCGATGGTCGGCCAGCACCGCATCACCGGCGATGGCATACCGGCGTCGCTCCAGTTCGAGTTGGGCCAGAGCGCGGACTTCATGCCGAAGATCGCACTGCAGACGCGCGGCGAACTGACCGACAGCATCGGCCTGAGCTGGCAGCCGGTCGATCGCGCGAAGGCCTACTTCCTCAATGCGATCGCGATGCAGGACGAACGCAACTTCACCGTGTGGAGCAGCGCCGAAGTGCCCGGCGCGGGCCATGAGCTGGTCAACTACCTGACGGGCTCGTACATCGACAAGTGGCTGAAGCAGAAGGTGCTGCTCGCACCGGGCACGACGAACTGCGCGATTCCGCAGGGCATCTTCAAGGGCACGGCCAAGCCCGGACAGCAGGGCGGCTTCGCCTCGCTCAACATGATCGCCTACGGCCCCGAGACCAACATCGCCTGGCCGCCGAAACCGACGGATCCGAAGCAGCCGTGGGATCCGGAATGGAACGTGCGCGTGCGGACCAAGGCCACCACCGTGGCGATGCTGGGCATGGACTTCGGCGACATGGGCGGCATGCCCACCGACGAAGGCGATGGCGACGGCAAGCAGGATCCCGAGAAGAAGGAAGAAGGCGGCGCGAAGAAACTGCTGCGCGGCCTGCTGAGGAACTTCTGAACCCCGGTCGCGCGCAGGTCGTCCGCCTGCCCGCACCCGCCATGGATGACGTCCGATGAAACCCACGTTGCTGCTGCTGTTCGCTCTCGCCACCCTCTGGTACGCGCCCTTCGCGAAGGCGGCCGATCCCTGTCCGCAGCTGCGTACGCAGCTGGGATCGGCCGACGTCGCCACGCGCATCGCGGCCATCGCCTGCCAGGAAAACCATGCGTGGTTCCGCCCCTTCATCGATGCGGATGGTCGTGCCAGCGGACAGGCGGTGTACGAAGCCGAGAACGATGCGCTGG
The DNA here is from genome assembly GCF_058793715.1 of Pseudoxanthomonas sp. GW835-FHT14C01. Classification (NCBI taxonomy): domain Bacteria; kingdom Pseudomonadati; phylum Pseudomonadota; class Gammaproteobacteria; order Lysobacterales; family Lysobacteraceae; genus Pseudoxanthomonas; species Pseudoxanthomonas sp. GW835-FHT14C01. The sequence goes on from NZ_JBXAGB010000001.1 coordinate 722,843, forward strand.
CCGACGGCGCGCCGGCCTGGCGCAAGGTCGCCACGTACTGGAATGGCAGCGGACTCGGCAGCGGCTGTGGCGGTGCGGGCGCGGCATGCCGCAGCTTCGTGGTCGACACGCCGTGGTCGGCCGCGTTCGTGTCGTGGGTGATGCGGCAGGCGCGGGTGCCGGGCTTCGGCGCCTCGTCCCGCCATGTCGACTACGTGCGAGCGGCACGCCGCGCATCGCCGACCGCGCCTTACCGGCTGGTCGCACCGGACGAGGCGGCGCCTGCAGCCGGGGACCTGCTCTGCTACGTGCGGGGACAGGCGCGTGCCTTGGGCTATCCGGGTCTGCTCGGCGTCCTCGATGCGGGCGACGGCCTGCCGATGCATTGCGACATCGTCGTCGCGACGGAGGCCGGCATGGCGTGGCTGGTCGGCGGCAACGTGCAGCAGACGGTCGCGTTGCGGATGCTGCGGCTGGACGAGACGGGCCGCTTCGCCGACCTGCCTGTGCGCAGCGCGGGCGATGCGCCGTGCAGCCCCGACGTGCCCGCACATTGCAACCTCAACCGGCAGGACTGGGCGGCGCTGCTGAAACTCAGGGCCACCGAGACGCAGACGTTGCTCGCCGCTTCCCCACACTGAACCAGCAGGCACACGCTCATGAAAGCATCCGCTAAGGTTCTCCTGATGTCAGCCGCCGTCGCCGCGATCGCCGCGTGTTCGCGTCCGCAGGCGGAACCCGACACGGGCGGGCCTGACAATCGCGCGAAACTGATGCCGACGCCCGCGCAGAGGGACGCGTTCCGCGCCACGGACGCAGATGCCACGCTTCGCCGGATGGCGCTGTTCGATTACCTGGTTCACTACCGGGTGATGGAAGCCACCGGCATGGTCGACGCGCTCGGCGGCGAGACGAAGGCGGTCGCCGCGCTGAAGGCCTGGGGCGAACAGAACGAGCGTGCGCTGCGCGGCGCGCAGGCCGATGCGCCTCGCATGATTCCGGTGGCGTTCGATGGCAGCGGCATGGATGCCGGATTCACCGGCTTGGCGGTGGGCGCCTTCGGCGGGCTGATCGCGGGGGGCATGGTCAACGGAGCGGTGCAGACCATGTCGGACGAACAACTGGCCGAACTGGCCAAGGCCGGACCGGTGAAGTTGGGTGCCGACGGCAAGGGCGGCGCGGAGCTCGCCTTCGGCGCGGACGGCTCGCTGGACCAGACGCTGGAATTCGAGGGCAAGGCCACCGACGGTCTGTCCGGCAAGATGAAGATCAAGGTCCATATCGATGCCTGCCCCGACCCGGAAGGCAAGCTGACGGTGACGCTCAACGTCGATTCGCAGATGAGCGTCGTCGGCCAGGCGGGCGTGGGCGGGCACGTACGCAGTGAGTTCAAGCTCGAGCGATTCCTGGACAACGATGCGCACCTCATCCAGGACAACGGCGGATCGACGGCGAGCATGACGATGTCCGCTGGCGGCACGGTCGGCGGCAAGCCGCAGTCCTTCGACGTCAGGATGGGCTATGGGCGCCAACCCGGCAGCGGCTACGAGGATTTCGGCGACCACAGCGGCTTCAGCATCTTCCACATGGACGAGGTGAAACACGCCGCGCAGCTGGCCGAGCAGTCCTTTCTCTATTTGCAGATGGTCGCCGAGATGATGCTGCGCGGTGTCGGCCAGGGAGGCGGTCCGTGGGAAAGCGGCCGCTGCGTGGAGCTCAAGGTCACCAGCAGTCCCGGCAAGCGCAAAGGCATCCGTCCGAGTACCGCCTTCGACCTGGAGGCCATCCCCCGCGCCAGGTCCGACGGCGCGCCGGCCGGCGGCACCGTCACCGCAACGCTCAGCGGCGGCGCCAGCCTGCAGCCTGCGGGCGGCAAGGTGCCGGCCGACGCGAAGTACGCCTATGCGGGACCGGACAAGAAGAACGAGGAAGCCACCATCGCATTCGAGGCGCGCAGCAAGCGCGGCGTCGGCCGCGCGACGCTGGAGTTCGATACCAAGCGGCCGCAGGCCTACACCGCGGCCGGCGGGCTCGATGCCTTCCATGGCACCGGCACGATCTGCAACCTGGCCGACACCTTCACCATTAGCGGCGGCGGCAACACGGTGACGTTCACGCCCAGCGACGAGACAGGCGGCTCCTACCGCTACCAGGGCAACATGGGCGGGATCGGCGTGTACGGCAACGGCACCTATTCGGTATCGGCGGATGAGAACGGTGGCACCATGACCGGCACCGGCAATGGGTGTGTCAAGACGCCGATGGGCACGCGATGCAACAACGGCACCGAACGGTACACGCTGACACCCATCGCGCCCTGTGCGGAATAGCAGAAAGCTCAGCGGTGTTTCCGCCTCACAGGCGCGACGACAGGGTCTCCGCGGCGATCCGGTTCCGTTCGCCGGGCAGCAACGTCCCGCGCATGACCGGCAACGCCTCGTCCAGCAGGCGGCGCGCCTCCTTCCGGTCGCCGCGGGCCGCGACGTCGTCGGCCAGGATGGCGCGCGCGATCGCCACGTCGACCGCGCTAGCGCTGGTCTGCAGCCGGCGGATCGCCTCGCGCTGGTGACGCTCCGCGGCAGCGGCGTCGCCGCGCAGGCGATCGAGCGTGGCTTGCATGGCGGTGAAGACGGCGAACTGTTCGTGGCTGTCGGGAACGCCGCGCTGGGTCATGCGGGAACGTAGTTCGGCCAGCAGCGGCGTCGCCTGCGCGGCGTCCCGCCTGCGCAGATGCAGGTTCAGCTGGTCGCCGAGCACCTGCGCGTACTCGTCCGAGGCATCGCCATCCAGGCGCGCCGCGCGCGCTCGCAGATCTTCCAGTCGCACGGCGGCTTCCTCGAAGCGGCCATTCGCCACCAGCGCGCGTGCATGCACGCGTTCGATCGTGCGGCGGAACGTATCCTCGGGAGACACCGTCGCCTCGTCCAGCCGCGCGATGCCCTGCGTGGAGCGCGCCAGCGCCGTCGCGTAGTCGCCGTACAGCAGGTTGATCGCGGTGAGGTTGGCGAGCGCCATGGCCAGGTTGCGTGGGCCCTCGCCATGCCGGCTGGACAGGGCGTAGCTCCTGTCGGCGGCGTCGCGCGACTCGCGGTAACGCCCCTGTCCCAGCAGCGCGTCGGCCAGTGTCTGGTACAGCACCGTCGCACTGGCGCCCCCGTAACCGCCGGTCTTCTCCGCATCGGCGATCGCCTGCCGGACCACGCGCTCGGCGTCGGCCGCCTTGCCTTCCAGCAACAGCCCGGACACCAGGCTGCGGACGAGCGTGCGCCGCACCGGCGAATCCGCCGCGATGCCATGCGCGTCCGCGTACGCCAGACCCTCGCGACTGACCGACAACAGGCGACGCCGGTCGTTCTGAAAGTTGGCCGCCGTGCTGATGTCCGAATAGATGTCCAGCACCACGTCCACCGGCGGCGACGGCAGCCGCTTGGCGAAGGCGAGCGAGGATTCGGCCCGCTTGCGGCACCACTCCAGCCCGTACTTCTCCACGTGGCCCAGCGTCAGGTGCGCCATGGCGCGGAGCTGCTGTTCGGGATCGTCCGGCGCGAAACGCTGGCGCAGTTCCACGGCCTGCTCGGCCGCCGCCAACGATTCGGCGTTGCGCTCCAGATCGCCCAGTTCGTCGGAATAGGCCACCAGGTCGTCCGCCAGCGCGAGGGCTTCCTCGCGTGTCTGCGGGGCCACGCCCTTCAGGCCGGCCGCGAACAGATCCACCGACTGTCGATCGTCGCCCAGCGAGCGGTACAGCCGCCCCAGCATCCGCTGCACGGGCTGCCTCACCTGGGGATCGAGGGCGCGCTGGTCGAGCTTGGCGCGTGCCTGGTCCAGCAATTCACGCACGCTGACTTCGGTGCTCATCGCCTGTTCGGGCGCGGCGGCCGCCAGGGTGTCGGCGAGGAACGCCAGCGTAGCGCGCGCGTTCTCCGATTCTCGCTCGGCGATGCGCGCTTGTGCGCGTGCTTCATGCGCCTGCCACACCGCCACACCGGTGCCGGCGACCAGCGCGACCGCGACGATGCCGGCAGCGGTGGCCACGCCCCGGTTGCGGCGCAGCCACAGCCGCGCGCGGTCGGCGCGCGACAGCGGTACCGCGCTGATCGGCCGGTCATCGAGCCACGCACGCAGATCGTTCGCCAACACGTCCGCCGACGCGTAACGCGCCTCGGGATCGCGGCGCAGACAGGCCTGCACGATCTGCGCGAGGCTGCCGCGCAGGGCGCGCGCCAGCGAAGCGGGACTGTGTCCGCCACGCTGCGCGGCCTGCTCGGCGCTGGCCTGCGATGCGGCCCGCGTCAACGGCTCCGGATCGCGTTCCAGCTGCTGCAGCTGGTGGGCCACCGGCGTTTCGCGCGTCACGCCGAACGGATGCGCGCCCGACAGCAGGCGGTGCAGCACCACGCCCAGCTGCCACAGATCGGTCGCGGTGGTGATGGGTGCGTCGAGCAGTTGTTCGGGCGAGGCGTACTCGAAGGTCAGCGCGCGATCGACGGTCAACGCGCGCGTATCGGCCAGTTCCTTGGCGATCCCGAAGTCCAGCAGCTTCACCCGGCCGTCGGCATCCACCAGCAGGTTGGACGGCTTGAGGTCGCGGTGCACCACCAGATTCCGATGCGCGTGGCGCACGGCGTCGACCACCTGCAGGAACAGTACGATGCGCTGGCGCAGGTCCAGTTGCCGCGCATCGCACCACCGGTCGATCGGCTGGCCGTCGACCAGTTCCATCACGAACCACGGATCGCCGTCGCCGCTGATGCCGCCATCCAGCAGGGTGGCGATGTTCGGGTGGCGCAGCCGCGCGAGGATCTGCCGTTCGCGCAGGAAGCGCTCGCGCGCCGCCTGAGAATCGGTGCCGGCACGGATCAGCTTCAGCGCGGCGTGCTGCGTGTACGCCCCATCGTCGCGGTCGACGCGGTACACCGCGCCCATGCCGCCGTGGCCGAGGATGCCGGTGATCCGCCACGGCCCGATGCTGCGGCCGACCAGGGAATCGCGTGCCACGTCGTCGTGTTCGTCGCGGAACGCGCGTCCCCATGCCAGCGCATCGCCGGCGAACGGCTCGGTGCCGCTCGCATCCGCCGCCAGCAGCGCATCCACGGCCGCCCGCAGCGCGGCGTCGCCCCCGCAGGCGCGCTCCAGCCAGGCGGCGCGCTCGTTCGGTGCGATCTCGACCGCCTCGCGGAACAGCGCCAGCGCCTGCCGGCGGCGCGCCATGGCGTCGTCGCTCACTTGCCCAGCTCCGCCAGCAGGAAGGCCCGCGCCGTGCGCCAGTCGCGACGCACGGTGCGCTCGCTGACGCCGAGCATCCGGGCGATCTCGGTTTCCTCGTAGCCGCCGAAGTAGCGGAGCTCGACGATCTGCGCCGCACGCGCGTCGGCCTGCTGCAGGGCATCGAGCAGTTCATCCAGCGCCAGCACTTCGACCACCGCCCGTTCGCCGCCGCCCAGCCGCGCGGTGAGCGTCAGCGCGTCCACGCCGCCGCCGCGCTTCTGCGCATGCGCGATGCGCGCATGGTCCACCAGTACCTGGCGCATCGCGCGCGCGGACATCGCCAGCAGGTGCGCGCGGTCGTTGGCCGCCAGGCGTTCGCCGGTGGCCATCTTCAGATAGGTTTCGTGCACCAGCACGGTGGTGTCGAGGTTGTCGCGATGCCGGCGCAGCTGCAGGTGCGCGGCGCGCTTGAGTTCGTCGTAGAGGCTGGCGAACACCGCATCGGCGGCACGCACGTCGCCTTCGCGCGCGCGTTGCAACAACTGGGTGACCGGAACCTGATCCATGCGTCGCTCGCCGAACCCGACACGCACCATGGCGACGCTCCGCGCCGCCTCCCCCTGATACCGGCGCGCAGATCAGCGGGCGGCCGGTCCATCACCGGGATCAACGCAAAGACCCCGGCGGCGAGGACAGGGCGCGGTCGCCGCCCTGGCGACGCACCGGTCTGGTACTAGTACGCGAACTCGCGGAAGACGCGGTCGATGTCGCCGTTCCATTCGCCGTGGAACAGCGCGAGCTTGCGCTCGGCGGGCGTCTGGTTCGCCTCGACGATCTCGACCAGCGCATCCAGGAAGCCGCTTTCGTCCACGCCCTTGCCGTTGAGGCGCGCGCGGCGCTGCAGGCCGCCGATGGCGATCTTCACCGCCTCGCGGGCGAGATCGCGTACGGTCCCGCCGCGGAACGGCAGCTTCAGCGCGTGCTTCGGCACGCCATCGCGCAACGCGTGCCGCTCCGCCAGCGAGAAGTCCTTGACCAGGTCCCACGCCGCGTCGAGTGCGGCATCGTCGTACAGCAGGCCGACCCAGAACGCGGGCAGGGCGCAGATGCGGTTCCACGGCCCCGAGTCGGCGCCGCGCATTTCCAGGAACTTCTTCATCCGCACTTCGGGGAAGGCGGTGGTCAGGTGGTCGGACCAGTCGCGCAGCGTGGGCAGCGCGCCGGGCAGCACGTCCAGTTCGCCGCGCAGGAACGCGCGGAACGACTTGCCGCTGGCATCGTGGTAGATGCCGTCGCGGTAGGAGAAGTACATCGGCACGTCGAGGATGTAGTCGACATAGCGCTCGTAACCGAAGCCGTCCTCGAAGACGAAATCGAGCATGCCGGTGCGGTCGCCGTCGGTATCGGTCCAGATATGCGAGCGGTAGCTCTGGAACCCGTTCGGCTTGCCCTCGGTGAACGGCGAATCGGCGAACAGCGCGGTGGCGACGGGCTGCAGCGCCAGCGACACGCGGAACTTCTTCACCATGTCCGCTTCGCTGGCGTAATCGAGGTTGACCTGCACCGTGCAGGTGCGCGTCATCATGTCCAGGCCCAGCTGGCCGACCCTGGGCATGTACGACTTCATGATCTGGTAGCGGCCCTTCGGCATCCACGGCATCTCGTCGCGACGCCATTTGGGCTGGAAGCCCATGCCGAGAAAGCCGAGCCGCAGTTCGTCGGCGACCTGCTTCACTTCCTTCAGGTGCGTGCCGACCTCGACGCAGGTCTGGTGGAGGGTTTCCACCGCTGCGCCGGACAGTTCGAGCTGGCCGGCCGGTTCCAGCGTGACCGAGGCGCCATCCTTGGTCAGCGCGATGACGCGCCCCTTCTCCTCGACCGGATCCCAGCCGAAGCGCGTCAGGCCCTTCAGCAGCGCCTCGATGCCGCGGTCGCCATCGAACGTCGGCGGACGCAGGTCGTCGAGGCGGAAGCCGAACTTCTCGTGCTCGGTGCCGATGCGCCAGTCCTGTGCGGGCTTCTCGCCGGAGGCGATGTACTCGACCAGCTGGGTACGGTCGGAGATCAGCGTGTCGGCGACGTGGCTGGGGCTGGACAAGGGCGGTGACTCGCGAGGGGGAAGGCACGCCGCCGGTGGGCGGCGCGGCAAGGGCGGCACTATAGCGTGACGACCCGCACGCCAGCAGGCCCACGCCGGCGACCCAGCGTCCCACGGACGGCCGCATCGACGCCTCGGCCCTGCCCCGTTACGCTGCCTGCATGGACGCCCGCCCGCCGTTCCCGACCAGCCCCCATCACGAGGTGCACCGCTCCGCGCGCGTGGGCTGGTTGCGTGCGGCCGTGCTGGGCGCGAACGACGGCATCGTGTCCATCTCCGGGCTGGTGGTGGGCGTCGCCGTCGCCGGCGCCCCTCCCTCCACGATCCTCATGACCGGCATCGCGGGCCTGGTGGCGGGGGCGATGTCGATGGCGGCCGGAGAGTACGTCTCCGTGCAGTCGCAGGCCGACGCCGAGGCGGCGGACCTGGCCATCGAAAAGCGGGCGCTGCACACCGTGCCGGACGCCGAGCGCGAAGAACTTGCGCAGATCTACATGCATCGCGGCCTGACGCCGGAACTGGCCCGGCAGGTCGCCGATCAGCTGACTGCGCACGATGCCCTCGAAGCGCACGCGCGCGATGAGCTGGGCTTCACCGAAGCCCTGCGTGCGCGTCCGGTGCAGGCCGCCCTGGCGTCGGCGGCGGCGTTCACGGTCGGCGCGCTGCTGCCTATCGCCACCACACTGCTGGCGCCGCCGGACCGCGTGGCCGTGGTCACCACCCTCGCCACCCTGGTCGGCCTGCTGGCATCCGGCGGCCTGGCCGCATGGGTCGGCGGCGCACCGGTGCTACGCGGCGCGTGGCGGGTCGGCTTCTGGGGCGCGATGGCGATGGCGGCCTCGGCGGCCGTCGGTCGCCTGTTCCACGTCAGCGTCTGAGCCTCGGCTCAGGACAGTTCGAGCCAGTTGCCCACGATCAGGCGGGCCTCGTCCACGCCCTGCTTCGACTCGGCGGAGAACGTCTGCACGCTGACCGTATCGCCGAAGGCGGAGAACAGTTCCTTCTTCACGGCCTGCAAGGCGTTGCCCTGCTGCCCGCGCCCCAGTTTGTCGGCCTTGGTCAGCAGCGCATGGGCCGGCAGGCCGCGCTGGACGGCATAGCCCAGCATCTGGCGGTCGTAATCCTTCAGCGGATGGCGGATGTCCATCACCACCACCAGCCCCCTGAGCGCCTCGCGGGTGCGGAAATAGCGGTCGATGAAGGCCTGCCAGTGCGCCTGCAGGTCTTGCGGGACCTTGGCGTAACCGTAGCCGGGCAGATCGACGAGATAACGCTCGGGCTGGACTTGGAAGAACACCAGCTGCTGGGTACGGCCGGGCGTCTTGGACACGCGCGCCAGGCGGTTGTGGTTGACCAGCGCATTCAACGCACTGGACTTGCCGGCGTTGGAACGGCCGGCGAAAGCCACCTCGAACCCGCCATCGGCCGGCAACTGGCGCGGGGTGTGGGCGGAAAGCAGGTAGCTCGCGGAATTCAGGGGGTTCGACATGCCGATAGGATCGCACGGGGGCGGGGCGGATACCGCCTGAATTGACCGCAAGCGGCCGCCGCGACGATAATTCGCGGGTTTCGCGGCCCTCGCAGGTGCCGCCTCGTTCAAGGGTTTCGGAGCTTTAGCATGCGCCACGCTCGCGTTATGGGACTTGCCGGACTGGCCGTGTTGGCCGTGGGCGCAGTCGCTTTTGCACAGACCACGGTCGTTCCCGTGCCGGACAATGCGCCGGTCGAAACCGCGCCGCTGGAGATCAACCTGGCCAAGACCACCTGGGGCGACGCCAAGGCCGGTCAGACCAAGGCCGCAGCCTGCGCCGCCTGCCATGGCGCCGACGGCAATCCCAGCGATCCGCAGTACCCGCGCATCGCCGGCCAGAGCGAGCGCTACGTCGCCCAGCAGCTGGCGCTGTTCGCCTCCGGCGAGCGCAACACCGGCATGGCGGCCGTGATGATCCCGTTCGCCCAGACCCTCAGCGCGCAGGACATGCGCGATGTCGGCGCCTATTTCGCCACCCAGAAGTCGGGCGCCGGCCTGGCCGACGACAGTGTCGTCGCCGATGGCCCGTACAAGGACATGAAGTTCTACGAAGTGGGCCAGCAGCTGTACCGCAACGGCGACGCCAAGCGCGGTGTGCCCGCCTGCCTGGCGTGCCACGGCCCGACCGGCGCCGGCAACCCGGGCCCGGCCTATCCGCACATCGGCGGCCAGACGCAGGACTACACCGTGCGTCGCCTGACCGAGTACAAGGCCGGCACGACCACGCTGAAGGACGCCGCCCACTTCAACATCATGGCGCAGGTCGCCGGCCCGCTGACCGAGCAGGAGATCCAGGCGCTCGCCAGCTACCTGCAGGGCCTGCACGCCCGCGCCGACGACCTGGCGGCAGCCAAGGCCGGCGGCAAGTAACCCGGGGCTTCCGCCCGCGTCCCGCGGCCGGAAGTTCAAGCTCCTGTTCATCGCGCCGGCCCCACCATGGCCGGCGTTTCTTTTTTCCGCGATGCCCGAACGCCGGGCACCGCCTCTAGAGGAAGAGTCCCGATGGTGTCGCGTCTGCTGCCCGTGCTGATCACCCTGCTGGCCCTGCTGCCGGCCGCTACCCTCGCCGCACCGCCGCCGCCCGCCCCGCTGGTCGAAGGCCAGGACTACGACGTGATCCCCGACGGCAAGCCTTTCGCGCCGGCGAAGGGGAAGATCGAGGTGGTCGAAGTGTTCGGCTATACCTGCATCCACTGCGCGCACCTGGAGCCCACGCTGGCCGCGTGGAAGAAGACGCTACCGCGCGACGTGCAGCTGACGCCGGTCCCCGCCGCGTTCGGCGGCTACTGGATACCGTATGCGCGCGCGTTCTACGCCGCCAGGCAGCTGGGCGTACAGGAGCGCACCCACCAGGCGGTGTTCGACGCCCTCCACAAGGTCGGCTCCCTGCCCATCCAGAACGCGACGGCCGACGAGATCGCCGGCTTCTACGCCAGCCAGGGCGTGGACCGCACGAAGTTCATGGCTGCGCTGCGCGGGCCCGAGGTCGATGCCCAACTCGCCAAGGCGCGCGACTGGGTGACTGCCGCCGGCGTGGAAGGCACGCCGACGATCATCGTCAACGGCAAGTACCGCGTGACCGGCGGCAACAACTACAGCGACCGGCTGAAGATCGCCGACCGCCTGATCGCCCGCGAACGCACCCGCAAGTGACGATTCCGTCATGGCGACCGCCAGGGGCGCCATGCAGAATGCGATGTCCGCCGGCGCTGCCGGCCCCCCTTTCCTCTGATCCACTGGAGTCCGCGCGATGAAGTCCCGCCACGTCCTGATGCTGTCCCTGCTGCTGCCGTTGCTGGCCGCCTGTGGACCGAAGCCGTCCACCGACGCCACCCCAACCGGCGAAGCGCCCGCCGCCACGACGACCGATGCCGCGCCTGCGCCGGCAACGGATGCATCGGCCACGCCGGCCGATGCCACCCCGGCCACGCCCGCCGAGGGTACCGACACCGCCGCCGCGGCCAACACCAACCCGGTCGTGCCGCCCCAGGGCCCGGCGCCGGTGGCGGGCACGGACTACGTCGTGATTCCGAACGGCCAGCCGTACGCGCCGCTCAACGGCCAGGTCGAAGTGGTCGAAGTGTTCGGCTACGTCTGCCCGGCCTGCGCCCGCTTCGCGCCCGAGATCGCCGCGTGGAAGAAAAAGCAGCCCGCCGACGTGCGCGTGTCGTACGTGCCGGTCGTGTTCGGCAACGTATGGGCGCCGTACGGCAAGGCGTTCTATGCGGCGCAGTCCAAGGGCCTGGTCGACAAGAGCCATGACGCGGTGTTCGCCGCCATCCACCTGCAGCGCGCGCTGCCGGGCGAAGGCCAGCCGCCGGCCGACCCCGCGACCATCGCGCAGTGGTACGCCAAGCAGTACGGCGTGGATGCGAAGGAGTTCGTGTCGCTGATGAACAGCTTCGGCACCAATTCGCAGATCGCGCGCGGCATGCAGTTCGCGAAGAACAGCGGCGTGGAAGGCACGCCGACGATCATCGTCAACGGCAAGTACCGCGTCACCGGCGGCCAGACCTATGCCGACGTGCTGCGCATCGCCGATCACCTGATCGCGATGGAACGCGCGCAGCGCTGAGCCGCCCGGAAGCCCCCACTTCCATGACCGGTTCCCCCGCCACGCGGCGGCTGCGCCTGCTCAGCGCGAACATCCAGGCAGGCTCCAGCACCCGCCGCTACAGCGACTACGTGACCCGCAGCTGGTCGCATGCGCTGCCGGCGGGCAACAAGCGCGGCAGCCTCGATGCGATCGCGCAGCTGGCCGGCGAGCACGACATCGTCGGCCTGCAAGAGGCCGACCCCGGCAGCCTGCGCTCGGGCTTCACCAACCAGACGCATTACCTGGCCGAGCGCGCCGGTTTCGACTACTGGACCCACCAGCCCAACCGCAACGTGGCGCGCGTGGCCGGCAGCGCCAACGGCCTGCTCAGCAAGCTCGAGCCGGTCGAAGTGACCGACCACAGCCTGCCCGGCCGCATCGGTGGGCGGGGCGTGCTGATGGCGCGCTTCGGCGACGGCGACGAGGGCCTGACCGTCGCCGTCGCGCACCTGTCGCTGGGCGCCAATTCGCGCCGTTCACAGCTGGCCTTCATCGGCGAGCTGCTGTCGGACCATCCGCATGCCGTGCTGATGGGCGACTTCAACTGCGTCCCCGATACGCCGGAAATGGAGCTGCTCTACAAGCGCACGCGCCTGCGTCCGCCGGCGTTCTGCGTGCCCACGTTCCCGAGCTGGCGCCCGCAACGCGCGATCGACCACATCCTGCTCAGCGAAGACCTCCGCGGCGACAATGCCCGTGCCGTGCCCGCCGCCAATTCGGACCATCTGGCGCTGGCGATGGACATCGACGTGCCGGACACCGCGCTGCGCTGACGCTCCGCTTCACGCCCCTGAAAGGAGGCGCTGGTCGAACGTGCCGACCTCCATCGGACGTCCGAACAGATAACCCTGGAACAGGCAGGCTCCCTGCTCGCACAGCAAGGTGAACTGGTCTTCCTGCTCGATGCCTTCGGCGATCACGTCGATGCCCAGTTCGCGGCCCATCTGCAGCAGGTTGCGGGAAATCGTGGCGGCATGCGGGTCGCGCACGATCTCCCGGGTGAACGCACGGTCTATCTTCATTTCGGCGAACGGCAGTTCCCGCAGGTACGACAGCGAGGAATAGCCCGCGCCGAAGTCGTCGAGCGACAGCCGCACGCCCATCGCATGCAGGGCGCGCATCTTGCCGACCGCATCGTGCATGTCGTGCACCAGCACGCTTTCGGTCAGCTCAAGGGTCAGCTGCTCCGCGCTGACGCCGCTGCGCAGGATCGCATCGCCCACCTGCTGCACGAAGTCCGGCTGCTGCAACTGCAGCGCGCTGATGTTCACCGACAGGCGCAGATGGCGCAGCGCGGGCTGCGATTGCCACGCCGACAGCTGCCGGCAGGCTTCCTGCAGCACCCACTGGCCCAGCGGCAGGATGAACCCGGTGTCTTCCGCCGCCTGCATGAAGTCGGCCGGGCGCACCAGGCCGCGCCGTTCGTCCTGCCAACGCAGCAGGGCTTCGGCGCCCACGATCTGCCCGTGCACATCGACCTGCGGCTGGTAGAACAGCACGAAGCGACGGTGCGACAGCGCATCGCGCAGGGCGCGGTGGAGCGCGCGATGTTCGGCGACGTCCGTTTCGGCCAGGCGCAGCACCACCAGCAAACTGGCCACCGCGGTAGCGAGGTTCACCCAGATGCCGACCCTCCGCACGTCCTCGGCGATCGCGAACGCATGCGGCACGCGTACCGGTGCCGCCGCGAACATCGCGAACAACCCCAGCAGCACGACCACGACGCCGTAGCGCAGCCAGGCCTTTTCGTCGCGGAACACGTGGTGCGCACAGAGCGCGAGCACCAGCAGGAAGACATGGCTCGTCCGCGGGATCGCTTCGGTCGACACGTCGAGGAACGTCGAGAAGAAGCACAGCAGCACCGTCAGGCCGACGAACGCCACCCACGAGGCGGCGCGCGGACGGTGCAGGCGCGCCATCGCGATCACTCCCAGCCCCAGCAGTGCGATCGCCAGCTCGACCGCGGCCACGGGCCACGCGCCACGCCAAGCGAAGAACGCGCCCCACCCCAGGCCCAGCGCCACCATGATCAGGCCGGTCGCCAGCAGCAGATGGAAGGCACGTCGCCGCCGGCGGCGCGCCATCGTGCCCGCCCATCCCGTGGCATGCGCATTGTCGAGTGGCGCGTCCATTCGGTGAACATCCTCTCCGCGTGGCCGCATCGTACTCCTGCGGGACGGGAAGTGGCCGCGCGGGGAAAGGGGCGTACCGAAGCGGTCCGGACGCCGGCGCGCGCCGTCAGGGCGACAGATGACGCTCCGTCTTCAGCGGTCCGTGTTGCGCGTACGCGCCCAAGGCGCCAGCACACGCAGCCAGTGCGGCCGCCAGGACAACGTCATGGCCACGCTGACGGCGGCGGCGGTCAGGGCCATCACCCAGACCAGACTGGCCATGCTGGCATGGTCCACGGCGAGGCAGAGCGCCAGGGCGGCGACCAGCGACAGTACTCCGGCGATACGCAGCGTCCGCGACGCGCCGGTGGACAGCGGGTTCCCCCATACCTGTTGCGCATGGACGGCCATGGACAGCGCCAACCAGCCCATGCCGGCCACGCTGGCCAACAGCGCGCCCAGCAACAGGAGCGTCGCGATCACCGGCTCATGCATGGGTCGCCTCCGCGTGGCTCGCCTGCGAGGCCGATGCCTCGCGCCGTTTCAACGTACGGGCCGCCAGCCCCGCGATCACGCCACCGGCAAGCAGTGCCAGGTCCACGCCCGCGACGGGCCAATAGCCGGTGCGGATCGTATGCAGCAGGTGGTCGCCGGTGGTGATCCAGTTGGACAGCACCGCACCGCATGCCAACACGACGATCATCGCGCACTGCTCGCGCCACGCCGGATTGGCCAGGCCGCGCGCGACAGGCGCACTGCGCCACGCCGCATGCAGGAGCGCCAGCAACCAGGTGCCCCAGAACGCGTAGCGCTCCCAGTCGCCGCGCGCCGGCAGGTCGTCCGGCAGCAACCGGTTGGCGACGAGGATGCCCAGCGCCGCCAGCACCATGCCGGTCACGGTGGTCACGGCCAACGCATCGACCACGCGCGCGCCCTGCCGTCCCTGCTTCGCATGCTGCCGCTTTCGCTTCTCGACGAAGAACAGGAAGCCGGTGGCGATGCACACCGCGCCGAGCAGGCCGCCCAACACGTACATCCAGCGCAGCAACCAGTGGCGGAAGTGCTGCAGGTGCAGGCCGGTGAGGAACTCGGCGACACGGCCCGTCGCGGTGGGCGCGGGATCCTCGCGGATCAGGTCGCCCGTCGATGCCTTGTAATGGATGCCATCGCCGACCAGGGCGATGCGGTCGGTGCCGGCGCGGTACACGCTGACGTAGCCGTTTGCGTCACCGACGTGCTGCAACACCAGGAAGCCGACCTCGCCGGCCTTGTCGTTCGCCTCCCAGCGGCGCTGCGCATCCGCCACCATCGCGTCCACGTCGGCGAGACCCGCCGGCACGCCGGCACGCTTGTGCGGCAATCCCGTTTCGCGCGCTTCGACCTGCGCATGCAGGTCGTGCAGTTCATGCAACTGCGTATGGCCCAACGGGAAGTAGTACGTCGCCGCGAAGATCAGCAGGCCGGTGAAGGCGAAGAAGAAGTGGAACGGCAGCGCCACCACGCCGGTCAGGTTGTGCAGATCCAGTACGCTGCGCAGCCCGCCCTTGCCGGGCCGGAAGGTGAAGAACTCGCGGAAGAGCTTGCGGTGCATCACCACGCCGGTGACCAGCGCCACCAGCATCATCAGCGCGGAGAAGCCGACGATCCATATACCCAGATTCTTCCAGTCCAGGGTCAGGCCGTAATGCATCGGATAGAAGAACCCGCTGCCGACCTTCAGACGGTCGTCGGGCAGCGGCGTGCCATCGCGCGGATCGAGGGTGGTGTCGGCCCAGATGGCTTCTTCCGGATCCTTCGCGTTGGGCACTTCATAGCCGGCGAACAGCTGCAGCACCGGGTCGCGGTGGGTGGTATACGCGCTCCAGCTGACCACCGTGTCGAAGCGCTCGGGCATCGGACCGTCCACGCGCGGGCGCATCGCATCCACGGTCGCCGGCAACGGCTGCATGCGTTCGAAGGCAGGCCGCAGGATCTTCTCGTACGAAGGCATCGGCTGCGGCTCGAAGCGCGTCGACGGGATGGCCCAGCGGTCGATCTCGCGGTCGAACACCGACAGGGCGCCGAAGAAGAACGCGGCCATCAGCACGAAACCGAGGACCAGCCCGAACCAGGTGTGGAGCCAGGCCATCGTCTGGCGGAAGCTCGGCATCATGATGACGTCCTCCGCCTCAGACCAGCAGCGATTGCACGAACGAGCCGGTGGCCGCCAGCAGCGCACCGCCACCGGCCAGTACCGTCCAGACGAGCCACAGGCGCCGCGCCGCGAACGCCCACAGGAATACGAGCAGGAACGCCAGCACGCCCAGCAGGCTGGCGAGGAACTCGGCATCGTGGAAATCCATGCCGGCGGCGAACATCAGACTGGCACCGGCCGCGACGATGCCCCAGGCGAAGCCGTAGCCGCCGAGAATGGCGGCGGCGATGCGGGATGCCCGATGAAGGCGCGAAGAACCCGGCGCGGGGGAATGCCTGATCGCGGACATGGTGGCGGCGGCTACCGTGGCAGGAACGGCGGAACGGGCATCAGAACCGGTATTCCAGGCTCAGCGACCAGTGACGCGGTGCGCCGTAGTAGCCGATCTGGTACAGCGTATTGATGTACTTCTCGTCGGTCAGGTTGCCGACGTTGGCGCGCAGCGTCGCATTCTCCAGGAAGTCCCACGCCGCGAACGCGTTCACCACCGCGTAGCTGCCCTGCCGCACGGTCTGGCCACTGTAGCTTTCGGTGTTGGAGATGGCGCTCTGCCAACGGCCGCCGATGCCGAACGACACGGCGTTGTACGACGGCAGTCGCGCGCTGAGCATCAGGTTCGCGGTGCGGCGCGGGACCCAGTTGTAGGTCAGCGTGCCTTCCTCGCCGTCCATCTTCAGGTGCGTGTACCCGAAGACCAGATCGGTGTACTCGTTGAGCCTGCCGGTGGCCTCGAACTCCCAGCCCTTCGACTCCACGTCCTTGGGCACGTAGAAGTTCATCAGGGTTTCGTTGTTGTATCCGGCGAACGTCGCCAGCCCCTCCTGCTTGGCGGTGAAGTACGCCAGGGTGGTCAGCAGGCGCTTGTCCAGCCACTCGGCCTTGATGCCCGCTTCGTAGTTCACGCCCTTGGACGGCGCCAGGTAGAAGCCATCGAAGTCGCGCTGGTCCTGCGGCTGGTAGATGTCCGAGTAGCTGACGTAGCCAAGGAAATCTTCGGTGAAATCGTAAGTCAGGCCCGCATATGGGCTGGTGTTGCTCTCGGTTTCGGCGAACGGAGTGCCATCGTTGTTGCCGTCGCGGTGATACTCGGCGAAGTTGACGCCGACGATCGCCTTGAGGTCTTCGGTCAGCGCGATGCGGGTCGCACCGAACGCACGCTTCAGCCGCTGGTTGAACCGGCTCGACGCCACCTGGGCGCCCCAGACCGGCTCGGGTACGGCGTTGCCCTCGTAGGGGAACGCGGGCAGCGGGCCGAACGCCGGTGAATCGAACGGTGCCGGGTTGTACCAATAGCCCTGCTCGCTTTCCGAATGGCTGATGCCGAACATCGCCTCGTGCTCGCGACCGAACAGCTGGAAACGCCCGTTCACGCTCACATCGAACAGATCGGATGTCAGCTCGTCCTGACCCTTGTAGCCCCAGCCGACGAGCCCCAGATGGGTGACGGGATCGAGGCCGGTCATCGAATAGGCGAAGAACAGCTGATCGTCGTTGTCGCCCTTGCGACGGTTGTACGTCGCCTTCAGCTGCCAGTCGTCGCCCAACTGGTGCGTGTACTCGACAAAGGCCGTCTGCGTGTTGGTATCCCAGTAGGCCCAGTCCACCGTGGTCGATGCGCCGCGACCCCATGACGGTTGCGTGCCGTCGACATTCACGAACGGGAGCGCGCCCCACATGTTGCCGGTGGTGTCCGCCTGCTGCCACGAGTAGCCGAACGCCAGCGTGCCGTTATCGCCCACTTGGCCATCGATGACGGCATAACCGAACGTGCGCTCGGCCTCGAAATCACGCAGATAGGAGTCGCTTTCCTCCCGCGCCACGACAACACGACCGGCCCAGGTGCCGTTTTCGTTGAAGGGCATGGAGTAGTCGAACTCGACCCGGCGCTCGCCCCAGGAGCCGACCTTCACTCCGACCTTGCCTTCGGCATCGTTGGTCGGACGCTTGCGGACGTAATTGATGGTGCCGGCCGAATTGCCGACACCGGTCAACAGGCCATTGGCGCCACGGATGACTTCCAGCTTCTCGTAGCCGAACGCATCCATCGCGCCGGTGGCGATGCCCCAGTCGTTGGGCATGCCGACGCCATCGATCTGGGTGCTCTTGATCTCGAAACCGCGCGCCAGATAGTTGGTGCGGTTGGTCTCCCACTCCTCCACCTGGATGCCGGTGGCCAGGCGCAGCGCGTCATTGAGGCTGTCGGTACCAAACTGCGTCATCTGTTCGTTGCTGACCACGCTGATGGACTGTGGGGTGTCCTTGATGGCCAGGTCCAGGTTGGTGGCACCGTTGCTGACGCGGTTGGCGCGCTGGCCGACCACCATCACCGCGTCCAGGTCGGTCGCGCTGGCAGCGGCGCCATTCGGTGCCGTTTCCTGGGGGGCTGCCAGCGCCGCGCCGGAAACGCACAACAATGCCAGTCCGATGGCGGCATGGAGGCGCCCCAGGCGTGGGGCGTGCCACGCGTGAGCGGAAGACGGGCGGAGGAAGGACGAACGACGCATGGACGTGGGGACCTGAGGAGTAAGGGGTGGGGAGCCCGCGCAGCCGCCCCGCTGATGGGCGGGAAGGCAGCTGCAGGCGACGACCGGAGTCGCAAGGACCTGCCGCCTGACGCTCATTAAATGCGAATGAGTCTTATTTTTCAAGGTGGGCCAGGTTGTCTTGGGCCGCGACCTGTCGTCGCGCCTCCTGTTCCGCCGACGCCGGCATCGCCCCTCGCCCTACCCTTCGCAGGCACGAAAAAGCCGGCTTTCGCCGGCTTCTTCGTCCCACTGTCGCCAGCGGATCAGAACCGCAAGCTGGCCCGCACGTAGAAGAAACGGCCTCCCGGGATGTCGTAGGTCGACGCCTCGTAGCCGTTGAGCGAGCACGAGGTGCAGACGGGTGGATCCTCGTCGAACACGTTGTTGACGCCGCCCGTCAGCTGCAGGCCTTTGAACCACTGGAACTCATAGCCCAGCTGCAGGTCGTGGTACGTCGTCGCGGCCAGGGTGTTGGTGTTGGCCGTGCTGCAGAACGCCGCCGGATCCGCCGCCAGGCAGGCTTCCTCCATCTCGGACAGGTGGCGGACGCTCCAGGCCGCGTTCCAGTGGCCGAGCTTCCAGTCGAGCGTGGCGGTCGAGGTCCATTCGGGGATGGCCGTATCGTTCACCACGATGCCCGGCCCCTGCGGCTGGAGCTGGCCACCGGCACCCCGCGCCTCGTAACGCGTGACGAAGGTGTTCTGCCAGCTCAGTTTGAAGCGACCGAGGTTCGACTCGGGCAGCGTCCAGAACAGGTCCGCATCCCAGCCATCGGTCTTGATCGAACCCAGGTTGATCAGGAAGTTGGCGAAGGTGTCGATCTCGCCGGAGGCCAGCCGGTTGATACCGGTGCAGTACTGCGGATCCTGCGTGGTGGCGCACAGGTCCAGCTGGGTCTGCGCATCGATGGCCTGGATCGCGCCCTCCAGGTTGTGCCGGTAGTAGGTGACCTCGATGTCGAACTTGTCCGACCAGGCTACGTTCTCGGCGAACGAAGGACTGAACACCAGGCCCGCACTGAAGCTGCGTGCGGTCTCCGGCTGCAGCGCCGGGTTGCCGCCGGTCAGCACCGGGATCTGCGGATCGTTCTGGCGCGCACCCACCGGTACGCCCGGGCAGGCGACAGGTGCGATCGAACCGGCGGGCGCACTCGGCGGTACCAGGCACGGATCGACCAGCAGCGCATCGAAGCGACTCTGCGAGCCGTACAGCTCACCGATCGATGGTGCACGGAAGCCCTCCGCATACGTCGCACGCAGCAGCAGATCCTCGGCGACCTGCCAGCGCAGACCGTATTTGGGGGTGAACTCGCCACCGAAGGTGGAGTAATCCGAGTAGCGGCCGGCCAGGCTCAGGTCGAACTTGCCCGGTCCGTCCTGCTGCGCATACAGCGGCACGTTCAATTCGAGGTAGGCCTCGTTGACGTCGTACTCGCCGGACGTCGGCAGCGACGGCACGCCGTTGTACTCGCCGGCGACGGTCTGCGGATCCGGGTTGTAGCTGCCCTCGTACTTCCGGTACTCGTAACCGGCGGCGAACTCGATGTCGCCTGCCCAGCCCGGGAACAGCGCGCCACTGAGGTTGGCGGTCACCTGCGTCAGCTTCTGCTCGCTGCGGTCGCGGAACAGCGGGCTGATGTAGGCCAGCATGGCCGGCGTGATGGTGTCGAAGCCGAAGATGTCCAGCGGCGTGCAGCCCGGCGTCGTTGCGCACACGGCCGGGTCGCCGAGCGCGATGGCGATGTTGCGCGCGTTGTAGCTGCCATGGTTGGTCTGGTCGGCTTCGTTCTTGCTGAAAGCCGCGTTGACGTCCCAGAAGAACTGCCGCTCGCCGCCGAACGAACCCTCCAGCCCCGCCGCGACGTACTGCGTATCGACTTCCTGCTCGAAGATGCGCGGCCCACCCTCGATCGGACGCCGGCGGATGGTGCCGATGTTGGCGTTCGGGCCGCTGCCGATCAGGTCGAAGCCGAACGGGTTGAACGGATGATTGGCGGGGATGACGAGATCAGCGGTGTAACTGGTACCCGCGCCGGGCCCGAGATCGATCGGCTCGGGGGCCGCCTGGTTGGTGGACTCGCGCCGGTTGTACAGCGCCTTGGCGTAGAAGTTCAGCTGCTCGGTGATCGAGAACCGGTACTGGGCGAACGCACCCATCCGCTTGGAGGGCGTCATCAGCAGGTTGAAGGGTGCGTAGTTGAAGGCGTCGCGCCCGAAGTCGAAGCATTGGAAACCGTCGCTACGCGTCACGCCCGGTCCGCATGCCGGCAGGCCAGGCGTATAGACCGGATTGGTCTGCCCCGGCTTGACCGACAGATCGTAGTCGACGCCGTTCGGATCAGTGAACGCGTAGCGACCACCGAGGATGCGCGAGCTGCCGCCCTGGATCGGGATCGACGAGATGTAGCGGTCCGCGGAGCTGACTTCCTTCTGCTCGGTGTAGCTGAGGCTGAGGAACAGGTTGCTGCGCTCGTTGTCGAAGCCCCAAGCGACGTCCGCACCGGTGACCTCGCCGTCGCCCTTGTCGAACTGGCCATAGTTCAGCGTGACTTGGCCGCCATCGAAATTGCGGCGCGTGATGATGTTGACCACGCCGGCGATCGCATCGGAGCCGTACAGCGAGGATGCGCCGTCCTCCAGCACTTCGATGCGCTCGACCAACGCGAGCGGGATGGTGTTGAGATCCACGGCCGCACTGACACCTGACGCCGACGACTCGTTGACCCAGCGCATGCCATCGACGAGCACCAGCACGCGTTTCGGCCCCAGGTTGCGCAGGTCGACCTGCGCGGAACCGGCACCGACGCCATCACCGTTCGGCGAGAAACCGAAGTTGCCCGATGAATTGAACTTGGTATTGAGTGCCGAACCGGAACCGGTCAGTTCCTGCAGGATGTCGCCGATCGAGGTCAGGCCGGTGCGCTCGATCTCTTCGCGCGACAGGGTCTGCACGGGAACGCGGCCCTCCATTTCGGCACGCTTGATGCGGCTGCCTGTCACGGTGAGCGTATCAAGCGTGGTGGCTTCCTGTGCCACGGCGCTGGCGGGCAGGGCAAGGAGCACGGCAATGCGTATGGCCGAAGCCAGGGTGTGGCGGCGCGCTTTCATGATTCTCTCTCTCCGAAAGGTGTGGTGCCGCACGGCGAACGCCTAAAGCGGCCCTTCGTTGTAAAGAATCAGTAAAACGCCGACAACGGAAACAAGTCACCGTTTTGCAAATGGTAATGACGATTATCACCGGGTAAATGCGATTACCCGACGCTTCTACACGCGGCTTTCACCAGCATTAACAACTAAACCCGTGTACTTCGCGTGCATCAGCCGCTGGCGACGATGGCGATGCCCATGACGACCATGAAGATGGCGAACACCCGCTTCAACGCCTTGCCACCGATGCGGTGCGCGAGCTTCGTTCCGTAGGGTGCGGCGAGCACGGAGGCGATGGCGACACCGATCGCGGCCGGCAGATAGATGTAACCGATCGCATGCGACGGCAACGCACCGGGTGGCGCATGCAGCGCATAGCCGAATGCGCTGGCGATCCCGATGGCGACGCCGCACGCACTGGAGGTACCCACGGCACGCACGGGCTGCACGCCGCGCGCCACCAGCAGCGGCACGGTCATGCTGCCGCCACCGATGCCCACCACGGCGGACACCGCGCCGATCACCGAACCCGCGGCGCTCATCGCCGGACCGCGCGGCGCCGGCACGCCCCGCCCTTCCGGATTTGCGTTGCCGCCGAACGCCATCTGCGCGCCGGCGACGAAGCAGTATCCCGCCACGATCCAGCGCAACACGCCGTCATCCAGATACACCGCCAGGCCGCTGCCCAGCCAGCCACCCAGCAGCAGGCCCGGCACCATCCATGCGACGGTCGGCCACAGTACGCTGCCGCGGCGATGATGCGAATACGCCGACGACGTCGCCGTCAGCACGATGCTCGCCAGCGAACTCGCCAGTGCGGCATGCATCGCGGCCTCTTTCGGAATGCCATGCAGCGGCAGGATCCACGCCAGCGCAGCGACCAACACCAGGCCGCCGCCGATGCCCAGCAATCCTGCAAGAACGCCGGCCAACACACCAAGCACCGGAAAAATCCACACACCTTCCACTTGCCACCTCACTGTCGCGGCCTGTTGTCTACGGGTCGGTTCAGGCGGCTTGGGTATAGTCCCGGCATGATCCGTCTCTCCCCTTTTATCGTACTCGTTGCCTTCACGGGCCTGTGCGCCGCCCCGGTCCTGCATGCGCAGACGCTCGATGCTCAACGCCCCGCCATGCGCGATGCGCTCGCCGCCGCGGAGGCGGGCCGCTTCAATGCCGCGGCCTCGTCATCCCTCGCGGGCCATCCGCTGTACGGATGGGTCGAACTGGCGGCCCTGCGTCGCGACCCCGATGCGATCTCGACCGCACAGGCGCAGGCGTTTCTCGCGCGCTACGACGGCCAGGCCGTCGCCGCGCAGCTTCGCAACGTGTGGCTGGCCGCGTTGGCGCGCCGACAGGACTGGCCCACGTTCCTCGCCGCATGGCGACCGACCGACAGTGTCGCCCTGCAGTGCGCGCACCTGCAGGCGCGCCAGGCTACCGGACGCACGGATGCCGCATGGACCGAACAGGCGCAGGCACTCTGGCGCAAGGGCGCCAAATCGTTGCCCGATGGCTGCGACCCCGTATTCAACCTGCTCGCCAGCCAGGGCGCGCTGACGCCGGCGCTGCGGTGGGAGCGCATCGAGGCCGCCGCCGCCGAGCGCCAGACCGGCGTGATGCGCAGTGCCGCACGCGGCCTGCCGCCCGACGAGGCCACGCTCGCCAATGACTACGCGGCCTTCCTCGATGCCGTCCATCCCCGCGCGTTGAATTGGCCCAGGACCGATCGCAGTCGCCGCATGGCCGCCTACGGCCTGGCGAAGCTCGCCCAGAACGATCCCGATACCGCCGAACGCCTGCTGCCGCAGTACGCGGACGCGCTGGGCATGGGCGACCGCGAGCGCGGCCAGGTGCTCTACCAGATCGCGCTGTGGACGGTCGCATCCTATGGGCCGGATTCCGCTCGGCGGCTGGGCAACGTGCCCGAATCGGCCTACGACGAGCGCCTGCACGAGTGGCGCGTGCGCGAAGCGCTCTCCCGCGGCGACTGGCCGGCGTCGCTCGCGGCGCTGCGGAAGATGCCGCCGTCGCAACGCAACGACTCGCGCTGGCGCTACTTCGAAGCGCGCATGAGCGAGAAGACCGGCGACCGCACCAGTGCGCAGCGCCTGTATCGTGAGACCGCGTCCAGCCCCACCTTCCACGGCTTCCTCGCGGCCGACCGCCTGGAACAACCCTATGCGCTGTGCGCCTGGATTCCCAACGACCCCGCCACCGCCAAGCAGGCCGTCGCGCGCGATCCCGCGATCGTGCGCGCGATGGAGTTGTGGCAGCTGGAACGCCCCGGCTGGGCGACGGCCGAATGGAACGACGCACTGTCGCGCTTCGACGATACCCAGCGCCGCCTCGCGGTGGAGGTCGCGCAGGACAACGGCTGGTTCGACCGTGCCGTGTTTTCGCTGGGCAAACAGCCCGACGAACAGCGCCTGTACCAGTTGCGCTTCCCGCTGCACCACGGCGACACCATCCGGCGCGAGGCCGCCCGGCACGACATCGATCCCGCCTGGGTCGCGGCCGAGATCCGCGCGGAGAGCATCTTCAACCCGAAGGCGCGCTCCGGCGCCAACGCGATGGGCCTGATGCAGGTATTGCCGTCGACCGGGGCGGGCGTCGCCAAGCGGTGGAGCATCCCGTACGCCGGCGCGGCGAGCCTGTACAACGCGGACACCAACATCGCCATCGGCACGGCCTACCTGCGTGAAATGGAGGACAAGTACGCGGTGCCGTACGTCGCCATCGCCGCCTACAACGCAGGACCGGCACCGACCGCCCGCTGGCAGTCGCAGCGCCCGGGCTTCGACCCGGACATCTGGATCGAAACGATCAGCTACAAGGAAACGCGCGAATACGTGGCGCGCGTGCTCGCCTTCAGCGTGATCTACGACTGGCGCCTCAACGGCACCGCGCTGCCGGTCAGCGATCGCCTGATGGGCCGCGTGCAGGCCAAGCGCAAGGCCTTCACGTGTCCGACCGCGCAGATGCCGAAGAGCTGAGGCGCGGCTCCCCGCAGGAGCGACGTGAGTCGCGACCGCGAAAACAGAACGGGCAGGACCCGTACCGAAGGGTCACATCTTCGGCGGATCCATTGCGCACCAACAGAAGGCTCATGACCCGCACCGATCGCGGTCGCGACCCACGTCGCTCCTACAGGAACGCCGCATTGCGCTTCCGATCCGGCATCATGCCGGCATGAAAACCTATCTCGTCGGCGGCGCGGTACGCGACCGGTTGCTCGGCTTGGCACCGGGCGACCGCGACTGGGTCGTGGTCGGCGCGACGCAGGCGCAGATGGAGGCGCAGGGCTTCAAGGCCGTCGGCCGCGACTTCCCGGTGTTCCTGCATCCGGACACCGCCGAGGAGTACGCCCTCGCGCGCACCGAGCGCAAGAGCGGCCGCGGCTACCGCGGCTTCGTCGTCGATGCCGACCCCTCGGTGACGCTGGAGGAAGACCTGCAGCGGCGCGACTTCACCCTCAATGCCATCGCGCAGGACGAGGACGGCTCGCTCGTCGATCCCTATGGCGGCGCGCGGGATATCGAAGCGCGCGTGCTGCGCCACGTGGGCGAGGCCTTCGTCGAGGATCCGCTGCGCGTGCTGCGTGCGGCGCGCTTCATGGCGCGCTTCGCGTCGCTCGGCTTCACCGTCGCGCCGGAGACGATGGCGCTGATGCGCGACATGGTCGCCGGCGGCGAACTGGACACCCTGGTGCCCGAGCGCGTCTGGCAGGAACTCCGCCGCGCGCTGGCCTCGGCGACGCCATCAGCGTTCCTCGCCACGCTGCGCACCTGCGGCGCGCTGGCCGTGGTACTGCCGGAAGTCGATGCGTTGTATGGCGTGCCGCAGCGCGCGGAGTACCACCCGGAAGTGGACACCGGCCTCCATCAGCAGATGGTCAGCGACATGGCGGCACGGCTCGCGCCCGGCGACGCGCGCATCGGCTTCGCCGCGCTGGTGCACGACCTCGGCAAGGCGTTGACGCCGGCCGACGTGCTGCCCAAGCACATCGGCCACGAGCATGCGGGCGTGAAGCCGGTGATCGCGCTGTGCGAACGCCTCAAGGTCCCGATCGACCATCGCGAGCTGGCGGTGATGGCCTGTCGCGAACACCTCAACGTGCATCGCCTGGCCGAACTGCGCGATGCCACCGTGGTCGAGCTGCTCACGCGCTGCGACGCGTTCCGCCGGCCGGAACGCATCCCCTGGCTGGCGACCGTCTGCGAGGCCGACAAGCGTGGCCGCGGCGGCAACGAAGACGCGGACTATCCGCAGGGCCGCGAGCTGGTGCGACTGCACGAGGCCGCCTGCGGTGTGGGCGCGCGGGACGTGGTGCGCGAGGGCATGTCGGGGCCGGAGATCGGCGTCGCCATGCATGCCGCGCGCGTGGCGGCGGTACATCGCGCCCGTCAGGCCAGCGGTTGATCCTCGCGCACCCTCGTCATCCTCCACCGGACATCGTCGCGTTCGCGGCGGCAGGCTTCGTGCGACCTGTCACCACCCGAGGGATCGACATGGGAAACGCGCGCGAAGCTGGCGCGCCCGTCACCGCGGCGGCGCGGTGCCTTACATGACCGGCGTGCAGCTCAGTCTGTCGCCGAAGAAGTCCACGCTGGCCTCGCCCTGGTGCTCCCAGTATTCGACGCCCACGCGCCCGTACTTGGCGCCGCTGGCCGCCGGCTGGGGGAACACGATGGCCTGGTCGTTGCCCAGCATCATCACCGCGGCCTGCGGATCGATGTCGTTGTAGTACGTCATGGTGAAGGGTTCGCGGTTGTTGCTGCAGCGGAACGCCACCTTCTTCGGCGTGGCCGCGCCGGGCGCGGCGATGGCCAGTTCGACCAGACGCGTCCGGTACGCGTCCAGTACGCACAGGCGCAGGTCCGACTGCTTCCAGCACTCGTCGCGTCCCTTGGCCCAGCCACGCTGCGCGGCCGGATCGGGCGCCTGCGCTTCCGCATACCTGGCGGCCAGCTGGCGATCCAGCGCAGCGAGTTCGGCATCGCCGCAGACGAGCTTCTCGGCGTCGCTTGCTGCGCGCACGCAGTCGAACGAAGGAGGCGCCATGGCGGACGGCGCGGTAGTACCCGCCTGGCCGGCCGGCGCCGCGACCGTCGCGGCGCCGGCATCCGCGGGCGCGGGCGCGGGCGTGGGTGCCTCAGGCGGCACGACATCCGGCTTGCAGGCGGCAAGCAGCAACAGGGCGGTGCAGGACAGGGGCGCTTTCATCGGCAGGCTCCGGCTGGGCGGATGCGCATGCTAGCGCCGGGCGCGTGATGGCGGTCTCAGCGCGACAGGCGCAGGCGGCTGATCGTGCCGCGCCCCGGCACCGACTGGATCGACAGTGTCCAGCCCAGGTGTTCGCACAAGCGCGCCAGCAGGTCGAGGCCGATGCCACCGCCCTCGCGGCCACCGCCCCGTGCCATCTGCGCGTACAGGCGGCTGATGTCTTCCGGCGTCATCCCGTGCCCGGGATCCTGCAGGGTGACGGTGGTGTCGGCGTCGAGCCGGACATGGATCTCGCCGCGGTCGCTGTTCTCGATGGCGTTGCGCAACAGGTTGCCGATCGCGGCCTGCACGATATGCAACGGCGCCGACACGCTGCTGGGCTGCAGGTCGTCGACGACGATGGACAGGTCCTTGCCCACCATCAGATGGCGATGGTCGTCGATAATCTCGGGCAGCAGTTCGTGCAGCATCACCAGCTCGTTGTTGCGCGACAGCCTCGCCGGGTCCTTGGCCAGCGTCAGCAGGAGTGCGATCAGCCGCTCGACGTCGCGCGCGGTCCGATGGATGCGCTGCACCTGCTGGCGTGCCGCTGCCGGCAGAGCCGGCTGGCCCAGTGCGAGTTCGCTGGCACCGGCGATGATGGCGATGGGGGTGCGCAGTTCGTGGCTGGCGGTGTCGATGAAGACGCGCTCGCGTTCGACGAAGTCTTCATGGCGCCGCAGGTAGTCGTTGAGCGCGCTGGCGATGACCACCAGTTCGGCGCTCGCCTTCTCGCCCACGGCGATGCGCTGTCCTGCGCGATCCGGTGCGAGCGCGCCGATGTCGCCGGCCAGGTCCTGCAGCGGCCGCAGCGACCGTCGCAGGCCCCAGGCGACCAGCGCACCCATGACCACCACCAGCCCGATCGCCAGGCCGAGCACGGTGAGCGTCAGCGTGTCCTCCTGCGACTCCAGCTCGGTGATGTCGAGCACCAGCGTGTAGCGCACGCCCTGTTCCGCCCGCACCAGCACCAGCACCTCGCGGTCGCCGAGGACCAGTTCGTCGTGGATCCCCTCCGGCAGCAATGCCAGGGTCGGCGGTGGCGCGCGACCGGGCACGCTGTACAGCTGCAGGTCGTCGGTGTCGCGCCAGCGGTAACGCGGATCGTCGTTGAGCCGTTCCACGTGATGGTCGAGCTCGGTCCGCATCAGCGAATCCCAGACCAGCCGCTCGGCGACCTCGTTGAGGATGTAGCCGTGCAGCACCACGGCCATGGTCAGCAGCAGCGCGTAACCGCCCAGCCACATCAGGATGTGCGCACGCAGGCTGCGGCGGGGCTTCATGCCTCTTTCGCCTCGTGCGGCACCGCAAGGCGGTAACCGGTACGCGGCAGCGTCTGGATCAGCTTGACCGGGAACGGGCCATCGACGCTGCGCCGCAATTCGTAGATGTGCGAGCGGAGCATGTCGCCGTCCGGCGGATCGTCGCCCCACAGCGCGTGCTCCAGCTGCTGCCGCGTGACCGCGGCAGGACTGGCCTGCATCAATGTCTCCAGCAGCCTGCGGCAGGCGGGGTACAGATGCAGCGGCCTGCCGCCGCGCGTGACCTCCAGCGTCGCCAGGTCCAGCTTCAGGTCGTGCACTTCCAGCACCTTGCGGCGCTGCCGTCCGTGCAGGCGCGCCATCAGGGCTTCCAGCCGGACCTCGAGCTCGGGCAACGCGAACGGCTTGGTCAGGTAGTCGTCCGCGCCCGCGCGGAATCCGGCGATCTTGTCGGGGAGCTCGTCGCGCGCGGTCAGCATGATCACCGGCACCGTGGAATCCTGCTCTTCGCGCAGCCGCCGCAGCACCTCGGGTCCTTCGAGCCGCGGCAGCATCCAGTCCAGCACGATGGCGTCGTAGGCCTGGGTACTGGCCAGATGCAGGCCGGTGACGCCGTCGGGCGCAGCGTCCAGCGTGTGGCCGCGCGCTTCGAAGTAATCGAACAGGTTCGCCACCAGATTCCGGTTGTCTTCGATCACCAGCAGCCGCATCGGAAGCATCCGCGTCAGGAGAGGACCGGCAGCATCGCAGGCCGGAGGTCGAAGCGACGTCGGAATTCCGACGGTTCTCTTACGCCCCATGATCCACCATCGGGCGCCCGCCTGCAGACCGACCACGCCACCGATGCGACCGATCCCTCTCCGACGCGCCCCCCGCTGGCAGCTGCCGCTGCTGGCCGTGCTGATGGTGTGGGCGCTGCTGGCGGGCCTGGGGCTGCGCGACCCGATGCCGGCCGACGAGCCCCGCTTCGTGCTGGCCGCACGGACGATGGTGGAGACGGGACAGTGGCTGTTTCCCCATCGTGGCGTCGAGCTGTATGCCGAGAAGCCCCCGGTCTTCATGTGGCTGCAGGCGGCGAGCTATCGGCTGGTGCGCGACTGGGACGTGGCCTTCCTGTTGCCTTCGCTGCTCGCCGCGCTGCTGACGCTGTGGCTGTCCGGCGATCTCGCGCGCCGGCTGTGGGGACGCCGCGCGGTGCCGTATGCGGTGTTCGGCCTGTTCGTCTGCCTGCAGTTCGCGCTGCAGGCCAAGCGTGCGCAGATCGACATGGTGCTGGTGGGCATGACCATACTGTCGCTGTGGGCCTTGCTGCGCTATCTGCTGGAGAAGCCGAGCCCGTGGCTGCTGGCGCTCGGCGCGTTCGCCGCCGGGCTGGGCACGGTGACCAAGGGTGTCGGCTTCCTGCCCCTCCTGGTGTTCATTCCCTGGCTGTGGGTACGGCGGAAATCGCCGCAGGACCTGCCTGTGCACCGGGGCGCACACGCGCTGGCGGGCGTGGCCGGCTTTCTGCTGGGCGCCGGTGTGTGGCTGGTGCCGATGTTGTCCGTCGCGCTGACCTCCACCGATCCCGCGCTGCATGCGTACGCGCGCGAGATGCTGTTCAAGCAGACCGGCACGCGCTACGCCAACGCCTGGCACCACGTGAAACCGGCGTGGTACTACCTGCAGACGATGCTGACGCTGTGGCTGCCGGGCGTCCTGCTCGCGCCGTGGCTGCTGCCGGCCTGGTGGCGGCGCCTGCGCCGCGTCGATGCGCGTTACGCGCTGCTGCTCGGCTGGGCGCTGCTGGTGCTGGTGTTCTTCAGCGCCAGCCCGGGCAAGCGCGAGGTCTACGTTTTCCCGATGCTGCCGGCGCTCGCGGTGGCGGCAGCGCCGCTGCTGGCCGGCCTGCTGCGGCGTCGCGGCGTGCGCGCGGTGCTGTGGACCTACATGGCCGTGCTGGCGACGGTCGCCGGTGCGCTGGGACTGTGGCTGCTGACGGCCTCGCCCGAACGCGTGCATGCGCTGGTCGACGGCCGCGGCATGGACATGGCCACGGTCGCGCAGATGAGCCGGTGGCTGCTCGGCTTCGCGGGGGTGGCGACCGCGGTGATGGTGGCGGCCAGACGCCAGGTGGCGATCGCGCTGGTTGCGGTGACGGCGGCGCTGTGGACGGCGTATGGCTTGGGTTTCATGCCGGCGATCAGTCCGGACAGTTCGGCCAGGGCGCTGATGCAACGCGTCGGCGAACGCATCGGGCCGGAGGCCGAACTGGCCCTGCTGGGCTGGCGCGAACAGCATCTGCTGCAGGCCGACCGGCCGGTCACCGACTTCGGTTTCAAGCAGCCTTGGGTGGACCAGTGGCAGCACGCGCATGCCTGGCTGCTGGAAGCGCCGGGCAGGCGCTGGCTGTTCCTGCGCAAGGACGCCCTCGGTCCCTGCCTGGATCCGTCGCGGGTGATCGACATCGGCGCGTCCAATCGCCGCGCCTGGATCCTGGCGCCGGGCGACGCGTGGATTCCGGGCTGCGATGTGCCGGCCACCTGGTCCGCCGACGTCAGCGAAGACTGAACACCGAACAACATCGTGGGGCCGCGCGAGGCGTTTAACGCGGTTCCGACAGCGGTCCGACCGCACTACGACATCGTCGCGACCAGCATGCGCGCACTTCTCTCTCTGCGTGCCGCATGTCCGCCTCTCCGACGTCCTTCGCCACCGTTCCCGAGCAGCGCCTGTCCGGCCTGCTGCCGGTCTCGGTGATCCTGTTGATCGCGGCCTGGCTGGCCGCGCAGTCGCTCGACCACCCATGGGCGTCGTGGCTGTTCCACCTCCAGGGAGACGCCTGGTCGCACAAGAACAGCTTCGTGCTGGAAACGGCACTGCATCGGGGAGGACGCCTGCTCAGCCAGCTGGCGTGGGCGGGCATGCTGCTGGCGACGTTGGTGCGCTGGCGCACGCCCTCTGCAGATCGATGGACGCGTCCCGCCGCGCGCCTGCTGGTGGCCGTGTTCATATCCACGGCATGCGTGGCGTGGCTCAAGGCGACGACGCACATGGACTGCCCGTGGGATCTGGTCGGCTTCGGCGGGGAACGCCCGTTCGTTCCCCTGTTCGGGCACCGGTCGGCCGGGCTCGGTGCACCCGCCTGCTTCCCCGCCGCGCATGCCGCGAGCGGTTACGCCTGGGTCGCGCTGTACTTCTTCTTCCTGCATGCGGCGCCCCGCTGGCGCCACGCCGGACTGGCCGCCGGCCTGCTGGCCGGTCTGGTGTTCGGACTGGCGCAACAGCTGCGCGGTGCGCACTTCCTGTCGCACGACATCGCCAGCCTGGCCATCTGCTGGGCCGTGGCCTGCGGTGTCGATCGCATCGGCACGTGGCGCAGGCCGCTCGCCGCCGGGGAGGCACGCGCATGAGCACCTCGGTCTTCGACGCCGTCGCGACCTCGGCGCGCTGGCGGCACGTGCGGGCGCGGCTGCTGGTGCGCCCGCAGGTGTCGACGGAGGGGCTGATCCTGTGCGCCTGCCTGTACTTCAGCCTGTTCGCCAATGCGGTGTTCTGGCAGGCGGCCGCGCCGCATCCCTGGCTGCAGTGGCGATGGACGCTGTCGCTGTTCCTGCTGGTCACCGCCGCCCATGGCGTGTGGCTGTCGCTGCTGGTCTGGCGCCGTACCGCGCGCGTGGTGCTGTCGGTGCTGGTGGTGCTGGCGGCGATGGCAGGGCATTACATGGCGGCGTATGGCATCTACATCGATGCCGACATGGTCCGCAACGTGCTGCATACCGACTGGCGCGAAGCCAGCGACCTCGCGGGCGCCGATATCCTGCTGCCGCTGCTGGCCGCGCTGCCGGCGTTGCTGGTGATCTGGCGGGTGCGCCTGCGCGAGCGCACGTGGGCGCGGACGCTGGGCATGCGCGCCGCTTTCCTCGGCGGCATGGTGGTGGTCGGCGTGCTGGGCGTCCTGCCGTCCACGCAGCAGCTGACCGCATTCCTGCGCAACCAGCGCGAAGTGCGTTATCTGGTGACCCCGGCGAACGTGCTGGTGTCGCTGGCCAAGGTGGTCAGCGAGGAGCCGCCGGGACAGAAGCGCGCGCTGCTGCCGATCGGCGAGGACGCCGTGCAGTCGCCCGCCGCCACCATGCGCCGTCCGCGGCTGCTGGTGCTGGTGGTCGGCGAGACCGCGCGCGCCGCCAACTGGGGCCTCAATGGCTATGCGCGCCAGACCACACCGGAGCTGGCCAAGCGCGACGTCCTCAACTTCCCGCATGTCACTTCCTGCGGCAGCAGCACGGAAGTTTCGCTGCCGTGCATGTTCTCGCCGTGGGGGCGCGCGCATTACGACGAGAAGGAAATCCGCAGCCACCAGTCGCTGTTGCATGTCCTGCAGCGTGCCGGCGTCGCCACGCTGTGGCGCGACAACCAGTCCGGCTGCAAGGGGGTCTGCGATGGCCTGCCGGTCGAGGATCTGCATGCCCGTACGGATGCCGGCCTGTGCAACGGCAAGCGCTGCTACGACGGCATCCTGCTCGCGGGCCTGGCCGACGACGCACGTCGCCAGAAGGGCGACCAGGTGATCGTGCTGCACATGCTGGGCAACCATGGGCCCACGTATTCCGAACGCTATCCGGCGGCGTTCCGCGCCTATTCGCCGGTCTGCGCCACGTCGGACCTGGAGCGTTGCACGCAGGCGCAGATCACCAACGCCTACGACAACGCCTTGCGCTACACCGACCACGTGCTCGCATCGGCCGTCGACCAGCTGGCCGCGCTGGATGGCTACGACACCGCCCTGCTGTACGTGTCCGACCACGGCGAGTCGCTGGGCGAGAAGGGCCTGTACCTGCACGGGATGCCGTACTCGATCGCCCCCCGCGAACAGCTGGAGGTGCCGATGGTCGCCTGGTTCTCCGACGGCTGGCGCCGGTCCACCCATCTCGACGACCGCTGCCTGCGACGGCAGGCGAGCGGCGAACACAGCCACGACGACCTGTTCCATACGGTCCTGGGCCTCACCGACGTGAAGACGGATCTGTACCGCCCGGACCACGACATTTTCCTGACCTGCAGGAGCGCAGGCTGATGCTGAACGTACCGACCCCTCCTGTCATGAGCCTGTCCGTCGTCATTCCCGTCTACAACGAGCGCGGCAACATCGGGCCGCTGGTCCACGAAGTCGTGCGCCACCTGCGGGGCCGCGTGGCGTTCGACGTCATCTGCGTGGACGACCACTCCGACGACGACACGCGCGACGTCCTGGCGGGCCTGAAGGCCGAAGTGCCGGAACTGCGCGTGCTGTTGCACCAGCAGCGCAGCGGCCAGAGCGCCGCCATCCGCACCGGCGTCAAGCACGCGCTGTCGCCGTGGATCGCCACCCTCGATGGCGACGGGCAGAACGATCCCGCCGACATCCTGAAGCTGATCGCGGCGCGCGACGGCGGCAATCCGCAGACCAAGCTCTTCGCCGGCTGGCGCGTGGACCGCAAGGACACCGCCAGCAAGCGCTGGGCCTCGCGCTGGGCCAACCGCATCCGCCAGCGTCTGCTGCGCGACGACACGCCCGACACCGGCTGCGGCATCAAGCTGTTCGAGCGCGCCGCCTTCCTCGAGTTGCCGTACTTCGACCACATGCACCGCTATCTGCCGGCGCTGATGCAGCGTGCGGGTTGGAAGACCGTCAGCGTGCCGGTCTCGCACCGGCCGCGCGGCTCGGGACACTCCAAGTACACCAACCTTGGACGCGCACTGGTCGGCATCCGCGACCTGATGGGCGTGTCCTGGCTGATCCAGCGCAGCCACGTGACGCCGATCAGCGAACTGAACGTGGGACGCAAGCCATGAGCGTGATGGACCAGGAAATCCTGTGGCTGGGCTGGACCGGCCTGCACATGACGCCATGGAAACTGATCGGCCTGACCGGCGCGGCGCTGTTCGGCGCACGCTGGCTGGTGCAGTTCGTCGCCTCGCGCCGGGCGCGTCGGCCGGTGATCCCGCGCCTGTTCTGGTACATGAGCCTGGCCGGCAGCCTGATGGCGCTCAGCTACTTCGTTTTCTCGTCGAAACAGGATGCGGTGGGCGTGCTGCAGAACCTGTTGCCCGCGTTCACCGCGGCGTACAGCCTGTATCTGGATGTCCGCCACGGTCGCGAACAGCGGCTCGCCGCGGGCGATCCGCCGGCGCACGCGGCACGATGATCAGCTCGGGTTCGGCGTGAGCTTCAGCAGGCGTCCGCCACCGCCATCTTCCAGCAGCCACAACGCGCCATCGGGGCCCTGCTCGACCTCGCGTATGCGCTTGCCCATCGGATAGCGGCGGGCCTCGCGCGCCTGCGTGCCGGTGAATTCGATCTCGATCAGCGCCTGCGACGCCAGTCCGCCGATGAATCCCTTGCCGCGGAACCACGGGAACAGGTTGCCCGAATAGATCACGAAGCCTGCCGGTGCGATCACCGGCGTCCACCAGGCCTTGGGCGCATTGAAGTCCGGACGCGTGGGGTGGTCGGGGATATTCGTGCCGTCGTAGTGGTTGCCGTTGGAGACCACGGGCCAGCCGTAGTTGGCGCCGCGCTCGATCAGGTTCAGTTCGTCACCGCCGGCCGGTCCCATTTCGTGCGTCCACAGCCGGCCCGCATTGTCGAAGGCGATGCCGAGCATGTTGCGGTGGCCCAGCGTCCACACCTGCGCCGCGACACCGCCCTGCGCGGCGAACGGATTGTCGGGCGGAACGCTGCCATCGTCGTTGAGCCGGATCAGCTTGCCCAGCGAGGACTGCAGATCCTGAGCCGGCGTCTGCTGGTCGCGTTCGCTCGAGGTGATCCACAGCTTGCCGTCGGCACCGAACGCGAGCCGGTGGCCGTAATGGTTCGCACCAGCGACCTTCGGCGTCTGGCGCCAGATCACCTGCAGGTTGGACAGGCTGCCGCCATTGCCGCTGGCGTCGAGCTGCAGGGTGGCGCGCGCCACCGCCGCGCCGCGGGTGCCGCCGCTGCCGGCCTCCGCATAGCTGAGGTAGACCAGCCGGTTGTCGACGAAGCGGGGATGCAACAGCACGTCGCCCAACCCGCCCTGACCGCCGTACGAGACGGCCGGAATACCGATGACCTCGCCGACCTGGCCGTTGGCGACATTGGCCAGCCTCAACCGGCCGGACTTCTCGGTCACCAGCAGACGCCCGTCGGGCAGGAAGGTCATCGCCCACGGCTCGTTGAAGGTGGCCACCGGCGTGCTGGTGAACGGCGGATCGGGCACCAGGCGTGCGCGCGACAGGCCGGCCATGACGCGTCCCCCGTCCGCGGACGCTGTCGACGGGGCACGGGTCTCGGCGGGCAGCGATGCGACGGGCGGCGTCGCTGCGGGGCGCGACGCCACCGCGACCTCCAGGCCCTTGTCGTCCAGGGTCGCCCGCTGGCACGCGGACAGGCAGAGAACACAGGCGAGCAGCAGCGGCATCTTCATGCAGGCGGCATCCGGCGGTGGGCTGTCTGCCGTTTTAACCCGGCCCGGGGCAGGAAAGCGTGACGATGGCGGCGCTTCAGACCTTCACGTACCAGCCGCGACGGTCCATCGCCCAGACCACCAGCCACCACACGCCGACGAAGGCGAGTGCGAACGCCAGCGAAGGCACGTAGGCGCCGAACCGGGGCGTCATCCAGTCGGCGAAGCCGTACCGGTACAGCGGCCCCATCCAGCCCGTGCCGAGCACGACGTAGGTCATCACCGCCGCCCCCACGTACGCGGCGATGGCGTTGACGCCGAAGCGGCGACCGATCGCGGGCCCGCCGAGGCGATCCACCAGCGCGTGCGCGAGCAGCAGGGCGAGCATCGCGCAGCCGGCGGTGAACAGCGCGTACGACGACGTCCACAGCGCCTTGTTCAACGGAAACAGCAGCGACCATGCCAAGCCCAGCACGACCATCGCAACGCCCGCCCCACCGAGCGCACGAAGCGCGCCGGTGCGCAATGCGCCGCCGGCCCGCACGCCGAGCAGCGTCGTAGCGATGGCGGGTAGCGTGCTCAGCATTCCTTCCGGATCCTGTCCGCGCATCGCCGCCGCATCCCACTGGTACAGCCACGGCCCGAACAGCGCGGTATCCACGCGTGCCGCCAGATTCGTATACGGCGCGTAGCCCCAGGGCGCCATCAGCGCCCAGTAGCCGAGCAACAGGGCAACGACCAGCGCCCACTGCAGGCGCGGCTTCACGTACAGGGCGATCATGCCGGCGACGGCGAAACACAGCCCGATCCGCTGCAGCACGCCCCAGGGCCGGAACGACGTCCGGTCCAGCAGCAGGTACGCCAGCAGGTGCAGCGACAGGCCGAGCGCCACGATCTTCACGGCGCGCCACAGTACCGCGCGCACCAGCACCGGTCTGGCGACGCCCGCTTCCGCACGCGGCACCACGCCCAAGGTGATCGAGACACCGACGATGAACAGGAAGAACGGGAACACGAGATCGGTCGGCGTGACGCCATGCCATTCGGCATGCAACAGCGGCGCGTACACATGCGACCAGTCGCCCGGCGTGTTGACCAGCAGCATGGCGGCGACCGTCAGGCCACGCAGGGCATCGACGGACGCGAACCGGGCCGGCGCGGCACTCATGCAGCGGACGTCACTCGCCGCCGATCCAGGTGCCCATCACCCGGAGGTCGGCATCCAGCGCGACCAGATCGGCACGGAAGCCGGGCACGATGCGGCCGTGCGAACGCCCCAGGCCGAGGAACTCCGCCGGATAGGTCGAGGCCATGCGCGCCGCTTCGTCCAGCGGCAGGCCGAGCAGCCGCACGCTGTTGCGCACGGCGGTCGCCATGTCCAGCGCCGAGCCGGCCAGCGAGCCGGCGGCATTGCGCACCACGCCATCGACGGCGGTGATGGTTTCGCCGTAGAGATCGAAGGCCGGATCGTCGGAACCGACCATCGGCATCGCATCCGTCACCAGGAACACCTTGCCGCGCGGCTTGGCCGCCAGCGCCACGCGCAGGCTGGCCGGATGCACGTGTACGCCATCGACGATCACGCCGCACCAGCAGCCATCGTCCTCCAGCGCCGCGCCGACCGCGCCGGGCTCGCGTCCCTGCAGCGGCGACATCGCGTTGTAGAGGTGGGTGAAGCCGGACACGCCCGCGTCGATGCCGTCGCGGATCTGCTCGTAGGTCGCGGCCGTATGACCGGCGACGACGATCGCGCCACGCGCGACCATCGCGCGGATGGTGTCGGCCGGCACCTGCTCCGGCGCCAGCGTCAGCAGCGTCACGCCGTTGTCGAGCGAGGTGGCCATCGCGACCTCGTCCGGCGCCGGCACGCGGAACTTGCCAGCGTCGTGCGTGCCCTTGCGTGCGGGCGCGATGTACGGCCCTTCCAGATGGATGCCGAGCACGCCCGGCACGCGCTGTTCTATCGCGACGCGGGTGGCCGCGATGGCGCGCGCCATCACGTCCGCATCGTCGCTGATCAACGTCGGCAGCAGGCCGGTGGTGCCGAAGCGCCGATGCGCCTGCGCGATGGTGCGGATCGCATCGACGCTGGGATCGTTGTTGAACAACGCGCCGCCGCCGCCGTTCACCTGCGCATCGATGAAGCCCGGCACGAGCGCCGCACCCCGCAGGTCCTGGCGGATGGCATCGGCAGGCACCGCACCGTCGGCGACAAGATCGACGATCAGTCCCTCCTGCATCAGCACCGCCAGCCCATCGACGAAGCCATCGGGCGTCAGCACGCGGGCATTGCAGAGGGCGGTGGCGGGACGCGTCGTGTTCATACCGTTTCGGTGACCTTGTTGAGGTGCGGCGGCACGTCGGGATTGTGGCCTCGGCGCAGCGCGAGCGCATTGATCGCGCGGTAGAAACTCTGGATGGTCAGCAGCGGCGCGCACGCCGGATGCGGCGCGGCGACCAGCGGCAGGTCGCCCTGCCGCGACGCCACCCACACCTGCGCACCGCGACCACGGAACTCCTGCGCCAGCGCCAGCGTACCCGCTTCGGTTTCATCGGGCTGCGCGAAACACAGCACCGGAAAGCCCGGACCGACCAGGGCCATCGGCCCGTGTTTCACTTCGGCCGAACTGTAGGCTTCGGCATGCAGGCCGCAGGTCTCCTTGAACTTCAGCGCCGCTTCCTGCGCCGCCGCCAGACCGAGGCCGCGCCCGAGGACAAACAGGTTGTGCGCGCCCACC
Source organism: Pseudoxanthomonas sp. GW835-FHT14C01 (assembly GCF_058793715.1). Taxonomy (NCBI): domain Bacteria; kingdom Pseudomonadati; phylum Pseudomonadota; class Gammaproteobacteria; order Lysobacterales; family Lysobacteraceae; genus Pseudoxanthomonas; species Pseudoxanthomonas sp. GW835-FHT14C01. The sequence goes on from NZ_JBXAGB010000001.1 coordinate 760,902, forward strand.
AGGCCTTCGGTGAGCGGCGACCAGTCGGCCTGCCACGCGCGCTGCAGCGCTTCGGGCAAGGCGCGCGTCGCATCGTGCAGCGGCGCTTCGTCCTTCCAGTACGCGGCGAGCTGAAGGATGGCGGCCAGCGAACCGAGATAGCTCTTGGTCGCCGCCACGCTGCGCTCCGGGCCCGCATGCATCGGCAGTACGGTATCGGCCAGCTGCGCCAGCGGCGAGTCGGCGACGTTGACGACGGCGACCACGCGCGCACCCGCCTCCTTGGCGGCGGTCGCGTTGCTCAACAGGTCGGGACTCTTGCCCGACTGCGAGATCACGACGTACAGCGCGCCCTCCAGCCGCTGCTTCGCTTCATAGACAGAGCCCACCGACGGCGAAGCCGATGCGGTCACCACGCCCAGTTGCGTCTCGAACAGGTACTTCGCATAGGTGGCGGCATGGTCCGAGCTGCCGCGCGCACAGGTGACGACGAACGGCGGTGGATTGCGCCGCAGGTCATCCGCGAGCGCCTTCACCGTACCGGCATTGCGTGTGTACTGGTCGGCGATGATCGTGGACGCCTGGGCGGCCTCCTGGTGCATCAGGGTATCGGCGGGAGCAGGAAGCGATGTCGTCATGGCGTGGAGGGTTCGGGTCTCTCGGCGCGCGGCCGGACCGGCGCGGTGGATCCGCGCACGACCAGTTGCGGCACGAAGCCCTGGTTGTGCACGGGTGTGGGATGGTCGTCGTAGGCGTCGGTCCGCAGGCCGGCGATCAGCAGGCGCGCCGCCTGCTTGGCAATGTCCTGGGTGGCTTGCTTGGCGGTGGTCAGCGGCGGCCACGACTGCTTGGAGAACGGGCTGTCCTCGAAGCCGGCGATGGACAGGTCGTAGGGCACGTTCATGCCGGCCGACTTGGCCGCCGCGAGCACACCGGCGGCGATTTCATCGTTGGAACCGAAGATCGCCGTCGGCGGCTCGCGCAGCGCGAGCAGGCGACGCGCGCCACGGAAGCCATCGTCGAAGGTGTAGTCGCCCGGCACGACGAGATGCTTGTCGAGCGTGATGCCGTAATCCTTCAGCGCCTTTTCGTAGCCGGCGTAGCGCTCGGTACTCGACCGGTGCGCCAGCCCACCCCACAGGAACCCGATGCGCTGGTGGCCCAGCTGGATCAGGTGCTCGGTGATCTCGTAGGCGGCGTCGCGGTCGTCGACGTAGACGCAGGGCAGGCCATCCTCGGGATCCTCGGTCGCGGCGATGATGCGGACCAGCTTCACGCCGCGCGCGGCGAGCGCGGTGACCAGGTCGGCGCGCTCGGACATCGGCGCGGTCAGCACCAGGCCCGCCAGGCGCGAACGCTGCACGAATTCCACCAGCTCTTCCGCCAGCAGCGGCGAGGTGGAGTCGACCGGATGGATCTGCAGGCCGAAGCCGGTTTCCTTGCACGCCGCCAGTACACCGTTCTGCACACCGATGATGTGGTAGGGGTTGGGGTTGTCGTACACCAGCCCGATCACGAAGGGCGTACCGCTGCGCAGGTTGCGCGCGGACTGGTCCGGCTCGTAGTCCAGTTCGGCGATCGCGTGCAGCACGCGCGTCCGCGTGCCCTGCAGCACCGAAGGTTCGTTGTTGATGACCCGGGACACGGTCTTCAGCGAGACCTTCGCGCGTTCGGCGACGTCCTTGATGGTGGGTCGGCGCATGGGCGTTTCCGTCATGGAGGCGAGTCCGCCATGATGCCGCGTTCCGGCACGGCCGTCGCCGCCCGCTGCGCGACACCCACCCGGTGCCCGGCCAGGGCGTAGTAGAGGATGTAGAGGTAGCCGGGAATGGCCAGTCCGGCGAACACCGCCTGGAAGTCGTAGTGCTGCTTCAGCACCGCGAACGCCTGCGGCAGGATGGCGCCGCCGGCGATGCCCATGATCAGCAGCGCAGAACCGGTTTCGGTATGCCGGCCCAGTCCCTTGATCGCCAGCGGGAAGATCGCCGGCCACATCATCGCGTTGGCGAAGCCGAGCGCGGCGACGAAGCCGACCGATACGTAGCCGTGCGTCAGCAGCGCACCGAGGGCGAACAGCACGCCCAGCGTGGCGGAGATGGCGAGGTACCGTTCCTGCGTCACGAGGCGCGGGATCAGTGCCAGGCCGACCAGGTATCCCGCCAGCATCGCGAACAGCGTGTAGGTGGTGAACAGTTTGGTCTGGTCCAGCGGCAGGCCGAAGCCCCGCCCATAGGTACCGATCGCATCACCCGCCAATACCTCCACGCCGACGTAGAGGAACAGGCACAGCACGCCTAGCCAGAGGTGCGGGAATCGCCACAGGCCGCGCTCGTCGTCGACGCCGCCCGCCACCGGCGCGGCATTGACCTCCGACGGCTTCACTTCCGGCAGGGGCGAGAACAGGATGCCGATGGCGACGACGACCAGGACACCTGCCATCACGAGGTAGGGCAGGTGGATCTTCGCCGCGAAGGCATCGAGCAGCACCGCCTTTCCGGCCGCATCGGCGGCCCCGACCTGCGCGGCCAGGTCGCCCACGCCATGCAGCACCAGCGTGCCGAGCACGAGCGGCGCCAGCATGCCGGCCACCTTGTTGCAGATACCCATCAGCGCGATGCGCTGTGCGGCGCTTTCGATCGGACCCAGGATGCTGACGTAGGGGTTTACCGCCGTCTGCAGCAGCGCCAGGCCACCGCCGATCACGAACAAGCCCGCCAGCGCGCCCGGATACCAGCGTTGCGTGGAGAACTCACCGAACGTCGCGGCGCCCAGCGCCATCACGAACAGGCTGGCCGCCAAGCCCTTCTTCATGCCGGTGCGCTTGAGCAGCGCCGCGGCCGGCAGCGCGAGGAAGAAGTAGGACAGGTAGAACACCATCAGCACGAGGAAGGCATTCACCTCGTCCAGATCGAAGGCGAGTTGCACGAAGGTGATCAGCGGCCCGTTGATCCAAGTGAAGAAGCCGATGATGAAAAACAGCACGCCGACGATGGCGAGCGAGCGGACTGCACTGGAACCGGCTGCGGTGGTCATGGAATCCCCTTGAGCTGGCGATGCCAGCCGCCAAAGCGTCGGGCATCGGGAACAACGTTGTCAAAGCCATTCGGGCAAGCCCCGGAAATGCACGGAGCCGGGAGACGCCTGAAGCCTCAGCGGGAGGGCCTCATCCTCTTGCACTGCAGCATCAAGTCCTGTCGGACTTGCCCGGATTCTTCCTTTCTGTTCAACAATTAACGACATTCATGCGAGCAATGATTCCCTGAACACGGAGATTGTTTCCGTTTCATTACGTCCCCCTGCCTGTCGAACGCCTATTTCATGACAGAGCCTTGACAACGTTGTCAAACACTTTCCACACTCCGGCCATATCGGGATGCGGGAGTCCCGGCCGCGAACATGTGGGGAGACGTGTGGTCGCCATAGCGAATCCAATGCCGACGGATGCCATCAGCGGGGCGCACGACGCCTTCATCGCGGCGGATGTCGGCGGCACCCATGTCCGCATCGGCCTGGTCCGCGGCAGCCGCGAGCCCGGCGCGCCGGTCAGCGTGCTGGAGTACCGCAAGTACGCCTGTGCCGACCATGCCGGCCTCGGCGACATCGTCGCCGACTTCATCGCCCGCCTGGGCGCGGGCCGGGTGACGCGCGCGGTGATCGCCAGCGCCGGCTACGCGCTGGAAGACGGCACCGTCATCACCAACAACCTGCCCTGGCGGCTGTCGCCGGCCGAACTGCGCACACAGCTGGGCTTCGACGACGTGCGGCTGGTCAACGACTTCGAGGCGGTGGCGCATGCCGCCGCGCAGATCGATGCCAGCGAGGTGCTGCAGCTGACCGGGCCGGCCATCGCGCCGAAGCACGGGCCTACGCTGATCCTCGGCCCGGGCACCGGCCTGGGCGCCGCCGTCTGGATTCCCGCGGGACGGCGGGCCGTCGTACTGGCGACCGAGGCCGGCCAGGCCGCACTTACGGCCGGCAACGCACTGGAAATGGCGCTGCTCGCCGAGATGCTGAAGACCCGCACGCACGTGCCGGTCGAACACGCCCTGTCCGGCCCCGGCCTGATGAACCTGCACGCGGCGCTGTGCGCCGTGCGCGGTGCGCCGCCGTCGTCCTACACGCAGCCGGGCCAGATCACCGCCGCCGCGCAGTCGGGCGAAGATGCGCTGGCGCGGGAAAGCCTGGACGTGTTCTGCGGCCTGCTCGGCAGTGTCGTCGGCGACATGGCGTTGCTCTACGGCGTACAGGGCGGCGCGTATCTCGCCGGCGGCATCCTGCCGAAGATCCGCGACGTCCTGATCGCCAGCAGCTTCGTGCCGCGGTTCCTCAACAAGGGATCGATGCGCGAGGCGCTGGAACGCATTCCCGTGAAGCTGGTGGAACACGGGCAACTGGGGGTGATCGGTGCGGCCCGGTGGTACCTGGGGCAGCAGGACGGCGAGTGAGACCAAGCGCCGGGAAAGGCGCATGCGATAGCGGCGATGTCAGGGCTGGCACGCCGTCGACGGAACAACGCAACACCAGGCACGGCGGAACAGCGCGAGCGATGGCTGCCGACACTCAAGCAGATCGGAGAGACACCATGAATTACCGCAGATCCATCCTTTCGGCCACCATCGTGACGTGTCTCGCCATGGCTGTTCAGGCGCAGGCGCAGGACACGCCACCTACCGATACGCAGGCGACCGATCTCGATACCGTGGTCGTCACCGGCATCCGCGGCAGCATCGAAAAGGCGCTCGACGCCAAGCGCGATGCCGCCACGCATGTCGAAGTCGTCACCGCAGAAGACGTCGGCAAGCTGCCGGCCAAGAACGTGGCCGACACGCTACGCCAGCTGCCGGGCGTCAACATCGCCTCCTCGAGCGCGAGCGAAGGCGGTTTCGACGAAGCCGATCGCGTCAGCCTGCGCGGCACCAACCCAAGCCTTACCCAGACCCTGGTCAACGGCCATACCATCGGCACCGGCGACTGGTTCGTGCTCAGCCAGGTCGGCAACGTCGGCCGCAGCGTGAGCTATTCGCTGTATCCGTCCGAGATCGTGGACCGCGTCGTCGTCCATAAGACCTCCGAAGCGAAGCTGGTCGAAGGTGGCACCGCAGGCTCGGTGAACATCATCACCCGCCGTCCGCTGCAGTTTGCAGAGCCGCTCACCATCCAGGGCTCGATCGGCGCCGTGCACTCCGACCTGCCGGGCGACACCAAGCCGCAGCTCGATGCGTTGCTCAACTGGCGCAACGACGAAAGCACGGCCGGCTTCCTGGTGCAGGTGTTCAACGAGGAGCGCAGCCTGCGCCGCGACGGCCAGGAAGTGGTGGGCGGGTACGGCACCATCACCTCGACCAACCCCGATCTGAATGGCGTGCTCTATCCCAACCTGATCGGCGCCGCATTGTTTGAGCAGGTGCGCAAGCGCAAGGGCGGTGTGGCAAATATCGAGGCGAAGGTCACCGACAACCTGACCCTGAACGTCAATGCGTTCTACTCGAAGCTGGAAGCGGACAACTACAACCGCAACTACATGATGTGGGCCAGTCAGTTCGTCAATTCCAAGACGCCTACCGCCTACACGGTCGAAAATGGCGTGCTGACAAGCGCCACCTACGCAGCCACGACAGACTCGCCGGTCGTACCTTACGGCGTGTACGACATGATCTCCCGCCCGGGTGCGGAGTCGACGTCGAAGTACATCGCACTCGACGCGGAATGGAATGCCAGCGACGCGCTGAAGTTCGTCTTCCAGCTTGGCACCACCAAGGGCAACGGCAGCAGTCCTACCCAGGACGTGCTGGAAACCGGCATCGCCGGCAACGCCGGCGCAAGCTGGAGCATGAACGGTGTCAGCAATCCCATCGACTGGTCGCTGGGCGGCACCAACACGGCGGCGAACCACCTGCCGCAGAGCGGCTGGATCTTCGGCGCCCAAGGCATCGACGTGCTCGACAAGGAAGACTGGGCGCAAGCCGACGGCCAGTTCTTCTTCGACAATGACACGCTGTCGTCGCTGGATTTCGGCTACCGCTACGCCACACACGAGCGCAGCAACGACTTCTCGCTCGCGCAGGGACCGAACTGGTCCACCAACTGGACCGACATCACCGCCTATCCGGCCGCCGGCGGCAACTATCCGGGCGACTTCGGCGTCGGCGGTAACGTGCCATCAAACATCTGGTATTACACGCCCGGCCAGCTGGCGGAGATCAACGCCCGCTTCGCCAACCGGAACAATCCCGAACGCTTCTACTTCTCCGACGTCTATGGCGTGAAGGAAGACATCAATGCGGTGTATGCGCAGCTGAACTTCCGCGGCGACCGCTGGAGCGGCAACGCCGGCCTGCGCTATGTGCGGACGCAGACGGATGTGCATTACAACCAGGGGCTCCTGCCCAACTCCGGCATTCCCGGCGCAGTGGTCGGTTCGGCCTTCGGCGACTACCTCCCGGTCGTGGTCAACAACGACTACAACGAGTTGCTGCCCAGCGTGAACTTCAAGTTCGAGCTGACCGACAATCTGGTAGCACGCGTGTCAGGCAGCAAGACCATGACGCGTCCAGACTTCTCGGCACTGGCCGGCTCGCTGACGCTGAACGACCTGACGCACGAGGGCAGCGGCGGCAACCCGAACCTGGATCCGCTGGTCTCGACCAACTTCGACGCTTCGCTGGAGTGGTACTTCGCGCCGCGCGCCCTGCTGTCCGCCAGCATCTTCTCGATGGACATGGACGGCTACGTGGACTTCGACAACGTCGTCCTGCAGTACAAGGACCAGCAGGCCAGCCAGGCGGCCGGTACCGACGTCTACAGCGATTATTTGGTATCGATCCCGATCAACTCCAACGGTAAAGCGCGTGGCGTCGAACTGACCTACGAGCAGCCGATCGGCGAAAACTTCGGCATCAACGCCAACTACACCTATGTGGATGGCGACGCCGATGGCGGCAAGCCGCTCAACGGCACCTCCGAGAACACCTACAACTTCTCGGCCTGGTACGAGAACGCGCGCTTCAACGCCCGCGTGAACTACAGCTACCGCAGCTCGTTCTATGCCGGCGTGAGCCGTACCGACAACTTCTACCAGGACGACTTCGCCACGGTGTCGGCGTCGCTGGGCTTCAAGGCGACCGACTGGCTGACGATCAGCCTGGATGGCCTGAACCTCAACGACCCGAAGCTGAAGTACTACACCGAGAACGACGCGGTGCCGGGCTACCTGCCGCACGCGTTCTACAGCAACGGCCGCCAGTACTACCTGAATTTCCGCTTCAAGTTCTGATCCACGCGTTACCGGAGGCAGGTGCTTGCGCCTGCCTCCGGCGATCCATCGCAACACACACGACCATCGCGTCGTGGCATCGGCGCCCCCGCGCCGGCACGGGAGAAAGACAGGGGAGCGTCAGGACAGGCGCATCGCGGGCAGGGCGTGGGGACGCCTTCCGCTATATCGCAAGCGGCCGCAGGGTCGGGCCGCACATTCTTCGGGCAATGATGGGAGAGACATCATGAAGCATCGCAAGACCGTTCTATCCGCCGCCATCGTGACGTGTCTCGGCTTTGCCGTGCACGCACAGGCGCAGGAGGCCACCGCACCTGCGGCCTCCACCGAGCAGGCTTCCGAACTCGACCGCGTGGTCGTGGTCGGCATCCGCGGCAGCCTCAAGCAGGCCATCGACACCAAGCGCGATGCCGACTCCATCATCGACGTGGTCACCGCCGAGGACGTGGGCAAGTTCCCCGCAACCAACGTGGCCGAAGCCATCACCATCATCCCGGGCGTGACCATCGACAAGGCGTTCGGCCAGGGCGAGAAGGTCAGCATCCTGGGTACCGATCCCGCCCTGAACCGCACGCTGCTCAACGGGCAGACGATGGCGTCGGCGGACTGGTTCATCAGCGACCAGCCGGGCCGCACGTTCAACTACTCGCTGCTCGCGCCGCAGCTGGTCAACAAGGTCGAGGTCTACAAATCGCCTGAAGCGCATATCGACGAAGGCTCGATCGGCGGCACAGTGATCATCAGCACGCGCAAGCCGCTAGACCTCGAGAAGACCACGATCTCCGGCCAGATCGGCTATCTGTACAACGACCGCATCGAAGATGGCGACCCGCAAGCCTCCGTGCTGTTCGGCTGGAAGAACGCCGCCGACAACTTCGGCCTGATCCTCACCGCGCAGTCGTCCGAGGAAGGCATCCGCCGAGACGGCATCGAGTCCTACGGCACGGTCCGCGCGATCGACTACCGCGACGGTCAGGGCGGTGGCGGTTCCGTCAACAACCGCCCGATGGACTGGTCGGTCGGTGCTCCGAAGCCGCAGATCTGCGTCGGCGCCTGCGAAACCACGCTGCAGAACAACCTGACGGCGGTCGGCCCCAATTCACTGAGCGCGCATTACTTCGAGCAGACCCGCAAGCGCGACACGGTGTCGCTGGCGCTGCAGTTCAAGCCGACGGACAAGCTGGACATCGAGTTCAACGCGCTCGACGTGTCGGCCGACTACGACAACATGAGCCACTCCATGTTCGCCTTCATGGGCAACGCGTGGAACGGCCTGATGAACCTGACGGACGTCACCGTGGAAGGCGGCGTGATCACCCGCGGCACATTCGACAATGCGCTGGTGGTGTACGACCTGATCAACCGCCAGGCGACCGTCGATACCGACTCCTACGACCTCAAGGCCACCTGGAACGATGAGCGCTGGTTCGCCTCGGCGCACGTGGGCCGCTCCAAGGCCACCGGCGGCACGGGCCGTCAGGTGTACGGCGAATTCCTCAACTGGTCGGACTACACCTACGACATCAGCGGCGATCCGACGTTGACGTTCAGCGGCGCCAATCCGTTCACCGATCCGTCCGCATTCCAGATGGACGGCGGCTGGGGCGCCGACCCGAACCTGCCGACGTGGAATCCTGGCTGGGGCGGCAACATCGTCTTCAAGCCGACCTGGGACGAAGAGAAGTACGCGCAGGCCGACTTCGGCATCCGCCTGGATTCGCCGGTCTACCAGATCCGCTTCGGCGCCAAGCGCCGCGAGCACGAAACCGGACAGCGTATGGGCGGCGTGTCGCTGGCGACCGTGGCGGGTTACGGCAACGCGCTGGCATCCGAGTTCGATCCGCGCCCCCTGCCCGGCAACTACTTGAGCGGATTCCACAACACCGGCGACCTCGCCAACCGCTTCACCATTGATGGTTGGGCCCTGGCCGATTACATCCTCAGCGGCGACTGGCTGGCCCCGTGGCAGACGATGCCGCAGCCCGGCACCTTCAACGACCCGTCGTTCGTCTCCAACACCTGGACGGTGACCGAGGATGTCAACGCTGCCTATGCGCAGGCGGACTACAGTTGGAACGGCCTGCGAGGCAATGTGGGCGTCCGCTTCGTGCAGACCGAATCCAACAGCCAGGGCTGGCAGTGCACTACCGGCACCGTCTGCGCAGCCAACGGCTACGAGCAGGTCAATGTCCGCAAGAAGTACAACAACGTCCTGCCCAATCTCAACGTCGCCTACGACCTGTCGAACGACGTGGTTCTCCGAGCATCCGCGGCAAAGGTCATCTCGCGTCCGAACTACGGCGACATGTCCAACTATCTGTGGCTGGGCCCGCAGACGCTTACCGGCGGCGGCGGCAATCCGGACCTGGATCCGTACGAGTCGAACAACTACGACTTCTCGGCCGAATGGTATTTCAACGAGAACTCGATCCTGGCCGGCACGGTGTTCTACAAGGACGTGTCCAACTACATCCTGTACACCACCAGTCCGGAAGTGCACTTCAACCAGTCGACCAACACCGATACCACGTTCATCATCTCGCGTCCCCGCAACGCCGGCAGCGCCCGTGTGCAGGGCTTCTCGGCGGCGTTCCAGCAGAGCTTCGAGAACGGTTTCGGCCTGCTGGCCAACTACACCTACGCCGATGCGGAAGCCGACAACGGCGACCAGTTGCCGTTCAACTCGGAGAGCCAGGTCAACCTCAGCCCGTTCTTCGAGAGCGAGCGCTTCAGCGCACGCGTGACCTACTCGTGGCGTTCGAAGTACTACACGCAGGTCGACCGCGGCAACTATCTGGTCACCGACGACTACGACTCGCTGGACGCGAGCCTGTCGTTCAAGATCAACGACCGCCTGAGCCTGGGCCTGGACGGCATGAACCTGCTCGACACGGAGTACTACACCTACGCCGAAGTGCCGGGCATCGCCGATACGGAAAAGCTGGTGCGCGGCAGCTACCGTACCGGCCGTCGCGTGCTGGCCTCGCTACGCTTCCAGTTCTGATCTCTCCACCGATGTAGTTTTTTGCTTCCCTCACGGGCCTGGACTTGTCCGGGCCCGCTTTTTTTTGGGCATGCTGTGCCCTTCGCTACCGAGGACTCCGATGAAACGATCCTTCGCCCATCGCGCCCTGGCCGGATTGGCCGTCATCCTGCTTGTCCTGGCCGGTTGCAAGGACGGGAGCGGCGACGAGGCCGGCGCCGCCGCGGCCTCCACGCCCATCACGCCGTCGTTGATTCCGGCGCCCGTCGAATTGCAGACGTCCGCGGGCGCCTTCGCGATCAACGGCGACACGCGCCTGTTCGCCGACGGCGAGGCCGCGACGCGGGTCGCGCAGCAGTTTTCCGCCTACCTGCAGGCGGCTGGCGCACCTGCGTTGAAGACGACGCAGGAAGACGGCAAGGGCCTGATCCGCTTCGTGCTTGAAGCAGCCGGCGCGGAAGGAACGAATCCCGAGGCGTACACGCTCGACGTGACGCCGGATGGCGTCACCGTCAAGGCGCGCGACGAGCGCGGCCTGTTCTACGGCGCGGTGACACTGTGGCAGCTGATCACGCAGGGCGACAAGGGCCGCGTCACGCTGCCCGCACTGCATGTCGAGGACGCGCCGCGCTTCGGCTGGCGCGGCTTCATGCTGGATCCCGCGCGCCACTTCCAGCAGGTCGAGGACGTCAAGAAGATCATCGACGCGATGGCGCTGCACAAGCTCAATACGCTGCACTGGCACCTGACCGACGACCAAGGCTGGCGCATCGAGATCAAGCAGTATCCGAAGCTCACCGGGATCGGCGGCTGCCGCATCCCGGCCGGCGATGGCGGCAAGGATCCGAAGACGGGCGAACCGCGTCCCTATTGCGGCTTCTACACGCAGGACCAGATCCGCGACGTGGTGAAGTACGCTGCCGAGCGCCACATCACCGTGGTGCCGGAGATCAACGTACCCGGCCATGCGACCGCAGCCATTGCCGCATACCCCGAGCTCGGTTCGATCGATACGCCGCTGGTCCCGTCGAACGAATGGGGCGTGTTCCCCAACCTGGTCAACGTGGAAGAACCGACGATCACGTTCCTCGAGAACGTACTGGGCGAAGTGGTGCAGCTGTTCCCGGGCACCTACGTACATATCGGCGGCGACGAAGCGGTCAAGGACCAGTGGGAAGCCTCCGCGCGCGAGCAGGCGCGCATGCGCCAGGTGGGCGCCAAGACCGAGATGGACCTGCAGGGGTATCTGGTCGAACGCCTGGAGAAGTACCTGTCCAAGCACGGCAAGCGGCTGATCGGCTGGGACGAGATCCTGGAAGCCAAACTGCCGCCCGAGGCCACGGTGATGTCGTGGCGCGGTATCGAAGGCGGCCTGCAGGCCGCGCGCCAAGGCCATGACGTGGTGATGTCGCCGTCGAACAAGACCTACCTCGACTACCTGCAGACCGCTTCGCCCAATGAGCCGCCCGGCCGTCCGGCGCTGATCACGCTGCAGGATGTCTACGGCTTCGAACCGGTGCCGCCGGATCTCGAGGAAAGCCAGCGTCACCATATCCTCGGTCTCCAGGCCAACCTGTGGACGGAACACACGCGCACGTTCGCACGGTTGCAGCACAACGCTTTCCCGCGCCTGGCCGCTGTGGCGGAAACCGGCTGGACTCCGGCGGTGAAGAAGGACTTCGCCAGCTTCGCCGCCCGCCTGCCGGCACTGCTGAAACGCTACGACGCCATCGGTCTGGGCTACGCGAAGACGCCGTTCGAGCCGCTGATCGCCGCCGAGGACGACCGCCAGGCCGGCACGGCGAAGGTCACGCTGTCCAACCCGCTCGACTACCCGGTGCACTACACCACCGACGGCAGCGAACCGACGCAGGCGTCGCCGACGTTCACCTCGCCGCTGGAGGTGAAGTTGCCTACGACCGTGCGGGCCGCCGCCTTCGCCGAGGGTCGTGCGCTGGCACCCGCGTCGACGTTCGAACTGACGCCTGCCTCAATGCTGACGCGCACCGACGAAGCGATGGCGATCTGCCCGGACGCCGGACGCCTGCTGCTGCGCCTGGAAGACGATGGTCCGCTGGAAGGCGAGCGCGCCATCTTCAACACCACGATCTTCTATCCGTGCTGGCAGTGGAACCAGGCCGACCTGGATGGCATCGCGTCGATCAAGGTGCGTGCGGGCCGCATTCCGTACTACTTCCAGTTGGCCCACGACGAGCCGCATCGCAACTTCGAACCGGCAAAGTCGCCGCTGGGCGAACTCGAGATCCTGGGCGGCGGCTGCAAGGGCCGCACGCTGGCGACGGTGCCGTTGCCCGCCGCGCCGAACGCCGACGGCTTCCTTGAGCTCGACGCCCCGCTGCCGGCGGGTACTACCGGCAAGCAGGACCTGTGCGTGCGCTTCACCGGCGACACGCGCCCGCAGATGTGGGTGCTGGACCGGATCACCCTGCAGCCGCGCTGACCCACGGCGCAGCCCAGGCAGGGAGCGCCTCGACGTCGGGGCGCTCGTCTAGGGACGGCGCGCGGGCTTGAAGCGTGCGTCCAGCCGCTGCAGTGCGTGGCGCAACGGCATGAACACCGTCAGCAGACCCGCGACGACCCCCAGCGTATTGGCCAGCGCATCGCGCGGATCGGCCATGCGCGTGGTGGTCAGCGCGCCTTGCGCGAACTCCAGGCCAATACCCAGCACAACCAGCAGCAGGGCGACGACCATGCAGGCGCGACGTGTCGCGAACAACTGCACTGCCGATGCCGACAGCAGTGCGTAGGCGATGAAATGCTCCACCTTGTCGCCGCCTTCCGGCACCGGCGGCAATCCGCTCAGGTTGACCAGCGACAGCACGATGACCACCGCGACCGCCACCAGCCAGAGCCCCAGCCACAGGCGCGGATACTGGAACGGCTTCAGCGCGGACGCCCGTTTCAAAGGCGCCAGCTCAGATCGTTGAACAGGAAGGCCGTGCCGAACTCGACATCGCTGGAGAAGCCCATCACTTGGAAGCGCTCGCCCATCTCGCTGGGCAGGGTCAGCCGCTTGGCCTCGTTGCGCAAGCGCAGCAGCGTGGCCTCGTCGGCGCGCGCCTCCGCTTCGTTCAAACGCTCCTGCAGGCCATTGCCGAGCAGGAAGTTCGCCTGCGTCGTGTAACCGGCCAGATCGAAACCGGCCTGCGTGCCGGCCTCGGCCAGCGCGGTGAAATCCACCGAGGCGGTGATGTCCTGCAATCCCGGCCACAGATACGGATCGTTGTGCACGCGATGGCGGTAGTACGCCCGCAATGTGCCCTCGTCGCGATCCGGCTGATAGAACTCGCGGCGGGTATAGCCGTAGTCGGCGAACAGCATGGCGCCGCGTTCCAGCCCACCCATCACCGCCTGGATCCAGTAGGGCAGCTGCGGCAGCAGTTCCGAGCGGTAACCGTCGGGAAACGGCTGCTCCAGGTAGCGCTCGACATGGCGCACCGCTGCGGCCAGCAAGGCATCGGCCGGGCGATCGCTGCGCACGAAACCGCCACCGGCATCCAGCGCCACGCTTTCCTCGAACACTTCGCCATCACGCAGGGTGAAACGGGGCGTCGGCAGTGCGTCGATCACCTCGTTGGCGAACAGCACGCCATTCCACGCCTCGGACGGCGGTCCCTCCAGCCATTCCACCAGATCGAACACCGGCGGAATCAGGCGCTGTCCCAGCCGCTCGCGCTGCCGTTCGCGCAGATCGGCGCTGGGCTCGAGGATGGCGTAGCGCGCGGGCAATGCATCGAGTTCGAGCAGCCGCTTCAGCACGATCTCGGCGAACGCGCCGCTGCCGCCGCCGATCTCGACGAACTCGGCTTCCGGACCCAGCTGCTGCAGCACCGGTGCGACCGCCTGCGCCACGCAACTGGCGAACAGCGGCCCCAGTTCCGGCGCGGTGGTGAAATCGCCGGCCTCACCGAACTTCGTGCTGCCCGCACTGTAATAACCCAGGCCCGGCGCATACAGGCTGCGCTCCATGAACCGCGAGAACGGCAGATTGCCGCCCTCGGCGGCCATCTCGGCGCGGATCAGGGCCGCAAGTCGCGCGCTGTGCGCCTGCGCAGCGTCATCGGGAAGGGGGAGATCGGTGTGCATGGCGCACCAGAAGCGGGAGTCTGCGCCATTGTACGGGCCGTTTCACACTACCGCGCCAGCCCTAGCCAACCCCGTGGGCCACGCATAGAATCGTGATGCACAGCAGCAGCGGACACGCCATGACCTATTGCGTCGGCATCGAAGTCAACGAAGGCCTGGTCTTCGCCGCGGATACCCGCACCAGCGCTTCCTTCGACGACGTGCGCGTGTACCGCAAGATGCACGTGTTCGAATGGCCTAGTGACCGCGTGTTCGTCATCATGTCGGCCGGCAACCTGGCCACCACGCAGCTGACTATCTCGCGCCTGCAGCGCGATGCCGACGATCCGAACGCGAAGCATAGCCTGCGCACGTTCTCGCATCTGTACGAAGTCGCGGAATATGTCGGCGATACGCTGGTCGCCAGCCAGGTGAAGATGAACGATGAGGCGCAGCAGAGCGGCGTCAACGTGCAGTCCACGCTGATCCTGGGCGGCCAGATCGCCGGCGAGCGCCCGGGGCTGTACATGGTATATCCGCTCGGCAACTGCATCGCGACGTCGCCGGAAACGCCCTATCTGCAGATCGGCGAATCCAAGTACGGCAAGCCGATCCTCGACCGCATCATCCGGCCCGAGACGCCGCTGGAAGACGCCGCGCGCTGCGCGCTCGTATCGCTGGACTCCACCATCCGCTCCAACCTGTCGGTCGGCATGCCGGTCGACATGGCGCTGCTGCGCAACGGTGATCTGAAGATCAGCCAGCGGATGCGACTGGAAGCCGATACGCCCCTGTACGCCGAGATCCACGACACCTGGTCGCGCAAGCTGGAAGCCGCCGTACACAGCCTGCCGCGCTTTCCGTGGGAGCCGCAGCAGGCGCGCGAAGCCGCACCGGGTCCCTTGCCCGTCATGCCGCCGCGCCGCGCGCCGTCGCGGCAGGATCCTGGCGATGCACAGGGCCAGCAGTAGTCGGCGATGATGTCGCGCCTCCCATGAAAGCGTGGGCCGTGGCGGTGCTGGCGTTCTGCCTCGGCACCGGCGTCACCGTGCTCTGCGTGGCCCTGTTCGCGCCGCCGGCCTGGCGCGTCATCTCAGGCACTGCGGGCATTCTCGTGGCCAGCAAGCTTGCTGCCGCCGCCGCAGCCGCCTCGCACGAAAAAACGACCTGAGACCGCTCAGCCGCGGAAGTACCCGTCCGCGATCGCCACATGCAGCGAGCTCAGGTGCGTCTGGATCTCGTCCATGAACTGTGCCGGATTGCGCGCCGCCAGCACGGCGGGGTCGGCATTGCGGGTCATGCCGACGATGCGGTTGAGATGCCGATCCACGCCCGGGCGCGGCGGCATCGTCGGCAGCACGCTCTGCGCGCGGGTCAGGCAGAAATGCACACTGCGCGGGAATTCGTTGTTCTGCAGCAGGAAGCGCAGCGCCAATTCCGCCGTGACGCGCTGGCGCACGTGGCGGCGGTACATCTGGTAGCCCGCGACGGAGCGCAGCACGCTCATCCACTGCATGTTCTGGAACGCCTCTCGGTCGTCCTCGTTGCGCGGCGTGACCAGGCCTGAGGCGCCGGCATCGATGATGCGCGTGGTCATGTCCGCCTGCTCCAGCGCGGTACCCAGGCGCAGGAACTGGTAGCCGATGTCGCGGCTGACATTCGCACTGAGCAGGCCCGACACCTTCAGGCAACCATCGACGATGCGCTGCAGGAATTCGATGCGGTAGCGCCGGCTGAGGCTGCGCTCGCCCTGCGCGGCGATGTACAGATGCAGATCGTTGATCGCTTCCCACACGTCCTGCGGCAACGTGTCGCGGATGCTGCGCAGGATCTCGCGCGCCGCATCCACCGTGGTCCGCAGCGACGACGGATTGCGTTCGTCCAGCAGCAGGAAGCGGATCACGTCGACATCGCCCGCTGCATCGCCCGCCTCCGGGTAGCACCGTTCGAAGCAGTCTCCCGCGCCGACGGTATCGATCATCGGCCGCCACGCGAAACGCACCGAGCGCGGCATGTCGAGCTGCAGCTGGCTGCCCACACCGACCAGGCGCGCGGTGTTCTCCGCGCGACGCACGTAGCGGCTGAACCAGTAAAGGTCGTCGGCGACACGCGACAGCATCAGGCGGCCTCCCCTTCGTCATCGGCCAGATCGACCACCCAGGTGTCCTTGGCACCGCCGCCTTGCGAGGAATTCACCACCAGCGACCCCTTCACCATCGCCACGCGGGTCAGGCCACCGGTGGTGACGTAGGTGTCGTCGCGCGACAACACGAACGGACGCAGGTCGATATGGCGCGGCGACGGACCCTGCTTGGTGACGATCGGCGCGGTGGACAGCGCCAGCGTGGGTTGCGCCATGTAGTTGCGCGGATTGGCCTCGATCAGCGCCTTGAATTTCTCGCGCTGGCGCTTGGTCGAGCGGGGGCCGATCAGCATGCCGTAGCCGCCGGATTCGTTGGCCGGCTTCACCACCAGTTTCTCGATGTTCTCCAGCACGTACTTGCGCTCCTTCGCGTTGTGGCAGAGGTAGCTGGGCACGTTGGGCAGGATCGGATCCTCGTCCAGGTAATACTTGATCATCTTCGGCACGTAGGCGAAGACGACCTTGTCGTCGGCCACGCCCGCGCCGGGCGCGTTGGCCAGCGCCACCTTGCCGGCGCGCCAGCTGCGGATCAGCCCGGGCACGCCCAGCACCGAATCGGGATGGAACACCTCGGGGTCGATGAACAGGTCGTCGACGCGCCGGTAGATCACGTCGACGCGCTGCGGCCCGTACACCGTGCGCATGTAGGTACAGTCGTCGTCGGCGACGAACAGATCGCTGCCTTCGACCAGTTCGATGCCCATCGCCTGCGCCAGGTAGGCATGCTCGAAGTAGGCGCTGTTGAACACGCCCGGCGTCAGCAGCGCGATCACCGGCGTATTGCCCGGCCGCGGCGACAGTGCGGCGAGGGTGTCGTAGAGCTGGCTGGGGTATTCGTCGACCGGCAGGATGGAACTGGTCTCGAACAGCTCCGGGAACACCCGTTTCGCCACCATGCGGTTTTCCAGCATGTAGCTGACGCCGCTGGGGATGCGCAGGTTGTCTTCCAGCGCGTACAGCGTGCCGTCGCCGTCGCGCACCAGGTCCGAACCGCAGATGTGCGCCCACACGCCCAGCGGCGGCGTGATGCCGACGCACTGCTCGCGGAAGTTCACCGAATCCTTCAGCAGCATCGCCGGGAACACCTTGTCCTTGACGATCTGCTGCTTGCCGTAGATGTCGCCGATGAACAGGTTCAGCGCGCGCATGCGCTGCTTCAGGCCGGCCTCGGTGCGCTGCCACTCGCTGAGCGGAATGATGCGCGGGATCAGGTCGAACGGCAGCGTGCGGTCGACGTTGCGGCCGTCGGAGTACACGGTGAAGGTGATGCCCTGCACGCGCGCCACCACGTCGGCGGCGAGCTGCCGCTCGGCGAGTTCGCGGCCGGACAGTCCGGCCAAGTATTCCACCAGCCGGCGCGCTGCCGGCCGCGGCCGTCCATCGGCCTGGATCAGTTCGTCAAAGGTCGTGGTGCGGTACTTCGCCCAGTCCATTCGCCATCCTGCTGCCCCGCGCCGGCACATCCGACGACGGGTAATGCGTCGCAACATGCATGGTGGATGTGCGCGCCGTCAAGCGTTGTCGTACCGGGCGATCCGCTCACAATTCTGGTGGCGACCTGCGCCATTTCGGTGCAAAGCGGGGACAATGCGGGCATCTGTCCGGAGTCCGCCATGTTGAAACCGCGTCGCGCCGTCCTGCTCACCGGTGCCGCCCGCCGCATCGGCGCCGCGATCGCCCGCCGGCTGCACGCCGACGGCCATGACCTGGCCCTGCACTACCGCAGCGCTTCGGCCGACATGCGCGCACTCGCCGACGAACTGGACGCCGTCCGCCCGGGCAGCACGCTGATGTTGCAGGCCGACCTGGCGTTGTTCGACCGCCTGCCGGAACTGGTGGCGAAGACCGTGGGACATTTCGGCCGACTGGATGCGCTGGTCAACAACGCCTCGGCGTTCTATCCCACGCCGCCGGGCAACGCCACACCGGCGCAGTGGGAGGAACTGTTCGCCGTCAATGCGCGTGCGCCGTTCTTTCTGGCGCAAGCCGCCGCACCGCACCTGCGCGCCGCGCGTGGCGCCATCGTCAACATCGCCGATATCTATGCCGAGAAGCCACGTGGCGATCTGGCGGTGTACGCGGCGTCGAAGGCCGCACTGCTCGCGGTATCGCGCGGACTGGCGGTGTCGCTGGCGCCGGAGGTGCGGGTGAACGCGGTGTCGCCCGGCGCCATCCTGTGGCCCGACGGCGGCATCGCGGCGGACGTGCAGGAGGGTCTGCTGGCGCAGACACCGCTGGGGCGCATCGGCGATCCGGACGACATTTCCGGCACCGTGGCATGGCTGCTGGGCGATGCGGCGGCCTATGTCACCGGTCAGGTCATCCACGTGGATGGCGGACGGGCGATCGCCTGAGATCGAGCCTGTTGTGCCCGCCACGCGCCATCATCCCGGCCTGCGCCGGGATGATGGCTTGCGAATATCCGCAGATCAGCGGCGGCCCGGTTGCACCGCCGTGCCTACTCGAAAGACACCGGCTGCGGCGGCGTGTCGTGGTCGGGATGCGCACGCCACAGCGCCGCCAGCGTGCGACCGCTGCGCGGATCGACCATATCGGGCGCGATGTCCGCCAGCGGCAACAGCACGAAAGCGTGCTTCAGCTCGTCGCGTGGCAGTCGCAGATTGCCGGGACCCTCCAGCACGAGGTCGTCGTACAGCACGATGTCGATGTCCAGCGTACGGTCGGAGAAGCGCGGACCGCTGCGGTCGCGGCCGTGCGCATCTTCCAGCGCATGCAGCCAGTCGTTCAGCGCGAACGGATCCAGGTCGCTGTCGATCACGGCGGCCGAGTTGAGGAAGTCGGTGCCGTCGAAACCGACCGAACGCGTGCGGTAGACCGGCGACAGCACCACCTCGCCGAAGCGGTCGCGCAGCGCCGCGACGGCCGCGCGCAGGTGTTGCTCGGGCTCCACGTTGCTGCCGAGGCTGAGATAGGCCTTTCCCATGGGTCAGTCCGGACGTACGCCGCGTTCGATCAGCACGCCGACGTTGCGCGCGCCGGTGACGGCACCGGGTTTGCTCAGCTTCAACCTCACCCACGCAACGCCGAAGTCTTCGCGGATGATCTCGGTGCAGCGCTCGGCGAGCGTCTCGACCAAGCCGAAGTTCGCCTCCTCGACGAAGGAGATCAGCCGCTTCGACACCGCCTTGTAGTCCAGCGTGTGCGCGATGTCGTCGCTCGCCGCCGGCACGCGGTTGTCGAACGCCATTTCCACGTCCAGTGCGACGGTCTGCCGGATCCCGCGCTCCCAGTCGTAGATGCCGATGACGGTCTCGATGCGCAGGTCTTCGATGAAAACGATGTCCATGTGGGGCTCTGGATTCAGGAGCGGGAATGGTACGCGCAATCGTCGCGCCCGCTCAGCCGGTGGCCATCGCCGCAGCGCCGCCTGGCATGCCCTGCAGCTGGCGCACGTCCGCGCCGCCCGGCTGCTGGAATACCTGCAGCCCGAACTCCGGCAGGATCGCCAGCAGATGGTCGAAAATGTCGGACTGGATGCCTTCGTAAGCCCCCCAGGCCACGGTGCGGGTGAAGCAGTAGATCTCCAGCGGCAGCCCGGTGGGCCCCGGTGGCAGCTGGCGCACCAGCAGCGTCATGCCGTCGTGGATGTCGCCGTGCGCGCGCAGATAGGCCTCGACATAAGCGCGGAACGTGCCGAGGTTGGTGATGCGGCGCTGGTTGACCGGCTCGCGCCCCTGCTCCGTGAGGCGGGCGTTCCATGCGTCGATCTCGCTGTCCTTGTGGTGCAGGTAGTCTCCGAGCAGCCGGAACCGGCGCAGGCGCGCCTGCTCGTCCCCGTCCAGGAAGCGCACGCTGTTCTGGTCCAGGTACAGCGCGCGCTTGATCCGGCGCCCACCCGATTCGCTCATGCCTCGCCAGTTCTTGAACGAATCGCTGATCAGCTTCTTGGTGGGGATGGTGGTGATGGTCTTGTCCCAGTTCTGCACCTTCACCGTGTGCAGCGCGATATCCACGACATCGCCATCGGCATTCTGGGTGGGCATCTCGATCCAGTCGCCCACGCGCACCATGTCGTTCGAGCTGATGGTCACGCTGGCCACCAGCGACAGCAGGGTGTCCTGGAACACCAGGATCAGCACCGCCATCATCGCGCCCAGGCCCGACAGCAGGATCACCGGCGAGCGGTCGATCAGCGCGGCGACCATCAGCACGGCCGCAAGGACGAACACGATGATCTTCAGCAACTGCAGGTAGCCCTTGATCGGCTTGTCGGCGGCATCCGGACGACGCTGGTAGACCTCGTTGGCCAGATCGAGCGCCGCGGCGATGGCCAATGCGACCGTCAGGATGATGAAGGCGAAGCAGACGTTGCGGACCACGGTCACCAGCAACGGCGGCAGGTCGGGAACGAACGCGACGCCGGCCGCAAGCACCACGGCAGGCACCACGTTGGCCAGCCGCGGGATGACGCGCAGGCGCACCTGGTGATCGCCCTGTCCCACCGGCAACGTGGCCAGCAATCGGCGCAGGCCGCGCAGCAGCACGCGCTTGGTGATCCAGTTGGCCAGCCAGGCCAGCAGGACCAGCGCGCAGGCGACAACGACGGTGTAGGCCCACGGATACGGGGCGAGGCCCGCGCGCAGGGCGTCCAGGTGTTCGATCATTCCGTTACCCCTCGAGGTGGTTCATGCGCGCCCTGCCACCTGCGTTGCGCAGGCGGACGCGCCGGTTGGCGGAGCGGACACCCTACCCGCACCGCCTTGAACCTGAACGGAATTCGGCCGCAGGTTACGGTAAGTGGACCACCGCGACCTCGGGCAGCGTGGCCATGTCCCAGCGCGGCGTGACCTTCACTTCCGCCGTCTCGTGCTGGCCCGCTTCGAGACGCAGCGCGCCGGCGAAGGCGATCATCGCGCCGTTGTCGGTGCACAGCGATGGCCGCGGGAAACAGGCCCGTCCGCCGCGCTTGGCCGCCATTTCCTGCAACTTCGCACGCAAACGCTTGTTGGCGCCCACGCCACCGGCGATGACGATGACGTCGCTGCCGGCTTCATCCAGCGCGCGCTCGCACTTGATCGCCAGCGTGTCGACCACGGCATCCTCGAAGCCGCGCGCGATGTCGGCCTTGGTCTGGTCCGACTGGTCGCTGTCGCGCCAAGCCAGCAGCACCTGGGTCTTCAGGCCGCTGAAACTGAAGTCGAGGCCGGGCCGGTCGGTCATGGGCCGGGCGAACTTGAACCGGCCGGGCGTCCCCTTCTCGGCCAGCGCCGCCAGTTGCGGGCCGCCCGGATACGGCAGGCCCATCATCTTGGCGGTCTTGTCGAAGGCCTCGCCCGCGGCGTCGTCCAGCGTCTCGCCGAGCAGGCGGTAGCGACCGATGGCGTCCACGGCCACGAGTTGGGTGTGTCCGCCGGAAACCAGCAGGGCCACGAACGGCGCCTCGGGCGGATCGTCCTCCATCAGCGGGGCCAGCAGATGGCCCTCCATGTGGTGGACGGCGATCGCCGGCACCTCCAGCGCCCAGGCCAGCGAGCGGGCCACGCCCGCGCCGACCAGCAGCGCGCCCACCAGCCCCGGCCCGGCCGTATAGGCCACGCCGTCCAGGTCGGCGGTCGTCAGGCCGGCTTCGGCCAGGGTCTGGCGGATCAATGGCAGCAGCTTGCGGACGTGGTCGCGGCTGGCCAGCTCGGGCACCACGCCACCGTACTCGGCGTGCAGGGCGATCTGGCTGTAGACCGCATGGGCGCGCAGGCCGGCGGCCCCGGGCAGAACCGGCCCCGTCCGCGACACGCGGCCGGTGTCGTAGACGGCCACGCCCGTTTCGTCGCAGCTGGTTTCGATGCCGAGGACTCTCATGAGGGGGATCTGGGGGCCTGGAAGGGAAGGGACAAGCGGTCCTGGCGACGGGGGTGGGTTGCAGCCTCGGCGCCGGCCGCTATAATACGCGGCTCACCGGGCGCGCCCGGACCGTTTACACCACCGAGATTACGTATGCCCAGCGTCAAAGTCCGCGAAAACGAGCCGTTTGAGTTTGCGCTGCGTCGCTTCAAGCGCACCTGCGAAAAGGCCGGCGTCCTGGCCGAAACCCGCAAGCGCGAGTTCTACGAGAAGCCGACCCAGGAGCGCAAGCGCAAGGCCGCCGCCGCGGTGAAGCGCCAGCTGCGCCGCAGCTCGCGCGACGTCACCAAGCGCCAGCGCCTGTACTGAGCCGCGTCGCTTCGCAAGAAGCCGGCACGCGCGAGCGTCGCCGGCTTTTTGTGTTTTTGGCGTCTCACGGCACCGCGCCGCGCCCTTCCACCGTTCCCCCGGAGCACACCATGTCCCTGAAACAGCAGCTCACCGATGACATGAAGGCCGCCATGAAGGCAGGCGAGAAGGATCGCCTGGCGGTCATCCGCCTGATCAACGCCGCCATCAAGCAACGCGAAGTCGACGAGCGTATCGAGCTGGACGACGCCGCCGTGCTGGCCGTGCTGGAGAAGATGGTCAAGCAGCGCAAGGACTCGGTGAGCCAGTTCGAAGCCGCCAACCGCGAGGACCTGGCGGCCATCGAGCGTGCCGAACTGGCCGTGATCGACACCTACCTGCCGGCCAAGCTGGGCGAGGCCGAGGTCCTGGCCGCCATCGAGGCCGCCATCACCGAGACCGGCGCCACCGGCCCGGCCGACATGGGCAAGCTGATGGGCGTGCTGAAGCCGCGCCTTGCCGGCCAGGCCGACATGGGCCAGGTCTCCGCGCTGATCAAGAAGAAACTCGCGGGCTGAGCCCGCACGGCGCGGTGCCGGACGTTTCCGGCGCGGCGCCTCATCCATGGCATCCTCGCGCCATGGACACCCCCGCCGTCATCCTGCGCCCGGCGACCCGCGCCGACATCCCGCAGATCCTCGACTTCATCCGTGGCCTGGCCGAGTACGAAAAGCTCGCCCACGAAGCCGTCGCGACGCCGGCGCTGCTGGAAACCCACCTGTTCGGCGAACGCCCCGTCGCCGAAGTCGTCATCGCCGAGGCCGACGGCGTGCCTGCCGGCTTCGCGCTGTTCTTCCACTCGTTTTCCACGTTTCTCGGACAGCCCGGCCTGTACCTCGAGGACCTGTTCGTACTGCCGAGCCATCGCGGGCTTGGCATCGGCAGGCGGCTGATGGTGCATCTGGCGCAGGTGGCCGTGGCCCGGGGCTGCGGCCGCTTCGAGTGGTCGGTGCTGGATTGGAACGCGCCCGCCCTCCGCCTCTATCGCAGCCTCGGTGCGGTCGGCCTGGACGAATGGACCGTGCAGCGCGTCACCGGCGACGCGCTGCGGGCGCTCGCGCGCGGCGACGCGTGAACGCGAGGACCACGTCGCCATAACGAACTGCTGACGCCGCGCTTGGCACGCTCGGCGCATGGAACGTCGAGTCTCCTTCCGTACCCTGCGCGCACGGGCGCGCGATGCCGGCGAACGCGCCAGCCGCAGCCTCCCGGCGGCGCTGGTGCGACGCTTCGTCGAAACCGACCTGATGACGCAGGCGGCGTCGCTGTCGTTCTATGCGCTGCTGTCGCTGGCCCCGCTGCTCATCCTGCTGCTGTGGCTGACCGCGTCGCTGTATCCGCCGGCGCAGCAATCGCTGCTCGACCAGATCCAGCAGCTCGCCGGCCCCAGCGCCGGGACCGTGGCGGAGACGGTGATCCGCAACGCCAGCGATCGGCCGGATGTCGGCTCGCTGGCCGGGTGGTGGAGTACCGCCCTGCTCTTCATCGGCGCCACCGTGGTGTTCGCGCAATTGCAGGGCGCGCTCAACCTCATCTTCCGCACCGATGCGCAGCGGCTCAACGGCGTGCTGGCCTGGCTGAAGAAGCGCGTGTTCTCGCTCGGCGTGGTGCTGGCCATCGGCTTCCTGCTGGTCGTCTCGATGGTCGCCACGACGGCGTTGCAGGTGGTCTTCGCACGACTGCCGTCGGTCCTGCCCGCGCTCGGCTATACCACCACGCTGCTGCTCTATGCGCTGGCATTCGCCTTCTTCTACCACTATCTGCCGGACCGGCGCGTGGCGTGGAAGCAGGCCTTCCTGGGCGGCGCGATCACGGCGCTGCTGTTCGCCGCCGGCCGCTACCTGATCGGCCTGTATCTGGCGGAGGCCGCACCCGGCAGCGCCTACGGCTCGATGGGTGCGCTGGTGCTGTTGCTCGTCTGGATCTACTACGCCAGCGTGGTGTTCTTTGTCGGCGCGCTGATCACGGCGGTGATCGATGAGCGCCTGCACGTGCGGTGGCCGTTGTCGACGGCGACACCGGCGGATCCGGTGATGGCGCCGCATCCGCCCAGTGGCGACATTTCGATGTCTGGCCGATCCCGGGATTGAAGCTGTTGGTCGGATCCAGCGCACGGTAGAACTCGGCCAGCGCCGGCTTGGCGCGATACAGGTGACCGACATTGTGCTCGGCGGGATATTCGGCGCCGCGCGCGTCGAGCAGGTCCCACAGGCGATGCTCCACCGCCAGCGGATCGATGCCCTTCCTCACGATGTAGTCCTGGTGGAACACATGGCAGAAGAAGTGCCCGTAATAGAGCCGCGCCACCATCGTGGTAGCGAGCTCGGCCGGCAGCGTTTCCACCCACGCGCGGTCGTCGCGGCGCAGGGCGATGTCCAGCGCGACGATGTCCTCGACCTGCGCGGCGTGCACAGCGCGATAGCGCACCGCCGCGCCGGCGACCGCGAAGCGCAACAGGAAGGCCTTGCGGCCCTCGTCCGCCTCGCAGGCGAAGAAATCGCCCTCGCGTTCGGCGAAGAAGCGGTCGAGGAACGAACGCGTCGCCTCCGCATCGCGGGTCGATACCTTCAGCAGCAGATGGTGTTCGTAGCGGTCGCGGTACGCGCGCAGCCGCGGCGGCAGGTGGTCGGGCAGCAACGCGGCCAGTGACTGCAGCATGCGATCCACCATCCCTGGCACGCCGAACCGCTCGCACCACCCATCCAGGCGGCTCTTCAGCGCAAAGGCCGCGGGCACCCTGCCGGTGCCGAACCGGTCGATCAGCAGGAAGGTGTCCTTGCCGTAGCGGTCGCCGATGTCGAAGGCGTCGCGATGCAGGTACTCGCCGGCGATCGGCAGCCGCTCGAACGCGGTCAGCAGATGACGGCGCACGTCGGTGAGGTCGCCCGGGTCGTTGCTGCCGATGTAGAAAACGGAGGCGGCGTCCTGCTCGAACGTATCCAGCCGTACGGCGAATACCGCCAGCCGTCCCGCACAACCCGAGGCCTCGTGCAGGCGCGACGGATCGGCGTTGTAGCGGGCCGGCGTGGGCGCGTCGACCTGGCGCACGTGATCGGCGTAATGGGGATCGGACGCCGCCTGCGCTGCATCATGGACGACGGCATCCGCGCCGTAGTCGCCGGCCTGCAGTCGCGACAGGATCTCTTCCGGCGTGTCGCCCAGTGCGATGCCGAGATGGTTGACCAGCCGCAGCACACCGTCTTCGCCCACCAGCGCGTACAGCGCGAGCTCGGTGTAGGCCGGCCCGCGTCGTACCAACGCGCCGCCGGAGTTGTTGCAGACGCCGCCCAGTACGGACGCCCCGATGCACGAAGACCCGATGACCGAGTGCGGTTCGCGGCCCAGCGGCGCCAGCCGCTTCTCCAGTACATCCAGCGTTGCCCCGGGGAGGCAGACGACCTGGCGCCCGCCGTCGAGCAGCTGCACGCCGGTGAGGCGCAACGTGCTGACCAGGACAATGCCACGGTCGTAGCCCTCGCCATCCGGCGTGGAACCGCCGGTCAGGCCGGTGTTCGCGGCCTGCATCAGCACGATGCGTCCCGCGTCCACGGTGGCCTGCAGCACCTGCCACAGTTCCAGCAGCGTGCCCGGACAGGCGACCGCGAGCACCGGCCCGTCGCCGAAGCGGTAGCCCTTGCGGTAGCGCCGCGTGGCGCGCTCGCCGGTCAGCACATGCGCACGACCGACCGCCGCGCGCAATCGCGCGAGCAGGACGTCATCGGGAATCGCGTCGACGGGCATGGCGGCATGGTAGCGCGCCGGCCCTGTGGCCCGGCATGGCATCCTATGCGTCCCATGGCCCGCATCCCCGACGCCTTCATCGACGAACTGCTCGCCCGGACGGATATCGTCGAGGTGGTGGGCGCGCGCGTCCCGTTGAAGCGGCAGGGCAAGGAATACTCGGCCTGCTGTCCGTTCCACGACGAGCGCTCACCGTCGTTCACGGTGTCGCCGACCAAGCAGTTCTACCACTGCTTCGGCTGCGGCGCGCACGGCACGGCGCTGTCGTTCCTGATGAACTACGACCGCCTCGAGTTCCTCGATGCGGTCGAGGAGCTGGCGCGCCGCAACGGCATGGAGGTGCCGCGCGAGACGCAGCAGCGCAATGAGAACAACGATACCCGCGATCTGTTCAATGCGCTGGAAGCGGCGGCGCGCTTCTTCCAGCGCAACCTCGACGGCAGCGAAAAGGCGAAGACCTATCTCGATGGCCGCGGCGTGGACGCGGCGATCCGCACGCAGTTCATGATCGGCTATGCGCCGGACGGCTATTCGGCGCTGAAGGATGCGTTGGGCACGGACGAGCGCCGGATGAAACTGCTCGAGCGGGCCGGCCTGTTCTCGAAGAACGATCGCGGCCATGTGTACGACAAGTTCCGCGACCGGGTGATGTTCCCGATCCACGACCGCCGCGGGCGCGTGATCGCATTCGGTGGCCGCGTGCTGCAGAAGGACGACGGCCCGAAGTACCTCAACTCGCCCGAGACCGCGCTGTTCCACAAGGGCCGCGAGCTGTACGGCCTGTGGCAGGTGAAGCAGGCCAACCAGAAGATCGCGCGACTGGTCGTGGTCGAGGGCTACATGGACGTGGTCTCGCTGTTCCAGTTCGGCGTGAAGGAAGCCGTGGCGACGCTGGGCACGGCGACCACGCCGGAACACGCCGAGCTGCTGTTCCGCAACGCGCCCGATGTGTACTTCTGCTTCGATGGCGACGCTGCCGGCCAGCGCGCGGCGTGGCGCGCGCTGGAATCGGTATTGCCGCGCATGAAGGACGGACGGCAGGCGTTCTTCCTGTTCCTGCCCGATGGCGAGGATCCCGACACCATCGTGCGGCAGGAAGGCGCGGCAGGCTTCGACGCGCGCCTGCAGCAGGCGATGCCGCTGTCGCAGTTCTTCTTCGACGAACTGGCCAAGGACATCAAGCTGTCCACGCTCGACGGCAAGGCACGCCTGGCCGAGCGCGCGCGCCCGCTGCTCGCGCAGATTCCCGATGGCGCGTTCGGCGACCTGATGCGCCAGCGCCTGACCGAGATCACCGGCGTCGGCGCAGGCAATACGGGCGCCGCGCCGGCCGCACCACCCGCATCGACGCGGCGTGCGTCGCCTTCGCATTCAGGCCACAACAAGCCCAGCCTGGTCCGCAGCATCATCGTGCGCCTGCTGCACAAGCCGTCGCTGGCGCTGGCGATCGAATCGACGCATGGGTTTTCGGCGCTGCGGCTGGCCGGCATGGAACTGCTGCTGGAACTGATCGACCTGGTGCATGCCCGTCCCGACATCACCACCGGCGTGCTGCTGGAGCACTTCGCCGAACGCGACGAGGCCGCCGCGCTGCAGAAGCTGGCGATGCAGGACCTGCCTGGCGACGAGGACAGCTGGCGCCAGGAACTCCTCGATGCCGCTGTGCAGCTGGAGAAGCAGATGCTGCAGCAGCGGCTGGACGAACTGCAGGCCAAGCAGCGCAGCCAAGGCCTGGACGAAACCGACAAGTACGAATTGCGCACCCTGCTGCAGGCCCGCATCGGCCGCCATTGAGGAGTCCGTGATGATCCGCTTCGCCTTTCTGCTATCGGCCTTGCTGGGGGGCTGCGGATCGTTCGCCGCGCATGCCACCGACTTCGCCCAACCCCAGCCCGGCCTGCATACCGGCGGCCAGCCGTCGCAGGACGATCTTGTGCGTCTGAAATCCGAGGGTGTGCGTACGGTGATCGACCTGCGCGGACCTCAGGAAGACCGCGGCTACGACGAGGTCACCGAAGCGCAGCGGCTTGGCCTGAACTACCTTGCCCTGCCGATCGCCGGAAAGGAAGACGTCACGCCGGCAAACGCGAAGGCGCTGGGCGACCTGCTGAGGGCGCAGGACAGCGACGTGCTGCTGCACTGTGCCTCCGGCAACCGCGTCGGCGCGCTGCTGGCGATGGACGCGGCGGCGCGGGGCGTTCCGCACGAGGAAGCCCTGGAACTGGGCCGCAAGGCCGGGTTGACGTCGTTGGAACCGGTGGTGGTGGAGCGGCTGGGCGTGCCGGACGCAGCCAAGCCGTTGTAGAAGCGGCGTGAGTCGCGACCGCACGCCGACCGCATGCATCGCAGTGGCGACGCGCATGGTCCTTCAGCGTTCATCAGCAGGCTCCTCCAAGCTTCACGCAGCTCCGTTCTCGCGGTCGCGACTCACGCCGCTTCTACAACGGCGTCGTCAACCCGCCGGCACGAACTCGATGCCCGCCACCGATGCCGCGGGCCGTAGCAGCGGCATCACCCAGTGGTCGACCAGCAGGAAGGCGAACAGCGCCATCAGGTAGACGATGGAGTAGTTGAACACGCGCATGGCGAAGAATTCGTCCGGCGGGTCCAGCAGGCGCCACGCGTACCAGAGGAACACCGCGCCGAGCACCAGCGCGCCGCCCAGGTAGAAGAAGCCGCTCATGCCGAACACCACCGGCAGCACCGTCACTTCGACGAGCAGCACCGTATAGAACAGGATCTGCCAGCGCGTGTACGTCACGCCATGCGTCACCGGCAGCATCGGCACCAGCGCGCGCGCGTAGTCTTCGCGGCGGAAGATCGCCAGCGCCCAGAAATGCGGCGGCGTCCACACGAAGATCACCAGTACCAGCAGCAGCGCGTGCGGCCAGTCCCACTCGCCCTGCATGCCGGTCATCGTCGCCCAGCCGAGCAGAGGCGGCGCCGCGCCGGCGATGCCGCCGATGACGATGTTCTGCGGCGTGGCGCGCTTCAGGAACACGGTGTAGATCACCGCGTAGCCGATCAGCGAGGCGAAGGTCAGGATCGCGGTGATCGTGTTGACCCACAGCACCAGGATGGCCATCGACAGCGCCGCCAGCACCAGCGCGAACACCAGCGCCTGCCACGGCTTCACCTGTCCCTGCACCAGCGGACGCCACGACGTGCGCGCCATCTTCGCGTCGATGCGCGCGTCGAGCAGCTGGTTGATCGCCGCGGCGCTGGACGCGGCCAGCCAGATGCCGAGGAAGCCCAGCGCGCCGCGCAGAAGTTCGGCACCGTCCGGCAGTCCGTCGATGGCGAGGAACATGCCGACGATCGCGGTGAACACGATCAGCGCCACCACGCGCGGCTTGGTCAGATCCCAATACTGGCGGAACGTCGAGGCCATCAGTCGGGCCTGCGCAGGCGCGCGGTCAGCGAGACCATCGTGAACAGCAGCAGCACGGCGCCGGCGTTGTGTGCCACGGCGACCGGCAGCGGCAGGTTGAGCTTGACGTTGAGGATGCCCAGCGTGACCTGCGCGACGATCAGCACGACCAGGGTCAGCGACCAGCTGCGCATGCCCGGCGTGCGGAACAGGCGCAGCGCCAGCGCGAGCACGTACAGGGCGACGATCACCGCCATGATGCGATGGCTAAGCTGGATCGCGATGCGCGCCGCGCCATCGAGCACGCCACCTTCGTAATCGACGCCGATCCCGCGCCACAGCACGAAGGCCTCGCCGAAGTCCGCCGGTGGCGCCCACTGGCCCACGCACTTCGGAAAATCCATGCCGCAGGCCAGCGCTGCGTAATTCGCACTGACCCAGCCACCCAGTGCGATCTGGATGCCGAGCAGCGCCAGGCCGCCGATCAGCCAGCGTCGCAGCACGGTCGCATCGGCCAGCGTGATCGGCCGGTCGGTGGCACGCCAGGCCATCCACACGAGCAGCGAGAACGTGGTCAGGCCGCCGAGCAGATGACCCATCACCACGATCGGCTTGAGCAGCCAGGTCACCGTCCACATGCCCAGCAGGGCCTGGAAGATGATCACCGCCAGCGTCAGTGCGCCCGCGCGCGCCAGGTCGATGTTCGACCAGCGCAATGCCGCGAACAGCAGGATCGCTTCGCCGACGATGGCGAGCACCGACGCCTCCACGTGTTCGCCGTGCATGTACAGCGGAATCGCCGCACCGACCAGACCGGCGGCGACCAGGATCTGCGCGACCCCCCAGCGACGGCGGCGCGCCGCCAGCAACGCCAGCACCAGCACCAGCACGCCCAGCGACGCGGCGAGGTGGCGGTGCACCTGTTCGCGCCAAGCCTTGTGGGTCTCGAACGGGCGGATCTCGCTGGCGACGTGCGAGGCGGCTTCGTCCACCGCCTTCGGCCAGGCGGCGCGGCCGTAGCAGGTCGGCCAGTCGGGGCAGCTGAGGCCGGCGTCGGACAGACGCACGAACGCGCCGAACACGACGACGCACAACGTCAGCGCGACCGCCAGCCAGGCGATACGGTGGAAATGACGGTAGATCACGGGACGCGTAACGGCATTCATCATCTGTGGTTCTGGCGGTGGCTCAGATGAGCTTGATCAGCTTGGAGACATCGGTGCGCAGGTGACCCGGATCGAAGCCGGGGGCGTAGCGCAGGATGATGAAGCCGTGGGGATCGATCACGTAGACCGGCGTGCCTGCCGCGTCGTCCACCTGCGGCAGCCGCGCGCGCAGCGCATCGTCGGCGCGCACCAAGCGCAGCGCCGAGTGACGCGGCGCGTCGGCCGGATAATCGCCGATCCACAGGATGTCGACTTCCGTGGCGTTGTGGCCGAACAGCTGCCACACCGTATCCAGGTCGGTCGCCAGTTTCGTGCACGCCTGTGCGCAACCCGGTGCGGGCGCCGCGACGATGCGCCACCGGCGCTCCGCCGGCTTCCAGTCGTAGCGTCCGCCGTCAGCCAGCGCCGGCGCGAGGTCGCGTGCATCGGCCGGAGGCTGCAGCATCAGGCCATGGTTCTTGTGGCCTGCCGGCTGCCAGCCGGAGAAACGCAGCAGGCCGGCGCCGAACACGGTACCGAAGAACAGGGCGAACAGGGCAACGAGCATCCACCGCCCGCGACGCCGCTGGGCGGGATCGAATGGTTTTGGGTCCATGGGCGCATTTTCTCACGCCCGGGCGATCATTGCCCCTTCTGCGCACCCCGCCGGCTACGCCAGGTCAGCACCAGCGCGGTGACCAGCACCGCACCGGCCAACCCGAACCACTGCACGGCATACCCGACGTGCCGCTCCGGCGGCAGCGTGTTGGGCAGGACGTCGAGGTCGCGGTCGTAGCCCAACGGCAGGGCGGGATCGAGCTTCAGCACGCGCGGCGCCAGCGAAGACAGGCCCAGGGCCTGGCCGATCTCCTGCCGCTGCAGCGCGATCACCAGCAGGCTGCCATCCGGCTGCGCGCTGGGCGGCGCGTGGGCGATGCCTTCCGAGGGCGGTGGCACCAGCAGGCCCGCCACACGACGCTGCCCCGACAGCGGCGCCACGGCCGGCATCACGCGGTTGCCCGGGACCGGCAGCCAGCCCAGCTCCACCAGCAGCGGCGCTCCCGCGTCGGCCGGCTGGAAGACACGATAGGCACGCACACCGGGCTGGCGATCGCGCGTCTGGTTGTCGAGCAGGATGGCCGGCGCAGGCAGGAACTCGCCCTCACCCGCCGCCCAGTCGTAGGCTTGCGACCGCGCCTTGTCCGCGGCCAACGCCAGCGGCTGCGGCTGGCGCTCGGCCAGCACGCGCGACGTCTCCGTCAGCATGGCCTCCTTCTGTTCGGCCCGGCCCCATTGCCAGGCGCCGAGGCTGCCGAACAGCGACATCGCCAGCACGGCCAGGGTCCAGCCCATCGGCAGCGGCATGCGTCGGCTCACGCGCTGCGTCCGAATGTCGCACCCACCATCGGCTCACGCCGGTGGAGCGATAATGCGCGCCTCACCGCCGAGGTCCCATCGAGGACGCCATGAACGATTCGCTGAAAACCCTGCTGATCATCGCCTTCCTCATCCTCATCGTCTGGAACCTGGGCGCGGGCCTGTACTACATGCTGGTGGACAAGGGCGAGAGCAAGCGCACGGTGAACGCGCTGACCCGCCGCATCGCACTGTCCGTCGGCCTGATCCTGCTGGTGGTGCTGGCCATCAAGATGGGCTGGATCCAGCCGCACGGAATCAACCCGGGCTGAGTACGCATTGTCCCGCGCGCGGCACGCCGCGCCAACCGGGCAAAAGAAAGGGCCGGCATTGCCGGCCCTTTCTTCGTTGCGGCATCGCCCGCACTTACAGCACGTAGACGAACAGGAACAAGCCCAGCCACACCACGTCGACGAAGTGCCAGTACCACGCCACGGCTTCGAAGCCGAAATGGTCGTCCTTCGAGAAATGGCCCTTGGCGCAGCGGAACCAGATGATCGCCAGCATGATCGTGCCCAGCGTCACGTGCAGGCCGTGGAAGCCGGTCAGCATGAAGAACGTGGAACCGTAGATGCCCGAGCCCAGCGTCAGGTTCAGTTCCTTGTACGCGTGGATGTATTCCTCGGCCTGGAAGAACAGGAACACGCAACCCAGCAGCACGGTGGCGCCCAGCCAGATCAGCAGTTGGCTGCGGTTGCCCGCCTTCAGCGCATGGTGCGCGATGGTGATGGTCACGCCCGAAGTCAGCAGGATCAGCGTGTTGAGCAGCGGCAGGCCCCACGCCGGGATGGTCTGGAACTGACCGCCCACCTGACCCGGGCCGGCGCTCGGCCACGCGGCCGAGAAGCCTTCCCACAGCAGGCTGTTGGTCATCACGCCATCGCCTTCGCCGCCCAGCCACGGCAGCGACAGCGTGCGGGCGTAGAACAGCGCGCCGAAGAACGCGGCGAAGAACATCACTTCCGAGAAGATGAACCACACCATGCCCATGCGGAACGACACGTCCACCTGGCGGTTGTAGCTGCCGCTCACCGATTCGCGGATCACGTCGCCGAACCACATGAACAGCGTGGCGCACAGGCCCACCACGCCGGCGTAGAACGTCCACATGCCCCAGGCGAGGTCGTTGAGCCAGCTGGCCACGCCGAACATCGTGACGAACATGGCGATGGAGCCCACGAACGGCCACTTGGAGCTGTGCGGCACGAAGTAGATGTTGGCGTCTGGCGATGGGGCGTTTGCCATGGCGATGCTTCCGGTTGCTAAGGCGAATTCAGGGTGCCGCGAGCGGCGAGGGCGACGCATTGCCGGTGCCGATCTGCGCGGTCAGGGCGTCGTTCTTGAAGAAGGTATACGACAGGGTGATCGTCTTCACTTCGGGCGGCAGGTCCGGATCCACGATGAAGCGGACCGGCATGTCGCGGCTTTCGCCGGCCTGCAGCGTCTGGGCGGTGAAGCAGAAGCACTCGGTCTTGGTGAAGTAGCCCGACGCGCGCGCCGGCGCGACCGACGGCACCGCGCTGCCGACGACAGCCTTGTCGCTGTCGTTGCGGGCGAAGTACTTGGCTTCGTACAGCTCCCCGGGCACGACCTGCATGGTCAACTGTTCCGGGTTGAACGCCCACGGCAGCTTGGAGTTCACGCCGCCGTCGAACTGCACCGTGACCGTGCGCGGGGCCTTGGCGGCGGCCACGGCCGAGGCCTGGCCGGGACCCTGTTCCAGACGGATGCCGAACACCTTCTCGCAGGCGATGCGGTACAGCGGCACCAGCGAGAACGTCAGCACGAACACCGCCATCGCCACGCCGACCAGCTTGAACAGGCCCGCCGAGTTGGACTTGGCGGCCGTCATGCGCTCAGCACCGCGCGACCGATGAAGGCCGCGAAGATGGCGAAGGCGATGCCGCCGATCACCCACGCGGTCCGCAGCACCGCCCTGCGGCGGCGTGCGAGTTCTTCGGGAGTGAAGGCGGGGACGTTCATGCGCTGTCGCTCGACCGTCTCAGTGCGTCACGTCGCCGTGCGCCAGGTCGCCGTCCTTGATGACCGGCGGCGTGGTGAAGGTGTGGTGCGGCGCCGGCGACGGCACGGTCCACTCCAGGCCCTTGGCGTTTTCCCACGCGCGCGCTTCGGCCTTCTTGCCGTTGCGCAGCGAGGACCACAGGATCGCCGCCATGATGAACGGCGTGGCGAACATGCCGAACGCGCCGATCGAGCTGATGAAGTTCCAGTCCGCGAACACCGGGTTGTAGTCCGGGATGCGGCGCGGCATGCCGGCCAGGCCCAGGAAGTGCTGCGGGAAGAACAGCAGGTTGACGAACACGATCGTCCACCAGAAATGGAACTTGCCCCAGAACTCGTTGTACATGCGGCCGGTCCACTTCGGCCACCAGTAGTAGGTGGCGGCGATGATGGAGAACAGCGCGCCGGTCACCAGCACGTAGTGGAAGTGCGCCACCACGAAGTAGGTGTCGTGGTACTGGAAGTCCGCCGGCACGATGGCCAGCATCAGGCCGGAGAAGCCGCCGATGGTGAACAGGATGACGAAGCCCACAGCCCACAGCATCGGCGTTTCGAAGGACAGCGAGCCCCGCCACATCGTGCTGACCCAGTTGAACACCTTCACGCCGGTCGGGATCGCGATCAGCATGGTGGCGAACATGAAGTAGATCTCGCCGCCCAGCGGCATGCCCACCGTGAACATGTGGTGCGCCCACACGATGAACGACAGGAACGCGATCGAGGCGGTCGCGTACACCATGGCCTGGTAGCCGAACAGCGGCTTGCGGCTGAAGGTCGGGATGATTTCCGACACCACGCCGAACGCCGGCAGGATCATGATGTAGACCTCGGGGTGACCGAAGAACCAGAAGATGTGCTGGTACATCACCGGATCGCCGCCGCCGGCCGCGTTGAAGAAGCTGGTGCCGAAGAACTTGTCGGTCAGCAGCATGGTCACGGCGCCGGCGAGCACCGGCATCACCGCGATCAGCAGGAACGCGGTGATCAGCCAGGTCCAGCAGAAGATCGGCATCTTCAGCAGGTCGATGCCCGGCGCGCGCATGTTCAGCACGGTGGCGATGATGTTGATGGCGCCCATGATCGAGCTGACACCCATCATGTGGATCGCGAAGATGGTGAACGCGACGTTGTAGCCGCCCTGCAGCGACAGCGGCGGGTACAGCGTCCAGCCGCCGGCAGGCGCGCCGCCCGGCAGGAACAGCGACATCAGCAGCAGGGTGAAGGCGAACGGCATGATCCAGAAGGACCAGTTGTTCATGCGCGGCAGCGCCATGTCCGGCGCACCGACCTGCAGCGGGATCATCCAGTTGGCCAGGCCGACGAAGGCCGGCATCACGCCGCCGAAGATCATGACCAGCGCGTGCACGGTGGTCATCTGGTTGAAGAACTCGGGGCTGACGAACTGCAGGCCCGGCACCATCAGCTCGGCACGGATGATCACCGACATGCCCGCGCCGATGATGAACATGATGAAGCTGAAGATCAGGTAGAGGGTACCGATGTCCTTGTGGTTCGTGGAGAAGAACCACCGGTCGATGAAGCCCTGCTGGTGACCGTGATGATCGTCGTGCCCCTCGTGATGAGAATCGTGGGCGACGTTGGAGTTGGCCATGTGCTTACTCTCTTGAAGCTAAATCGGGCGATCGATCAGCCCTGCGCCGACGGCGCGGGGGTCTCGGCAGCGGGGGCGGCATCGGTGGCCGGGGCGGCGTCCGCAGGCGCGGCTTCCGGCGCCGGTGCAGCCGGTGCCGGTTCGGCGGCCGGGGCGGGCTTCTTGGACGCCAGCCACTGCGCGAACTCGGCCTTCGGCACGGCCTTCACGACGATCGGCATGAAACCGTGGTCCTTGCCGCACAGCTCGGCGCACTGGCCGCGGTAGATGCCCGGCTCCTTGATGTCGGTCCAGGCCTCGTTGACGATGCCCGGGATCGCGTCCTGCTTCCAGCCCAGCGCCGGCACCCACCACGCGTGGATGACGTCGTCGGCGGTGATCACGAAGCGGATCTTGGTGTCGGTCGGCAGCACCAGCTGGTTGTCGACGTCGAGCAGGTAGTGCGGGTGCGCCTTGATCTCTTCCTGCGTGGCGTTCTTGTTCTGGCGCAGGCGGTCGGACTCGCGGTCCAGGCGGCTGGTAAAGGACACGTCCTCACCGAGGTATTCGTACTTCCACATCCACTGGTAGCCGGTGACCTTGACGGTCATCTCGGCATCGCGGGTGTCGTACATGGCGATCAGCTTGGCCGTCGCCGGCCAGGCCATGACCACCAGGATCAGTACCGGGATGACGGTCCAGATGATCTCGGCGGTGGTGTTGTGGCTGAACT
Organism: Pseudoxanthomonas sp. GW835-FHT14C01; assembly: GCF_058793715.1. Lineage (NCBI taxonomy): Bacteria > Pseudomonadati > Pseudomonadota > Gammaproteobacteria > Lysobacterales > Lysobacteraceae > Pseudoxanthomonas > Pseudoxanthomonas sp. GW835-FHT14C01. The sequence goes on from NZ_JBXAGB010000001.1 coordinate 797,591, forward strand.
GGGCCGGCACCGCGCCCTTCGAATGGCGGAACTTGAACATCGCGTAGCCCATCGCACCGAACACGATGATGCCGATCACGATGCAGACCCACAGCGCGATCATGTGCGCGTCGTAGGCGTGCTGCGAGGACGCGGTGACGCCCTTGCCCATGTTCAGCTGCCACCGGTGCGGGTCGGCCGACTGCGCCCAGGCCAGCGCCGGCATCGCCAGCAGCGTGCACGCCATCGCCAACCGCTTCCACAATCCATTCACTTGCGTCATTGCCTAGACCCCAATGCGTCATCGGTTGCGGCCACTCGCGGCCGCCAGTAAATCCTGCAACCTGTCCGCCAGCTCCCGGCGCTCGGCCGGCCCAAGGAAGTCGCCTACCCGGACCCGCCTGCCGCTGGATGCCAGCGAAATCCTTTCGCCATTCCGCTCGATGCCCAGCCGGACCCAGTACGGGTGCGCCCGGAACACGATCCCGGCACCGGAGGTGGTCACCTCCACCGCGTCGGGACCGATGCGGATCACCTCACCCCGGTCGCCACTGCGCCACAGCACGCGCAGCGCCGTGGCCACGATGGCCGAATGGAGCAATGCAAAGGCTGGCGCGAAGGCATTGCCTCCCCACCAGCCCAGCATGGCGACGACCCACATCGCGCCCGACAGCGCCACGAACAACATCACGAACTGGCGGCGCGTCAGCGCCCGCGGCGGCCGCAGCCTGAGCTGCGCGCCGTGTCCGTCCCACGATGACGGCACCACTTCGATCATGTCGCCCGCCACACGCTCCGGGCTGCGGAAAACCGTTAAATGGTAGCCCCCGAGCACGTGGCGCGGCAAGTTTCATTGATCGAGCACAAGGCGCGCGGGGCGCTCGAGCACACCACGCGACGAGGCCAACAGAGGATTCCGGGACCGCAGTCACCGCTTTGCCGATGCGGCCCGCCGAGGCCCGTCGAGCCGGCACGGCAGGCATATCCGGGCTGCCCGCGCGGCCCTAAACTAATGGACTGCCTTTGGACTGCCCTGCCGTCATGTCGACCCCTTCGCCCGTCCCGTCGCCCGCCGCCCCCGTGGCCGGCACCATCGTCTCCCCCGAGCTTCCCGCGCCACCGGCCGCCCTGCGGGCCGCCATCACGGCCGCCTGGCTGCGCGACGAGGCCACGCACGTCCGCGAGCTGCTGGAACAGGCGCGTCTGCCGGCCGACGAGCAGATCCAGGCGCAACGGCTGGCCGTGGACCTGGTGAAGCGGGTCCGCGCACGCGCCCAGGACCAGGGCGCCATCGAGGCCTTCATGCGCCAGTACGACCTGGGCAGCGAAGAAGGCGTGCTGCTGATGTGCGTGGCCGAAGCGCTGCTGCGCATCCCGGACCAGGAGACCGCGGACAAGCTGATCCGCGACAAGCTGGGCGATGCCGACTGGGAAAAGCACCTGGGCCAGAGCGACTCGGTGCTGGTCAATGCCTCCACCTGGGGCCTGATGCTGACCGGCCGGCTGGTCAATCTGAACGACCTGACGCGCGCCGACGTGCCGGGCGCGTTCAAGCGCCTGGTCGGCCGCGTCGGCGAACCGGTGATCCGCCTGGCCGTGCGCCAGGCCATGCGCATCATGGGCCACCAGTTCGTCATGGGCCGTACCATCGACGAAGCGCTGGCCCGCAGCCGCAAGGGCGAGAACGCCGACTACCGTTACTCGTTCGACATGCTGGGCGAGGGCGCGCTGACCACCAAGGATGCCGCCCGTTACCTGGAGGCCTACCGGCAGGCGATCCACGCGATCGGCCGCACCGGACCCTTCGCCGACGTGCTCGCCGCCCCCAGCATCTCGATCAAACTGTCCGCATTGCACCCGCGCTACGAGCACGCCAAGCGCGCCCGCGTGATGAAGGAACTGGCCCCGGCCATCCTCGAACTGGCGCAACTGGCCAAGTCCTGCCGCATCGGCTTCACCATCGATGCCGAAGAGGCCGACCGCCTCGAGCTGTCGCTGGACCTGATCGAGGCGACCTTTTCCGATGCCTCGCTCGACGGCTGGGAAGGCTACGGACTGGCCGTGCAGGCGTACCAGAAGCGCACCCCGTACGTGATCGACTTCCTCGCCGACCTCGCCCGCCGCGTCGGCCGCCGCATGCCGGTGCGCCTGGTGAAGGGCGCCTACTGGGACGCCGAGATCAAGCGCGCGCAGATCGACGGCCATCCGGGCTATCCGGTGTTCACCCGCAAGCCGAACACCGACGTTTCGTACCTCGCCAACGCCCGCCGCATGCTGGACCACGGCGACGCGCTGTACCCGATGTTCGCCACCCACAACGCGCAGACCATCGCCGCGATCCGCTTCATCGCCGACGGCCGCCCGTACGAACACCAGAAGCTGCACGGCATGGGCGACGACCTGTACGCCGAAGTCGTGCCGAAGCACCGCCTCGACACACCGTGCCGCGTGTACGCGCCGGTCGGTTCGCACGAAGACCTGCTGCCGTACCTGGTGCGCCGCCTGCTCGAGAACGGCGCCAACAGCAGCTTCGTCAACCGCATCACCGATGAGAACGTGGCCATCGAGGACCTGGTGCGCGACCCGGTGCAGACCGTGTCGGAATTCGACTCCATCCCGCACCCGCGCATCCCGCTGCCGGTCGACCTTTTCCGGAGCCAGCCGGCTCCTATCGCTTCTTCTGACAGGAACAACTCCATGGGCGCGAACCTCGCCAACGACAATGACCTGCGCGCCCTGGCCGAGCGCATCAACGCATCCGTCAAGCCGTGGCGCGCCGCGCCACTGGTGCCGGGCGCGGTCGTGTCCAGCGCGGCGCTGCCGGTGACCAATCCCGCCGACCGCCGGCAGACCGTCGGCGAATGGCAGCCGGCCGACAGCGCTACCGTCGAGAAGGCGCTGGCCAATGCCGTGACCGCGCAGCCGGCGTGGGACCGTACACCGGCCCCCAGCCGCGCCGCCATCCTCGAGCACGCCGCGAACCTGCTGGAACAGCGCCTGCCCGACTACATCGCGCTGTGCGTGAAGGAAGCCGGCAAGACCCTTCCCGACAGCGTCGCCGAAGTGCGCGAAGCCGTCGACTTCCTGCGCTACTACGCCGCGCAGGCACGTACGCAGTTCGGCGCGCCCGAGCACCTGCCCGGTCCGACCGGTGAATCCAACCAGCTGCAGTTGCAGGGTCGCGGCGTGTTCGTCTGCATCAGCCCATGGAACTTCCCGCTGGCGATCTTCCTGGGCCAGGTCTGCGCCGCGCTCGCCGCGGGCAACAGCGTGATCGCCAAGCCGGCCGAACAGACTAACCTGATCGGCCATGCCGCGGTGAAGCTGCTGCACGAGGCCGGCATCCCCGAGGCGGTGCTGCAGTTCCTGCCCGGCGACGGCGCGACCGTCGGCGCCGCGCTGACGAAGGATCCGCGCGTGGCCGGCGTCGCCTTCACCGGCTCCACCGAGACCGCGCGCGCGATCAACCGCGCGCTCGCCGGCCGCGAGGCCGGTCCGATCGCCACGCTGATCGCCGAGACCGGCGGCCAGAACGCCTTCATCGCCGATTCGTCGGCGCTGCCCGAGCAGCTGGTGAAGGACGCGATGGGTTCGGCCTTCACCTCTGCCGGCCAGCGCTGCTCGGCCGCGCGCGTGCTGTTCGTGCAGGACGACATCGCCGACAAGGTGATGACGATGCTCGCCGGCGCGATGGACGAACTGAAGATCGGCGATCCGGGCCTGCTCTCGACCGACGTCGGCCCGGTGATCGACGCCGACGCGCTGAAGATCCTCGAGGACCACGCCGCCCGCATGGCGAACGAGGCACGCCTGATCAAGCAGGCGAACGCGGGTGCGGACACGACGCACGGCACCTTCTTCGCGCCGCGCGCATGGGAGCTGAAATCGCTGGACCAGCTGCACAAGGAGATCTTCGGGCCGGCGCTGCACGTAGTGCGCTGGAAGGCCGACCAGCTGGATGCGGTGATCGACCAGATCAACGCCACCGGCTACGGCCTGACCCTGGGCGTGCATTCGCGCATCGACGAGACCATCGACCGCATCGCCGCACGGGTGAAGGTCGGCAACGTCTACGTCAACCGCAACCAGATCGGCGCCGTGGTCGGCGTGCAGCCGTTCGGCGGCCAGGGCCTCTCCGGCACCGGCCCCAAGGCCGGCGGTCCGCACTACCTGCCGCGCTTCGCCACCGAGAAGACCGTCACCGTCAACACCACGGCGGCGGGCGGCAACGCCTCGCTGCTCACGCTGGGCGAGTGACGCCTCGCGGCGCGCGCCGCGCGGATGAAGCTCCAAGCCCCGCTCAGGCGGGGCTTTTTGTTGGGCATGACCCACGGCACTGACACCTGCGGCAGCGCGCGGCGATCCTGCGTGTTCCGTGGGCGCCGTCGCTGAACGTGCGCCGCACCTGCGCCAGCATCCATGCCGTGCCGCTGCCGGATTGCGCCCTATCCTGCGTTCTGGCACCGACAGGAAGTTCCACGGCCAGCGAGGCTCCAACGACGCATGACGACCGATTTCTACAACCTGCTGCTCAGCGACTGCGCGCTCGCCGCCGTGCTGCTGGCGCTGTTCTTCTATGTGGGGAAGGTCTCGCGCGGCGTGCGTGGCATCGCCACGTGGGGCGTGGCGCACTTCCTCTACTCGCTGGGTGCGGCGATGCTGGACGGCACCGCGCAGACGCTGGTGCGTGCGGGCAACGAATCGCTGGCGGACGGCATCGCAGGCGCTGGCGGCCTGCTCGCGTGCGCCGGTCTGGTCGGGCTGGCGTGGTCGATCGTCCAGTTCGTGCAGCAGCGCCCGCTGGCGCAGTGGGAACGCGCACTGCTGCCGCTGTGCCTGGGATTTTCGCTGGTCGGCATCGGCATGGGCGGCGGCGTGGATGCGCAGGGCGCCGCGATGAGCGCCACCGAAGTGATCGTGCTGCTGGTGATGCTGCGGCACCTGTTCGTGTTGCGCGTCGCGCCCGACCACGTGCCGGCGCGCCTGATGATCGCGGGCTGCGTCGTGCTGCTGTGGCTGTACGGCGGCGACCTGCTGGCGGCGCTGACCGGCCGCTACGGTCCCAATCCGATGTGGGTGAACATGGACCTGTCGATCTGGTTCATGCTGAATTTCTGCATGCTGATGCTGGCCAGCTTCCGTGCCGCGGAGCCGCTGCGGCGCGGCGCGCTGTTCGATCCGCTGACCGGCGCGCTGAATCGCCGCGGGCTGGACAACGAGCTGCAGTCGCATGCCGGCCGCTCCGCCATCGAACACGGCGTCGCGGTGATCGCGCTGGACCTGGACCACTTCAAGTCCGTCAACGACCATCACGGCCACGAAACCGGCGACCGCGTGCTGCAGCGGTTCTCGGACGTGGTCCGCGGCTGCATCCGCAGCGAGGACGTGTTCGCGCGGCTGGGCGGCGAGGAGTTCATGCTGGTGCTGCGCGACACCCAGGCCGAGACCGCGCACGCGCTGGCCGAACGCATCCGCCAGCAGGTCATGGCGCTGGAACTCGCCCAGGCCGGCCGCGCCATCCGCATTACCGTCAGCCTGGGCATCTCGTTCACCGCGGACCGCTACGCGCCCTACGACACGCTGATGCGACTCGCCGACGAGGCGCTGTACGAAGCCAAACACAAGGGCCGCAACCGGATCGAGGTACGCTGGCACCCCGCCTGACCCCGAGAACCCCGCATGCCACGCCGCCATCGCCTCGCCCTCGCTTTGTTCCTGTGCGGCGCTGCGCCGCTCGCGCACGCTTCGGCATACCGCTCGGTCTGCCCCGCCGATCCGGGCCAGGCGGCGTCGGGCGAACTGACCGCGACGCGCGTGGCGGTGGCGACGGTGGACGACGACCAGGACCGCCTCTACGAAGGTGCCGTGTGGAAGGATGGGGCGCTGTACCTGTCGGACTTCGTGCACAGCGGGCGCTTTCCTTCGCGCATTCGTCGCTTCACCCCGCCCGACCGCTGGGAAACCGTGGTCGAGGACAGCGGCAGCAACGGCCTGGCGCTGGATACGGAAGGCCGCCTGATCGCCGCCACCCACGACCGCAAGCAGATCGCACGCGTGGACCTGGCCGATGGCAAGCGGACCGCACTCGTCTCGAGCTTCGACGGCGCACCGTTCAATTCGCCGAACGACCTGGTGATGGCGGCCGACGGCACGCTCTACTTCACCGATCCGGACTACCAGCGCAACGCCGCCCCCGGCGGGCAGCCGAGCACGCGCGTCTATCGCCATCGCGACGGCACGACGACGGTGGTGGACGACAGCCTGCGCAATCCCAACGGCATCGCGCTGTCGCCGGACGGTACGACGCTCTACGTGGCCGGCGGTACCGACGATGGCGACGTATTGCGCGCGTATCCCTTGCAGGAGGGCGTGCCGGGCCCGGGGCGGGATCTGGCGCGCATCAGCGGCGGTGACGGCCTGGCCGTCGACTGCCTGGGCAACGTCTATGTCACCGAGCACGGCGAACAACGCGTGCGCGTGTTCTCGCCGACCGGCGATGTGCGGGCGACGATCCGCGTGGACGCCAACATCACCAATGCCGCGTTCGGTGGCGAAGATCGCCGCACCCTGTTCCTCACCGGCGCGGCCAGCCTGTGGTCGATCGACCTCGATGTGGCGGGGCTGCCGTACTGACGGTGCACCCGCGCTGCGCGCGATTCGGGCACTCCGTTTCGCGCGCTTGACCCGCGCCATGTCCAATTGCGTTCCCCCACGGGGAGCGCGCAAAGAAAAACCCCGCCGAGGCGGGGTTTTCCATGGCTCCGATGCGCGATGCGATCAGAACTTGTACTGCATCGACACGCCGAACAGGTTGGCGCCGCCGTCGTAGCGACCCACCAGACGCGAGCCGCTGGACGACAGCAGGTCGATTTCCGGCTTGTCGGCCAGTTCCAGACGCACGTAGCTGGCGTTGAGCTCCAGGTTGTCGCTGACGTTCCAGCTCAGGCCCAGCGAGTACCAGTTGCGGTCTTCATCGGGCATGCGCGGGGTGCGGTGCGCGCGGGCCACCGGGGACTCGTCGCGCGCGATACCGGCGCGCAGGGTGAACTTGTCGTTGAGCACGAACTCGCCGCCCAGCGAATAGAACCAGCTGTCGTGCCAGTCGTAGTTCTCCACCGCGTCGGCCTGCAGCGGGTTGTCGAATTCGATGCGGATTTCCTTCAGCGAATCCCAACCGGTGTGCACGCCCTCGGCCATGATCGCGAAGCGCTCGGTGGCCTGGTAGGTGGCGCTGAAGGTGTGGGTGGCCGGGGTGGTCAGCTTGGCGCCGCCGCCGTCGGTGGGCTTGTAGATCGCGCTGCCCAGCACGCCGCGGACATTGGCCGGCACCTCGAAGGTCGCCGTGCCGCGCAGTTCGTGGTCGATCTCGGAACGGTACGAGTAGCCCAGCGACAGCTTGTCGGTCGGGCGCAGGCTGATGCCCGCCAGCCAGCCGAAGCTGTTGTCGGTGCCGGAGATGCCGGCGACGCCGTCGTTCTTCTGCGGGCCGAACGGGGCGGCGACCGGGTTCGGGGTGACGCACAAGGCAACCGCCACGCGGCAGACACCGGCGCCGAAATCCACGGCGTTGGTCAGGGTGACGTCGGCGTGTTCGTAGATCACGCCCAGACCCACGGACGCGCGGTCGCTCAGTTCCAGCGAGGCGGCCAGCGTCAGGTCGACGATCTTCACGTCCGATTCCAGCGCGTGGTAGCGACCGACCCAGTCAGCGTCGTAGTCGGTCTTCAGGCCGAACGGTGCGCTGATCATGGCGCCCAGCGTGACGTACTCGAACTGGCCGCTCAGCGGCAGGATGAAGGACATGGCCGGCACGGCGGCGATATCGCCGGCGTCTCCGCCGTCACCACCCCGCAGCGGCTGCTGCAGGGCGGTACCGGCCGCGGCGGTGCCGCCGCCGGTGAATTCGAACGACAGGTCGATCGCGGTGACGTCGGCCTGGAAGGTCTTGTCGGTGAAGGTGGACATCAGCGCGGGGTTGTTGACCACCACCGAGGCGTCGCCCTTGGCCGAGGCCGAACCGGCCATCGCGCGGCCCTGGGCCTTGACGCTGTTTTCCTTCAGCTGGAAGGCGGCTGCGTGGACATCGCCGTAAGCGAGGACGCCGGCGATGCCGAGGGCCAGCGCCGAAACGCGGGTGAGGTTCTTTGCAAATTCCATGGAAAGTCTCCGGAGACGTGGGTAATGAGCACCTGCGCCGATCAGGGCCGCGGGTGTTGTGTTCCACCCGTTCGACCTGCCGGAAGCCCCTCCCGACATACGACGCCGTATGCAGTATACCTGCTAACTAAACTCTAACAATCCACTGTAAGTCATTGCCCCTATTCAGTTTCGTCAGGGCGCCCCATGGGCAGTTCGGTAGCGACCGGGTAGAGTTCCGCCGCATGTTCGTTTCGCTCCCCTCCCGCCGGAAGCCGCCCGTCCGCTGGGCCACGCCGGCCCTGCTGGTGCTCCTTTCCGCCGCCTTCTGCTGGGCGCTGACCCTCGGCGACGCCGCCCAGGGCCACCTGCTGACCCGTTGGGGAGCGCTGACCGGCGGCATGGTGGCACCGGAAGTCTGGCTGGCCTCGCTGCAGAGCGGCACGGTGCTGCGCTTGTTCACCGCCCTGTTCCTGCATGCGGACTGGGCGCACCTGCTGGGCAACCTGGTCTTCCTGCTGATCTTCGGCCTGCCATCGGAACGGGCGATGGGCCCCTGGCGGTTCCTGCTGCTGTTCCTGGTAGGCGGCGCCGTGGCGAACGTGGCCGCCGTGCTGAGCATCGGTACGCCGGACCGCGTCATCATCGGCGCCAGCGGTGCCATCTCCGCCGTCATCGGCGCCTACCTCGCGCTGTTCCCCACCGCCAAGCTCGGCGTGGTCCTGCCGCTGGGCCTGTTCCTGGAATTCGTAAAGGCGCCGGCCTCGCTGCTGATCGGCATCTGGGCGCTGCTGCAGGTGGTGTTCGCCTATACCGGCCCGACCTTCGGCGCGGTGGCGTGGTGGGCGCATATCGCCGGCTTCCTGTTCGGCGTGGTGTTCGCGCTGTTCGTGCGCGCGGCGATCGCGCGCCGCATGCGCAAGCGGCAAGGCTACTAGCGCAGCGGTGAAGGGAGAGAAGTGAGGCGCGAGCGGCACTGCGCTGCCCCACTCCGCACTCCTCTTCACTCGCTCCTATAATCGCCGCATGAAGAACACGCTCTACAAGATCACCTTCCACAACCACACCAAGGTCTACGAACTGTACGCGCGCTCGGTCGCCGCCAGCGGACTGTGGGGCTTCACCGAGGTCAGCGACCTGGTGTTCGACGTGCACGAAGGGCTGGTCGTGGATCCCACCGAGGAGCGCCTGCGCGACGAGTTCGGTGGCACGAAAGTGCTGCACCTGCCGATGCAGAGCATCATCCGCGTGGAGGAAGTGGAGCGGAAAGGCCAGTCCGCGATCCGCGACGCGGCCACCGGCGAGAAAGTGGTGACGCCGTTCCCGGTGCCGGCCAAGCCGCGCTGAGCGCTGCGCGGGTGTTCCTGACGCATCGGCCGTGACCCTATGATGCGCCGGTAAACGGGGCGGCGCAGGCGACGATGTCCACATCCCAACTGTCGATCTATTTCTTCCTGCAGGTCGGGGTGATCATCCTCGCGTGCCGGGCGGCGGGCGCGCTGGCGCGGCGCCTGGGGCAGCCGCAGGTGGTCGGCGAAATGATCGCGGGCGTGATGCTGGGGCCGTCGCTGCTCGGCGCGCTGGCGCCGGGTGTGCAGACGGCGCTGTTCCCGCCCGCTTCGCTGGACATGCTGTACATCGGCGGCCAGGTGGGCGTGGGCCTGTACATGTTCCTCGTCGGCACCGAGTTCAACATGGGCCACCTGCAGGCGCGCTACCGCAGTGCGCTGGCGGTGTCGTGGGCGGGCATCGCGGTGCCGTTCGCGCTGGCCTTCGCATTGGCCCCCTGGCTGCACGACGTGCCCGGATTGTTCTCGTCGCAGGCGCGCTTCCTCGAAACGGCGCTGTTCCTGGGTGCCGCCATCGCGATCACCGCCTTCCCGATGCTCGCGCGCATCATCCAGGAACGTGGTCTGGCGGGTTCGCCGCTCGGTACGCTGGCATTGACCGCGGGCGCCATGGACGACGCGGCGGCCTGGTGCATCCTGGCCGTGGTGCTGGCCAGCTTCGGCGGCAGTTGGGGCCAGGCCTGGCTCGCGATCGGCGGCGGCCTCGCCTACATCGCGCTGATGCTGCTGGCCGGCCGCAGGCTCTTGCGTACGCTGGCCGGGCACGTGCCCACGGAAGGCCCGCTGCCTGCGCCCGTGTTCGCCGTGGTGATGGTGCTGTTCTTCTTCTGCGCCTGGGCGATGGATGCGATCGGCCTGCACGCGGTGTTCGGCGGCTTCGTGCTCGGTATCTGCCTGCCCCGCGGCGCATTGACCGAGCGCCTGCGCGCCACGCTGCAGACCGTGGTGGTCGTGATGCTGCTGCCGCTGTTCTTCACCTATTCCGGACTGAAGACGCAGCTGTCGCTGATCTTCGATGCGGCCATGCTGCTGCCGGCGGTCGCGATCCTGCTGGCCTCGTTCGGCGGCAAGGCGGTCGCCTGCTGGGCGGCCGCGCGGCTGGCGGGCGAATCCTCGCGCGATGCGATGGCGATCGGCGCACTGATGAACGCGCGCGGCCTGATGGAGCTCATCATCATCAACATCGGCCTGCAGGCAGGCCTGATCGGCTCGAGCCTGTTCTCCATCCTGGTGGTGATGGCCATCCTGACCACGCTGATGGCGACGCCGCTGTTCAACCGCATCATGCGCGGCGCCGTCGCGGCGCCGCTGGCATCGGACGCGCGCTGAGCGCGTCGTGCCGCGTCAGCGGCGCGTGGTGGGCGCCGCGCTGTCCGCCCTGGCGGTGGCGGCGACTTTCTTCAGCTCCGCCAGCGCCGCGTTGATCGGCGCGTCGCCATCGAGCACGTCGCCGGGCGTGTAGCCCGCCGCGCCTTCCTCGTCGCCGCGCAGGTGGCCGGGCAGCGTCGCTTCGGTGATGTAGAGCTGACCGTCCTGCTCGACCACCGAGCCCGGCTTGGCGTCGGCGCCTTCCGGCTTCACCACCACGTCCGGCACGATGCCGCTGGCCTGGATCGACTTGCCGCTGGGCGTGTAGTAGCGCGCCGTGGTCAGCTTGACCGAGTCGCCGTTGTCCAGCGGCAGCACCGTCTGCACCGAGCCCTTGCCGAAGGTGCGGCTGCCGACCACGCGCGCGCGGTTGTTGTCGCGCAGTGCGCCGGCCAGTACTTCCGAGGCGCTGGCCGACCCGGCATCGACCAGCACTACCACCGGCGCGCCGTTCAGGCGATCTCCCGGCGTGGCATCGAACTTGGAGTCGCTGATCGACATGCGCCCGCGCGTGCTGACGATGTTGCCCTTGTCGAGCAGATCGTCGGCCACCTGCACGGCCGCGAGCAGCAGGCCGCCGGGGTTGCTGCGCAGGTCCAGCACCAGGCCGCGCAGCTTGCCGGTCTGCTGCAGGCGGTCGATCTGCTTCTGGAAATCAGCGGCGGTATCGGTCTGGAAGGCGCTGATGCGGACATAACCGTAGCCCGGTTCGAGCATGCGGCTGCGCACGCTCGCCACGCGGATGGTGTCGCGCACCAGGGTGACGTCGAACGGTTTGGGCGTGCCGTCGCGCACGAGGGTCAGCACGATCTTGCTGCCCGGCGCGCCACGCAACGGCTCCATGCCGTCCTCGGCGCTGATCGGTTTGCCGTCGATCGCGGTGATCAGATCGCCGGACTTGATGCCGGCCTTGGCCGCAGGCGTGTCGTCGATCGGGGAAACCACCAGCAGCGTGCGGTCGGGCTGCTGCATCAGCTCCACGCCGATGCCTTCGTAGGCGCCATTGGCCTGCTCGTCGAAGGCTTCGGAATCGGCCTTGTCGAAGTAGGTGCTGTGCGGATCCAGGTCGAGCAGCAGGCCGCGGATCGCGGACTGCATCAGCTTCTTGTCCTCGACAGGCTCGACGTACGCTTCCTTGACCGCATTGAACACGGCCACGTACCGGCGGATCTCCTCGAGCGGCACCTTGGGCGCGTTCTCCGCCGCATCGGGATCATCGCTGGGCGCGACCACCGGCGGCGTGTCCGGCAGCGGCGCCTGCTGCTGCGCCCACGCCGGCAGCGCGGCGAGCAGGGCGACGGTCAGGAGGGCCAGGGGAAAACGCGACGGCATGCGGGTGCTCCAGAGGGTGCTCGGTTGGGACTTCGCACGCATGCGCGAAGTTCACCGGATTATGCGCGAAGCCGCGAAGGCCAGATGTTCAAGCCGGGTTAGGACCCGCCGCGCCATTCATCGCCGCTGCAGCCACGACGCGGGGTCCACCGGCTGGCCGTTGCGGCGCAGTTCGAAGTACAGCGCCGCCTGCCCCTGCCCGCCGGACGTGCCGACGCGCGCGACGGGCTCGCCGCGCTTGACGCTGGCGCCGCTGTCCTTCAGCAGGCTGTCGTTGTGCGCATACAGGCTCATGTAGCCGTTGCCGTGGTCGAGGATCAGGATCAGGCCATAGCCCGTCATCCATTCGGAGAACACCACCGTGCCGTCGGCCACGGCGGTGACCGGCGTTCCCGACGGCGCGCCGATCAGCACGCCGGTGCTGGCACGGCCATCGGGCAGGCGGCCGCCATAACGCGCCAGCAGGTTGCCCGACACCGGCCAGCCCAGACCGCCGACTTTCAGCGGCGGCGCGGACGCGACGGCGGGACGCGCGGGCGCGCTGTCGCGCGCGGGACGGCCGCCGGTTCCGGCCGGTTCGCGTTTCTTCGCTGCGGCGGCTTCGGCGGCGGCCCGACGCGCGGCGGCGCGTCGTTCCGCCTCGGCGCGTGCGGCCGCCGCGCGCAAGTTCGCCAGCAGGCGCTCCAGCGAGCGCGCATCCTGGCCCAACGCCTTTTCCTTGCTGGCGCGATCCTGATAACGCTGGTCGAGGTCGGCCATCAGGCTGGCGCGCGCTTTGCGATCCTTCTCGAGTTGCGCGACCTGGGTGCGCTGCTTCGCGCGGGCCGCATCCAGCTCGGCCTGACGGGCGACGATGTCGCGCTCCACCTGGTCCAGCGCCGCCAGTTCGGTATTGAGGGATTCGATGCGCCGCGCCTGGTCGCGCTGCACATAGCGATGGTAGGCCAGCAGGCGGTTGGCGTCCGCCACCCGGTCCTGCGACAGCAGTACCTTCAGCGGCGCATCGTCGCCGCGCTGGTAGGCGGCGCGCACCAGCGCCGTCAGCTGCTCCCGCCGGGCCGCCTGCTGGCCTTGCATCGCGTCGCGCTTGCGCTGCAGTTCCTCCAGCGCCGCGGCTTCGCGGCGCAGCGCGGTTTCGGTTTCGGAGAGCGAACGCGTCGTGCGCCCTACCTGCTCGTCCGCATCGCGCAGCTGGCGCGATGCGGCGCCGCGCTCGCTTTCCAGCTTGCGTCGTTCCTGTGCGATCGACTTCAGCTCGCTGCGCACGCGCTGCAGCTTCTGTTCGGCCTCGCGCGAGGTCTGCGCCGGCGCGGTCGCGACGAGCGACAGTCCGGCCAGCAGGACGATGGCAGCGAAGGCGCGCGCGCGATACGGCATCAGGCGTCGATCAGGCTGCGGCCGCTCATCTCGGCCGGCTGCGGCAGGCCGAGCAGCCGCAGCAGCGTCGGCGCGACATCGCGCAACGCGCCGCCGCTGCGCAGCGTGACCACGGGCGCGCCCTCAGGCTGCACCAGCACCAGCGGCACCGGGCCGACCGTATGCGCGGTATGCGGCTGGCCGGTGGCGGGGTCGCGCATCATTTCCAGGTTGCCGTGGTCGGCGGTGATGATCATGGCGCCGCCCGCCTTGCGCACGGCGGCGTCGACCGCACCCACCGCCTTGTCCACCGCCTGCGCGGCGAGGATGGCCGCCTGCAGGTCGCCGCTGTGGCCGACCATGTCGGGATTGGCGATGTTGCAGACGATCGCGTCGAAACGGCCCGATCCGATCGCATCGACCAGCTTCTCCGTCAGCTCCGGGCAGCTCATTTCCGGCTGCAGGTCGTAGGTGGCGACCTTGGGGCTGGGGATCAGGATGCGCTCCTCGCCCTCGAACACGTCCTCGCGACCGCCGCTGAAGAAGAACGTCACGTGCGCGTACTTCTCCGTTTCCGCGATGCGCAGCTGGGTCAGGCCGTGCTCGGCCAGCAGCTCGCCGAAAGTCTCGCGCAGATCGTCGGGTCCGAACGCCACCGGCGCCGGCAGCTTGGCGTCGTACTCGGTCAGGCAGACGTAACGCGCGAGTTTCGGCACGCGCGCCTCGAACCCGTCGAACGCCGGCGACACGAACGCCGCCGTCAGCTGGCGCGCGCGGTCGGCGCGGAAGTTCATGAACACCACCGCATCGCCATCGGCCATGGGCTGCGCGCCATCGATGACGGTCGGCAACACGAACTCGTCGTTCTCGCCGCGCGCATACGCCGCTTCCAGCGCGGCCACGCCACTGGCGGCATGGTGCGCGCTCTTCGCCTCGACGATGGCGTCCCATGCCAGTCGCACGCGGTCCCAGCGCTTGTCGCGGTCCATCGCGTAGTAGCGGCCGCTCACGGAGGCGATGTGCGCGTTGCCGAGTTTCGTGCACAGATCCTGCAGCGCGTGCAGGCTGGGCTCGGCCGACTTCGGCGGCGTGTCGCGGCCGTCGAGGAAGGCGTGCACCGCCACGCGCGGTACGCCCTGCCGCCTGGCCAGCTCGAGCATCGCGAAGATATGCAGCTCATGGCTGTGCACGCCCCCCGGCGACAGCAGGCCGAACACGTGCAGGGTCTTTCCGTCCGCCTTGGCCGCCTCGCAGGCGGCGACGAGTTCGGCATTGGTGTAGAAGCTGCCATCCTCGATGGCGGCGTCGATGCGGGTCAGGTCCTGGTAGACGATGCGGCCGGCGCCCAGGTTCATGTGCCCCACTTCGGAATTGCCCATCTGCCCGTCCGGCAGGCCCACGTGGCGGCCTTCGGTATGGATCAGCGTGTGCGGCGATGTCACCAGCAGGCGGCGCCAGTTCGGCAGTTCGGCCTGCGCCAGCGCGTTGTCGGTGGGATCTTCGCGATGCCCCCAGCCATCCAGGATCAGCAGCACGACGGGCTTGGGACGCTTCACGGGCGCGGGGGATGCGGACACGGCAGGATTCCAGTGACTTCAGGCAGGTGACGATTGTAGCGAAGCATGGTGCCATCCTTGCCCGCACGCCGGTGTTTAAACCCTTGCCGCCGCCGGCGCATCAGACCGATACGAGACCACCCAAGAGGCAATACCATGATCCGTCCCCGTACCGCCCTGCTGCTGACCCTGGCCCTGGCCGCCACGCCCGCGCTGGCCCAGCAGGAAATCTCCAAGGTCAACGGCAGCATCAACGCCGACGCCGGCCAGACCTATGGCGATCTGGACACCGTCAACGGCAGCATCCGCATCGCCGACGGCGTCACCGCCGAGGACGCCAGCACCGTCAACGGCAGCATCACCGTCGGCGACAAGGCCGTGGTGGAATCGCTGGAAACCGTCAACGGCGGGATCCGCACCGGCAAGGACGTCAACGTCCGCAAGGACGTCGAAACCGTCAACGGCAGCATCTTCATCGATCGCGGCGGCGTGGTCGGCGGCGACGTCGAGACCGTCAACGGCGCGATCGGGCTGGTCGGCACGCAGGTCGGCGGCAGCATCGAGACCGTGCTCGGCGACGTCACCGTCGGCGTCGGCTCGAAGGTCCGCGGCGGCCTGCGCGTGCAGAAGTCCAACGCCGGCTTCTTCAACACCAACAGCAAGAAGGTACCGCGCATCGTGATCGGCCCCAATGCCGAAGTGAATGGCCCGCTGGTGTTCGAGCGCCCCGTCACCCTCTACGTGCACACCAGCGCCAAGATCGGCCCGGTGACCGGCGCCACCGCCAAGCCGTTCAGCACCGACACCGCCCCGGCAGAGTAACCCGTCCTGCTCCCTCCCCCGCCCGCGGGGGAGGACTGGGGTGGGGCACTGCTCGTGCTGAGCCCGACCCGTCCATTGCCGCCAGGCCGTTCCGCTAGAATCGGGATTCCGTTCGTTGAGGAATCCCGATGTCCCGCAAGTTGATGCTGGTGCTTGCCACCGCGGCCGCCCTGGCCGCGTGCAAGCGCGAACCCGAGGCGCCCGCTGCCGCGCCAGAAGCCGCCACGCCGCCCGCCGCCGCGCACGCCTTCACCGCCGACATCACCGAAGGCGACTTCGCCGAGATGGTGAACACGCTGGCGTCGGACGAGTTCGAAGGCCGCGCGCCCGGCTCGGTCGGCGAAGAGAAGACCGCCGCCTACCTCGAAGCGCAGATGAAGCGCATCGGCCTGCAGCCGGGCAACAACGGCAGCTACTTCCAGAACGTGCCGATGGTGGAGACCACCGCCGACGAGGCCGCGACCACGCTGTCGCTGACCACCTCGACCGGCAAGCGCGACCTGAAGTTTGGCACCGATTACGTCATCGGCACCCGCACCGGCCAGACCGACGTCACGCTGGACGCCAGCGACCTGGTGTTCGTCGGCTACGGCGTCGATGCGCCCGAGCAGAAGTGGAACGATTACGCCGGCCAGGACTGGACCGGCAAGACCGTGGTGATGTTCGTCAACGACCCGGGCTTCCACAGCAAGGACGAGACGCTGTTCGGCGGCAACCGCATGACCTACTACGGCCGCTGGACCTACAAGTTCGAAGAGGCCGCGCGCAAGGGCGCCGCCGCCGCGCTGATCGTGCACGACACCGCCGGTGCCAGCTACGGTTGGGACGTGGTGAAGAATTCCTGGTCCGGCGCGCAGTACGACCTGCCGGCCAAGGACGATCCGGAGAAGCGCATCCCGCTGCAGGGCTGGCTGAGCGCCGATGCCGCCAAACAGCTGTTCGCCGATGCCGGCCTGGACCTCGAAGCCGCCTACGCCAGCGCCGGCAAGCGCGGCTTCAAGCCGGTGCCGCTGAAAGCGCAGGTGTCCGCCACGCTCAAGAGCACTATTACCGAGAAGACCTCGCGCAACGTCATCGGCTTGCTGCCGGGCGCCAGCAAGCCCGACGAGGCCGTGCTGTACATGGCCCATTGGGACCACCTGGGCAAGCATGAAGGCGAAGAGGGCGACAACATCTACAACGGCGCGGTCGACAACGCGACCGGCGTGGCCGGCATCCTGGAGATCGCCGAAGCCTTCGCCCACCAGGATCCGAAACCTGCGCGCTCGGTGGTGTTCGTGGCGGTGACGCTGGAGGAATCCGGCCTGCTCGGTTCCAAGTACTACGTCGCGCACCCGACCTTCCCGCTCAACAAGATCGCCGGCGTGATCAACCTCGACGCGATGAGCGTGGGCGGCAAGTCGCGCGACTTCGTCGTCACCGGCAAGGGCAACTCGCAGCTGGAAGACATGCTGAAGGTCTACGCCGACCAGCAGGGCCGCGTGCTCGCCGAGGAAGGCAACCCGGCCGGCGGCTACTACTTCCGCAGCGACCACTTCAACTTCGCCAAGGCCGGCGTGCCGGCGCTGTACGCCAAGGGCGGCAACGACCTGCTGGCAGGCGGCGTGGAAGCCGGCAAGGCGGCAAGCGAGGAGTACGCCAAGCGCTACCACCAGGCCAGCGACGAAGTGCACGACGGCTGGAAACTGGACGGCGTGGTGCAGGACCTGCAGGCGCTGTACGGCGTGGGCAAGGACCTGGCGGTCGAAGACACCTGGCCGACCTGGTACGACGGCAACCCCTTCAAGGCCGCGCGCGACGCGATGATGAAGACGGAGCCGGCGAAGAAATAAGCCGGCGGCTGTGATGCGATACGAAGACGGCGCCGGAAGGCGCCGTTTTCTTTTTTGCCGGCCACTCGTTCGACCGACCCTCTTTCCTGTGGGAGCGACGTCCGTCGCGATGAGGCGTTACCGGCGGCCCATCGCGACGGACGTCGCTCCCACACCACTCTTTCCTGGCAACCGGCAGCACGCCATCGCCCCCCTCACCCCCTCTTCCCGTGTCGGGGCGAGGGACAGGAGCATGGACGCCCACCCCGCACGCGCACTACCCTGCGCCATCCTCGGAGGGAATACGCATGGCCATCGCTTACTGGTGCATCCTGATCACCGCCCTGCTGCCGTACCTGTGGGTCTTCATCGCCAAGCGGTCCGGCGAGCGCTACAACAACCGCAATCCGCGCGCGTGGCTGGCCAAACAGGACGGCAACTACAAAGTGCAGCGCGCCAACGCCGCGCATCTCAACGGTTTCGAGGCATTTCCCGCCTTCGTCGCCGGCGTGCTGATGGCGCAGTTGGCCGGCGTGCCGGCAGCGACGATCACACCGCTCGCCATCGCCTTCGTCGTCGCGCGCGTGCTGCACGGCGTCTTCTACCTGGCCGACAAGCAGTCGCTGCGCAGCTTCATCTGGCTCGTCGGCATGCTGTGCGCGGTCGCGCTGATGGTGCTGGCGGCGATGCAGGTGGGGTGAGGTTGCCCCCGGGATAATAGATGTGGGAGCGACGTAAGTCGCGATGAAGCTTCACCGGTGGCCCATCGCGACTTACGTCGCTCCCACACCGACTATCCCACTCCTCCGATCAGCCCGATCGCGGCACGCTCAGCGCAGATCCTCTTCCCACCCGAACAACGCAAACGCCTTCAGGAACTCCGCATCCAGCGGCGCCACCGCCTCGACACGCTCGCCGGTCACCGGATGCGGGAACGACAGCCGCACCGCGTGCAGCAGCATGCGATGCACGCCGTGCATGCGGAAGTGGCGGTTGTGGCGGCCATCGCCGTGGCTGGTATCGCCGATCAGGTGATGGAACGCATGCTTCAGATGGCGACGGATCTGGCGGAAGCGGCCGGTCTCCGGCTGACAACGGAGCAACGCATAGCGTGAGGTCTCGAAGTCGCCCGACGGCAACGGCAGCTCGCCCGTCGCCAGCCGCATGAAGCGCGTCAACGCCGGCTTCTTCTCCGGCTTGCCCGGGCCGCCGTCGATGGCGTGGTCGACGATGAAGTCCGGCTCCGGCCAGCCGCGGCAGACGGCCAGGTAATCCTTCTGCACCTCGCGCGACATCAGCACCTTGCCCAGCGTGGACGCGCTGTCGCGGTCGAACGCCACCAGCAGGCAGCCGCTGGTGGCGCGGTCCAGCCGGTGGATCAGGAAGATCGGCTTGCCGAACTGCGCGCGCAGGCGGTCGGCGACGAAGTCCGTCTCGCCGCGCGCCAGCTTGCTGTCGTGCGCCATCACGCCCGCCGGCTTGTTCACCACCGCGATCTGCGCATCGGCATACAGCACCGGCAACGCGCCGTCGTCGGTCGTGGTCTCCTCCTGATCCATGAATCACCCTTTCCTGCAAATCTGCGAAACTCGGGGTCCGCCGCACGCGATGGACGCCCGCGGCCCTGTTGGAGGATCGTGGATGTCGTCACCCCGCTTCATTGTCGCACTCGGACTGGCCATCACGCTGGCCCTGGGCGCGCCCACCGCGCTGCAGGCGCAGACGGCGCTGCCGAAAGGCGTCGCTGCCGGCCCCAGCATCGAGGGCATCAGCGAATACACCCTGGCCAACGGCCTGCGCGTGCTGCTGTTCCCCGACGCCACCAAGCCGACGGTGACGGTGAACCTGGTCTACAACGTCGGCTCGGTGCACGAGAACTACGGCGAGACCGGCATGGCGCACCTGCTCGAGCACCTGCTGTTCAAGGGCACGCCCACGCAGTCCGACATCAGCGGCGAGATGAAGAAGCGCGGCATCGACTTCAACGCCACCACCGGCCTGGATCGCACCAATTACTTCGCCTCGTTCCCGGCCAACACCGACACCCTGGAGTGGGTGCTGACGATGGAAGCCGACCGCATGGTCCATTCCAACGTCGCGAAGAAGGACCTGGACAGCGAGATGACCGTGGTCCGCAACGAACTGGAAGCCGGCGAGAACAATCCCGGCGGCGTGCTGTTCCAGCGCATCCGTTCCACCGCCTTCCTGTGGCACAACTACGGCAACACCACCATCGGCGCGCGCAGCGACGTGGAAGGCGTGCCGATCGACAGGCTGCAGGCGTTCTACCGCCAGTGGTACCAGCCGGACAACGCGACCCTGATCGTCGCCGGGCGCATCGACACCGCCGACGTGCTGGCGCGCATCGCGCGCCACTTCGGACCGCTGAAGAAGCCGGCGCGCGCGCTGCCGCGCTTCTACACGGTCGAGCCCGCGCAGGACGGCGAGCGCGAGGTCACCGTGCGCCGCGTCGGCAACCTGCGGCTGGTCGCTACCGCCTACCACGTGCCCGCCGTCGCGCATGCCGACAACGCGCCGCTGAGCGTGCTGGCGAACGTGCTGGGCCACACGCCGGGCGGACGTCTGCACAAGGCCCTCGTCGAAGGCAGGCTGGCGGCCGGCAGCGGCGCCAACAGCGAGTCCATGCGCGATCCCGGCCTGCTGACCGCCGTCGCCGTCATCCCGGCCGACGGCGATGCGAAGAAGACCGAAGCCGAACTGCTGAAGCAGGTCGAACAGATCGCCGCACAGCCGATCACGCAGCAGGAGGTCGATGAGGCCAAGCAGCGCATCGGCAACGCCTACGACCTGTACTTCACCGACGTCAACGCGGTCGGCATGGGCCTGTCGGAATTCCAGTCCGCCGGCGACTGGCGCCTGCTGTTCACCAGTCGCGATGCGATCGAGAAGGTCACCGCCGCCGACGTGAACCGCGTCGCCGCGACCTACCTGAAGTCGAGCAACCGCACACTGGGCCGCTTCATCCCCAGCGAGGCGCCGGAGCGGGTGGAGATTCCCGCCGCGCCCGCGGTCGCCACCCTGGTGGATGGTTACACCGGCCGCGCCGCGGTCACTGCGGGCGAGCGGTTCGATCCCTCGCCGCAGAACATCGAAGCGCGCACGCAGACCTTCATCCTGGGCAAGGCGCTGCGCGTGTCGCTGCTGCCGAAGAAGACGCGCGGCGGCACGGTGATCGTCGACGCCAACTTCCGTTTCGCCGACGAGGCCGCGCTGACCGGCCGCGAGGGCGCCGCCGGCATGGCCGGCGCGATGCTGATGCGCGGCAGCAAGACACTGACGCGCGCGCAGATCGACCAGCGCATGGACCAGTTGAAGACGCAGGGCAGCATCAGCGGCAGCCTGCAGGGCGCGGCGATCGGCCTGCAGACCCGGCGCGAATACCTCGCCGATGCGCTGGCGCTGGCGGCCGACGTGCTGCGTAACCCGGCGTTCCCGCAGGATGAGTTCGAGCAGTTGCGCGTGCAGGCCCTGACCGGCATGGAAGCTTCGCGCCAGGAGCCGGGCGCGATCGCCGGCCGCGCGCTGGCGCAGTACTTCGACCCGTGGCCCGCCGGCCATCCGCTTCGCAACCGCACGCTGGACGAATCCATCGCGATGATGAAGGCGCTGAAGCTCGACGACGTGCGCGCGTTCCATCGCGACTTCTACGGCACGTCCGAAGGCGAGATCGCCATCGTCGGTGATTTCGACCCGGTGGCCGTGCGCGCGCAGCTGGAGCGGCTGTTCGCCGGCTGGCAGGCGGGCACGCCATACGCGTCCATCGATACGCGCTACACCGATGTGGCGGCGAAGCAGCAGCGGTTCGAGACGCCGGACAAGCCCAACGCCGTGCTGCTGGCCCGGCAGAACCTGTCGCTGCGCGTGACCGATGCGGACTATCCCGCGATGATCGTCGCCAATCGCATCTTCGGCAGCGGCGCGCTGAAGTCGCGCCTGGGCGATCGCATCCGCCAGCAGGAAGGTCTCAGCTACGGCGTCTCCAGCGGCATCCGTGCCGACGACAGCCGCAGCGGCCAGGACGACGCCGGCAGCTTCACCGTGCAGGCCATCGCCGCGCCCGAGAACATGGCCAAGGTAGAAGCGCTGGTGCGCGAGGAACTGGACAGGCTGTTGAAGGACGGCATCACCGCCGACGAGCTGAAGGACGCCGTAGCCGGCACGCTGACCGAACGCGAGCAGGCCCGCGCCGAGGACGGCACGATCGCCGGCATGCTGACCGACCAGTTGTACTTCGGCCGCACCATGCAGTTCACCGCCGACCTGGATGCGAAGTACGCCGCACTGACCCGGGATCAGGTCAACGCGGCGATGCGCAAGCACCTGAAGCCGCAGGCGCTCAGCGTGTTCGTGGCGGGCGATTTCGCCAAGAAGACGACAAGCGCATCGGCCACTCCGGGAGGGACGCCATGAACACCGGTACCGACGCCAGGCGCGAGGCCGCCCTCGCGCGCTGGCAGAAGATCCGCGACCAGGGGCCCCTGCGCTTCATCGTGTTGCGCGGCATGCTCGGCTGGGGCATCGCCACCGCGCTGCTGTGGTGCGGATTGATGGCGGTGTTCACCGAGCGGGAGTTCCTGCCACTGCTGACGGCCGCGCTGATCGGCTTTCCCATCGGCGGCCTGGTCTGGGGTGGCGCGATGTGGTTCATGGCGGAGAAACACCGCGAGCGCACGGAACGCTGACGGAGCACGCCTCTGACGCTCCCTGCATCGACGACGGCCCCGCACGGGGCCGTTGTTGTTTGCGCCGCAGGCGGGGAGGCTCCCCTCGTCCTGCCTGTGGGGAACGGTGTCGAGGACCGCAAAAGGCGAGCAGGTCCAGACCAGATGGATGCCCGGAAATCCTTCTCGCCGTGGGAGCGACGTAAGTCGCGACGGGCTGTCGGTAACGCCTCATCGCGACTTACGTCGCTCCTACAAGGACCGTCCGCGCCATCTCGCACGAAGCTCCATGGGGCACTTGAGCGCCATCCGCGAGGCTCGGGCACTATCGATGGGCCCCGAAATCCCCACGGTGGCGACCGGGATGCGGAAGATCGAGCGCTCCCTTGCCATCGATGGCTTCCACCATCCGATCCCTCTTGCGTACAAAGCCATCGATGGCTGGAAAAGACCGATCGATGGCATGCGAAAAGCGGTCGCCGGGTTCGGGAAAGCGATCGATGCGTTCTCCATGCCATCCCATCGCGTTTCCGGACCCAGCGATGGCATTGTCGAAGCGATCAATGACACGTCGTGCCCGGAGACCGGCCTCAAAGGCCCGATCTTCCGCTGTTCGTGCCCGATGGTCCGATCCCGCGCTACGGCAGCTTCAGCGTCACCACCAGCGGGAAGTGGTCGGAGGGATAGCGGTCGTTCCAGCGCGTGGTCACCGATGTCACCGATTCCAGCTGCACGCCCTTCACGAAGATCCAGTCGATGCGCCTGTCGGCCTTGCCCGTGAACCCGTGGAACGTGGCCTCGCTGCCCTCGACGCGTGGCGCGGTCGTCCACGCATCCTGCAGCGTGCGGGCCAGCACCGCATGCACCTCGCTGTCGGGCGTGGTGTTGAAGTCGCCGGTCAGCACCACCGGTACCCCGGCCGGCAACGTGGCCAGATGCGCGGCGATGGCCTTCGCGCCTTTCACGCGCGCGGCTTCGTCCTGGTCGCGGTACGGCAGATGCGTGTTGAAGACATAGAAGCGCTTGCCGTCGGCGCGACGCTCGAACAGCGCCCACGTCACCAGACGCGGATGCAGGTGGTTCCACGTGATGCTGCCGGGAACGGTCGGCGTATCGGACAACCAGAAGTCGCCGGCCTCGACGACCGTCAGCCGGTCCTTCCGGTAGAACACGCCCATGCGCTCGCCGCCGCCATCGGCGTCGCGCCCACGGCCGAACCACGCGTACTGCGGCAGCTCCTTCGCCAGATAATCGGCCTGGGCCTTCACCAGTTCCTGCAGCCCGATCACATCGGGCGCCTGCTCCCGCAGCATCTTCACCGCCAGCGGCTTGCGCGTCTCCCAGTAGTCGGCGCCATCGCTCTCGACGGGCAGGCGGATGTTGAAGCTCATCACGGAAAGTGGCGTGTCGTCCGCCGCGGATAAACCGGCACTGAAACCGGTCGCCATCACCAGCGCCAGCCATGCGATGCCACGTGCGATCCTCTTCATGCGCGCCTCGTCCACGGGAACCGGCCGCAGTATAGGCCGCGTCCGTGACCATCACTCCGTATCAGCGAGAGATCGCCATGTCATTGCTCATCGCCACGCTGTTCGCCTTCGCCGGACAGGCCGGCGCCCACGATCCGTACTACCTCGACCGCACCATCAACAGCGCCAACGACCTGGTGGGCTGGTGCCGCGCCGAGGCCGAAGCGCGCTACGCCGCGCGCAGCATGCCGACCTATCAATGGACTTCGTCGCAGGTCGACCGCGGCAACACCCTGTTCGTCGAAGGCAAGCTGCGCGCGGACGGGCAGGACGTCGCGGTCCGCTGCAGCGTTGTCCGTGGCGCTCAGCTGCGCTACGCCAGCATCCAGATCGACGACCCGCGGATCCGCTGAGGCATGCACGCCCTCGTACTGCTGCTGGCTGCATCGGTTCCCCACGACGGCCGCGACGCGCCTGTACCCGCCGCCATCGGCGAACCCGCCAGCGCTTGCGTTGCGCAGCGACTGAAACCCTTTGTCAGTCCCTACGGCATCCAGCAGGCATGGCCGGTGATGGCGTCGCCGCCGGCCGATGTGCTGGACTCGCTGGGCGCGCCGCTCGCGGACATGGGCCAGGTCGCCGACGGCTACCAGCAGTTCGTGCATGTCGACACGCGCGCGCGTGCGGTGTACGTGGTCGAACAAGGCGGCTTCGCCGGCACCACGAAGGTGTTCGGGCCGTTGCCGCTGCCGCGCTGCGCACCGGACACGCCTCCCGCATCGACGACACCACGCTGAGGTGCGTGGCATCGCGGGTGCGGTTCATGCCGAACGGCGCTGGCCGCCGTGCTTGCCCTCCGCGATCTCTTCGACCAGCTTCGCGCAGAACGCAGGCAGGTCCTTCGGTGTGCGGCTGGTGACCAGGCCCTTGTCGACGATCACTTCGTCGTCCTTCCAGGTGGCCCCCGCGTTCTCCAGGTCCTTGCGGATGTTCGGCACCGAGGTGATGGTGCGGCCTTTCAGCACATCGGCATTGGCGAGTACCCAGGGGCCGTGGCAGATCGCACCGACCGGCTTGCCGGCCTCGAAGAAGCCGCGCGTGAACGCCAATGCCTGCTCGTCGACGCGCAACGCGTCGGGGTTGAACAGCCCGCCGGGAATGACGAGCGCGTCGTAGTCCTGCGCGCTGACCTCGGACAGCACGTGATCGACATCGACCTGGTCGCCTTTGTCGAAATGCTGGAAACCCTGGATGCGGCCGCTCTCCAGCGACACGATGTCGACCTGCGCCTGGTGTTCCTTCAGCGCACGCAGTGGCTCGGTCAGCTCGGACTGCTCGAAACCGTCGGTGGCGAGGATGGCGACGCGCTTTCCGGTCAGGTGGCTCATGGGGGAACTCCCGTACGAATGAGCCTGTACCGTAGCGCGCGCCATGCGCACGGCGCGCGAAAGAATCGTTGCGGGCGCGTCAATGCACGCGACCCGCCTGCCTGACGGCGGGCGCGCTTCGAGGGGGCGTGCTTCAATGGGGCCTGTTCATGGAGAGACGGGAACGGTGGCGAACCCCACGATCATCGTGCTGCGCAGCGTGCTGGCGCTGACCTTGGCCATCGTCGCGATCCCCTTGGTGAACCTGGCCGGCGGCGAACTCGCCCTGCTGCTTCGGCTGCCGCCCGGCGGCGATGCGCGCCTGGCCTACGACCTGCTGTGGGTCTTCCTGGCCGGACTCGTCGGCAGTGCGTTGATGGTGGGCGTCGCGGCGGTGGCGAAGACCGCGCATGCGTGGACGATCTTCGCGATCTATGGGGTCCTGGGCGTCTACGTGACCGTGGCAGCATGGGACGACTTCCCGCGCTGGTTCACCCTGGCCTGCCTGCTGACCTTGCCCTTGCAGGTGGGGTTGGGCTGGCGATGGGCGGTAAGGCGAGCAGTGAACGGGAAGGAGTGAGTCGTGAGCGAAAGAGCAGTCCTCGCTCTACTCACTCCTCACTCCTCTTCCCTCGTTCCCGCCTCACCGCCGCGGCCACGCCGCCAGCAGCGCCCACAGCCCGCCGATGCCGGCGATCCACGCCGCGGCGGGCACGTCGAACAGGCTCGGCCCGCCCGCTTCCAGCGCGTACAGCACGGCCGCGACGATCAGCAGTCCGACGCCGAGGATCGCAGCGACGACACGGCGCTGCATGCCCTTCATCGTCAGTGCGAGATCGGCGAGATCCTTCGAGCGCAGTGCCAGTTCGTGGCGGCCCTCCACCTGCTGGCTGAGCCACGCGTGCACCAGACGCGGCATGTCCGGCGCGTGGGTCATGATCTCCGGCAGGCGCTTGCGGAATTCCTGCGCGGCGCGCTGCGGGCTGTAGCGTTCCAGCAGGATGCGCTCCAGCACCGGTCGCGCCACCGCCCAGATGTCGATCTGCGGATCGAGCTGGCGGCCGACGCCTTCGATGTTCAGCAGCGTCTTCTGCAACAGGATCAGCTGCGGCTGCAGCGTCAGCTCGTAGCGCTGCGCGGTGCGGAACAGCTTGGCCAGCACCTCGGCCAGCGAGATCTCGCTGAGCGGGCGGGTGAAGTACGGCTCGCAGACCGCGCGCGCGGCCGCTTCCAGCTCGTCGATGCGGATGTGCGACGGCATCCAGCCGGCCTGCACGTGCAACTCGGCGATGCGGCGGTAGTCGCGATTGAAGATCGCCATGAAGTTCTCGGCGAGCCAGTACTGGTCGTCGCGCGAGAGCTGGCCCATGATGCCGAAGTCCAGCGCGATGAAGCTCGGATCCGTCTTCCGCTCCGGATCGACCCAGATGTTGCCGGCGTGCGCGTCGGCGTGGAAGAAGTTGTCGCGGAACACCTGCTGGTAGAACACGCGCACGCCCTTGGCGGCCAGCGCCTTGCGGTCGATGCCGGCGGCGTCCAGTGCCGCGATGTCGTCGGACGGGATGCCGCGCACGCGTTCCATCGTCATCGCGCGCTCGGCGGTATGCGACCAGATCACCTCGGGCACATACAGGTCCGGCGACTCCGACCAGTTGCGCCGCAACAGGCTGGCATTGCCGGCCTCGCGCTGCAGGTCGAGCTCGGCCGCCAGCGTGTTCTCGATCTCGGCGACGATCTCGCGCGGGCGGATCTTGTCAGCGCTGGGATGCGCACGCTCGACGATGGCCGCGACGCTCTCCAGTAGCGCGATGTCGCCGGCGATCTGCTTGCGGATGTCGGGGCGCAGCACCTTGACCACGACCTCGCGCCCGCCGGGCAGCGTGGCCGCGTGCACCTGCGCGATCGACGCGGACGCGAGCGGCGTGGTGTCGAACTGCTCGAACGCTTCGTGGATCGGGCGACCGAGTTCCGCCTCCACCAGTGCACGCGCGCGGTCGCCGTCGAACGGGGCGACACGGTCCTGCAGCAGGGTCAGTTCCTCGGCGATGTCGGGTGGGATCAGGTCGCGCCGCGTGGACAGGATCTGTCCGAACTTGACGAAGATCGGCCCCAGCTCCTGCAGCGCCAGCCGCAGGCGCGCACCGCGCGGCTGGGCGGCGATCTCGGCCGAGGCGCGCGGCACGAACGGACGGCCGAGGCGCAGCCAGCGTTCGACCGGGGTGCCGTCGAGCAGGTCATCGAGGCGATAGCGGAGCAATACCCGGCCGATGCGGCTGGCCCGCAACACCGACTTCATGAGCGATGCTCCACGCGCGCGGCAAGGCGACCGACGCGCACCGCCATGCGCTCGACGTCGTCGCGGATCGCATCGACCTTGTCATGGAAGGCCTCGAGTTCCTCGCGGCCGACGACATCGCGCGATTCCTCGGTGACGTAATCCGCCGCACTCTCGGCGAAATTGCCCGCCGCGTGCCGCACCTGCTGCAGACCGCCGCGTACCGCATGGGCGACCTGCACGCCCATCACGTCGCCGAACATGCGCGTGAACGGCAGCGACCAGTCGGGATCGAAACGGGTCGCCAGCGTCTGCAGGCGGCGCGCGAGGTCGGCATCGCCGGAGACCTTCACCTTGCCGACGGGCGTCGCGTGGTCGCGGCGGAAAAACGGCAACTGGCCGAGCAGGCCACCGAGCGTGCCGCGCACGGCAAGGTCGGCTTCCTGCACTTCGCTCGCGGGCCCGACCTGCAAGCGACCGCCTCCGACCATGATGTCCATCGCCAGCGGCGGGACATCGACCTTCAACTGGATACGTCGGCCTTCGAGCGGCAGAAGGGCCGCGGCGGTATCGGGGTCCAGCAACAGCGCCTGGTTGAGCGCGACTTCCAGTGCGCGGCCGGCGAGGGGCTTGAGGGCATCGAACGGAGACAGGTCCATGTCGTCATTCTAGGGCCTGTTCACGCGGATGACCCCTGTCGCATGTCGCACAGGGCGGTACGGCGGGGTACCGGGCATCGACAGGCCGACGGCGCTGCGTGTGCGCCCCGCCCGCCCGTCTGCCTGCTTCGTGCGGGCTCGGGGCGGGCTCGACGGCATCCTGCCGTCCCGGCGGAGAGACAACGTGACGTCAGACCCGCTTGCCGCGCAGCAGCGAGATGATCGCCAGGATCACGAACACGACGAACAGCACCCACGCGATGTTGGTGGCGGCGCCGGCGATGCCGCTGAAACCCAGGACGGCGGCGATGAGTGCGATGACGAAGAAGATGACGGCGTAGCGCAGCATGGAAACTCCCTTTGGCATGTGGCCAGTAGTGCAGCCGGTAGTGGCGTGGGACATGCTGGAATGGCGGAAGTCATCGCCGCGTGAGCGCGCTGCAGCACGGTAAGGAAAGCCTTCAGCCTCGTGATTCACGCGTGAAGGCCATGCTTGCGGAGGACGTCGTGCGCCCGCTTCGAGCCGGCGCTACGCATGCAGGTCAGGGAGCGCGCCGCAGCGCGTCCTGATCGGCGAATTGGCTTGCTCGTGTTTCCAATGAAATGCGGCCGAGCCTGAGACCTCTCCTACACCGGATGGGCGTGCAACCAGGCGCGCAGGCGCTCGAAGCCCTCGTCCATCGACACACGCGGCACGTAGCCGAAGTCGCGCCGCGCAGGCGCCATGTCGTACCAGTGCGCCGTGCTCAGTTGTTCGGCGAGGAAGCGCGTCATCGGCGGCTCGCCTTTCAGCGGCAATACCGTCCACAGCGTCTCGCAGACCGCGCCGATGCGGTACGCAGCCTTGAACGACAGTTGCCTGTCGACGCGCGGTGCACCGGCGGTCTCCAAGAGCGCGTTCAGCAGCTTGCGCATCGGCCACGGCTCGCCGTTGGAGATGAAGTAAGCATTGCCGGCGCAGGCCGCGCCCGGCGCGAGGTGGTCGAACGCGTCGAAGTGCGCCTGCGCGGCGTTGTCGATGTAGGTGGTGTCGACACGGTTCTCGCCGCTGCCGACGATGCGCAGGCGGCCGGCGCGCGCCCGCGACACCAGCCGCGGCAGGATCTGATGATCGCCCGGTCCCCAGATCAGCCGCGGACGCAGCGCGACCGTCGCCAGCGTGGCGTCGTTGGCAGCCAGCACTGCCTTCTCCGCGATCATTTTGGTGGTGGCATACGGCGCCTTGAAGCCCTCGCCATACGGCACGTCGGCGGCGCTGCCGCCTTCCACGGGATGCGTGGCGCGATGCGTCACGCTGGGCGTGGAGGTGTAGACGAGACGACCGATGCCGTGCGTGCGGCAGGCGTCCAGCACGTTCTGCGTGCCGACCACGTTGGCGTCGTGGTAGCTCTTGTAGCTGCCCCACGCCCCCGCCTTGGCGGCGTTGTGGAAGATCGCGTCCACGCCTGCGGCGGCATGCATCACCGCGTGGCCGTCGGCCAGGTCGCCCTGTACCTGCCCCACCCCGAGTTCGCGCAGCACCGGGTAGTGGCCGCGGTTGAAGCTGATCACCTCGTGCCCGCGCTCGACCAGGCCGCGGCACAGCGCCTGGCCAAGGAAACCACCGCCACCGGTGACGAGGATCTTCATGCAGGTTGCTCCAGCTGGGTTGTCGCCCACACAGCCAGCTTCTCGCGGCCGATCTTGGCGTTGTGGCGGATGTCGACCGGGAAGCCCGGATGCGGCAGGTAGGCGGCCATCCGTGCGGTGTGCGGATGGCGCGCGGCGATCGCGCGCAACTCGGCTTCGATGCGCGACGGATCGGCGCTGGCACCGGGATGCAGTTCGTAGCAGAGCACGGGCTGCTGGCGTCCCGCTTCGCCGACGCCGACCAGTGCGGTGCGGCGCACCTGCGGATGCGTGTTGAAGACGGGTTCGACCTGCTCGGTGTAGAGCGGGCCGTCGGCGGTTTCGACGCGCTGCGTCTTTCGGCCGCAGAACCACAGTCGGCCTTCACCATCGAACCAGCCTACGTCGCCCATGCGGTGCACGATGCGCGTGCCGCCGTCGACCTGCGTTTCGTGGATCTTGGCGATGCGGGTGGCGGCATCGCGACGGAAGTAGGTGTCGGTGGCGGTGGGTCCGGCGACGGTGATCTCGCCGACCTCGCCGTCCTTCAGTATCTCGACCTCGGCCCAGTCGGCGATGGCGTCATCGGTAATGCGGATGATGCGGACCTCGTTCGGCGGCACGGCGCGGCCGACGCAGGTGCCGGCACCGGCTTCCGTGTCCGCGCGCGTGGCTTCCAGTTCGCGCCCTTCGATGACGGCGACCGGCAGGCATTCGGTGGCGCCGTACGGCGTCCAGAACTGGCCACTGTCCGGCAGCAATGTGCGGATCTTCGCGACGACGTCCGGCGGTACCGGTGCACCGGCCGACGTCACGCGCTGCACCGTCGGCAGCGGCTGGCCATGGTCGGCGAGCACCTTCATCAGCGCCGGCGAACCGAACAGCTGGGTGACGCCGAAGCGCGCGATGGCGGCGTGCAGCTTTTCGGGATCGGCGCTGGCCGGACGCGTGGGATCCATATCGGGGATCACCGAGGTCAGCCCGAGCGCGGGATCGAACAGCGCGAATGGCGGGAACGTCGGCAGGTCGACGCCGCCGGGCTGCATGCCGAACGCGTTGCGCAGCAGGTCAATCTGCGCGACGAAGTGGCGATGGCGGTACACCACGCCCTTCGGCACGCCGGTGGAGCCGCTGGTGAACAGGATGCCGGCGACATCGTCGGGCGAAGTGTCCGCGAGTTGCGGGCCGGCACCGGCGCCGCGCGCCTCGATCTTCGCCAGCGTGGTGCCGCCCCAGCCCCAGCGCGTGCCGACGGTGACGATCTTCTTCGCCGATTTCGCCCAGCCCAGTGCGCAACGCGCGAGCTGCGCCAGCGGGATGCCGATGAAGGCGGCGGGCTCGGCTTCGTCCAGGCATTGCTTCAGCGCACGCCGGTCGATGCCCGGGTCCACCAGCACCGGCACGGCACCGGCCTTGAAGAGGGCGAACATCAGCAGGAAGAAGTCCGGCGACGGCCGCACCATCACCACCGCGCGCGTGCCACGGCCGATTCCGTAGGCACCCAGCCCGGCGGCGATGGCGTCGCTGCGCGCGTCCAGCTGCGCATAGGTGAGGTCGCGGGTGTAGCGGCCTGCGCCGTCGGGGCAGCGCATCGCCACCTGGTCGGGCCGCTCGCGGGCCAGCCGGGGCAGGCTGGCGGCGATGTTGCACGGTTCGGTCATGCGGCCATTGTCGCCGCTGGACGGTACTTGCGTCAGCCCGCGGCGCAGGCAGAATGCGCGTCCCGCCCGTGCAACGTCGCCAGTCACCCGCCAATGCATCCGTGCCTGACCTGCGGCGCCTGCTGCGCCCACTTCCGCGTCAGCTTCCACTGGAGCGAGGCAGACCCGGAGCAGGGCGGCGTGGTGCCGATCGAGCTGACCGAGCCGCTGCGCGTGCACGAGCGCGTGATGCGCGGCACTTCGCAGAAGCGTCCCTGGTGCGTCGCGCTGGATGCCGACATCGGCCGCTACAGCCGCTGCACGATCCACGACCGGCGCCCGTCGGTGTGCGCGCTGGTGCCAGCGTCGCTGGAGTTCGGCGAACGCAGCGCGCAGTGCGACAAGGCGCGGTTGGCGCACGGCCTGCCGCTGCTGGTGGAGGCGGACTGGGTAGGCGTGGTGGAGGCGGACAAGAATCCGCTGCCGGAGCTCTGACCGTGCACGGTCGATCGTAGAACCGTGCTCGCTCGGGTCCGTGTCCCGTCGGGTATCCAAGCGCCGGACCGAAGAGCAGCGGAGCGAGCTCCGCTCTACGCGTTCCATGCGATGACGGGCCGTGTACGAGACGTCTGGGGCCAGAGGGTGGGGACTGACCGCGAACAACGTAGAGCCGAGCTTGCTCGGCTCCGTGTCCCGTCAGGCATCCCGGTACCGGCCGGAGGACAGTGGAGCGGACTCCGCTCTATGGCAACGGATGGCGATCCAGGAAATCGCGGATCAGCGGCACCAGGATTTCGTGCTTGTCTTCCAGTACGTAGTGACCGGCGTCTTCGTACGCATGCACTTCCGCATTCGGCAGCGCGGCGCGGAAGCCGTCCAGGAAGTGCCGGTCGAACACGAAATCCTTCAGCCCCCAGCCGAGGAACGCGGGACGGTCGGCGAACGACGGCAGCGCCTTGCCGGCGGCGTCCAGCAGCGACCACGCCTTGTCCTGCGGACCCAGCGGGATGTCCTGCATGAAGCGGATGGTGGAGATGCGGTTCGCCCAGGTGTCGTACGGCGACACATAGGCGCGGCGCACGTCAGCCGGCATGCGCCGCTCGACGCCGATCCACGAGGCGCCCGCGGAGAAGGCGTTGAAGCCGCGGATGATCCACTCGCCGATGGTCCAGTCGCGACCGAGCCCGATCTGCCACGGCATCTTCTTCGCCGCCGGCATCGGGAACGCGGCGGTGTTGGTGATGACCAGCCGCTTCACCTGCGCGGCGTGCGACAGCGCCCAGCCGAAACCGATCATGCCGCCCCAGTCGTGCACGGCCAGCGTGACCGGGCCGGTGATGCCGAGATGCGTGAGCAGTGCGGCGACATCGTCCACACGCGACTGCAGGGTGTACTCGTAGCGGCTGTCGTCCGGCTTGTCGGACAGGCCCATGCCGATGTGGTCGGGCACGATGCAGCGGTAAGTGTCCGACAGGCCCGCCACAAGCGTGCGCCAGTAATAGCTCCACGACGGATTGCCGTGCAGCATCACCACCACCTCGCCATCGCGCGGACCTTCGTCGAGGTAGTTCATCGACAGGCCCGGACGGACCTCGAAGCGCTTCGGATGGGAGGGATAGCCGGGAAGGTTCATCGCGCGTCGCCGCCGTCAAAGAAAAGGGCCGGCGAACCGGCCCCTGGTATGCGAATGCCGGGTGGGATTACCACTCCACCTCGGCCATCGTGCAGTTCAGGCCCGAGCCGATGCCGAGCAGGGCGATGCGGTCGCCTTTCTTCAGCTTGCCCAGTTCCTTCAGCTTGCTCAGCACGATCGGCACGCTGGCCGGGCCGATGTTGCCGTGCTCGGTAAAGATGGTCATGACCTTCTTCGGGTCGATGCCGAAGGACTTCACGAACGCCTGCGTGTGCGGGCGGCTGACCTGGTGGATGACGAACTGGTCCAGTTCGTCCACGGCCCAGCCCAGCGCGACCTTGGCGGCGGCGAAGGTCTTGGTGGCCAGCTTCATGCCCTCGATCAGCAGCATGCGGGTGTCGGTGACCATGCGGTCGAGGTTACCGCGGCAGAGCTTGTTCCACTCGGTCGCCGAGCGGGTCACGCCGCCCTTGTAGCGCGGGGCTTCCGGCGCCAGCGCGCGGCGCGTCAGCACCATCGCCACGGCACCGCAGCCCAGGGTCAGGGCGGCCAGTTCGTCGCGGAACTGCTGCTCAGTGACGTCGGGCGCGTTGAGGCGCTCGATGGTCTTTTCATAGACCAGGTTGGCGGTTTCGCCGTCGACGACCAGCGCGTAGTCGATCTCGTCGCGTTCCAGCATGCGGGCGGCGATGTCCATGCCATTGATGAAGGCCAGGCAGGCGTTGGCGACATCGAAGGTCTGGCAGTGGTCGCCCACGCCCAGGTTGCCGCAGACGATGCTGGCGGTGGACGGCTCCAGGTAGTCGCGGCTGACCGAGGTGTTGACCACCAGGCCGACCTTGTCGGCACCGATGCCGGCATCGTCCAGTGCCTTCCTCGCGGCCAGCGTGGCGGCATCCGAGGCCTGGACGTCGTCGTCCCACAGACGGCGGGCGTGCACGCCGGCCACATCGTTCAACACGTCGGTCTTGATGCCCAGGCGGTCGAGCGTGGGCTGCAGGCGGGCGTTGATTTCGGCGGACGTCAGCGTGTGGGGCGCATCGATATGCGCCAGTCCCGCGATGGAGACATTCTTGAAGAGCATCGAGGTTAGCGCCAAGGCTCAGGCGAGGGGGCCGACAAGGGTAACGGCTTCCCGCCTTCACCGCATCTTTACGGGTAACGGGGGCGGCGGACACCCACCCCCAATTGTGACTCAGTTCACGTTTCAGCGGCCGCAACGGTACGCCGCGAACCGTTGCTCGCCGTGGGCCGGATCGCCCAGGGGCTGTAGGGTGTCGGCTTGAACGCCCGGCGCCTCGTTGCGGGCAAGGGTTTCCAGCTCATCCCGCACGCGCAGGGCGTTGCGTTCATAGAAGGCGACGTTGCCCTGCACCTTCACCGTGATCTCGCTGCGCTTTTCGCACCCGGCGGGCGCGGCCCCGGCCGGCAGCACCCGCACATTCCTGGCATTGGGGGCCAGATGCACCCAGGTGCAGGCGGAGAGCAACACGGTGGACGCAGCGGCGAGCAGGACGAGACGCATCGGGAGTCACCTAGGAATGTGAGTCGGGGGCCATTCTGGCCGATGCCGGATGAATCGAATCCGGGCCATGCACCGCCCCTTCCGGAAGGGGCGGCGACAAGGACACGCTTACTTCTTCACTTTACCGTCGGCGTCCAGCTCGACCGCCTCGCCCAGCTGCAGCGCGCGGACCGATTCGCCCACCTTCGACAGGTCGCCCACCACCACCCACGTCAGCGAGGACGGGGAGAGCGTGGCGGCCGCCTTGGCCACGTCGGCGGCACCGATGGCCTCGTTGCGGGCCTTGTACTGGACGATGTAGTCGTCCGGGCGGCCGTAACGCTGGTTGGACGCGATCTGGCCCAGCACCGCGGACGCGGTCTCATAGGCGCCCGGCAATTCCAGCGTATTGGCGGCGCGGACCTTGGTGATCTCCTCCGGCGTGGCGGGCGCCTGGCCGGTGGCGAACTGGCTGATTTCCTTCTGCAGTTCCTTCATCGAGTCGGCCGTGCGATCGCTCTGCACCGCAGCGCTGGCCCACCAGGGCCGCTGGCCCAGGGCGTTGCGGGCACCGCTGTAGGAGCCGTAGGCCCAGTGCTTGTCCTCGCGCAGGTTGGAGTTCAGGCGCGAGGTGAACTGCCCGCCCAGCACGCCGTTGGCGAAGTCGAAATCGATGGTGCCGGCGTCGCCGGTCGGGGGCACCACCTGCGCGGCGTAGACGTTCGACTGGATCGCGCCGGGCTGGTCGATGAGGAACACGCGCGGCTTGGCGGCGTTCGCCACCTTGGGCACCGCGGCCAGCTTCGGCGCGTTCGGGGCTGCCTTCCAGTCGCCCAGGCGGGCTTCCAGCAGGGGCACCATCTCGGCCAGCGTGGTGTCGCCGACGATGGTGATGCGGGCCTGGTCTGGCTGCAGCCAGTCGCGGTGGAAGGCGGCCAGGTCGTCACGGGTCAGCGACGCGATTGATGCCTCGGTGCCCGAACCCGTAAACGGAATGGCGTACGGATGGCCGGCGCCGTACAGCAGCGGCGGCAGCGTACGCAGCGCCGCGGTCTGCGGGCGCGCCTTCTCCTGCTTGATGCCGGCGATCCAGGTGGCGCGCACGCGCTCCACTTCGGCCGGGGCGAAGGTCGGACGACGCAGCACGTCGGCCAGCAGGTCCAGCGAGGGCGCCAGCTTGTCGGTCAGCGCCGACAGTCCGACCGAGGCCGAGTCCAGGCCGGCGCCGGTGGTCAGTTCCGCACCCAGCGCCTCCTTGCGGGCGGCGAAGTCGAGCGCACCGTACTCGCCGGCGCCCTCGTCCATCATCTGCATCGCGAAACTGGCGGTGCCGAGCTTCTTGCCGACATCGGCGGCGTAACCGCCGGGGAACTCCACGTTGATCTGCACCACCGGCGTTTCATGGCGCTCGGCCAGCGCGACCTGCATGCCGTTGGACAGCGTGGCGCGATGGACGGCCGGGAACTTCAGGTCCGGGAAGGTGGTGGTCTTCGGCACGCCCGCGCTGCGGTCGACGGTGCTGGCGATCGTCTTGAACTTCGGATCCACCTTCGGGGTGGCGGCCGGCGTGGTGGCCGGAGCCGCGAACACCTTCTCCGGCAAGGCCGAGGCCGGGGTCTCGCTCGGCTGCACCAGGATGGTGTGCGATCCGCCGCTCAGCCACTTCTTCGCCGCCGCCTGCACCTCGGCCGGCGTGGCGCTGGCGTAGATCGCCAGCTCGTCCTTGTAGCAGTCCGGCTTGCTCTGGTAGACGGCGCACGAGGCCAGCACATCGGACTTGCCGCCGAAGCCACCGATGCGCTCGATGCCGCGCACGAAGCCGGCCACGCCGGAGACGCGCGCGCGCTCCAGTTCCTCGGCCGTCGGGCCTTGGGTGATCAGGCGCTTGAGCTCTTCGTCCAGCGCCGCCTCGACCTTGGCCGGATCGACGCCTTCCTTCACCGTGGACATCAGGAAGAAGGTGCCGCTGATCTCGCTGCTCCACTGGTAGGCGGACGCCTGGTCGGCGATCTTCTCGCCGTGCACCAGCCGCGTGTCGAAGCGCGAGGCCGCGCTGCCGCCGAGCACCTGCGCGAACAGGTCGAGCAGCGTGGCATCCTTCGTGCCCATCTCGGCCACCGGCCACGCGCGGTAAACACGTACCTGCGGGACGCGGTCGGGAACGGTCTCGCGCGTGTCCTTGGCGTGCGTCGGGATGTTGGTCTTCATGTCCGCCAGCGTGGCGCTGGCCGGGATGTCGCCGAAGTAGCGCGCGACCTTCTCCTTGGCGGTGGCGACGTCGATGTCGCCGGCCAGCACCAGCACCGCATTGTTCGGGCCGTACCAGCTGCGGAACCAGGTCTTCACGTCGTCCAGCGTGGCGGCGTCGAGATCGGCCATCGAACCGATGGTCTGCCAGCTGTACGGATGCCCGGCCGGATACAGCGCCTCGAACATGCGCGCGCTGATGCGGCGGCCGTAGGGCTGGTTCTCGCCCTGGCGCTTCTCGTTCTGCACCACGCCGCGCTGTTCGTCGAGCGCCTTCTGGTCGATCGCGCCGAGCAGGTGGCCCATGCGGTCGGACTCCATCCACAACGCCATGTCGAGCGCGGTGGTCGGCACGTTCTGGAAGTAGTTGGTGCGGTCCTGGTTGGTGGTGCCGTTCTGGTCGGTGGCGCCGACCAGTTCGAACGGAGTGAAGAACTCGCCGTCGTGGTTCTCGCTGCCCTGGAACATCAGGTGCTCGAACAGGTGCGCGAAGCCGGTGCGCCCCGGGGTCTCGTTCTTGCTGCCCACGTGGTACCAGATGTTGACGGCCACGATCGGTGCCTTCCGGTCGGTGTGCACGATCACCCGCAGGCCGTTGGGCAGGGTGAACTCCTCGTACGGGATGACGATGTCCGCGCCGGTGGCCGGCTTCGCATACGTGGGGGCCGGCGCATAGGCCAGACCGCCGAGGGCGGCGGAGAGGGCAACGGCAAGCAGGGCGGTGCGGGGCCGGCGGTAAACGGACATCGGACACTCCTTGAATACTGAATGGACCAACTTGAGCCGCCGATGCTAGCCGCCGCACGCGGTCATTACACTAGGCCACAAGCCATGACCAATGGCCTAGGCGGCGTTGGTGCATCGCCCGTCGACCCGCCGTGGAGGTGACATGGACCGCAAACACTGCCTGGTGACCGGGGCCAACCGCGGCCTGGGCCTGGAACTGACCTCCCGGCTGCTGGCCCGCCAACGGCACGTGGTGGCGACCTGCCGCCATCCCGGCAAGGCGACGGCATTGAACCGGCTGGCCGGCGAACACCCCGGCCGCCTGCATGTGCTGCCGCTGGACGTGGCCGATGCCCGCAGTCGGGATGCGCTGCTGCGCGAGCTGCCCCTGGTCACCGACGAAGAGCCGCTGCACCTGCTCATCAACAATGCCGGCGTACTCCGCGGTGGCGAGCGCTTCGGCCAGGTCGCTGCGGCGGATCTCGATGCCAGCTTCCACACCCATGCCGCCGGCCCGTTCCTGCTGACGCAGGCGGTGGCGCCACGGCTCGCCGACGGCGCGGTCGTGGCGAACATCTCGTCCGAGATCGGTTCGATCGCGCTGCGCCAGGAGTTCCGCACGCCCAGCTACGCCATCGGCAAGGCCGCGCAGAACATGGCGACGTCCCTGCTTTCGCAGGCCCTGGCACCCCGCGGCATCAAGGTGGTCGCGCTGCACCCGGGCTGGGTGCGCACCGATATGGGTGGCGATAACGCGGCGCTTTCCGTGGCGGAATCCGCCACCGGCCTGCTGCAGGTGATCGATCATCTGCAGCCGGAAGACAGCGGCCGCTTCCTCGACTGGCAGGGCGATCCGCTGCCCTGGTGAAACTGAACGTTGGCTGCGCCTCTCGGGCGACAACGCAACGCTTTCCAGTTGAACGGCATCCAAACCCTTACGCACCGGAGTGACCGGACGTAGGGCGAAGCGGCGTGTTCGCAGTCACACCGAACAGCGCCGTCCGTCTTGATGAAGCAGGACGGACACCCTGGCGGACAGTCGCCTCGGACAGCGGACACGCAGGAAGCACAAAGAAATACCCATGGATCAATGACTTGCGTTTGGCACGGTTTCTGCGTCACCTACAACAAGAACGCGCAGCACCGATCAAACCTGACTGAAGCCTGAACAAAATTGCCGAAACGAAAGGTTTCGCTTGACCGTTCTGATTAGGTGTACTACTTTACTACCACACCACCCAACAACATCACTACAGAGGCATGACAATGAACGCCAAGAACCTCCTCCCCCTGACCGCCGCTGCCGTGTTCGCCCTGTGCGCCGGTGCCATGGTCGTCTCCGCCACCCACGCCGACAACAACCACAACGCCGTCGCCCCGAGCGCCCGCATCGTCGACCTGCCGACCGTGACGGTTACCCCGGATGCCGCCGACCTGGCCCACTACAACACCTACAAGGACGCCAAGATCGTCGACCTGGCCACCATCACCGTCACGCCGGCCGCCGAAGACCTGGCCCAGTTCGTCGCCCAGCAGGCGGTCCGCGTGGTCGACATGCCGGTGGTCACCGTGCGTCCGTCGGCCGAGGACATGCAGCAGATCGCGGTGCAGGCGGGCGTGCTGGCCGGTCAGCTGGCTTCGCGCTGATACGCAGGCAAGACACGCTTCACCTGCGTCATCACGCAAGCCGGCTGCGACCGGCGCTTCACCGACACACCCGCCCGTGAGGCCATGCAGCGCCGCGTAGAATGCGCGCCATGACCGACACCCTGGACATCGACGTCCTGCTGTACCAGCCGGAAATTCCCCCGAATACCGGCAACGCCATCCGCCTCTGCGCGAACACCGGCGCGCGGCTGCACCTGATCGAACCGCTCGGGTTCGCATTGGAAGACAAGCAGCTCAAGCGCGCCGGCCTGGACTACCACGAGTACGCCACGCTGCAGGTCCACGCCTCGCTCGATGCGGCCCTGCAGCGTATCCGGCCCACGCGCCTGTTCGCACTGAGCACGCGCGGCACCGTCCGCCACGATCGGCCCGCCTACCAGCCTGGCGATGCGTTCCTGTTCGGGCCCGAGACACGCGGCCTGCCGCAGGACGTGCTCGAAGGCCTGCCGGAAGACCAGCGCCTGCGCCTGCCGATGCGCCCGGACAACCGCAGCCTCAACCTGTCCAACACGGTCGCCGTGGTGGTGTTCGAGGCGTGGCGACAGGCAGGATTCGTTGGCGGTGCGTGACCTATCGGGCTTTCTTGTAGGAGCGACGTGAGTCGCGACCGCACGCGTTGACGGCCGATACGCCCGACATCAACGCAAGACGCATCGGCAAAAGGCCGTTGCAGCCTCTACCCCCAAGCTAAGACCTGTATCCCTCGCGGGTCGCGGTCGCAACTTACGTCGCTCCTGCAACGCCGGCCTACTCGAAGCGTGCCAGTCCGTAAGGCGCCAGCGGAATCTCCGTCGGGTCGCCCGCCATCATCTGGTCGAGCAGGCGGCCGGTCACCGGCCCCTGGGTCAGACCCAGGTGGCCGTGGCCGGTCGCGACGAAGATTCCCTCGCCCGGCACGCGATCGATGATCGGCAGCGAGTCCGGCGTGCATGGACGGTTGCCTGCCCATTCGGACACCGGTTCGCCGCTGATGCCGGGAAACAGCTTGCGCGCCTCCGGATCGAGGCGATGGATCAGCGCAAAGTGCGGATCGCGCCCGAGCGCGGTCAGCTCCTTGATGCTGGTCATGCGGATGCCCGCCTGCATCGGCGACACCACCATGTAGCGCTCGGCCCACAGCGTCGGGCGCTGCACCACCGCCGGCGCCTGCGGATACATCAGGTGGTAGCCGCGTGCGGGAATCACCGGAATCTTCAGGCCGAATGGACGCAGCAGCGCATTGCTCCATGCGCCTGCGGCCACGACCACACGGCCCGCCTGCACGGGACCGTGGTCGGTGTCGATCCGGTAACCGTCGCCCTGCCGCACGACGGCCGA
This sequence comes from Pseudoxanthomonas sp. GW835-FHT14C01, assembly GCF_058793715.1. Classification (NCBI taxonomy): domain Bacteria; kingdom Pseudomonadati; phylum Pseudomonadota; class Gammaproteobacteria; order Lysobacterales; family Lysobacteraceae; genus Pseudoxanthomonas; species Pseudoxanthomonas sp. GW835-FHT14C01. The sequence goes on from NZ_JBXAGB010000001.1 coordinate 838,095, forward strand.
CGCGCTGGCGGTCAGCGAAGTCGCGCCGCGCTCGCGGAGAGCGTCGAACAGGCGGCGGCAGAACTCGCCAGGATCGCGCATCGCCAGCGATTCGCGCTGGAACACCGCGCGCTGGAATCCCGCGCCGATACCCGGCTCGAGATCACGCAGCTGGGCCGCGTCGAGTACATCGAAGGCGACGCCGCGTTCGCGCATCAGCCCGCGTTCCCACTCGCCCTTCGCGAACGTCGCGTCCTCGCTGTAGACGTGCAGGTAGCCGGTATGTCCGATCAGCTCGCCCGCGCCGATCCGCTCGCCCAGCTCCAGCCACGCGTTACGGGACGCGGTGTTGATGGCGTTCAACGCATCGATGATCGGCACTACATGCTGCAGCCGTCCCTGGACCAGGAACTCCAGCAGCCAGCGTGCGTAGGACGGACTGACCGCCCAGTCCAGCTTCAGCGGCGCGAGCGGGTTGGCTAGCATGCGCAGCGCCTTGGTGACGATGCCGGGCGTGGACTGCGGCATGACGTTGCCGACCGAAATGGAACCGGCATTGCCGAACGAGGTCTCGCCCGCCGGTCCCTTGGCGTCGATCAGCAGGCAGGACAGCCCGCGGTCCATCAGATGGTGGGCGGTCGACAGGCCGACGATGCCGCTGCCGATCACCGCGACATCGGCGGTCCGCGGTGATGTGGGGGAGGGGGAAGCACTCATTGGATCGGGACGTCGTAGGCGGTTCGTGGGGTGGGTTCGGGACGGAAGGTGAAGTGCCACCACTCCATCGCGTAGTTCTGGAAGCCGTGCCGCGCCATCGCCTGCACCAACCGTTCACGGTTGCGGCCTTGTTCGTCGGTGATGGACGGGTCGGCGGTGTTGGCGCGCGGATCGAAGAAGTCGAACGGCGTGCCCATGTCGAGTTCCGTGCAGGTATCGCTTTCGCAGCGGACCAGGGTCAGGTCGAGCGTGGCGCCGCGACTGTGCCCGGACGTTTCGGCGATGTAGCCGTCGAGCAGGCTCGCTTTTTCCAGATTCGGATAATACGCCGCCTTGGTCCGCTGGTCGGTGGGATCATGCGCCCAACGGACGAAATGCTGCACGGCGCGCACCGGGCGATAGCAATCGAACACTTTCAGCGACAGGCCTTCCCGCTCGACGTCCTGCTGCACGCGTGCCAGCGCCTGCGCGACTGGCGCCAGCAGCAGGCACTTCGATGCTCCGTAGCCGGTGACCGGCGTGCCGACGAAGTTGTTGCCGCTGGCGTAGCGGATCTCCGTCCGCAGACCGGATACGACGCCGGCGGCATCGACCAGGTCCACCTCCGCCGCCTCCTGCGCAGGCGATACCTGCACGCCTGGCGTCGAAGCACAGGCGCCAAGCCAGGGAAGCACGCACGCCAGCAGTAATCCGGCACTGCGCATGTCAGTGGCACGCCTGCGTGCGCTGGAAATCGAGATCGGCATAGTCGTAGCTGAAATCCGCATCCGGATCGACATGCGACAGTGTAAGTCGCGCGTCGCCGTCGGCTTCCGACGGCGCGAAGTGCAGCCAAGGCTCCGCATCCACGCTGTCGTCGTCCCAGTCCACCAGCCAGCGATCCCCCACGCGCATGATCGTGCCGGTCAGCATCGGCGAACGCTCCGCGACGAAACGCACGCGATCGCCTGCCGGGCACAGCACAATCTCGCCGAACCAGGGATCGCGGTAATGACCGGTCCATGCGGCGAGCGAGCCCACGCTCGCCGTCGTGCGACCGCGCGTGTCCGGCTTGGGTTTCGCCACCCGCTCGCCGGCGCGCTCCTGCTCCAGCAACCCGGCGTAGTGCGCGACGGTAGGTGAGGACTGCGGTGCGGTGAACTGCTTGGTCAGCACCTGCCCCAGCACCGTGCGCGCGGCCTCGCCTTCGCCATTGATCAGGATGACGATGCCCGTGCGCTGGTCGGGCAGCAGGATGACCGATGAATACATGCCCGCCAGCGTGCCGGTATGCGCGACCTTCCATGCGCCGTCCACGTCCGACAGGCGCCAGCCGTAGCCATACGCGGAGAAGTGGCTGTTGTCCCAGGCGCGCATGCGCGCGCTGACCGGCATCGGCATATGCGCCGCCCACACGGCCTTGCGCTGCGCGGCCGACAGCCACGCGGGCTCGGCATCCGGCGACAGCCACATGCGCATCCACGCCAGCATGTCGTCGAGGCTGCAGCGGATGCCGCCGGCCGCCATCGAGGTGACGTTGGGAACGACATCGCCATCTTCACGGATGACGCGGTTGCCCTGCGGTGTGCGCATGTGGGGCTGCGCCACGTTGCCGACCTCGGCACGCTTCCATTCGCCGACCTGGCAACGGTGCATGCCGAGCGGCTGGAACAGCTCGCGCTTCACCAGCGCTTCGTACGAAGCGCCGCCGGCCGCAGCGGCAACCTCGCCCGCGACGACATAAAGCAGGTTGTCGTAGGCGTAGGCCGAGCGGAAGCTGTGCGTCGGCTTGAGATGCTGCAACCCGGCGATGATGTCGTCGCGGGTGAACCTGTTGGGCTCCGGCCACAGCATCAGGTCGCCCGCCCCCAGCCCCAGGCCACTGTTGTGGATCAGCAGGTCGCGGACCTGCATCTGCTGCGTGACCCACGGGTCGTGCATGCGGAACTGCGGCAGGTACCTGATGACCGGGTCGTCCCATTTCAGCTTGCCGGCATCGACCAGCCGCGCCAGCACGCCAGCCGTCATCGCCTTGCTGTTGGAGGCGATCTTGAACAGCGTGTCGTTGTCGATTTTTTCGCCGCCGCCGGCCTGCAGCTCGCCGAGCGTGCGCGCGTAGGCCACCTCGCCATCGCGGATGACGCCGACCGCGAGTCCGGGCAACCGGTAGCGTTCGAACGTCTGCTCCACGGCCGCATCGATGGCGTCGTCGCCGGTCGCGGCATGCGCGACGGGCGCCAGCAGGGCGAGACAGGCGAGGAGACGTTTCATGGCGGGGCTCAGTATCCGCGGGATCGCGAACGGAGCGCCCCGCATGAAGGCGGGCCGCCGCCGCAGCGCGGCGACGGCCCGGGTCATCGATGGTCCGATGACGGATCGGTCAGTCGAACTTGTACTCGACCATCAGCGCGAACGAGCGGCCGCGCGGATCGGCGACGCGCGGCTCCCAGGCAGCGCCGGACGCGAAGTCGTTCTGGTGCGCGGTGAACGGAGGATCTTCGTTGAGGAGGTTGCGCACGATGAAGGTGAACTTGGCGTTCTCCAGACCCGTCCAGCCCAGGCTGTAGTTGTAGGTGATGTAGTCGTCCACATCCGGATTCCAGTCCTCCGGGATGTAGCTGCCGTTGACCACGCTCACCGGCAGCTCGTCCTTGTAGCCGTCGCGGTAGATCTGCGTCAGCGTGTGCGACCAGTCGCCCTTCGCCCAGGCGAAGCTGAGCGTGTGCTTCCACTTCAGCGGCAGGTTGTAGTAGCGCACGTACTTCCCGACCAGGTTGGGGCCGTACGGGCGGCTCTCCAGCGGCTTCTCCTGGAAGCTGTCGATGTAGCTGCCGTTGAGGTTCACGCGGAAGGTACCGCCGGCCAGGTCGCCGATCAGGTTGGCATCCAGTTCCACGCCGCTGATCAAGGTACCGCCGGAATTGATGAAGCGGCGATCGATGGCGACCACCTGGCCGCTGCTGTCGCGGATCCAGTTGGCGGCGAACAGGTCGTAGTTCGCGACCAGGGTGGCCTGGTTGGGCGTGCGGATGGTGTTGGTACGCTCGATCTCCCACCAGTCGAGGCTGACGTTGAAGTGCTCGTTGGGCGCGAACACCACACCGAAGCTCTTCTGGTCGGACGTTTCCGGCTTCAGGTCTGCCTTGCCGCCGGTGAGGATGTCGGGCTGGATCGCCGTACAGCCGGGCACAGCGGGATTGACGACGCCGCCGGGACAGCTGGCCGGGTCGGCCAGGTCGAAGCCGGTGTACGGGCTGGACGTCACGCCGCTGAAGAGCTTGGTGAACTCGGGCACCTTGAAGCCGTCGCTGATCGCGCCACGGAAGGCCAGCGAGTCGATCGGCTGCCACTTGAACGAGAACTTCGGATTGATCGTGCTGCCGAAGCCGTCGTAGTCGTCGCGACGCACCGCCAGGCTCACTTCCAGGCTGTCCACGATCGGCAGGAAGGCTTCGGCGTAGACCGCCTTCACGTCACGCGACACCTTGGGCAGGTTGTTGGTGGCATCGAACGGCGCACCGAAGATGTAGCTGTTGTCGAGGACGATGCCGTCCTTGGTCGAGCCGAATTCGAACTCTTCGCGGCGCAGGTCGACGCCGACGGCCGCCATCACTTCGCCGCCCCACAGGTTGAAGCCCAGGCCGCCGGAGAATGCGGCATCCAGCGTGGTCACCGTGGACTCACCGCCATACAGGCGCACGCCGGCGGCCGAGGCCGCCTGCAGCATCGCTAAGCCGGTCGGATTATGCTGCTGGCCGGGCATCAGAAATGGATTGAGATAGCCGCTGCCCAGCGCCGCCCGGAAGCCTGGCGTGAAGTAGTAACCGCTGCCCAGAACGGATTCGGCCTCGCTGGACGCGCGGGACAGACCGACGTCGTAATCCCAGCTGCCGAGCGTGCCTTCCATGCCGACCAGGAAACGGTAGGCCTTGGTGGTAGTCTCGATCTGGCGTGGACCACAAACCTCACAACGCCAACGGTACGGAATCGGACGGCCATAGACCATGTTGGCCGTGCCGAAATACGACGCCAGCGCGTTGTAGACCATGTTGTAGGTCGCCAGCGACTGCGCATTGCCGGGCTGATATGGGAACCAGGTATCCGGACCCAGTGCCGTGAGGGCCGTCGAGGCACTTGAAGTGATCTGCTGCGCCTCGAACTGGCGGTTGGATTCCGAACGCGACGCCATCGCCTCGGCGTAGAAGCGATGGTTCTCGCCGATCTTGAACGTGGCGCGACCCAGCGCCTGCAGGCTCTCCTGAGGCTGCTGCATGACCTGCGCCGCCGGGTAGTCCCAGGCGCAGGCGTACTTGGAGTTCGCGACGCCCCACAGACGGTAGGCGTACGGCCCCATCATGTCGCCGCCCGCTTCGCATCCTGCGGCGCCGGGCAGGTTCAGGATGTTGATCAGCGCCTGGCCGCCACCGCCGGCCGGATCGGCCAGCGTGCCGTTGATGATACCGCCGGCGATGTTGGACACCGTGGCGAACGGCGTGCCGCGCGTATCGGGCGACAGGCCGCGGTTGAGCTGGAAGGTGTTCGAGTAGTCGCGATCGCTGCCGAGCAGGATCTCGTTCTCGCGGTAGTTCATCGTGCCCCAGACGTTCCAGCCGTCGTTGTCGATGTCGCCCGCACCACCGAGCACGCTGTAGGTGTAGATGTTGCCGCCACCCTCCTGCGTGATGTCGAAGCCGGCATTGACCGTGATGCCCTGGTAGTCGCTGCGGGTGATGAAGTTGATCACGCCGCCGATGGCATCGGTCCCGTAGACCGCGGACGCGCCGTCGCGCAGGACTTCGACGCGGTCGATGGCGGCGAACGGGATCGAGTTCAGGTCGACCGCCTGGCCGCGCAGGCCATGGGTGGCGACGCGGCGGCCGTTGAGCAGCACCAGCGTGGCGTCGGCGCCCTGGCCGCGCAGGTTGGCGCCCGACACGCCGTTGTTGCCGCGCAGGTCGGCCGGCGCGATACCGGCGTTGGACGCCAGGCTGTCGGACGCGTTGCTGGCGACATTGAGGAACTGCAGCAGCTGTTCCGCCGAGGTGATGCCCTGCGCCTCGATCTCCGCCTTCTGGATGATGGTGACGGGCAGCGCCGCTTCCACGTCGGTGCGCTTGATGCGCGAGCCGGTCACGGTGACCGTGTCGAGGGTGCGGGCGCTACCGGAAGGTGCGGCTGCCTCCTGCGCGAACACGACGCCCGGAACGGCCAGACCCAGCAGGATGGCGGTGGCAAGGTGAGTGGGCCGAAGCGAAGGACGTCGAGCGGGCATGCGGATCTCCTCTGAATGTCTGTACGCGCGGTGCGCGCGACCAATGTGATGGGCTGCGATACGCTCGACGCGCGGTACGGGGGCCGACACCGGCGGCCCGTGCAGGCCGCGTCGCGGTCGTTCGTCGATCCCCGGCCCGGATGGCTCCCCATTCGCGCCTCGCCGCGCATCCCATCCCGGGTGCGCACCACAGATTGCGTTTGAAACGAACCACACCGGCACCCCTGCCGGCAAAACCCCTGTGATGGCGGTTTAGCACGCAGCTTGACCGCAGTCAATAAATTATTCTTGCATTGCAAAAAAACTGACTTGAATATTCCTGTTCATTGCGGCGTCGTTGCGGCAGGCGCGGTCAATGCGTGCAGGATGCGCAGGTCTTCCGCATCCAGTTCGGTGCCCTCCATGCCGCGGAAACGGTGGTGGAACGCGCGCACCGTGTCGGCGCGGTTGTCGACGGAATAGCCGATCGCCTGCAGGGCCAGCCACGGATCGAATCCCGGCGGCGGGTCGCCGGCACCGGCGATCGGCCAGACGCCGAAGCCCGCCTCCGCCAGCCGCTTCCACGGGAACAGCGGGCCCGGGTCGATCTTGCGGGACGGCGCCAGATCCGAGTGGCCGATGACTTGCGTCGGCGGAATGCGCAGGCGCTGTGTCAGGTCGCGCAGCAGCACGATCAGGCTGTCGATCTGCACCTCCGGGAAGGGGCTTTTGCCATCGTTGTCGATCTCGATGCCGATCGACGCGTTGTTGACGTCGGTGATCGCGCCCCAGCGACCAGCGCCGGCATGCCAGGCGCGGCGGGAATCGCTGACCAGCTGGTAGACCTTCCCGTCCTTGCCCAGCAGGTAGTGCGAGCTGACGCGTCCGCCGCTGTTGCGGCTGCGCAGCGTGTCCAACGATTGCTCTACCGAATTCTGCTCCGTGTAATGCAGCACGATCACCACCGGCCGGCGCTCATCGAAGTTTTCCGACGGCACCCAGGTGGCGAGCGGATTGCGCGGACCGGAGTGCGCGCATGCGCCGAGCAACAGCACCATCGCGGCGAGGATCGCGGATCGGCAGGCGGTAGGAACGTGCTTGGTCATGATGGATACCTCGATGAGCAGCCGCGCATAGGAATAACACGACCACTGGCGTGTGACGCGGGGAACAGGAGCAAAGAAAGGCCTGCCGCGAACAGCAGGCCACCGGAGAAACAGTGCATCGATCGCATGCGCTGCGCGATCAGAAGTTCCAGGTGACGACGAGTTGGGCATAGCGCGGGGACTGCCATACAGTGCCTTGTCCGAAGTGCGGCATCGGCGTTCCCGGCGTACTTTCATAGCGGGAATGGACGTTGATGACCGTTTGCCGGTTGAGCAGGTTGTAGACCGACAGGCGCGCCTTCAGATCGGTCCCCTCAACGGGCAGCGTCCAGGTGACATTCGCACCAAGGTCATAGACCCATGGCATGCGGCCGAAGGCGCCACGCTCGGAATAGACCAACTGGCGCGTTGCCCAATTGGAACAGTTGGCTACGCACAACCAACCAGAGCCGCCACCGCTGAATTCGCCAGGCCCACCGGCTGCACGGTTGTCGTTAGGCCATACCACGCCATAGGCGGTGATCGGCCCACCCGAGCGCGCAGAAAACGTGCTGCCTAACGACCATTGCTCGTTGAACTTGTAACTGCCCCGGAGCTTGACCTGGTGCCGCGAATCGTTGAACAGCACACCGTACCGCTCGTTGACGGCCGGATGATCGTAGTACTGGACCAGATTGGTATCGGCATAACCAGTATCCGAATTCACCGGCCCTTCGATGTTGCCCTCGGACTTGGACCAGAGGTAGCTGGCATTGAAGGCCCACTTGTCGTCCCAAGCGCGATCGAGCTGGAACTCGACGGCCTTGTAGGTGCGCTTGGGCTTCTTGTAACCCATGATCGCACCACTGCCGGAGGCGATATAACCGTCCCTCGACGAGTCGAAGGTCACCCAGTCATTCGTCGTGGGGCACCACAACGTCGTGGTCTCGCCCGGATTGATGATTGGCCAGTCACCGGAGTACCACGGACACCCTTCGACATGATTGATGCGCGCATCCTCCACCGCGCGCGTCATGCGTCGATACGTCGCGTTCACGCCATACGACCACGCAGGACTGATAGCCTGCTGAAAGCCGAGGATGAACTCATCCTGGAAGACCATCTTTAGGTCTTTAGCGACCGCCGTCCGGAAGTCCTCGGGGGCGGGGACATTGTTCGACGTGTTCACTGGCCCGATCTGCTGCCCCAAGTTGGGAAGCAGGTAGATGCCCGCCACCGGATGCTCCAGTTGGCGCCAGCCGTCGAGTACGTAGTACGTATGCTCATCGGTACTACCAGCGAAGTAATCCGCTAGCTTGTTGGTCAACGGCAGGTAGTAGCGACCCGCATTGCCGAAGAGCTTGGTGGAGCCGTCGCCCCTCACGTCCCAACTGAAGCCGACACGCGGCGCGATCATGTCGGAGAAGTCTGCCTTGGCAAAAGTTACGCCGGAAGCGTATTTATTGTGGAATTTGTCGGCACGCAAACCGAGGCTAAGCAGCAGGTTGGGCGTCACGCTCCAGTTATCTTCGATGTAGACCGCTTGCGCCTCGGTAGTGACCGGCGTACCTGTGATATAGCGTCTGGCATCAACGATCGCAGTGGTACCGACCGGGATGATGGTGCCGTTTAGTGAAGCTCCCCCATTGGCGGCCTGCACCTGATAGCTGACGCCATCATTCGGATAACGCACAGCGCTATTTGAGTCCATGATCTCCTGATCAAGGCCGAAGCGCAGCAGGTGATCGCCGAGCGACCATTCGAAGTCCAAACGTGCAGCTTCGCGCTTATCGTCGCGCCGACCGATGCTGGTTTCGGTGGGATGGCAGCCCTCAGGGGTAGTTTCCGCTCCGAACCGGGTCGTGTAGCTGCCAGATCGGGTGACGATACTGCAGTCAGGATCCTGATTGCTGCTGTTGGCGGCACTGCGCTTGTTGATGCCGTACATCGCCTTGGCTGTGAAATTGTCGGTGAAGTGACCCGTGTATGTCAGCGACCAGTTGTCTCCTCCCGAACCGGACACGCTGTCGCCCTTCAATCGGTCCTTCGAACCGGTTGCCCAAGTGTACTTGTAGATGTCTGTCGTCGACTCGCTCTTGTCGGAGAACGCCAGAAGCTCCAGCAAATGATCGTCGTTGATGCGCCAGTCCAGCTTGGCACCCCAGAAATCGTTGTCGCTCTTCGTTAGGAAAGCGTCGTTGGTATCGAAATCCTGCGGGTTGCTGTCGCGTTTCTCGTACATGGCGAAGAAGAACAGCTTGTCCTGCACGATTGCGCCGGATGCCCACACGTTCGCCTTGTAGAAAGAACTCTTGTCGCGACTGGTGCGATTGCGCTCGTCCAGTGTTCCATCGCGATGGAAGTGGTCTTCCTTCGACGACTCCCAAGCGGAAGGCTCCAGTGTGACTTCCGCACCCGCGTGAAAGTCATTGCTGCCAGACCGTGTCACCGCATTGATGACACCACCTGTACTTCGGCCGAACTCCGCAGAGTAACCGCCGGTCTTGACCTGGAATTCCTGGTAAAACCCGAACGGAACAGTGGAAAACCCTTGGCGACGATAGGGATCGGTGACGTTGAGTCCGTTGATGTAGACGGCGTTCTCTGCGACCGACGAGCCGCCGAAGGAAAGCCCACCAAACGTAGCGCCGGAGTTCACCACACCGGGCGCCAACAGGGCGACGGCGCTGAGACTCTGATCGACGGGCAGCTTTGCCAATTCTTCGCGATTGATGTTGGTCGCGGATTCCGTGGAGCGAACGTCTACGCGATTGACTACGCGCGAACCCTTCACCTGCACGGCGTTCAAGTTCACCACGACGCCGTCACTGCCGAGGTTGACGGTGGTCGTTCCGCCTAGCGCAACATTGACCGGGACGGACTGCCCAACGTCCTCGCCTGCGCGCTTGACCTGCAACTGGTAGTCGCCGATCGGCAACTGCGTCAGCCGATAGCTGCCGTTGCCTTCGACCGTGACGGTGCGGCTGGCGCCGGTCGCGGTATTGGTGATCGTGATCTGGTCGCCTGCGCTGGCGCGGCCCGCAACGGCGCCGGTCGCGCTCTGCGCCATCGCCAGCGGCGCCATCGTGGCGATGCACGCGCCCAGCGCGATGCCCAGTGCCGCCTTCTTCAGAACCCTGCCTTTCATCCCCGCTCTCTCCTGCTAAAGATGTTGGTTGAATCGTGTGGTGGTGGCGTCAGCCGCGTCCGTCCCGCGGCAGCACGGTCCAGTCGAACCGGTAGTCCCATTGGTCGAAATAGAGATTCCCGCCCTTCCATTCGACTTCGCCGCGCTGCAGGTCCACGGTCTCGGAGCGCACGTGCTGCTTGGCGGGGACGAAGTCGCGCGAGTAGTCGTCGTTGAACGCGACGCGGTAGGCGTCCAGCCCGCCGAGGTAGAACCAGCGCAGCGCCGGATCGTCAGAGTCCAACTGCCCGGTGGTCACGTCCATCGGCACCCAGCCGTAGGGCGCCAGATACAGCGCGCCCCAGTCGTGCATGGTGTCGTGGCCTTCCACGTCTTCCGAAAAGGCCCAGCCCGACTGCCAGCGTGCCGGGATGCCGTTCATGCGCAGCAGCGTGATCAGCAGCAGCGTCTGCTGGCCGCAGTCGGCATGGCCCGCGCGGAAGGCGTGGTCGCTGATGTTGCCGATCGTGGAGTACTCGCGCGCGCCGGCCCAGGGAATGCGGTCCACGGCGGCGAACAACTTCTGCGCGACGCGATAGGGATTCGTCTCGCCGCCCACCACCTGCTCGCTGAAGCGGCGCAGGTCATCGCCGAACACGACATGCGGTGCGCGCTCGGCGAGATAGGGCGCGAGCTCGGGCGTCGCCGGGGCGGGCACCACGCGGTCGGGATCGATCGCCACCCGGCGCGCATGCACGGTGACTTCGTATGTCACCGAAAACGTCGTCGGCGTGCCGGCCACGGCCGGTTGCTCGAGATAGGCGGTGCGCTGCAGCGCGCGCTCCGGCGCGACCTGCGGACGTTCGGGCTGGCTGGCCACCAGTGCGATGGCTTCCTGCTGGCCGGCGATGGCGCGCGGATACGGCAGCCACGCCCGCACGGTCTCGCCCGCCGGCACCGCATCGGGCTTCACGCGGAGGGTGTGGGTGATGCGCACGCGGCGCGGAAGTACGCTGGTCGTGCCGGTCGCCTTGGCGACCTGCACCACGTCGCGATGATGACGGTGCAGCGATTCGTATGGACCCTGCACGAACGGCCGCACCGGCGGTGCACGGCGCGCTGCGGCTTCCGGGCTGAGGCGGAACAGGTTGGAGGCCGACCGGTTGAAGTAACGGGGTTCGCCGTCGATGTCGAGGCGTTCGATCAGGCCGGCGCTGTCCCAGCGCCTGAATTCGTCTTCGCTCAGATCGGGCACTTGCGCACGGATACGCTCGCGCACGCCGGCGGCATCGAGGCCGAAGTCGAGGCGGATCCGGCGCATGCGCTCGCGCTGGAACAGCATCGCCTCACGGCCGGCGGTATCCGCATTCCGGCCCGCCAGCACCTGTGCGATGGCGTCTTCGGCGCGCTGGAACCGGCCCTGGTCGATATCCGCAACGATGGCCGCGAGCGGATCCGCCGCCTCGGCCACGGCGTGTGCCGGGAGTACCATCGGCCACCCGCACAGGGACAGCCATGCGGCGAGCCGGCGCCCGGCGCGCCTGCCGCGTACTGTCTCCATGTGCTGGCTCCTGCTGGCATCCACGTCGCACATCCCCACGCCGACTGGCCGGCTGTGTAACACGGCATGAACACAGGGGTCAATAATTTATTCTTGATTTTTATGTCGGAAGAAATAAATATTCTTGTAGAAAACGTCCCGGGCATGGCGTCATGGTGTCGGGATGGATGGGTCTGATGGAGGGGAGTGGATGAACGCATCGATGCCTTGCCGGTCCCCGGACCGTCCGGGTGCGCCCGGCCGGTCCGTGCCGACGGGACGCCTGAAAGCCTTGGCCCTGCTCTGCCTGCTGGCCGCAGGCCCGGCCGCCCTAGCCCGCGAGCCGTTGCCCGTTCCCGCCCACGCCGTCATCGGCGTGCAGGACCGGCACCTCCAGGCAGATCACTGGATCCGCCGGCTCACCCATCCGGACCGCACCCTGCTCGATGCCGCTGGCGTGGCGGCGCAGAACGACCGCATGTGGCAGAGCGACCCGCATGTCCATGTGCTGCAGGACCTGCCGCGGGAGCTGACCCGGGCGCAGGTCCGCGGCTGGCTGGACCCGCTGTCCGCCCCTCCGACCCGCACGCTCTACGACGATCAGGGCCGGGAAGTCACGAAGCCCCGGCTCGCGGCGATCGCCGCCAACACTGCCGTCGATGCGGTTGCCGCGACCGCGCCCGCGCGCTACGGCCTGGTCGTCCACCGCGCCGACCTGCGCACGTTCCCGACCCGCCAGCGCGTCTTCAGCAGCCAAGGCGACACCGACATCGACCGCTTCCAGGAAAGCGCGCTGTTCCCTGGGACGCCCGTGGTGATCGCGCACACCAGCGCCGACGGCGACTGGTACTTCGTGGTAAGCCCGCTGTATGCGGCGTGGATCGAAAAACGGTTCGTCGGCGAGGGACCGCGCGACACCGTGTTCGGTTATGGCGCGGGCGAGTCCACGCTGGTGGTGACCGGCGCCACGGCGCACACCGTCTACAACCCGGAAGAGCCCGGCCTGTCCGCACTGCAGCTGGACATGGGCGTGCGGGTCCCGGTTCTGGCCGACTGGCCGGCCGACAAGCCGGTGAACGGACAGCACCCCTATACATCGCATGTCATCCAGCTGCCGGTGCGCCATGCCGATGGCACGCTCGCCCTGCTGCCCGCCCTGCTGCCGCGGACCGCCGACGTAGCGCCGGACTACCTGCCGTACAGCCCGGCCAATCTGCTGCGCCAGAGCTTCAAGTTCCTCGGCGAACGCTACGGCTGGGGCCATAGCTACGACAGTCGCGACTGCAGCGGCTTCGTGTCCGAGGTATACCGCAGCATGGGCATCGTCCTGCCGCGCAACACCAGCGCGCAGGCGGTCAGCCCGGCGCTGGAGCGCATCGGATTCGACGCCGGCGACAGCCACGAGAAGCGCCTGGCCGTATTGCACACGCTGCAGGTCGGCGATCTGGTCTACATCCCGGGCCATGTGATGATGGTGATCGGCCACGACAACGGCACCACCTACACCATCCACGACACCACCGGCATCACCTACCGCGGCGTCGACGGCGACGTCGTGCGCACCCCCCTCAACTCGGTGGCCGTCACCCCGCTGGAACCCTTGCTGTTCAACAGCGAGCAATCCACCGTCGACCGCATCACCGCCGTCCAGCGCGTCCGTCCCCAAGGGGCTCCATGAAGATCACCGACATCACCTTCGGCATGCTGCGCGTGCCGCTGAAGACACCGTTCAAGACCGCGCTGCGCACCGTCGACACGGTGGAAGACATCGTGGTGATCGTGAAGACCGATACCGGCCACGTCGGTTACGGCGAGGCGCCGGCGACGGCCGTGATCACCGGCGACACGCACGGCTCGATCGTCGAGGCCATCGGCAAGTTTATCAAGCCGCGCCTGATCGGCCAGGACATCGCCAACCTCAACCGCATCACCGACCTCATCCAGACCGCACTCGAGCGCAACACCAGCGCCAAGGCGGCAGTCGAGATCGCGGTCTACGACCTGTGGGCGCAACTGTACGACGCGCCGCTGTACAAGATGCTCGGCGGTGGCGACCCGGTCATCACCACCGACATCACCATCAGCGTGGACTACATCGACAAGATGGTGGCCGACTCGATCAGCGCCGTGGAACGCGGCTTCGAGTCGCTGAAGATCAAGGTCGGCAAGGACATCGGCCTGGACATCGAACGGGTGAAAGCCATCTATTCCGCGGTCGAGGGCCGCGCGCTGCTGCGGCTGGACGCCAACCAGGGCTGGACCGCCAAGCAGGCAGTGTTCGCGATGCAGCACCTGGAGGACGCCGGCGTCGTGCTCGAATTGCTGGAGCAGCCGGTGCGGGCGCGCGACCTGGATGGCCTGAAGTACGTCACCGACCGCGTGCACACCCCGGTGATGGCGGACGAGAGCGTGTTCGGCCCGACCGAGGTCATCGACCTGATCAAGATGCGCGCCGCCGACATCATCAACATCAAGCTGATGAAGACAGGCGGCATCTCCAATGCCATCCGCATCGCCGACATCGCCTCGCTGTACGGCGTGGAATGCATGATCGGCTGCATGATCGAGACCAGCATCAGCGTGGCGGCGGCCGTGCACGTGGCCGCCGCCAAGGCGAACGTGATCACCAAGGTGGACCTGGACGGCCCGTCGCTGGGCCAGTTCAATCCGGTCGAGGGCGGGGTGATCTTCAACGAGTCGGAAATCACCATTACCGAGGCGCCGGGCCTGGGCATCCGCGAGATCCGCGGGCTGGAGATGCTGCCGGGTTGAACCCGGCAGCGATGGCCCGTTGTCAGCTCCGTCCACCGCCATCACACTCATGCCATGACAACACCCTTGGTGAAGATCCGCTCAGAACGTGACCAGATGTCGGCCATCGAGCGCCGCGTGGCCGACTTCATCCTCGACAACGCGCACCTGCTGCGCGACTACTCCTCGCAGCAGCTGGCCAGCGCGCTGGGGATCAGCCAGTCGAGCGTGGTCAAGTTCGCGCAGAAATTCGGCTTCAAGGGCTATCCGGACCTCAAGTACACGATCGGCGAGGCGGTCGCCCGCAACGGCAACGGCCAGACGCAACCGCAGGACGCGGCGAAGGACGACGCCGGGGACGCTTATGCGCAGCTGCAGGAGAGCCTGCGCCGCAGCAAGCTCGCGGCCGAAGAGGAGACCCGCAGCCTCAATCCGCGTGCGCAGATCGAGCCGATCGTCGAACTGATCGACCATGCCGGCAAGGTATTCGTCTGCGGCCTGGGCGACGACGGCCTGTTCGCGCGCGAGTTCGCCATGCGGCTGTCGCTGCTGGGCCTCCTGACGGTTCACCATGCCGATCCCATCCTGATGATGGCCAATCTGTCGGCGGCGCGCCCGGGCGATGTACTGCTGATGTTCTCCGAGTTCGGCAAGCTGCCCGAGCTGTCGCAGGTCAGCCGCCAGTTCCAGGCCTGCGAAGGCAGGGTCATCTCGATCACCCGCCACACGGCCAACCCGCTGCGCGCGCATGCGGACGCGGCACTGGTGATCTCGGCGCACGACCCGGCGCCCCACGTGGAGCAGCTGCTGTACCGCTCGTCGCTGCAGTCGTTGCTGGATTTCGTCTTCGTGCTGCTGTGCCAGACGAATCCGGACCGCAATCGCCAGCTCGCCATCAATCTCGAACGCATCCATCATCTGCTGGAGTCGTGATGTCCCTACCGTCGTTGCCACGCCTCTCCCGCTCACTTGTGCTGACCGCCGTCCTGCTTGCCGGCGGCGTCCACGCATCCGCAGCCGAGGAACCGGTACCGGCCCCACAGGCGTGGCGCGATGCACGTCAGCTCGTGCTGGTAGTGACCGACGGCTGGGACGCCACGACCGGCACGCTGCAGCGCTTCGACATGCACGACGGACGCTGGCAGGCGGTGGCGACGGCCGCACCGGTTTCTGTCGGGCGGAATGGCGCGGCATGGGGCCTTGGCCTGCACCCCGCGCAAGCGCAGGGACCCCAGAAGCAGGAAGGCGACGGCCGCGCGCCGGCGGGTGTGTTCACCCTGGGCGAGGCATTCGGCTATGCGGCCAACGCGGATACCGCCATGCCCTACCGCGCCATGCAGGCGACCAGCTATTGCATCGATGTCCCGGATTCGCCGCTGTACAACCGCATCATCGACACCCGCACCGAAGGCGAGGACGCCGCGAAGGGTTCGACCGAACCGATGCGGCTGGATCTGCACAACCAGGGCGATGTCCGCTATCGCGAAGGCCTGGTGATCGGACACAACCCGACGGCCACGCCGCGAGCCGGCAGCTGCATCTTCGCGCACCTGTGGCGCACGCCCGGCGAACCGACGGCCGGGTGCACGGCGATGGCGTCCGAGACGATGGACAGCGTACTGGCCTGGCTGCGCCCGGATGCACGACCGGTCTTCGTGCTGTTGCCCCGCACCGAATACGATCGCCTCGCGCGTGACTGGCAGTTGCCGGAGGCGACGCGATGAGGTGGCCGGGCGCCACCGCGCGTGTCCTCCTCGGGCTTGCCGCCGGCGCGATCGTCGGTCTGTCGCTGGCGCACTGGTCGCCGAGCAGCGCCGCCACGGCGGTGGCCATCGCGCAGCCGATCGGCAAGCTGTGGCTCAGCGGCCTGCAGATGACCGTGGTTCCCCTGGTGCTTTCGCTGGTGATCCTGGGGGTGGCGACCGCCAGCGATGCTGCCGCCTCCGGCCGCGTCGCACGGCGCGCGATGGTGGTGTTCATCTCGCTGCTGTCGCTGTTCGCTGCCTACGCTGCCATCGTCGCGCCGCTGGTGCTGTCGATGGTGCCGCCCAGCGAAGCATTGACGGCGACGCTGCACGGCACGCTGCCACCCGCCGGTGCAGCGGGCGCGCCCGCACTCGCCGACTGGATCGGCTCCATCGTGCCCAGCAACGCCATCATGGCCGCCGCACAGGGCGCGATGCTGCCGGTGGTCGTGTTCGCGCTGTTCTTCGGCTTCGCGCTTACGCGCGTGCAGGCCGATCGTCGCGCTCAGGTCATCGGCTTCTGCCACGGCATCGCCGACACCATGATCGTGATCGTCCGCTGGATGCTGCTGGCCGCGCCGATCGGCGTATTCGCCCTGGTGCTCGCGGTCTGCGCGCAGGCGGGGATCGGCGTGATCGGTGCGCTGGCGGGCTACATCGCCCTGCAGTGCGGCATGTATCTCGGTGCGACGCTGATCTGCTATCTGCTGGTCGCGGTATTCGCCCGTCAGTCGCCGCTTGCGTTCGCCAAAGCCATCCTG
The DNA here is from genome assembly GCF_058793715.1 of Pseudoxanthomonas sp. GW835-FHT14C01. Lineage (NCBI taxonomy): Bacteria > Pseudomonadati > Pseudomonadota > Gammaproteobacteria > Lysobacterales > Lysobacteraceae > Pseudoxanthomonas > Pseudoxanthomonas sp. GW835-FHT14C01. The sequence goes on from NZ_JBXAGB010000001.1 coordinate 855,030, forward strand.
CCCGCGCAGGTCGTGGCCGCCAGCACGCAATCCTCGCTGGCATCGCTACCTGCCATGGTGGAAAGCGCGCGTTTCCGCCTGGGCCATCCGCGCGCGGTCGCCGCGCTGGTATTGCCGATGGCCGTCACGCTGTTCCGCATCACCAGCCCGATCCAGTACATCGTCGCCGCCTGTTTCGTGGCGTGGGCCTACGGCATCGACGTGAATGCGGTAACGCTGGCGGCCGGTGCGGCGCTGGCCGTGGTGATCAGCCTGGGCTCCATCGGCCTGCCAGGCCAGGTCAGCTTCATGGCCACGGTGATGCCGGTGACGCAGTCGATGGGTCTTCCGATCGAGCCGCTGGGCCTGTTGCTCGCCGTGGATACCATCCCCGATGTCTTCGCCACCACGGGCAATGTCACCGGCGACCTGACCGCCACCAGCATCGTGGCGCGACAGTCGCCGGATGCGCAGGACAGCGACGAGGAAGCCGTTTGACGACCCGCCCGATCGATCGATCCTGCTGACGTTCCACTGCGAGTATTTCACCCGCTTCACCGGCCGGATCGAGTCCGTACGGCGACCGCACAGATCCAATGGAGACGACGCGTTGGCCTGCTCGTCTTCGCCATGGACGATGAGCAGGTTGTCGACCCCGTAATCGATGAAAGCCGTGGTACCGGTGGATGGGGCGCCGTCCCTGAGCAGGGCGTGGTACCGATCGCGATCAGAAGGCAGAGAACCGGGGACCGGCGCGGCGCGCGACCGATGCCGGGTGGCGGGACAGCAGGTAGTCGCTGACGAGTTGCTTGAGCGGCTCCGCGATATCGGCATGCGAATGCAGCGATGCGATCACGTCGTCCCAGATGCCGTCCTGTGCCCAGCGAGTGAATCGGACGTAGACGCTATGCCAGGGTCCCCAGGCGCGCGGCAGTCGCCCCCAAGGCTGTCGGGTGACCGCAATCCACAGCACCGCTTCCAGAAATGCCCTAGTCCGCACGCCGTTCACCGCCCGTGCGCGCACCAGCGGTGGCAGTGTCGCCACGACCGCATCCCAGCGCGCTTCATCCAGTTGCAGTGCGTTGGCCTCGGGGACCGTGCCCGTGTCCTCGCTGTCGAGTCCTTGCTCCCCTTGTTCTTCCATCATCGCGATCCTCCTGACGCTCCGAAAAAACCTGCGCGTATCCACGCGCTGCGAAATCCTTCCGCCTGACCCTTCATTCGCGTTGTCGTCCGACAAGCGGACATCCGTACCCAGCCGGCGACAAAGGCATGCAAGTGCGGAAGTTCCCCGTGCCCGCGCTTAATTTATGTACTGGTCAGTTTTATATTCAGGAGGTGTTGTGAGGTGAAGCGGATACTTCGTTCACCGCCGCTTGGAGTGGCGGACACACAACAACAAGAGAGAAAGACGTCCCATGAAGAAGTCCTTGCTTGCCCTGACTCTGCTGGCTGCCGCTCCGTTCGTCGCTTCGGCCGCGGAAGGCGTTTCCTACAACTACGTGGAAGGCGGTTACACCGCGACGAACATCGATGGCCCCGATGCCGATGGCTGGGCACTGAAGGGTTCGGTGGCGCTGCATCCGAATTTCCATGTCTTCGCCGACTACAGCTCGCAGGAAGTCGATGACGTCAACGTCGACTTCGACCAGTGGCGCGTCGGCCTGGGTTACAACCACGAACTCTCGCAGCGCGTCGACCTGCTGACCCGCGTCGCCTATGAGAAGGCACGCACCGACAGCTTCCGTACTCCCTCGGGCGTGCGCTTGCCGAGCTTCAGCGCGGACGGCTACAGCGTCGAGGTTGGCGTGAACAGTGCGCTGACCAACCGCCTCAACGGCTATGCCCTGGCCGGCTACGAAGACGGCGGCAGCGACTACGACGGCGAGTTCTACGGTCGCCTGGGCGCGCAGGTGAAGTTCACCCCGAACTGGAGCGCGTCGGCCGACGTCAAGCTGATCGACGGCGATACCCAGTGGTTCGTGGGCCCGCGTTTCAGCTGGTAACCCGCTAACAGCGTTTCCCGCGACGCGTCCCCTCTCTCCCCGCGTCGCACCCCAAAGCCCGGCCCCAAGGCCGGGCTTTTCTTTGTGCTTGCGGAGCGCGGCCGCAAGAAAAAGCCCGGCATTGCCGGGCTTGTCGGTCACGCGGCGACGACGCCTACTTGAACAGCGTCTCCGGATACTCCGGCTTCTGTTCGCGCGAGAGCAGCTGCTGCAGGCCGTCGCGCGGGGTCAGGTCACCATGCAGCACGGCGCGCACCGCACTGGAGATGGGCAGGTCGATGCCATGGCGGTCCGCCTGGCGCATGACTTCGTCCGCCGTCTGGACCGACTCGACCACCTGGCCGATTTCACGCACCGCGTCCTGCAGCGATTGGCCGCGACCGAGCGCCAAGCCCAGGCGGCGATTGCGCGACAGATCGCCGGTACAGGTCAGCACCAGGTCGCCCAGACCCGCCAGACCCATCAGGGTTTCCGGCTTGGCGCCAATGGCGGCGGACAGGCGCAGCATCTCGTTGAGTCCGCGCGTGATCAGGCCCGCGCGCGCATTCAGACCCAGCTGCATGCCATCGGACACGCCGGTCGCCACGGCGAGCACGTTCTTCATCGCACCACCGAGCTCGGCACCGACCATGTCGTCGCCGGTGTAGGCGCGGAACGCCGGGCCGTGCATGACGTCGGCCACTGCCTGCGCGAAGTCGGCATCGGCGCCGTGCACGGTGACGGCCGTCGGCAGGCCCAGCGCGACTTCCTTCGCGAACGAAGGGCCGGTGACAACGGCGATCGGCACATCGGGACCGAGGACTTCCTCGGCGACCTCGTGCAGGAAGCGGCCGGACCCGGTTTCGAATCCTTTCGTCGCCCAGGCCACGCCCGCGTTGGCCGGACGCAGCGGCGCCAGCGTACGGAGGGTTTCGGTGAAGGCGTGCGACGGCACGACCACCAGCACCTGGTCCGCATCGACGAGCGACGCGGCCAGGTCGGTGGTGGCGCGCAGGGTGTCCGGCAGCGCGATGCCGGGCAGGTAGCGGGTGTTCTCGTGCTGGCCGTCGATGGCGGCCGCGACCACCGGGTCGCGCCCCCACAACGTCACCTGGTGCCCGTGCCGCGCCATCAGCGCGGCCAGGGCGGTACCCCACGATCCGGCGCCCAGCACCGCGATCTTCAGCGCATCGGCGGATTTCGGGTCAGACATCCGTCACCCCTGTGTGCGGCAGCGCCGCCCTGACGGGACCATGCGGCGATCAGGCGTTGCCGGCCGGTTCCGAGTTCGCGAGGTTGGCGTCGCCACCCTGCGCGGCGCGCTGGCGCAGCGACTCGGCATACAGCGCTTCGAAGTTGATCGGCTGCAGGAAGAACGGCGGGAAGCCGCCGGCCTGCACCAGGTCGCTGACCAGCTGGCGCACGTACGGGAACAGGATGTTCGGGCACTGCGTACCGAGCAGCACGTCGACAGCCTGTGCTTCCAGCCCGATCAGGCCGAAGATGCCTGCCTGCTGCACTTCCGCCACGTAGGCGGTCTTGTCGCCGGCCTTGCAGGTCAGGGTCACGCCGAGCACGACTTCGAAGGCGTTCTCGCCCAGGCGCTGCACGCGCTGGTTGAGGTTGAGCTGCAGCTCGGGCTGCACGTTCTCGGCGAACACGGCCGGGGCGCCCGGGGCTTCGAAAGAAACGTCCTTGACGTAGATCTTCTCGACAGTGAAAGCGGGGCCAGCGGCTTCGGCGGCAGGCGCGACCGCGCCGTTGGTGGTCTCGTCGGACATTTCTCTTGACTCCGGAATCTGGATTGCAGCGGTGAATGGAAACTATCTCATGGCGGCACGCGGGGCCCGGTTCAAGGGCGGGTCTGCGGCCACCGGGGGGATCAGCGGCCCTTGATCAGGGGCAGATCGGCCTGCTGCCAGGCGGCGATGCCGCCGTCCAGCACGTAGACCTTTTCGAAACCGGCCTTCTTCAGGCCCTTGGCCGCGCCCCCGGACGCCTGCCCGTTGCGGCACACCAGCACGACCGGCTGGGACTTGGCCCCGGCCAGCAGCTTGTTGTCGGGGCCGAAGTTGCTGGGCACGACGTTGCGGCTGCCCGCGATGTGGCCCTTCTCGAAGTCGTTGCTGGCCGACAGGTCGATCACCAGGGCGTTCTCGCTGTTGACCAGGTGGGTCAGCTCGGCCGGGCGCAGCGTCCGGTAGCCGCGGAACAGACGCGCGACCTCGGTGTAGACGATGGCGACCGTCAGGCCGACGAGGGCCAGCGACAGCATCTGGTTGAACGGCGAACGGGTGGCGAAAGCCAGGATTTCTTCGAAATTCACAGGGTTGGCGATCTTCGAGCGGGCGGCGATTGTCGCACAGGACGCCGTCCGGGCGTCGGGCGCCTACTCGCCGTTCCAGAGATCCGGCAGGCCCACGGCCAGCCACCAGCGCTTGGCCTTCGGGTCCCAGCGCCAACGCTCGCGGTAGCGTGTCGTCCGCTCCGCCATGGTGTGCTTGTTGATGACGCGCAGTTCGATGGCGCGCTCGATGGTGCCGTCGGGTCCGCCGCTGGTCGTCAGGTCGCGGTAGCCTGAAATCTGCACCTGCCGGTAACGCTCGAATTCCAGCTCGGTCATCGGATGCTCGGCCTTGTAGGCGGGATCGACGAACTGCCAGGCGCTCTCGAAGTCGCCCCACCGGACGGCCGCCGCGTAGGCGTCCTGCACGGGCTGCAGCTTGTTGCGCTGCAGCCGGCCCTGCGCGGACGCCGGCGCGAGCACCAGCGCCAATACCGCCGCCAACAGCCACTTTCCGATCATGTGCACGGCCATTCCCCCGATGATGTCCGCATGCTACCGCTTCGCGATGGCGACGAAGCGCCCGCTCAGCGTGGTCGCCACGCCGCCTTCGGGCAATCGCACGCAGGCCTCCACCTGGATGCGTGCGCGGCCCCGCTGCACCAGCGTGTCGACGAAGGTCTCCAGCGCCTGGCCCTCGGCGAAGGTCGCGTCCGCGATCAGGTCGCCATACAGCGGCGCGAGATAGCGTATCTGGCTGTCGGCGACATAGACCTCGGCCTTCAGCCCGGCCAGCCGCAGTTTCAGCGTCACCAGTCCCCAACCGGCCACGGTCATCAGCGACGTCAGGCTGCCGCCGAAGGCGTTGCCCTTGTCGTTGACGTTGGCCGACAGCGGCGCGGTCAGTCGCAGCGCGTCGCCATGGAAGCCTTCGACGTCCACGCGCATCGCCGCCACCGGCGGCATGCCGCGACAGTAATCACGCAGTTCCTGCAGGGCTTCTTCCGGGCTCATCACTCATAATCCGCGCATGGGACATCCAACGCCGCCGGCATGGTACGTCATCTCGCTGCGGCCCCAAGGTGGCCACGACGCGCTGCGGCGTGCCGCGCGACGCGAGGGGGCGGGACTGCTGGCGCTGTCGCCCTGGCGCATCCGCCATTGCGACAACGAGGCCACGCGCACCGCGTTGCGCGATGCGCTGGCATGTCCGATCGTCGTCTTCACCAGTCCAGCCGCCGTGGTGGAAGCGCATGCGCTGCAGCCCCTGCGCGCACTGCCCGGACAGGCATGGCTGGCGGTGGGTGCGGGTACGGCGGCCTCGTTGCGCCGGGTCGGCATCGACCAGGTGTCGTTCCCGGCGCGCATGGATAGCGAAGGCCTGCTGTCCCTGGCAGCCCTGGCGGACATCCGCGGCACGCGCCTCGGCTTCGTCACGGCGCCGGAAGGGCGCAACCTGCTGGTTCCCACGCTGGAAGCCCGCGGTGCCGAGGTGTACCGCGCCGAGGTATACCGCCGCGAATCGATCCCGCTCGACGTCCACGCACTTGGCGCGTTCTCCCGCCTGACGGCGCCGGCCTGCCTGCTGCTCAGCAGCGGGGGTGCCCTGCAGCAGGTGCTCGCACGGCTGCCCGATGGCCTTGCCGGGCGCTTCACGGCGTTACCTGTCGTGGCCGCCAGCGAACGCCTGACGGAGGCTGCACGGGACGCCGGCTTCGACCGCATCGTCCTCGCCGATGGGCCGCGCCCGGCCCAGCTGGTGAAGGCGGCGTGCACCTTCCGTCCTGACGGCATCCGGTAGCATCTGCGGCGTACATCACGTTTTTCCCTGCCGCCAAGGACGCCTGTGATCGACGACCCGCCCCTCTCTCCGCCCCGCACCACCCATCGCACGCGCCTGGTGGTCGCGGCGCTGGTGTTGCTCGCCGTCGGCCTCGGCGCCTGGCGTGGCTGGGTATGGTGGCAGACCCAGCGTGCGCAGGAACAGACGGCCCGGTCGGCGGCGGAACAACGCCTCGATGCACTGGAGTCGCGCACCGAGGCGCTGCGTCGCGACCAGCGCGCGCAGGCGCAGCGCCTGCTCGATGCTGCCGCCACCAATCGCGTGCTGCGCGACGAAGTCCTCGGCCTGGGCCAGCGTGGCGCCCTGCTGGAGGAAAGCGTCGCCAAGCTCACCGACCCTACCCGCCACGGTGCGCAGGCGCTGCGGCTGGACGAAGTGGAACTGCTGCTCTCGCAGGCCGCGCAACGCCTCGACATCGCGCATGACCTCGCGGGCGCACGCCGAGCGTACGCGTTGGCCGCCGGCGCACTCGACGGCATCGACGACCATCGCCTGCTCAACCTGAAGCAGGCACTGGCGCAGGAACGCGGCGCGCTGGATGCGCTCGGCGACGGTCCGCGCGCGGAGGCGCTGAAGCGGCTGGATGCCATCGCAACCGCGTTGCCCCGCCTGCCCCGCCTGCCGCGCGATCCGACGACGGCCGCGGACGCGCCCTCGCGTCCGGCGTGGCAGCGCTGGTTGTCGCCGCTGGTCGATGTCCGTCCGACCCGAGATACCACGCTGGTCGCACCGGAAGAGCGCGCCACCGCCGATGCGGCGCTGCAGGTCGAAGTCAGCCTGGCGCGTGCCGCGCTGGAGCGCGACGACGATACGGCCTGGCGCGCCGCCCTGGCACGCCTCGATGCTTGGTTGCCGCGGTTGTGGCCGGATTCACCGGAACGACGGCAGGTTCACGCGCAACTGCGCACATTGCAGGCGACATCGGCCCCCGCACGACCCACCGAGTTGGGCAGCACGCTGCAGCAGTTGCGCACGCTGCGCAATGCCGGGCTGCGCTTGCAGGTGCCGGTGCCTCCCGTGGACACGCCCGAGGTCGCGCCATGAAACCTTTCCGTACCGTGATGGCATTGCTGTTGTTGCTGCTCGCCGGCGTGCTGGCCGCACAATGGATGGCGGGCACCGATCGCGACCTGGGCGACGTCTTCATCCGCTTCGGCGGTTACGACGTGCACACCAACGTACCGCGCGCCCTGCTTTCGCTGTTGCTGATCGGCGCCGTGGCCTGGTTGTCGTGGCGCCTGCTGACGCTGCCGTTCCGCGCATGGGGCCGGCACCGCCGCAAGCAGGCGCGGGCACGGCTCATCGATGGATTGGACGCTTTGCATGCGGGACACTGGCAGAAGGCCGAGAAGCTGCTGGAGCGTGCCGCAGACGATGAGGAAGTCGGTGCCATCGCGCGAACGGCCGCCGTGCGGGCGGCGCAGGCGCGGGGCGACGAAGCGGCCGCGCAGCGCCATCTGAGCGCGCTGCGCGAGCGTTCCGCGCAGGCCCATGCGATCACCGCCGCGCAGATCGCGCTCGATGCCGGCCGACCGCACGAGGCGCTCGCCGTGCTCGACGCCGCCGAGGTGCAACCTTTGCCGCCGCGCGGCCTGGCGCTGCGTGCCGACGCCCTCGCCGGCACCGCGCGTGCAGGCGAAGCCTACGGGCTGCTGGGTGCGTTGAAGCAGCAGCAGGCGCTCGCGCCTGCCGACTTCGATGCGCTCGAGATCCGCCTGGCCACGCAGTCGCTGCGCGAAGCCACCGACCCCAACGTGCTGGCCGAACGCTGGGAAGCGTTGACCAAGCCCTTGCGGCTGCAACCGCTCGTGGTGGCGGCGTACGCCGAGCGCGCCGCCGCGTTGCGATGGGAAGACGCGGCGACACGCAGCATCGAACACGCGCTGGAATCGCACTGGGACGAACGCCTGGTCGCGCTGTACGGCCGCCTGCCCGTGGGCAAGCTGGATTCGCGTCGCGCCAGTGCGCAGCACTGGCTGCTTGCGCATCCTTCAAGCCCCGCCTTGCTGGTGACGCTGGGCCGGCTGGCGCGCCAGCAGGGCCAGTGGACGGCGGCGCAGGAGTTCCTGCATCGCGCCGTCGCACAGGGTGCAGGCGCGGAAGCCTGGGAAGAACTGGCGACCGGCTTCAACGAGGCGGGGGACACCGCATCGGCGCAGCAGTGCCACGCCAATGCGGTGAAGGCCGCGCGGGGCGAAGTCCCGGCGAAGCTGCCCGTGCGCGACATGCGGCAGGAAATCCATGACGCGGCGGTTGTCGAGGAACGCGACGCGCATGGCCTGCCGCGCCTGAGGGACTGACCGTCAGCCGGCGACCGGCTTCCTGCGCCAGCGCCGCCAGCCGACGGCAGCCGCCAGCACGAGCAGCCACACCGGCCACAGCGCGGCCAGCGCCACGAACCCCTGTTGGCCACCGCGCCAGCCCACCGCCAGCGCATCGCCCAACCGGCTGAAGAAGCCAGGCCCGTTGTCGCGGAACACGGCATCCACATCGACACGCTCGCTGCTGCGCACCTGCACGTCCTGCCGCAGCGACAGCGTGATGGTGCTGAACGCCACGCGATCCTCGAATTCCTTCTGCGCGATCACCGCTTCATCGCGACTGCTCCGGGCCTCGCCACGCGCCTGGATGGCATCGGCCTTGTCGCCGAGTTTGCCGCCCGCCTGCACCGCATCCCCGAGTTCCTGCTGCTGGTCCTGCGCGCGCTGCCTTGCCAGTTGCTGCCGGAGCAGGTCGAACTGCGCGTCGCGCGCATTGAAGTGGCGCCGGTCCAGGAACTCCATCTGCGACGCGATGGCGCGCAGGAACCCCTGCGTACGCTCGCTCGGCACGCGCACCGTCAGTTCGCCCAGCAGCCGGTACTCGGCCAGCTCCCGTCGCTTGCCGTGGCCGATCGGCCGGCTCTGGACACGCTGCACCTGCGCCTGGATGTCGTTGTCGATGACGAAGCCGCCCTGCTTCGCGACTTCGTCCTCGATCGCCAGCGCCGTGCGGTAGACATCCTTGACGTGGAACTCCACGGCAGCCGTGCGGATGAAGCGGCGCTGCGGGTCGGTCTGCGCCAGCACGTCGGATGCCAGCTGCGACGGTGCGACCCCGGGCGCCTCCATGTTCTTCTGCGCCTCGGATGCTGCGGCATCCGCCGCCATGTCCGCCATGGCGGGCGTCGCAGCCGCCGCTTCGGCTTCGACCTCGGCAGGCGCCATGTCATGGCGGCTGCAGGAAAGCAGCAGGACGGACACGATCAATACGGGAACGACGCGATACATCCTTGGCTTGCGCATGGAAGCTCCGGGCGGAAATGACGATGGCCGGCGAACCGGTCCGATGTCCAACGCACGGCGCGGCCCACTGGGGTTCGCCGCCATCATTCCACGATCCGGGCCGCACACGACGGGGGCATGATGCGAACCCGCGCCATGTGACAATCCGGTGGTCCACCGCCGGTAAACCACGATGACCCGATGCCTTCGCGTTTCGCTGCTCGTCCTGTTGCTGGTCGCCGCCGCTACACAGGCGAAGACGCCAGTCGCCAGGGGAACGGGCGGCGGCGCTGCGACGATCAGCGAACAGGCCACGCGGTCGGCCATCGCGATTCTGGACCAGGGCGGCAATGCCGTCGATGCCGCCGTCGCGGCAGCGGCCACCCTTGGCGTGACGGACCCTTTCAGCTGCGGCATCGGCGGCGGCGGCTTCATGGTGGTCTATCTGGCGAAGGACCAGCGCGTGATCACGATCGATCATCGCGAGACCGCGCCGGCCGCCACCACACCCATGCTCTTCATCGAAAACGGCAAGGAGATGGACTTCGACACCACCGTCGCCAGCGGGCTGTCGGTCGGCGTGCCCGGCACGGTGCGTGGCTGGCACGAGGCATTGCAGCGCTACGGCACGATGTCGCTGGCGCAGGTGCTGGCGCCGGCGACCGCAGTGGCGGAAGAAGGCTTCACTGTCGACGCCAACTTTTCGTATCTGGTCAGCCAGAACGAACGCAAGTTCGCCCGCTTCCCGGCGGCAGCGGCGCTTTACCTGCGGAACGGCAAGGCGATCCCGCCCGGCACACGGCTGCGCAATCCCGATCTCGCACGCACCTACCGCCTGCTGGCGACGGGCGGCGTGGATGCGTTCTACGAAGGGCCGTTGGCGCGCGCGATCGTCGACACCGTCAACCGGCCACCGACCGCGCCCGGCGTATCGGTGCGCGGCAGCCGCATGACGCTCGCCGACCTGGCCAACTACGAAGCGCGCCTGCGGCTGCCGGTGCATTCCACCTACCGCGGCTACGACCTTTACGGCATGGCGCTGCCGAGCAGCGGTGGCGTGACGGCGTTCGAGGCGCTGAACATCCTCGAAGGCTACGACCTGAAGACGTTGTCGCGCACGCAGGTCGAACACCTGTATCTGGAAGCGAGCCGCCTGGCCTTCGCCGACCGCGACGCCTACCTGGCCGATCCGGAGTACGTCGATGCGCCGGTGGCGGGCCTGCTCAGCAAGGCGTACGCCGCGCAACGTCGTGCGTTGATCAACCAGAACAGGGCTGCGCCAGGCGCCGTGGCCGCCGGCGACCCCTATCCGTTCCAGCAGGATCCCAGCCATCCGTTGCGTCCGGCGTCACGCACGCTGCAGCCCGAAAGCGCGCACACCACGCACCTGACCGTATCGGATAAAGAGGGCAACGTCGTCGCCTACACCTTCACCATCGAGGACTGGGGCGGCAGCGGCATGGTGGTGCCGGGCTACGGCTTCCTGCTCAACAACGAGCTGACCGACTTCGATTTCACCGCGCCGCACCCGAACATCCCCGAAGCCGGCAAGCGCCCGCGCAGCAGCATGACGCCGACGATCGCGCTGAAGGACGGCAGGCCGGCGTTCTCGATCGGCAGTCCCGGCGGCTCCACCATCATCACGACGGTGTTGCAGACCATCGTGAATTACATCGACCTGGGCCTGCCGATGGACCAGGCCATCGACGCGCCCCGGCTATCGCAGCGCAATGGCGAAGCGACCGATATCGAACCCGGGTTCGCCGGCAGCGCTCAGGCCAAGGCGCTGGCGCAACGCGGACAACGCTGGTCCGGCCAGCCCGCGGAAATCGGCGCGGCAAATGCGCTGGTGTTCAATCCCGACGGCACGGTGACGGCGGTGAGCGAAGGCCGCCGCCATGGCGTGGGCAGCGCGCAGGTGCAGACACCCGTGCGCCAAGCGACGAGGCGGTGACCGCCGCGCGAGCTCAACGCTCGATGATCGCCACCACGCCCATGCCGCCGGCGGTGCAGATGGAGACCAGCGCGCGGCCGCCGCCGCGCTGCTTCAGTTCCTTCGCCACCGTAGCGACGATGCGCGCGCCGGTGGCGGCGAACGGATGGCCCGTCGCCAGCGAGGAGCCGTTGGGATTCATCTTCGCCGGATCGATCCTGCCGAGCGGCGCATCCAGGCCGAGGCGGTTGCGGCAGTAGTCTTCGCTTTCCCACGCGCGCAGCGTGCACAGCACCTGGGCGGCGAACGCCTCGTGGATCTCGTAGATGTCGAAGTCCTGCAGCGTCAGTCCGTGGCGCTTGAGCATCTCCGGCACGGCCACGGTCGGCGCCATCAGCAGGCCTTCGCCGTGCACGAAGTCGACTGCGGAGACCTGCGCATCCTTCAGGTAAGCGAGCGGCTCATGGCCGTGCGCCCTCGCCCAGTCGTCGCTGGCGAGCAGCACGGCGGCCGCACCGTCGGTCAGCGGCGTGGAGTTGGCGGCGGTCAGCGTGCCGCGGCCGGAGGTCTTGTCGAACGCCGGCTTCAGCGTGGCGAGCTTTTCCAGCGAGGTGTCGGGACGCAGGATGTTGTCGCGCTCCAGCCCGCGGAACGGGGCGATCAGGTCGTCGAAGAAGCCGCGCTCGTACGCCGCCGCCAGCTTCTTGTGCGAGGCCACCGCCAGCTCGTCCTGCGAGTCGCGCGAGATGCTCCACTCCTTCGCCATGTCCTCGCAGTGCTCGCCCATGCTCTTGCCGGTACGCGGCTCGGCCACGCCGGGGAACTCCGGCTTCAGCTCGCCGAACTTGAAGCCGCTGACCAGCGCCTTGAGCTTGTCCTGCGTGGTCTTGGCGCGGTTGGCGGCCAGCAGGCGCGCGCGCAGCTTCTTGCCGTAGACGATCGGCACTTCCGATGTCGTGTCGGAACCGCCGCCGATGCCGGATTCGATCTGGCCCAGCGCGATCTTGTTGCCGATGTGGATGATCGTGTCGAGGCTGGTGCCGCAGGCACGCTGCAGCGTGATGCCCGGCGTGAGCGGCGACAGGCCCGACGACAGCGCGGCTTCGCGGCCGAGGTTCCAGTCGGAGGAATGCTTGATCACCGCGCCCATCGCCACTTCGCCGAGTTGCTGGCCATGCAGGCCGAAGCGCTCGACCAGCGCGCCCAGCGTGCGCACCGACATGCCCAGGTTCCCCACATCCGCGTAGGCCGTGTTCTGGCGACAGAACGGAATACGGACGCCGCCGAGGATGGCGACGGGGCGGGGAGCGGGCATGGGGACCTCGGTGCGGATGGGGAGGATGGAATGGGTGAAGATGCGCCTGCGTACGGCAGGCATAATGGGGGAGTGTAATGCGCCCCTCCACCGCCTCCAACCGCTGACATGACTCGATCCCCAACCGGCCCCGTCGTCATGGGCGTGATCGCCCTGGAGCTCGCCGCCGGCCATGCGCCACGACATGCGGCGCTGGCGGCCGCCGAGGCCAGCGGGCTGGCGGAAAAACTGGGGCGCGACCTCGCAGTGCACGCGCCGCAGGTACGTGACCTGGATCTCGTCCTGGCGGCGGCGCATTTCGATCCCGCGGAAGCGCTGCGGCCCGGCTGGTCGCTGCACCAGCGCCTGCGGGAACTGCACCAGCGCGCGCAGGGTCGTGGGGAAGGCGCACGCCTGATCGCATTCGGCACCGACGATGCCGGCGGCATTCCGATGCCGCTGCAGGCGGACGACGGCCTTCGTGGCGGCCTGCTGCGGGTGGTGCCCTTCCTGCTGGCCGGCGACGACGCCACGGTGGACGCCGTGGGCGAACGGCTGGAAAGCGTACTGCTCGAAACCGGCATGGCCCAAGCCGATACCGCCCTGCTCGCGCAGACCGCGTTCGGCGCACAGATCGAGCACGCGCGCTACATGACCCTGCACGATCTCGCGGCGATGACGGCCATGCAGTACGAGCACGGTGGCCTCGGCCCGCTGTGGCCGGTGATCGAAACCGCGCTGATGGCGCCGACCGAGGACTACTGGCTGGATACGCTGCCGGAACCCCTGCTGCGCTACTCGGGCGGCGAAGTGCACATCGCCTTGTTCGAACCGGCCGCGTGGCGCACGCGTTACGCGCCCCGGGAAGCCACGGACGAACGCCTGGAGCGCGCCTACCAGCATTTCCAGGCGCGGCAGCAGCAGATCGCGGCGGTGCTGGAAGCGCATGGCATTCCGGTGACGTTCGCGCATTGCCCAGTCAACACCGACGCACGGGAAACCTTGCAGTCGTAGCGTGCGCCGTGCGCACGCTACGATCCTGGCCGATGTTACTGGGTGACCTTGATGATGCCGCACGCCACGCGTGCACCGGCGTTGCCGGCCGGCTGGCTGGCGTAGTCGTCCGGGGCGGCGTGCACGATCAGCGCGCGACCGGCGACATCGTTGACGGCACCGCCGCCCAGGGTGACGCCATCGATATGCGCATCGACCTTCGCCACGCCGTCGGCATTGGACGTCAGGTTGTTCATGTCGCCGGCATGGTGCGCACCGCTGCCGGCCTTGCCGTGCGCCGCGTTGAACGGATTGAAATGCGGACCCGCGCTGCTGGCATCCGCGGCGCTGCAGTCGCCCTTCTCATGGATGTGGAACGCGTGGGTGCCGTTGGCGGGCAGGCCGCCGATCTCGCCGGTCAGGTGCAGGCCCTTGCCCATCGGCGTGAGGGTGACGCTGCCGCTGACCAGGCTGCCGGAAGCGGAAGCCAGCACGGCGACCGCCTGCTTGGCGGTGCTGGTGGTGGGCACGACAGGGGTCTTCGTCGACGGCGACGAAGACGGGGCAGGCGTGGTGCCGCAGGCAGCGAGCATGAGGACGGTCGCAGCGGCGAGCAGGGAAATGCGCATGGGAGGCTCCGGTGGCAGGTCGTGGGCCGCTACCGTAACCATCGCTACCTTCACGATCAATGAAAGCGGCGGCGGCTCCTCATCCGCGCTTGCGGCCCGGGCCCAGCTTGCGCGTCACCGTATTGCGCCCGACACCGAGCTTCGCAGCGGCTTCGGCGCGCCGGCCATGGGTCAGTTCCAGCGCCACTTCGAGCAGGGTGCGGTCGAGCCGCTCGCGCGCTTCCGCGTGCAGCGACTCCGCGCCTTCCAGCAGGCGACGGCGCGCCCATTCGCCCAGCGCGTGGTCCCATTCGCCGCGTCCTCCGGCGATCGGCGCATGCGACAGCGCACCCTGCAGGTCGGTGGTGTTGATGACGTCCGCCGGCGCCAGTGCGGCCAGGCGCCAGCACACGTTTTCCAGCTCGCGCACGTTGCCGGGCCAGTCGTGGGCCTGCAGCAGGTCCAGCGCCGGATTGCTGAAACGCTTCGGGGCGATATCCAGCTTGCGGGTGGCCATGGCTAGGAAGTTTTCGGCCAGCTGAGGGACGTCGGCGCGCCGCTCGCGCAGCGGCGGCAGCTGCAGGCGGACCACATTGAGGCGGTGCAGCAGGTCGGCGCGGAAGCGACCTTCGGCCACCAGGCCATCGAGGTCCTGATGGGTCGCGGCGATCACGCGCACGTCCACGCGGATCAGTTCGCGTCCACCGACGCGGAAGAATTCGCCCTCCGCCAGCACGCGCAGCAGGCGTGTCTGCAGCGGCAGCGGCATGTCGCCGATCTCGTCGAGGAACAGCGTGCCGCCGTCGGCCTGCTCGAAGCGGCCGGTATGGCGCTTCTGCGCACCGGTGAACGCACCGGCTTCGTGGCCGAACAGTTCGCTTTCCAGCAGTTCCGACGGAATCGCGGCGGTATTCAGCGCCACGAACGGTTTGCGCGAGCGTGGCGACTCGTGGTGCAGCGCATGCGCGACCAGTTCCTTGCCGGTACCGGTCTCGCCGGTGACCAGCACCGACAGCGGCGCCTGCGCCAGCCGGCCGATCGCGCGGAACAGCGCGCGCATCGCCGGTGTGTCGCCGATCAGCTGCGGTGTCGGCGTCGCCGCTTCCCCTTCCTGCATGGCGTCCGCCGCTTCCTCGGCATCCGGCAGCGTACGCGCGGCCAGGGCCACCGCGTCGTCGAGATCGAACGGCTTCGACAGGAACTCGTGCGCGCCGCCGCGGAACGCGCCCGCGGTGCTGGCGACATCGGTGTAGGCCGACATCACGATGACCGGCAGCTGCGGATGCGTGGCCTTGAGCTTGTCGAGCAGCACCAGGCCGTCGTCGCCCGGCATGCGGACATCGGTAAACAGCAGGTCGGGTGCGCCGCGCGCGCCGAGCGCGCTCAGGGCGGCGGCGGCGCTGTCGAAGCCGTCCACCGCATACCCCGCATCGCGCAAGGCGGTGGCGAGCACGAAGCGCACCGAGCGGTCGTCGTCGACCACCCAGATGCGGCGTGCGTCGGCAGCGGCGCCGGAGGCGGCCAGGCGATCAATGGACATGACGTTCCTCGTCGGTGTCGTGCGGCGATTGCGGCAGCAGCAGGGTGAAGACCGTGTGGCCGGGGCGCGATCGGTAGGTCAGCGACCCCCGGTGCTCGCGCGCCACCTGTTGCGACAACGCCAGGCCCAGGCCGCTGCCTTCGGCGCGGCCGCTGACCAGCGGCAGGAACAGGTGCTCGGCGAGCGCTTCGGGCACGCCGCGGCCGTCGTCGACGATCTCCACCCGCAACGCCATCGCGTGCAGGTGGTCGTGGATGCGCGACCCGTGTTCGACCCGGGTGCGCAGAATGATGTTGGCGGCGCCCGCCTGCAGGGCGTTGCGCACCAGGTTCCAGACCGCCTGGGTCAAGCGGTCGGCGTCGCCGGACAGTTCCGGCAGGCTGGGGTCGTAGTCGCGCTGCAGGCGCACCGACCAGCCGCCCTCGTTCTCGGCCAGGCGCAGCACGCGCTCCAGCACGGTGTGGATGTTCAACGTCGCGTGCGGCCGTTGCGGCGAGGGCGACAGCAGTTGTTCCAGCAGGGTGTTGAGACGGTTGATCTCGGATTCGATCAGTTCGATCAGTTCGCGCTCGTCGTCGTTGTCGCTGCGGTGCGCGGCCCGGCGGGCCAGCAGCTGCGCGGCGCCCTTCAGGCCGGCCAGCGGGTTGCGCAGCTCATGCGCCAGCCCCTTCAACGCGGCGCTGAGTGCGTTCGGCAGCACCTGGGTGGGATCGGGGGCGGGGAATTCGTCCACCGGATGCGCTTCCAGCAACCAGCCGCCGCCGTCCAGCCGCGACAGCCAGCCCTCCGCGAAGCACGGCGACTCGCCGGGCATGCCCAGCGCCAGCCGGTGCAGCCGCAGGACGTCGCGGTCGGTGTTGTCCAGGAAGCGCGCCATGGCGTCGCCTTCGATCTCCAGGGCCGCCAGCGGTTGCCCGATCAGGCGGCGGGTACTGACGCCCAGCCAACGGGCGAAGGCGGGGTTCACGCCGCGGATCAGGCCAGCGGCATCCGCCCAGGCCACCGGCGTGCTGAGCGCGTCGGTGGTGGGCTCGAAACGCATCAGGGACGGGACCGGGGACGACATTGCACCAGTTTAGTGCAAAGCCGTCCCCGGCACTCCATCAGGCCTCGTAGGCCGATTCGCCGTGCGAGGCGATGTCCAGGCCCTCGCGCTCGGCGTCCTCGGCCACACGCAGGCCGAACACGAGCTTGGCGATCAGGAACGCGACCACCGACACCACGCCGATCCAGACGATGGTCAGGCCCACGCCGGTCGCCTGCTTGATGACCTGCGCGACCATGTCGAAGTCCTCGGGACCCGGACCACCCAGCTTCGGCGAATTGAACACGCCGGTCAGGAGGGCACCGACGATGCCGCCGACCGCATGCACGCCGAACACGTCGGCGGTGTCGTCGACCTTCAGCAGGCGCTTCAGGCCGGTGACGCCCCACACGCAGACCACGCCGGCGATGAAACCGATGGCGACGGCGCCGAACGGACCCACCAGGCCGGCCGCCGGGGTGATGCCGACCAGGCCGGCGACCGCACCCGACGCCACGCCCAGCGCGGACGACTTGCCCTTGAAGATCTTTTCGGTCAGCGCCCAGGCGATGACCGCAGCGGCGGTCGCGACCAGCGTGTTGATGAAGGCCAGCGCGGCGCCCGCATTGGCTTCCAGGTTGGAACCGGCGTTGAAGCCGAACCAGCCCACCCACAGCAGCGAGGCGCCCACGTACGTCAGGGTGACGTTGTGCGGCTTCAGCGCGGTCTGGCCGTAGCCCAGGCGCTTGCCGACGAAGTACGCGCCGATCAGGCCGGCCACGCCCGCGTTGATGTGCACCACGGTGCCGCCGGCGAAGTCCAGCGCGCCCAGTTCGAACAGGTAACCGCCGGTGGCCCACACGATGTGCGCGATCGGCAGGTAGCCGAAGGTGAACCAGATCACCGAGAACAGCACGACCGCCGCGAACTTCATGCGCTCGGCGAACGCGCCGACGATGAGCGCGCCGGTGATGCCGGCGAACGTCGACTGGAATGCGACGAACACGTACTCGGGCAGGCTGACGCCGTCGGTGAACGTGGCCGCCAGCGTCTCCGGCGTCACGCCCTTCAGGAACAGCTTGTCGAGGTTGCCGACCCACGCGCCTTCGCCCGAGAACGCCAGGCTGTAGCCGTAGACGATCCACAGCACGACCAACAGCGAGAACACGGTGATGACCTGCACCAGCACGGACAGCACGTTCTTCGAACGCACCATGCCGCCGTAGAACAGGGCCAGGCCGGGCACCACCATCAGCAGCACCAGCAGCGTGGACGTCAGCATCCACGCCACGTCGCCCTTGTCTACCGTCGGTTCGGCGGCGGCTTCTTCGGCGGGTGCGGCTGCGGGGGCCGGCGCCTCGGTCACCGTCTCGGTGACGGTTTCGGTGACGACGTCCGCCGCGGGTGCGGCTTCGGCGGTCGCTTCGGCCGCTGGCGGCGGGGTGGTGTCCTGCGCGATGGCGGTCGCCGCCACGCCCACGGTCATCAGGCCGCACAGCGCGGCCAGGCAGAGTACTTGCGCACGGGTCTTCCACCCGGACAACAGTCGAGTCTTCATGTGGGGGCTCCGAGTGTTAGAGCGCATCCGCGCCGACTTCGCCGGTGCGGATGCGGATGACCTGGTCGATGGTGGTGACGAAGATCTTGCCGTCGCCGATCTTGCCGGTGCCGGCCGCCTGCTGGATGGCCTCAATGACGGCTTCCAGTCGCTCGTCGGTCACGACGGTTTCGATCTTGATCTTCGGCAGGAAATCGACGACGTACTCGGCGCCGCGGTACAGCTCGGTGTGGCCCTTCTGCCGGCCGAAGCCTTTCACTTCGGTCACGGTGATGCCGGACACGCCCGCTTGCGACAAGGACTCTCGGACCTCGTCGAGCTTGAACGGCCGGATGATGGCGGTGATCAGTTTCATGCGCATACCCCGATGGTGGATGGAACCGGCCGACCGAAGCCGGCCGGCGGTTTCAGTACACCGGTGCGCGCAACCCCCTGGCAGCGTGCACGTGTTCGGTGCGGAGCGATGCATGAACCGCCTCCATGCCTGCCGCGATCGACTGCGGCAGGAACGGATGACGTGGGAGGGAGCTGCGGTTCATGGACCTCTCCTGTATTTCCCCAGTTACAGCGTTGGTGCGATCTCCAGGAATCGAAGACGGGTGGTGCCCCGGTTCCCCAACCGGTCTAACGCACCGCGATGCGATGCGCTCGATAAGGTGCGGCGATGGCGACGGGTGGGAGGGGAGATCCGTCGCCATCGCCGCGATGACTCAGTGCGCTGCCGCGGTGGTGCGGAGGGCCGCGATGGCGCCCTCCGCATGCAGGCTGTGGGCTGCGCGCACGTGCATCAGTTGGCGTAGTACAGCTGGTATTCCAGCGGGTGCGTGGCCGCGCGGAACTTGGTCACTTCCTGCATCTTCAGCGCGATGTAGGCATCGATGAAGTCGTCCGACATCACGCCGCCGGCCTTGAGGAAGTCGCGGTCCTTGTCCAGCGCTTCCAGTGCCTGGTCGAGGCTGGAGCAGACCTGCGGGATGTTCTTCTCTTCTTCCGGCGGCAGGTCGTACAGATCCTTGTCGCTGGGCGCGCCCGGGTCGATCTGGTTCTTGATGCCGTCCAGGCCGGCCATCATCAGCGCGGTGAAGGTCAGGTAGCCGGACTGCAGCGGATCGGGGAAGCGGATCTCGATGCGGCGGGCCTTCGGATTGGCGACCCACGGAATGCGGCACGAGGCGGAGCGGTTGCGTGCCGAGTAGGCCAGCATCACCGGCGCCTCGAAACCCGGCACCAGGCGCTTGTAGCTGTTGGTGCCCGAGTTGGAGAACGCGTTGATCGCCTTGGCATGCTTGAAGATGCCGCCGATGTACCACAGCGCCAGCTGCGACAGGCCGCCGTAGCCGTCGCCGGAGAACAGGTTCTGGCCGCCCTTGGCCAGCGACTGGTGCACGTGCATGCCGCTGCCGTTGTCGCCGACGATCGGCTTCGGCATGAAGGTGGCGGTCTTGCCGTTGCGGTGGGCGACGTTGCGCACCACGTACTTCATGCGCTGCAGTTCGTCGGCCTTCTGCACCAGCGTGTTGAACTTGGCGCCGATCTCGCACTGGCCGGCGGTGGCGACTTCGTGGTGGTGCACTTCGACTTCGATGCCGACCTGTTCCAGCGTCTTGCACATCTCGGCGCGCAGGTCGTGCAGCGAGTCGGTCGGCGGCACCGGGAAGTAACCGCCCTTGATGCCCGGACGGTAGCCGCTGTTGGCGCCGTCGTAGCTCTTGCCGCTGTTCCAGGCGCCTTCCTCGGAGTTGATCTTGAAGAAGGTGTTGCCCATGTCGTTGGCGAACTGCACCGAGTCGAAGATGAAGAACTCGGGTTCCGGACCGAAGAACGCCACGTCCGCGACGCCGCTGGCCTTCAGATGCGCTTCGGCGCGCTTGGCGATGCCGCGCGGATCGCGCGTGTAGCCCTGCATGGTGGCCGGATCGAGGATGTCGCAGACCAGCACCAGCGTCGGATCGGCGTAGAACGGATCGAGGTAGGCGGTGCTGGGGTCGGGCAGCAGCACCATGTCGGACTCGTTGATGCCCTTCCAGCCCGAGATCGAGGAACCGTCGAACATCTTGCCGTCTTCGAACAGCGCCGCGTCGACGATGCTGACGGGGAAAGTGACGTGCTGCTCGACACCACGCATGTCGACGAAGCGCAGGTCGACGAACTCGACCTTGTGGTCCTTGATCAGCTTCTCAACGTTGTCCAGGGACATCTTTGGAACCTCGGGTTGGATAAGTGTGTGACGGTGTACAGCAATCCCCGTGCCAACCCCAACATCGCGCCAAGTGACTGATTTTCATGGCCCTGCTTGACGTATCCGTCACACAAAATCCCTATTGTGGTGCACATATTCACCATAAAGAACCAAAGCGGTGCGCTGCGGTTTGCACTATTCTTTGCCGCCGTCCTTCCCGTCAGTGATCCGATGACCGAACTGCTCGCCGCCCTGCTGCTCGGCATCCTCGAAGGCCTGACCGAATTCCTGCCGGTCTCCAGCACCGGCCATCTGTTGATCGCCCAGCACTGGCTGGGCGAGCGCTCCGACTTCTTCAACATCGTCATCCAGGCCGGCGCGATCCTGGCGACGACCCTGGTGTTCCGCAAACGCCTCTGGGAACTCGCCACCGGGTGGGGCAACGCGGAGACCCGCGACTACGCCTTCAAGCTGGCCGTCGCCTTCCTGGTGACCGCCGTCGTCGGCTTGCCCGTCCGCCTGGCTGGCTGGGAATTGCCGGAAACGGTCACCCCGATCGCCTGGGCGCTGATCATCGGTGGCGTGTGGATGCTGGTCGCCGAGCACTTCGCCGAGAAACGCGGCGATGTCGCCACGGTCACCTGGAAGGTGGCGGTGCTGGTGGGCCTGGCGCAGGTGGTGGCGGGCGTGTTCCCCGGCACCTCGCGCTCGGCCGCCGCGATCTTCATGGCGATGCTGGCAGGCACCAGCCGGCGCTCGTCGGCGGCGGAGTTCGTCTTCCTGGTCGGCATTCCCACCATGTTCGCGGCCAGCGGTTACGCCTTTCTGGAGCTGGTGAAGGACGACGCGCTGGGTAGCGAGAACTGGGACGAGGTGGCGCTGGCATTCGCTGCGGCGACGGCGACGGGGTTCGTGGTGGTGAAGTGGCTGCTCGGCTTCATCAAGGCCCATCGCTTCACCGGCTTCGCAATCTACCGCATCGTGCTGGGCGGACTGCTGTTGTTGCTGATGCCGGTCGGGAGCTGAATCCCGTCAGCGACGGTCTTCACCCCGTTCCAACCCGTCGCGCGTTTGCATAGGCCACCCTCCGAGGACGCCACCATGAAACGACTGCTGCTGCTCGCCCTGCCGCTGGCCCTGGCCGCCTGCACGAAGCCTGCCGACCCCGCGACAACCCCGGCCGATGCCACGCCTGCCGCCACGTCCGCCCCCGCGACGCAGGCAGCCGATGCTGACCTGCTGCCGAAGTACCACTGGACGCTCAGTGAAGCGACCGACGCACAGGGGCAGCGCATCGCCGCGCTGTTCGCACGCACGGATCAGCCGGTGCGACTGGATTTCCGCGATGGCCACGTGGGCGTGTCCAACACCTGCAACCGCATGAGCGGCACGTATACCGCCGCCGACGGCTCGCTGACGACGGGAAGCCTGGTATCCACGCAGATGGCCTGTACCGACAGCGCCGTCATGGCGCTGGACCAGGAAGTCGGCAAGCGCCTGGAAGGCACCTTGAAGACAGCCACCACGGCAGGCGAAGCACCCACGCTGACGCTGACCACGGCAACCGGCGATGTGCTCGCCTTCACCGGCGAACCCACGGCCGAAACCCGCTACGGCGGTACGGGTGAGCGCCTGTTCCTCGAGGTGGCTGCGGACACCAGGCCCTGCAGCCATCCGTTGATCCCCGACAAGCAGTGCCTGCAGGTGCGCGAGGTCAAATACGACGACAAGGGTTTGAAGGTCGGCACGCCCGGCCCGTTCGAGCACTTCTACGACAGCATCGAGGGCTACACGCACGAGCCCGGTATCCGCAACATGCTGCGCGTGGACCGTTATACGGTGAAGAACCCGCCTGCCGACGGGTCTTCGAACGCCTACGTGCTGGACATGGTGGTCGAGTCGGCCAGCGAGAAGAAGTAAGGCCGGTCGCCAAGCGCGCCCGCTCCGCGTGGCGCGCTTCGTGGTCAGCGGGCAGCCGCTATAGTGGCGCGTTGCCGCACCAGACGCGCCCTCATGGACCACCCCGCAAGGAACGCTCCTCCTCTTCCCTGGATCGCCGCCGCGCTGCTCGCGGCCTCCGCGCTGCTGATGTGGTGGCCGGCGCTGCAGACGCCGTTCTGGGGCGACGACTACGTATTTCTGCATGCCGCGCACGCGACCAACGCCGCCGGCGCGCCATGGTGGTCGGATTTCTGGCCGTCGTCGCCTCCACGCTTCTGGCGACCGCTGTCGCAGGAAGGCTACTGGCGCTGGATCGATGCATCGCTGGGCGGCAGCGCGCATGCCGCACATGTCGTCAGCCTGGCCCTGCATGTCCTGGCCACGCTCGGCGTCGTGCTGTTCGCCTTCCGGCTGGCGCGGGCCTGTCGCTGGCCGAACGCTGGCCGCATCGCCGCATTGGCGGGCGCTGCGTATGGCGGACTGACGATGCATCTGCTGCCCGTGCATTGGGCGGCGGCGGCGAACAACGCGATGCTGACGTTGTTCACCACCTTGCTGCTGGCCGCGTGGATCAGCGTACGCGATGGCAGCCAAGGGAGGCTGCGGACGATGCTGTTGGCCTCGCTGCCGGCAGTGCTGGCGCTCGCATTGCTGAGCAAGGAGTCTGCGGCGTTGACGCCGGCGTTGATGCTCGTGGTTGCCGTGTTCGCCACCACGCGCCGACCGGATCGCGGCGAAGCCGCCGCCTGGCTGGCCTGCGTCGCCGTCGTCGTGGCCTGGCTGCTGCTACGCGCGCGGTTCACCGCCAACACCGATGCGTCCTACGACCTGAGCCTTGGCACGAACGTCGTGCGCAATGCGGCGTCATTCGTGGCCTGGCTGCTGAACGTCCCGCGCGAAGCGATGCGCATGGCGGTCGCGGGTGAGCGCCTGCACGGCCTGGCATGGATCGCGGCCACGGCGCTGCCGATGCTGGCGGCATGGGCGATCGCCGGCTGGCGCGGTCGTTCACTGCTGACGCGCCTGCAATGGGCCTGCGTCGTCGTATTCGCCGGTCTCGCGTACGCGCCCTACTTCCTGTTCGCCTGGAACAGCTACGAGTACTACGCCGCCATCGCGGCGATCCTGCCGGTCGTCGTGCTGGCGCGCTGCATCGCCGAGGACCGCCTCGCCCTTGTTGTCGCGGCGCTGCTCGCGGTTTCGTCGTGGATTGCCGTGGAAGGCACGCGCCGGCTCGATCATCCCGGCCTCATCGGCCGGGCGCACTGGGCGGAAGCGACGCTTCAGGCGCTGGAAGGACAGCCGGTCGCCACGCCGCTGCACGTGAGCGTCGCAGACGAGCAGCGTTTCTATGCCATCGGCCAGATGGGACTGGCATGGCGGCTGGACATTGCGCCGGAACGGATCGCGATGGCGCGCGCCTGCCCGTCGACGGGTGCCTGCCTGGTGATCGACGCAGACGGACGCTGGTACTGGCGGTCCGCAGGCCGATGACGCCGGCGACCGCGCGGCGGTGCCGCTCGGCGCCGGCCCGCAGCGGTGCAACTCAGGCTTGCGGTGACGGGTTCAGCGAATAGGTGCCGTAGGTCGCGGCTTCTGCCAGGACGTGCCCCTGCATCGCCCGCTCCACATCGCCGGCGGTGAAACGTGCCGGCAGCTCGAGCGTGGCGACATCCAGGGCGAACAGGCGGAAGAAATACCGGTGCGTACGCAGATCGTTGAACGGCGGATACGGACCGTCGTAGCCCTGGTAGTCGCCGCCCATCTGCGCATCGCTGGCGAACCAGCCGGTGTAGTCGTTCAGGCCCTGACGCGCACCCGCCGGCCCGGCAGGCTGCTGCTTGCCTTTCGCAGTGACGCCGTCGCTGCAGCTGCCGGCCGCGATCTCACGCACGTCGGCGGCGATGTCGGCCATCGCCCAGTGGATGAAGTGCGCGCGCGGCTGTTCGACCGGGATCTGCACATCATCGCGGCCGACCGTGTCCGGCACGGTTGGTGCGTCGGGATCGATGCACAGCAGGGCGAAGGATTTCGTGCCGTCCGGCACGCCGTCCCACGCGAGATGCGGATTGCGGTTGGCGGCGAAACCATCTGGCTGCCCCATGGCGAACTCGGCCGGGATGGGCTTCGTGTGCTCGAAACTGTCGCTCCACAGACGCATGCGTCGCTCCTGCAAGTTAGGGGAATCAGGTTTCCGGGTAGCCCAGGCGCACCGCCACCGGCGTCAGCACGGCGAACGGCCCGGCTAGTGCCTGTGCGTAGTGGCGCCAGTGGCCAGCGGGAAATCGCCGTGCGCCGGAGGAGGGCGGCTCCGTCAGCTGCGCACCCAGCGCGCGACCCAGCGCTTGCGCCACGGCCGCGGCATCGTCCTTTATGTCATCCATCGCGATCAGGCGGCTGGGAAACAGGTCCTGTTCGTGCAACTCGGCGACCTGTGCGAAAAGTCCAGCCAACCATTCGGCGCCGTGATCCAGGTTGTCCAGTGCGAGCGGCATCGGCGCACCGAACGCCAGCCAGTCCAGGAAAGCGTCGCGCGGATCGCGCACTGCGATGATCAGGAGCGCCTCAGGCAAGTAGGGGCGCAGAGCCAGCAGCAAAGCGTTGTCCCACCACGGCAACCAATCGACGATGCCTCCATCCTCTGAGCGGTTGGCCAAAGTCGTTCGCCATTCCGCAATGCAGGATTCCCCAGACAGCTCGCCAGACACCAGCCGGGCGGGCGTGTGGTAGCTCTGCATCGGATCAACCGGAGGCTCGGGCAGGAATCGATCCCCACGCAACCGATTGCTGATGGCTCCCAGCACACCGGCGATCGACTCAACTACCGTACCTGGCGCTCCCCAGAGGAAAATGGGATACGGCTTGCCGGCGGATATCATCGGAATTGGCGCGATGTCTGGCCAAGGGCCCTGTGCGCCACTCGGTTCCCACAATGGCAGACGCGTAGAAGCGAGTTCATGCGCCAGTTCCGCCCACGTATCCGCGGCATCAGCATACCGACCCGCGCGATCACGCACGAACGCCTGCCAGCTGCGCAGGCCTCGCTTGTGCTGGGGCTCCGTGGCCTTGCTCGCCAACTCGCCCACCCGCGCGATCGCCGCCATCGGATCGCGGCGCAGCAAGCCTTCGACCAGCCGTTGCTCGCCGCTGGCGCGGCCGGGCTCCAGCTCGACGATGCGACGCGCCACCGCTTCGGCGGCCTCGTCATCGCCGGCCGCATCGAACACCGACATCTGCGCCTCGAGCGCGGGCACGTGCTGCGGCATGGCCGCCCCCCAGCGTTCGACCACCGCGCGCGCTTCCGCGCTGCCGACGGCTTCGAACAGCAGGCGCGCCAGCCACAGGTCATGCGCATCCGAGGTGGTGGCGAGGGCGGCATCCAGCGTGTTGCGCGCATCGTCCTGCGCGCCCAGGCGACGCCAGGCCTCGATGATCGCCAGCACGGTATCGCGGTCGCGCGGCTGCCCGGCAAGGGCGATGCGCAGGGCGGCGAGCGCCTCCTCGTTCTGTCCGGCGGCCAGGCGCAGGTGGCCGATGTAACGATGCAGCGCCGGCGCGTTGTTCAGCGCGACCAGCGGCACCAGTTCGTCGGCGGCATCGGCGGGACGCCCCTGCCGGCGGATCAGGTCGGCGATCAGGCTGCGCAGGTTGTCGGACCCCGGCACCTTCTCGACCACGCCGCGAAAGGCCTGCTCCGCGAACGCCCAGTGCTCCATCGCCATGTGGATGAAACCCAGCGCGTAGCGGAGCTGCATGTCGTCCGGCGCCTGCTGCAGGGCGGCCGAGACGATCTTCAACGCGTCATTGGCGTTGCCGCGACGCAGGGCGACCATGCCGGTGATCGCCGCCAGCTGCGGATGGTCGGACGACACGCGGGCGGCCAGGCGGGCCAAACGCTCGGCCTCGTCCAGGTCGCCGCGGCCCAGGGCCAGCTGGCCCTGGATCAGGTAGGCGGTGAACTGGTTGGGATCGAGCCCCGTCGCCTGGCTCAGCGCCGCCTGCGCGTCCTCGTTGCGGCGGCTGCCCACCAGCACGCCGGCACGGGCCAGATGCAGGTCGGCGTTGTCGGGCGCCAGCGCGATGGCGCGGTCGATGGTCGCCAGCGCCGCGTCGGGCTGCCCGTTCTGCATCTGCGCGGTGGACAGCCAGCGCAGCGCCTGCGGGTCGTCGGGGCGCTCGGCCACCAGGGCGTCGGCAGCGGTCAGGGCTTCGCTCAGGGCGCCGCGGCGCAGGGCGTCCAGAATCTGGTCGTACATTGCGGTTACCAGCGTTCGGTCAAATGCCGATTGTACCGGGGCTTCCCGGCTCAGGCGGCGCTGCCGGCCAGGCGTTCGGCCACCCAGCGCTCGGCATAGCCATCGCCGGCGGCATTCTCGATGAAGGCGCAGTGGCCGCCCCACGGCGCGATCTCCAGCGTGGCCTGGGCCGGCAACGCCCAGTCGCGGAACGTGTCGAAAGGGATGACCGGGTCGTCCTCGGCCATCAGGATGTGCGTCGGCACGCTGAGGCCGGCCAGCCGCGTACCGGAGATCGCATAGCCGTCGAAGTAGGCGTCCAGGGTCCCGAAGGCGGTATGCCGCTGTACCAGCCAGTCGGTCAGCGCGCGGATGTCGAGCGCCAGCACCGTGTCGTCGAAATCGTGGCGCTGCGGGAACAGGCTGCGCTTGCGCTCCAGCGAGCGGCGCCACTTGCGCGCGAAGTACCAGTCGTACAGCGGCAATCCATTCTCGATGCTGTCCATCGTCGTGGCCGGATCCAGCAACGGACAGACCGCCGCCACGTGCGCCAGCGCCAGCCCGGCCTCCGGCGCGCGCAGCGCCAGCCGCAGCGCGAAGTTGCCGCCCAGCGAATAGCCCGCCACCCGCATCGGCACCTCGCCGGCGAACCGTCGCGACACATCGAGCGCGGCATGCACCACTTCGTCGAGCCGGTTGGAGTGGAACAGGTCCTCGTTGAGGTGGTGGGTATCGCCGTGGTCGCGGAAGTTCAGCCGGAACACATCGAAGCCGCGCGCCAGCAACTGCGCCGCGGTCAGCCGCATGTAGTTGGAATCCGCACTGCCTTCCCATCCGTGCAGCAGCAGCACCAGCCCGTGCGCCTCGCGTCCGGCCACCTGGCTGTGGAAACCCTGCAGGCGTACGCCGTCGCCGCCGTCCACGATGTGCTCGAGCGTCACCGCGCCACTGGCCGCCAGCGCGCGCAGCGCACGCCGGCGGCGCAGCGCGCTGGAACCCAGCACCGATTGCAGGTGCGGGTTGCGCAGCCAGCGCGGGGGTCGGAAATCGGCGGCAGTGATCATGGGGTCATCGCGGCAGCGTCGGCATGAGGGTGGCACCGGTAAACCGAGTATTCCCTCGAATACGTCGCAACGCCGGCATGCCGGCCGCTCAGCCGCCCGCCATCGCCTGCACGATGCGTTCGCGCGACAGGTCGGCGATGCGGCGCCTGCCTTCGACGTCGGCACTGCGGATCGGTTTCAGGAAGCAGATGTCCGCCGTGCGCGCCGGCTCGCCGAGCAGGCGCAGGAAGTTGGCGAAGAAGCTCTCCTTCGGCCCGAACGCCACCACCGGCTGTGCGCTGCCGCGCGCGCCGTAGCGCAGCGCCACCGGCTGCACCGGCACGTCGGCCTCGACCGCGGCCAGGAAGATGCGCGCATGGAACGGTCCCACCGCGTGGCCGTCGCGGGTGCGGCCCTCGGGGAACACGCCGACCGAACGGCCCTCGCGCAGGCGTCGCATCATCGCCTGCAGCACGCCGCCCAGCGACTCCTGGCTGCCGCGCTGATGGAAGATGGTCTGCCCCTGCGCCGCCAGCCAGCCCACCACCGGCCAGCCGCGGATCTCCTGCTTGGCCACGAAACCCATCATGCGCTGGCTGTGCAGCGCCTCGATGTCGATCCAGCTGACATGGTTGGCCACGAACAGGGTCGGGCCCGGCAACGGCGTGCCGACGCGGCGAAGGCGGAAGCCGAAGATCCGCATCAGCCCGCTCGACCACCCACGCACCGCCACGTCGCCCAGGCTCTCGTCGCCCACGCGGATCCACACCAGCAGTGGCGACAGGCACAGCAGGGTGATCGGCAGGAAGACCAGCAGGTGGATGAGCAGCAACGGCACGCGGTACGCGTAACGGAATGCCCGTGCCACGCCGCTGCCGCCAGCAACATGAACAGGGGGCGGCGTCATGCCGTCACGATAGCAGGAGTCAGGTGGCAGCAGGGAGGGCGTGACCGGCCCGTGTTCGCGGCTCACCCCTTGGCCACGGGCACGACGGCCAGGGTCAGCCGCGACACGCAGACCAGCTTGCCATCGTCGTTTTCGATACGGATTTCCCACAGCTGCGTACTGCGGCCCACATGCAGCGCCCGCGCGGTGCCGGTGACCACGCCGCTGCGCATCGCGCGCACGTGGTTGGCGTTGATCTCCAGGCCGACGACCATCTCTTTCGTGGTATCCACGCACAGGTTGCCGGCCACGCTGCCCAGCGTCTCGGCGAGCGCCACCGATGCTCCGCCATGCAGGATGCCGTACGGCTGCACGGTGCGCGCGTCCACCGGCATGGTCCCGCGCAGCCAGTCATCGCCCGCCTCCGTGATCACGATGCCGAGGTTCGATACCAGCGTGTTGGCGGCGTGCGCGTTGACGGCAGCGAGGTCGACGGGTTTCAGGAAGCTCATGGCGGGGCTCGATACGCGGAAGGTCCATCTTACTGGCCTGCACTGGCGAGCGGCCGCGTTCTACCCGGCATCGACGGTCGGGATCCGGTCATGCGCCACGCCTTTCTCCTGCTGCTGGCCGCCAGCCTTCCGGCGACGGGCGCGCCCGCGCACGGAGGACCGGTGATCGACATGCATCTGCATGCCTTCGCGATGGACGAAGTGCCCGCGGGCATGCCCGCTTGCCCGGGCGACCAGAGCGCGCTCGCACCGACCCTCGACCCTCGCGACGACCTGGATGTCGCTGCACTTGCGACCTGCGACCGCCCGATCTTCGCCGCGAAGGACGATGCCGACCTGCGCGACCGCTCGCTCGCCGCGCTGCGTCGCCACGACGTCCGGCGCGCGATGGTCGAGGGCGCGGTGGAACGTGTGGACGACTGGCGACGCGTTGAGGGCGGCGACACGCTGATGCCGGGCGTGGCCTTCGGTACGCGCGACGACCCGAGCCTGGACGACCTGCGCCGCCTGCATGCGCAGGGCAGGCTGGCCGTGCTGGGCGAGGTGTACATCCAGTATCGCGGCCATCGCGTGGACGATCCGCGCTATGCGCCCTATTTCGCACTCGCCGAGGAACTCGACGTCCCGGTCGCCGTCCATCTCGGTGAAGGACCGCCGGCCACGGCGCGCTTTCCCGGGTACGAAACCTATCGCGCCGGCCTGGGATCGCCGTTCCTGCTGGAGGAGGTGCTGCGCCGGCATCCCCGGTTGCGCATCTACGTGATGCACTACGGATCGCCGCTGGTGGACGAGATGATCGCGATGCTGTTCGCCTATCCCAACCTGTATGTGGACGTGGCATGCAACAACTGGGCGTTCCCGCGCGCGCAGTTCCACGACGCGCTCAGGCGCCTGGTCGACGCCGGTTTCGGCAAGCGGATCATGTTCGGCTCCGACCAGATGTACTGGCCGGATGCGATCGGCGAAGGCATCAAGGCCATCGAGACCGCGCCCTTCCTCGATGCCGCGCAGAAGCGCGACATCCTCTACGGCAACGCCGCGCGCTTCCTCCGGCTGACCCCGGCGCAGATCGCGGCGGACCACGCGCCGCGTGGCCGCTAGAGGATCGGGACCAGTCCCGCGCCGAAGGCGGTCAGCACGCGCGTGTACAGCCACTTCGCGCCGACATCGACCTCGGGAAAGTCACCCACGGCCACGTAGCACTGGCGGAAGGTCGGATCCTTCGGACCGACCGGCAACGGACACTCGGGTCCGGGCTTGAACTCGTAGCTGGTGGCGTAGCGCCACGGCCAGATGTCGAAGATCGGCAGCGCCTCGGACACCTTGCCCAGGCTGTAGTCCAGCCCGGAAAACACCGGCGGCTTGGCGCGCGGGGCGATCACCCAGGCGTTCTCCGGCGACATGTCGCGCCGGATGCTGCCGGCCAGTGCCTGCGCGAAGGCGGCATCGTCGATCACCACGGCCGCCTCGGTGTTGTAGTTCTCCGAGCGCGGATCGAAATTGTGCGTACCGATCACCGCGATCTCGCCGTCGATCACCATCGACTTGGCATGCAGGCCCATGCGGACGCCGGCGCGCTTCAACGGCAGCGGCTCGGCCGCCGCGCCGCTGCTGAAGAACGACGGCCGCGACTCGGTGCGCTGCAGGCGGCGCGTGTTCTCGCCGGCTGCGTTATCGGACGTGCCGCCGCTGGAGGGCCCGATCGAGCCCGACGGGCCACGGATGCCGCCCCTGCCGGCGCCTTGCCCCGGCGCCGCCACCGGCGGCCCCTCCGGCATCAGGGCGGCGTAGTCCACCGGGGCATCTTCCGGAAACGGCTTGTATTCGTGGATCTGGAAGCCGAACTCGCGCAGGTACCGGCGCTTGTACTTGAACGACATCGAATAGACGATCGGGTTGTCGGTCGCCGCCAGGCTGTTGGTCGACACCACCACCTGCGGCGGCGGTTCGCGCTTGCGCATGTCGCGGAACATCGCCTGCGCCTGCTTCGACATCACCAGGTACGGCGTCTGCAGCAGCACTTCCTCCTGCGCACCGCGGATCAGCGCCTCCAGTTCCGGCGCCGCGGGCGCATCGTCGTCGCGACGCTCGCGCCGGTGCTTCTGCGGCAGGTCGGCGATGTAGCGCACGGCACCGACCGCGAACGCGGGTTCGACGAACAGCGCGCGCATGACCTCCGGATCGTTCCCTTCCGCGCTCGCCGCCTGCACGCGCTCCGGGCGCAGGTAGCGCGGCACCGGCATCGCCGGCACGCCCTCCTTCAGCAGCGTACGGCCGACATCGTTCAGCCGCTCGGCCGGCACGCTCCGGCGTGCGTCCCAGAACGCCTGGAAGTTGGTGGCCATCGACGCCGCCTCGGGTCCGGCCACCAGCACGTCGCGATCGCGGAAGTTATACTCCGCATCCCAGTCGAAGTAGTCGTCCTGGTAGTTGCGCCCACCGCTGATGCCGATGCGGTCGTCCACCAGCAGCAGCTTGGTGTGCATGCGCTGGTTGAAGCGGCGGAAGCAGCACAGCACGCTGCCCGCATAGTCCAGGTAGTTGAGCTTGGCCTTGCCGAAGCTCGGGTTGTAGATGCGGATGGCGAAGTTGCGGTGCGAACCCGACAGCGCGGCCAGGATCTCCAGGTCGGCGATCGCCGACAACTGGTCGATCAGCACGCGCACCTGCACCCCGCGTCGCGCAGCGGCCAGCAGCTCGTCCAGCACCAGCCGCGCACTGTCGTCCTTGTCGAAGATGTAGGTCTGCAGGTCGATGCGCGTGCGCGCGCTGCGGATCAGATTCAATCGCGCCAGCAGCGCATCCGAGCCCTTGTCCAGGATCACCGCATAGTGGCGCGGCGTGGCGGGCGTGGACTCCGCACGCGCCTTGCCGGCCAGGTCGTACAGCGGCGACGGCAGCGCGCAGGCGTCGGCCTGGGCGCATTCCACCACCTGCGAGCGGGCGGCGGCGGCGATGCCGGCGGCACGGTCGCGCTGCCGGTCGGACAGGCTGGCGCAGGCCGTGCCCAGCAGCGCAAGGCAGAGCACCGCGCAGCGCGCGGCGAGCGTGGGAAAACGGGAGGTCACTGGTGTTTTCCGCTCCGGATGCGCGCGCGCAGCACGAACACCACGCGGTCGCTGACCGCCAGCATCCAGTCGTCCATGTCGTAGTCGCTGCGGCGCACCGCACCGGTGGCGACGACGTCGCAGCCCACCGCCGGGTGCGAACACGTGGCGGGGGCCACCTGCAGGCTGCGCGCGCGGCTGATGCCCTTGATGCTCAGGTCGCCTTCCAGGGTGCCGCCGTCGTACAGCAGCATCGGGTCGTAGGGCTTGGAGGTGAACGTGACCACCGGGTAGCGATCGGCATCGAAGAACTTCTCGCTGCGGGCCCACTCGCTGTAGCGCTCGTGCCCGTCGATTTCCACGTCGCGCGTGTACATGCGCAGGCGCACCTGCTGGCGACCGTCGGGCAGGTGCTCCACGGAGCCTTCATAGCGCTGGAACACGCCGTCCAGCACCTGTCCCCACCGCGTACGCAACTCGAAACCCAGCCGTGTATGCGCGGGATCGAAGTCGTTGCGTCCGTCGGCCAGGGCCGGCGCCGCCAGCAGCGCGCCCAAGCCCAGCACGGCGAGCCGCGCCACGCCGGGAAAGAACTGCGTCATGGCCACCAGAAGGCGGAGAGGTGGGCCACGCCCGGCTCGATCGCCGCGTCCACCGGCAGCGTCAGCACCACCACGCCCGCCGGCGGCATGCCGCGGTACTCGCTGGTCACCCCGGAATACATCAACGCCGCCAGCTGCTCGAAGCCGGGGTTGTGCCCGACCATCAGCAGGCGCTCGGCCTCGCGGTGCTGGTCGGCCAGGTCGGCCAGCGTGCCCGGGGTGGCTTCGTAGATCCGTTCTTCCAGCCGCTGCTCCACGTAACCGATCGCATCCAGCACCGCTTCCAGCGTCTCCCGCGCGCGGCGCGCCGGGGAACACAGCACCCGGTCGGGCACCAGACCCTGCTCCTTCAACCAGCGCGCGACGGCCTCGGCCTCGGCCAGGCCCTGCGGCGACAGGGGGCGGTCCAAGTCGGACTGGCCGGTGGTCGCCGGTTCGGCATGGGCATGCCGCAGCAGGATCAGTTCACGCATGGGACAACGACTCCTTAGGCCTCAGGCCTTCTTGATCCATTTCAACAACGGTTCCCAGTCGGCCTGGTGCTCGCGCACCTGGGCCGAGCGGTAGTCGAACAGGCTGCGGCCCAGGCCGGCCATCACCACGTAGGCCTGGGTGTCGCGCAGCTGGGTGATGACCGGGTAGGGCCAGGTCTTCAGCATCTCCACCGCCTGCTGCGAGGCGTTGGTCCACGGCTTGCTGCGGTTGACCACCAGGCCGACCGGCAGCTTGCGCTTGTGCACGCGCGGCACCTTGGCCATGGTGTTCAGGAAGCCCACCGTCGCCTCGATGTCGAGCGCCGAGGGCAGCACCGGCACGACCACGGCATCGGCCTGTTCGAGGAAGCTGTCGAGGTCGTCGGCCATGGCGCCGGCGGGCGCATCGATCACCACGCGCTCCGCGTCTTCCGGCAGCCAGGCCTTCCAGGCGCGCTTGCCGCTGGCGTCGATCGGCAGGACCGCGGTTTCCAGTTCCGCGCGGCGCTCGGCCCAGCGGGTGGAGGAATGCTGGGGATCCACGTCCACCAGCACGGTGCGCTTGCCATCGAGTGCGAAGTACGCGGCCAGATTGGTCGCCAGGGTGGTCTTGCCCGCGCCGCCCTTGGAGCTGGCGACCAGAATCGTCTTCATGCGCGCACCTCGTTGCTGGAGAACCCGGAGGGTACACCGCGACAAGTGAAGCGGGAACCGCCGCACCCGGCCCCTGCGACCCGTCGTCGCGGGCCTTCCGGCTCCCCGTTCCGTACGCCGCTTGCTATCGTGCCGGTCCCCACGGACCGGATGCCCCATGAACGAGCTGCAGGACCTGACCGCGCTGATCCGCGCCAACACGCCGCTGATCGTCGTCGAGACCCAGGACGAAGCCCGCGTGGTGGAACTGTTCCGGCAGGCGCTGGGCCAGGTGTGGCGGGCCCTGTTCCGCTGGAGCATCACCGAGGGCCTGCGCCGGCTGGACATGGACCGCGAGGACGACGCGGTCGGTCCGCCCGATGCCAGCGCCGCCCTGCAGGCCATCAAACAGGCCGAGCAGCGCGGCATCTACCTGCTGCTCGATTTCCACCCCTACCTGGGCTACGCCAGCAGCCAGCGCCAGCTGCGCGACATCATGCAGCGCCGCCACAGCCTGCCGCACGTGGTGGTCCTGGTCGGCGCGAAGATCGAGCTGCCGGCCGAACTCGAAGCGCTGGCCGTGCGCTTCAACCCGCGCCTGCCCGACGGACCGGCGCTGCTGAAGATGGTGCGCGAGGAAGCCGAGCACTACGCCCGCGAGCACGGCGGCCGCCGCGTCGAAGCCGATGGCGAGGCGGTGAAGCAGATCGTGCGCAACCTGCAGGGCCTGAGTCTGGTCGATGCGCGCCGCATCGCGCGCCAGCTGATCTTCGCCGACGGCGCGCTGACCGCCAGCGATCTGCCGGCGCTGAACAAGCTGAAGTTCGAGCTGCTCAACCGCAGCGGCCACCTGCATTACGAATACGACACGGCGAGGTTCGCCGATGTCGCCGGCCTCGCGCCTCAAACGCTGGATCGAGCAGCGCCGCGCGGTGTTCGTGTCCGGCAATCCGCCGCCCGGCCTGGACCTGCCCAAGGGCGTGCTGCTGCTCGGCGTACAGGGCTGCGGCAAGTCGATGCTGGCCAAGGCCACCGCGGCCGGCTTCGGCGTGCCGCTGCTGCGGCTGGATTTCGGCACGCTGTACGACAAGTACCACGGCGAGACCGAGAAGAACCTGCGTGCCGCGCTGGCCTCGGCCGAACAGCTCGCGCCGTGCGTGCTGTGGATCGATGAAATCGAGAAGGGCCTGGCCGGCGGCGGCGACGAGGACGGCGGCGTCTCGCGGCGCGTGCTCGGCTATCTGCTGACGTGGATGGCCGAGCGCAAGGCGGGCGCCACCAGTGGGCAGGTCTTCCTGGTCGCCACCGCCAACCAGGTGCAGGATCTGCCGCCGGAACTGCTGCGCAAGGGCCGCTTCGACGAGATCTTCTTCGTGGACCTGCCTTCGCCCGACGCCCGCGTCGAGGTACTGCGCGTGCACCTGGCGCGGCGTGCACTGGACCCGGAAGGCTTCAACCTGCCGGCCCTGGCCGCGGCGGCCAACGGCTTCTCCGGCGCCGAACTGGAACAGGCCATCGTCTCGGCGATGTACGCCGCGCATGCCGAACAGAAGCCGCTCGACACCGACCTGGTCATGCACGAGATCCGCGGTACGCGCCCCCTCTCGGTGCTGATGGCCGAACAGGTGCAGGCGCTGCGCGAGTGGGCGCGGGAGCGGACGGTCCCCGCAGACTGAGGCCTGCTGCCTCCGCGAACCCTGGTCGTGGGAGCGACGTAAGTCGCGAACGAGTGGGCTGGGTTGAGCCGCAGGCGATACCCATCGCGTGATGTAGGCAGGATCGTGTGTTCTTCCAGCGAAGGCGCCTTGGTGCTCTGAGCCGGTAATGCGAAGAGCGATGGGTATCGCCTGCGGCTCACCCAGCCTGCGTACAGACTGGCACGCTTCACCGGCTGCATACGGCCGGCGGCTCAGGCTGGCGTTCCCACGGAGATTTCGCCATGCCCCGTCGCCGCCGTCCCGCCGATGTACTGGGCACGCACCTGATCGACCTGGGCATGGCGGTGCCGTCGGTCATGTCGCGCCGCCTGGCGAAGCTGGCGGCGGCAGGTGCGACCCCCTCCGCCCGCGATCGCCGCGAGTTCGCACGCATGTCCCGCGAGAAGGTAACCGCAGCCTGGGAGTCGTGGGGCGCGATGGCGGATTGCGCAATGACGCTCAACACTGCCGCCGCGCAGGCCGCCCTGGCGCTCTGGATGCCATGGGCTTTCGCCGCGAAGCCCCTGCCGTCGGCCGAGGATGCCCTGATCACCTTGGCAACGGCCGGTGTGCGGCCCTACCGTCGCATCGCCGTCGCCAACGACCGCTGCCTGCGTCGGCGTACGCCGGGCAGGTGATCCTTCGGCGGCGGCCTTCGGTCGCTGCGCCGCGTCTTACCACGCCGACACGATGCGCTCGGCGACCGCGCGCCACGCCGCGCTCCTGCTGCCGACGATGTCCATCGCGTGCGCGGCCATGAACACGCCCATGATCGGCAGATATGGCCCCTTGAGCACGGGCTGCCGGTAGCGGAACTTCGCCAGCAGCATGAAGCCCGTCAGCGTGCCGTAGAGGAAGACGATCACCAGCAGGATGCCCGGCATGCCACCGACGACGTACAGGCCCAGACGCGCCAGACCGGGCGTGGCGGTGGCGAGCGCAGCGGCCACCACGAATGCGACATGCTGGTGCAGGTAGCGGCGGCGCCACAGCGCCAGGCTGTAGAACAGCACCAGCAGCGCCAATCCGTTGACCGGCTGCGCGAGCATCGACAGCGCCCCGGCGAGCGACATCCCGGAAAGCGCATTCGCGAAGGCGTGCTTCATCACCGGTATCGCCGTGATGACGACCAGCGCGACGACCGCGAGCGAACTCCATCCGAGGGTGCGATGCAGGGCCGGGCGCTGCAGGCGGATCAGGAACGGCTGGACGGTCAGCAGGAAAAACCACACCAGTGCGACCAGCACATGCAGATGGATCACCACAGGCACGGCCACCGGCGTCGTCGCGCGACTGAAGTAGCCGAAGAACGGCGTACCTGGCACCGGCGGCGTGAATCCGGCGACCACCATCGCCAGCAGTGCCAGAAAGAAGAACCCGATGTTCGGGTAAGGACGCCGCGTCTGCGCGGCGGTGCGCCGCGTCTGCGCGGCGGTGCGCCGCACCTCGCCCATGCTCGCTTCCATTACGCCCCCACCTCGCGGGAATGCCTTCCTGTGGGTAAACGCGAAAGCTGCGCCATTCCGGCAATCGTGAGTCGAGATGCTACGGGAGCGACGCAACTCGGGAACTGCGATGCGCGCGCATCTTCTGTGCCTTAATCCCGCTTGTTCTTTTCATCCCACGCCATCGGCTGCCACAACTCCACCTTGTTGCCTTCCGGATCCATGATCCAGGCGAACGCGCCGTTCTCGTGCGATTCGGGGCCCTTGACGATCCGCACGCCGGCGGCGCGCAGTTGTTCGAGCAGCGCGTCGAGGTCGTCGACGCGGTAGTTGATCATGAAGGTGCTGTCGCTGGGACTGAACCAGTCGCTGTCCTTGTCGGCCACCGTCCAGACCGTCAATCCCTGATCGTCGGCCCGGTCGTCCGGCCACCGCAGCACGGCACCGCCCCACGTCTCCAGCGGCAGTCCCAAGTGTGTGCGGTACCACGCCGCCAGCGCCGCGCTGTCGTGGCGGCTCTTGAAGAACACACCGCCGATTCCGGTTACCTTGGCCATCGTCCAACACCTCGAGGTTGACCAGCAGACGCCGTCAGTCGCGACCCGTCCAGCGCCGGACCATATGGATGAAGACGTATTGCACCAGCATAGGCAGCAGCCCGAACACCGCGATGCACGCCATCACGCACGCCATCACGAAGAGGCCCGCATCCAGCATCTGCAACATCGGTGATCGCACAGGCACCGCCGTCGTGCGCCCGAACGCCAGCAGGAATGCCGCCAGCAAAGGCAATCCGCCGACAACCGCACCCACGACTCCCGTACCGATGATCGTCTGACGAAGCTGGCGTCGCTGCCACGACATGCCGCTTTCTGCCGCACCGATGCTATTTCGTCGCATGACTGAACACCCTCAACGCCACCATAATCGCCATCATCACGCCGAAGCTGATCGGCGGACCCAGAATGACCCGCACCAGCCAGTTGGCACTGGTATAGGGACGGAGGACGAGCGCGGAGGCGATGGAAGCCGCGATCAAGGGAAGCACGAACTCGGGCCTGAAGAGAAGGTCCGGCACACGTCGATATGCTCCAAAGAAAACCAGGCCAACCGGGATCGAGACGACGGAGGACAGGAACGGCGGCCAGAACAGCAGCGGCCAGCGCTCACTCGCCGGCAGGCCGGTCGCTGCTTCCGGTGGAGAATAAGGGTTGCCCATGGTCGCTCCTGGCGGGCCTTAGTCGGACAGATTCGAACGTATCAGACCGACCGCTTCAACCAGTTGCTCCCGAGACGCTCGCACCCGCGTCCGGCGCTCCGCGTCTCCGCCCGGATCGTGCGAAACGCCTCGCTGTCGTCCCGCACCTTCGAAGGCCGCGAGTTGCGGCGGCCCTATGCCCCAGTCGCTACCTTTCTGTCGGGGAACGACATGGAAATGGAAGTGCGGTGTTTCCTGCCCGCTGTACACCCCGTTGTTCTGGAATGTCAGGATGCCCAGCGGCTGGTAGGCCGCGTCCAGCGCCCGCGCAACACGCTGGGCGGCAAGCATGACCGCCACGCATTCTTCGTGGGAGAGGTCGAGCAACAGGGCGGCGTGCCGGCGGGTGATGACGCAACACTGCCCGGCCTCGAACTGCCAGGGATTGATCACCGTCAGCGTATGTTCGCCTTCCTCGATGATCTTCCACGGCTCGTCGCGGACCGCAACGCAGAGATCGCAAGGATCCCGTACGGGGAGTTCGATCATCGGTTTCCTCCGTGTGCTCGCACGCCCGAAAGGAATGGTGTCGCCTCCCTGGTCCGGTCGTGCGTCGAATCATTCATCGCGCGCGGCGATAGTGCATGGCGACCGCGCCGCACGCGAGCGGCGACGCCGATACCAGATCGAGCCGTCGTGTAGCGGGCAGGCCGCGCTGGTACAGCGTCGGTCCGTGTCCGGCGATCCTGGGATGGAGGAGGAAGCGGTACTCGTCGATCAGGTCGAGCCGGTC
This sequence comes from Pseudoxanthomonas sp. GW835-FHT14C01, assembly GCF_058793715.1. Lineage (NCBI taxonomy): Bacteria > Pseudomonadati > Pseudomonadota > Gammaproteobacteria > Lysobacterales > Lysobacteraceae > Pseudoxanthomonas > Pseudoxanthomonas sp. GW835-FHT14C01. The sequence goes on from NZ_JBXAGB010000001.1 coordinate 894,018, forward strand.
CAGTTCGGTCGCCAGCACGCCGCTGCCGAGCAGCACGCCGGCCGGGGTCGCCTCCTTGAGCGCCTCCACGCCAGTACGCAGGTCGCCGACGATGCGGTGACTGTTGGTCCACGGGAAGTCGGTGCGCGTCGTCGACGCCACGTACTTCGGCTTGGCCTCCAGTTTGAGCGCCCACTCACGCAGCGCCCGCGGCGCGTCCACCTCGCCACGGGCGACCGCAGGCCAGTAGCCCTCCATCATTTCGTAGGTGACGCGGCCCCACAGCATCGCACCGTGGTCGTCCATCAGTCGGGTGAAGAAGGCATGCGTCTCGTCGTCGGCGATGCCTTCCTCGTGGTCGACGCAACCGTCCAGCGTAAGGTTGAAGCTGAACGTCAGAAGGCCCATGCGCGTCTCCGGGTCGGTGTGCATCGGACTGCCGCTCGGCCCGGTTTCTCCACTACCCGCCCTCAGAATGTCCGCATGCGCTGCTGACGGGCTGACACGATGCGCGGCTTCAGCTCATGCCAAGGGTAGCGGCGTTCCTCCGGCCAGGGAAGACGGAAAACAGGACGGCGTGTGCGCGCGAGGATCGACGCGATGAGCCACTCCTGGTCGAACCCGTCCCAGACGCCGGCGGTCGACCACAGGTTCAGGTGGACCACCGGATGCACTTCGTCGAACAGGATGCGTTGCAGTTCGGCGATCGCGAAGGGCGAGCGCGAGCAGAGTTCGGCGACACGCTCCCATTCCGGCCCGGCATCGAGATAGAGCTCACTGAGCGCGATCCAGAGCGGCCGGCGGATTTCGAGTTCTTCCCTCGAGAACCTCATGCGTTACCCGGCTGCGGGTTCACGGCATGACCAAGGCGCATCCCGACGACACAGGCATGAAGCATGCCACGTTGCCTGCGTTGTCCCATGGCTCGCTCTTTCATGGCGGCATCCATGGTCATTCCGGGGCAAAGCCCCCGTCAAGGCGCGCGGCTTCGCGGCGCGCGGCAGAAGCTGTGCGGCGCGAGATCGGTCGGGCGCATCGCACAGGAGCCACGGCGCTTCAGCGCGCCGTCCCGATCTCCACCGCCGTGCCGCTGACGCGCACGCCGTCGCGCACGTCCAGCGGGACGCTCACGTGCAGCAGGCTCGGACGGCCCAGGTCATGACCCTGGTGGATGACGAAGGTGCGACTGGCCGGCAACCGGTCGCGTGCCGCCAGATATGCCCCCAGCGCTGCGGCGGCGGCACCGGTGGCCGGGTCTTCCACCACGCCGCCCGGCGGGAACGGGTTGCGCGCATGCACCGTGTCCGCGTCCTCGCGCCAAACCAGGTTGATCGTGGTCCAGCCGCGCGCGGCCATCAGCCCTGCGAGCGCATCGAAGTCGTAGTGCAGGTCGGCGAGTCGCGCGCGCGACGCGGCGGCGACGACGGGATGCCACGCGCCGGCATAGGCGAGTCCGGGCGGCAGGTCGGGATCCAGTTCGTCGTGGCGCCAGCCGAGGGTTGCGAGGAGTGCATCGAGATCCGTCGTCTCCAGCGTCGCGACCCTCGGCGTCACGCTGGTCAGTGTGGCGGCGAGGTCGGCATCGACCGTCACGGCCACGCGTCCGGCCTGCGTGTGCAGCACGAAGTCGCCGGGACCGTGCCCGCGCGCCCGTGCCACCATCGCCGCGATCGTGGCATGCCCGCAGAAACTCACTTCCGCCAGCGGACTGAAGTAGCGCACGTCGAGGTCGCCGTCCGCACGCGGCAGCAGGAAGGCGGTCTCCGAATAGCCCACCTCGGCAGCGATGCGCTGCATGGCGTCGTCGCCCAGACCGCGTGCGTCCAGCACCACGCCGGCGGGATTGCCGCCGTCGGGATCGGTAGTGAAGGCGCTGTAGCGCAGGATCGTCGGCGTCATCGGGATTCTCCTTCCAGCGCCACCGCCGCGGGCGGGTCCAGGCGCACCACCAGGTAGCGCAGGAAGAACTGCGTCAGCGGACCCACGCCGAACGCGAACAGCACCGTGCCGACGCCCGCCACGCCACCCAGCAACATGCCGACGATCAGTACGGTGACTTCGATCAGCGTGCGGATGCTGCGGATCGACCAGCCGGTGCGGCGGGCCAGGCCCGTCATCAGGCCATCGCGCGGACCCGGACCCAGCTGCGCGCCGATGTACATCGCCGTAGCGATCGCGCACAGCACCACGCCGGCCAGCAGGTAGGCGCAGCGCAAGGGCAGGCCTTCGGGCGTACCGAGCAGGGCGAGGTTGAGGTCGGCGAACGGCCCCAGCAACAAGGTGTTGGCCACCGTACCCACGCCCGGCATCTGCCGCAGCGGGACCCAGGCCAGCAGCACGCCCACGGCCGTGAGCACCATGACCATGCCGAACGACAGCGGCAGGTGCCGCGAGACGCCCAGATGGAACACATCCCACGGCGAAGCGCCGACCGCGCCTTCGATCATCAGCGCGATGGCCAGGCCGTACAGCCACAGACCCACGAGAAGGCGCAGCAGACGCTCGGGCAGGCGTCCGGCTTTCAGTTGCGCGAGGGGACCCAGGTTGGCGAGGCCGGTGGCAGACGTGAGCGGTTTCATGGGGCCACGATCCTCCGGATTGGCCCTTTTCTCCAGAGCCAATCCTGCGATAGTGGCCCCATGGAACGCACACTGGCTCCCGAACGCCTGGCCATGCTGGTCGGCGACTTCCCCCGCAGTCCCGCCTATCGCGGCCTGCGCCAGACGCTGCAGGAACTGATCGGTGACGGCCGCATTCCGATCGGCACCCGCCTGCCCAGCGAACGCGCCGTCACCACGGCGCTGGGCGTGTCGCGCAACACCGTCACCCGCGCGTATGCGGACCTGGCGGCCGCCGGTTTCGCCACCACCCGGCAGGGCGCCGGGACGTACGCCACGGTGCCGATCGACCGCCGGAGGGCGCACGACCACGCGCTGCATACGGTGGACACGGCGCAGGCGCCCGAAGGCGTGATCGACCTCAACTGCGCGGCGGGCGGAGCGACGCCGGGCGTCGCGGCGGCCTATGCGCGCGCCATGGAGGCACTGCCGGCATACCTGTCCGGCGACGGCTACCTGCCATCGGGCCTGCCGGCCCTGCGCGAGCGGGTGGCGGCGCACTACACGCAGCGCGGCCTGGCGACGGCGCCGGAACAGATCGTCGTCACGTCCGGCGCGCTGTCGGCCATCGCGATCCTCGCGCGCGCCCTCTCGCGCCCCGGCGATCGCGTACTGGTCGAATCGCCGGTGTACTCGAATGCGATCGAAGCGCTCCGCCTGGGCGGCGGACGCCTGGTCAGTGCACCGATGGGCGATCCCCTGGGTGACGAAGGCTGGGACCTGGATGCGATCGAGGCGACGCTGCGGCAGACCGCGCCGCGCCTCGCCTACCTGATCCCGGATTTCCAGAATCCCACCGGTTTCCTGATGTCCGACGCGCAGCGCGCCCGTTATGCCGCGTGCCTGCATGCCACACGCACCGTGGCGATCGTCGACGAAACGCTGCAGTCCACCAGCCTCACCGATGCGCCGATGCCGGCGCCGTTCGCCGTGCACGCATCCGGCGCCTTCACCGTCGGCAGCGCCTCGAAGCTGTGCTGGGGCGGGCTGCGCGTGGGCTGGATCCGCGCGCCGCGCGAGGCGGTGGACCGCATCCTCGCCGCGCGCGTGCAGATGGACCTGGGCAGCTCGCTGTTCGATCAGCTGGTGGTCGCCGAAATGCTCGGTGCGGACCACGTGCTTGCCGCGCGGCGCGAGCAGCTGCGGCAACGCCGCGATGCGCTGGCCGGCGCCCTGCGCGAGTACCTGCCCGACTGGCGCTTCCGCCTGCCCGATGGCGGCCTCTCGCTGTGGGTGCGGATGCCGCATGGCAGCGCCACCCAACTGGCCGCGGATGCGGAACGGCGCGGGGTGCACCTGGCGCCGGGACCGGTCTTCAGCGTGGAGGGCGGCGCCGACCAGTGGCTGCGGATTCCGTTCGCGCGGCCGGAGGAGCCATTGGTGCAGGCGGTACGGGTGATGGCCGACACGTGGTCGACGCGTCCGCAGGAGCCGGACGCCCTTCTTCGCCGCGGGACGCGACTGATCGCATGAGGAAGGCGCGACCCGGGCTCAGCGGGTTGCCGTGCCGTCGTGTCCGTTGCCCCGCCGCGATACGCGCCGCTCCATCCATGCCAGCGCCGACAGCACCGCGAGCGTCAGCAGCGTGGCCAGCAGCGCCAGCCAGCCATGGCCGAAGCCGACCGCCACGCCGATCACCGCCACCATCAGCAGCGATGCGGCGGTGGTGATGCCGGCCACGCCGCGGCCGCGCTGCGCAATCATGGTGCCCGCGCCGATGAACGCCACGCCCGCGATCACCGCTTCCACCAGGCGGAACGGGTCGATCTGCACGCGCTCCTCGTTGTGCTGCGCCTGCGCCAGCATCATCTCGCCCATGCCGGTGAGCATGGCGGCGGCCGCGGCGACCAGCGTATGGGTCCGGAATCCGGCGGGCCGGTCCTTGATCTCGCGCTCCAGCCCGATCGCCCCGCCCAGCACCATCGCGAAGGCGATGCGCGCGACCACCGACACCTGCGTTTCCCATCCGTCGAACATGGCGTGACCTCCGGCGCCGATGCTTCCATCGGCGCGGTCAAGGCGACGCGAAGGCGGGTCAGGGCGTCAGCAGGGCGCGATAGCCCGGGTTTTCCGGTTGCCAGCCAGCGGGCGGTTCGACGGCGATGCCGTTGGCCTGCAGCTGCAGGTGCATGGCGGCCAGCTCGCCGTCGCGCAGGAACACATCGACATGATCGTCCGGCAGGCGCCGCGCATCCGCGGGCCGCTGGTACAGCTGCATGACGTTTTCGTACACCCAGGCGAACCGGCGCAGGCGCTCGCGCGCAAGCGCGCGCTCAGCATCGGTATCGGCCCATCGCACCAACTGCGGCAGCGCGATGGCGGGACCGATGAGGATGGACGTGTCGGCGGCCATCAGCGTGTAGATGCGCTTGCAGACGGATCGCTCATCGGCCGGCAGTTCACCGATCTGCGGACGGCATCGCTGCGTGACGGGCGTCAGGGACGGCATGGCGATGGCCGCGGCGAAGGCCATCACTGCGATGTCCGCCACGTCCTTCGGCGTAGCGGCCCGCCCGAGTCCAACGTCCTCGCCCATGGCGGCCGCCAGCGCGGGATCGAGCGGTGGCGCCGGCACCTGCCGCAGCGTCGTGGCCATCCGCAGACCGATGTCGTTGAAGCGCGCGCGGTAACGGGTCGCGTGGGCGGCGGCCTGCCAGTAGCGCTCGGCGGCGGCCGCGTCATCGCGTTGGATGGCGTCGTGGTACGCGGTGAGCAGGACTTCGGCATTGTCCGGATCGGCGGCCATCAGGCGCTGCAACAGCCGGGCCCGGTCGCAGCGGGCGCCGACCCTCGGACACGTGTCCAGCAACATCCCGTCCACGACGGGATCGTCGCCCGTGGAAGCGGCGTAGGCCTCTTCAACCCATCTGCGCGTCTGGGCACCCGGCCCGCCCTCCTCCAGCGGCCACAGCAAGCCCGCCGTCAAGCGATCACGCGGCGTGCCATGCGCGGCGACCGTCCGCAGGTACGCCTCGATGTTTGCCCGCCATGCGTCATGCCAGGCCCGACTGGCCGCGGCCAGCCGTGGATCGGATTCGACCCGACCGACCACCTCCGGTGGCGGTGCTTCGCGCGCAAAGGACGGCAAGACCGTGAGCGCGGACGCCATCACCCACAGGCCCACCTGCATCGCCTTGCGCATCGCCCACTCCTGTCGGGAACCGCGGCCACGTTCGCACGAACGCCGCACCGCACGCCAGCAGGCTATGCGGCCAGCCGAGTCACCACCCACGCCCACATCGGCAGCGTGACCAGCGACAGCAGGATCCCGTAGCCGACCAGCGCGGCGGCCAGGCGCGGGGCGAGCTGGTGGGAGATCGCCAGTGCGGCGGCGGTGATCATGGTGGGCATCGCCGACTCCAGCACGTTGGCCTGCAGCATCTCACCGCGCATGCCGAACGCCAGCGACAGCGGTACCGCGAGCGCCGGCATCACCAGTAAACGCAGCAGCAGGCCGACGGCGAGCGGCTTCAACTCGTCGCGCGGCAGCTTCAGCTGCAGGGTCAGGCCGACCGCCAGCATCACCAGCGGCAGCATCGCGTCGGCCAGTTTCTGCAGCGCCGAACCGATCCACGCCGGCGGCTGTTCCGGCATCAGTGTCAGCCCGAACAGCAGCGCCCACACCGGCGGGAACTTCGCGATGCGCAGCGCGATCTCGCGCGCGGTAGGCGGCGCATCGCCCCCATAGCGAGCGAGCACGTACAGGCCGAACGTGGACAGCAGGATGAAGGTGCCGAACTGGTCGTAGACCACCGCGTACGGCAGCGCGTGCTCGCCCAGCAGCGCACGCACCATCGGGTAACCGATGAAGCTGCTGTTGCACAGCGCCACGCACAGCAGCAGCACCGCATGTTCGTCGCGGCGGAACTTCAGTGCGCGCGTCGCCAGGGCAACCAGCGCCACGGTGGCCACGGTCAACAGCCATGGCGTGACGACCACGCCCATCAACGACGTGTCCAGCCGCAGCCGCGGCACGTAGGTCAGCATCGCCGCAGGCAGGCAGACGTACAGCACGACGCGGTTGATGACGTCGCCGGCGTTGTCGGGGAATGCACGCAGGCGCGCGAACAGCATGCCGAGCGCCAGCATGGTCAGGATCAGGGCGAAGGCATCGAATGCCATGGTGCAACGGGATACGACGTGGGGAGGGCAGGATCGCATACCGCCGCGCGCGACGCTGTCGCACCTTGGTCGCACGGCGATCAACACCGTCATTCATTGCTCGTCGCCCCGGCGCAGGCCGGGACCCCGTGACTCGCCCGGCCGCCTCAGGTCGCCGGGTTCCGGCACGCACCGGAATGACGGGCGTCGCGCACGCAGGGCTTATCATGGCGACATGACGAACCCCGCCTTCCCCACCGCCTCCGGCCCGATCACCCTCGACGGTCCCGAGGGTCCGCTCGAAGCCCACGTCGACTGGCCGGAAGACGGCGAGCCCGTGGCGCCGGTCACCGCCGTGGTCTGCCATCCGCTGCCCACCGAGGGCGGCACTATGCACAACAAGGTGGTGGTGATGGCGGCGCGCAGCCTGCGCGAACTCGGCGCGGTCACGGTGCGCTTCAATTTCCGCGGCACCGGCGCCTCCGGCGGCCTGTTCGACCACGGCGATGGCGAAGTCGACGATCTGCGCGCGGTGGCCGGCTGGGTGCGTACGCAACGGCCCGGCACGCAGCTGTGGCTGGCCGGCTTCAGCTTCGGCGCCTATGTCTCGCTACGCGCTGCGGCAGCGTTGCAGCCCGACGCACTGGTGTCGATCGCGCCACCTGCGGGACGCTGGGACTTCAGTGCGATCGCGCCGCCGTCCTGCCCCTGGCTGGTGATCCAGGGCGAGGAAGACGAGATCGTCGAGCCGCAGGCGGTCTACGACTGGATCGATACGCTGAAGCAGCCGCCGGAGCTGATCCGCATGCCGGAAACCAGCCACTTCTTCCATCGCAAGCTGATGGACCTGCGCGGCGCCATCAAGCACGCGATGAAAGGCTACGTGCCGGCGTGATGGCGGACGACGCGCGCAACGCGGCGTCCTCGCCGTCGCAGGTCTACGCGCGCGGCGCAGCGCAGGGCCAATGGCAGGACGATCCGGCGCAGCATCCCGCGCTGGCCGAACTGGACCGCATCCATAACGCGCTGCTGGCGGAACCGGCATCGCCGGGCCTGTTCGGCCGCCTGTTCGGCAAGCCGCCGGAAACGGTGAAGGGCCTGTACTACTGGGGCGAGGTCGGGCGCGGCAAGACCTTCCTGGTGGACCTGTTCTACGACAACCTGCCGCTGCCCACGTATTCGGTGTCGCAGAACAAGGCGCACGGCGAGGGCGGCGGCAAGTACCGCACCCACTTCCATCGCTTCATGCGCGGCGTGCACGAGCGCCTGCGCGCGCATGCCGGCGAAAGCGATCCGCTGGCGAAGATCGTGCGCGAGGTGCGCGGCAAGCTGCGCGTCCTGGTGCTGGACGAGTTCTTCGTCACCGACATCGGCGACGCGATGCTGCTGGCGCGCCTGCTCGACCGCATGTTCGCCGAAGGGATCGCCCTGGTGACCACGTCGAACACCGCACCGGAAAACCTCTACAAGGATGGCCTGCAGCGCGCGGGCTTCCTGCCTGCCATCGACCTGCTTCAGCGGCATTGCGTGGTGCTGCGATCGGACGGGCAGGAGGATTACCGCCTGCGCGCATTGACGCGCTCGCCGGTGTACCGCACGCCGCTGGACGGCGAGTCCGACGCCTGGCTGGCAACGCGCTGGTGCGAACTAACCGGTGGCGAGGCCGCGCAGGCGGGCAACATCGAGATCGACAGCCGGAAGATCCCGGTGCGCGGTCGCGGCAAGAGCATCGCGTGGTTCGATTTCGCCGCGCTGTGCGAAGGTCCGCGCGGCACGACGGATTACATCGAAGTCGCGCACGAGTTCAACACGGTGCTGCTGGGCGGCATCCCCACCTTCGACCGCATGAACGAGGATGCGGCGCGCCGCTTCGTCAACCTGGTCGACGAGTTGTACGACCGCCACGTCAACCTGGTCTGCACTTCGGCCGCGGCCCCGACCGCGCTGTATACCGGCACGCGCTTGCAGGGTGCGTTCGAACGCACGGCCTCGCGCCTGATCGAGATGCAGAGCGCCGAGTACCTGGCGACGCCGCACAAGGCTTGAGCGCATGGACACGGTGCCACCCGCGATCGCCGACGCCCTGCAGCGGACGATCGCCGGTGGCGGCCGCCTCTGCGTGCTGACCGGCGCCGGCATGTCGGCCGAGAGCGGCATCCCCACCTTCCGTGGCACCCATGACAGCCTGTGGTCGCGCTTCGACCCGATGCGATTGGCGACAGCCGAGGCATGGCGCGAGGATCCCGCGCTCGTCTGGGGCTGGTATCGCTGGCGCATGCAGCGGGTCCGCGATGCACAGCCGAACGCCGGTCATCGCGCGCTGGCGGAGCTCGCGCGTCGCATGCCGGTGTCGCTGGTCACCCAGAACGTCGACGACCTGCACGAGCGGGCCGGCAGCGCGGTCGACGCGCATGTGCACGGCGGCCTGTTCGCGCTGCGCTGTTTCGCCTGCGGGCGTACGCAAGACGGTCCGCTCGACGATTACATGGACGGCGAGCAGCGGGTCGAACCGATGCGCTGCGAGTTCTGCGGCGATCGTATCCGCCCGGGCGTGGTGTGGTTCGGTGAACCGCTACCGGACGATGCGTGGGACGCCGCCACCGAGGCTGCGACGCGCTGCGCCCTGATGTTCGTGGTGGGCACGTCAGGGCTGGTGTATCCCGCCGCCGGCCTGCCTGCGCTGGCGCGACGCCATGGCGCGGTGATCGTCGAGATCAATCCGGAACCGACGGCGCTGTCTGCGGAGGCGGACCACGTCTGGCGGGCGACGGCGGCGCAGGCGCTTCCCCATTTGATCGCGCAGTTGCCCTCGTTTGACGGCGCCTGATCGCTGCGGTGATAGTCGCCAGCAGTGCGGAGGGGACGTCATGATCCGGTGGGCTGCAGCGATCCTGTTCGGAAGTTGGCTTTCATGCGTCCCGTTTGCGGCGTCTGCATGCTCTTACCCTGATCCTCCAACATTCCAGTCTGCACTCAAGCGTGCAACAGCGGTGTTTGTCTTCCGACTGGATGAAACGCGTTACCGCGAAGAACGGATCGGCCTGTCCACGCGCAGAGTCTGGTCCGAAGGAAAGATCACGCCCGTACAGAATCTCTTCGGAGATGCGTCTGGTTACAGGAACCTGACATTCCATAGCACGTGGTGCGGCGGACTTAACTTGGTCGTAGGGCACCATTACCTGATCGCAACCAGTGCAAGAGGCGAGACGATCTCACTGGCGGCAGCGGATGGCTCGCTGCTGTACCTCGACGGCTTCTACGATCCTGACAACCTGAAGAACAATTTGCGGCGCCCCGAGATCCTCCCGGTCATCCAGGCCATCTACGGCATCAGGCCTCTTCCTGATAGCTACCCTCCGGTGTGGATTGCTTCACGTACGGGAGGGATACCGCCGCCTCCACCGCCACCTCCGCACAGCGAATGACGAGGCATCAACGAAGTTCGTGGATGGCGTGACGCATACAAGCGAAAGCTTCACACGGGGCTTGCCAGACTCGGGCCACTGTCGCGGAGGAGACCGCCATGAAGCCGATCGCCCGTATCCCGCTCTACGCCGCCCTAGCCACTGTGCTGTTGGCCGGCTGCCAGCGCGCGCCGGAGGAGAAGGATGTGGAAGCCGCCACGCAGACCGCGGCCGGGATCGCCGATCCCGCACCGCCCGTGACCGGCCGCGAGGCGCCGCAGTTCCAGTTCTCCGATGACGAGATCGGCCTCGCATTGGCGCCGACACCGGGGTTCACGTTGCATCGCGAGCCCGCCGACGCGCCGTCCGAGGGCAGCTGGAATGGCTTGGCCGGTCCTGGTGTGCGCGGACAGCCATTGCTGAGACTGGTGCTGGAGGGCTCGGGCCCGGGAATGGCTGCCGAGCTGCACATCGGCACCAGCACCGACAGCCATGCCGTGGTGACGTGCCTGCAGCCACCCGAGGCTTCCATTGCCGGCCCCTCGGATGAGATCCGCATCGATGGGCAACCGTTCCGCCATTTCCGTGCCGTCGACGCGGGGACGGGCCATTACCCGCCGCGCACGATGGATGCCTACCGTTCTGTGCGAAACGAGCGCTGCATCGCGATTGACCTTGTGGTGTTTCCACCTCTTGCCAAAAACTCGGCAACCACGCCGCCGTTCGATGAGGCGACAGCGCGTGCGCGCTTGCAGGAAGCGCTGGCTGCGGTGCGGATCACGCGCTGACGGCGTTGCCCCCTCTCCTCCGACACGGGGTAGACCGCCGGGGCGAGGGGAAAGCACGACTTAGGGTTCTTGTGGGAGCGACGTGAGTCGCGATCGGCGACCGGTAAGGCTCCATCGCGACTCACGTCGCTCCCACGGAGAGGATTACTGCAACTGCCGCCGCACGAACGCATCCACCGCCTCGGTATACCTCGACGGCAAGCCGAGAGTGCGATTCACCTCGCCATGCGAGAGATCCTCCGGCAGCACGTCCATCGCCACGCCCAGCGTCTTCGCCTTGTCGACCATCGCCCGCCCCTGCGGGCAGGCGTCCTTGCGGCGCGAGGAGCAGACGAACAGCATCGGCACCGCGTCGCGGGTGAGCTGGTGGTAGGGCGAGGTGGCGATCCAGTCATCGCGGTCGTCGCCGAATGCGCGCTGGTAGATGCCGGGCAGCGGCGGGCGCTGCATCGTTTGCGGGACGTCGAGTGCACCACTGTCCAGCGACACCACGGCACGTGGCTTCGTTGCGCCGGCCTCGCGCCACAGCGTCGACGAGGCACCGACCAGCGCGATCAGGTGCGCCCCGGCGGAATGGCCGATCAACAGCACGCGCGAGGCGTCGCCGTTCCATTCCGATGCGCGCTTCTGCACGGCCGCCAGCGCGCGGGCGACATCGCGGGCCTGGTCGAGCGGCGCCGTGTCCGGCCGCATGCGGTAGTTGGTGGAAACCAGGATGTAACCGTTCGGCAGCCAGTAAGCGGCCTTGTTCTCGACCACGCCCGGATTGTCCTTGTTGCCGTTGGCCCAGCCACCGCCGTGGACGAACAGCAGGATCGGCGCGTTCTTCGGCTGTGCGGGCAGGTAGACGTCGAAACGCTGGCGCGGATCGTCGCCGTAGGCGATATCGCGCAGTGCGCGCGCGCCGGCCGGCAGGGCTGGCGCACGGGCGGCGGGCTGGCGCGAGGCGTCGCGCCTCTCCTGCAGGCGTTCGCGTAACGTCTGCGCCGCCAGCGGCGGCAGTGCCACGATCAGCACGCCGACCAGCAGGCCGGCACGGAACAGCGTCTTCATCGCATCACCTCGTGGAGGGAGATCGGGTTCAACCGGCGCGCAGCACGAGTTGCGCACGCAGGCCGTGGGGGGTGTTCGGCAGCAAGCGCAGCTCGCCGCCGTGCTGGCGGGCGACGCGGTCGACGATCGGCAGGCCCAACCCACTGCCGCCCTGCGCCTGGTCATGGACGAACGGCTGGCGTGCGCGCTCGGCGGCCGCCGCGGACAGGCCGGGGCCGCCATCGGCGACTTCGACCACCCACGCCGGACCTTCCGCCCACAACCGCAACGACAGCGGCAACGCGCCGTGCCGCTCGGCGTTGACCAGCAGGTTTTCGACCGCGCGCAGCAACGCCATCGGCTTGCCGGGCAGCAGCGCGTGCTCGGGCAGGTCGACATGCCAGCCCTTCGATGCGGCGGCGACCGCGTGCCGACAGATCGCAGCGAGATCGACCGACTCGCTGCCCTCGTCGCGACCGTCGCGGGCGAAGGCGATGAACTGGCCGAGGATCGCGTCCATCTCGGCGATGTCGCGGTGCATGCTGCGCGTCAGCTCGGGATCGGTGTCGGGCACCATCTCCAGCGCGAACTGCAGGCGCGTCAGCGGCGTGCGCAGGTCGTGCGAGATGCCGGCCAGCAGCAGCGCGCGCTCTTCCGCCGCCGCACGCACGTCGCGACTGGCATCGCCGAGCGCCTGCGCCAGTTCGACCACTTCGCGCGGACCGCGCGCAGGCACGGAAGCGGGCGCATCGCCGCGCACGATGGCCGGTGCGGCGGCGGCCAGCTGGCGCAGCGGCTGCACCAGCCGGCGGGCAAAGTACGCCGCGGCCAGCCACACCAGCGCCACGCAGCCGACCAGCATGAACACCGAGAAGCGGCGCATGCCGGTACCCGGACGGTCGTAGGCGAACGATACCCACAGCGGTTCGCGCGTGGCCGGTTTCAGCCAGATCACCCGCAGACCGCGACCCGCGTCGATGCGCAGCGCGCGACCATCGCCGAGCGTGTCGCCGGCCTGCTCGCGCAACTCGCGCAGCAGCGGCGCGAAGCGCGGGCGCGCATCGGCGGGCGGCGTGCTGCGCACCTCCAGGCCGGCATCGCGCAGCTGCGCCACGGTGCGCGCATGCGGCTGGTGGCGGTCGAGCGCTTCGACGACTTCGGCGAAGGCCTGCATCGCGCGCAGCAGCTGGTCGGCGGCGGGGCGCGTGGCCAGTTCGCGCCCCAGCAACAGGGCCAGGACGCCGGCGCCGATCAGCACCAGCGCGATCACCAGCGCCAGCTGGCCGAACAGGCTGCGGGATCGTGGCGACCTCATGCCGATGGCTCCGGCGGCACGAACACATAACCCACGCCCCAGACGGTCTGGATCAGCCGCGGCTGGCGCGGATCGTCTTCCAGCAGGCGGCGCAGGCGCGCGATGGTGACGTCCATGCTGCGCTCGAAGGCCTCGTGTTCGCGGCCGCGCGCCAGGCTCATCAGGCGGTCGCGACTGAGGGGCTGGCGCGGATGACGCAACAGCACCGAGAGCACGGCGAACTCGCCGCTGGTCAGGCGCAGCAGCGCGCCGTCGCGGGTCAGTTCGCGCCGGCCGAGGTCGAGCGTGAACGGGCCGAACACCACCTCGCCGCCCTCGGGCTGCGGTGCGCCCGGGGTGGGGCGCGTGCGCCGCAGCACCGAACGGATGCGCGCCAGCAGCTCGCGTGGATTGACCGGCTTGGGCACGTAGTCGTCGGCGCCGATCTCCAGGCCGACGATGCGGTCGATCTCGTCCCCTTTCGCGGTCAGCATGACGATGGGGGTGGCATCGCCCAGCCCGCGCAGGCGGCGGCAGATGTCCAGGCCGTTTTCCCCGGGCAGCATCAGGTCGAGCACGATCAGGTCGAAGTGGCCGCGGTCCAGCGCCTGCCGCAGCTGCGCGGCATCGCCTACGCCGCGCACGTCGAAGCCCTGCGACTGCAGGTAGCGCTGCAGCAGTTCGCGCAAGCGCACGTCGTCGTCCACCAGCAGTACGCGGGGCAGGGTCTCGTCCATGCGGCCACTATCGCGCGCCGCCGCAACGGCCGGCAAACCCTGCGGACGGCCCGTTTGTAAGCAGATGTTTCGCGCACGGCCGGCAGACACATCTGCTGCCAACCGCGACACACCTGTCGCGGTTGCCCGCCCTACCGTGGTCCTGCCGCCGCTTCCCCCTGTGCGGCCATCCCACATCCCGACGAGGCATCCGCCATGAGCAAGACCCCGTTCCTGATCGCCACCACCTTCGCCCTGTGCGCCACCACCTTGTTCGCCGACCATGCCGACGCCCGCGAGCGCAGCCGCGCCGTGCAGCGCACGGCGCAAGGCGGCAGCGTCGCCGTCGACCGAAGCAACGCGCGCTTCGAGAGCCAGCGCCAGCGCGACTGGCAGGCCGATGGCCAAGGCAACGCCTCCGGTTCGCGCAGCGGCAGCATGGCCGGCGCGAACGGCGGCACTGCCGGTTACCAGGGCAACGCCTACCGAAACGCCGACGGCAGCGCCGGCCGCCAGGGCAGCGCCTACGCCAACGGCCCGAACGGCAGCACCGCCAGCACCAGTGGCGGCATCAGCCGCGATGCGGACGGCCACGTGACCGTCGCACGCAGCACCAACGCCACCGGCGCGAACGGGAACAGCTACACCGGCAGTACCACGGTATCCGGCGGCACGGTGTCGCACACCGGTACCTGCACCAACGCCAGCGGCGAAACCATCGCTTGCCCGCGCGGCCACTGACGACCGCTCTCTTCCGCAGGCGCGGCGGCAGGCACCCCCCATGCCGCATGGACGCCCTCCCACCCGTCGCGCCTGCACCTTCCTTACCTCGTGGAGAACCCCGATGTCCCGCACCCTCCTGCTTCCCTTCGCCACCGCCCTGTCCGTGTTCTCGCTGGTGGCACCCGCCCACGCGCAGCCGCGTACCCTGACCGACGAACAGAAAGCCACGCTGCAGGAACGCCTGAAAGCCGCCGACGCCAACGGCGACGGCCTGATCGACAAGGCCGAAGCCGAGGCGAAGCTGCCGCGCATTGCCAAGCGCTTCGACACCCTGGATGCGAACGGCGACGGCAAGCTCTCGCCGGACGAAATGCGCGCGGCGGGCCAGAAGCTCGCCGAGCGGCGTGGACGGTAAGGCCGCGCCATGGACGGCATACGCGCCTTCGCCGGCCTGCCACTGCTGGTATTCGCGCTGATCGCGGCGCTGGAAGCTGCGTGGCTCGCGCGGCGCGGTGTGCGTTACGACTGGAAGGGATACTGGGCTTCATTGGGCGATGCCCTTGGCCGCGTCCTGTCCGGCCTGCTGATACAGGGCGGTATCGTCGGCGTGCTGCTGTTCGCGATCTGGGAGTTCCGCCTGACCACGATCGCGATGGACCAGGCCTGGCACTGGATCGCGCTCTTCCTCGGCCAGGAACTCTGCTACTACGCGATGCACCGCGCCGACCACCGCGTGCGCTGGTTCTGGCTCAACCACTCGGTGCACCACTCGGCCACGCAGTACAACCTGTCCACCGCCTACCGGCTGGGCTGGACCGGCAAACTCACCGGCGCCGCACTGTTCTTCGGTCCCCTGGTCTGGCTGGGCTTCCCGGTGCCGTACGTGCTCGGCGCGCTGGCACTGAACCTGCTGTACCAGTTCTGGCTGCATACGGAACTGGTGCCGCGCCTGCCGCGCGCCATCGAGTTCGTGTTCAACACGCCGTCCCACCACCGCGTGCACCACGCCAGCAATCCCGAGTATCTGGACTGCAACTACGGCGGCGTGCTGATCGTGTTCGACCGCCTGTTCGGTACCTGCCGCGAGGAACGTCAGGAGGTGCCGATCCGCTATGGCCTGGTGGATCCGGTGCACAGCTACAACCCGGTGACCATCGCCTTCCACGCCTGGGTAAAGCTGGGCCGCGACCTGCGCCGCGCGCGTGGCCTGCGGCAGGTGGGGATGACCCTGTTCGGCCCCCCCGGGTATGTCCCCGGCGATGCGTACGAAGGCCGCCCCGGCCGCTGAGAGTGGCCCGGGCCGTCGCGGCCGGCGACAATACGCGCCCCCGGCGGCCCCACGCCGCCCGCACGCCGAGCCCCATGACCGCTTTCGTTCCGCCCGACCGCATCCGCGGCCTGTTCGCCCAGGCCATGTCCGACATGTACCGCACCGAGGTGCCGCTGTACGGCGACCTGATCGAGCTGGTGGGCGAGGTCAACGCGGCGACGCTGCAGGGCGATCCCGCGCTGGCCGCGCGCCTGGCGCGCAATGCGGAAACGGAACGGCTGGACCTGGAGCGCCATGGCGCGATCCGCGTCGGCACGCCGGCCGAGCTGGCGATGCTGGGCCGCGTGTTCGCACTGATGGGCATGCACCCGGTGGGCTACTACGACCTGACCGTGGCCGGCGTGCCAGTGCACGCGACCGCGTTCCGCCCGCTGACGGAAGCCGCGCTGGCCGCCAACCCGTTCCGCATCTTCACCTCGCTGCTGCGGCTGGAACTGATCGCCGACGCCGCGCTGCGCGCCGAGGCGGAAGCGATCCTGGCCAGGCGCGACATCTTCACCGCCGGCGCGCGGGCGCTGGTGGACCAGGCCGAACGCGACGGCGGATTGAATGAAGCCGACGCGCAGCGCTTCGTCGCCGAGGTGCTGGAAACCTTCCGCTGGCACGGCGATGCCACCGTGCCGCTGGAGACCTACCGCGCGCTGCACGGCCTGCACCGCCTGGTCGCCGACGTGGTCAGTTTCCGCGGGCCGCACATCAACCACCTGACCCCGCGCACGCTCGACATCGACGCCGCGCAGGCCGCCATGCTGGCGCGCGGCATCCAGGCCAAGGCATTGATCGAAGGCCCGCCGCGCCGCGCGGTGCCGATCCTGCTGCGGCAGACCAGCTTCAAGGCGCTGGAAGAGGAAGTCGCCTTCCCCGACGCCACCGGCACGCTGGTGCCCGGCAGTCACAGCGCGCGCTTCGGCGAGATCGAACAGCGCGGCCTGGCGCTGACGCCGGCCGGCCGCGACCTCTACGACCGCCTGCTGGCGCAGGTGCGGCAGGCCGGCGGTGCAGGCAATACGTCGGCGGACTATCCACAGCGCCTGGCGGCAGCGTTCGCGGCATTCCCGGATGACGAAGCGACGCTGCGTCGCGAGGGGCTGGGCTACTTCCGTTATCGCCTGACGGAAAGCGGCGCCGCCTTGCCGGCCTCCGAGCGCACGGCGATCACGCCGGACGCGCTGGTCGATGCCGGCCACGCCGTCGTCGACCCCATCGTCTACGAGGATTTCCTGCCGGTCAGCGCGGCGGGCATCTTCCAGTCCAACCTCGGCGGCGGCGAACAGCGCGCGTACGACGCGCACGCCAACCAGGAGGCGTTCGAAGCGGCGCTGGGCAAGACGATCCACGACCCGTTCGCGCTGTACGCGCAGGCGCAGGCTGCCTCGATCGCCGCGCTGCGGAGCTGACGTAGGGCGGGCCTTGGCCCGCCGTCGCCATGCTGGACCTCGCGACGCGACTTGGAGAGCGGCGGTGTCGCCGCATCTCCACGGCACTCGACGCGTGCGATGGTGGGCCAAGGCCCACCCTACGAAGGTTCGCGAGGCGAGCCCAATCCGTGAAACCCGCTTCGCACCGACACCCGCTGTTCCACACAACATTTGGTGTTGACGCGTCCGGTACCCCCCACTATCTTGTGGCCGTCGGTTCCGGTGGCCGCAAGCCACGGGATTAAAACGGGAAGCCGGTGACGCGTTCGCGCCACTCCGGCACTGCCCCGCAGCGGTAATTGGGAACGAACCCGCCACCAGCACTGGGGCCTTGCCCCGGGAAGCGGCGGACGTAGGAAGAAGGCTCGCCCTTCGCGCCCATGAGTCCGAAGACCTGCCGACAGCCGCGCGTAGCACACCGCGCGGTGCCGGCCGCGGAATCTCCGGGGGGAGAGGGCTGGTGACGCAGGGGACGCCGGCCTTCGGTCCGCACGATCTCGCTCCCTGCGACGCCGCTTCCCCACTGTGATGCTCCATCCGGCGTTGCGCAGCCCCGCGAGGGACGGGCCGCCGCGTGCACCACGCATGGAGGATTTCTCGTGACCCAGACCGACACCGCCGTCGCCGTCGCCGACGCCGGCACCACCCCGTCCCAGAAGGACGCGTTCTCGCTGACCCCGCCGCCCACCGCCACCGCGATGAGCGTGACCAAGCGCAATGGCGGCCGCGAACCGGTGGACCTCAACAAGATCGTGCGCGCGGTGCAGCGCAACTGCGAAGGCCTGCACGCCATCGACCCGATGCGCGTGGCCACCCGCACCATCTCCGGCCTGTACGACGGCGCCAGCACGCGCGAACTGGACGAACTGTCGATCCGCACCGCCGCGCTGCTGACCGGCGAGGAGCCCGAATACAGCCGACTGGCCGCGCGCCTGCTGGCCGGCTACATCGTCAAGGAAGTCACCGGCCAGGAGATCCACGCGTTCTCGCAGTCGGTCACCCGCGGCCACGAGGTCGGCCTGATCAACGACCGCCTGCTGAACTTCGTGCAGACCAACGCGCGCAAGCTCAACGACGCGCTGGACGCGTCGCTCGACCTGCACTTCGACTACTTCGGCTTGCGCACGCTGTACGACCGCTACCTGCTGCGCCATCCGCACACGCGCAAGGTGATCGAGACGCCGCAGCAGTTCTTCCTGCGCATCGCCTGCGCGCTGAGCGAGGACGTGCCGGAAGCGCTGGCGCTGTACCGCCGGATGGGCAACCTGGACTACCTGCCCAGCTCGCCGACGCTGTTCAACAGCGGCACCACGCACGAGCAGCTGTCCTCATGCTTCCTGCTGGACTCGCCGCAGGACACGCTGGAATCCATCTACGCCAAGTACGGCGACATCGCGCAGCTGAGCAAGTTCAGCGGCGGCATCGGCGTGAGCTACACGCGCGTGCGTTCGCGCGGTTCGCTGATCAAGTCCACCAACGGCCACAGCAACGGCATCGTGCCGTGGCTGAAGACGCTCGATTCCTCGGTCGCGGCGGTCAACCAGGGCGGCAAGCGCAAGGGCGCGGCCTGCGTGTACCTGGAAACCTGGCACGCCGACATCGAGGATTTCCTGGAACTGCGCGACAACACCGGCGACGAAGCGCGCCGCACGCACAACCTCAACCTGGCCAACTGGGTACCGGACCTGTTCATGAAGCGCGTCGAGGCCGACCAGGAATGGTCGCTGTTCGACCCGCGCGTGACGCCGGAACTGACCGACCTGTACGGCGATGCGTTCGAGCGGGCGTACACGCAGGCGGAAACGCAGGGCAAGGCGGTCAAGACGATCTCCGCCCGCAAGCTGTACGGCCGGATGATGCGCACGCTGGCCGAGACCGGCAACGGCTGGATGACGTTCAAGGACAAGTGCAACGCCGCCAGCAACCAGACCCTGCGCGCCGGCAACGTCATCCACCTGTCGAACCTGTGCACCGAGATCCTGGAAGTCACCTCGGCCGAAGAGACCGCGGTGTGCAACCTGGGCTCGATCAACCTGGGCCGCCACTTCGATGACGATGGCTGGTTCGATTTCGACAAGCTGGCCGAAACCGTGCGCCTGGCCGTGCGCCAGCTGGACCGCGTGATCGACCTGAACTTCTATCCGATCGAGACCGCGCGCCGCGGCAACCTGCGCTGGCGCCCGGTCGGCCTGGGCTGCATGGGCCTGCAGGACGTGTTCTTCAAACTGCGCCTGCCGTTCGACAGCGCCGAGGCGCGCGCGCTGTCGGCGAAGATCGCCGAGACCATCTACTTCCATGCGCTGGAAACGTCGGTGGAACTGGCGCAGGAGCGCGGCCGCCATCCGTCGTTCGCCGACACCAGCGCCGCCAACGGCGAACTGCAGTTCGACGCCTGGAACATCGTCCCCGAGAACGCGGAGCGCTGGGACGCCCTGCGCGCGCGCATCAAGGAGCATGGCCTGCGCAATTCGCTGCTGATCGCGATCGCGCCGACCGCGACCATCGCCTCGATCGCCGGCTGCTACGAGTGCGTGGAGCCGCAGGTGTCCAACCTGTTCAAGCGCGAGACGCTGTCGGGCGACTTCCTGCAGGTCAACCGCTACCTGGTGGACGAACTGAAGAAGCTCGGCCTGTGGACACCGGAGACGCGCGATGCGATCAAGCTGGCCGAAGGCTCCATCCAGGGCATCGCGCAGATCCCGGACACGCTGCAGCAGGTCTATCGCACCGCATGGGAAATCCCGATGCGCTCGCTGATCGACATGGCCGCCGGCCGTGGCGCCTTCATCGACCAGTCGGCCTCGCTCAACCTGTTCATGGAAAGCCCGAACATCGGCGCGATGTCGTCCATGTACATGTACGCGTGGAAGCAGGGCATCAAGACCACCTACTACCTGCGTTCGCGCCCGGCCACCCGGATCGCCAAGACCACGGTCAGCAGCGCCACGACCGCCGCGCCGAAGCGCGACTACACGCCGACCGAGGCCATCGCCTGCTCGCTGGAGAACCCGGAAGCCTGCGAGGCGTGCCAGTAACCGCACCCCTGCGTCGGCTCCGGCCGACGGACCCTGGAACCGGAACACGGATGTTCCCGGCGCATGGAGGCGCCAACTTCAAATGTGTAGCCCCCTCCTCCGCTTGCGGGGGAGGGTTGGGGTGGGGGCAAGGCCGAAGCCGCTGACGCAGAACCGATCTGTTCCAACCGGTGACATCGCTTTCCTTCCCCACCCTCCAAGCGAACACACACCCGTATTTCGCTCGCCCCCATCCCAGCCTTCCCCCGCACGCGGGGGAAGGCGCCGAACAGGAACACCGCACCATGTCCGCACAACCCAAGCAGATGCTGCTCGATCCCGGCTTTGAACTGACGTTGCGCCCGATGCGCTATCCGCAGTTCTACGACATGTACCGCGACGCCATCAAGAACACGTGGACGGTGGAGGAGATCAACTTCCAGATCGACATCACCGACCTGCATTCCAAGATGACGCCGGCCGACCGTCACCTGATCCACCGGCTGGTCGCGTTCTTCGCCACCGGCGATTCGATCGTGTCGAACAACCTGGTGCTGAACCTGTACCAGCACCTCAATGCGCCGGAAGCGCGCATGTACCTGTCGCGCCAGCTGTACGAGGAAGCGCTGCACGTGCAGTTCTACCTGACCCTGCTGGACAACTACCTGCCCGACCCCGCCGAGCGCTTCAAGGCGTTCGCGGCGGTGGAGAACATCCCGGCGATCAAGAAGAAGGCCGACTTCTGCTTCAAGTGGATCGACAGCATCCAGGACCTGAAGCGGATCGAGACGCGCGACCAGCGCCGCCAGTTCCTGCTCAACCAGATCTGCTTCGCCGCGTGCATCGAAGGCCTGTTCTTCTTCGCCGCGTTCGCCTACGTGTACTTCTTCCGCTCGCGCGGCCTGCTGCCGGGCCTGGCCAGCGGCACCAACTGGGTGTTCCGCGACGAAAGCTGCCATATGGAGTTCGCGTTCGAGTGCGTGCGCACCGTGCGCGAGGAAGAACCGGACCTGTTCGACGACCGCATGCAGCAGCAGGTCTACGACATGCTGGAAGAGGCGATCGAGTGCGAGGTGCAGTTCGCCGAGGACGTGCTGTCCGGCGGCGTGGCCGGCATCTCGACCCGCGACATGCGCCAGTACCTGCAGCACTGCGCCGACCAGCACTTCGCCAAGCTCGGCATGCCCAAGCGCTACGACGTGCGCAACCCGCTGCCCTTCATGGAGCTGCAGGACGTGCAGGAGCTGACCAACTTCTTCGAGCGTCGCGTGTCGGCCTACCAGCTGGGCGTACAGGGCGAAGTAGGCTTCGACCACGCGTTCTGAGGCGGATCGTCTTGCTAGTTGTAGGAGCGACGTGAGTCGCGACCGCAGCAATGAAACCCTATGGCGCTGCATCGGCAGGGGTGCGCATCCGATAAGCGCTTCATTGTCCGGAGATCTCTCAGGTCTCCGGACCATTCAATCCGTGCGGTCGCGACTCACGTCGCTCCTACAGTGACCGCAGGCCTAACGGAGCTACTTCGCCTTGTGCCGGTCGAAGAAGTCGATCGGCGCCAGCACCGATTGCAGCCACTGGCTGGGACGGCCCATGCCGTGGCCTGCGCCCGGCAGGCGTACCATTTCGACCTCGACGCCGCGCAGCTTCAGCGCGCCGAACATCTGTTCGGTCTGGCTGATCGGCGTGCGGTAGTCCTGCTCGCCGGTGATCAGCATGGTCGGCGTCTTCACCTGGCCCGCCAGGCTGTAGGGTGAACGCGCGAAATAGAGATCGGGCTTGTCCCACGGCGCGGCGCCCATCCAGTGCTTCATGAAGAACGACGGCAGGTCGGCGGTGGTGACCTGGTCGGTCCAGTCCACCACCGGCCGCAACGCGACGGCCGCGCGGAACTTGTCCGGCTCCTTGCCGATGCCCCACAAGGTCAGCACGCCACCACCCGAGCCGCCGCCGATGAAGAGATTCCGGCGGTCGACATAGGGGCGGTTCGCCACCTCGTCCACGATCGACATCAGGTCGTCGTGATCCTGGCCCGGGTAGGCGTTGGTGATCGCGTTGGCGAATGCGTCGCCGTAACCGATCGAGCCGCGCGGATTCGCGAACACCACGATGTAGCCCGCTGCCGCGTAGAGGCTGTGGGTGATCGAGAAGAACGGCCCGTAGTCGGTGTTCGGCCCGCCGTGGATGTCCAGGATCAGCGGATAGCGTCTGCTCGCGCTGAAGCCGGGCGGGAACGCGATCCAGCCCTGCACCGGCAGGCCGTCGGCACGGCTGGCCACGGTCACTTCCTCGATCCGCGCGGGCGTCCTGCTATCGGCCCACGCGCGGTTGAAATCGATCGCACCGGTTTCGCCGTGGCCGCGGCTCACGCCCAGGCCGGCGGGACGGTCGGTGAAGCTGGTCGTGTAGGCGAACGTCCCCTGCGCGGCCGAAAACTGTCCGCCCGACGAGGGCAGGTAGAGGCGCGTGCCGCCGACGGCGTTGACGGCCTCGGTACGCATGCCGCTCGCCACCTCGATGGTCGCGATGCGTTGCACGCCCCGATCGTAGTACAGCGTATGGAGGGCAGCGCTGTCCTCGCGCCATGCGATGCCTGCCACCGGACGATCGAGGTCGGCGGCCAGCGCATCGATGGCCGCGCCCGTGGTCGGTGTGGTCGTCCACAACCGCGGCATGTCGTAGAAAGTGGTGGACGCCTCGCTGCCGACGAAGGCGATGCGACGGCCATCGGGCGAGACTTCCGGTGCGTATTCGCTGCCGGCGCGCGAGGTCAGCCGCTGCTTCGGCGCCTTGCCGGTGACGTCGTACAGATAGAGATCGCTTTCGAGCGGCCCGTTGATCGGGTCGACGGTATGGCTGCCGACCACATGCCTGCCATCCGGCATCCAGGCGATGCCCGTCCTGTCGATCTGGTTCGTCGCCGCGACTCATGCGCGTGACCGCGGCCGTCGCCACGTCCACCGCATAGAGATGGTTCGCGCCGGGCTTGCTCTCGCCGGCACCGTCGAAGCGCCAGAACAGGTCGGTGATGATCTTGGCGTCCGCCGCCGCCTCGGCGCCCTTCGGCTTCTCCGGCATGCCGGGGATCGAGGCGGGCTTGGCCTCTTCCCTGCCGATGAAGGCGATGCGCGATCCGTCGGGCGACCAGCGCAGCGTGCCCGGCGCCAGTTCGCCGGTCGTCACCGGTTGGCCCACGCCCTCGGCCAGCGTCATCACGAAGATTTGCGGCTTGTCGATGGACGTCGCGACGTACGCGATGCGACGGCCATCGGGCGAGAACACGGCATCGCGCGGACCGACGTCGCGCGCCACCAGCAAGCGCCTGTCGACGATCGCGCCCCGGTCGTCCAGATGGGCGAGCCACAGCTCGCCTGTGCGGCGGTCCTGCGCGCGGTCGAACGCGGCCCGGGTGAACAGTACGCGCTTGCCGTCCGAGGCGACGACCGGGTTGGTTACCATCGATAGCCGGTAGATGTCCTCGGCCTGGATGGCCTCCTTGGCGGAGAGGGGAGCGAGGGGCAGGAAGGCGAGCGTCGCGACGAGCGCGGAAAGGGCGTAGGGCTTCATGCCTGAAGACTAACCGTGGGCGAGCGGGCCGTGCAATGCGACGCTGGTCGATGGCCTGTGCGGCTTCCCGTAGGAGCGACGTGAGTCGCGACCGCGAGTTCGAGCCACCTGGATGTCGGATGGATCGGTTATCGATGCGCATCGTTCGTCTCCGCTCCGCCTGGCACTGCGAGCACGTCTTTGTCGCGGTCGCGACTCACGTCGCTCCTACACCAACCCACAACATCCCCGCGCTATCCTGACGCTGGGAGTACGCATACCGGAGCTTCACCATGACCGATCTGCCCAACGCCGAGGCGCGTCCCACCGAGGCACGCCTGCTGCACATGGTCTTTCCCGACCACACCAACCACCTGGGCACGCTGTTCGGCGGGCAGGCGCTGGCGTGGATGGACATGTCGGCCTTCATCGCGGCCTCGCGCTATGCGCGCACCACGGTGGTCACCGCGCGCTCGGAGCAGGTGGACTTCAACCAGCCGATCCACAAGGGCGATCTGGTCGAAGTGGTGGCGCGCATCGTCAAGGTCGGCCGCAGCTCGATGAGCGTGGACGTCGACGTCATCACCGAAGACCTGATCAGCGGTGAGCGCAAGCTGTGCACGCGCGGCCACTTCGTGATGATCGCGCTGGATCCGCTGGGGCGGCCGACGCCGGCGCCGCCGTTGCCGCCGGCCACGCAGGCCTGACCGCTTTTCCCCCATTGGCGGCCCCCGTTCCCACACGTTAGTGTCGGCGCGGGGACGTTTGCCGCGCCCGGGCGGCACCAACACAGGGGTTGAACATGCGTTGTTTCGCAATGCTGGCGCTGGCCGTCGGCGGCGTGTTGCCGGGCTTGGCGCATGCACAGGCCGCACCCGCTCGGCAGCAGGGCTTCGCGTTCTGCACGGTCAGCGACACTAGCCACGCACAAGCCACCATCTGGGCATCGCCGGTCGTCACGGTGGCGTACGGTGCCGAAGATCCCGGCGGCTTCCGCCGCAGCATGGAACTGGCAAGCGAATTCCTTGCCCACGTCGGCACGCTGGGTGGCCGCGGCGACAAGGGCTGTTCGATGTCCACCACGCCGGCGGAGGCGGCCGCCCTGCGCGAAGAACAGCGCGCGATCTGGGACAAGCGCGTCTACTTCGTGAAGATCGGCGACTGGCGCGAGACCACATGGACGCCCGCGCCCTTCGCGCCAGTCGCGGAGGTCGCCAGCGCGGCGCCGGTGACACGCCACTTCCTCTGCCAGGCCACGCAGACCGACATTCCCGACCGTAGCGATCGCAGCCGCACCGTCACCAGCGGTGTGTTCACGATGCCGGTACCGGGCACGCGCACGCAGGAGGCGATGTACCAACAGGCATCCGCCTACGGCATCGAGTTCCAGTCGGTCGTCCAGGCGCACGGCTTGCCGGTACAGGGCAGCTGCATGCCCTACGACACGGCAGGGGAGGCGCAGTACGCGTACCAGCAGCTCGTGCGGTTCTCGAAAAGCTTCAACATGAAGTATTCCGAGGTTGCATGGCTCCCCCGCGGACAACCCGCGACGACCGTCATGGCGGCCACGACCCCGACGCCGGCGGCGACAGCGCCCGCGAACAGGGGGACGCTGGGCGTACGCATCGACGCCGTCTCGCCCGAACTGGCGCAGGGCCTCGGACTACCGTCCACGCAGTGTGCATGGGTCGTCGAGGTGCTGCCCGGCAGCGCGGCGATGCAGGCCGGCGTCAAGCCGATGGATGTGGTGGTGGAGATCGCAGGTGAAGCGGTGGTCTCGCCCGCCGATCTGCCGGGCGCGGTCGGCCGGCTGCAACCGGGAGTCGGGACGACGCTGCGCGTCTGGCGCGAGCGTCGCATGCAGGACCTCGTGGTCACGCTGCCTGGCCGCGCCGCGCACGACGATACCCCGGCGCCAGCGACGCCACAGGTTGCCGTGGCCGACACGACACCGACGGTGACGGCCGCAGCCCCCGATCATTATTACTGCGTCGCCCAGGTGTCCACGACGCGCGCGCCACCGATCGTGCTGCATGCGCCCGTCCGCCAGTTCGCGGGTGCGCCAGCCGATACGGGCGCGCTCGCGTCGACCCTGACGAAGCTGCTGGGAACCGTGCAGGCCAGCGGATCGGGCTGGAGGGCGTTCGACGGGGTGAAGTGCTTCCCGAACGATGCCGTCTTCCCCGGCGAAACCTTCTGCTTCGCCACCGCCATCAAGCGCCTGCGCAACATCACCCAGCTCGGCGCCCTGTTCTGCAACGCCTCGCGTGAGCAGACCGAACGCCGTTGGCAGGACATGCAGAACGCCGCTGGCGCGGTGGCGACACCGCTGGCCTGGCCCTGATCGCACGAGGCGGGCACCCGTCCCCCTCGTATCCATCACGCGTTCCGATTTCCGGGCGAAGGGCTGCATCCGGTACACGCTATCGCGAGTGCGGGCATGGCAATGGCGGGCGTGATCCCGCCCTACGGATCTATCGCGATGCCTGCCTCGTCGAGCGCCGCCCTTGCCGATGCATCGCCCGAAGGCGTGACCGGTCGTGTGAGACCCCACAGGAACCGCACGCGGAAGCCCGCGGCTGCCGCATCCTGCGCCGACCACAGCACGCAGTAGTCGCGCGCCAGGCCGCAGACGTGGACCTCCTCGATGCCCCGGGCCCGCAACCAGGCGGCCAGGCCGGTGCTCGGCCGGGTGCCGTCCGGTCCGTGGTTCTCCTGGAAGGCGCTGTACGAATCCACCTGCGGTCGCGTGCCCTTGCGCAGCATCAGATCGACCGGTGTCCAGTCCACGCCTTCCGCGAGCGCCGCGCCGGACGTGCCCTGCACGCAATGGTCGGGCCACAGCACCTGCGGTTGCCCGTGCAGGGAGATCGTGTCGAACGGCGAACGACCCGCATGGCTCGAGGCGAATGACGCATGCCCCGGCGGGTGCCAGTCCTGCGTCGCGACGACGGTCGCATAGTGGCGCGACGCAAGCAGCGCGGCGATGCCCGGCACGATGGCGGCGCCGTCGTGGCAGGCGAGCGCGCCGCCCGGCATGAAGTCGGGCTGCAGGTCGATGACCAGCAGGGCGATGGAGGGAGCGAACGACGTCGGCATGGCGGCAGGGAAGATCGGGAGCGGCGGCATGCAGCCTAGCAGCCGTCGCTCCCGATTGCCCTGCCTTCGCGCAAGGTACGGCGTGTCGATTCGCTGCCGTTACGCCGCGCGCACCAGTCCGTTGCGCATCGCCTGCGCTGCCGCGACCATCCGCGTCAGCGCTTCGCGCACTTCCGGCCAGCCGCGCGTCTTCAGTCCGCAGTCCGGGTTCACCCAGATCTGCTCGGGCGCCAGCACCGCGCGCGCCTTCTCCAGCAGGCCGATCATCTCCCCGCCGGTGGGAATGCGCGGCGAGTGGATGTCGTACACGCCGGGCCCGATCTCGTTGGGATAGCGGAACTTCACGAACGCCTCCAGCAGTTCCATCCGCGAGCGCGAGGTTTCTATCGAGATCACGTCGGCGTCCATCGCCGCCACCGCGTCGATGATGTCGTTGAACTCGGAGTAGCACATGTGGGTGTGCACCTGGGTGTCGTCGGCCACGCCGGCCGCGCTGATGCGGAAGCATTCGACCGCCCAGTCCAGATACGCCTGCCAGTCGGCGCGACGCAGCGGCAGGCCTTCGCGCAACGCCGGCTCGTCGATCTGGATGACGCGGATGCCGGCCGCTTCCAGGTCCAGCACTTCGTCGCGCAACGCGAGCGCGATCTGCCGGCAGGTCTGCGCCCGCGCCTGGTCGTCGCGCACGAACGACCACTGCAGCACCGTCACCGGGCCGGTCAGCATGCCCTTCATCGGCCGGTCGGTCAGCGACTGCGCGTACTGCGACCAGCGCACCGTCATCGGCGCGGGACGCGATACGTCGCCGTAGATCACCGGCGGCTTCACGCAGCGCGAGCCGTAGCTCTGTACCCAACCATTCCCGGTGAAGGCGAAGCCGTCGAGCTGTTCGCCGAAGTACTCCACCATGTCGTTGCGCTCGAACTCGCCGTGCACCAGCACGTCGATGCCGATCTCCTCCTGGAAGCGCACGCAGCGTTCGGTCTCTTCGCGCAGGAACGCATCGTAGTCGGCGTCGGACAGCTTGCCGCGCTTGTTGCGTGCCCGCGCCTCCCGGACGTCATGCGTCTGCGGGAACGAGCCGATGGTGGTGGTGGGATACGCGGGCAGACGGAGCAGCGCGGCCTGCGCAAGACGACGCTGCGCGTACGGCGAGTCGCGATCGATGTCGCCCGCCTCGGGCGAGGCCAGGCGCGCGGCGACGCCGGGACGATGCACGCGCGCGGACTGCCGACGCGATTCGATGCGGTCGCGCGCGAGTGCGAGGTCGGCATCGGCACCGCGCGGGTCGCGTAGCGCATCGGCGAGCAGCCGCAGCTCCTCGATTTTCTGCCGCGCGAAGGCCAGCCACGACTTGAGGTCCGACGGCAGCGTCCTCTCGCCGGTGACATCGACCGGCACGTGCAGCAGCGAGCACGACGGCGACAGCCACAAGGCATGGGCGCCCACATGGCCCTGCGCGTACTTCGCGAGAATCAGGGCGTTGTCGAGATTCGTGCGCCAGATGTTGCGGCCGTCCACCAGGCCCGCAGACAATACGCGCCCCTTCGGCAGCTGCTTCAGTACCTCGTCGAGTTGCTCCTTGCCGCGCACCAGGTCGACATGCAGGCCGTCCACCGGCAATGCGCACGCCAGCGGCAGGTTGTCGCCGAGGCGGCCGAAGTACGTGGCCAGCATCAGCGACGGTCGCACGCCTTTCGCCAGCGTCGCGTACGCCTTCAGATACGCCGCGCGCGCCGCGTCATCGAGGTCGAGCACCAGGCAAGGCTCGTCGATCTGCACCCATGCCGCCCCGGCGGCGTGCAGCGTCGCCAGCAGCTCGGCATAGACGGGCAGCAACCGGTCGAGCAGTGCGAGACGGTCGCTGCCGTCCACGCTCTTCGCCAGCAGCAGGAAGCTCACCGGCCCGAGCAGCACCGGACGGGCGGCGTTGCCCGCGGCACGCGCTTCCAGGAATTCCGCCACCGGCTTGTCGCCGCGCAGGCGGAACGTCTGCCCGGCGTGCAGTTCCGGCACCAGGTAGTGGTAGTTGGTGTCGAACCACTTGGTCATTTCCAGCGCGCGCAGGTCGGTCCCGTCGCGCTGCACGCCGCGCGCGAGCGCGAAGTAACCAGCCAGCGGATCGGCGTCCGCCAGCGCGCGATACGCGTCGGGAATCGCATCGAACAGAAAGGCGGTGTCGAGCACGTGGTCGTACAGCGCGAAGTCGTTGCACGGCACGACGTCGGCGCCGGCCTCGCGTTGCAACTGCCAGTGGCGATGGCGCAGGTCGCGCGCGGTGTGCTGCAGGTCTTCGGCAGTGGTGTCGCCGCGCCAGTAACTTTCCAGGGCGGCCTTCAGTTCGCGCTTCGCGCCGATGCGCGGGAAGCCGAGGGTGGTAACGGTGGTCATGGTGCGTGTCCTCATGCGTGGCGGATGAGGAACGAAGGAACCGCGCGCCGGACCGCAGCCCGCCACGCCAGCGACCTTCGCCCCCGCGGGCGAGCCGGAGTGCCGAAGTCGGGCGCAGGAGGACGCGTCCGGGCAGGCTTGCGCGGACACGGGCTCCGGCCACCTCCCCTCGGAAGCTCCAGGTCAGTCGGAAGACGGTCGTGTCCTCCGGCCAGGGCAGGTCTTCGGGCTCATGGGCTTGAGGCGAGGCGCCTCACCTACCCGCCGCTTCCCGAGGCAGAACCTCAGTGCTGTGTGGCGGGGTCGTTCCCAAATACCGCTGCGGGGCAGCGCCGGAATAGGCCCATCGAACAGGCCGCACCGGCTTCCCTTTTAATTCCATCGCTTCATTCGGATGAAGCGATGGAAACCTTGGCGGTGCGCACGTTACGCCCGGGACGCGAGGGCGTCAAGCAGTAGCGCGGCGCGGCTCAGAATCCGCTGGCAGTGACATTGCAGGTCAGGCCGATGGTGACGACACCGCCGTTGGGGAGCGCGGGAATGGCGACACCCGACTGCAGACCGCTGGCCGTCAGCGATGCGGGACACGCGGCGCTGCCCGTCGCCGAGCACGTCGGTGCGGGCAGCCCCGCCGCGGCGCAGTCCAGTCCCGCCACGGCCGGATCCCTCACGACCGCGCCATGCGCGGCAGCCGGTCCCTCGTTGGTCACCACGAGCGTGAACGCCACTTGCCCACCCGAGGCCGCGATGGAAGGTAATGCGCTCTTCTCGATCCGCACGTCGGCCTGGTTGCTGTCGTCGTTATGGATCGTGCAGGTCGCGGCGTCACCGGCGGCCAGGGTGATGCTGTTGCCCGACACCGCCGCGCCGCCGTTGATCGCACAGCTGTAGAGGCTGGCGACGTAGCCGGTCGGCGTGGCGCTCTCCGACAGCGTGTACGTGCCCGGCTCCACCACGGCACTGGTCACGGCCGCCGTGCCGGTGGCACCACTGATAGCGGTCGGACCTGCCGCCGACAGCGTCCACGCCGCCGCCGGCTGCGTGCCGCCGTTGTCGTTGGTTACCGTCTTGACCAGCGTCAGCCGGGCCGGGTTGTCGTTGTTGTTGATGGTGCAGATTGCCGTGTCGCCCGCCGCCAGCACGATGCTGTTGCCCGACACCGCCGCGCCGCCGTTGACGGCACAACGGTAGGGCGTGGACGAATAGCCTGCGGGCAGCGCGCTTTCCGACAGCGTGTACATGCCGGGACTCACCGCGGCATTGGTCACCGCGGCCGAGCCGGTCGCACCGGTGATAGTGGTGGGGCCCGTGGCGCTCAACGTCCACGCGGTCGGCAACTGGGTGCCGCCATCGTCGTTGGTCACCGTCTTGATCAACGTGAGCCGCGGACCAGCGGTGTTGGTAAAGGTGCAGGTGATGGCCGTGGCGGTGTTGCCGATGGTGATCGTGCCGCTGAGCGCATTGGCCGTGTAGTTGAGCGTGCTACCGGTGCCGGTGTTGCCGGTACAGGTCAGTGCCTTGGTATAGCCCGTCGCCGTACCCGTGGTGAAGAGTTCGGTGATGGTGTAGGTACGCCCGGCCACCACACCGTAAGGTGTCGTGCCGGTATCCGTTTCGTTCGCCGTGTTCGCTACGGCATTCAGGGTCGCGCCACCATTCGGTGCGGGCGAGCCGGTCAAGGTAAGCCTCACCGCATCGTTGACCGTGGCATTGGCCCAGGTCTTCTGCAGCGTGAGCGGAATGACCAGTGTGTTGGTGTCGCTGGCGGTGTTGTTGCTCGTATCGCCGTCGGTATAGCCCGACGGCGCCGTGACCGTCGCCGTGTTCGTCACACTGCCCGCGGCCCCGGTCCCTGCCGTGGCGGTGACGCTGAAGCTCAGGCTGCCGCCGGGCGGGAAGGAGGAGATGGTGGCACCACTTTCCAGCGAGGCGATCGTCAGGCCCGACGGGCACACCGCGCCATCCGAGGCCGTACAGCTGACGGCTGTCTTGGTCAGGCCCGTAGCAGCTGGATCCCGCACCACCGCGCCGTCGGCGTAGGCCCTGATGCCATCGTAGTCATTGTTGGTCACCACGATGGTGTAGGTGGTGCTGGCACCCGGCAGCATTGAAGTGATGCCATCGGTCTTGGTAATGGACAGATCCAGGATCGCGTGGCGGATGGTGTAGCCAAGCCACATGCCGCCGGTGGTGCCGGAGGGCGCGCGCGCGGTCATCGCGGGCGCGCCGCTCCCCACGCCACTGGTCGTCCATCGATAGACGGTACTGAAGCCATCCGGCTCGGTACCTCCCAACCATGTGCCGGTGTTGGCGTTGAGCACCGACGGAGTGAGTACGTCGGTGGATCCGCTCCTGGCTGCAAAACCGTGCTGACTGCTGCTTGAGGAGTAACCGTTCCAGCCGAACTGCAGCAGGCCATCGCCGGTGTCCGGCTCTTGCCCCCAGTCGTAGGCTGTTGCCGCGCCTCCCATGGGACAGACCCAGTTGCTGCTGGCCGCGCCGCCGAAATAGGTGCCCAGCGATGTGCCGCCGCACGTGTCAAACGCAAGCGCCGAACGCACCACGCCATTGTCCTCGCCTGCGTCCCAGCGCTGGTGGACATGGTTGAACTGCAATGCGGAGAGCAACGCCTCGTCACCCGCGCGTCGGGGGGCATTCAAACCGGACGTCGGCAGGGTGATGGTCAACGTGCCCGCGCCCGTACCGCCCAGCAAGCTGCGCAACTGGTGCTCGTAGAGCACGATGGCGTATGTCTCCGCCGAAAATACGGTTTCGGGAATGTCGAAGGCCGTCAGGGACCGGTGGAGATAGGCGAAGTACAGGTCGCCCTCGCTGCTTCCCACCGGATTCTGCAGTGTCAGAGAGCCGCCCGCGCCGGCGACCCTGAAGGTGACCTGCGCACTGGCGCCACTGGTACTGACGAGGTTCCGTGACGCCCAGTTGACCTGCCGGCTGCAACTGTCTTCCTGGCCGATATCGCGGCTGTTGCTGCAATGCTCGCGCTCGAACGCGGCATTGATGAATACCACGCGGTTCTGCCCCGCCTGGACGTTGAAGCTCAGTGATGGCGTGCCGCTCGTACCCGAACCGGTGGCGGTTGCGCTATTGCCGTGGGAATAAGTGGCGGTCTGCGCCTGCACATTGATGGAGCCCAGCAGGCCCCCTAGCAACAACATGGCGCAGCGGGCGAATGCCAACCGCGACGATCCCGGACGCACCAGCCGGTCCGTCTGGACGCCGGAGCCACCGCTCTCCCTGCGCTTCTTCCCCTCGACACCCATCGCGATCAGCGAAGAGTCCCCGAGAGCGGTACGCATGCGTCGGCTCGCCCGTGGATGCCACCATGCAAACCGCATTCCGTCCAGGATGTATTCGGCCGCCTTTCTCATCACATTCCCCTGAAATAAGTCCCGCATCGCGTCTCGGCGACGCCCTCTCCGCTCTGGAAGTCGCGGGGAACGGTAGGGAATATCGGGATGCGGAACGGGAACAGGTCATCCACTCAAGGGGGCGGCGCCCGCACACCGCTGGACTCGATCTCTCGGATGGAATGCGGCATTCGGCTTGCACGTCATTCCGGCGACTGCCATCCGAGGACGGCGACGGCAATGATCGTGCAGCGACCCGACACGCCAAGATCGCTCAAGGAACACCCGTGGCGGTGACCCTGCACGTAAGTCCAACGATGACCTCGCCGCCACTGGGAAGCGTCGGGACGGCGACCCCCGACTGCAGGCCGGCGGCCGTCAGCGATGCCGGACATGCAGCACTGCCCGACGCAGCGCAGGTCGGCGCCGGCAAACCGGCTTCCAGGCAGTCCAGGCCCGCGACCGCCGGATCGCGCAGCACTGCGCCATCTGCCGCGGCCGGGCCAAGATTCCTCGCCACCAGCGAGAAGCTCACCAGCCCGCCCGAAACCACGTCATCGCGCGTGGCGGCCTTCGCGATCGAGATGTCGGTCTCGTTGCTGTCATCGTTGTGGATGGTGCAGACGGCCGTGTCGCCCATCGCGAGCGTGATGCCGTTGCCGCTGGCCGGCACGCCGCCATTGATGGCGCAGCTGTAGGGCGTGGCCGAATAGCCTGCCGGCAGCGTGCTTTCGGACAACGTGTACGTGCCGGGACTGACTGATGCCTGGGTCACTGCGGCGGAGCCGGTCGCACCACTGATCGAGGTGGGGCCCGTGGCGCTCAACGTCCACGCGGTCGCTGGTTGCGTACCGCCGTTGTCGTTCGTCACCGTCTTGATCAGCGTGAGCTGGGGCTTTCGCGCATTGCTGAAAGTACACGTCAGGTCATCGCCTGCCACTGGCGTCACCGTGAAGGAGGTTCCGCTGCCACTGGGTGTTTGTCCGCCCGGGCGCGTATTGGTGCAGCTGTAGGTGGTCGTGTAGCGCGTGAGACTCGCACCTGCCGCCCCACTTTCGGACAGCGTGTAGGCGGATCCGGCGGTGGCCGTCGTGTGCGCCACCGCGCCCGTCGCGGTGCTGCCCGTGCCCGTCGTGGTCACCGCCGCTGGCGCGCCGGTCCCGGCGATGGACAGCGTGAACTGGTCGGTGGCCGCCGCCCGTCCGTGCGGCAATGCCTTCTGCAGACGAAGCGCCGTCCGCGAATTGGTGAAGGTGCAGGTCAACGCCTCGCCTGCGGCCGTGCTGGCCGCAGGTAGGATGTAGCTGTTGCCGTTCCGGCTGCCGATGACGGTGCCTGCGTCGTTCGAGCATGTAGCGTCGGCCAGGGACCAGCCGGACGGGATCGTGCTTTCGTTGATGGTGACCGCACTGCCCGGTGTCGCGACGGTGAATGGCTGCATGCCGGACGCAGCGTTGCCATCCACCTGTGTGGGCGTGCCCGCAGAAGAGGTCGTCACCGACGCGGTGATGCGCGTGGTATTGACCAGGGTGAAGCCGAACGAACCGCCGGAAACGGGACGGGTGACCTTGTACAAGGTCAGCGGCACGCTGCAACCGTAGAGTTCGGCAATGGTGTAGCTGCCGCCCGTGGTCGCATCGTAGTAGCGGAACTCGATGCGGCGCACCTGCAGGCCGGAAAAACTCAGGTTGACCGTGCCGCGGCGCTGGTTGCTCGGTGAATCCACCGTGTTGGGCGAGGTGAACCTGTTGCTCCCCGCGTAAGAAACATAGGAGGTGCCGTCGCTGTTGTCGAACGAATAGTTGGCGGATGTCAGGTTGATCAGGGTGCCATTCTGGTTGTAGGCATTGACGATCACGCTGTCGCCGGCATCGATGTCGTGCAACCGTATCGTGAGGTTGGCGACCGGGCGATAGACCGACAGATTGCCCGGTTCCCGGAAATCGAACGCGGTCACCAGCTGCGCGGAAGCGCTGGTGTTTCTCTGCCCGATCCGTATGCCGGGCTTGGATGCGTAGTGGTTGTCGTCGATGCTGTCGTTGGAGAATGTCGCGCCACCGGTCGCCGTGTTCGATACCCGCAGACGCGACGCACCCACGTAGGTATTGCTGCCATTGATCAGTGTCGCGCTGTCGCCGGCCTGTCCGCTCAGCGCCGAGAACGCCTTGTACGTGCCCGAAGAGCACTGCTGCGCTTGCGCATGACCGGCATAACTTCCTGACAGAAGCAGCACCGCCAGCCAAGCGGCCATCATTCGCTTTTCCGCAGACATCCGATCGTCTCCCGTCTCAACTGATTTCACTTCACTCCTCCCGATCCGGGGCCGCATCGATGCGGCCCCGCCGGCTGCCCCACAGTCCCTGCGGCCCTGATCGACATCGGTGAAGCCCGCCGCAGCACCGTCCGTGCCTCGAAGCAGGAAGGTGCGAGGTTTTGTCGTGACACGCGCCCATAACCGGACATCCGCATATCGGATGTGAGGTGATGTGCCGCCGTCCTGCGTCGTCGATGGCGACGTGACTGGCCAGCGGCAATCCGGCGACCCACCGAGGATCACCACCGGAGGACGGCGCTCCCGGCCATGCCCTGTGCACTTCTTCTCGTTGCAATGTCTCCGCAGGAGATCGGAACGCGAACACCGCTTCGACACGTCGTGTGAATCCGGCCACGCGAACTGTCCCGACGTGGTTCCCGTCGCGTTCTTCATCCCCGGAACATCCAGGCATGACCATCTGCGGCAGCACCGGTCCGCCCCGCAGGGATGACAGGGACTGTCCACGGGTACCTTCAGAGATCGCAGCCGGATCTCGCGACCCGGCAGACCAGATGCGGACTGGTCCGCACAGCGCACGCTCGCGCTCCGGACCGCGGGCCGCATCACCTTTGCCGTCGCGGCATCCTGATCGCGCCATGACGCCGGACACCATGCACGGCATCGATGGCGGGACGGGGTTTCCTCCCCTCGTTCGTCATCCTGTATGCCCGTTGCCGTCCCGGATTCCGACCGAATGAAGCCCTCGTTGCCTACCTCGCTTCCGCGCCGCCATTGGCTGAAGGCCGCCGCCCTGTCGCCGCTGGCAATGACCGCCTGGCCACACGCAGCCCGCGCCGCCGCTTGCGATGACGCCGCAGGCTGGATTCCTCCCGACGATT
Organism: Pseudoxanthomonas sp. GW835-FHT14C01; assembly: GCF_058793715.1. Taxonomy (NCBI): domain Bacteria; kingdom Pseudomonadati; phylum Pseudomonadota; class Gammaproteobacteria; order Lysobacterales; family Lysobacteraceae; genus Pseudoxanthomonas; species Pseudoxanthomonas sp. GW835-FHT14C01. The sequence goes on from NZ_JBXAGB010000001.1 coordinate 929,989, forward strand.
TCCTCGCCGACCTGCCGCGGCTGATGCAGGCGTTGCGCGTGCCGGCCATCGGCATGGCGGTGGTGGAACGGGGCGAGGTGGTGTGGTCGCGCAACCTCGGTGTACTGAATGCCGAGACGCGGGCGCCGGTGGCGGACGACACGCTGTTCGAAGATGCCTCGCTGAGCAAGCCCGTGTTCGCCTACCTGGCCTTGCAGCTCGCCGACCAGGGCGTGATCGATCTCGATACACCCCTGGTGCGCTACCGGCGCCTGGATTACCTGGCCGACCACCCGTGGGTGGACCTGGTCACCGCGCGGGACGTGCTGCGCCACTCCACGGGCATGCCGAACTGGCGCAAGGACCCGGCGAACGAGACGCTGGTGCCGGCGGTAAAGCCCGGCACGCGCATCGACTACTCCGGGGAAGCGATCTTCTGGTTGCAGCTGGTGGTCGAGAAACTCACGGGCGAAAGCCTCGACGAATCGATGCAGCGCCTGCTGTTCGGCCCGGCCGGCATGCGCGACAGCAGCTACACGTGGAGCACCGATCTGGCCAGGCGCTCCGTCTACGGCCATCGCGCCGTCGAGGACGAGGGCACCGGCATGCCGCCGCAGATGCTGCGCGACACCTGGAACGCCGCGCAGACCGTCGCCGAGCGCTGGGGCAAGCCGCTGTCGTCATGGCGCTACGCCGACGCCGAGCGCGCACTGCCGGAGGTGCAGGCGATCACGCCGAAGGGCCTGGTGAACTGGGCGGGCGACCTCCTCGCCAATGCCGCCGCGAGCCTGCGCACCACGCCGACCGACTACGCGCGCTTCATGGCGCTGATGGTGCGCAGGCAACGGGAACCCTGGCAGATCGCGGAAGCGACACGCACCGCGATGCTGACGAAGCAGATCGACGTACCCGGCCGATGGACCGACAAAGGCCTGGGCTGGAACCTGGAGGCCACGCCGCGCGGCCCGGTGTTCTACCACTCGGGCAGCAACGGCGGCATCTTCAAGAACTTCGCGCTGGGCGACGCCCGCGGCCAGCGCGCACTCGTCGCACTGACCAACGGCGGCAGCGGCAACGTGCTGTACCGGCGCGTGGTGCGCGCCGCGACCGGGCACGACCTGCTGGCGTTCGATCTCTGACTACAGGCCCTGGAACACGAACGGCTCGGCCGCCTTGAAATCCTTCACCGCATTGCCGGCGAACACGTTGCGCTGGTCAGGGCCGAGGTCGAGCTTCATCACCTTGCCGGTCTGCTTCGAGAAGTCGATGTCCTTCAGGTTGACCCAGAAGGTGTTGGGCGTCAACGCGGATTCGAAGAAGTACAGCATGCGCTTGTGGTCGGCGACGGTGCGCCAGCGGGTCGAGGAAATGTTGGGTTCTTCCGGCGTATTGATGCCGAACGGCACCGAGGCGTTGCGGATCACGCTGAAGACGCTGGCCAGCGCCTTCACCGGATCTTCCGCCTTCGGGATCGCGTTGACGTAGAACGAGGCGCGCGCGAAGCGGTCCGAGGCGCGATTCGTCCCCGGCAGCATCACCGTGCCGCCGATCTGCTTCCAGTACGCGTTGAGCGCGAGCTGCTGGTCGAACACCGGCGAGTTGGTCATCACCTGGTACTGGCGGCCATGGTGGATCACCTGCCTGCCGCCGATGTATTCGATGATGGCGCTGTCGCCGCTGGCATCGGACAGCGACAGGTGCAGCGTGGTCAGGCGGTCCTCCCCGGGCACGTTGGCGGTCACCACGGTGAAAGGCTGCCTGCGCAGCGCGTCGACGGCCTCGCCGACGCTGCCGTAGTTGTCCAGCGCGTACTGCGCCCACGCCGCGATGCTCAGTCCCGGACCGCGTCCGTCGTAGGCCGGGTACTCGGATTCGACCAGCCACAGCACGTTGGCCATCAGGCCGGCTTCGTTCATGCCGTCGGTGGTGGAGATGTCGTAGCCGGTGGCGATGACGCTGCCGTACTTCGAGGTCCATGTCACCGAGTTCGGCCCGGCCTGCCCGCTGCGCGCCATGCCGCGCGGGAAGATCCACAGGTTGGTCGCCACGTCGTTCCTCCAGTCCATCGAACGGGCGGTGATGACGTCGTCGTTGGCGCCCAGGTACACCAGGCGCGTGCAGGCATCGGCGGAAGGGGCGATCAGCGAGGACAGCAGGGTGGCGGCCAACGCGAGTGGCAGGACGAAGCGACGATCCATGGCGGTCTCCGTGCGGATGGGAACAGGCGAAGCAGGATGGGCGGACGTGCCGCGGGTGTGTTAAACAGCGAACCTCAGCCCCCCGAGATGCTGCCATGGCCACGCTCCCGCTGCCGCACCGTTCGTCCACCCGTGTGCCGATGCTGGCCATCGCCGCGATCACGCTATCCGCCTGTGTCAGCACGCCGGGCCCGCAGGTCGCCGGCAACGGCCAATGCCGCGATGCCGCGCTGGGTTGGGCCGTCGGCCAGACCGCCGACGAGGCCACGCTGAAGCGCCTGTCGAGCGAAAGCGGTGCCGGCCTGGTCAATCCGATCGGCCCCACCACCGCGGTGAAGCACGACACACGCAGCGACCGCCTGCGCGTCTACATCGACGCGCAGAACCGCATCACCGCCGCCCGCTGCGAATAGTCCTGCCCCCACCGATGCGCCACGACCACATCCTCACCCTCTCCTGTCCGGACACCACCGGCATCGTCTACCGCGTCACCGGCCTGCTGTACGAATCCGGCTGCAACATCCTCGATGCGCAGCAGTTCGGCGACGAGGAGTCGGGGCGGTTCTTCCTGCGCGTGCATTTCGATGTGCCGGGGACCGCCGAGATCGACGTGCTGCAGGAGGCCTTCGCCTCGCTGGCGGACGTCTTCAACATGGACTGGCGGATCCACGACGCCCGCCGCAAGGCGCGTCTGCTGGTGCTGGTGAGCAGGCAGGGCCACTGCCTCAACGACCTGCTGTTCCGCGTACACAGCCGGCAGCTGCCGGTGGAGATCGCCTGCATCGCCTCCAACCACCCCGATTTCGCGCCGCTCGCGCAATCCTACGGCGTGGCCTTCCATCACCTGCCGGTGTCGGCAGGCAACCGGGCCGAGCAGGAGCGTCATATCGTCGACTTGGTCGAACGCGAACAGATCGACCTGGTCGTATTGGCGCGCTACATGCAGATCCTCTCGCCCGACCTGTGCGACGCGCTGGCCGGCCGTGCGATCAACATCCACCACAGCTTCCTGCCCAGCTTCAAGGGCGCGAAGCCGTACCACCAGGCGCACCAGCGCGGCGTCAAGATCATCGGCGCCACCGCGCACTACGTGACGCGCGACCTCGATGAAGGCCCGATCATCGAACAGGACGTCGCCCGCGTGGACCACGCGATGACGCCGAAGGAACTGGTTCGCATGGGCAGCGACATCGAATCGCTGGTGCTGGCGCGCGCGGTGCGCCGGCATGTGGAACACCGCATCCTGCTGAACGGGCACCGGACGGTGGTGTTCCGGTAAGCCTTACCGGCATCGGGATAACGGTGCAGGGATAGTCGGTGTGGGAGCGACGTAAGTCGCGAGCTCTTCCTCTGACACCAAAAAGCTCGCGACTTACGTCGCTCCCACAACAAGCTACCCACCTCGTCTCAGCTGGCCACGCGCCGCCGCAGCCCGACCAGCGCCGCATACACGATCGCCAGCACCACCACCGCCACGCCGATCGCCGTCCATTCGCGCGCGCTGAGCGTGGTGAGGATGGCGAGCATGCCGACGACGGCCAGGCCGGGTACCAGCGGGCCGCCACGCAGCACGAACGGCGTGCCGCGTTCGCGCAGGTCGCTGCGCTGCGCACGCCATGCCGCGACGCACACCATCACGTAGACCAGGCAGACGGCGCCGCCGGAGATCAGCACCAGCGCTTCGAAGTTGCCCAGCACCGCCAGCACGCAGGCGATCCCGGCGTGCGCGGCCAGGGCCAGCAGCGGCACGCGATGGGTGGCGCTGACGCGGCCGAACGCTTGCGGGAGGTAACCGTCGCGACCCAGCGCGAACAGCAGCCGCGATGAACCCAGCAGGTTGCCGAGCAGAAAACCCGCCATCGAAATGCAGGCCGTCACCAGCAGCGCGATGCGTGCCGGATCCCACAGCCGGCCCGCGGTTTCGGCGATCGGCACACTGCTGCTCGCGAGCGACGGACCCAGCACGCCCTGGCAGACGATCTGCAGGCCAAGGTACAGAAGCACCACCAGCAGGATCGCGCTGAGCGCCGCGCGCGGCACGCTGCGCGACGGGTCGCGCACCTCGCCGCCGGGAATCAGGGCGGTCTCCACGCCGGAATAGGCGAACACCACCATCACCATCGCCGCGCCCAACGCGGACCAGGAAGGCACGTCGGTGAACGCGAAGCTGACCTGCGTGGTGTCGACGAAGGCCAGGCCCACGACCACCAGCAGGAACAGCGGCACCAGCTTGAGCGTGGCCAGCGTCATCACCGCACGCGCGCCCAGCTTCACGCCGAACGCATTGAGCACGTAGATCGCGGCGTACACGCCCACCAGCAGCAGCGTGCGCGGCAGCGGCGCATCGAAGACCGGCCAGAGACTGGCGGCCTGCAGCGACAGGGCGGCCGCGACGCCGGCACTGGAAGCGACATTGCAGATCCACATCAGCGCACCGGCAAGGAAGCCCGGCAGCGTGCCGAACACCGCGCTCACGTAGGTGTACGGGCCACCGGTGGCCGAGGCACGGCTGCCGATGGCGGCGAAGCACAGCGCCACCGGCACCATCACCAGCGCGCCGGCAAGCAGGGCGAGCGGCGCGGCGGCGCCGACCTGCGACGATAGTGCCGCCGGCATCTTGAAGATGCCGCCGCCGACGATGATGTTGATGACCGCCGCCGCCAGCGCCAGGCTGCCGACCGCACGCAACAGCGCGGCATCGCCCTGCAACGGGCGGGAGGGAACAGCATCGGCGTCGCGGGTCATGGGCATGCGGGTTCGTCGGCGGCCTGCGAGCCTGCCACGCGCCCGCGCCGAATGCGAGCCGCGTCCCTGCATGCCCTCATGGCGATTCACCATTGGACGCGCACGCCGCCCGGGCTAGCATCGGACTCCGCTCCGCCACCGCTGCCTCCATGCCCCACTGCCCTCGACGCCTGTTGCCGGCCGCCTGCCTGCTCGCGCTCACCACCCTGCTTCCCTTTTCCGGCCACGCGGCCGATTCGACGGCGTTCGCCGCGCTCGAGCACGCGCAACCCCAGCTCGTGCAGTGGCGCCGCGACCTCCACCAGCACCCCGAGCTCGGCGAACAGGAAACGCGCACCGCGAAGCTGGTCGCCGACCACCTGCGTTCGCTCGGCCTGACCGTGCGCACCGGCGTCGGCAAGACCGGCGTGGTCGCCGTGCTGAAGGGCGCGAAGCCCGGCCCGCGCATCGCGCTGCGCGCCGACATGGATGCGCTGCCGGTCACCGAACAAACGAACCTGCCGTTTGCGTCGAAGGTCAAGGCGACGTACCGCGGTCAGCCGGTCGGCGTGATGCATGCCTGCGGCCACGATGCGCACGTCGCCATCCTGATGGGCGTGGCGCAGGCGCTGGTCGCGGCGAAGGACGAACTGGCCGGTGAGGTGATGTTCGTCTTCCAGCCCGCCGAGGAAGGCCCACCGGTCGCGGGTGAAGTGTTCGGCGCCGCGTTGATGCTGCAGGACGGCGTGTTCAAGGACTTCAAGCCCGACGCGGTGTTCGGCCTGCATGTCTGGGCCGGGCTGCCGGTCGGCACCGTCGGCTACCGCAGCGGTCCGTTGATGGCGGCGGCCGACGAATGGACGCTGGTGGTGCGCGGCAAGCAGACGCACGGGTCGCGGCCATGGGACGGCGTGGATCCGATCACGCTGGGCGCGCAGATCCTGCTCGGCACGCAGAGCATGATCGCCCGGCAGGTGAACATCGCGGCCAATCCCGTCGTCCTGACCGCCGGCCAGTTCAACAGCGGCGTGCGCTTCAACATCATTCCCGACGAGGCGACGCTGGTCGGCACCCTGCGCACCTTCGAGCCGGCCGTGCGCGAGGACGTGATCGCACGGTTCCGCCGCATCGCGAACGACTACGCGCATGCCAGCGAAGGCAACGCCGAACTGAAGGTGGTCAACAACGCGCCCGCGACGATCAACCAGCCGGCGCTGGCGCAGCGCGTGCGACCCTCGCTGGCCCGCGCGGTCGGCGAGGACAAGGTGATCGACGTGACGCCAGTGACCATCGCCGAGGATTTCTCACAGTTCGCCAACACGGTGCCCGGTTTCTACTTCTTCGTCGGCTCGACGTCGAAGGGCATCGATCCGGCCACCGCACCGATCAACCACTCGCCGCAGTTCCTGCTCGACGAGCAGGCGCTGGAGACCGGCAGCAAGGCGATGCTGCAGGTGGCATGGGATTACCTGCATACCCCTTGATCGCTCTCTGTAGGAGCGACGTCAGTCGCGACCGCATGAATACCGTCGTCCGGAAGTCCCGATCCGGCATCGGCAATGAAGCGCCCGCCGCCGATGCGAGTGCGTGCCGTGCGGTCGCGACTCACGTCGCTCCTACAACAGCACCAGCCGCCGCGTCAGAAGGACGCCAGCCACACCCGCAACGGATGCTGCGGATCCGCCAGCAGGCGGATCGCCAGCGCGATCGACACCGTCACCAGCAGCGGCTTGATGATGCGCGCGCCCTGCTTCATCGCGAAACGCGAGCCGAGCTGCGCACCGAGGAACTGGCCGGCGCCCATCAGCAGGCCGACCTTCCACAGCACCGAGCCGTGCAGCACGAACACGATGAACGCACCGAGGTTGGAACCGAAGTTGAGGAACTTGGTGTGCGCGGTGGCCTTGAGGATGCCGAAGCCTGCCAGCGCGACGAAGCCCAGCATCAAGAACGAGCCGGTGCCCGGGCCGAACACGCCGTCGTAGAATCCGATGACCGGAACGAAGGTCAGCGCGAACACCTGCGGCCGCATGCGCTGGTGGCGGTCGACGTGGCCGATGTCGGGCTTCAACCCGAAGTAGATGGCGATGCCGACCAGCAGGAACGGCAGCGCCCACTTCAGCCAGTCCACCGGAATTACCGTCGCCAGCAGCGCGCCGCCGACGGCGCCGAACGCCGCCGTCAGCACCATCGGCAGCTGCCCCTTCAGGTCGACATGCCCGTGCCGCGCATAGGCCCAGCTCGCCGAGCCCGAGCCGAACAGGGACTGCAGCTTGTTGGTGCCCAGTACCTGCAGCGGCGGAATGCCGGCCAGCAGCATCGCCGGGATGGTCACCATGCCCCCTCCGCCCGCGATGGCATCGATGAAGCCCGCCAGCAGGGCGGCGAGGAACAACAGCAGGAGTACCTGCAGGGCGAGGTCGGGCATGGGGATTCCGGACGGGGTCGGTGCGTGTCCGCGCGCCTATTCTAGAAGCCGTGGCTCCTCTGCAGGAGGGGCTTCACCCCCGACGCGCCGGCGATGGACCTGGTGTCGGGGCCTAGCCCCTCCTGCCGTGCAGGGCCATTGCGGTTAGCATCGCAGCATCTCTTGAGGAGTCCGACACGATGCGCCATGCACGCCTGCTCGCTGCTTCCCTGCTGACCACCGCCCTGGCAGCCGCCCTTCCCGCTGGCGCGCAGGAGGCCGCCACGCAACGCTCCGAAGTCGCCGCCGCCGGCAAGGCCATGCAGCAGCAGGTGATCGACTGGCGCCGGCATTTCCACCAGTACCCGGAACTGTCCAACCGCGAGGAACAGACGGCGAAGCGCGTGGCCGAGGAGCTGCGCAAGCTCGGCCTGCAGCCGCGCACCGGCATCGCCCACCACGGCGTCACCGCTGTCATCAAGGGCGGCAAGCCCGGCCCGCGCATCGCGCTGCGCGCCGACATGGATGCGTTGCCGGTCACCGAGCGCAACCACTTGCCGTTCGCATCGAAGGCGACCGCGACCTACCGTGGCGAGACGGTCGGCGTGATGCACGCCTGCGGCCACGATGCGCACACCGGGATCCTGCTCGGAGTGGCGAAGTCGCTGGTGGCGATGAGGGACCAGTTGCCGGGCGAAGTGCTGCTGGTCTTCCAGCCCGCCGAGGAAGGCGCGCCGGCCGGCGAAGAAGGGGGCGCCTCGCTGATGCTGGCCGAAGGCGTGTTCAAGGACTTCAAGCCCGAGGCCGTGTTCGGCCTGCACGTGTTCTCGTCGATCCCGGTCGGCCAGATCGGCGTGCGCCAGGGTCCGTTGATGGCGGCGTCGGATGCCTTCACCCTGAAGGTCATCGGCCGGCAGACGCATGGCTCGCGGCCGTGGGGCGGCATCGATCCGATCGTGGCGATGGCCGACATCATCGGCACCACCCAGACCATCGTCAGCCGCCGCACCGATATTTCGAAGCTGCCGGCCGTGGTCAGCTTCGGCGCGATCAAGGGTGGCATCCGCTACAACATCATTCCCGACGACGTGGAAGTGGTCGGCACCATCCGCACCTTTGATGACGGCATGCGGCAGAAGATCTTCGCCGACCTGAAGAACGTCGCCACGCACGTGGCCGCCGCGCACGGCGCGAAGGTCGAGGCCAGCGTGCCCGACAACGACGGCAATCCGGTCACCGTCAACAATCCGGAGCTCACCGCCCGCATGCTGCCCAGCCTGCAGGCCGTGGTCGGCGCGGACAACGTCATCACCCCGTCGCTGCAGATGGGCGCCGAGGACTTCTCGTTCTATGCGCGCGAAGTGCCGTCGATGTTCTTCTTCGTCGGCAGTACCGCCAAGGGCATCGATCCGGTCGCCGCGCCCAGCAACCATTCGCCGGAATTCATGCTCGACGAAGGCTCGCTCGATGTCGGCCTGCGCGCGCTGCTTCAAGTGACATTGGACTACCTGCACGCACCTTCCCGCGGCTGACGGACACCCGTTGCCGCCTGCCGTACGCGGGGCGACAATCCCGCGCTCATGCACACCCTTTCCTGTCCGACGTGAGCCAGGCCTTCGCCCGCGCGCTGGCACTGTTCGACGACAGCGTCGCGATGTCGCCCTCGGCGCGCACCGCGCTGCTGGACGACCTCGCCCGCCGCGATCCGGACGCCCATCGTGCCCTGTGCGTCCTGCTGGCATCGGATGATTCCCTGCAGGAGGTGGGCGGGCATGCGCTGTTGCCGGACATTTCGCTCGATCTGCTGACATCGCCGGCCAGCGCTTCCGTGTCCACCGATGCGGGAGCGGATGCGCGCGTCGGCAGCCGGCTCGGTCCGTGGCGGATCGAGCGGATGCTGAGTTCCGGCGGCATGGGCACGGTGTACGAAGCCTGGCGCGACGATGGCCAGTACCAGCAGCGCGTCGCGCTGAAGTGCATCCGCCGCGAACTGACCTCTGCGCGCCTGGTCGAGAGTTTCCGCAGGGAACGCGAAACCCTGGCCGCACTGGACCATCCCGGCATCGCGACGTTGTTCGACGGCGGCATCGAGGCCGACGGCCATCCGTGGTTCGCGATGCGCTATGTGCAGGGCGCGCAGATCGACGCGTGGTGCGATGCGCGCAAGGCGGGACTGCGGCAGCGCGTGGAGCTGCTGGTGCAGGCCTGCGATGCACTGGCCTATGCGCACGACCGGTTCGCCCTGCACCAGGACATCAAGCCCTCCAACCTGATGGTCACCGACGCCGGCCAGGTGCAGCTGCTGGACTTCGGACTGACCGCGTCGCTGACGGCGGCCGATTCCGGGCCGCGGCTGGCCGCGTCGGAGGGCTATACCGCGCCGGAGGCGCTGGCCGGTGCCGTTCCCGCCGTGACCATGGACGTCTGGTCGATGGGCGTGCTGCTGTACCGCCTGCTCGGCGGTACGCCGCCCGCCACGACCCGCGCGCTGTCGGCGGTGCTGGGACGGGACGAGGGTCGGCCGCCGCCGATGTCGCGGCTGGCCTCGGAGGGCCCCGTATCGAATGCCGTCGTCCGCGGTTTCGCTACGCGGGATGCGCTGTCGCGTGCCCTGGCGGGCGACCTGGACGCGATCGCCGCGCGCTGCGTTGCGCACGCGGCCGGGCAACGCTACGCCTCGATCGCGGCGCTTCGCGACGACCTGCAGGCGTGGCTGCAGCGCCGTCCGGTCGCCGCACGCGACGGTGGCATCGCCTACCGCAGCGTGCGCCTGCTGTCCCGCCATCGGCTGGTCGCTTCGCTGGCGTTGCTGACCGTGATGGTGGCGGCGGGCAGCGTGGGCGTGCTGGTGTCGCAGGAACGCCGTGCCGCGCGCGAGACGGCGTCCAGCCTGGCGCTGTCGCAGGTGTTCGAACGCATGCTGGGGCACGCCACGCTGTCGGGCCTCGGCGATACGCCGATGTCCTCGCGCGCGATGCTGCGCGACACCGAACGCCAGGTCCGCGGCCTGCCCCTGCAGGAGCATCCGGTGGTGCTGGCGCGCGGGCTGTCGATGCTGGCCCGCAACTACGTGGTCGTCGGCGATTACGGCCACGCGACGGGGCTGGCGCAGGAAGCCGCGCGGCTGCAGGGCGACGATCCCGTCGGCCGCGCCACGGCCGACGCCACGCTCGCGGCGCTGCTCAACCTGCAGGGCAAGCCGCGCGAGGCGCAGGCGGCCGCGCGCGAGGGCCTGGCCCTGCCGGACGAGCCCGCCGCGACGCCGGCCCGCCTGCAACTGCTCACCGAACTGGCACGCAGCCACTGGGACCTGGGCGACCACGATGCCGCGCAGGACACGCTCGGCCTCGCGCTCGCGCTCACCGAACGCCGGCAGCTGGTATCCGCGCAGGCCGAACTGCTGACCCTGCGCGGCTACTGGAACACCCGCCTGGCCCGGTTCGGCCAGGCCGACACCGACCTGCGGCGCGCCGCGGCACTTGCCACGCCCGCGCTGCCGCTGATCGCCGACGATGCCCGCCGTGTCCTGGCGCAGAACCTGCTGCTGCAGGAACGGATCGGGGAGGGCCTGGGGATCGCCCGCAGCGTGCTTGCCGACTACCGCGCGCGCCTGGGCGGTTCGCACCCGCTGGTGGGGCGCGCCTTGCGCGTGGTGGCGAACCTGCAGTGCGCCGGCGGACAGCTGGACGACTGCGCCGCCTCCATCGGCGAGGCCGAACGCATCGTCAGGCTGCACTACGGCGACACCCATCCGGAGTTCGCCGATGTGCTGCGCGTGCGCTCGCTGCTGGGCATGTGGGGCAAGGCCGATCCCGAGGACGGTGTCGCGCGGCTGCGGCGCGCCGAAGCCCTGCTGCTGGCGGCCTATCCGCCCCAGCACGAAACGGTCCTGCGCGCGCGTTCGATGCTCGCGCGCCGGTTGCTCTACTTGGGCGACGACAGCCTGGACACGTCCATCGCGCTGATGGAGACCGTGCTGGCCGACCACGAGAAGAGCCACCTCCAGCCCCAGCCCATCCACCGGATCACGTTGGCCGAGGGACTGATGAAGCGCGGGCACCCCGGCGACCTGCAGCGCGCGCGCCGGCTGTTCGAACAGAACACGGTGGCCCTGCGCGCCTACCCGTCCGCCTACAGCATGGCGTTCTACAACCGCTATCTGATGGCGTACACCGCCTGGAAGGCAGGCGATCCCGTGCATGCGGACACGATGCTGGAGCAGATGGAGGCTCCGTTGCGCCAGCACCTGGACACCACCAACAACCGCCTGCTGCTGCGCGACGCGCTGATGCTGCGCGCGATGATCGCCCTGGGCCGCGGCGACACCCCGGCCGCACGCGCACTGCTGGTGCAGGCCACGACCCACGCCGAAGCCGCGTTCGGGCCGGCGCACCAGGCGCTGCATCGCACGCGCGCCCAGCTCGACGCGCTGGACCGCACGGGCACGTTCCAGCTGTTGCGCTGACCGTCTCCGCGGATCAGCGGTGATCGCCGTCCACGTAGACCCAACGCCCGTCCCGGCGTACGAAGCGGCTGCGTTCCTGCATGCGCACCGCGCTGCCGCCGCCGATGCGGTAGCGGGCGATGAACTCGACCTCCGCCGTGTCCGGCCCGGTGACGCGGTGCTGCCTGACCGTCAGGCCCAGCCATGTGGTCTTCGGCGCCCCCGGCGCATCCAGCCCCAGCTCGGCGGGACGTGTGTCGGGATGCCATGTGGCACGCAGATAATCGGCATCGCCGAGCACGAAGGCGCTGTAGCGCGAGCGCATCAGCGCTTCGGCATCGGGTGCGGGCTCGCCCGCGTGGTAGCGGCCGCAGCAGGCCGCGTAGTCGCGGCCGGTGCCGCAGGGGCAGAGGGTCATGCGGGCGCATCCTGTAGGAGCGACGTAAGTCGCGACCGCTGATATTCAGACAGCAGGAAAGTGGACATCGTGCGGTACGACAGGCAACAGGATACCGACGCCGTGCGGTCGCGACTTACGTCGCTCCTACATCGGCAGCAGACGCTCAACGCCGCCCGTTACCCGTCTCGATGAAGCGCAGGAACTCCGCGCGCGTGCGCGCATCCTCCCGGAACGTGCCCAGCATCTTGCTGGTCACCATGCTGACGCCGCGCTTGTGCACGCCGCGCGTGGTCATGCATTCGTGCGCACCATCGACCACGACCGCCACGCCGCGCGGCTGGAGCACGTCCTGGATGCACTGCGCGATCTGCGCGGTCATCTTCTCCTGCACCTGGAAGCGGCGCGCGTACACGTCCACCACGCGCGCCAGCTTGCTGATACCCACCACCTTGCCGTCGGGCAGGTAGCCCACGTGCGCGCGGCCGATGATCGGCGCCATGTGGTGCTCGCAGTGGCTCTCGAACTCGATGTCGCGTAGCACGATCATCTCGTCGTAGCCGGCGACTTCCTCGAACGTGCGCGCCAGGTACTCGCGCGGATCCATCTGGTAGCCGCTGAACCAGTCGCGGTACGCCTTGGCCACGCGCTTGGGCGTGTCCAGCAGACCTTCGCGCGAGGGATCCTCGCCCGCCCACTCCAGCAGCACGCGCACGGCGTCCTCGGCCTGCGCCTGGGTCACCTTGCCGGATTTGTCGTCGGACTGGCTCATCGCGTGGATTCCTGCGGGGGGCGTGGAGGATAACGCATCTGTCCTGCCCGCCCTCTACGGCGCTTGCCGCCCCGCGGATGCGGCCCGGCCACCTTGCCCGATATGCCGACCCGCCGTCCGGCACTCGCCAAGCGACCTCCGCGGGCGCACGCTATGCGCCGGTCCACCACCGTGACGGGCGCTCCCGTCGTGCTTACCGCTGCCCGTTCCGGAGTACCTCCATGCTGCGTACGCTGTTGCTTTCCTCCGCCATCGCCGTCGCCCTGTCCGCCTGCGGCGACCGCCCCGCTGCCGAATCCGCCATGCCCGCCACCGCCGCCACGCCCGCCCAGGGCGAGAACCCCCTGTTCACTGCCAGCACGCTGCCGTTCCAGGCGCCGCCGTTCGACAGGATCAAGGACGCCGACTACCAGCCCGCCATCGAGGAAGGCATGCGCCAGCATCTCGCCGAGGTGCGCAAGATCGCCGACAACGCCGAGCCGGCCACGTTCGCCAACACCTTCGAAGCGCTGGAGCGCAGCGGCACGCTGCTGACGCGCGCGACCACGGTCTTCTTCGCGATGACCGGCGCCAACACCAATCCCGCGTTGCAGGCCGCCGAGGAAGCGCTGGCGCCGAAGCTGGCCGAGCACAGCGACAGCATCCACCTGGATCCCAAGCTCTTCGCCCGCGTGAAATCCGTCTACGACCAGCGCGACGCGCTCGGCCTGACGCCGGAGCAGAAGACCGTGGTCGAGCACACCTACGACGGCTTCGTGCGCGCCGGCGCGCAGCTGTCCGACACCGACAAGGCCGAGCTGCGCACACTCAACAGCGAGGAGTCCTCGCTGACCACCGCCTTCGGCAACAAGCTGCTGGCGGCCGGCAATGCGGGCGGTGTGTTCGTCACCGACAAGGCGAAGCTGGACGGCCTGGACGAAGGCGCGATCGCCGCCGCCGCCGATGCCGCCAAGGCGGCCGGCAAGGACGGCCAGTGGCTGTTGAGCCTGCAGAACACCACGCAGCAGCCGTCGCTGGGCTCGCTGAAGGACCGCGCGCTGCGCGAGCAGCTGATGGCCGCCTCGCTCGGCCGCGCCGAGAAGGGCGACGGCAACGACACCCGCGCCACGATCCAGCGCCTGGCCGAACTGCGCGCGCGCAAGGCGCAGCTGCTGGGCTTCCCGAACTACGCCGCCTACAGCATCGCCGACCAGATGGCCGGCACGCCCGAGGTCGCGCTGAAGCTGCTCACCGACACCGTACCCGCCGCCACCGCACGTGCGCGCGCCGAACTGGCGAAGATCCAGGGCGTGGTCGACGCGCAGAAGGGCGGCTTCACTGCCGGCGCGGCCGACTGGGATTTCTATGCCGAACAGGTGCGCAAGGCCGAGTTCGACCTGGACGAGTCGCAGATCAGACCGTACTTCGAGCTGGACCGCGTGCTGAAGGACGGCGTGTTCTTCGCCGCGCACGAGCTCTACGGCATCACCGCGAAGGAACGCAAGGACATCCCGGTCTACCACCCGGACGTGCGCGTGTTCGACATCATGGACGCCGACGGCAAGCAGCTGGCGCTGTTCTACCTGGACCCGTTCAAGCGCGAGAGCAAGCAGGGCGGCGCGTGGATGGGCAACTTCGTCGAGCAGAACGGCCTGACCGGCGACATCCCGGTGGTCTACAACGTGGAGAACTTCACCAAGCCTGCCGCCGGCCAGCCCGCCCTGCTGAGCTTCGACGACGTGACCACGCTGTTCCACGAATTCGGACATGCGCTGCACGGCTTCTTCTCGAAGACGCAGTACCCCAGCGTGGCCGGCACCAACGTGCCGCGCGACTTCGTCGAGTTCCCGTCGCAGTTCAACGAGCACTGGGCGCTGGACCCGAAGGTGTTCGCCAACTACGCCAAGCACCACCAGACCGGCGAAGCGATGCCGCAGGCGCTGGTCGACAAGATCGTCAAGGCGCGCACCTTCAACCAGGGCTATGCGACCACCGAATACCTGTCGGCCGCGCTGCTGGACCTGGCATGGCACACCCTGCCCGCCGGCAGCGGCAAGCAGGACGTCGACGCCTTCGAGAAGCAGGCGCTGGCCACATACAAGGTGGACATCGCCGCGGTGCCGCCGCGCTACCGCACCAGCTACTTCAGCCACATCTGGGGCGGCGGCTACGCAGCCGGCTACTACGCCTACTTCGGCGCGGAAGTGCTGGACCACGACGCCTTCCAGTGGTTCCGCGAGCACGGCGGCCTGACCCGCGAGAACGGCCAGGTCTTCCGCGACAAGGTACTGTCGATCGGCCACTCGCGCGATCTGGCGGCCGCCTACCGCGAGTTCCGCGGCAAGGACCCCAGCGTCGAACCATTGCTGGAACATCGCGGCCTGAAGTGAGGCCAGGCACCCTCCGCAGCACGCACGAAGGCCCGCGCAAGCGGGCCTTCTGCTGTCGGTGAAAGTCCCGGCGGCCGCTCGCCCGTATGCTCCGCGCCATGAAGCTGCTGATCATCACCTACGGCACCGAAGGCGATACGCGGCCGCTGGCCGCGCTCGGCCATGCGCTGATGCAGGCCGGGCACGACGTCGAGCTGCTCGGCGATGCGCAACGAAGACGGCTGCACGACTGCACGACTGCACGACTGCAGTACGCCTGGTGGAGCGTTACGCCGTCTCGCGCTGAGGCCCGTCGGCCGCGTTCCCCGCATCCTCCAGCAGGAAATCCCGCAGCAGGCGCGCACTCGGACCGATCCGGCGACCATGCACCAGGAAGATCTCCAGCGGCGGCGTCTCGACGTCGGGCAGCACGCGCACCAGATCGCCCGATGCGATCGGCGCCGCGGCGTCGTACGCAGGCAGGCGCGCGATGCCTTCGCCGGCCAGCACGAAGGCCAAGCGCGACGCCGCGCTGTCGGTGACCAGGTCGCCCTGCACCGGCACGTCGACGGACACGCCGTCGACGCCGACCGTCACCGACCGCAGGCTCGGCGGATAGACGACCCAGCGGTGCTGGTCCAGTTCGACCACCGACGCCGGCGCGCGATGGCGGCGCAGGTAGGACGGCGCGGCGCACAGCAGCGTCGGCTCGCGCACCAACCGGCGTGCGACCAGGTCGGAGTCGGCCAGCGGCCCGGCACGCACGGCCAGCTCGATACCCTGCTGCACCAGGTCCACGTTCGCATCGTTCATCGCCACGTGCAGGCGGATCGCCGGATAACGGCGCCGGAACTCAAGCAGCGCCGGCAGGATGCGCTTGTTGCCGAAATGGTGCGAACAGGTGATGCGCACTTCGCCGCGCGGCTCGGCGCGCAGCAGCTCCATCCCACGGATGCCGTCGTGCGCTTCGTCCAGCAGGCGCTCGCAGTGCACGCGGAACGCCTCGCCTGCCGGTGTCAGGCTGAAGCTGCGCGTGCTCCGTTGCGCGAGCGGCACGCCGAGCTTCGTCTCCAGCACGCGGATGTGGTGGCTGACCACGGCGCGGGTCAGTCCCAGCGCGCGGGCGCCCGCGGCGAAGCTGCCGCTGCGCACGACGGTGGCGAACACCGCCATGGCGCGCAGTTCGTCCAGGATCGGGGACGGATGATGGCTCACGACCCGATTGTCATATTGGGTGTGACAATACGTCAATCGCGGCGGTGCTACCCGCCTCCACGGCATGCGCCTACTGTTCGTTTCGCTCGGAATCGCCGGGCTTTCCGAACAGAAGGAGTGTGTCATGAGCGTCAAGCATGTCCTGTTTGTTGTGACAAATGCCGGCAAGATCGGCCCCCACGACCGCGCTACCGGCTTCTTCTTTCCCGAGATCGCACACCCGTTCGAGGTCCTCGACCAGGCCGGCGTCGCCGTCGAGTTCGCCTCGCCGCTGGGCGGCCAGACGCCGCACGACGGCTTCGACGGCAGCGACCCCGCACAGGCCGCGTTCCTCGACAGCGCCGCGTTCCGCCGCCTCAACCGTAGCCGCAAGCTCGCCGAGGTCGACGTGCTCGACTACGACGCGGTGTTCTTTCCCGGCGGTCTCGGCCCGATGGTCGACATCACCGGCAATCTGGAGGTGCAGGCGCTGGTCCGTCGTGCATGGGATGCCGGCAGGATCGTCGCCGCCGTCTGTCATGGTCCGGCCGCGCTGCTGGGCGTGACGCTGGCCGACGGCACGCCGCTGGTGCGCGGCCGCCAGGTCACCGGCTTCTCCACCGCCGAGGAAGACGGCTACGCCCGCGCCGACGTGCCGTTCGACCTGGAAAGCGCGCTGCGCGAAGAAGGTGGCGTGTACGAAGCCGCCGCACCGTGGCAGCCGAAGCTGAAGGTCGACGGCCGCCTGATCACCGGGCAGAACCCAGCCTCGGGCACGCAGGTCGGCGAAGCCATCGTCGCCGCCCTGCGGAGCGACCGCTGATGGACGCGCCGGCACCGATCACCGTGGTCGCGCGCTGGCGGGTCAGGCAGGGCCATCTCGACGACGTGCTCGCGCACGTCGCCGAGCTGCGTGCCGCTTCGCTCGACGAACCGGGTTGCCTGGCGTACGCCGTGTTCCGGTCCGTCGAGGCCGCGGACGAGGTGCTGCTGGTGGAGCGGTATCGCGACGCCGCGGCGGTGGAAGCGCATCGCCAGTCGCCGCACTACGGCGCCCTGGTGGTGGAACGCATCCTGCCGCTGCTGGCCGACCGGCGCGTGGAACTGCTGGAGGCCTACGCCGCGCGTTAGTCGCGCGTGCGTGCATCGTGCATGCCCGCCGCAGGCGATCACCGTGGCGGCAAGACCGAGGCCCGTCACTCCCTCGCGACGGGCGCGCCCATGTTGCCCTTGCTGTACATGCCCGAGCGGTCGAAGCAGCACGCGCGGCGCTTGCCGGAGGCGAGCATGTCGCAGGCGGTGGCGATGCGTTTCACGCGCGTCTCGGCCTTCTTGCCGGACGTCATCCAGTGGATCCAGTCGCGGCGCGCCACCGGCGTCAGGCGTGTCCAGACCGCTTTCGCCTCCGGCGCGGCGGCGAGCGCCTTGCGGACGTCGGGAGGCACTACCGGCTCGGGCTCTTCCTTCACCGGCGCGATCGCCAACTCGATCCTGTCGCCGGCGGCGACACCGGCGGCGTCGCGCAGCGCTTTCCCGACCTTCAACCAGTGGCTGCCATCGCCGTCGGGTTCCAGCGTGGCCTGGAACGGCTGGCCTGCGAACGTGCCCTCCACCGTCGTCATGCCGCGTGCCGGCAGCTTCGCGCTGGCGGCGTTCGGCAACACCAGGAAAGTCCATGTCGCACCCTTGGGCTCGGCGGGACGACGCAACACGGCGGAGAAGCGGATCGCGGCGGTCATGGCGCGATGGTAGCGCGGGGCGACGTGCTCAAGCGGGCACGGGAAACACATCCGCCACGGCACGCGTCGACCGGATGTCGGCCCGCAATGTCCGCGAGAGCAGCGCCAGGGCGGTGCGCCGCCTCGCCTCGCTGATCGCCGCCACGGCGTCGCCGGGGACCCACAGGGCGAACTCGCGCATGTTGGCGTCCTGGGCGGTGGCCAATACGCAGGAGTCGGCCGACACGCCCGCCAGCACCAGCCTGCGCACGCCGAGCTTGGCGAGCAGGATCGGCAGCGGCGTAGCAAGGAAACCGGAATGCTTCGGCTTCAGCACATGGTAGTCGTGCGGACGCGGCGCCAGCCGTTTCACCAGCGCGGCGGGCGGGCCGCCGGCTTCGCGGCAGGCGGCGACCAGATCGTCGAATCCTCCCTGCCACCGCGCGAAGTTGTCGTTGACGTAAATGGTCGGCGCACCCGCCGCGTCGAAGCGTGCGCGCAACGCCGCGATCGCCGGCGCAATGCGGACGGCCGCGCGCCCCAGCGCGGCGCCGCCATCGAAATCGAACAGGTTGACCATGTCGAGCACCAGCAACGCGGCGGCGCCCGGCTCACCGCCTGTTCCGCGTTGTGAATGCCGTGCATGCACTGTCGTCACCTCGTGTTTGCGTCCGAGCGCCTAAAAACAAGGCTCTTTCCATCACGGAGTCTAGCCATGGCACGTTCCCGCCACGTCAACACGACCCAGGTCCACGAACTGCTGCTGCAGGCCCTCGAAACCGAGCGCGGCGGCATCCAGATCTACACCGCTGCAATCGAGGCGGCGGTCAACGGCGATCTGAAGAAGGAATGGGGCGAGTATCTGGACGAAACACGCACGCATGAGCAGATCCTCACGCGCGTCTTCCAGCAGCTCGGTCTGGACACCGAAGAAGACTCGCCCGGCCGGCGCGTCGTCGCGCACCAGGGCGCCGCGCTGGTCCAGGCCATCCGGATGGCGATGCAGGACGGCACGCCCGATGCCGCCGAGCTGGTCGCCGCCGAGTGCGTCGTGCTCGCCGAAACCAAGGATCACCAGAACTGGGAACTGATCGGCAAGATCGCCGAGCAGGGCGGCGAGCTGGGCAAGGTGCTGGAGCCCGCGTACAAGGCGGTCGAGAAGGACGAGGATCACCACCTGTACCACACGATGGGCTGGTGCCGCGAACTGTGGATCCAGTCGCTCGGCATGCCGGCCGTGCTGCCGCCGCCGGAAGAGGTGAAGCAGGTGGAGACGGCGATCGGCGCCTCTCGCGCGGAGCAGGCGCGCGACCAGATGCTGGGCCGCAAGCACTGACGCCCCGCAGCGCGCATGTCGACGCCACGCCCGTTCGCCACGTCCCCGTCTCCGCTCGCCGACGTGGTGCCGGTCGACCCTGCCCTGCTGACCTTCGGCATCGATGTGTTCCAGGCGGTGATGACCGGCGTCATGCCGCTGGCCGATTACGAAGGCGAGGACCTGCCCTGCATGGGCATGGATGCGATCACGCGGCAGGTCAGCGGCCATGGCCTCAGTCCGCAGGAAGAGGCGGCGCTGGTGCTTCGCGTGGTCGCGTTCGGCGAGCTGCTGGGCCAGGCCGAGTCCGATGCGCGCATCGCCGGCCATGTCTCGCCCGCCCGGGCGGGCGGCTATCAGATCAGCACCGCGTTCCTGCAGGCTGCGGCTGGCGCCGACATCGTGCAGCTCGCCGACGGGGGATTCGCCTACGATCTGGAGAGCGTCGCCGCCCGCCTCGTCCATTGATCCTGCTCAGGCATCTGCCTTGCGCCTGATGAACGTGATCTCTCCCGACGATTCCAGCACCGCCAACGCGATCTCGCCCAGCGTCGCGTAACCCGCCGAACGCCGGGCGATGGCGAAATCGTGTTCGCTCAGCGACTGCCGCGCCAGTTCGTCGCGGAACAGGTGGCCATGCCGCACCAGGATCACCGGCCGGCCCTCCACCAGTTCGTCGAAACGACGGAAGCGGGAGGAAAGCTTGCCCACGCTCGCGTTCAATCCGAGCAGCGTCGCCGCCAGGATCAGGCCGCCGAGCAATGACGTGTCCTCGCCGATCAACGAGTTCTGCACCGCCGTGCCCAGCAGCACCACGACCAGCAGGTCGAACGGCGTGAACTGCCCCACCGTGCGCTTGCCGCTCAGGCGCACCATCACCAGCACCACCACGTACACGACCATCGCCCGCAGTACGAACTCCCACCACGGCATGCCCAGGTCGAACAGGCTGCGCATCACGCTGTCCATCGTCGTCGCCTCGTCGATCAGGGTTTTCCGGCCGGGCGCTCGTCGCCCTCGGCGGTGTAGGCCGGCGGCGAGTAGAAGTTCACCGTCTTCAGCGGCGTGCGACCGGTCGCACGGATCTCGTGGCGCTCACCGCGCTCGATCAGCAGCAGGCTGCCGGCGCGCAACGCACGACGCGCGCCCTCCACGATCGCCACGCCGGTGCCCTCGGTCACGTACAGCCACTGGTCCGCCCCGCGATGCCGGTTGTCCGGCCCACCTTCCTTGCCGCCCGGCCTGATCACCATTTGCGCCGCCTGCACGCCGTTGGCTTCGAAGAGCGGCAGGAAGCCGATGCCCATGCGGAGATGTCGGGATTTCATGGTGCGCATACGCAAGTGACGGGCGGCCAGCTTCGCCGGCGATGCGTCGCGAGGGCGTCAACACGCTCCGGCTGGGCGTCACACTACTTGCCCGATGGCATCTCCAATTGCGTCAGGTACAACCGCAGGTCGAATTCCAGCTGGTGATAGTCCGGCTCCATGTGCGTGCACAGCTGATAGAAGGCCTTGTTGTGGTCGGCCTCCTTCAGGTGCGCGAGTTCGTGCACGGCGATCATCTTCAGGAAGTCGGCCGGGGCATCGCGGAACACGGTGGCGATGCGGATCTCGCGGCTGGCCTTGAGCCGGCCGCCGTGCACGCGCGAGATCGCCGTATGCGTGCCCAGCGCGTGCTTCATCACCTGCAGCGTGCTGTCGTAGACCACCTTGCCCAGCGGCACCGAGCGGCGCAGGTGATGCTCCTTCAGCGCCTGCACGTAGTCGTACAGCTGGCCGTCGCTGCGCACTGCATGCGGCGTCGCGTATTTCTGCGCCAGCATTGGTCCCAGACGCTCCTCGGCGATCAGCGCGCGCACGCGCGCCTGCAGGTCCTGGGGATAACCGGCAAGGTACTTCAGCGGCTCCATCGAATGCGGGCATCGGCGGCGTGGCGGGCGGGTATGATGCCGCGAAATCACCACGAAGCACGCATGACATGGCGAAGGGAAATCCGCTGCAGGAGCAGCTGCTGAAGGCCGGGCTGGTCAAGAAGTCCAAGCTGGCCGAAGTCGCGCGCGAACAGAACAAGGCGCGCCACGCCAAGGGCCAGGCCGTGCCCAATGAGATCCAGCGCGAGGCCGAACGCGCACGCGCCGAGAAGGCCGAGCGCGACCGCGCCCTCGAAGCCGAGCGCAAGGCGCAGGCGCGCACCGCCGAACTGCGCGCGCAGGCGCGCCAGATCATCAGCGACCGCAAGGTGCCGCGCAGCGGCGAAGTGGAGTACCGCTTCACCGCCGACGGCGCCATCCGCACGCTGCTGGTCAACGAGGACCTGAAGAAGAAGCTGGCCGCCGGCGTGCTGGTCATCGCGCGTATCGACGACCGTTACGAGCTGCTGCCGCGCGTGGCGGCCGACAAGGTGCGCGAGCGCGACGCGAGCCTGATCGTGCTCGACCACGGCCAGCTGGCGGAAACCGCGACCAGCACCTCCGAGGACGACGCGTACTACGCGCAGTTCAAGGTGCCCGACGACCTGATGTGGTGACGGCCGGCCTCACCGCCGGGCTTGACGCGGCGTGTAGGGTGGAATGAGACGCCTTGCGGAGACCGCCATGCAGCAGCACGAACTCGACGCCCTCTTCGATCAGCAGGCCGCCGGCTACGACGCGCGCTGGGTGCGCATGGCGCCGATCCGCGAGAGCCTGCTGTTCCTGATGGAAACCGTGTTCGCGGGACTGCCGGAAGACGCACGGGTGCTCTGCGTCGGCGCGGGCACCGGCGCGGAGATCGCGCACTTCGCGCGGCGTTTCCCGCGCTGGACCTTCGTCGCGCTGGATCCGTCCACGCAGATGATCGCCGCCTGCCGCGAGCGCGCCGGACGCGAGGGCTTCGCCGATCGCTGCCGGTTCCATGCCGATCTCGTCGACACGCTGCCGGAGACGGCGGCGTTCGATGCCGCCACCTGCCTGCTGGTCTCGCAGTTCCTGCTCGATCCCGCCGTGCGCACCGCTTTCTTCGCTTCGATCGCGCGCCGTTTGCGCCCGGGCGGCACGCTGGCGTGGGCCGACCTGGCCTGGGATACCGACGCATCCGACTACCCGGCAATGCTGAAGCTGTGGATGGAGACGATGTCCGGCGCCGGCCTCGACGATGAAGCGCTCGGCCAGATCCGCGCCAACTACGCCCGCGACGTCGCCATCCTGCCGCCCGACCGCGTCGCCGCGCTGGCGGAAGCCGGCGGATTCCTGCCGCCGCTGCGGTTCCACCAGGCCGGGATGATCCACGGCTGGTGCGCACGCACGACGCGGTAGGCTAGTCCGACCACCGCCGCGCCGCCCACGGAGATTCCATGCGCCTGACCTGCCTGTCGCTCGCGTTGTCCCTTCTCGTGTCGCCGGCCTTCGCGCAGGACGCCTCGACCGCGGTCGTCCCCCGGGGGGAGGACACCGGCACGCTGGCCGACGCGCCGTACCGCATCGACATTCCCGCCGACTGGAACGGCGAACTGGTGGTGCTGGCGCACGGCTTCGAACCGGTCGGCGTGCCGCGCGAGACGCCCTGGCCGGCCGATCCCGCCACACCGATGTTCACCTCGGCGCGCTATGCGGTGGCGCAGAGCGGCTACGCCACGCAGGGCTGGGCGGTGCGCGACGCCATCGCCGACAGCGAACGCCTGCGCGCGCATTTCGTGGAGCGGCACGGGCAACCGAAGAAGACGTGGATGGTCGGCTTCTCGATGGGCGGCGGCATCGCCATCGCCAGCCTCGAACAGCAGGCCGCGCACTACGACGGCGCGCTGTCGCTGTGCGGCGCCAACCTGCCGGGCGATTTACTAGCGAACGAGCTGTTCACTTCACTGGTCGCATTCGATGCGCTGTTCCCGCCACGCGAGGGTGAAGCCGCCTTCCGCCTGTCCGATCCCGCTGGACCGACCCTCGACCAGGGCGCGGTGATGGATCGCGTCGACGCCGCCCTGCCGCGCGACCCTGCAGCCGCGACGCGACTCGCCGCCAGGCTGGAGGTCGCCGTCAACGCGCTGCCCGGTACGATCGGCCTGCACTACCTGGTGATCCGCGACCTGATGACGCGCGGCGGCGGCATGCCGGTGGACAACCGGCGGGTGCGCTATACCGGGTTCGGCGACGACGCGGCGTTCAACCGCCGCGTCCCGCGCTATGCCGGCGATGCGGCCGCGATGGATTACGTGGCCGCGGCGCCGGCCCTGTCGGGCCGCCCGCAGAAGCCGCTGGTCCTGCAGTACAACGCCGACGACCCGACCATCAACCCGCGCTTCCGACCGGTGTATGCGCAGAAAGCGCAGGGTGCCGCCGTCGCGCCGCTGACGCTGCCGGACGTGCCCGGCGGCCACTGCCGATTCTCCGACGATCAGGTCCGTGACGCGTTCCGCGTGCTGACCGGCTGGGTCGAGACGGGGAAGCGGCCGGGCGGGTGATCGCGCCTTCGGCAAACGCCTCCGGCACGACCGCACACGCCCGCGGAAGAACAACGAAGCCGATCCGGCCGATTCGCACACGCCAGACGGCGTGCGCTTGGACTTCACCTCGCCGCTTCGCCGGCTTCCTTGGCCGCGCGATCGATCGTGTCGGCGACCACCCTGGGCTGCGTCATGAAGACGGCATGGCTGGCGGAGACCCTGGTGATGCGCGCGTCGATGCGTTCGGCCATGTGGATGAGCATCGCCTGGTCGAACGCCTTGTCTTCGGTCGCGATCACGGCCCAGCTGGGCTTGCTGCGCCAGGCCGCCTGCGTCAGCTTCGTGCCGAAGGCCGACATGTTGATCGGCACCTGCGAATCGCGCAGGAACGCGGCGTCGGCATCGGTGGTGTCGTGCGCGAAACCGGCCTTGAAGTTCTCCGGCCGGATGAAGCCGAATCCGTCGCTGGACGTGTCGATCACGAATTCCGGCGTCGGTGCGAAGCCGGCGTACTGTTGGGCGGTGGTTTCACCGGCATCCGGTGCCAGCGCCGACACATAGACCAGGCCGGCCACCTTGTCGTGCACGCCGGCTTCCGTGATCACCACGCCGCCCCAGGAATGCCCGACCAGGATGGCGGGACCGTCCTGGCGGTCGAGCACACGCTTCGTCGCGTTCACGTCGTCGGCCAGCGAGGTCAGCGGGTTCTGCACGATCGACACGCGATAGCCGCGGGCGGTCAGGTCCTCGTAGACCGGACGCCAGCCGGCGCCGTCGGCGAAGGCACCGTGCACGAGCACCACGTTCCGGATGGCGGCAGGCTGGTCGGTCCTGGTGTCGGTGGCCTGGGCGGCGGGGGACAGGGTGGCCGCCAGGGCGGCGGCGAGCACGGCGGGGATCAGCTTGAACATGGTCGTATCCTCGGACAGGGGTGGGTGGGTGCGGCGTCTTGGCCGGCAGGGCTACTTTGCGCCGCACGCCCGGACTATCGGTTGCTTTAAGTCCTGAAAACTTGACCCACCGTTCCGTTTTCCGCCAACCCTCCGTAGTGCCTCATCACGCGGTCGGCACGGTGCCCCCGTCGATCGTGTATTCCGCGCCCGAGATGGAGGCGGCGCGGGGCGAGACCAGGAAGGCGATAAGGTCGGCCACTTCTTCCGGCTTGGCCGGGCGCCCCAACGGGATCCCGCCCAGCGCCTCCATGACCATCCGCCTGGCGCCCTCGTAGTCCGTTCCCGCATTGGCCGCGATACCGCCCAGGAAGTCGACCGACGCTTCCGTCTCGACCCAGCCCGGCGAGACGCGGACCACGCGCACGCCCTGGGAGGTGACCTCCTTGGACAGCGCCTTGCTGTAGGTCGACAGCGCCGCCTTCGCGGCGGCATAGGCGATCGTGGCGTCGTGCAGCGGCAGCAAGCGCTGGATGGAGGTCACGTGGAGGATCACGCCGGATCCCTGCGCGAGCATCGCCGGAAGCAGCGCGCGATCCATCCGCACGGACGACATCAGGTTCACGTCGAGCGCCTTGGCCCATTCCGCATCGTCCAGCTTCGCGAAGCCGCCCGCGGGCGCCGAAGACCCGCCCACCACGTTGATCAGGATGTCGATGCCACCGAGTCGTTCCCGCGCCGCCTCGACCCCTTCGCGAACACCGTCGGCCGTCGCGAGGTCGACCGCCGCGTAGTGGACGCCGTCGACCGGGGTGTCCGGCATCGAGCGCGCGGTCGCGACGATGCGTGCGTCGAGCCGGGACAGCCGCTGGACGACCGCCGCCCCGATGCCTCGCGTGCCGCCTGTGACAAGAACGCGCTTGCCCGCGAGCTGGAGATCGAAACTCATGGCATGACCTCCAGCGACGCGATCTTGCCGCGCTCCAGCAGGAAGATGTAACGCAGGTCCAGCGGACTGCCGGGGAAATCGCCCGACACCTGGCTGGTGACCACGTAGTGCCGCCCTTGGGTTTCCAGCGTGTGAGGCCTGGCGGTGTAGGTGTACTTGGCAGACGCTTCGTTCTTCCAGGTTTCGATCGCGGCCGGACCGGCATGGGTCCTGCCCTCGTCGAGGACGACGCCCTCCCTGGTGAAGCAGCGGGCAACCGCCTGGCCATCCTGGCGGTCGGCGTCGAAGTAGGCCGCGATCGGCTCGGGCAGGTCCAGCGCTTTCATTGCAGGGCTCCGGTGGGGTGTGAGGAGCCAGCTTGAGGCGTTCGCTAAGGTTAGAGAATCACCTATTATCCGATCAGGCTATGTAGGAATCAGTGCACAATGCGCGGCTCCGAATTTGCGGAACTCAAGGCCTTCGTGGCCGTGGTCGACCGGGCCAGCTTCACCCGGGCGGCCAATCACCTGGGGCTGTCGCGGTCCGCTCTCAGTCAGATCATTCGCCAGTTGGAAGCCCGTCTCGGCGTTCGACTGTTGAATCGCACCACCCGCAGCGTCTCGCCGACCGAACCCGGACGGCGGCTGCACGCGCGCATGGCCCCGATGCTTCGCGACATGGACGACGCCGTGGCACAGGCGGTGGGCACGAGCGCGCGTGCGGCCGGAACCCTTCGCATCAACACGCTGAGCATGGCGGCAAAGCGGGTGATTGCGCCCCGGCTGGGACGTTTCGTGCAGGCGAACCCCGATGTCGTGCTCGACATCGTGATCGACGACGGCCTGAGCGACATCGCGGCGGAAGGATTCGATGCCGGCATCCGGGTGGGCGGCCGGCTGCAGAAGGACATGGTGGCGGTGCGGTTGACGCCCGACTTCGAACTGCTCGCCGTGGCATCGCCCGATTACCTTGCCCGGCATGGCGAACCCGGAACGCCTGCGGATCTGGGCCGCCATGCCTGCATCAACTGGCGCTTCCCCGGCAGCGGCAAGATCGCGGGCTGGCCGTTCGAGAAGAAGGACAAGGCGCTCGAATTCTTCGGCGAAGGCAATGTCATCTCGAACCACCAGGACATCATCGTGCCCGCCGCGTTGCAGGGACTCGGAATCCTCTACGCCTACAACGATGCCGATATCGCGGAAGCCCTGCGGGACGGGCGGCTCAAACGCGTCCTCGCCGATTGGTCGCCGACGGTGCCCGGCCTGTTCCTCTACTACTCGAGCCGGCGCTACATGCTGCCGGCGCTGCGCGCCTTCATCGATTGCCTGCTGGATCGCGATCAGGGATGAGGCGGCGATGGCTGGCCCGGGAGACGTCGCTGCGTCGGCGTGTCCTCGATAGCAGGACGACAACGACCGCGGAGCCGCGCCGCCGATGACGCCGCTCTCGGCGATCGCGTGCGCGGGAAACGGTACCTGAGCCCGTATCTCCGCTTCCCGACACACCGGATCATTGTGAGGCGAGGGCGACGCGGCTACCGTGCAGGGCCGCTTCGCTTCCGAAGGTGCGTCCGTGAAAACCCAGTACTACGCCGCGTCCAGCCTGGACGGCTTCCTCGCCACCGAAGACGACGGGCTCGATTGGCTGTTTCCGTTGGGCGACATCAACGAGACCAGCTATCCGGCGTTCTTCGCGGAGGTCGGCGCGATCGCGATGGGCTCGGCGACGTACGAGTGGATCCTGCGCAACACGGCGGCGGTGTCGGAACAGACCGGCGCGGCATGGCCCTACACGCAGCCGACGTGGGTGTTCACCCGCCGCTCGCTGCCGGCGGTGCAAGGCGCGGACGTGCGGTTCACCCGGGAGGACGTGCGCGATGTGCATCGCGCCATGCAATCGGCGGCGGACGGGAAGAATGTATGGATCATGGGCGGCGGCGATCTGGCGGGGCAGTTCCACGATGCTGGACTGCTGGACGAGATGATCGTGCAGATCGGCTCGGCAACGCTGGGCCAGGGCAAGCCGTTGTTCCCGCGCCGCGTGCTGAGTCCGGTACTGTCGCTGGTGTCGGTGTCGCAGGTGGGAACGGGGTTCGCGGAGTTGACGTATCGGGTGGGCAAGGCGGGGGGCTGACGCTTGCTCGGGCGAATCACGCCATCAGGATGCGACGAGCGTCTGCGCTGCGCCGTTGCTGGCCCCGATCTCGCCAATCGTGCTGAGGTCGATGCCCTCCGATGCAGGCCAGGTTGTAACCGTACTCGGTGGGCACGCTGCGGCGCTGGTGGTGGGTGTAGATGCCGCACACGGTGCAGAACCAGTGTTTGGCGATCCTGGTGTTCCACTGATAGAGGCCCAGCTTGTCCTCGCCGCGAGTGACGCGCAGGCGGTCGAGGGTGACGCCGGCCATGATGGCACCGCGGCGGCTGCACATCGAACAGTTGCTACGACGGATGTTCTGGTGACCGTCGATGAGGTCGACTTCGAACTCGACGGCCTTGCAGTGGCAGGTGCCTTTTACGGTGTGCATGGGTGTCGGCTTGCGATGACGTGAGGCCGCCATGATGCCAGCTCGTAGGCTGCGCGACTCCGGTCCAAGCCCGACTTGGCTTGAAGACATCGGGATCGACGTGCTTCGCATCGAAATGCTCGCGATACGGCCTGCGATCGCACGGCCCGCCCTCTGCGTAGCGGACCGTCGCACGTGGGGCAGGCACCTGGCGGCGTGTCGGGGGAGAAATCCTTCTCGTGGTCGTAACACTCCGCTCGCCCCAGGCGCTTATGTTGTCAGTCGGTCGCGGCCGACAGGCCCGGCAGGCCGCTCGATGGATCCTTGGGCTTTCAGGTAAGGGTGGGCGTCGTTGTTCCGTTGCTCCAACAGGAGACAGCTCATGGTCAAAGTCGCGTTGTTCGTTCGCCTTGAAGCGAAAGCCGGAAAAGAGAGCGAGGTTGAAAGCTTTCTCCTAAGTGGTCTCCCACTCGTCATGGAGGAGCCCGCCACGACCGCCTGGTTCGGGATTCGTCTCGGACCAACGACCTTCGGCATTTTTGATGCCTTTCCCGATGACGCGGGCCGGGAGGCCCACCTCTCCGGCAAGGTTGCGGCGGCCTTGATGGCAAAGGCGGCGGAACTTTTCTCCGAACCACCGACCATCGAGAAAGTCGACGTGCTTGCAGCAAAGTTGCCCGGCTAACCAAGCCAGCAAGCCTCGACCGTCGAAGCCGCTTTCGGGCGGCTTCGTTGGCTGGCAAAAAACAGAGGCCAGTACCCGCGAAAAACACCCTTCAAGGGGTGTCTGGACAGATTGCAGCTGTTTGCGGCACACGGCCCGCTTCGGGCCGGATGCGGCCTTCTATCGCGTCCCTCTGCATGCGGGAAACGTGGAGCATCCCCAGAAGCTCTCCGCCGTGCGCGCGTTGTTCCTCCGCACCATCACCGCTTCGCATTTCGGACAGTGGGGCGCTGCCGAGGTGTGCGACGTTTCCACACCCAGCACCGGCTCCACTCTCGACGGGGGTGACCAGGGCGCAGCGCCTCGCGCCTGCACCTCCTGGATCATCCCCAGCAAGTTCGCTCCATCGATCAACTCGATCGGCTTCCCTTCCGCGAACTTGGCTGCATCCGCCGTAAACCCACCCAGCGCCGCGATGCGTACGGCATCCGCACGGTGATGCGCCAGCAGGCCGTACATCTCGCGGACCACGTTGACCGGCACCTTCTCGCGCCGCCATTGCTTGCACTGCACCAGCGTGCGCTTGCCGTCACGGCGCAGGACCAGGTCGATGCCGCCGTCGGCGCCGCCCAGCCCGGTTTCCTCCACGGTATAGCCGCGACGGCGGAACGCTTCACCGACGAGCCGTTCGAAATCGCGCCACCCCAGTGTCGCGATGCTCTCCAGGCCCGTCCGCGTATCGAGCAGACGTCGCTTGCGTCGCGCATTGAAGAAGGACACTGCGGCCGCCATCACGCACAGGCCCAGGAAGACCCACGCCAACGGCATGAAGGGATGCTTGCCCGCCGTGAAAGACGGGGCCATCGGACTGTCCAGCCGTCCGAACACCAGCGGAATGCCATGCGCGATGGCCAGCCAGCCGAACGCACCCGCGCCGAGGCCGACCGGCCACGGCAGCGCTGCCAACCCTTCAAAGAAATGCGTCCTGCCACGTCCCATGTGGTGCCCCCACGCGCCCCGTGGCGGACCTTATCGCGAAGCCCGATGCACAGGAAGACGGCCGGCCTTACCGCTTGTCGGCCAGCGTGACGCCCGACCGTCGCAACGCGGGAAACACGGCGGCGGCGGATTGCGCTCGCGCGCAATGTTGTAAAGACGCAACGGGGAATCGAACCTGACCCGGGTCTACCCGATGGCTATCGGCCGTCGCCTGCGGACGGGAGCGGCACGTCGCCGGTTCGCTCGCCCACCCATACCTGCATGTCCAACGTCTGCAGCGAGCCGTAACTGGTCAGGAACGCGACGTCGGCGGCATCGCGACCGTAGGCGACCACGATCCGGCCACCCCGCGGTGCGGACTGGGTGGGGTCGAACGTGTACCAGCGGCCGTCCAGGTAAGCCTCGAACCAGGCATGCAGGTCCATGGGCTCCAGTCCGTACAGATAGCCGACCACCATCCGGGCGGGAATGCGCAGGCTTCTGCACAGGGTAATCCCGACATGGGCGTAGTCGCGGCAGACGCCCGCACCCGCTTCGAGGGTATCGAGCGCGTCCGTGCTGGCATCGCTCACGCCGTACCGGTATGCGATATGGGTGCGGATCCATTCCACGATGGCGCCCACCTGGCCACTGCGGGGATCGGCCGTGTCCACGATGGCCTGTGCCCGTTCGAAGGCGCGGTCGCTCGGGCAATAGCGGCTCGGCAGCAGGTAGTGCAGCGTGTGATCGGGCAGCAAAGCGGCCGGCACCGGCGCCACCCACGGCGCGATGGCGATGTCGCGCTCGGTCTCGACCTCGAGCTCGGCCCGGATCCGCATGCGCCCGCGCCGCACGACGAAGCGCTGGCACAGGTTGCCGAACAGGTCGACGAACTCGGTTGGCCGGACGTGGGGGTCGAACGCATAGGCTTCGCTGACCAGCCACTGCGCTTCGCCGCTGCGCGGCCGCAGCATGGCCACCACCGCGCAGTCTTCGCTGGATTCGACAGACAGTTCGCAGCCGGCTAGCAGGCGCATGTTCGACCCGATGGGAGATGGACCGTCATGGTGGGCGTCCTCGCTTCAACGCATGCTGACATGGCGGCGCGCGTCCTCGCGCCCGCGACCGCGACCGCCCAAGACTCGCACGCCTGCGGTGCTCGCCATGTGATCGCACGCGCCTCCCGACTCGGTCACGCACATGATCGCAACGCAACGACAGCCTGCGCGGCGCTCGCGTGGTGAAGTGTCGTTGCACGTCGATATAGCGTCGAGCTGGAGAAACATCGAAGCCTCGCAATCCGCAGCACCATCAGGATCGCAACAGGGATCGGAACACCGGTCCGCCCATGTCGCCCACGGCGGAGCGCCCCGCGAGGAGCGCGCTTCGTTTGCGATATCTGCACGCGATACGCGCGCAGCGGGCTCAGCGCCAGCTTGCCTTGCGCGAAGGCGGCGGCGCCGCCGGCGCGGCGTCGAGGGTGGGCACCAGCAGCGACAGGCGGGTCCTGGCGTAGTCGCCCTTGCCGTCCACGTCCAGTTTGCCGGCGCTGTTGGCATTGATGAGCGCGGTATCGAGGAACACCTCCTCACCCACGGCCACGGCGTGACGCGCGCTGCACAGTTTCACCGGCACCTGCAGCACGCTGATGCCGTCGCGCTGCCACTTGGTCTCCGGCGCCAGGCGCCGGACGATGGAGCCGTCCACCCACACATCCACCGAATCCGATTGCACCGATCGGCACTTGCCGATCCCGACATCAAAAGTCATGCACCCTCCTACAGGGCGGTATGCGTCAACGTGAAATGGAAACCGCGTGCTTCCAGCAGGGCGCGCATGCGCTTCTCCGCTGGCACGCGATGGAACTGCCGGCCAGCCCAGAGACTGAAGCACGGTCGCGCGGCGCCCTGGTCATGCCCCTGCGGACGACGCGTTACCGCGATGTCCAACGACTCGCACGCCGTCGCCCACATCAACCGCAGGTCGCCCGGACCGATGGACTGCTGCTGCCCCAGGTGGAGAATGAAGACCTGGACCTGCTGGTTCGCCACACACACCTCCTCGGCACGACAGGGCGTCGCATGGGTGAAGCCGAGAGGGAGGGGATCGACCGGCGTAAGCGGCGGAGAAAACTGCCCGTCAGCCAAGACAGGTATACGCCCTTGCGCCCCCGACCGCAAACGCATGGATCGGCATCACGTCATGCGCACGGCGGCATGAGGGCGAAGCGGCTTCACTGCGCGAGCGCAGGATCCCGCAACCGCCACCCCAACCCCGACCAGCGGCTCGCATGCCGCGACAACGCTTCGCGGATCACCGGATCGCTGCCGGCGACATGCAGTTCATGGCGGGCGCGGGTGATGCCGGTGTAGACCAGTTCGCGCGAGAGCACGCGGTTGCCGCGCGCCGGCAGC
This sequence comes from Pseudoxanthomonas sp. GW835-FHT14C01, assembly GCF_058793715.1. NCBI lineage: Bacteria > Pseudomonadati > Pseudomonadota > Gammaproteobacteria > Lysobacterales > Lysobacteraceae > Pseudoxanthomonas > Pseudoxanthomonas sp. GW835-FHT14C01. The sequence continues at coordinate 962,284 of NZ_JBXAGB010000001.1, forward strand.
AGCAGCCATACCGCGTCGAATTCCGAGCCCTGCGCCTTGTGCACCGTCATCGCGAACGCCGACTCGTGCGCGGGCAGGGCCGCGGGATGGAAGGCGCGCGGCTGGGCGGGATCCTCGCCCGGGAACCACGCGACCAGCGCACCGCCGTCGTCGCGCAGGCAGAGGCCGATGTCGCCGTTGAACAGCCGGTGGCGGTAGCTGTTCTCGGTGACGATCAGCAACTGGCCATGGAAGTGCCCGGGTCCGCCGCGCGAGGTGCCGGCGCCGGTATCCACCAGCAGGCGCTCGATGCGCGCATTGAGCGTGCGCGCGCCCTGGGGTCCTTCGCGTACGGCGGTAAGCAGGCGCAGACGCGTCGACTGCGCCAGCGCCTCGGCCGGCGTCGCCGCATGCGCGAGCGAGCGCCAGTGGGCGAGCAGCGCGTCGCGGCGGGCGTCGAGCGGATCGGTGAGGCCCTCGTGGAAGTGCACGTTCGACAGCGTGTCGCCACGCAGCAGATCCAGCGCCGTCGTGGCGTCGCCTTCGCGCACGGCGGCGGCGAGCGGGGCGAGCTGCAGGGTTTCGCTCTGCCGCCAGCCGCGCTGCAGGTGCACGCGGATGCCGGGAAAACGCGCACCGCCCTCGCCCGTAACGGATGGCGCGCCCTCGCCAAGCAGCGGCCGCAGCGCGGCCACGTCGTCCTGCGCAAGTGCACCGCCCTCACCGGCCGCATCGAGGATGGCCGCCAGCACGTCGCCGGCTTCCACCGACGGCAGCTGGTCGGGATCGCCCAGCAGTACCAGGCGCGTGCCGTCGGCGACGGCATCGACCAGCTTGGCCATCAGCGGCAGGTCGATCATCGACGCTTCGTCGACCACCACCACGTCGAAGGCCAGCGGATTGTGCCGGTCGTGACGGAAGCGCGGCGCGTCGGGAATCGTGCCGAGCAGGCGATGCAGCGTGGTGCCGGTTGCGGGCAGTGCCTCGAGCAGGTCGGTGTCGATGCCGGCGGTGGCCAATGCGTGCACCGTACGGCGCACGCTTTCCGCCATGCGTTCGGCAGCGCGACCGGTAGGCGCCGCCAGTGCGATGCGTGGCGCGCCGCGACCGGCATGACGCGCCTGCGCGGCCAGCAGCACCAGCAGGCGCGCGGTGGTGGTGGTCTTGCCGGTGCCGGGGCCGCCGGTGACCAGCAACAGCGCATGCCGCAACGCGAGCGCAGCGGCGCGCGCCTGATGGTCGTCGTGGGTTGCGTGCGGGAACAGTCGGGCGAACAGCGGCACGAGCGGTTCGATGCCGGAGTGTTCCTCCGCATGCCGCGCGATGCGGTACAGGCCGAGCGCGAGCGCGCGTTCGTATTCCCGGTAGCGACGCAGGTAGAGCAGGTCGCCTTCCAGCACCAGCGGCGCCTGGCTGTCGGATTCGACGATGGCGTCGCGCGGCGTGGCGATCCAGCGCGAGGCCGCCAGCTGCGCACGCCAGTCGTCGCCATCGGGCCAGGCGAGATCGGCGTCGGTGTCGAGCAGCGCCTGCGGCGAAGACAGCGCCACGCCGGCGTGGCCCTTGGCGACCGCCAGCGAGGCGAGCGCCACGGCGGCGAGCACCGCGTCCGGCGTGTCGCGGTCGAGGCGGCGCAGGCTCTGCGCGAGTGCATGGTCCAGCGTGCGCAGGTGGCCGCCGCGGTAGAGCGCATCGAGCAGGCTCATGCGGCCGCTCCCTGCGCTGCGCCGGCGAACAGCGCGTCCAGCGCATGCACCAGGTCCGGCGCGAAGCGCTGCGCATGCACGCCCGGCGACGCTTCGCGCGTGAGGTCCAGGCCACGGCAGAACAGGTAGCGGATGCCGCCGACGTCGCGCGCGTAGTCGTAGGCGTCGCCCAGCCGGAAGCGCAGCCAACGGTGCAGGGCGAGCGTGTAGATGAGCGCCTGCAGGTCATATTCGCTGTGCGCCATCGCCTGCTGCATGGCCGCGGCGTCGTACCCGGGCAGCTGGTTGGATTTGTAATCGAGCACGTACCAGCGGCCCTCGTGCTGGTAGGTTAGGTCGATCAGGCCGGTCATGAGGCCTTCCAGGCGCTGGCGTGCGCCGAACGCGGTGCGATGGCGCAGCAGCCCGTGGCGGTGCAGCAGTGCGAGCAGCGCCGGCACGCCGGTGGGCTGCATGGCGAAGTGGAATTCGATTTCCGCACGGCGCTGGTCCGCCGGCACATCGGCCAGGCGCACGCCCTCCGGCAGGACGGTGCCGAGCGTGTGGCCGACCAGCGGCACCAGTACCTGCAGGCCGTCGGCGACCTCGGCCTCGGCGTAACCGCCTTCGCGCAAGGCATCGGCGATGACGAAGGCTTGGCCGTCGGGCGCGGCATCGCCGGGTCTCCAGTCGCGCCACGCGGCGAAGTCGGCATGTTCCAGCGCGCCATGCATCACCACGCCGAAGCGGCTGCCGGCGAAACGCGGATCGACGGCGCTGGGCACGGCGGCATCGCGCGGAGTGTCGTCGAGGTCCGAGGCGGGCGCTTCGTCCTCGCCACCCGCATCGGCCTGCGTGGAAGCGGCCAGCGGGTCGGCACCGCCCTCGGCATGCGCGAGCTGGGTGAAGCTGTAGACCCACCAGTCGGGTGCGATGCGACGCGTGGCGATGCGCGCCGGCGCGACGGCCGACCCGCGTTCCGGCGGCAATCGCGGCGGCGGCGGTTCGGCGGGGCCATCGACGATGCGTACGTCGGCATGCGCGTCGAGCAGGGCGAGATCGGCGATCAGCGGCGCGAGGCGACTCTTGGCGAGATCGGCCACATCGCCGGCGGCGATCCACAGCGCATGCTCGGCGCGGGTCAGGCCGACATAGAGCAGACGCGCGTCCTCGGCGATGGCCTCGCGCCGCGCGGCGTCGCCGGCGGACTTCCAGGCAGGATCGTCCTTGTCCAGCTTCCACTGCAGCACGCGCTGCGTGCCGTCGTGCACCACGCGATGGCGTCCGCTGTCGGGACGCGACGTACCCAGGCCGGCGAACGGCAGGTAGACCAGCGGGTACTCCAGGCCCTTGCTCTTGTGCAGGGTGACGATCTGTACGCGCAGCGCGTCGGATTCGAGCCGCAGCAGCTGCGTTTCATCGTCGGCATCGGCGTCGGCCATCCGCGCCTGCAGCCAGTCCAGCAGCCCGTGCAGGCCCAGCGTGCGCGCCGCGGCTTCCTGCAACTGCTCGCCGAGCTGCAGGTAGTTGGTCAGGCGGCGCTCGCCATCGAGCAGGCCCAGCAGCCGCTCGGCCTGCGCGGCGCACAGCTCGGACACCAGCGCGAACGGTCCTCCACGCTGCCAGCGCTCGCGCCAGTGCAGCAGGCGCGCCTGGTGCCGGCGCTGCGCCTCGCCATCCTGGTCCAGCACCGCGAGCGCGGCCGCGTCTTCGCCCAGCAGCACGGTCGCCAGCGCGGTGCGCAGGCGGCCGTTGTCGGCCGGATGCAGCAGGGCGAGCAGCAGCGTGCGCAGTTCGGCGGCTTCGGCGCTGGCGAACAGGCTCTGCTTGCCGGCCGCCACGGCGGGCACGCCGGCGCGCGCGAGCGCCTGCTGCACGCGCGTGGCTTCTTTGTGGTTGCGCACCAGCACGGCGATGTCGCCGGGCCGCACGGGACGGCCATCGATCCGTGCGTGGCCGGCCCGTGCGTCGGCCAGCACGCGATGGATGTCGGCCACGCAGGCGGCGGTAGCGGCCTCGCGGGAACCCTCGGCATCGAACGGCGCGCCATCGTCGCGGCGCAGCAGGCGCAGGGTCAGGGCGGGCGCGGCGCGATCGCCGTGCGCATAGTCGCCGTCGCCGCGCTTGCCGCCGGGTTCGACCGGCTCGAAGCGGATGTCGGGATGTGCGAACGCGTCCTGTCCCGACGCGGCCGCGCCGTCGTACAGCGCGCGCACCGCGCGCAGTACGGCCGGGCGCGAGCGGAAGTTGTGCGCCAGCCGCGGCGCTTCGGCCGCCGCCCGCCGCGCGAGCAGGTAGGTGGCGACGTCGCCGCCACGGAACCCGTAGATGGCCTGCTTGGGATCGCCGATCAGGAACAGGGCGGGCGTTTCGCCCAGCGCGCGCACGTCGTCCGAATCGCCGAACACGCGCGCGAAGATCCGCCACTGGCGCTCGTCGGTGTCCTGGAATTCGTCCACCAGCGCGACACGGTATTGCGCGCGCAGCGCGGCGACCAGCGCCTGCCGGCGCGGGCCGTCGAGCGCGGTCGCGACGCGTTCGATCAGGTCGTCGTAGGTCTGCACGCGGCGCGTGCGCTTGAGGTCGTCGAGCCGGCGGCGGGCGTCCTCGCGCAGGCGATGCAGCAGGCCGGCGCGCAGGCGCAGCTGCAGCTGCTGCCAGGCGTCGTCGGCCTCGCACCAGTCGCGCCAGGCATCGAACAGCGGCGAAACCGGAACCCGGGGATCGCTGCCGTCCTTGCAGAAGCCGCGCAATGCGTCGGGCAGCAGTTTCTGCACATGCGTCTTGTCGGTGCGCGGCCATTCGGCCAGCGCGGCGCCGGCCTGCAGTTCCTCGAATGCCTTGTCGAAACTGGGGCGGCGCGCGCGGCGACCATCGAAGACCTTGTGGTCGAACGCAGCGGCGATCGCGGCCTGCGCATCGGCCAAGTGAAGGCCGATCGCATCCACCAGATGCGCGGCGCGACCGGCGCGCGTGGCCTGCACCGCGACCTGGCGCTCACCGTCGTCGCCGGACGGGGCAGGCGGCAGCAGCGGCAACGGACCGCACAGCGCGGGCAGATCGTCCGCGAGCGCGTCGGGACCGCTCCACAGGCCGGCCAGCGCATCGACCGTCGCCGGATCGGCGGCATACGCGCGCCACAGGTCCGCCGCGAGGTCCGCATGCAACGCGCGGGTGTTGCCGAGCAACTCGCCGGCCTCGAATCCTTGCCCGGCGTCGAGCGCATGTTCGCGCAGCACGCGTGCGCAGAAGCCATGGATGGTGAAGATGGCGGCGAGGTCGGTTTCCTCGGCCGCCGTGCGCAGGCGCCGTGCGAGCTGTGTCGGCGTTTCCCCGCCGGCGGCCAGGTGGCGATCGATGACGAAGCGGGTCAGCGCGACCTCGTGCTTCTCGTCGTCGCGCGGCGGCGTGCCGACCAGGTCGGCGGCCAGCGCGAGCCGTTCGCGGATGCGCTTGCGCAGCTCCTGCGTGGCGGCCTCGGTGTAGGTCACTGCCAGCACCTGGCCCATGCGCAACCGCTGCTCGACGATCAGGCGCGTGAACAGCGTGGCCAGCGTGTACGTCTTGCCGGTGCCGGCGCTCGCCTCGATCAGCTGCACGCCGTCGAGGGCGCGCGCCAGATACGGCTCGCGGGCGGGATCGAAGGCGCTCATGCGGCATCCTCCGCGCCACGCAGTGCGCCATAGATCCGCAGGCTGGTGTCGATGAACTCCGCCATGGCTTCGGCATCGGCGAGCGGGTCGCGGCCGCGGAACGCGAGCTGGATCGCCTCGCCCGTGCTTTCGCCCCACCGGTAGTCGCCCGGATACCAGGCCTCGCGGGCGGCGGCCTCGCGCAGGGCGGGCTCGGCGGCATGGATGGCCCAGCCGGTGTTCGGCGCGAACGGCAGCGGCGCGCGCAGGCCGTCGCGACGCAACGCGAGCAGCGTGCGCAGGGCGTCCTGCGCTTCGTCGACGGCCCGTGCAGGAGTGGCGTAGGCACGGATGCCGTCGTCGCCCTCGTGGAACTGCACCAGCGGGATCGTCAGCCCCGCCGCATTGAGCAGCAGCGCATCCAGGCCGTGGCGGATGACGGCCGGTCCGTTGAGCGCGCCGATCTGCACGCGCGCCAGCCCATGCGGATAGACATCGGCGATGCGGCCGTGCACGCGCACGCCGTCGATCACCGTCTCGACGCGCGGCGCACCGAGATCGTCCGCCGCGACCAGGCCGCGCCATTCCACATGCGCACGCGGGGGCTGCAGGCGTGCGTACTGTTCGGCTTCGTGCACCAGCCGCATCAAGCGGCGCAGTTCGGCATCCGGCCCCGGTGCATGCCCGTGTCCGCGTTGCCACGGGAACAGCTGCCGTTCCGCCAGCCTCGCTCGCAGCGTGTCGGCGTCGAGGGTCTCGCCGGCCAGCACGGCAGCGAGCACGGCCTGGCCATCGGGTTCGGTCAGCGCGCCATGCAGCCGATGGCGGCGGTCGTGGCTGATCCAGTCGGCGAACGCCTCCGCATACGGCGCCACCTCGGCGAACACCTGCTCCGCGGCGTGTTCGCCCAGCGGACCGGTCGGCACCTGGCCGCGGGCGCGCAGCCGGGCGTACAGCGCGGACGGTGTGCGGGCGTCCTGCGGGCGGTCGAGATCGAGCAGCCAGTCGAACACGTCGCGGCGCAGGCGCGCGCGTTCACGGCCACGCGCAGGCGCGACCAGCGGTTCGATGTCTTCGGCCATCTCGATCGCATCGGGCAGGCGCAGGCCAAGGCGACGCGCAAGGAAGGCGGAGGCAGGATCGAGCAGGAAGCGGCGCAGGTCGTCGAGCGGGACGTCATGTTCGTCTTCCGCAAGCACGGGCAGCGGTGCATCCACCCAGGGCGGCAGCGCGCGGCGCGCGGCGTCCACACGGTCGGCGGCCGGACGCCAGGCAGCACGGTAGCTGAAACGGCGGGGTTCGTCGGGGCTGCCGAACGCGGCGGGCGCGAACGGCTGCAGGGTATGGCGGACGACGAGGCGCTTCTTCGCGTCCGCATCGACGTGGTAACGCGCGGCGACGTCGAGCAGCTCGCTGACCAGCACCGACGGCTCGCGCAGGCTGCCGTCGCGCGGATCGGCGCCGAGGTAGCTGACGTAGAACACGTCCTGCGCGGCGGCGAACAGCTGCAGGAACAGGAAGCGGTCGTCCTCGCGCGTCGAACGGTCGCCGGGCTTGCGTCGGCCGGCATGCAGTTCGGCGGTTAGCTTGTTGAGGCCGGCCGCGGGATCGCGGCGCGGGAAGTCGCCGTCGTTCATGCCGAGCAGGCAGATGGCGCGGAACGGCAGCAGGCGCATCGGCACCATGCGGCCCACGCTGACGCCGCCGGTGAGCAGCGGCGCGCGCGTGTCGGCCTGCGAGAGCTGGTCGCTGAAATGCGCGCGCACCACCTCGGGCGGCACCGTGCCGGCGTAGCCCGCCGTGTCCGCATCGCGGGCGAAGCGGTCGATCAGTGTGCGAAGGCGGTCCAGCGTGCGTTGCGCGCGCGGTGCGCTGGGCTGTTCCGGCAACAGCACGGCCAGCAAGTGCAGCAGGCGTTCGCGCCACTGCGCCGGCGTGGCCGCCTCGCCCAGCACGCGCCGCTGGCGCGCGAGTTCGCGCAGCAGCCGCACCAGCGTGTCGAGCGCGTCGAGCGCACCGCCTTCCAGGTCCGGCCACGGTGCGACGCCGGCGATCATCCCGTCCGCGCCGCTGGCATGGCCCAGCAGCAGGCGGTCGAGCGCGAACTGCCAGGTGTAGGCGTCGTCGGCCGGCGCATCGGACGCGGCGCGGTGGTTCGCGTCCAGGCCCCAACGCGCGCCGGCCTCGCGAAACCAGCCGTGCAGGCGGTCGATGGCGTCGGTATCCAGCCCCGCCGCTTCGGCCACCGGCGCGCTGGCCAACAGGTCCAGCACCTCGTCCAGGCCGAAGCGCGACAGCGGCAGGTCGAGCAGGCGCAGGAACACCTCGGCCAGCGGCTCGCTCGCCAGCGGGCTGGTGTCCGCCAGCGCCCACGGCAGCGCGTCGTCGTGCCCGCTGCCGCCGAAGACAGCGTCCAGATACGGCACATAGGGATCGATATCGGGCGCGAGCACGGCGATCTCGCGCGGCTGCAGCGGCGGATCGAAGCGTGGATCCTCCAGCAGCGCGCGCAGCTGGTCGTGCAGCACCTGCAGTTCGCGCAGGCGCGTGTGGCAGGCATGCACCTGCAGGCTGGGGTCGTCGAGGGCGGGCACGGGGCGCGGTGGCGGCGATGCGTGCGCGCGGCGGTGGAACAGGTCCGACTGCAGCCGGCGCAGCAGCGTGTCCGGGCCATCCGCGTAGAGCGGATCGGCGTAGACGTCGATTTCGGCGCGCGGATGCACCACCTCGTAGTCGCCGAGCAGCGCCATGAAGTCGCGCCCGGCGGCGCCCCAGGCCTGCAGCAGCGGGTTCTCCTGCACATCGTCGGCGAACAGCTCGGCCGGGCCTTCGCGGCGGCGTTCGCGCAGCGTCTGCAGGTCCCCCCAGTAACCGCGCGCCGGCGTGGGCAGGTAGAAGTGCAGCGTGCCCACGCGCGCCTGGGTTGCCAGCACGCGCAACACGTCGGGCGAGATGTTGAGCGTGGCGAAGACCAGCAGGCGCTTCGGCAACCCTTGCGGCAACGGTCCGTCGTCGCGACCGAAACGCGCGAGGTAGGCGTCGATGCGGCGCGCGCGGTAGTCGCGGCCGGCGGCGACGGCGCGCCACAGCCGCGCCTGCGGGTCGTCGCGGTCGGCGCCCGCTTCCCAGCGCAGCAGCCAGTCGCGCCGCCACGCCTGGTACTTCTCGTAGACCCCCGCCAGTTCGCCGGCCAGCCGCCACGGCTTCAGCGGATCGCCACCGGCCATCCAGCCGTCGAGCGAGGCCAGGGCGGGATCGCGGCGCAGCGCCGGCTCGTGGAGCGCGGCGTACAGGCGCCACTGCAGCGAGGCGGCGTCGAGATCGTCGCCGCCGGCCGGGCCGAGGTTCGCGTCGAGCGCGCGGGCGACGAATTCGCCGGGCGTCAGGAATTCCAGGTTCGCGGCGATGCCGTACTCCGCCGCCAGCGTGGCCTGCAGCCAGCGGCGCATGGCGACCTGCGGGATCAGCACGGTGTCCGGGGCCAGCAGTGCCTGGCCCGGCACCGGCCTGCGCAGTTCGTCCGCCAGCAGCGCGGCCAGCAACGCCAGCGTGTTGGACGGATACAGACGGAAGTCGGGCGCAGGGGCGGCGGGCATCACGCCATCTTGCCGCAGCGCTGTCGCGAATGCCGAGACATCGCCGTCGAAGCAGGCGCTTAAGAGGTTCTTAAAGTGGCCTCTCCAACATCCACCGTCGAACCTTGCGCCTTGGAGGCTCGGCAGCGGAGATATCTGCGCACATCCATGCGCGACATCTCCGTGCGATGCGACAATAATCAAACTGCGCGGTACGGTTTATGTTCAGCCGCTGGCCGCGAAGCTACGCCGTTGTTTTTCCGTTAACTCCCCTGCTGGTCCGCCGACGACGCCCATGACGCTTGCCGACGCCCCTGCCGTGCACCTGTCCGGCCTCCGCCTCGATCGCGGCGGCCGCACGATCCTGCGCGGCATCGACCTGACCGTGCCCCGCGGCGGCATCGCCGCCGTGCTCGGTCCGTCCGGCAGCGGCAAGTCGACGCTGCTGGCCGCGCTGACCGGCGAGCTGCCGCCGGCGGCCGGCACGGTGGAGGTGTTCGGGCAGCCGGTGCCGCACCGCAGCCGCGCGCTGCTGGACATGCGCAAGGGCATCGGCGTGCTGCTGCAGGGCAACGGCCTGCTGACCGACCTGACCGTAGCCGAGAACGTTGCGCTGCCGCTTCGCACGCATACGCCACTGCCGGACGCACTGATCCGCCGGCTGGTCGAATTCAAGTTGAACGCGGTCGGCCTGCGCGCCGCCGCCGATGCGTATCCGCGCGAGCTGTCCGGCGGCATGGCGCGCCGGGTGGCGCTGGCCCGCGCGCTGGCGCTGGACCCGCCGCTGATGATCTACGACGAGCCGCTGACCGGACTGGACCCGATCGCCTCCGGCGTGATCATGAGCCTGATCCAGCGCCTCAACGACACGCTGGGCCTGACCAGCATCATCGTGACCCACCACGTGCACGAAACGCTGCCGATCGCCGACCAGGCGGTGGTCATCGCCAACGGTGGCCTGGTGTTCTCCGGCACGCCGGCGGAACTGGAAGCTTCGTCGGACCCGCTGGTGAAGCAGTTCCTGCGCGGCGAGCCGGATGGCCCGATCGCGTTCGATGCGGTGAAGCGCGGGGCGGCGGCGTGACGAGGAACTTCGAGGTGCTCCCCATGAGCCCCCTCCTCCGCAAAGCGGGGGAGGGGCCGAACCCTGCACAGGGGGATCTGTCCTGATGCCGTTCGTCTCCGCCACCCGTTCGCTGGGCCGCGCCGGCCTGTTTTCGCTGTCCGTGTTCCGCGCGTCGAAACCGACCCACGACTTCTTCGCCGAACTGACCCGCGAGATCTACAAGATCGGCGGGCGCTCGCTGCCGATCATCGCGGTGGGTGGCGCGTTCGTGGGCCTGGTGCTGACGCTGCAGGGCTACCGCACGCTGACCACGTTCGGCGCCAGCGACGCGCTGTCCACGCTGCTGGGCCTGTCGCTGTACCGCGAACTGGGCCCGGTGCTGACCGCGCTGCTGTTCATCGGCCGCGCCGGCAGCTCGATCGCCGCCGAGCTGGGCCTGATGCGCGCCACCGACCAGATCAAGGCGCTGGAACTGATGGCCATCGATCCGGTCGCCAAGGCCGTGGCGCCGCGCTTCTGGGCGGCGGTGCTGACGGTGCCGTTGCTGACCGGTTTCTTCTGCTCGCTGGCGATCAGTGCCAGCTACTTCGAGGCCGTGCACGTGCTGGGCCTCGACAACGGCACGTTCTGGTCGGCGCTGCAGAACAGCGTCGACTTCTGGGACGACTTCGGCGTGGCGCTGCTGAAGTCGGCCGTGTTCGGCGGCACCGCCGCGCTGGTCGCGGCCTACGTGGGCTTCCACGCCGAGCCGACCATCGAAGGCACCTCGGTGGCCACCACCCGTGCGGTGGTGAACGCCTCGCTGCTGGTGCTGATGTTCAATTTCGTCATGTCTGCATTGCTGTTCAGGAGCTGACCCATGTCCGTCCGTGGACCCCGCCTCGAATTCGCCGTCGGTGCCTTCCTGCTGCTGGCCCTGGCCTCGCTGCTGGTGCTGGCGCTGGCTTCCACCAACAAGCGCTTCGGCGTGGGCGGCGGCAGCTACGAGCTGACCGCGCGCTTCTCCAACCTGGGCCAGCTGCGCAAGCAGGCACCGGTGAAGATCGGCGGCGTGGTGATCGGCCAGGTGGCCGACATCCGCCTGGATCCGGTCAAGTTCGACTCGCTGGTCACGCTGTCCATCGACAGCCAGTACAAGGACCTGCCGGCCGATACCGCGGCCGGCATCTTCACCAGCGGCCTGCTGGGCGAGAACTACATTGGCCTGTCGCCGGGCGGAGATCCGGAGGTCCTCAAGCCGGGCGAGGAGATCGCCTTCACGCAGCCGGCCGTGGATCTCCTGCAGCTGGCCGGCAAGTACATGTTCAGCGGCGGCGCCAACAATGCCGACGCAGGCTCCGGGGAGACCCCGGCCAGCGGCGAGACCGCCGCTCCCCCCGTTAAGGAAGGACCGACCCCATGAAGACCTCCATCAAGCCCTCCCTGCTCTCCGTCGTGCTGTCGGCCGCATTACTGGCGTCCGCACCAGCCGTCGTCTTCGCGCAGGCCGCCGCACCGGCCGCCGCCGCCAAGCAGAACACCGCCAGCCAGGTCGTATTGAGCAGCAGTACGCGCATCCTGACCACGCTCGACCAGCGTCGCGCGGAGTTCAAGTCGAATCCCGCTGCGTTGCGCCAGTTCGTGACCGGCGAGTTCAACACGCTGTTCGACGGCGACTACGCCGCCCGCCTGGTGCTGGGCGTGCACGGCCGAGGCGCCTCCGATGCCGACGTGAAGCTGTTCGGCCAGGCCCTGACCGAGCGCCTGCTGTCCGCCTACGGCGCGCGCCTGGCGGACTTCAACGCGCGCCTGAAGGTGCGGGTGAAGTCCGAATCGCCGCTGCCCGGCGGCCGCGGCGTGAAGGTCGACACCGAGTTCGTGCAGGCCGACCAGACCGTCACCCCCATCACCTTCTACGCGCGCAACGTGGGCGGCCAGTGGAAGGTGTTCGACGTGCTGCCGGAAGGCGTGTCCTTCGTGCAGACGTTCAAGACCCAGTTCGACACGCCGCTGCGGCAGAAGTCCATCGCCCAGGTGGCGGCGGACCTGAAGTCCGGCAAGCTGCAGGTCAACGGCAGTGCCGGCGGCAACTGACGCCAGCGTCCGGCGCGACGGCGACGCGCTCGTCTTCGCGGGCGCGCTGGACCGCACCGCCGCGGCCGCGCTGTGGCGGCAAGCCTCGGCGCAGTCGGCCGGCGCGCAACGCATTGTCCTGACCAACGTCACTACCGTCGACAGCGCCGGGCTGGCACTGTTGGCGGAACTGGCCGCACGTCTTCGCGCCAGCGGCACCACCCCACGCCTGGAAGGCCAGCCCGCTGGCCTGGCCGACCTTCAGGCCGCATATCGCCTGACGCCGGAACTGGATTTCCCGGCGTAACCCCACCCCCGCCGTTTGCAGGAATCAGGATGAATCTGTTCCGCCTCAGTACCGTCGTCCTGCTGGCCGCCCTGGCGACCGCCTGTGCGTCGGCACCTCCCCCCTCGACGGCGGCGCCGGCCGATGCGGTGGTGATCGACAGCACCGCCACGGCGCCGTTGCCGCCCGAGCCGCCGATCGACCCCGCGAGTATCGACGCGCCCGCCCCGCCGGCCACCACCGCGACGGCGTCGGAAGGCGAAGACGACTTCGCCGCGATCTATGGCCAGGGTGCCTACGACCCGGTCGCCGATTCCACCCTGCCCGCCCCGGCCCAGTCGCCCGTCGCGTACGACCCGTGGGAAAAGTTCAATCGCAAGGTGCACGCGTTCAACAACGCGGTCGACCGAGCCGTCGCACGGCCGCTGGCGCGCGCCTACGTCGCCGCCGTGCCGCGTCCGATACGGCTCGGCGTCGGCAACTTCTTCGACAACCTGCGCCAGCCGCTGACGATGGTGAACCAGCTGCTGCAGGGCCGCCCGCGTGATGCCACGCAGACGTTCGGCCGCTTCCTGCTGAACTCGACGGTCGGCATCGGCGGCATCTTCGATCCCGCCAGCGACCTGAAGATGAAGCGCCGCAGCGAGGACTTCGGGCAGACGCTCGGCACGTGGGGCTGGCGGCGTTCGCGCTACGTGGAGCTGCCGTTCTTCGGTCCGCGCACGGTGCGCGACGTGCTCGGCCTGGCCGGCGACATGCCACTCAGTCCGACCCGTTACGTGGAAGACGACAAGACGCGGATCTTCCTGCAGGGCCTGAACCTGGTGGACACGCGCGCGCAGTTGCTGTCGCTGGACAGCCTGCGCGAGGGCGCGGTGGACGACTACGCGCTGGTCCGCGACTCGTGGCTGCAGCGCCGCAACTACCAGATCGAAAGCCACCGCAGCAGCAAGCAGCAGACCGAAGACGAGCTGCCGGAATACCTGCAGGACGAGAACAACCCGACCGTGCCGGCCGACGCCATGCCGATGCCGGAGATCAACGGCGGCTGATCCGATCATCGCGACACCAAGAAAAACCGGCGCATGCGCCGGTTTTTTTTCGTCCTGTAGCCGATGCGATGCACCGCGACGCGGGTGCCCTCGATGAGATCAGTCGACGCAGATCGTGCCCTGGGCCACACCGCCATCGATCCGCTGCCGGCAGCCGAAGTTCTGGCTGACATCGCGCTGGCACGTCCCGGTGGCCTTCGCGCCCGGCACCAACGCCTCATCGCCGCTGGCCAGGCACTGGCCGGCGCAGTCCGCCTTGCTGCTGCAGGCCTTGCCGGCGTCGGCGTAGGCCACCACGCACTGCATGCGCTGCAGACGACCCAGCGGCTGCATCTGGCCACCGGAGGCGGCGCACTGCGCAGCGGTGACGGCTGTATCGGCGGAGGAGTCGGTTGCCGGCGCGGTAGTGGTGCAGCCGGCGAGCGCGAGCAGTGAGGACACCATCAGGGCCAGGCGCATCGTGACGATTCCGAAGGGGAAGGATGACGGACGAGGGTAGATCATCGCCGCGAAGCCGACACCCTTATTCTGTTTCGTCGTCCGCTTCGTCCTCGTCGCTGCCGTCCAGTCCGATGTCGCCGAGCAGTTGTCGCGTCTGTTCGCCGCCCAGCGATTCCACGCCACGCAGCCGACGCTCGATCGTGCGGGTCTTGCGACTGGCTTCGCCGAGGCTGCGGCCGACGGTCGTGATCTGCTTTTCGGCCTTTTCCAGGATGCCGGCGAACTTGCCGAACTCGCTCTTCACCGCGCCCAGCAACACCCACACTTCACTGGAGCGCCGTTCGATGGCCAGCGTGCGGAAACCCATCTGCAGGCTGTTGAGCAGCGCGGTGACCGTGGTCGGACCCGCCACGACCACGCGGTGTTCGCGCTGCAACAGGTCGACCAGCCCGGGACGACGGATCACTTCCGCGTAGAGGCCTTCGGTGGGCAGGAACATGACCGCGAAATCGGTGGTGTGCGGCGGCACGACGTATTTTTCGCTGATCGACTTGGCCTGCGTGCGGATCGCACGCTCGAGCTGCGCGCCCTGCTGGCGCACGCCCTCGGCGTCGCCCTGGTCCTGCGCATCCAGCAGGCGCTCGTAGTCCTCGCTGGGAAACTTGGAATCGATCGGCAACCAGACCGGCACGTCGTCCGGACTGCGGCCGGGCAGGCGCACGGCGATGTCCACCATCTCGCCGCTGTCGGGACGCACCTTCACGCCCCGGGCGTACTGTTCCTGGGTCAGGGTCTGCTCGAGGATGTTCTCCAGCTGCACCTCGCCCCAGCTGCCGCGGTTCTTGACGTTGGTCAGTACCCGCTTGAGATCGCCGACGCCGGTGGCGAGCTGCTGCATCTCGCCCAGGCCGCGCTGCACCTGTTCCAGCCGCTCGGACACCAGCTTGAACGACGCGCCGAGCCGCGCCTCCAGCGTGGTCTGCAGCTTCTCGTCCACGGTGGCGCGCATCTGCTCCAGTTTCTGCGCGTTGTCGACCTGCAGTTCCTTCAGGCGCCCTTCCAGGGTGGTGCGCATCTCGCCGATGCGCTGCTCGTTGCGCTGGGTCAGTTCGTTGAGACGCTGGCCTAGCGCGTCGGCGAAGCGCTGCTGGGATTCGGAGGCGTCCAGGCGACCCTTGCGTGCGTCTTCGCTCAGCGTATCGCGCAGCACGTCCAGGCGCTGGTCGGTACGCGTACTGAGGTCGGCCAGGCTGCGCGCGAAGCCGTCGATGCGGATTTCCTGGGCCCGCGACAGGCCTTCCAGCTGTTCGCGCAGTTCGCTGCGACCTTCGCGTTGCTCGTCGCGCAGCGCGCGCTCCAGCAGGTCGCCGATGCGCGCTTCCGGACGGCGCAGCACCAGCACCGCCAGCAGGACAACGGCGATGGCCACAAGGACGAGCAGCAGGATGAGCAAGGTCTGGGAATCCATGCGGACAGTGTAGCTGCTGCCGTCTCACCGCCTGAGGCGGACGACGGGCACGCGGCGCGAACGTGCGGCAGCGCCGATCCCGTCGGACCGTCGTCTCCGCGCGAAGGCGGTGTCGCGTGGTGCGCCGCCGATTGCCAGCGCCGGCCCCGGCCGCTTAGGCTGCGGGCGGCCGCGGGCGCCATGCCGCGGATCATCCCCCCGACCCGCCTGCGCTGGCGCACCGCCCGCGCGCTGTCCGTTGACGCATCCCGAGGAGTTTCCATGACCTGGCTACGGCGCAAATCCATCGACCGGATCACCGAGCACGAAGAAGGCCGGCGACTGGTTCCCACGCTGAGCTGGCCGCACCTGGTGGCGCTGGGCATCGGCGCCATCGTCGGCACCGGCATCTACACGCTGATCGGCGTCGGTGCGGAGAAAGCCGGACCCGCCGTGCTGATCTCCTTCGTCGTCGCCGGCGTGGTCTGCGCCTGCGCCGCACTGGCCTATGCCGAACTGTCGACGATGATGCCGGCCGCCGGCAGCGCCTATACCTACAGCTACGGCGTACTCGGCGAATCGATCGCCTGGATCGTGGGCTGGAGCCTGATCCTCGAATACTCGCTGGTGGTCAGCACGGTGGCCGTGGGCTGGTCCGGCTACTTCGTCGGCTTCCTCGAGTGGGTGCAGCAGAACTTCGGCTGGAACGTCACCCTGCCTGCGGCGCTGTCCGCCGGTCCGCACGCGGGTGGCGTGATCAACGTGCCCGCCATCGTCATCACCTTCGCCGTCGCCGGCCTGCTGATCGCCGGTACGCGCGAGAGCGCCACGCTCAACGCCATCCTGGTGGTGTTCAAGCTGATCGCGCTGGCCGTGTTCATCGCAGTCGCGCTGCCGGCGTTCAATCCGGACAACCTGCAGCCCTTCATGCCGTACGGCTTCCCGAAGTCGATCGGACCCGACGGCGTCGAACGCGGCGTGATGGCGGCGGCGGCGATCATCTTCTTCGCCTTCTACGGCTTCGATGCGATCTCCACCGCCGCCGAAGAAACCAAGAACCCCGGCCGCGACCTCTCGATCGGCATCATCGGCTCGATGGTCGGCTGCACGCTGATCTACCTGCTGGTGGCGGTGGCGGCGGTCGGCGCGCTGAGCTACACCGTGTTCGGCCAGAGCGCCGAGCCGTTGGCGCTGATCATGCGCGAACTCGGGCACGGCACCGCCGCGCTGGTGATCGGCATCGTCGCGATCGTCGCACTGCCGACGGTGCTGCTGGCGTTCTTCTACGGCCAGAGCCGCATCTTCTTCGTGATGTCGCGCGACGGCCTGCTGCCGCGCGGCCTGTCGAAGGTCAATGCACGCACCGGCACGCCGGTGGCGATCACCGTGTTCACCGCCGTGCTGGTCGCCGCGCTGGCCGGCGTGGCGCGCCTGGATGAAATCGCCGCGCTCGCCAATGCCGGTACGCTGGCGGCGTTCGTCGCCGTCGGCGTCTGCCTGCTGGTATTGCGCACGCGCGAACCGGAGCGTCCGCGCGTGTTCCGCACGCCGCTGGCGTGGGTGGTCGGTCCGATCGCCATCCTCGGCTGTCTGTACCTGTTCTGGAGCCTGCCGCACCGCACGCAGCTGTGGTTCCTCATCTGGAACGTGGTCGGCATCGTCGTCTACCTCGCCTACAGCCGTCGCAACAGCATGCTGGCCAGGGGCGGCGACGCATAAGCGCGCTGGCATCCGCGCTTCGAGGAAGCGGGCTTCGGCCCGCTTTTTCTTTGCCTGTAGGGATCCGCGCTTGCCATACGCAGGCGTGTGCAGCGCCGGCGCTTCATTCCCGGCGTCCACGGCACTAAGATGCCGCGCAGGCACACCATCCCCCGGGTTACGACGTTGATCATCCATCCCAAAGTCCGCGGCTTCATCTGCACCACCACCCATCCGCTCGGTTGCGAGCTCAACGTGCGTGATCAGATCGCCGCCACGCGCGCGCAGGGCGTGCGCAGCGATGGGCCGAAGAAGGTGCTGGTGATCGGTGCGTCCAGCGGCTACGGCCTGGCGGCGCGCATCAGCGCGGCGTTCGGGTTCGGCGCGGACACGCTGGGCGTGTTCTTCGAGAAGCCCGGCAGCGAGAAGAAGGCCGGCACTGCGGGCTGGTACAACTCGGCCGCGTTCGACAAGGCGGCGAAGGAAGCCGGCCTGTACAGCCGCTCGATCAACGGCGATGCGTTCTCCGACGAAGCACGCGCCAAGGTCATCGAGCTGATCAAGGCGGAGATGGGCGGCCAGGTCGACCTGGTGGTCTATTCGCTGGCCTCGCCGGTACGCAAGCTGCCGTCGACCGGCGAAGTGAAGCGCTCGGCGCTGAAGCCGATCGGCGCGCCGTACACGTCCACCGCCATCGACACCAACAAGGACCAGATCACGCAGGCGACGATCGAGCCGGCCACCGAGCAGGAAATCGAAGACACCGTCACCGTGATGGGCGGGCAGGACTGGGAGCTTTGGATCGACGCGCTGGACAAGGCCGGCGTGCTGGCCGACGGCGCACGCACCGTGGCCTTCAGCTATATCGGCACCGACATCACTTGGCCGATCTACTGGCACGGCGCGCTGGGCCGCGCGAAGGTCGACCTGGACCAGACCGCGCAGCGCCTCGACGCACGGCTCAAGAAGACCGGCGGTACCGCGAATGTCGCCGTGCTGAAGTCGGTGGTGACGCAGGCCAGTTCCGCGATCCCGGTGATGCCGCTGTACATCAGCATCGTGTTCAAGGTGATGAAGGCGCTGGGCCTGCACGAAGGCACCATCGAGCAGCTCGATCGCCTGTTCCGAGACCGCATGTACCGCGCCGACGGCGCACCGGCCGAGACCGACGACGAGAACCGCCTGCGCCTGGACGACTGGGAACTGAAACCGGACGTGCAGGCCCAGGCCAAGGCGCTGTGGCCGCAGGTCACCAGCGAGAACCTGTTCCAGCTGACCGACTACGCGAACTACAAGCATGAGTTCCTGAAGCTGTTCGGCTTCGAGCGCAGTGACGTGGACTACGACGCCGACGTGAATCCGGACGTGCGGTTCGATTGCATCGAGCTGTCGCCGGAAGGATAAGCGTCTCGCTTGATGTACGAGAAAGGCGGGTTCAGGCCCGCCTTTTTTATGGGTCTTTCCTGTGGGAGCGACGTAAGTCGCGATGGCAGATCGCTGCACGGGGTCATCGCGACTTACGTCGCTCCCACAACAGAATCTACGAGCACTCCCGGCCCAGCGCGCGGATACGGATGTTGCGCAGGTACACGGCATTGCCATGATCCTGCAGGCCGAGGTGCCCGCTGCGCGCCTTGGCGAACTCCGCCTGGCCGGCGAACTTGCTGGCGGCGACGCGACGTTTCCAGTCATCGCTGTCCAGATCGTAGGCCGCCATGCGCACGCCATTGAGCCAATGCTCCACGCGCGGGCCGCAGGCGACGATGCGGGCCTGGTTGTACTCATCGGTCGGCCGCAGCACGTCGCGTGCGGGTGCGATGAGGTCGTACACGGCAGCGGCCCGATGGCTGGGGATGACGCGGTCTTCAGCCTCGCGATCGTCGAGCAGCTGGTATTCCACCGCACGCGCCCAGATCGGCGAAGCATCGACCGCACGATAGAACAGGCCGCTGTTGCCGCCGGGCGGCAGCCGCCATTCCAGTTCCAGCTCGAAGTCGCCGTAAGTGTCGATGCTGATGATGTCGCCGCCACCGGCCGCGGTCAGCGCGAGTTCGCCGTCATGGGACCGCCAGCGCGCGTCCAGCGTGGACGCGCCGACGCTGCGCCACTGGCCGGCATCGGCCAGCGACTGCCACGGCGCGTCATGGGTCGAAGCGCAACCAGCCACCAGGGCGGCGAGCAGGACCGTGGCGATCCGCACGCCGTGCATGCTCAGTCGACCACGCGGCAGAACACGGCCTTCAGGTAGCGCGATTCCTGCACGTGCGCCATGAACGGATGGTCCGGACCGGCGCCGGCGACCTTGAGGATCTGGATCGTGCGGCCGGAAAAGTACGCCGCGCGGCGCAGCATGTCGAGGAACTGCTCCTCGCTGACCAGGCCGGTGCACGAGAACGTCGCGAACAGGCCGCCCGGCTTCACCACGCCCAGCGCCAGCTTGTTCATGTCGAGGTACTTCTTCAGCGCGGCGATCACCTGTTCGCGGTCGCGCGTCATCTTGGCGGGGTCGAGGATCACTACGTCGTACTGCTCGCCGCGGTTCGCCGCATCGCGCAGGTACGGGAAGATGTCGGCCTGGACGAACTTCGGCCGCGCGTTGTTCAGCTTGGCGTTGCCCTTGGCGATCTGGATCACGTCCTGGTCGATGTCCACGCCGATGACCTCGGACGCGCCGCGCGCCGCCGCGTAGACGGCGAAGCCGCCGGTGTTGCAGCACAGGTCGAGCACCGTCTTGCCTTCCACCTGCCGGCTCAACCACTCGCGGTTCTCGCGCTGGTCGGCGAAGAACCCGGTCTTGTGCGCGCCCGCGGGATCGGCGCGGAATTTCACGCCGTACTCGGTGATGACGGCGGCTTCGGTCGTCGTGTTGCCATGGAACTCGAAGCTTTCCTGCTTCTGCACGTGCTCGTCGGCGAAGCTGTGGAAGCGGCAGCCGGGGAACTGCTCGCGCAGCGCCTCGTAGATCCACTCGCGGTGGCGGAACATGCCGGCGGCGAAGAACTCGACCACGATCAGGTCGCCGTAACGGTCCACCACCAGACCGGACAGACCGTCGCCCTCGGCATGCACCACGCGCCAGGCGTCGGTGGTCGCGTCCAGCTTCAGCACGTCGCGGCGCAGCGACACGGCGTCGGCGATCTTGCGCGAGAACCAGCCCGCGTCGACCGGAATGTCGGGGTGGGTCTCCAGGATGCGCACGGCGATGCGCGAATGGCCGTTGTAGAAGCCGCGGCCGATCCACTCGCCGTCCACGCCGACCACTTCGACGAGGCTGCCGGGCTTGGGCTTCTGGGCGGGCTTCTCGACCAGTTTCTGGAAGATCCACGGGTGGCTGGAACGCCAGGCGTTCTTCAGGCGTACGGTCGGGTTGGGCGTGTTCATGAACGCATTTTACCCGCCCGGTTGACCCGGCCGGGCGCCACCCGGACAATCCGCGGCAGAAGGGGAGTAGCTCCCGACGTGCAGGCCGTCATTTCGAGCAGCGATGCTCCGGTCCCACGGCAGCCCACCGGGCTGTGAGCGAGACCTTCGCCGCGATGGCGAAGGCATACCCCGGATCCCCGTTTCCCGGTTCCGAGATGTCCGCGCCTGCGGCCGTCCTCCACTTTATTTCGGGAATCTCGATGGAAACGATTGGCAACCCCTGGTTGTGGGCCGGCTTCGGCGGCCTGGTGGTGATCGCGCTGTTGGTCGACCTGGTGCTGATGCGCCATGGCGGGCCGCACAAGGTCACGTTCAAGGAAGCGATGTGGTGGAGCCTGGGCTGGGTCGCGCTGGCCATGGTCTTCAACGGCGCCCTGTGGTGGTACGTCAACGAGACCGCCGGCCTGGTCGAGGCCAACCGCGTGGGCCTGGAGTTCCTGACCGGCTACCTGGTCGAGAAGGCGCTGGCGGTCGACAACATCTTCGTGTTCCTGATGGTGATGACCTACTTCGCCGTGCCCGAGGAACAGCGCCAGCGCGTGCTGGTGATCGGTATCCTCGGCGCGATCGTCCTGCGCAGCATCCTGATCTTCGCGGGCGCGGCGCTGCTGGCGAAGTTCCACTGGCTGCTCTACCTGTTCGGTGCGTTCCTGCTGCTGACCGGCATCAAGATGTGGTTCGCCGCCGGCAAGGAGCCGGACCTGGAGAAGAACCCGGCGCTGCGCTGGATGCGCGGCCACCTGAAGCTGACCGACGGCTACCGCGGCGACAGGCTGAGCGTGCGCGAGAACGGCACGCGCTGGTTCACGCCGCTGTTCGTGGTGCTGGTGCTGATCGGCGTGACCGACGTGATCTTCGCGGTGGACAGCATCCCGGCGATCTTCGCGATCACCTCCGACCCGTTCATCGTGCTGACCTCGAACGTGTTCGCGGTGCTGGGCCTGCGCGCGATGTTCTTCCTGCTCGCCGGCATGGCCGACCGTTTCCACCTGCTGCCGTATGGCTTGGCGGTGGTCTTGGGCTTCATCGGCATCAAGATGCTGCTGATCGACCTCTACAAGATTCCGGTGCCGTGGGCACTGGGTACGGTGGCGGCGATCCTGGCGGTGACCGTCGCGCTGAGCCTGGCGCGGCCGCAGAAGACCGGGCCGGCGGCCTGACGTGGCAGCAGACCATCCCGCCCGCGGGATGGTCTGTCCATCGGCGGCCGGCCTTGCAATCGCCGGGCCCGCCGCCAGAACTGGACCATGGACCTGCATCCCGACGATCCGGCGTTCGATCCGGAAACGCAGCAGCGCTACGACCGCAAGCGGATCCTGCGCGCGCTCAACCTGAGCCTGGCCTTCGTGCTGCTGCTGGCGATGGTGTATTCGGCGCAGAACAGCTTCGACATACGGGCGTTCGCCATCACGCCGCTGTCGATCGACGGCCTGCTCGGCATCCTGACCGCACCGCTGCTGCACGGCTCGCTCGAACACATCGCAGCGAACGCGTCGGCGCTGTTGATCCTCGGCACGCTGGCCGGTGCGGTCTATCCGCGCGCGACGCTCTGGGCGATTCCGCTGGTGTGGCTCGGTTCGGGCCTGGGGCCGTGGCTGCTGGCCGATCCCGGCACGCATACGCTGGGGGCCAGCGGGCTGACCCACGGCCTGATGTTCATGATCTTCATGCTGGGCCTGCTGCGCCGCGACCGCGCGGCGATCGCGGCGGGCATGATCGCCTTCCTGTTCTACGGCGGCATGGTGCTGACCATCCTGCCGCGCGAAGCCGGCGTGTCGTGGCAGGCGCACCTGGGTGGCGCGGTCGCGGGCCTGATCGCCGCATTCCTGTTCCGTCGCCTCGATCCCGAACTGCCGCGCAAGAAGTACAGCTGGGAGATCGAGGAAGAAGCGGCGGCCTCGCGCGACGACGACGAACTCGAACTGCCCGCACCACGCGAAGTCCCGTTGCTGTGGGTACGCCCGGAGCATCCGGAAGAGGAAAGGCGCGGCGTGGTGCTGCGATTCCCGCCGAGGGATCCGCCGACATCGTGATGCTTCCTGCCGGAGCGATGTGAGTCGCGAGACGATGAAAGCCGGACGCAGGAGGCCGCCAAAAAGAAAGGCAGACCACGACGGTCTGCCTTTCTCTCTTACAGGCGGTGGCTCACCCGTCGCGACTTACGTCGCTCCCACGGCCACCGGCGATCAGAACTTCGCGCTGAACTCCACGCCCACCGTGCGCGGCTCGTTGAGGAAGCCGGTCAGGTTGTTGAAGTCGATGCCGCCGACAATACGGGTCTGGTCGGTGATGTTGCGGCCATAGAGCGCCACTTCGTAGTTGCCGTAGTCCCATCCATAGCCGACGCGCAGGCCGCCCTCCAGCGACGACTTGCCGGTGAACTCACGCGACTCGTAAAGGAAGAAGTTCACCTCGCTGCGGTAGGCCCAGTCGGTGTAGACGTACAGCTCGCTGCCGTCGCCCAGGCCGATGCTGTAGCGTGCGGTGAGGTTGTGCACCCACTCCGGTGCCTGCGGCAGGCGGTTGCCATTGATCAGCGCCTTGCCGCTGGCGTCCAGCGGATCGGTCACGGTGCATTGCGCGCACACGGACACGGCCAGGTCGCGGTCCTTGATCTCGGTGTCGTTGTAGCTGCTGCCCAGGGTCAGCAGCAGGTTGTCCAGCACGTACGCCTGGAAGTCCAGCTCGAAACCCTGGCCGGTGCTCTTCTCGGCATTGAGCAGGATGTTGGAGTTGTTGGCGCCGCCGACCGCGGTCAGCTGCTGGTCCTTCACTTCGTAATAGAAGACGTTGGCACTCAGGCGCGCGCGCTTGTCCCAGAAGTCGGTCTTGATGCCGGCCTCGAACGCGGTGGACGTTTCCGGTCCGGCCACGGTCTTGTCGTTGAAGTCGCCGGCGGACTGGATGCTGCTGCCGCGGTAGCCGGTGGCGACGCGCGCGAACAGGTTGGTGTCGTCGTTGAGCTTGTAGACCGCGGACAGGTCCCAGCTCAGCTTCTTGTCTTCCGGCGACGCCGTCAGGAACGGATCGGCGGCATCACCGGCAGCGAATGCCGCCTGCTGCGCGGCCAGCAGGCCGGCCAGATCGCCCTTGGTGCCGTTGTAGGCCTCGACGCCCAGTTCCTTCTTGTCCACGGTGTAGCGCAGGCCGCCGCGCAGTTCGAGCTTGTCGGTCGCCTGCCAGGTGGCGGCGCCGAACACGGCCCAGGAATCGTTGGTCTGGCGGATGCGCTGGTAACCGCTCTGTGCGCCGTTGCTGAAGATCGAGTCGTAGCTGAAGCTTTCGACGCGGTAGTCCTCGTCGAAATAGAACAGGCCCGCCTGCCAGTTCCACGGACCGGCATAGGCCGATTCGATACGGAACTCCTGCGTCCACTGCGCATGCTTCGGAATACCGTCGGCGGTTTCCGACGAGAACGGAATGAAGCCCGGGCCGTACTGGCCACCCGGTGCGTACGGGGCACCGAAGCCGCCGTCGATGTCGCCACGGTTCATGGTCTCGACGCTTTCGTAGCCGGTGATCGAATACAGCTTGTATTCGCCGATGTCCCAGCTCAGGCGCGCGCTCGCGCCCTGCGATTCGAGTTCCGAATAGTTCAAGCCGTCCTGGGTGACTTCATCGCGGTCGAACCCCGGCACCAGGTTGTTGGTGCCCGGCTGGATGATGTTGGCGCGGAACAGGCGGGCGGTGCCATTCAGCTTGCGCGCGTGCGCGTTGAGCAGCGCCTGGAAGCCTTCGCCCTCGTACAGGAACTGCACGCGGCCCGCGGATTCGTCGTAACCCTCGTAGCCGTCGCTCGGGCCCGGGTAGGCGTTCTTCACCGAATCGTCGCGACGCTGGAACAGCACCGAGGCGCGGGCCGACCAGTTCGGGCTCAGGGCACCGCCGATCGCGCCTTCGAGGTTCCACATGTCGTCGGTGCCGTAGCCGACCTTGCCGTAGCCGCTGGTTTCCTGCGACGGCTTGACCGATTCGAACTTCACCACGCCGGCCGGGCTGTTGCGGCCGAACAGCGACCCCTGCGGACCACGCAGCACTTCCACCTGCTCCAGGTCGAACAACGGGAAGCCCTTCAGGATCGGGTTTTCCTGCACCACGTCGTCATACACCAGCGAGACCGGCTGCGATGTGTTGAGGCGGAAGTCGGTGTTGCCGTAGCCGCGGATGTAGAAGCGCGGGAACGCACGACCGAACGAGGACTCGATGTTGAGGCTGGGCACGCGGCCCGACAGGAAGCGGAGATCGGTGCCGCCGGAGGCCAGCACGCCGAGCTGTTCGGCGTTGACGGTGCTGATGGAAACCGGCACGTCCTGGATGTTCTCGACCTTGCGCTGTGCGGTCACTTCGATGGCGTCGAGCGTGGTCGCGCTCTGCGCGGCGGGCTCGGGCGTTTCCTGGGCGAACGCGGTACCGAACGGCAGCAGCGCGGCGATGGCGAAGGCAAGGCGTTGCGGCCGGAGGGCGGCCGGGCGGACTGGGGACATGGTGGTGGCTTTCCGAGTGGGTGGGGTTCGGGGCGCACGGGGGCGCTAGCACGCGAATGTTGCATTACAGCAACAAGGGGGGCAATGGCCGGAAGTCCCGCTTCCGACGAAGGCCACGACCACGATCCGGCAAGGACCGGTTTCCGTACCCGCGCCGGCCCTTGCGTACGTTCGATTGATGGAAAAGCGCTCCCGCCGGGAGCGTCGACGTCCCGGGCGCATGGGTTGCGGTTGGTCTTCGTTGCGATCACGCACGGTATCCTCCGCCGCTGGTCGCCCTCCCCTGCCCGGTCCTCATGCGCCTAATCCGCCGTTCGCGTCCTTTCCTGTTCGCTTTCTGTGCCGTCTTGCTGGCCGGGTGCGGCGGCGACAACGTCAAGCCGACGCCCCCGCCAGCGCCCGTCGCGACGGTGCCGCCCGCGCCGAAACTGAAGGTCGGCATCGCCCTGGGCGGTGGCGCGGCGAAAGGCTTCGCGCACATCGGCGTGATCAAGATGCTGGAAGCCAACGGCATCGAACCGCAGATCGTCTCCGGCACCAGCGCCGGCAGCGTGGTCGGCGCGCTGTATGCCAGCGGCATGGACCCGTTCCAGATGCAGAAGCAGGCGTTCTCGCTGGACGAGGCGAAGATCCGCGACGTGCGCCTGTTCTCCGGCGGGCTGGTGCAGGGCCAGAAGCTGCAGGACTACGTCAACGACCTGGTCGGCAAGCGCACCATCCAGCAATTGAAGAAGCCGTTCGCCGCGGTGTCCACGCAGCTCGAAACCGGCGAGCGCACCGTGTTCGTGCGCGGCAACACCGGCCAGGCCGTGCGCGCGTCGAGCAGCATTCCCGGCGTGTTCGAGCCGGTGGTCATCGGCAAGGCCAGTTACGTGGATGGCGGCGTGGTCAGCCCGGTGCCGGTCGATGCCGCGCGCCAGCTGGGCGCGGACTTCGTCATCGCGGTGGACATCTCCACCAAGGCGCCCGGCACCAAGCCCGGCAGCATGCTGGGCATCGTCAACCAGTCCATCGGCATCATGGGCCAGCGCCTGGGCGAACAGGAACTGGCGCGCGCCGACATCGTCATCCGCCCGAAGGTCAACGACATCGGCCCGGCCGACTTCGAGCAGAAGAACAACGCCATCCTCGAAGGCGAGCGAGCCGCATTGGCGGCGATGCCGCAGATCAAGGCGAAGCTGGCGGAGCTGCAGCGCACCCGCACCGCCGCGCACGCCGCGAAGCACGCGCCGCCGAAGCCGGATCCGCGCTGCCTGGAAGAGCCGTCGCGCCTGGGGCGCCTGTTCGGCCGCGACGTGAAGTGCGATGCCGCCGGGCAACCCGTAAAGCCGTAGAGCGGCGCGTGCTCCGCTGCTTTTCGCTCCGGCCTCCGTGCGGAGCCGAACAAGCCCGGCTCTATGCGGTCACGCGACGCAGGTTGTCGCGCGCCCTCGCCTCGAGCGCATCGTGGAAATGCGGCGTGCTGTAGATCGCCGGGCGATCCATGAAGCCCCGCAGGATTTCCTTCCGTTTCCGCCGGAACAGGAAGCCCGGCACGTAGCTGTATTCCTTGCGGATCTGCTGTTCGTACTCGTCGAAGCGTGCGCGTTCCGCGCCGAGGATGGACAGATCGATATCGACGAGCAACTGCTCATCTCGACCGCTCGGCACCGCGGTATGCCGCGTCGCCATCACCAGGTCGTGCACGTGCTGTGCTGCTTCGCTCGAGACACCGGCTGCAAGCAGCGCATCGCGCGCCCAGTCGGCACTGCGCTGTTCGTTGTCATGGCCTTTGACGTCATAGATCGCATCGTGGAACCACAGCGCCATCTCGACCGCATGCGGATGCTCGGCCAATCCCTGCGCTTCATCGAACGCAGCCAAGCATTCGCCGAGGTGCTGCAGCGTGTGGTAGTGGCGTTGCGGTTCCGCGTAGGCCGCCCTCAACTGCGCGAACAGGGCACCGCCCTCGCCCACCGCGCCGATGCCGGTCCAGGCGCGCTGCCAGGAGGTAAGGAAGTTATCCATGAATGTCGTCCGGGCCTAGCGCGATGCGCCCATTGTAGGAGCGACGTGAGTCGCGACCGCACGGCATGACCGCCTTGATGCTTGAGGAAAGGCCACGCGGCAAATCAGCCGAGAATCACCGCGCTTCATGACATCCCGGCAGGGTGGGCATGCGGTCGCGACTCACGTGGCTCCTACAGGGACGAACGCAGACCTTGCCCACCCACCGGCACCGTCTCGACGTGGCTGTCGAAGCCGGCGATCAGCGGCCGCGCCTTCGCAATGGCCTGCTGCACGGCGGGCAGCGACAGCGACGCCTTGTGGCTGGCCGCATCGGTCCAGACTTCGGTGATCCAGATCCCGTCCGCATCGGCCGGATCCTGCGCGATGACATAGCTCAGGCAGCCCGGCATCGCATCGGTACCCTCGAGCAGGATCGCGAGCAGCGCATCGCGCTGCCCGGGCGTGGCGCGCATCTTGCCGATCAGTCCGTACATGGCGGCTCCTGCGAAGTGGCGAGCGTTGTAGCACGCAACACGGACAGACGATGTCCTCGTTCAGGCCTTCGGCAACGGCAGTCCGGCGTCGGTCTTCACCGCGCGCAGCACGAAGCTGGAGTTCACGTCGGCCACGCCGCTGGCGTTGAGCAGCCCGTCCAACAGGAAGCGCGAGAAGTGCTCCAGATCCTGCACGACGACATGCAGCAGGTAATCCATGTCGCCGGTCAGCGCGTAGCAGGCCACCACTTCGTCCCGTGCCCGCACGCCATCGCCGAACAGCTGGACGCTGGCGGGGTCGTGCCTCTCCAGTTGCACGCGGACGAAGGCCTGCAGGCCCATGCCGATGGCCTTGGGATCAACGCGGGCCGCGTAGCCCGCGATCACGCCGGTCGCCTCCAGCCGCTGGATGCGGCGCAGGCAGGCCGACGGCGACAGGTTCACCTGCGCGGCGATGTCGGCATTGGTCGCGCGGCCGTCCCGCTGCAGCAGGGCCAGCAGGCGCAGGTCGGTGCGGTCCAGCGTCGTCGATTCGGTCATATGCTGCACAGGATAGCCTGTTCATGCACGATCATTGCGCCATTGGTCGGTATGGACGCAACTTTGCAAGCCTGTTGCGCGGCTCTGCCGCTAGCATCGTCAGGTCACCAATCCATCCGGGGAACCGCCATGAACGAGCCGCGCCGCGTCGAGCACCAGCAGACCGACAAGGGCTACGTGCCGGTCTATACGACCGCGATCGTGGACCAGCCCGCCGAGTATCCGGCCGACGACCACGCCACCTGGGGCGCGCTGTACGAGCGCCAGCGGGCGCTGCTGGTCGGCCGCGCCTGCGACGAGTTCCTGCAGGCGCAGGACGCGATGGGCATGACCCCGGACCGCATCCCGCGCTTCGATGAACTGAACCAGGTCCTGCGCGCCACTACCGGCTGGACCCTGGTCGGCGTGGAAGGCCTGCTGCCCGAACTGGAGTTCTTCGACCACCTGGCCAACCGCCGCTTCCCGGTCACGTGGTGGATCCGCCGCCCGGACCAGATCGACTACATCGCCGAACCCGACCTGTTCCACGACCTGTTCGGCCACGTGCCGCTGCTGATGAACCCCGTGTTCGCCGACTACATGGAGGCGTACGGCAAGGGCGGGGTGAAGGCGCACGGCATCGGCACGGAGGCGCTGCAGCACCTGACGCGGCTGTACTGGTACACGGTGGAGTTCGGCCTGATCAACACGAACGACGGCCTGCGCATCTACGGTGCCGGCATCGTGTCGTCGAAGGGCGAGTCGCTGTACTCGCTGGAGTCCGACGCGCCCAACCGCATCGGCTTCGACCTGGAGCGCATCATGCGTACGCGCTACCGCATCGACACGTTCCAGAAGACCTACTTCGTCATCGACAGCTTCGAGCAGCTGATGAACGCGACCGCGCCGGACTTCACGCCGATCTATGCGCAGCTGGACAAGCAGGACGCGATCCCGGCCGGCGACGTACGCGACGGCGATACGGTCTATACGCGCGGCTCGGGAGAAGGCTGGGCCGACGGCGGCGACGTCTGACGGTCAACCGTAGAGCGGAGCTTGCTCCGCTGCCTTGGCTCGTAGCTTCGAGTCGGTTCGACGCCTTGCGGTCAACGACCACGATGATGGCCCGGAGAGCAGCCGAGCAAGCTCGGCTCTACAATCTCCACTCTGCCCATCGCGCGCGTACCCATGCCCCGACTCTTTTCCTTGTTCGCGCTGCTGGCGCTCACGCTGCTGTCCGCTCCGGCCTTCGCCCGCAACTGCGCGGTGACGATCGAGGCGACGGACATGATGACCTTCAACCTGAAGACCATCCGCGTGCCCGGCGATTGCGCACAGCTGCGGGTGGTGCTGAAGCATGTCGGCCGCATGCCGGCGCAGGCGATGGGGCACAACTGGGTACTGACGGAAACGCGCCACCATCGCGACGTCGGGCTGGCCGGCGGGCGCATGAAACTGGCCGATGCCTACGTGCCGCGCAACGACGCGCGTGTGATCGCGCATACGCCGGTGATCGGCGGCGGGCAGACGACCGAAGTGGTGTTCCCGACGTCGCGGCTGCGGAAGGGCGGCGACTACACCTTCTTCTGCAGTTTCCCCGGCCACTGGAACATGATGAAGGGCGTACTGGTCTTCGAATGACCGGCCCACGTTGATGGTCTCCATCAACGCATCGGGGATTTCTTTCCGACGATGGGTCGCCGTGCCGCTTGGGTGGCCGGGCGCTCCGGTAGCATAGTGATCGCGCGCCGGGCCAGCGCCACGCGCGCCCACTCACAGCTGACGGCACGCCATGAATACCGACTATCGCACCATGCTCCCGGGCACGAAGCTCGACTACTACGACGCGCGCGCCGCGGTCGATGCGTTGCAACCCGGGGCGTGGTCCACGCTGCCGTACACGGCGCGCGTCCATGCCGAGAACATCGTCCGCCGCGCCGATCCCGCACGGCGCGACGACTACCTGCGCCAGCTCATCGAGCGCCGCCGCGACCTCGATTTCCCGTGGTTCCCGGTGCGCGTGGTCTGCCACGACATCCTTGGCCAAACCGCGCTGGTCGACCTGGCCGGCCTGCGCGACGCCATCGCCGACATGGGCGGCGATCCGGCGCAGGTGAACCCCGTGGTGCCGGTGCAGCTGATCGTCGACCACTCGCTGGCGGTGGAGTGCGGCGGCTACGACCCGGATGCGTTCGCGAAGAACCGCGCCATCGAGGACCGCCGCAACGAGGACCGGTTTCACTTCATCGACTGGACCAAGCTGGCGTTCAAGAACGTCGACGTGATCCCGCCGGGCAACGGGATCATGCACCAGATCAATCTGGAGAAGATGTCGCCGGTCGTCTACGTGCAGGACGGCGTCGCGTTCCCCGACACCTGCGTCGGTACCGACAGCCACACGCCGCACGTCGACGCGCTGGGCGTCATCGCGATCGGCGTCGGCGGGTTGGAAGCGGAGAACGTCATGCTCGGCCGCGCGTCGTGGATGCGCACGCCGGACATCGTCGGCGTGGAGCTGAGCGGCAGGCCGCAGCCCGGCATCACCGCGACCGACGTGGTTCTGGCGCTGACCGAGTTCCTGCGCCAGTCGAAGGTGGTCGGCGCCTATCTCGAATTCCGCGGCGAAGGCGCGGCGGCACTGACCATCGGCGATCGCGCGACGATTTCCAACATGGCGCCGGAATATGGCGCGACCGCGGCGATGTTCTTCATCGACGACAACACGCTGGACTACCTGCGCCTGACCGGCCGCAGCGACGAGCAGGTCGCGCTGGTCGAGACCTATGCGAAGACCGCCGGCCTGTGGGCCGATGATCTGAAGACGGCGCAGTACGAACGCACGCTGCAGTTCGACCTGTCCACCGTCGTGCGCAACATGGCCGGCCCGTCGAACCCCCACAAGCGCCTGCCGACGAGTGCACTGGCCGAGCGCGGCATCGCCGACGAAGCCAAGCTGCAGGCAGGCAGGGGAGAGGAAGCGCAGGGCCTGATGCCCGACGGCGCGGTGATCATCGCCGCGATCACGTCGTGCACCAACACCAGCAACCCGCGCAACGTCATCGCCGCCGCGCTGCTCGCGCGCAACGCCAACGCGAAGGGCCTGGTGCGCAAACCGTGGGTGAAGTCGTCGCTGGCGCCCGGCTCCAAGGCGGTGCAGCTGTATCTGGAGGAATCCGGCCTGCTGCCCGACCTGGAGAAGCTCGGCTTCGGCATCGTCGCGTTCGCCTGCACCACCTGCAACGGCATGAGCGGCGCGCTGGATCCGAAGATCCAGCAGGAGATCATCGACCGCGACCTGTACGCGACCGCCGTGCTGTCCGGCAACCGCAACTTCGACGGCCGCATCCACCCGTATGCGAAGCAGGCGTTCCTGGCCTCGCCGCCGCTGGTGATCGCCTACGCCATCGCCGGTACCGTGCGCTTCGACATCGAGAAGGACGCGCTGGGCATCGATGCCGATGGCAACGCCGTCACGCTGAAGGACATCTGGCCGAGCGACGAGGAGATCGACGCCATCGTCAAGACGAGCGTGAAGCCGGCGCAGTTCCGCAAGGTCTACGAGCCGATGTTCAACGTGCGCGTCGAGCACGGCGGCAAGGTCGACCCGCTGTACGCGTGGCGCCCGCAAAGCACCTACATCCGCCGTCCGCCGTACTGGGAAGGCGCGCTGGCGGGCGAGCGCACGCTGCGCGGCATGCGGCCGCTGGCGGTGCTCGGCGACAACATCACCACCGACCACCTGTCGCCATCGAACGCGATCCTCGCGTCCAGCGCGGCCGGCGAGTACCTGGCGAAGATGGGCCTGCCGGAAGAGGACTTCAATTCCTACGCCACGCACCGCGGCGACCACCTGACCGCGCAGCGCGCGACGTTCGCCAATCCGCAGCTCGTCAACGAGATGGCGGTGGTCGATGGTGAAGTGAAGAAGGGCTCGCTGGCGCGCATCGAGCCGGACGGGCAGGTGGTGCGCATGTGGGAAGCCATCGAGACCTACATGGATCGCAAGCAGCCGCTGGTGATCATCGCCGGCGCCGACTACGGCCAGGGCAGCTCGCGCGACTGGGCGGCGAAGGGCGTCCGGCTGGCGGGCGTGGAGGCGATCGTCGCCGAGGGCTTCGAGCGCATCCACCGCACCAATCTGATCGGCATGGGCGTGCTGCCGCTGGAGTTCAAGCCGGGCGAGACCCGCAAGACCTGGGGCATCGACGGCACCGAGACCTTCGACGTGGTCGGCGAGCGCCGGCCGCGCGCCGAGCTGACGCTGGTGATCCACCGCGCCAACGGCGAGATCGTACAGGTGCCGGTGACCTGCCGGCTGGACTCGGACGAGGAAGTGTCGATCTACGAGGCGGGCGGCGTGCTGCAGCGGTTCGCGCAGGATTTCCTCGACGCGTCGAAAGCGGCCTGACCCGTTCGTCGTATCGGTACACCCAACGCACAGGAGTCCGATCATGTCCGACAGCATCCCCGGTACCGTCCGCCTGCACCGCGTACTGCGCGCACCGCCGTCGCGCGTCTACCGTGCCTTCCTCGACCCGGACGCGATGGTGAAGTGGCTGCCGCCGCACGGGTTCACCGGCAAGGTCCATTCGATGGACGCGCGCGTGGGCGGCGGCTACACGATGTCGTTCACCAACTTCGGCACCGGTTCCCGCCATTCCTTCGGCGGCACTTATGTGGAGCTGGTGGAGAACGAACTACTGCGCTACACCGACCAGTTCGACAGCCCCGGCCTGCCAGGCCAGATGCAGGTGACCGTGACGCTGAAGCAGAGCATCGCCGGCACCGAGCTCAATGTCGTGCAGGAAGGCATTCCCGCCGCGATCCCGGTCGACTTCTGCTACCAGGGCTGGCAGGAATCGCTGGAACTGCTGGCGAAGCTGGTGGAGCCGGAGATTCCGGATGGGGCGTGATGCGATCTATGCTCTCTTTCCTGCAAACGGACATCGCAAGCCCCTCTCCCCTCGCGGGAGAGGGGTTGGGGAGAGGGGGCACCATGGCGTCACGCACGTTCGCGAAGCTGCTCCGCAGGCAAATGACCGATGCCGAACATCGGCTCTGGAAACATCTGCGTGCACACCGACTGTATGGCGAGAAGTTCCGCCGTCAGCAACCGATCGGTCCCTACATCGTCGATTTCGTGCATTTCGGAGCGCGATTGATCGTCGAAGCCGATGGCGGGCAGCATGCCGGATCACCTGCGGATAAGGCGCGCGAGGCTTGGTTGATCGCACAAGATTTCTCCGTTCTGCGGTTCTGGAACGACGAGATACTCCTGCATACCGATGCCGTGCTGGAATCGATTTGGCAGGCGCTGCGCGAAAGAGCACCCTCTCCCCCAACCCCTCTCCCGCAAGGGGAGAGGGGAGAACAGCCCAACTGACCGAGTTCCCGATATGTCCCACGTCCCCCAGATCCGCATCCCCGCCACCTACATGCGCGGCGGCACGTCGAAAGGCGTATTCTTCCGCCTGCAGGATTTGCCCGAACGCGCACGGGCGCCGGGGCCGGTGCGCGATGCATTGCTGAGCCGCGTCATCGGTTCGCCTGATCCGTACGGTAAGCACACCGACGGCATGGGCGGGGCGACGTCGAGCACCAGCAAGGTGGTGATCATTTCGGCCAGCACGCAGCCGGGGCATGACGTGGATTACCTGTACGGGCAGGTGCCGATCAACGAGTCCTTCATCGACTGGAGCGGCAACTGCGGCAACCTGTCGTCGGCGGTGGGTCCGTTCGCGATCGCCAACGGCTTCATCGATGCGGCGCGCATTCCCGAGAACGGCGTCGTCACCGTCCGCATCTGGCAGGCCAACATCCACAAGACCATCGTCGCCCATGTGCAGGTGACGAACGGCGAAGTGCAGGAGACCGGCGACTTCGAACTGGACGGCGTGACGTTCCCGGCGGCGGAAGTACAACTGGAATTCATCGATCCCGCCGACGAGGGCGAAGGCGAGGGCGGCGGTGCGATGTTCCCCACCGGCCGGCTGGTCGATGATCTCGACGTGCCGGGCGTGGGCGTGTTCAAGGCCACGATGATCAATGCCGGCGTGCCGGTGGTGTTCGTCGAGGCCGCGGCGCTGGGCTACGACGGCACCGAGCTGCAGGGCGCGATCAACGAGGACAAGGCCGCGCTGGCGAAGCTGGAAGCGATCCGCGCGCAGGGCGCGGTCCGCATGGGCCTGGTCGACAGCGTGGAGGCCGCGGCGAAGCGTCCGCTGACGCCGAAGGTGGCCTTCGTCGCGCCGCCGAAGGATTACGTGTCGTCCAGCGGCAAGCGGGTGCAGGCCGGGGATATCGACCTGCTCGCGCGTGCCATGTCGATGGGCAAGCTGCACCACGCGATGATGGGCACCGCATCCGTCGCCATCGCCACGGCGGCGGCCGTGCCGGGCACGCTGGTGAATGCGGCGGCGGGCGGCGGCACGCGCGAGGTGCTGGTATTCGGGCATCCCTCCGGCACGTTGCGCGTCGGTGCGGACGTCAAACAGGTGGACGGCAAGTGGGCGGTAACGAAGGCGGTCATGAGCCGCAGCGCGCGCGTGCTGATGGAAGGCGCGGTGCGCGTGCCGGGCGACGCGTTCTGACGAGGTCCGGCCGACCTGCCGGAAGTCACCACTTGCGTTGAGGCCATTGCCTCGGCGCGGGGCAGGCGACAGCATGGACGCATGTGGACCTCCCTGACCCGACTTCGCGAACCCATGACGCTGGCTGGCGCCTTCACGCTGGCCGCCGTGGCGCTGGGCCTGCGCTTCCTGCCATCGGACGTGCTGCCCGCCGCTGCCGCCGCACTGGCGGGCTACGCCGCCGCGTTCCTCTTCTTCGCCATCGGTCCGGAGGGCTGGCGCAACCGCAAGTTGATGGCCCTGGCGGCGATGGCGGGTCTATGCCTGCTGCTCGCCTGGCTGACGCCGCGCCTGGGTACGGCGCAGGTGCTGCTGGTCGTCTGGGTCGCCTGCGCCACGAACGTCCTGCCGCCGCGCTGGTTGATCGGTGCCGCCGCACTGTTGAACGCGGCCTTCTACCTGATGATGGTGCATCACGAGTTCGGCGCGCCGTTCACGATGACGCTGATCAACATCGGGTTCCAGTCGCTGGCCGGGCTATGCGTGCATTACGCCCGCCGCGCCGAGGATTCGCGCGATGCGCTGGCCCGTGTCAATGCCGACCTGCTGGCGACGCGCGCGTTGCTGGCCGACAGCGCGCGCGACGCCGAACGCCTGCGCGTGGCGCGCGAGCTGCATGACGTCGCAGGACACAAGCTGACCGCGATGAAGCTCAACCTGCGCGCGCTCGCGAGCGATCCGGTGCTGGCGGCTCGGGAGGAAATCCGCATCGCGCAGCAGCTTTCGACCGAGCTGCTGGACGACATCCGCAGTGTCGTGCAGGCCATGCGCGATTCGCGTGGACTGGATCTGCAGACGGCGATTCGCGCCCTGGCTGCGCCGCTGCCGCGGCCGGCGCTGGATCTCCGCATCGAGGACGACGTGAAGGTCGACGATCCCGCCGTCGCCGAATCGTTGCTGCGTATCGTGCAGGAGTGCCTGACCAACGCCGCGCGCCATGCCAGTGCGGAAACACTGACGGTTTCACTGAAAAGGGAGGACGCAGGCATGCACCTGCAGATCGAAGACGACGGCCGCCTCAAGGGCGGCGTGCGGGAAGGCAACGGCCTGTCGGGCATCCGTGAGCGCGTCGCCGCCCTGGGGGGTGACGTGCGCCTGGGCAACAGCGCAAGCGGCGGCCTGCGTCTCGACGTGAGGCTGCCCGCATGAGCGTGCGTGTCGCCCTGGCCGACGACCAGGCGCTGGTCCGTGCCGGCCTGCGCGCCCTGCTGAAGGCGCAGCAGATAGAGGTGGTGTTCGAGGCCGACGACGGCGCCGACCTGCTGGCGAAGCTGGAATCGCAACCGGTGGATGTGGTGTTGAGCGATATCCGCATGCCGGGCGTGGACGGCATCGACGCGCTGATCCAGTTGCGCGAGCGCGGCGACCGGACGCCGTTCCTGCTGCTGACCACGTTCGACGACAGCGACCTGCTGCTCCGCGCGACCGATGCCGGCGCGCAGGGCTTCCTGCTGAAAGACGCCGCACCGGAAGACCTGCACGACGCCATCCAGCGCGTGGCCGGTGGCGAGACATTGCTGCAGCCGGTGAGCACCGATCCTGTGCGCGCGCGCTTCCGTTTCCGCGACGAAGCACCGCCCACCGATACTTTCAGCGAGCGCGAGGTCGCGATCCTGCGCCTGCTCGCCGGCGGCTACTCGAACAAGGAGATCGCACGCACGCTGTTCCTCGCCGAAGGCACGGTGAAGAACTACGTCTCCACCATCCTCGATAAGCTGGGCACGCGCGACCGCACCCGCGCCGTGCTGAAGGCGATCACGCTGCGGATCATCTGAAGGACGCCGACGCTGCTTCCTGTGGGAGCGACGTCAGTCGCGATGAACTATCAGGGGACAAGCATCGCGACTGACGTCGCTCCCACACCAGGCATCACGGGCACTTCAGAACACCCACACCATCGCCGCACCGGCGGCGAGCGCGGTCAGCAATCCCGCCGACACACGCAGACCATAGGCCGCGCCTCCGCTGGCCCACGCGATGACGGACTTGGCGATCAAGCTGGCCGACAGGAGCGCGAGCATCCACCAGCGTGCTTCCGCCGCTTCCAGGCCGCCGCGGGCGAACTGGTTGGCGAGCGTGGCCACGGCGGCATGCAGTTCCGCCGCCGCGGACAGGGCCGCCGCCGCCATCGCACCCCGCGGACCGATCCATGCGGCCAGCGCCGCCGCGACGAACGTCAGCACGGCGACCAGCACTGCGAAGCCCAGTGCCTGGCCGAAGCGGAACATGCGGCTTTCCGAGGTCGGCGGTTTGACCGTCTCCTCGCGCCCGGCACGCAGGCCCACCAGGCCGCCCGCCAGCAACACCGCACCGATCACGCACAGCTCAGGCAGCAGGTCGCGCACCAGCGGCGGCGACACCGCCCACAGGATCGGCACGCACAACGTCAGCGAGGCGAGATTGGACAACAGCGCCGCGGCCACCGCGGAACGCAGCAGCGCCGGCGTTTCCTTCGCCCGTTGGCCGAAGCCGATCGTCGCCGCGGTGGACGACACGTAGCCGGCGAAGAAGCCCGCCGCCGCCAGCCCCCAGCGGTTGCCGACCACGCGCAGCACGATGTGGCCGAGCGCGCTGACGGCCATGACCAGCACGACGAGCTTCCAGATCGTCGCCAGGTTGATCGCCTCGAACGGACCGATCGCGCGATCCGGCAGGATCGGCAGGATCACCAGCGCCGACGCCAGCAGCAGCAGGCCGTCGAAGACTTCGCGCTCGCTGAAGGTGTCGCGGGTCAGTGCGTGCAGCGGCTGCTTGGCGTACAGCAGCACGGCCACCACCACCGCCAACGCGGTCGCCAAGGCGGGAGTCCGCATCGCCATCGCGCCGAGCAGGAAGGTCACCACCAGCGTCACCTCGCTGGTCAGGCCGGGATCGTCCCGGTGGGTCGCCCGGTAGGCCATCGCTGCGAGGACGCCGGTGATGCCCAGGCCGACCAGCAACACCGGCTGGCCGAGCGAAGCGGCCACCGCCGCGCCCAGCGCCACCAGCGCGTGCGTGCGCAGGCCGGCGATCCTGTGGCCGCGCCCGCCGCTGCGTTCGCGCACCAGCCCGATCAGCAGGCCCAGCCCGAGTGCCGAGGACAGGGCCAGCCAGGTCTGCGGGGTCGCTTCGTCCATTCCATCCATCCTTTCCGGGTCCGCAAGCAGGGCGAATGGTCTTGCATTGGTCTCATTAACCCGGACAATGCGCGCCACCTTCGCCGTGGACCCCATCATGCCCGCTCCTGCTCCGTCCGCCGTCTCGCTGAGCCGCTACCTGATCGAGGAACAGCGCGCCGGCCGCATCAGCGCCGACCTGCGCCAGCTGATCGCGGTGGTGGCCCGCGCCTGCACCAGCATCTCCATCGCGGTCAGCAAGGGCGCGCTGGGCGGCGTGCTGGGCGACGCCGGCACCGGCAACGTGCAGGGCGAGGCGCAGAAGAAGCTGGACGTGCTGAGCAACGACATCCTGCTGGAGGCCAATGCCTGGGGCGGCCACCTGGCCGCGTGCGCGTCGGAGGAAATGGACCACAGCCAGCCGATCCCGGACGCCTATCCGCGCGGCGGCTTCCTGCTGCTGTTCGATCCGCTGGACGGCAGCTCCAACATCGACGTCAACGTCTCGGTCGGCACCATCTTCTCGGTGCTGCGCTGCCCGGACGGCGTGACGAAGCCGGGCGACGAGCACTTCCTGCAGCCGGGTCGCGAGCAGGTCGCCGCCGGCTACTGCATCTACGGACCCAGCACGATGCTGGTGCTGACCACCGGCAACGGCACCCACGCGTTCACGCTGGATCGCGAGCAGGGCGCCTTCGTGCTGACCCAGCGCGACATGCGTATTCCCGAGGAGACGAAGGAGTTCGCCATCAACATGTCCAACCAGCGCCACTGGGAAGCGCCGATGCAGGGTTACGTCGACGACCTGCTCGCCGGCAGGGAAGGCCCGCGCGGCAAGGACTTCAACATGCGCTGGATCGCCAGCATGGTCGCCGACGTGCACCGCATCCTGACCCGCGGCGGCATCTTCATCTATCCGTGGGACCGCAAGGATCCCGGCAAGGCCGGCAAGCTGCGCCTGATGTACGAGGCCAACCCGATGGGCCTGCTGGTGGAACAGGCCGGCGGCGCCGCCAGCACCGGCCGCGAGGACATCCTGTCGCTGCGCCCGACCCAGCTGCACCAGCGCGTGCCGGTGTTCCTGGGCTCGAAGCAGGAAGTCGAAGCCGCTGTCCGCTACCACCGGGCGCACGACACCGCCGCGGCCTGATCGCGGCGGCGCGCGTCAGGGCGCCGGGGTGCGCCCGCGCAGGCGATGGCGCAGCGAGGCCAGCGCACGCAGCGCGGTGAACTCCAGCGGCAGGCCCAGCAGCGGCAGTTCGGAGTAGAGCCCGTCCAGCGCGGTCGCCGGCGCGGCGCCACGGTACAGGCTGGGATGGGACCGGGCCGGGAGCGACCAGGGCACCGCGTGCCCTTCCATCCGTCGCGCACCGACCACCAGCGCATGGCCTCCACGCCGCAGCGCGTGGTGCCGGATCGCGTGATGGTGCCGCGCGAACAGCGCGGGATGGCTGAGGTACTGCACGCGCCGATAGCGCAGTAGGCGCTGACGGTGGCCGGTGTGGACGACATAGCAGTACGCATCGCCGTCCCGCGCCAGCAGATGCTCGCAGTCGAGTCCCTGATGGTCGCGGAACAGCGCGAGGTCCGTGGGCGAGAGCACCGTGGCGGCATGCGCGTCGTCGACGAGCATCCCGACCTCGACACTGCCGCGCGCACGTCCCGGCAGCGCGGGCAACACGTGCACACGGTCGTCGAGCACCTGGAATCCGAGGCGACGCGAGATCTCCAGCACGCGCGGCGACGGACTGAAGTCGGTCAGCGTCACGTCGCGCATCGACAGCAGCGGCTTGAGCAGCATCAGGCTCATCGCCCGGTGTTCGGGCGCCACGTACCAGCTGTGCAGGTTGCACACGCGATGCGGGATTCCCTCGATGTCGCGCTGCCCGAACAGTGTGCCGATCATGCCGACGATACGCTCGCCTTCCACCAGCACGTGGCCCAGCGGTCCCTCGTGCCGCCACGGCGGCAGGAACAGGCGGCGCCAGCGTTCCGCGGGCATGCGGGGGTTGAGCTGGGGCAGGATCTCGCGCTCCAGCGCCGGCACCATCGCCGCGTCGAGCGGGACTATGCGCGCCATGACGTGTCCGCACCCACGTTCAGGACCGCCCGCCGTGATCGACGACCTGGTCCGCGAGCGCGTCTTCGTCGCAGCCGCGGCGGCGCGCGAGCCGCGCGATGCCGGCATCCACCACCACTTCGGCCGGCGCGCCATGGCTGAGGAAACCGTGCGGGCTGGCCGTGCGCGCGTAGGCGCCCGACTGGAAGATGCCGACCAGGTCTCCCGGCCGCAGCGCGGGCAGGACCGCGCTGCGTGCCAACGTATCCAGCGGGGTGCACAGCGGGCCGACCACGTCGACGGGCGGGTCGCAGGCATCGTCGAGCCGGTCGATCGCCGCGAGCGGGAAATTCCGCTTGATGGTCTGGCCGAGATTGCCCGAGGCCGCCAGGTGATGGTGCATGCCGCCGTCGACGACGACGAAGGTCTTGCCGCGCGACTGCTTCACGTCGATCACCCGGCTCAGGTAGACGCCGGCTTCGCCGACCAGGAACCGCCCGGGTTCCACCACGAACCGCGTGGTCGACAGCCATGAGTCGCCTGCGGTGGAAGCGACCAGCGCGACCAGTCCCTGCCGTAACACCGCGAGGTCCAGCGGACGTTCGTGGTCGAAATACGGAATGCCGAGACCGCCGCCGAAGTCGAGCGTCTCCAGCGGATACCCGCAGCGCGACGCGACCCGGCGCGCGATGTCGAGCGCCTCGCCGTACTGCCGCAACAACAACGCGGCATCGAGGATCTGCGTTCCCATGTAGAGATGGACGCCAACGATGCGCAGCCACGGCGACGCGCGCAGGGCATCGACCACGCCATCGGCCTGGTCCTCGTCGATGCCGAACGGCGCGGCGCGCCCCCCCATGCGCATGCCGCCGCCTTCGACAGCGCCGGCGGGATTGATGCGCAGCGCGATGCGGACGGTCTTCGCGTGCCGCTGCGCGATCGCTTCCAGCCTGCGGGCTTCGGCCAGGGATTCGATGTGGATTTCGCCCACGCCCGCCGCGACGGCCTGCTCGAGTTCGTCGTCGCGCTTGCCCGGTCCGGCGAACAGGATGCGCTCGGCGGCGCAGCCGGCGACCAGCACCTGGTGCAGTTCGCCGCGGGAGGCGATTTCCATGCCGCAACCGAGGTCGAGCAGGCACCGGATCAGCGCCTGCGACGGATTGGCCTTGACCGAATAGCAGATGTCGAAGCGTGCCGGCAGCGCGTCGCGCAACGCCTGCCATTGCCGGCGCACGCCGTCCAGGTCGTAGACGAACAGCGGCGTGCCATGGGCGTCGGCAAGCGCACGCACGCCGATCCCGCCGATGTGCAGTTCGCCGGCCCGTACCCAGAACCGGCGCTCGAGCAGGGCGGCCACCGTGGTACTGACGCCGCCCGGCTCAGCCATGGCCCGGCGCCTCCGCCAGCGCACGACGGCGCAACGCGGGGTAATCGATCTTGCCGCTGCCCGTCTTGGGCAGGTCGTCCATCACGTCGACGACCTGCGGCACCATGTGGCGCGGCAGCAGGCGCGACACGCCCGCGAGCAGGGCGGGAACGTCCAGGTCGCTGCCTTCCTGCGGCACCACGCACGCCACCAGCCGCTGGCCCAGCGCATCGTCCGGAATGCCGATCACGGCCGCATCCCGCACCGGTCCGCTGCGGGACAGCGCCTGTTCGACTTCGGTGGGGCTGATGCGGAAGCCGGCCGACTTGATCTGGTTGTCGCGGCGACCGACGAAGTAAAGGAAGCCGTCTTCGTCCGTGCGCACCAGGTCGCCGGAGTAGCAGACGAGTTCGCCGCCGACCGTGCCCGGCGGCGGGAGCGGATTCGGGCGCAGCACCTTGGCCGTCAGCTCCGGCTGTCCCCAGTAGCCCATCGAGACGGTCGGCCCGCGATGCACCAGCTCGCCGATCTCGCCGGGCGCGCAGGGTCGGCCGGCGTCGTCCAGCACCAGGATCTCGGTGTTCGGAATGGCCTTGCCCATCGAGGTGGGTCGGCGATCGAGTTCCTCCGGCGGCAGGTAGGTCGACCGGAAGGCCTCGGTCAGCCCGTACATCAGCACCACGTCGGTTTCCGGCAGCGCCTCACGCAGACGCGCCAGGGTGGGCAACGGCAACGCGCCGCCGGTGTTGGTGACGTAGCGCAACGCGGGCAGGGACGTGCTGCGCAAGCGCGAACTGTCCTGCACCAGCAGGTTCCACAGCGGCGGAACGCCGGCCAGCCCCGTCACCCGCTCGCGCGCCATCGTCTCCACGATCTCGTGCGCGAACAGGAAGCGGATCAGCACACAGGTGCCGCCCTGGCGTATCGCCGTCAGCAGCTGGTTCAGGCCGGCGTCGAAACTGAAAGGCAAGGCCGCCAGGATGCGGTCGGACGGCCCGATGCCCAGGTACTCCGACACGATGGCGCTGCCGGCCAGCAGGTTGGCGTGGCTCAGCATCACGCCCTTGGGCTTGCCGGTGGAACCGGAGGTGTAGAGGATCGCCGCCAGGTCGCGGCCGATGCGGTGGGGAGCTGGCGCGGCCCGGCCACTCGCGCACCAGCCATCGAACGCATGGATCGCCACCGCGTCCGTCCGGTTCCCGTCGTCGGCGACCTGGCCCGTGAGGGCCACGCGGGACAGCGCGTCGCAGGACTGCAGTCCACCGCCCAGGCGCTGCCAACGCGCCGCATCGGTGACCAGGCATGCCATGCCGCAGTCGCGCACGATGTGCTCGATCTGCTCCGGGAACAGGCCATGGTGCATGGGCACGAACACCGCCCCCGCGGCGGCGATGCCGAACAAGGCGACCGGCAGGGCCGGCGACGGATCCAGCAGCACCCCCACGCGATCGCCGGGCCTGACGCCGGCTTCGCGCAGGCCGCTCGCCACGCCTTGTGCCGCGCGCCACAGGTCCGCGTAGCCCAGTCGCGTGTCGCGGTGGACCAGCGCCTCCTTGTCGCCATGCCGCTCAGCGCTGTCGCGGAGCAGGTGGTGCAGCAGGTACGCCGTCATGCGTCGGCGGGCAGCCTGGCCTGGATCATATCGGCCATGGCCGCGATGGACGCGAAATGGTCGGCCACCATGTCCTCGTCGCCGAGGGTCAGGCCATAGCGCTGTTCCATGAAGGTGACGATATCGAGGACCCCCAGCGAGTCGATGACCCCGAGGTCCAGCAGCGAGTCGTCCGCCTGCAGGTGCTGACCCTGCAGGGCCGGAAACTGGCCCAGGATGAAGTGCTTCAATGCGGCCTGGATGGCCTCGCGGTTCGTTTCCCCAGTCATGCAGCCCCCTTGTCACGTGCCTGAGAGTAAGTCAGAACGCGGCAGGGGGGTGAAAGCGGCCATATATTGTTCATCTATGTCGTAACCGCGTGAAGTCGGTTGCACAGGGTCCGCCAGGCGCTTCCCGATGGCGTCGTGCCTGGCGGTCACGGGGGACTTGCACGAAGGGCGCCGAGGCTAGAATCCGGGCATGAGCCCCCCTGCCGACTTCATCGAGGTCTATCCCGACGCCTTGGACGCGGACACCTGCCGCGCCATCGTCGCGCGCTTCGACGGCAGCGGACAGGACCAGCCCGGGCGCGTCGGCGGCGGCCTCCATCCCGAGCTCAAGCACAGCCGCGACATCAACATCAGCGGCCAGGCCGACTGGCGCGACGTGGAGCAGCGCCTCAACCTGGCCGTGCTCGCCGGCCTGCAGCACTACCTCCGGAAGTACCCGTTCAGCCTGATCGCACCGCTTATGCTGCAACAGCCGGATGCCGACGGCACGCTGCGCCGGCTTCGCCACGACGACATCGCGGGCATGGACGAGGCCGCGCTGATGAAGCTGGTGATGAAGGTCTTCGTGCCGGGCAAGATCAACCTGCAGCGCTATGCCGCCGGCGAAGGCGGTTATCCCTACTGGCACTGCGAGCTGTTCCCGAAAGCGGCCGATGCGGAGACGCTGCATCGCCATGTGCTGTGGACGCTCTATCTCAACGACGGTTTCGGCGCCGGCGAGACCGAATTCTTCCACCAGCAGCGCAGGATCGTGCCACGCACCGGCAGCCTGCTGATCGCGCCCACGGCCTTCACGCACACGCATCGCGGCAACCGGCCGCTGCACGGCGACAAGTACATCGCGACGAGCTGGGTGCTGTTCCAGCGGGCCGAGCGGCTGTACGCAAGCGGCTAGACCGTCGCGCGACGCGCATCGAGGTCCGCGCGCAGGCGCTGCAGCGCGGCCTCCGCGTCGCCCACCACCATCACGCAGGGCACGGCCAGCATCAGGTTGAGCGGCAGGCCGAATTCCTCCAGCTCCCAGCCAGCAGCATCGACGCCGGCATCCTCGCCGAGATACTGCGGGCACCGTCGGCGGATGCGCTCCGCCAGGCCGCCTCCGTCGGGCACGTAGCCATAGACGGGCTTGCCGCGGGCAATCGCGTAACCGACTTCGAAACATGTCCCGCTGTCCGGTTCCGCGCCGCGGAAGAAATCGAGGTTGGCCAGCACGGCATCCGCGGCGTCCAGCAGGCCGATGTCCGCGCGGTAGATCCAGCGTGCGGTTTCGAGTGGATCGCCGGTCGCGTGCCCCGCCACCTGCGCATCGAGCGGAAACAGGCCCTCGAAACCATGCCGTGCGCACAACGCCTTCAATCGCTCGCCGTGCGCCACGGCGTCGGGACGGAAGATGTCGGGA
Organism: Pseudoxanthomonas sp. GW835-FHT14C01; assembly: GCF_058793715.1. NCBI lineage: Bacteria > Pseudomonadati > Pseudomonadota > Gammaproteobacteria > Lysobacterales > Lysobacteraceae > Pseudoxanthomonas > Pseudoxanthomonas sp. GW835-FHT14C01. Next base: position 1,006,535 of record NZ_JBXAGB010000001.1, read on the forward strand.
CCGGCGAGGTAAAGCGACTGGATCATCGAAGATACGCCACGGACGGAAGCGCGTATTGTCCGAAGCGCGATCACCGGGTCGATGTGACCGATCGTCGCAGCGCGCCCGAGGTCAGAACAGTTCGCCCTGCGGCGACGGCGCACGCGGCGGCACGAAGCGGGTGGTGTCGAACGGCGGGTGCCGTCGCCCTTCGAAGCCCGCGCGCTTCAACGCCAGCGCGAACCGCCGCGCCAGCAGCTCGGCATACACGCCCTCGCCGCGCAGTCGCTGCCCGAAGCGGCTGTCGTAGTCCTTGCCGCCGCGCAGCTGCCGGAGGGTGCTCATCACGTGCGCCGCGCGCTCCGGCAGGTGCGTCTGCAGCCAGTCGCGGAACAGCGGCGCGACTTCGTGCGGCAGGCGCAACAGCACGTAACCGGCGGCGGTGGCGCCCGCGTCGCGCGCCGCGTCGAGGACGGCTTCGAGCTCGTGATCATTCACCCAAGGAATCACCGGCGCGAACATCACGCCCACCGGCACGCCGGCCTCGCTGAGCTGCTTCACCGCCCGCAGCCGGCCGTGCGGCGCGGACGCGCGCGGCTCGAGCCGCGACGACAGCGCGTTGTCCAGCGTGGTGATGGAGAAGTACACATGCACCAGTCGCTCGCGCGCCATCGGCGCCAGCAGGTCGAGGTCGCGTTCGACCAGCGCGTTCTTGGTGATCAGCGAGAACGGATGCCGGGTTTCCGCCAGCACCTCGATGATGCGGCGGGTCAGTTGCAGCCTGCGTTCGGTCGGCTGGTAAGCGTCGGTGTTGATGCCCAGCGAGATCTGACTGACGCGATAGCCCGGCTTCGCCAGCTCCCGCCGCAACACCTCCGGCGCGTTGGTCTTGGCGAAGATCTTCGTTTCGAAGTCCAGCCCCGGCGACAGGTCGAGGTAGGCGTGGGAGGGACGCGCAAAACAATACGAGCACCAACATTTTGTGACTGCCTAGAAAGTTGTTCAGTTCTTCCTCGGCGTGAGGTGGTATGGGGTGGCACATCCAGCTGGCCCAGAAGGCAGTCTTCGGCATCAGCGCCGAATGCGCGAGAACCACGAATTCACGTCGGAAAGCTGCCGCGCCGGGGGTTCTGAATGTCCGTGACTCATTCTTGCCTGATGACACGCTGACCCATGCGGCGCTGCCACCCGTTGCTAAGCGCCAACCAGTTAGGCAGTGATGGGCATAAACAAGAACACCATGCAGCGTGTGTTCCAGCTGATGGGTTGGCAGGTCCGCGAGCGGGCCGTGGGCATGCGCCCGCGGGTCCAGGCGCTTCCGTCGGTCGCGCAGGCCCCGGACGAGCGCTGGGCGACGGACCTGTGTCGGATCTGGGGCGGCCGCGATGGCTGGCTGACCCAGACTTAAGCTTCGATGGCCGATGCGGCGAATTAGCGAGAATTCTCATAACTTGCTAATTTTAGCCGGCTCCAGCTAATCGATTAGATTCAGTGCCTTACCGAGAAAACTGACCTCCTTCCTGCAATTCGGACCAGCCAGAATTAGCATCTTCTCTCGCTCCTCCGTTGGCAACGGCAGGGCGGCTCTTCGACTGGGTTCTGCCGATGGTCAATCAGGCATCAGAACAGCTGGCCCTGCGGCGAGGGCTTGTTCGGTTTGACGAACTTGGTGCAGTCCAGCGCAGCCAGGCGGTCAAAGCCGAGGCGGCGATACGCTTTCTCATAACGTGTTTTCAGCAGCTGCGCAAAGGGACCCTCGCCCCGCATGCGTGTACCGAATCGACTGTCGTAGTCCTTCCCGCCCCGCATCTGCTGAATCAAGCTCATCACGTGCCTGGCGCGATCCGGATAATGCAGCTCCAACCATTCCCGCCAGACCTGTGTCAGCTCATGTGGCAGGCGAAGCAGGACATAGCCTGCTGACCGCGCACCGTGGTCCTTGGCAGCCTCCAGGATCTTCTCCAGCTCCTTATCGTTGATCATCGGGATGACCGGCGCTACCAAGACGCCAACCGGTACGCCGGCATCATGAAATGCTTTCATGGCCCGTAAACGTGCATGCGGTGCCGCCGCTCGGGGCTCCATGCTGGCTGAAAGGTGATTGTCCAAGGTAGTGACGGAGAAGTAGACGGACACCAGACCCTCTTTGGCCATCTGTGCATAGAGATCAAGATCACGCTCAATCAGCGCTGACTTGGTCACCAGGCTCACCGGATGCTTTGTCTCGGCGAGCACCTCAAGGCACTGACGGGAAATCCGGTACTTGCGCTCGGTTGGCTGATAGGCGTCGGTGTTGATGCCCAGTGCGATCGGCGAGCACTGGTAGGAAGGTTTGGATAGCTCGAGCCTGAGCAACTCAGCGGCGTTCGACTTGGCAAAGATCTTCGTCTCAAAGTCCAGGCCCGGCGAGAGATCCAGATACGCATGGGAGGGACGAGCAAAGCAGTAGACGCACCCGTGCTCGCAGCCACGGTAGGGGTTCAACGACTGGTCGAACGGAATGTCGGGCGACTGGTTGCGGGTGATGACGCTGCGTGCGAGTTCCTCGGTCACCTCGGTCCGCGGCGCCGACGCGATGTCGCCTTCGGTGTCGGCCTCGTGCCAGCCGTCGTCCACCGCCTGCGGCATGGTGACGGCGAACCGTCCCGGCAGATAGCCGGTGGAACCCCGTCCCTTGATGCCCGGATGTTTCGGTGCGCCCATGGCCACATCTTATGGAAGCCGCGTCGCAGAGCCGGAGATCCGCCCGCAGGTCTAGGGTCGGCGTTCGTCGAAGTGGGTGTTCAGTTCGATCACCAGCCGGCCGATCTCCGGCGTGATGCAGGTATTGAACTGGGCGGGATCGTGGCAGGTTCGGTCGATCCGCTCGGCATGCGTCCTCAGCCCATAGCGTGCCGGCAGGTTGCGCGCCTCGCGAAAGCACGTCTCGCCGCGCGAGCCGATGCGCAGGGGACCGTGCGTTTTCATGCAGTACGTCATCGCGGTCGCGAGGGAGGCCGCGTTGACGGCGTACAGCGAGGTGCCGGGCGCGGCGGTGGCGGCGGAGCGGGAAGACGGTGCGAACGCGGGCGCGGCGAGCATCACCGCCAGCACGGCGAGCCCTGGGGTGCGGCGCGCATCAGGCACGCCGTTACTCCACCACATAGCCGCTGAGCCGTGCGGTGCCGTCTTCGTCCAGCCGCAGCGATACGAGTTCGCGGAGCTGCCTGTCGCCCGCACGCCGTCCCGCCAGCTCGATGCTCACGTAGTGGCCCGCAGGCACGGTTTGCGTGCCATCGTGAACCTGGCGGCGCACCGCCAGCCATTGCCGCCCCGTCACTGCGCCGTGCCGCTTCCGTGCGGCCGTGATGCCCTCGATGAAGGCCGCGCGCGCCACCACGCGCTTCACCGCCGGCGACGCGCCGTCCCACAACTCGCCCATGCGGCCGGCATCCACCAGCGCGGCGACCTGCAGCGCGGCCTCGACGGCGGCGTTCGGCGCCAGCACGGACGGCGCGTTGCCGGGTCCGGCCTCTGGCGACTGGGCCATGACGGACGCGACGGGCACCATGGCCAGCAGCAGGAGCCCCAGGGGCATGATGCGGCGGGCGCTGCTCCGATCAACGCGTGCCATGGGCAAGCACCTCCACGCGACGGTTGGGTTGTTCGCACGCGATGCGCGCGTCGCGAGCGGCAACGCCCGCACAGGACGCGACCGGTTGCGATGCGCCCGCGCCGAGCGCGGTGATCATCGCCGGCGCGACGCCGCTTTCGATCAGCAGGCGACGCACCGACAGCGCGCGCTGCTGCGACAGCCTCTGGTTGTAGGCATCGTCGCCCAGCATGTCGGTATGCCCGATCACCTGCACGGACGACAGGTCGCTGCCACGCAGTTCGGCGGCGATGGCGGCGATCTGTTCGCGCCCACCGGGCAACAGGTCCGCCACGGCATGGCGATCGAACGCGAACAGCGCATCGCCCGACAGTTCGAACCGCGTGGGGGTCGAGGCGGATGTCCCGCCTTCCAGCAAGGCCGCGCACGATGCCGGCGCCCAGTGGAAACTCCGGCCGGTGTAGTCCCGGTCGAACACGACCTTGTACTGGCACGTGGTCACGCCTTCCTTCGTGCGGAAGTGGAACAGGTAGTCCCACTCCCGCGCACGGAAGCTCTCGCGGAAATGCGGTCGTCCCAGCAGGTCGTAGAGTTGCGTCTTGGTGATGCCGGCGGCGACGGCGCGCAGGTTGTCGCGGTTCGGGAACGTGCCGTTGTCGAGCAGCACGGCGGCAGGATCGGGAAACACCACCTCGCCGGCGACGCCGTCGGGCGAAATGTCGCGGCTGACGTGGCGGGTGCCGCATGCGGCCAGCAACAGCAGGCCGGTGACGGCGGCGGCGCGACGCAGGACATGCACGGGACGGGACGACGCAGACATTGGCAGGAGACCTCGACGAAGAATGGGAAGTGGACGGGCGTCGGCGGGGGCGTTGTTCATGCCATCACCACTGCAGGCCCGCGCCGACCGAGAAGCCCCAATCGCGTGTGGTGTTGCCGGTGGCCTGCGCGCGGTAGACCCAGCGCCCGTTGTCGGTGATGCCGGACAGGCCGAACGCCATGCCGTACTCGCCCTGGTACCCGCCGAAGCCGACCGAGAGCATGCTCTTGCCCGGCAGGTACGCCTGCGGCAGGCCCGCCATCGCCATCGCCGATGCCGTACCGCCGCGGTAGCCGCGCTCCAGGTTCCACCTGTCGCCCTGGTACGCGTTGAAGCGGCTGTCGGTGTAGGCGTTGGCCTGGTCGATGGCGTATTCGACACCACCGTTGAGCTGGTCGACGTTGACCGCGTCGGTGCCCGCGATGCCCGGCGCCACGCTGCTGATCGTGCGGCCACCGACGTTGACCTCGCCGGTGGAGGTGCTGGCCCCGACGTACGCCGCGTTGTAGTCGCGTTGCGCGCCCACGGTGGTGGCCGAGCCTCGGCCGAGCGCGACACTGTTGTCGTGCGTCGCCACCGCGCCCTGCCCGATCGCCGTACTGCCGGCGCCGCTGGCCACGGCCTGGTTGCCGACCGCCGTGCTGTTGTCGCCGCTGGCCCGCGCACCGTTGCCGCCCGCGCTGGCGTTCGCACCGGTCGGAGCGGGTGCCACGTAGGCTTCTCCCTGCGCGACCTGGAACGGACCGCTGCCGCCGCGCTCCAGGTTCGTCACCCGGTTGTCGAACTGGTTCACCGTGGTGGTGAGGTTGGCCACGCTGCCCTCCACGTCGCCGACCCGCGTGTCCAGATGGGTGATGTCGCCCTCGATGCGCACGATATCGCCCTGGATGTCGGTGATGTCGCCGCGGATGTCGACCAGATCGCCCTCGATGGTGGCGATGCGCGCATCGGTATAGGCGTTCGCCTCAGTGATCGCGTACGTCACGCCGCCCTGCAGCTGGCTGACGTTCACCGCGTCGGTCGCTGCGGAACCTGCGGCAACGCCGGTGAGCTGGCGCCCGCCGATGTTCATTTCGCCGGTGGAACTGCTGCTGCCGACGTAGGCGCCCTGGTAGCCGGCGCGGGCACCGACGGTGGTGGCGGACCCGGCGCCCAGCGCGATGCTGTTCTCATGCGAGGCCACCGCACCCGCGCCCACGGCGAGCGCATTGAGCGACAGCGACCGGGAACCGGCGCCCAGCGCCATGCCGCCGTCCTCGTCCGCACGCGCACCGCGCCCCAGCGCGACCGCATCCTGTCCGCCCGACTCCGCGTTCTTGCCCAGCGCCATGGCGTCTTCACCGGTCGCGCCCTCGCCCAGCTGGTTGCCGCCGCCGAGGGAATTGACGCCGTAGTAGCGCGTCGGTGGCGTGAAGCCGCTGGTGATCTCGTTGCGCACCAGACGCAACTGCTCTTCGGTCGCCGCGCGGCCTGCAGTGGCGAAGGTGGGATCGGCCAAGGTCCGGTTCGACAGGCCGGTGACGTCATTGCTCACACCGCTCAGTACAACGTTGCCGCTGCGCACGCCGGTCCCGCTGACGATGGTCGTCGTCGTGCCGCCGATGACGGTCAGGCCGCCGCTGCCCAAGGCCACGTCCGTACCGACCGCCACGCCCGCGTTGTTCACCACGGTGTCGCCGATGCTGACGCTGCCCGCCGAGGTCAGGTCCAGGTCGTTGCTCAGCGTGATGTCGATTACACCGCCATCGTCCACACCGGCCTGGCTCACGGCGATGTTCGCGTTGCCGCTCTCGAACGCAACCGTGCCGTCCGGGCCGATGTTGGCCGTGTTGCCGTTCCCGTCGGTGGCATTCCAGCCGGCGCCGGCAGCCGTCGATACGGCCCGGAGTTGCGCCACGTTGACCGCGTCGGTGTCGTCTGTGCCGGCGGCGACGTTGGTGATCTGGCGGGTGTTGCCAGCGCTGCCGATACTGACCGCGGCCAGGGTACTGACCCACGTCGGCGACGTGTTGGCAGACGGCAGACCGGTGCGCGGGTCGTAGCCCGCGACGCCTGCTGCCGTGCCGGCCACGGAACCGCTGCCCAGCGCCACGCCGCCCACCTGCGCCACGCTCGTACCGCTGCCCAGCGCCGTGGCGTCGGCCACGTCGATGCTGATGTTGTTGCCCAGCGCGAAGCTGTTGTTCGCCGCTGCGCCCAGCGTGTTGTTGTTGCCCACGCTGTAGCTGTCGTCGGCATCGACGATGCTCGGGTCACCGATGGCACCGCTGCGGTCGCCGTTGACCATGTTGCCGGTGCCGATGCTGATGGACTGCGCGCCGTTGGCGTGTGCGCCATTGCCGAGCGCGATGCCGCCCAGGCCCAGGGCTTGGGCGGCGACGCCCATGGCAACGCTGTCGTCCGCGCCCGCGATGGCGCGATAGCCGATGGAGATGGCACGGTCCCCCGACGCGCGCGCAGCGTCGCTCATGCTGGTGGTGGCGTAGTCGCCACCGCCAATCGCCACGGATTGCCGCCCCGAGGCATGCGCGCCACCGCCGATCGCCACGGCACTTTCGTCCGTGGCATTGGCCACGACACCCAAGGCGGTCGATGCCGCGCCGGAGGCGAGCGCGCCACTTCCCATCGCCACGCTGTCGCTCGCCGATGCCGTCGACATGTCGCCGATGGCGATCGCCCAGCGATTGGAGGCCGTTGCGCGTGTGCCGAGAGCAACGCTCAGGTACTGCGTGGCCCGCGCGTTGTAGCCGATCGCGACCGAGCCTTCGATGGATCCCGTGCCGGTCGCGGTCGCGCCCGTGCCGATCGCGATGGCGTTCTGCGTGTTTGCGCTGCTGTCGCCCACGGAAACGCTGCCAGCCGCGGCGGCGGTCGCGCCCCAGCCCAGCGCGGTCGAGCGAGCGCCCTGCGCCCGTGCCGCGTTGGCCACCGCATCGGCGCCACCAATCGCGACGGCATCGGCGGCTGTAGCAGCAGCATTTCGACCCACGGCCACGCTGTTGGCCGCGTCGGCGACGCTGTCGCCCACCGAAATACTGTGCGCACCGGTGGCGCTGCTGCTGAAACCCAGCGCCGTAGCCTGGGTGGCCGTCGCGCCCGTGGCGGCACCCACGCCGGCCGCCAGCGAATTGGTGCCCAGTGCACCGTCATTGTCGTAGTTGCCGCCCACCACGCCGTTGTCGTTGACGCTGTAGTAGCGGGTTTGCGCCGCCTGCAGCTGCGCCACGTTGACCGCATCGGTCGCCTGCGTGCCGGCGGCGACACGGGTGATCTGCCGGGTGTTGCCTGCGCCGCCCACGCTCACCGCACCGGAAGTGCTGAGCCAGGTCGCCGAGGTGCTGGTCGACAGCAGTCCTGTCCTCGGGTCATAACCCGCGGCGCCGGCGGCGGTGTCGGCTATCGATGCGTTGCCTATGGCAACGCCATCGACGGCCGTCGTCAGCGCGCCCGTGCCCAGCGACAGTCCGCCGTCCACGTTGGCTCTTGCGTTGTAGCCGAATGAGGCGCTTTGTGATCGACCGAACCGTGCATCGCTGATGGCTTGGGCGCCATAGCCGACCGCCACGCTGCCGCCGCCGTAGTTGGAAGCGCCGTAGGAAGGCGTGGTGGTCGCGTTGGCGCCGACGGTGACGCTGTCGGCATGGCCGATGGCGTTGTTGCCGACGGAGATCGAGTTGGCGTAGTACGCCCCTGCGTTGCTTCCGATCGCGATCGAACCCGCATGCCCGACGGACGTGGCGAACGATCCGCCGACGCGCGCACCGGGGCCGATGGCCACGGCGTTGGCACCCCAGGCATTCGCGCCGGTACCCATCGCAATCGCATTGTTGCTGGACGCCGCGCTTGCGTTGTCGCCCACTAGCGCGCCCGTGCCCAACGCCAGGGCATTCAGCGCGCTTCCACTGGCGCTGCCGACCGTGGCACCGTCGCCCAGGGCGATGGAGGAGGTTCCCGGCCGCGTTGTCGCGCTGCGCACCAGCGCGCCTTCGCCGATCGCGATGCCTTGCATTGCGCCGGCCTGGACCGACGCTCCCGTTCCCAGTGCGACGGCATTGTCGGCGAGCGCCCGCGTCCTACTGCCGATGTTGACCGCATCGTTGTGGGCCGATGGGATCAAGCCCGTCGGATTGCCATCGGCATCGACCGTCACCTGGGTGCCGGCCAATTGGCCGATGGCGATATTGCCGCTGCCGGTGACCAACGCGCCCGCGGCCGTGCCCTGCGCCACGTTATGGCTGCCGGTAACGGCGGCCAACGCGTAGTGGCCGCCCGCCACGTTGAAACTGCCCGCCGTTTGTCCGCCGCCGTAATAGCCCGCATACACGTTGCGGTCGCCGTTGGCCGAAGAGCCGGCGCCAAACCCCACATACGTGTTCTGCCGTCCAACGCTCTGGCTGCCGGTCGTCGCGCCGATGAAAACGGATTCCACGGCACCGGTCGACCCGAAGGCAGAGTTGAATCCGATCGCCGTCGTCTGGGCGGACCCGGTGGACCCGGTCAGCGCGCCCGCACCGATCGCGACGTCGCGGTCCCGTGCCTGGGCGTTGTTGCCCATCGCGTAGCCCAGGTCGCCCATCGCCTGCGCGCCCGCCCCCAGGGCGATGCTGTACTGCCCGATGGCCCGCGCCTCGAATCCGAGGGCTGTGGCTGCCGCCCCGATGGCCTGCGCGTTGTCGCCCACCGCGACCGCGGAGCCGCCTTGCGCCAGCGCATCGGGGCCGAACGCGACCGCGCTCACGCCCGTCGCCCGCGCACGGACGCCGATGGCGATGGACTCGGCGCCGATGGCCACCGCATCCACGCCGCAAGCCACCTGGTCACCCGCAGCGGCGACATTCCCGACCGGCAATCCGGTCGCCGGATCCACGCACACTGCATCGAACGCCCATGCGCTGTCGGCGCCGGCAGCGCCCAATCCCAGCAGAAGGGCCAACGCCAAGGCATTCTTCGGCGCCGAGGCAGGGGAAGCGACCGCGCCGGTGGCGCCGTCCACGCCATCGCGACGGGCGAGTTCCGACGCGACGACCCACTGGCCCAGCGCGCGATTCCAGACTTTGCGGTAGATCCTGTTCATGTTTCCCCTGCTCCGGTGCGTGGCTGCGATATCCTTCGCGCGACTTTTTGTGATGAAAGTCTCGCTAGAAGGTGACTGGCGTTACGCTCTTCGCAGCCCCGCCCGTGAGCAGGACACGTGACCGTCGAGTTCTCACATGACACTTGCCCCCACGGGCCGCGCCCGGCCTGCGGGTGCTGGCGGGGAACGGTGTGCCGATGCGCGTGATGCCGCCATGGCGGCGGCGCCCCAGATCCGGCACGGCGTCCGGACACGATGTCCCTGCCCGCCTTTTACCGGTCCACGCCCTAGAATCTCCCCATGCTTGATTTCCTGCGGGCGACGTACGACGCCATCGTTTCCCTGCCCCACCTGAAGCTGTGGGTGACGCTGGCCTGGCTGCTGTACCTGGTGCCGTTATGCGCCTGGATCGTTCTGCAGAAACGCGAGCCGGTGGCCACGTTGAGCTGGCTGCTTTCGCTCGCACTGCTGCCCTACGTGGGTTACCTGATCTATTTCCTGCTCGGTCCGCAGCGGATCAAGCGGCACCAGCTGCGCCGCACGCGCTCGCGCGAGGGCGTGGAGAGCTACGAGGTCTTCGCGCCGGCGGACGGCAACAGCGCGGAGCTGCCCATGCTGGCGCAGAAGACGACCGGGCTGCCGCCTTCCACCGCAACCTCCGTGCAGCAGCTGGTCGACGGCTGCGCCACGTATCTGGCCATCCTGGACGCCATCGCCGCGGCCGAGAACCACATCCACCTGGAGTACTACATCTTCAACGGCGACCGCACCGGCCAGCGCATTCTCGAAGCGCTCACGCGGAAGGCGCGCGAAGGCGTCAAGGTTCGGCTGCTGCTGGACGCCGTGGGTTCGAACCGGCTGAAGAGCCGCGCACTGCGTGCATTGATCGAGGCGGGCGGTGAGCACGCCTGGTTCCACCCGACGCGCTTCCGCCCCTTCACGCGTCCCTGGTTGAACCTGCGCACGCACCGCAAGATCGTGGTGGTCGACGGCCGCATCGCCTTCACCGGTGGCATCAACGTCACCGACGACGAGGACGAGTCCTTGTGCGAAGACGCCTTCCGCGATCTCCACCTGCGCCTGGAAGGCGAGATCGTGCGCAGCGTCCAGCAGGTGTTCGTCGAGGACTGGGTGTATGCGACCGGCCAGCAGCGCAAGGATTTCCAGGGCACGCGCCTGTGGAGCGCGAGCGATGCGAACGTCCGCGGCGGGATCTCGGTACAGGCTTTGGTGTCGGGCCCGGACTCGGCCTGGGAGCCGATCCATCGCGCCAAGGTCGCGGCGATCCACGAAGCGAAGCAGCGCGTATGGCTGGTGACGCCCTATTTCGTCCCCGGCGAAGCCGCGCGCATGGCACTGACGTCGGCCGCCCTGGGCGGCCTCGACGTGCGGTTGCTGGTGCCCAAGGTCAGCGATTCTCGCCTGGTGACGCTGGCGGCGCGCTCCTATTTCGAAGAGTTGCTCGCAGCGGGCGTGAAGGTGTACGAATACGGCCCGCGCATGATGCACAGCAAGGCCCTGCTGTGCGACGACGCGCTGGCGATCATCGGCAGCGCCAATTTCGACCACCGGAGTTTCCGGTTGAATTTCGAGATCTCCATGATGTTCCGGGACCGTGGCGTCGCCGGCACGCTGGCGCAGTGGATGGAAGGCGAACTCGCTTCCAGCGACCCCGTGCGGCTCCAGCGTGGACGCTCGCTGTGGCGACATAGGCTACCCGAGGCGCTGGCACGGCTGATGTCGCCCCTGCTGTGAAGCACGGCCGTTCTTGGCTTCGGAGGGAAGCGGTAAGATGCGGCCACCAAGCCCGGGGGTGGACGATGCACTGGCTTTTCCTGTTGATGGCGATCGGCTGCATGTTCATGGCCTTGCGCACGACATCGATGCCGCTGATGGTCTTCCTCATGCTCGCGTCGCTGGGCCTGTTCGTGGCCTGGATCATGGGCCGGCATGCGCGCCGGCTGGGCGAAACCAGCCGCGACCCCTCGATGATGATCGACCCTGCGGAACTGCGGCGCCTGCGCGAACTGGCCGAAGCGCGACGCAGCGCCACGACGCCACCGACCGAACCGCCCGCCCCGTGACTCTGCTCAGCGTCAACGTCAACAAGATTGCGGTCCTTCGGAATTCCCGCGGCGGCGCCGAACCCGATGTCGTCCGCGCTGCGCAGGCCTGTCTTGATGCCGGTGCGCATGGCATCACGGTGCATCCGCGTCCTGACCAGCGCCATATCCGCCCCGACGACGTCCGCGCACTGTCTTCGCTGACCCGCGCGCGCGGCGTCGAATTGAATGTGGAAGGCAATCCCTTCGCACCCGCGCGGATGGGGTATCCCGGCTTTCTCGCCCTGTGCGATGAAGTACGCCCGGCGCAGGCCACGCTGGTCCCGGACAGCGACGGGCAGATCACGTCGGACCACGGTTTCGATTTCGCGCGCGACACCGAACGCCTGCGTCCGCTGGTGGCCGGGCTCAAGCGCATGGGCTGCCGGGTCAGCCTGTTCGTCGACGCGGGTTGCGACGGCCTGGCGTCGGCGGCGCGCATCGGCGCGGACCGCATCGAGATCTACACCGGCCCGTTCGCCGACGCCGCAGTGCGCGGCGATGCCACCGACGAGCTGGCGCGTTGCGTCCGCACCGCACGGGAAGCCCAGGCGCTGGGCCTCGGGGTCAACGCAGGACATGATCTCAGCCAGGACAACCTGGGACGTTTCCTGGCCACGGTTCCCGAGGTGCTGGAAGTGTCCATCGGCCACGCGCTGATCGGCGAGGCGCTCTACGCCGGACTGGACATGACCGTCGGCCGCTATCTCGCCATCCTGGCGGCCTCATCGACCGACGGCGGGCGCTGACGGAACAGACCGCGCGCGGTCAGTTCCTCATCACGATATTGCCCAGACCGCTGGCCTCGGCCTGCGCCAACGCGGTGACCAGTTGCTGGTAGTCGGCGCCGTCGGCGGCCTCCACCTGCAGCACGGTGCGCGGATCGGCGATACGCGCATCTTCAAGCCGCGCACGCAGTTCCGCCAGCGTCACGGGACGATCGTCCAGCGTGTACAGGCCCGCGAGCCCGACCTTGAGCACCAGGTCATTCCGCGGTTCGACCGGTTTGCCCTCGACGGGCTGCGGCAGCATGGCCTCGATGGGGCGCGACAGGATCGGCGCGGTGACCATGAAGATCACGAGCAGGACCAGCATCACGTCGACCAGCGGCGTGATGTTGATCTCGGCCAGTTCGGAACGGCTTGCGGGAGCGGAGAACGCCATGGCACACCTCCTTCTGTCGGGACCGTAAGCTGGACGCTACGCCCGTGCCGGGTGTGCCGCAAGAGGGATGTCGGCCCCAAAGAAAAACGCCGCCCGGAGGGCGGCGTTCAAGTCTGTGTTGCGCGTCAGGATTACTGCACGAAACCGATCTTCAACATCTGCGCGTTCTTGGCGGCGGCCAGCACCTTGGCCATCACCTCGTAGTGCGCTTCCGAGTTCGCCTCGATGCGCAGCTCCGGCTGGTTGGTCGGATCGCGCTGGACCTCGTTTTCCATCCGGGTCTGCAGATCCGACACGTTCACCGGGCTGTTGTTCCAGTACACCGTACCGTCGGCGTTGATCTTCAACTCGATCGGCGGCGGCGGTTCCTTGATCTGCGGCGGCGGGTTGATCACGCGCTGCGGCAGGGCGACCTCGATCGGATACGTCATGATCGGCGCGGTCACGATGAAGATGATCAGGAGCACCAGCATCACGTCCACGAGGGGCGTGACGTTGATGTCGGCCATGGGACCCTTGTTACCACCACTGCTGAATGCCATGGCTTACTGCCCCTTCTCTTTCGTGGCCACGTAGCCGATGTCCAGCATGCCCTGGCCCTGCGCGAGCTTGGTCACGTCCGCGATGACACCCATCTTGGTCGTCTTGTCGCCGCGCAGGTTGAGCTTCGGCTGCGGCTGCAGCTGGGCGGCGCTCGACAGGCGCGACTCCAGGATGGCCTTGCTGACCGGCTCGTCGCCCCAGAACAGGTCACCGTTCTCCTTGACGGAGATGGTGATCGGCGGGGTCTTGGGACCCTCGTCGTCGGGTTTCGCGATCTGGGGGGTCTCGGGCAGGTCGATCTTCACCTTGTGCGACATCAGCGGCGCCGTGATGATGAAGATGATCAGCAGCACCAACATCACGTCCACGAGGGGCGTGACGTTGATCTCGGCCATCGGGCCACCGCTATTACCACTACTGAAAGCCATGACGGGCTCCGTCTAGAACGTTGCGTTGACTGCTTGTACCGCCGGCTCAGCGAACGCGCGAGCCGGTGGCGAAGAAGTCGTGCAGGTCGTGCGCGAACGTGTCGAACTTGGCGATGACGGCCGCGTTCGTCTTGCTGAAGAAGTTGTAGGCGAACACCGCCGGGATGGCGACGAACAGACCGATCGCGGTCATGATCAGCGCTTCACCCACCGGGCCGGCGACGGCGTCGATCGAAGCCTGGCCGGTCGCACCGATGCGGATCAGGGCGCCGTAGATGCCCCACACCGTACCCAGCAGACCCACGAACGGCGCGGTCGCACCGACGGTGGCGAGCAGCGTCATGCCGCCCTGGAGGTTGGTGCTCTCACGGGTCACGGCCTGGCGCAGGGCACGGTCCACGAACTCCGAGCGGCTCAGGGTCTCGCCCGAACCTTCCGAACGCTGGTGGTGCGCAGCGGCCTGGGCAGCGTCGAGGGCGATCTTGGAGAACGGCTCGTTCTTCGGCTGTTCTTCCATCAGGCGGATGGCGTCCTGCGCGTTCGGGGTTTCCCAGAACGAGCTGGTCACGCGATCGGCCTGGCCCTTCAGGCGGGTGCTGCGCAGCACGTTGATGACGGTCCAGTACCAGGACATGGCCGACATGATGACCAGGGTGAGCAGCACGACCCAGGAGACGATGAACTCGCCGGGCTTGCTGACCATCTCGGAGATCATGTGCTCGAAGCCCATCTGCGACAGGGCATTCGCGGCGTTGTTGCCCCCGGCGGCGGCGGCGAAAAGGGTTTCCTGCAGCATGACGCTTACCTTTATATAAGTGTTGATTGAGAGTGTTGCGGGTTACGTTGAAAACGATCGATGCCCGAGGGCATCAGCCGCCCATGTTGAAGTCCACCGGCACGCGCACGCGGCCTGCAGCCTTCTGGCCATTGACGACGGAAGCATTGAAGCGCCACTTGCGCGCGGCGTCCATGGCAGCGCGATCGAGATCGCGGTTGCGGCTGGACTTCTCCACGGACACGTTGGTCACGTTGCCATTGGCGTCGACGTCGATGATCAGGATGACCGTACCTTCGATACCGGCGCGCGCGGCGGCGGGCGGGTAGCGGGGCGGGTTCATGTTCTTCGACGAGATGTCGACGCTGGCGCCGATGTCCGGGACGGCTGCCGGCGGGGCCGGCGGCGATGGCGGGGTCACGATGTCGGTCGGACGCGGTTCGGCGATATCGACCGGGGGCGCTTCCGGCGGCGGCGGGAGCGGCGTGGTGCGCGGCGGCGCCAGATTCTTGACCGGCGGCGGCGGCGTATCCTGCGGCGGCGGCGGCGGCGGCGGGGGAGGCGGCGGCGGCGGTGCATCGACGATGACGACCGAGGTCCGACGCTCCTTTTCCTTTTCCGCCGGAGGAGCGACCGCCGGGATCAACAGCGCAAGCAGGGCAGCTGCGTGCAACGCGATCACGAAGGCAATACCGATGATACGGGGCCAGTTGAGGCTGTTGTCCTCTTCCTGTTCCCGGTACCTGTTGATGACCAGTTGTTCAGCCATGCGCCAATTAACTCAAGGTTGATACGGGCACCGAGGCGCCTCGTTGATTCTGGGCCCTGCCGGTGGTTTTCACCGGCGGAACCCCCAGCTTATACCAATCCGACGCCCCGGTGCCATCATCCGTATGGATTATTGGCCTTCGGTGTCATCCGATCGCGTTAGGGCAGCGCGATGATCTTCTTCGCGTCTTCCGGCTTCTTCAATCCCTTCTCCAGCGCGGCCCGCGCCGCGGTCTTGGCTTCCGGGATGCGGTCTTCCTGCCACAGCACGCGCGCGAGGTTGAGATAGGTGTCGCCGTTGGGCGCCAGCGGAGCCGCCTTCTGCCATGCTTCGATGGCCTGCGGGATCTGCTCGGAGTAGTAATAAGCCTGCGCCAGCGCCAGCTGGGTCTGGTAGTCCGGCTTCAAGATGCCTTTCTGCAGGCCCTCATTGACGACGGAAATGACCTCCTTCTCCTTGCCATCCATATTGGCGTAGGTGACATAGAGCTGGCGGTATTCCTTCTCGTCGGACAGTTGGCCCGCGGCACGCAGCTTCTCCAGCGTCGCGGCCGCCTTGTCGAACTGGTCGGCCTGCTGGTAGGTCGCCACCAGGTTGAGCTGGGCCTTCTTGTCCGTCGGTGCCTTGGCCGCCATCTGCTCGGCGATCCTCACCGCATCGGCGGGACGATCCGCGCCGACCAGCGAAGCGAGCAACAGGCTGTACCAGCTGTCCTTGGGCTCCGGCGTTGCGGCGATGGCCTTTTCCAGCACCGGAATGGCCTCGGCGAACTTTTCCATCTGGTAGAGCGCCTGTCCCTTCTGGATCAGGTCTTCCGGCTTGTTGGACTTGGTCTCCGCCAGGTAGCGATCCAGATTGGCCATGCCCGGTTCGAACTCGTCGTCCTGCAACTGCAGCTGCGCCAGCATCAGCAGGGACTGGTAGTGGCCATTGTTGTCCAGTGCGTTGAGGTCGACCGCCTGTTGCAGCAACTGCTTGGCGGTCGCCATGTCGTCGAGGTTGTAGGCGGCCTGGGCGCCGAGCTGCGCGGCCATCGCCTTGTCGTACTCGTTGGCGTTGCCGTCGGCCAGCAGTTCCTTGGCCAGCGTGAGGGTCTCGGCCTCGTTGTCTTCCTTCTCGTACGCCTTGAAGAGCTTGCTCAGCTTGCCCTGCGCCTTGCTGGAACCCTTGGCCTTGGGCTCCTCGCGCGTCGCGTCCGGATAACGCACCTCGGGCTTGCCGCTGTTCTTGCGGCCACCGCGGTCGGCGGAACGGGCGCTTTGCGCCACGGCGTCGGCAACGACGGCGCCGCCGAAGGCGGCCAGCAGCATCAGACTGAGAAGGGTCTTCTTGGGCGTACGGTGCTTCATGTTCAAACCTCATGGGGCCAAGCAGAAGATGGTGCGTTCATCCCGTCTGCGTGCGGGGCCGGCAAAACTAACAGAAACCGGGGGAACGCGGATACCGTTTCAGGTGCTGCTCCGCAGCAATACCGCAGCGTGTGTCAGCCGCATTTCGGTGCGTTTCCCGCCCGCTTGGCCGCCTCGTAGGTAGGGACGAGGGAAGGCGCATCGCGATCGAGCTCGCGGATGCGGTTCGCGGGATCGGGGTGGGTCGACAGCCATTGGGGCGAGCGCCCGCCGCTGGCGGCCATCATGTTCTGCCAGAGACCGACCGCCTGGCGCGGATCGAAACCCGCCTGGGCCATCAGCCGCTGACCGACGATATCGGCTTCGCTTTCCTGTTCCCGGGATCCGGGGAGGAGGAAAACGGTCTGTGCCGTCATGCCGCCGATCTGGTTCGCCGTGTTGGCGACGCCCTCGCCATAGCGCGCACCCAGCAGCGCACTGATCACGCCGACGCCCGTCTGTGCCCCCATCTGGCGGGTGATGCGTTCCTCATGATGACGCGCGATCACGTGGCCGATTTCGTGTCCCAGCACCGCGGCAAGCTGATCCTGATTCTTCGCGACGGTGAAGATGCCGGTGTTCACACCGACCTTGCCGCCCGGCAGGGCGAACGCATTCGGCTCCTTGTCGGTGAAAACCGCCGTTTCCCACGCGACACTGCGCTGCTCGGGCGGCAACTGGCGCACCAGCGCGTTGACGACGCAAGTGACGTAGGCGTTCTGTTTCGCGTCCCGGTTGAGGGTCTCCTTCGCCTTGGTTTCGGCGAAGGCCTGCGCGCCGAGCTGGTCCAGCTGCGCCTGCGAGACGCCGCCGACCATCTGCGTCCGGCCGGTAGGCGAGGTGGTGGTGGCGCAGGCCGTCAGGCCCAGCACCATGGCGGTTCCGAGGATCCGGAGTTTCATGCTTCGCCCCCTGCGATATTGCGCGACACCCGAGTCTGGGCAAGCGCGTCTTAAACTTTTGTCAATCACATTAAACCGGCGCACCGCCGTAAACCTGCAGGACAGCCAGCGCTATCCCATTGTTCAGGATGTGGGCGGCGATCGGTGCCCAGAGGGTTCCGGTCCGGCGGTAGACCCAGGCGAAGATGCCGCCCATGCCGGCGTAGACCAAGATCAGGAACACCGTACTCCCGATCGGCTTTCCATTGAGGCCAGGCAGTTCGTGGACCAGCGCGAAGATCAGGCTGCTGAGCACCAGCCCGAGGAGCGGCCAGCCTGCCTTCCACAGCCGTCCGAACAGGACGCGCCGGAACAGCAGTTCTTCGTACAGTGGCGCCAGCACCACCGCGAACAGCGCCAGGAACACGGGGAAACGGACGAATCCATCCCGGATCATGTCGAGGTTGCTCGGTTCCAGCTCCAGCCCCAGCGCGCGCCCACCCGCACTCATCAATGTACTGAAGAGAAAGGTCGCCCCCCCGGCGGCCAGCGCCCAGCCCCAGGTGCTCGGCTTGCCTGCACGATCGGTGGATTCACGTCGTTCGGCGACCGTCGCACGACGACGCCAGAAATACAGCACAAGCGCCGTTCCGCCCGTGCTGACCAGCGTCATGACGATGAGGAAGAGAATCGGCGGCGTGCCGAGTTGCGCCTGCAACGCTTGCGCATCCGGCGCGCTCCCTTGCTGTCGCGCGAGTTGGATGCCACGCCACGCGGCCCATCCGAACAAGCCGAGCATCAGCGTCGAAAACGAGAGCGTGACGGCGAGCGCCACATCGAGGACGAACGCCGGCAGGACACCACGCAAGGGCAGGGGGGCCGGCGACGCTTCCACGGCGTCCGACGAAGCGGGCATCTCGCTCATTCGCGCGGCGTCAGACGTCGAGGTTGGACACCTTCAGCGCGTTGTCCTCGATGAACTCGCGACGCGGCTCGACGACATCGCCCATCAGCGTGCTGAAGATCTGGTCGGCCGCGACGGCGTCTTCGATCCGCACTTGCAGCAGGCGGCGCGTGTCGGGATTGACCGTGGTATCCCACAGCTGCTCGGGGTTCATTTCACCCAGGCCCTTGAAGCGCTGGATGCTGCGGCCCTTCTTGGCTTCTTCCAGCAACCACGCCTGCGCATCGGCGAACGTGGCCACCGGTTGCGCCTTGTTGCCGCGGACGACCTGCGCGCCCTCACGCACCAGACCATGCAGGAGCGCAGCGGCTTCGCGCAGCGGCCGCAGTTCGCCGCTCTCGAACGCCGACAGCGACAGCACCTGTACCAGTTCCTCGCCCATGTGCCGGCGCGTGGCCAGCAACGCGGCGGGGCGCTGGTCGGTCGCCGGCTGCAGCGTCAGCGAGTAGCGGGCACTGCCGAGGCTGCCACGGTTGAGCTTGGCTTCCAGCGCATCGAGTTCGTGGCGCTCGTCGATGTTCTGCTGCAGATGTTCCGCATCGAGCGGCGTGAAATCGATCAACGACTCGAGCAGCACCGGATCGTAACGGTGCGCATTGCGCGCGATCGCGTCGCGGGCCGTGGTGAACACCAGCAGCAGCTTCTCGAGCGCTTCGCCGGAAATCGGCGGTTCACCGTTCGCGGGAATCAGCGACGCGCCCTCGACGGCATTGTTCGCCAGATAGACGTTGAGCGCCGCGTCATCCTTCAGGTACAGCTCCTGCTTGCCCTGCTTGAGCTTGTACAGCGGCGGCAGGCCGATGTAGACGTGACCGCGCTCGATCAGCTCCGGCATCTGCCGGTAGAAGAACGTCAGCAGCAGCGTGCGGATGTGCGAACCGTCGACGTCGGCGTCGGTCATGATGATGATGCGGTGGTAGCGCAGCTTGTCCGGGTTGTACTCGTCCTTGCCGATGCCGGTGCCGAGCGCGGTGATCAGCGTGCCGACTTCGGCGGAGGCGAGCATGCGATCGAAGCGCGCGCGTTCGACGTTGAGGATTTTTCCCCTCAAAGGCAGCACCGCCTGGTTCTTGCGGTTGCGACCCTGCTTGGCGGAACCACCTGCGGAGTCGCCCTCGACGATGAAGAGTTCGGACAGTGCCGGATCCTTCTCCTGGCAGTCGGCCAGCTTGCCGGGAAGGCCGGCGATATCCAGCGCACCCTTGCGCCGCGTCAGGTCGCGCGCCTTGCGGGCGGCCTCGCGGGCGCGGGCGGCGTCGACGATCTTGCCGGCGATGGCGCGGGCCTCATGGGGGTGTTCCTGCAGGAACTCCTCCAAACGTGCACCGAACGTGCTCTCAACGACCGGCCTGACGTCG
The DNA here is from genome assembly GCF_058793715.1 of Pseudoxanthomonas sp. GW835-FHT14C01. Lineage (NCBI taxonomy): Bacteria > Pseudomonadati > Pseudomonadota > Gammaproteobacteria > Lysobacterales > Lysobacteraceae > Pseudoxanthomonas > Pseudoxanthomonas sp. GW835-FHT14C01. The sequence continues at coordinate 1,026,372 of NZ_JBXAGB010000001.1, forward strand.
GAACTGACCAGTTTCTCCTTGGTCTGCGACGAGAAACTCGGGTCCGGTACCTTCACCGACAGCACCGCGATCATGCCTTCGCGCATGTCGTCGCCGGACAGGTTGACCTTGGCCTGCTTGGCGATGCCGTTCTGCTCGATGTAGTTGGTCAGCGTGCGCGTCAGTGCCGCGCGGAAGCCAATGAGGTGGGTACCGCCATCCTTCTGCGGGATGTTGTTGGTGAAGCAGAACATCGTTTCCTGGTAGGCGTCGGTCCATTGCAGGGCGACTTCGACGGTAATGCCGTTCTGCTCACCACTGACCGCGATCACGTGCGGATGCAGCGGCGTCTTCAGGTGCGCCAGATGCTCCACGAAGCTGCGGATGCCACCTTCGTAGTGGAAGTCGTCGTGCCGTCCTTCGCCCCGCTCGTCGACCAGTACGATCTTGACGCCGGAATTGAGGAAGGACAGCTCACGCAGGCGACGCGCCAGGATGTCGTAGTGGAACTCGACGTTGCCATGGAAGGCCGTGACCGACGGCCAGAACCGCAGCGTGGTGCCGCGCTTGGTGGTGCTTTCCACCTGGGTCAACGGTCCCAGGGCGGCGCCGTTGCTGTATTCCTGGCGATAGTGGAACCCCCCCTGGAAGATATCCAGCTGCAGCTTCTCGGAGAGCGCGTTGACCACGCTGACGCCCACGCCGTGCAGGCCGCCAGACACCTTGTAGCTGTTGTCGTCGAACTTGCCACCCGCGTGGAGGACGGTCATGACGACTTCGGCCGCCGAGACCTCGCGACCCAACTTGACACTCATCTGCGCGTGCTTGCCGACCGGAATGCCACGACCGTTGTCGGAGACCGACACCGAACCGTCTGCGTGGATCGTGACCGCGACATGGTCGGCATGCCCGGCCAAGGCCTCGTCGATCGAGTTGTCGACGACTTCGAACACCATGTGGTGCAGACCCGTGCCGTCATGCACGTCGCCGATGTACATGCCGGGACGCTTGCGGACCGCTTCCAGGCCCTCCAACGCGGTAATACTGTTGGCGTCGTACGTGTTGCCGTTCGGTGCAGAAGAGGTCGTTTCGTCGGTCATTCGCTTCGTGTCGGCTGCATGGCGGACGCCGCGCCACCGGGTCGGTAGGCGCAATGCGCGAGCCAAGGGATCAATGCGGAATTATAGCACTGGTGGGCACTTAGCCCCCTGGCCGGGCATCCGTGACGCGCTGGACAGCCCCTTGTTCCACGTGGAACAAGGTGGGCATGATCCCGGTGTCGGCCAAACCCAATGGGGGTTCGGTACCTGTAATGAACACCTGGGCACCGCTGGCAAGCAGGCGCTCGAGAATACGGCGCTGGTGATGCCGGTCCAGCTCGGAGGCCAGATCGTCCAGCGCCATTACCGGCCATTCGCCACGTCGCCGAGCGAAATCCTGGGCCTGTGCCAGCAGGCACGACAGGGCCGTGAGCTTCGCCTGCCCCCGCGAGAGCGTCTCGCGCTGGGGCAGGGTGGAGTAGTCGATGCGCCAATCGGCGCGGTGCGGCCCCACCGTGGTGTAGCCGGCGGCACGATCCCGATCCCTGGACAGTAGAAGCGCATCGACCAGCGACAGTTCGTGGCGGCGCCAACCCGGCTGGAACTGCAGGCTTGCAGCCCCGAGCGACGGGGCAAGCTCGGTCACCACCTCCGCAAGGTCGCCCTGCAGCGCATCCAGATAGCCTTGCCGATGACTGGTGAGCGGTTCGCCCGCCTCGGCGAGCTCGTGATCCCATGCGTCCAGCTGCTTACCGGCGATTCCGGCTTTAAGCAGACTGTTCCGTTGCTTCAGGGCACGTGCATAGCGGCGCCACAGGGGAAGAAAGCCCCCTTCGCGCCCCTGTTCCACGTGGAACAAGCCCCAATCCATGAAACGACGCCGTGGCTCGCCACCGCCGGTAACCAAGGCATGACTGCCCGGCTCAAAGCTCACGACCGCCAACGCCGCGCAGAGATCTCCCAGCTGGGCGACGTTCTCGCCGTCCAGCCGTCCTGCCCAGGTCTGACCGGTATGGCGCAAGCCCGCCCGGCGATGTCGTCCTTGCCCTGCTTCTCGCCATTCGACGAACACCTCGATGGCTTCCGCATCGGTGCGTACCAACCCATCCCGTACACGCCCACGGAAACTCCGGCCGTACGCCATCAGGTGCAGGGCTTCCAGCAGGCTGGTCTTCCCGGCGCCGTTGTCCCCCGTAATCAGGTTGAGCCCGGCTTCCGGCGCCAGTGAAACCTGCGGAAAGCGTCGCAACCCGCTGGCTTCCAGACGAGTCACCTGCACCGGGTTGGCCCCACGGACAGCGATTCGCGTGGATCGAGAAGGCACGAGAGGGCAGCGCAGGCGAACAGCAGGATCATATGGACCAAATTCTAGCGTGGGCAGCATCTGAGTCGTGACGCGCCCGATTCGCCACAGGCTGAAACGACATCGCCCGGCCGAAGCCGGGCGATGCATCGTGTTCCACGTGGAACAGGTGCGTCAGAGCCGAAGCGGCATTACCACGTGACGGGACTTCTCGCTGCTGGCTTCGCGGACCAGAGCGGAGGAGTTGGCGTCGCGGAGCTGCAGGACGATGTGCTCGTCGCGCAGGGCCGAAAGCGCGTCCAGCAGATAGTTCACGTTGAAGCCGATCGCCAGGCCGTCGACCTTGGTGTCAGCCTCGATCTCTTCCTGGGCCTCTTCCTGCTCGGGATTGTGGGCGCTGATCTTGAGCTGGCCTGGCGAGACTTCGACGCGGACACCGCGGTACTTCTCGTTCGACAGGATCGCGGCCCGCTGGAGCGCCGCACGGAGCACTTCCCGGTCCAACTGGACTTCGCGGTCCGCGCCGATCGGAATCACCGCCGCGTAATCCGGGAAACGACCATCGATGAGCTTGGAAGTGAAGGTCACATCGTCGCGCTTCACGCGGATGTGGCTGCGGCCCACTTCCAGCTCGAGCGCACGGTCGCCGCCTTCCAGCAGGCGCTGCAGCTCGGTCACGCCCTTGCGCGGCACGATGATCTGGCGCTTGCCTACCGGTGCGCCTTCCAGCTGGGATTCGCACATCGCCAGACGGTGCCCGTCCGTCGCCACGCAGCGCAATGTCCGCTCGCTCAGGTCGAAGAGCAGACCGTTGAGGTAGTAGCGCACGTCCTGCTGGGCCATGGCGAACGAGGTGCGTTCGATCAGCTCCTTCAACGTCGCTTCCGGCACTTCGATCCGCTCGGTGGCTTCGACCTCATCCACCGACGGGAAATCATTCGCAGGCAGCGTCGCCAGCGTGAACCGGCTGCGCCCCGCCTGTACGGTGACCTTGTCGCCGGTCTGGCTGACGGTCACCTTGCTGCCATCGGGCAGGGCGCGAATGATGTCGAACAGCTTGCGCGCCGGGATGGTGGTTTCGCCGTCCTGCGCATCATCGACGGCGCTGCGGGAAATCATCTCGACTTCCAGGTCGGTGCCGGTCAGCGAGAGCTGGCCGTTCTGCACCTGTACCAGGAAATTGGCGAGGACCGGCAACGTCTGCCGGCGTTCGACCACATTGACCACCTGGGCCAAGGGTTTGAGGAAAGCTTCGCGCTGCAGACTGAAACGCATGAGTGTTGGAGCCCCTTCGCTTTGGATTTTTAAGACTAAAAGCTTAAAAGCTGGTGGTGGTGGTAGGCCTGAAACTACGGGAAAACCAACCTAACCCATTGAATTCAATTTGTTTTTTCTTCCTCCAACCCGGTGGACAGGGTCGGCTGGAGCTGTGTTGGAACCTGTGGACAACTTCGAGGGCCGAAAACACGCACATCTTATCCACAGATCGCGCGCCCAGTTGCCCACGAAGTTGTGCGTTGCCCTTCCCCCCACGCCTCCCTACAGTGCGCTCCAGGTTGGGCAGCGCGATCCTGCTGGCGACGCGAGATGGCGCCGCGATCGTGTGCGAACCCTTCCGGCCCGGTACACGGTCACCGCCCATGCGACGCGACGAGAACCTGCGCGCACCGCACCACCGCATGACGCTGGTTTGGAGAATGAGGCACCGACCGGCGACTGGCGGATAGCACGGCCCGACATGAGCTGTTGCCTACTCGCTGAGTTTCCGGATCAGCTTGTCCCAGTCCTCGCGCAGCTTGCCATCCGTTTCCATCAGGGTGCGGATCTGTCGGCAGGCGTGCAGCACGGTCGTGTGGTCACGGCCGGCGAACGCGTCGCCGATTTCAGGCAGGCTGTGTTCGGTCAGTTCCTTGGCCAAGGCCATGGCTACCTGTCGCGGGCGCGCGAGTGAACGCGTGCGCCGCTTGGACAGCAGGTCCTTGATTTGCAGACCGTAGTAGTCTGCCACGGTCTTCTGGATATTGGGGATGCTGATCGCCTGCTGCTGCGCGCGGAGCAGGTCGCGCAAGGTCTCCTGCGCGAACTCGGTGGTGATGGCGCGCCCGGTGAAATTGGCCCGTGCCGCGAGCGTGTTGAGCGCACCTTCCAGGTCGCGCACGTTGCTGCGCATCTTCTTGGCCAGCAGGAACGCCACGTCATCGGGAATCTGCGCGCCGCGCTCGTGCGCCTTGGCCAGCACGATCGCCGCGCGCGTCTCGAAGTCCGGCGGGTCGATCGCCACGCTCAGGCCCCAAGCCAGGCGCGATTTCAGCCGCGGCTCCAAGCCTTCCACTTCGCGCGGATAGCGGTCGCAGGTCAGGATGATCTGCTGGCGGCCGTCGAACAGCGCGTTGAAGGTATGGAAGAACTCTTCCTGCGTGCGGTCCTTGCCGGCGAAGAACTGGATGTCGTCGATCAGCAGCGCATCCACTTGCTGGAAGCGGCGCTTGAACTGGTCCATCGACTTTTCGATCAGCGCCTTGGTCATGGCGCTGAAGAACTGCTCGCTGCGCAGGTACAGCACGCGCGCATTCGGGTTCTGCCGGCGCATCTCGTTGCCGGCGGCGAACATCAGGTGGGTCTTGCCCAGGCCGGTGCCGCCGTACAGCAGCAGCGGGTTGTGGGCGCGGTCGCCCGGCTTCTGCGCGGCCTGCCAGGCGGCGGCGCGACCAAGCTGGTTGCTGCGGCCTTCGACGAAGTTGTCGAAGGTGTAGTGCGTGTCCATGTTGCCGGCGAACGGCTCGGCCGGCGTGGCGGCACTGGTGCCGCTCGACGGCGAAGCCACCGAGGGTGCTTCCGCCGGCTTGCTGCGCGAACCGATTTCGAGCGAGACGTCATCGTGCCCGGCGAAGTAGTCCAGCAGTTCGCGGATGCGGCCGAGATAGCGTTCGCGGACCTGCTCCACAATGAAGGCGTTGGGCGCGTACAGCACCATCGCGTTGCTGCGCTGCTCGGCCTGCAGGGGCTTCAGCCAGGTGTGTACATCCTCGGCCGGCAATTCGGCTTCCAGGCGTTCGAGGCAACGGGGCCAGGCATCCATCAGGTGGAACAACTCGCGTGTGGGGTCGAACAGGCCATCCCGCATTGCCGGAGGCAGCGCGGGGCGGAATCAATGGGGTCGGCCAGACTACCACCGGTCCCGGGACCCGCCAACGATCCTGTGCATAAGATGTGGATGAAAGGACGAGCGGCGGTGCCCGCGCGGGCTTGCGCCACATGTCATGTCGAAAGCACGAAGGGAGTTGACCCTAAGCTGGTGGTTCCTATAGAATTTCCGGTTCTTTCCACCCGAACACGCCCGAGGGCCCCATGGCCACCAAGCGCACTTACCAACCCAGCAACCTCAAGCGCAAGCGCGACCATGGCTTCCGTGCCCGTATGGCCACGGCCGATGGCCGCAAGATCCTGGCCCGTCGCCGCGCCAAGGGCCGCAAGCGCCTGACCGCCTGATGGCCTGGCCGCATCGCGGCCATGCTTCCATGCGTTCCCTGCATCAAAAGGAGCCCGCCCGTTCACGAGCGGGCTTCTTGCTGAGATGAGCACGGCATTCCCGCGCAGCGCGCGGGTACGCGCCAGCGCCGAATACGCGCGCGTGTTCGAACAGGCCCGCCGCACCTCCGATCCGCTGATGAGCCTGCACTGGCTCCCCGGCAAGGGATCCGCACGCCTGGGGCTTGCGGTATCCCGCAAGGTCGATACACGGGCCGTCGGGCGCAATCGCATCAAGCGCCAGCTGCGCGAACATTTCCGTCGCCTCCGTGCCACGCTGCCGGGTGGCGATTACGTCGTGGTCGCCCGTCCGCCCGCGGCGAAAGCCGATCCAGCCCAGTTGCGCACGACCTTCGAGCGCGTGCTGGCGCGTGCGGGCGCATTGCTCGCACCGGCACCGGGCGGCACAATGCCGCCGGGCTTGAATTCCCCCGCGCCGCCTCCCACTCCTTCTTCTCCGACCAAACCGGTTTCCGACGCCGGTTGAGACTGCCTGCCTGATGAACCAGACCCGTGTATTCCTGATCTTCGCCTGGCTGATGGTGGCGACCCTGCTGTGGTTGGAGTGGAACAAGGACAAGGCCGCGCCTGCCGCTCCGGCCGTCGCAACGCAGACGGCAACTGCGTCCGGCAGCACCGTGCCTGCCGCGGTCGCTGCCAGCGCTTCTTCGGGCAGCGTGCCCAGCGCGCCTGCGGTGGCACCGATGCCCGCCACGACACAGAAGAATGCGGCGGCAGCGCGCGTCACCGTGAATACCGATGTCCTGCGCCTGGTGCTGGACGGCGGCAGCGTGCTGCAGGCCGACCTGCTGCACTACCCGCAGAGCAAGACGCCGGGCAGCGGTCCGGTGCGTCTCTTCAGTGAAGATCCGCAGCACTTCTATGCGGCGGAAAGCGGCTGGGTGAGCAGTGGGTCGAAGGCGCCGGACCACCATGCGTTCGTGCCGGAAAACGGCGCTGGCGAGGTGGCACTGGCGCAGGGTGCCGACAGCGTCAGCGTGCCCTTCGTCTGGCGGGGCCCGGACGGCGTGACCATCCGTCGTACCTACACGTTCAAGCGCGCCAGCTACGAGATCGAGGTCCGCGACCAGGTCGTCAACGCCGGTGCCGGCACATGGCAGGGCACGGTCTATCGCCAACTGCTGCGCACGCCGCCGCAGGTCAAGAGCGGCATGACCAATCCGGAATCCTTCAGCTTCAACGGCGCCACCTGGTGGGACGGCAGCTACCAGCGCCGCAAGTTCAACGAGGACTATCTGGAAGACGGCCGTGTCAACGCGCAGGTAAAGGGCGGCTGGATCGCGATCCCGCAGCACCACTTCTTCAGCGCGTGGATTCCGCAGGCGGACGACACCACCACCATCTCGCTGGACAATCCCGACAACGGTACGCGTGCGCTGATCCGCGAAATGGGTCCGGGCGTCAACGTCGGCCCGGGCCAGCAGGCCACCACGACCGCCCGCCTTTGGGTGGGTCCGAAGCTGGTCGACAAGATCCACGCCATCAAGGCCCCGGGCATCGACCGCGTGGTCGACTACAGCCAGTTCGCCATCCTCGCGCTGCTCGGCCAGGGCCTGTTCTGGGTGCTGAACTTCCTGCACGGCTTCATCGGCAACTGGGGTTGGTCGATCATCGGCCTGGTGATCCTGGTGAAGCTGGCCCTGTATCCGTTGTCGGCGGCGCAGTACAAGAGCTTCGCCAAGATGCGCAAGTTCCAGCCGCGCATCCAGCAGCTGAAGGAGCGCTACGGCGACGACAAGCAGAAGTTCCAGGTCGCCATGATGGAGCTGTACAAGAAGGAGAAGATCAATCCGATGGGCGGCTGCCTGCCCATCCTTGTGCAGATGCCGGTGTTCCTGGCGCTGTACTGGGTGCTGGTGGAAACCGTCGAGCTGCGCCAGGCGCCGTGGTTCGCGTGGATCCAGGACCTCACCGCGCGCGATCCGTACTTCATCCTGCCGGTGCTCAACATGCTGGTGATGTGGCTGACGCAGAAGCTGACGCCGGCGCCGGGCATGGATCCGATGCAGCAGAAGATGATGCAGTTCATGCCGCTGGTGTTCGGCGTGATGATGGCCTTCTTCCCGTCGGGCCTGGTGCTGTACTGGGTCACCAACGGCGCGCTGGGCCTGCTGCAGCAGTGGTGGATGACCAAGCGCCATGGAGAATCGGCGACGCCGCCGAAGACCGCGGTCGCGAAGTAATCCGCACCCGCCGCGACGCCACGAAGCCCGCCCTCCGGCGGGCTTCGTGTTTCCGCTACGCTGAACCTCTTCCGCCAACACGAGCCCATGAACGCCGCCCAGGACACCATCGTCGCCATCGCCACGGCCCCCGGTGCGGGTGGCGTCGGTATCGTGCGCCTGTCCGGACCGGCGGCGCAGGCGATCACCAAGGCGGTGTGTGCGCGCGCGCTCTCTCCGCGGCAGGCGCATCACGTCCGTTTCCGCGATGCCGAGGGCGGCACGATCGACGACGGCATCGCGCTGTCGTTCCCCGGCCCCGCGAGTTTCACCGGCGAGGACGTGGTCGAACTGCAGGCACACGGCAGCCCGGTCGTGCTTCAGCAACTCGTCGCACGCGCGTGCGCGCTGGGCGCGCGCATGGCCCGGCCCGGCGAGTTCTCCGAACGCGCCTTCCTCAACCACAAGCTCGACCTCGCCCAGGCCGAGGCCATCGCCGACCTTATCGCCGCCGCCGATGCGCGCGCCGCGCGGGCGGCGCGCCGTTCGCTCGATGGCGTCTTCTCCGAACGCGTCGAGGCCATCGGCCAATCGCTGCTGGCCCTGCGCGTGCACGTCGAGGCGGCGATCGATTTCGCCGACGAGTCCATCGACACGCTCGGCGGCGAACAGGTGCGCATGCGCCTGGCGGACGCGCGGCAGCGGCTCGATGCGCTGATCGCCGACGCGGAGCGCGGACGCAAGCTGCGCGATGGCGTGCATGCGGTTATCGTCGGTCCGCCCAACGCCGGCAAGAGTTCGCTGCTCAATGCGCTGGCCGGCAGCGATCGCGCCATCGTCACCGATGTCGCCGGCACCACCCGCGACACGCTGCGCGAAACGATCCGCCTCGACGGACTCGAACTGCACCTGGTGGATACCGCCGGCCTGCGCGATGGCGGCGACGCGATCGAACGCGAAGGCATGCGCCGCGCGCGCGCGGAACTCGCGCGTGCCGACGTGGCGCTGGCGGTCGTCGACGCGCGCGATCCCGACGCGGGCCACGCGGCGATCGTGGATGGCATCGAGGGCGTAGGAACCGTCCTGTGGATCCACAACAAGGCCGACCTGCTGGCCAGCGTGCCGCCGGATGTCGACGACCGCGTATACGTATCCGCCGCCCGGCGCATCGGCCTCGACCGGCTGCACGTACGGCTGCGAGCGCTCGCGACGGGATCCGCCAGCGACGGCGGCGATGGCGAGTTCTCCGCGCGTGCCCGCCACGTGGACGCGCTGCACCGCGCCGCCGGGCACGCCTCCGCGGCGGCCGACCAGTTGAGGTACGAGCAGCTGGAACTGGCGGCGGAAGAGTTGCGGCTGGCCCACGACGCGCTCGGGGAGATCACCGGTCGCCTCAGCGCGGACGACATGCTGGGCCACATCTTTTCCACGTTCTGCATCGGCAAATGACGTGGCCGGGCGCCAGCCCGCCAAAAGTGTGACAGACATCAAGTGTGAGCCCCGATGCGCCGACGTACTCTGGCGACCGGGTAGGGGTACCCGGAAGGCATCGCGCCATTCCAGCCCGGACGGGGCCTGGCAGGTGGCGGGCCCGTGCTGATTCGCGACATCCGGTCCCGCGCTCCGGCACGGGTCGACGGCGTGTCGACAACATTAGAAACGTACTTGGGGGAATTGAAACGATGTCCTTGATCCAGACCGCCGGGCGCTTGCGCTATGCCGCGCCGCTATTGCTTCTCGTCGCGCTCGCGGCGTGCTCCAAGCAGGACGAGGCCGCCGCACCCGCCGCCGCTCCGGCCGCCACGCCCGCCGCGCCGCCGCCGCCCGCGGTGTCCGCGCAGGTCCAGGCGATGGATGCCGACGCACTGCGCGATGCCGCCACCAAGGCGCTGCGCGAAAACCGCATCTACGCGCCCGGTGGCGACAATGCGATGGAGTACTACCTGGCCCTGCGCGACAAGTTGCCGAACGATCCGGGCGTCACCAGTGCGCTGACCGACCTGATGCCGTACACGTTGATCGCCGCCGAGCAGAGCATCGCGCGCGAAGAGTTCACCGAGGCGCAGCGCCTGTCCGCCATCATCGAGAAGGCCGATCCGAAGGCGCCCGCCCTGCCGCGTCTCAAGCAGAGCATCGCCACCTCGCAGCAGGCCGTCGCGCAACGCGCGGTCACCGACGAAGCCGCGAAGACCAAGGCCGAAGAAGACGCGCGCCAGCGGGAACAGCAGCGCCTGGCCCAGCAGGCCGAACAGCAGCGCGCGACCGAGGCTGCCGCCGCCCAGCAACTGGCCCAGCAGCAGGAAGCCGCGCGTGCGGAAGCCGCCCGCCAGGAAACCGAGCGCCAGGCCGCCGCGCAGCGCGAAGCCGCCGAGCGCCAGGCGGCTGCCGCGCGTGCCGCAGTACCCGCCGCCGCCGCGCAGTCGCAGACATTGCGCGCGGTCAGCACGCCGGCGCCGCGCTACCCGCCGGAAGCGCTGCGCTCCGGCACCAGCGGCGAGGTGCTGGTGGAAATCACCGTGGGCACGGACGGCTCCGTGACCAACGCGCGCGTGGTACGTGCCAACCCGACGCGCGTGTTCGATCGTGAAGCCCTCAACGCCGTGCGCCGTTGGCGCTTCGAGCCGGTCGATGCGCCGGTCACGACACGCCGCACGATCGGCTTCAGCCCCGGCTGATCGTCGCCGCATCCGCATGACGCGAAACGCCGGCCCCGTGCCGGCGTTCTTCTTTTTGCGGGGACGAGGTTCGACTAACAAAAGACGACCAGCACTGGACGGCACCGGTGACGACGATTACTGTGCCGCCGCCCGCACGACGGGCGAACATCACAACAACACGGAAGGATTCCATGAAGCGATTCACTCTTGCCGGCGCGGTTGCGCTGGCGTTCCTCACCCTCTCGTCCACCGCCGCCGCCACCGAGGCCGGCCAGTGGTACGGACGGTTCGAAATCGGCCACAGCGACCTGAAGATCGAGGTCGACGACCTGAGCGCCGACGATACCGACACCGTCTACGGTCTGCGCATCGGCCATTACTTCACCCCGAACGTCGCCGTCGAAGGCTTCTATTCGATCCTCGGCGACCGTTCCATCCAGGGCATGTCCTACGACATGGACGTGGCGGGGCTGGGCGTGGTGGGCAAGAAGGCATTCGGCGCCGACAACACCGGCTTCTTCATCGCCGGCCGCGCGGGTGCGCAGAGCGTCAACACCAAGCTGAGCGCCGACGGCGTGTCGCTGCGCGACCGTTCCACCAAACCGTACGTGGGCGTGGGCGTAGGCTACGACTTCGACCACAACAACGGCCTCAGCCTGAACTACGACTACAACAAGGGCGACCTGTTCAACGCCGACGTCACGGCGCAGACGGTGACGCTGGGTTACGAATACCGCTTCTGAGTTCCCTAAAAAAGAACGGCCACCGCGAGGTGGCCGTTCTCGTTCAAACGCGTCGGCTGCGTCAGCCGGCGATGGCCAGCTTCTCCTGGTGGTAGCGGCGCACGGCCGCGAACCACAGCAGCGCCGCCACGCCGAAGGCGGCGGCGATGTAGATGCCCCAGGTCTGCGGGCCGATGTATTCGTTGCGGATGACCTTCAGCAGCAGCTGGTTCTGCGCCAGGAACGGCACGGCGAACTGCCAGGGCTGGCTTTTCAGCGGATTGGCCATCAGCGCGAACGTCGGGATCATCGGCAGCAGCATCAGCCAGGTCATGTGGCTCTGCGCTTCCTTCATGCTCTTGGCCGACGCGGCGAGATAGGTCAGCAGCGAGGTACCGATGAACAGCATCGGCAGCAGGATCAGCAGCATCTTGCCCATCGACAGGAACGACACGTTCAACTGCCGGCCCAGCGTGCCCGCGAACTGCGCACTGAACTTGAACGCCAGCAACGTCAGCAGCAGCGTGGTCAGGCCGATCGCGCACGCGGCGGCGATCTTGCCGCTGACCACGGCACTGCGCGGCGCGGGCGTCGCCAGCAACGGCTCCAGCGACTGCCGTTCGCGCTCGCCCGCCGTCGCATCCAGGATCAGGTAGGCGCCGCCGATGAACGAGGTGAGGATCAGCAGGTAAGGCAGCAGCACCGACAGCAGCATGCCCTGCTTGGCTTCCGGTGTGGCCAGGTCCTGCATGCCGACGTTGACCGGCCGTGCGACCGACGCATCCACGCCGCGTGCGAGCAGGCGCAGCGCGCCGACCTGCTGGCTGTACGCGGACAGCGCGGCATTGACGCGTTGCGTGGGAATGTCCGCATCCCGACGCGTGCTGTCGCGGATGATCTCCACCAGCGCGGGCCGGCCGTTGCGCCAGTCGTCCGCGTAGTCGGGACTGATGCGCAGCGCGACGTCGATCTCCTGCGTGCGGATCGCCGCATCCAGGTTGTCGGGCGCCTTCGCGGACGTGATGCCGTTGGTGGCGAGGAACTTCACCAGGTTCGGCGCGTGCTCCGCGCCGACCATCGGAATTTCCAGCGTCTTGTCGACCTGCGTGCGGATGCGGTTCTCGGTCAGGTAGCCCATGCCCAGCATCAGCGCGGGATACAGCAGCGGACCGAGGAACAGGGCCAGGGCCAGCGTGCGGCGGTCGCGCGACAGATCGCGCAGTTCCTTGCGCATGACGGTAAAGACGGTACGGAACATGTTCATGCCAGCAGGCCCTCCTCCGAACCGATCACCTTGACGAAGGCGTCCTCCAGGTTGTCCTCGCCCGCCTGCGCACGCAGCTCATCGGCGGTGCCGGCGGCCACCACCGTGCCCTTGGCGATGATGACGATGCGATCGCACAGCGCGGCGACCTCCTGCATGATGTGGCTGGAGAAGATCACGCAGCGGCCCTCCTCGCGCAGCTGGCGCAGGAACCCGCGCATCGCGCGCGTCGTCATCACGTCCAGGCCGTTGGTGGGTTCGTCGAGGATCACGTTGCGCGGGTCGTGCACCAGCGCGCGGGCGATCGCGGTCTTGGTGCGCTGGCCCTGGCTGAAGCCTTCGGTCTGGCGGTCCAGGATGTCGCCCATGTCCAGCGCGTCCGACAGCGCTTTCGTCCGTTCGGCGATCTGCTTCGACGAGAGCCCGTGCAATTCGCCGAAGTAGGCGATGTTCTCGCGCGCAGTCAGGCGCTTGTACACGCCGCGCGCATCGGGCAGCACGCCCAGCGCGCGGCGCACGGCGACCGGTTCGCGCGCGGCGTCCAGGCCGTCCACGCGCACTTCGCCGCGGTCGGGCGTCATAAGCGTGTACAGCATGCGCATGGTGGTGGTCTTGCCGGCGCCGTTGGGGCCGAGCAGGCCGGTGATCTGGCCGTCGTGGGCGGTGAAGCTGACGCCGTCCACGGCGGCGACCGTTCCGGTCTTGGTCTTGAAGGATTTATGCAGGTCGTTGGCGATGATCATTCGGTCATGTCCCTTGAAGGTGGCGGGCGCGCGATGCGCGGCTCACGGCTCCCAGCCGTTGAAACTGGTGAAGGGCGGCACGTAGTCGAGGCTGTCGAGACACGTGGCATCGAGGTCCTTGGCGTTCGCCGTCTCCAGGAAGCGGCCCAGCAGCTTGGGCATGCAGCCGACGGCGAACGTGCCGTGGCCCTGGCCCTTGAGCGTCAGGTGGCGGCCGTTCGACAGCGTGCGCAGCACCTGCTCGCCGTAGCGCGGCGGCGTGACCGGATCCAGCTCGCCGGACGTGATCAGGGTGGGAATGTCCGATGTCCATGCGGTGTGGAAATCGGCCGGCCGCTTGCCGGTGGGCCACGCCGTGCATTGCGATTTCAACGTGTCGCCCAGCAGGCTGCCGAGCACCGTGTCGGTGTCGGCAGGATCCGTCTTCAACAGGTCCGCATCCTCGGCGCAGATCACCGACAGCTGCATGCCGTGCATGAACTGGTCGCCGACCTGCGTCTCCAGCAGCCTGGACAGCGACATCAGCGAGCCGTAGCGGCCCTGCTGCGCCTCGTTCAACACCAGAGGCAGCAAGGCGGCGCCCTGCGGATAGTACGAGTACATGCGGGTGATGCCGGCGACGGCACCGGCGGTCACCTCGCCGTTGACCCATTCGCCGGTCGACGGATCGCGGTATCCGGTCTCCACCGGCGCCGCGGCCAGGCGCGTCATCAATGCGCGCAACTGCCCGCGCAGGTCGTCGCCGAAGCGCTCCTTGCACGTCGGCGTCGCCTGGCAGCGCTGGAACTGCAGTGCCAGCGCCGCATCTAGGTTGCGCGCGTGTTCGCTGCCGAGGACCAGTTCGTTCGGCACCACGCCGTCGATCACCACCGCGCGCGTGCTGTCGGGATGATGCATGGCGTACTGCTGCGCGACGCGCGTGCCGTACGAGCCACCGACCAGGTTGATCTTCGCCACGCCCAGCGCCTTGCGGACGCTGTCCAGGTCGCGCACCGCGTCGGTGGTGGTGTAGAAGCGCGGATCGGCCTGCAGCGAGGCGGCGCAGCTCCGGGCGAACGCGACCGCGGCCGCCTCGCTCATGTCCTGCGGATCGCCATAGGCGTTGTCGCCTTGCGCATCCTTGCAGGCCAGCGGGTTCGACTTGCCGGTGCCGCGCTGGTCGACCAGCACGATGTGCCGCGACTTGCGTACCTCGCGGAACGCAGCGTCGATGGCGGGCCACACCTGCACTGCCGCCTGTCCCGGGCCGCCGGCCAGGAAGAACACCGGGTCCTCGGTCGCGGCGCCCTCGTTGGTCGCGGGCAGCCAGGCGATGTTCAACGCCACCTTGCGGCCGTCCGGCCTGGCCGGATCCTCGGGTACGTCGTAGGTCGCGCACTGCGCTTCCACCGTCGTGGTCAGGTAGGGCGCGGTCAGCGTGCAGGGCTTGAAGGCGATGTCGCCGTAGTGGCGCAAGGCCCGCTGGTCGGGACTGGTGGCGGTGCCGTTGCACCCCGCCAGCAGCAGCGCGCCCAGCGCGGTCGCGAGTGATCGATGAAGAAGTGCCATGTATCTGTTCCGTTGGAGGCGGGTCCCAGCATGCCATGACGGTACGGCGGGACGGATGTGACCAACGGACGGTACGGGGCGTGCCCCGGCCCTATTTGCTGCTGACGTATTTCTCGCGCCGTATCTGCGGGATCGGCAGGCCATGCCCCTTCAGCGCTTCGAAGCAGGCATCGACCATGTCGGGATTGCCGCACAGGTAGGCGATGTCGCGTGCGGCGTCCGGTGCGAATTCGGCCAGGTGCTGCTGCACGTAGCCCTGGCGTACGTCGGGATGCGGATCGGCAGGCAACTCGCGCGACAGGCAGGGTACGTAGCGGAAACCCGGATGCGCGTCGGCGAAGGCCCGGAAGTCGTCGCCGTAGAGCAGTTCGGTCGGCGTACGCGCGCCCTGCAGCAGCACGACCTCGGCGCCGCGCTCGGCCATCAGCGCCGCCAGCTGCGGCAGCATCGAACGGTACGGCGTGACGCCGGTGCCGGTGGCGATAAGCAGATAGCGCGCGTTGCGGTCGCCCGGCATCAGGCAGAAGCGGCCGAACGGTCCGCTGGCTTCGACATGGCCGCCTTCCGGCAGGCCTTCGAACAGCGCCGTCGCGGCCCCCCCGGGCACGTAGCTGACGGCGATCTCCACGGCCTCGCCCGGCCCCATCGCATGGTCGTGGATGGTCGCCAGCGAATAGCTGCGTTTGGTGGCCGTGCCGTCCGCGTAGGTGAAATGCACCTGGATGAACTGGCCGGGGATGAAGTCCAGTGGCTGTCCATCGTCGCGCACGAAGCTGTAATGGCCCACGCTGGGCGCCAGCATGCGGCGTCCAACGAGCTTCAGGGGGAAGGGAGCGATCGCCAAGGCGGCTGGAACACTGTGTGGCCCGGGGCGGTCCCGGCGGGACGCCTATAATAAGCGCTCGCTCTCCACCGCGCCCCCGCGGCGCACCGCAAGGCTCCCATGGCGTCCTCTTCCGCGGCTTCCGCCGCTACCCCCGCGCTGGCCATCACCGACCTGCGCAAGGTCTACGACACCGGCGTGCAGGCCCTCAAGGGCGTGTCGCTGCAGGTCGAGCCCGGCGACTTCTTCGCCCTGCTCGGTCCCAACGGCGCCGGCAAGTCCACCTTGATCGGTATCGTCAGTTCGCTGGTCAACAAGAGCAGCGGCCAGGTCGGCGTGTTCGGCGTGGACATCGACCGCGACCGCGACGGCGCGATGCGCCTGCTCGGCTTGGTGCCGCAGGAAATCAACTTCAACATGTTCGAGAAGCCGCTCGACATCTGCGTGAACTACGCGGGCTTCTACGGCATCCCGCGCGCCGAGGCGCTGGTCCGCGCCGAAGAGGAACTCAGGCGCGCCCAGCTGTGGGAAAAGGCCAACGTCATGAGCCGTACCCTGTCTGGCGGCATGAAGCGCCGGCTGATGATCGCCCGCGCGATGATGACCCGGCCGAAGCTGCTGATCCTCGACGAACCCACCGCCGGCGTCGACATCGAGATCCGCCGCGGCATGTGGAAGACGCTGAAGGACATCAACGCGGCCGGCACCACCATCATCCTGACCACGCATTACCTGGAAGAGGCCGAGAGCCTCTGCCGCAACCTCGCCATCATCGACCACGGCGTGATCGTCGAGCAGGGCCCCATGCGCGCACTGCTGGCCAAGCTGGACGTGGAAGGCTTCCTGTTCGACATCGACGGCGACCTGCCGGCGCAGCTGCCGGTGATCGAGGGCACCACTTTGGTCGCCACCGACGCGCACACGCTGGATCTGGACATGCCGCGCGCGATGGACCTCAACCGGGTGTTCGCCGCGCTCAACGACGCCGGCATTCGGGTGCGCTCGATGCGCACCAAGAGCAACCGCCTGGAGGAGCTGTTCGTGCGTATGACCGGCAACAACGACGGCGCCAAGGAGAAGGCCGCATGAGTCATCCGAACATGGTCGCGCTGGGCACGATCGTCCGCCGCGAAGTCGCCCGCATCCTGCGCATCTGGGGCCAGACCCTGGTGCCGCCGGCCATCACCATGACGCTGTACTTCCTGATCTTCGGCGGCCTGATCGGCAGCCGCATCGGCGACATGGGCGGTTACACGTACATGGAGTTCATCGTGCCGGGCCTGGTGATGATGAGCATCATCCAGAACAGCTACGGCAACATCTCGTCCTCGTTCTTCGGCGCCAAGTTCGGCCGCCACGTCGAGGAGCTGCTGGTCAGTCCGATGCCGAACTGGGTGATCCTGCTCGGCTACGTGGCGGGGGCGGTGCTGCGCGGCCTGATGGTCGGCGCCATCGTGCTGGTCATCGCGATGTTCTTCACCAAGGTGCGCATCCCGCATCCGCTGGTGACGATCACCACCGTGTTGCTGGGCGCGACGATCTTCTCGCTGGCCGGCTTCGTCAACGCGGCGTACGCGAAGAAGTTCGACGACATCGCCATCGTGCCGACCTTCATCCTCACCCCGCTGACCTACCTGGGCGGCGTGTTCTATTCGGTCAAGCTGCTGCCGCCGTGGGCCGAGGCGCTGACCCACGCCAACCCGATCTTCTACATGGTCAACGCCTTCCGCTACGGCCTGCTCGGCACCAGCGACGTGCCGCTCTGGGTCGCCTATGCGCTGATGCTCGCCTTCGTATTCGGTCTGGCCGCCCTCGGCCTGTGGCTGCTGAAGAAGGGCGTGGGGCTGAGAAGCTGATGCGCCTGCTCGTGCTCGGCGCCGGTGGGACCGGCGGCTATTTCGGAGGTCGCCTTGCAGAGGCTGGCGTCGACGTGACCTTTCTCGTCCGTCCGGCGCGCGCTGCGCGTTTGCAAGCGAGCGGCCTGCGCATCCGCAGCCCGCTCGGAGACGCCGACATTCCGGTGCAGGTCGTCACGGCCGATGCCTTGGACGACGTGGCGCCATTCGACCTCGTGCTGCTGAGCTGCAAGGCCTACGACCTGGACAGCGCGATGGACGCCATCGCACCGGCGGTGGCCAAGGGCGGCGCCGTGCTGCCGTTGCTCAACGGGCTGCGCCATTACGACGCGCTGGATGCACGCTTCGGCTTCGCCTCCGTCCTCGGCGGGCTCTGTTTCATCAGCGCGACGCTGGGAAGCGATGGCGAGATCCTGCACCTGGCCAAGCCGGCGTCGATCACCTTCGGCGAACGTGTCGGTCAGGCACCGCATCCGCACCTGCAGGCA
The DNA here is from genome assembly GCF_058793715.1 of Pseudoxanthomonas sp. GW835-FHT14C01. Lineage (NCBI taxonomy): Bacteria > Pseudomonadati > Pseudomonadota > Gammaproteobacteria > Lysobacterales > Lysobacteraceae > Pseudoxanthomonas > Pseudoxanthomonas sp. GW835-FHT14C01. The sequence continues at coordinate 1,044,506 of NZ_JBXAGB010000001.1, forward strand.
CTTGCTGCCGCATGCGCGCAGGCCGGCGTCGATCACGCACACACGCCGGACATCGCGCAGGCACAGTGGATCAAGTACAGCTTCCTCACCGCACTGGCGGCCGGGACCTGCGCGATGCGTGCACCGATCGGCACCATCGTGGCGGGCGAGGGCGGTGCGGACTTCATGGCCGCACTGCACGACGAATGCCTAGCCGTCGCGGCCGCCTCGGGCCAACCGGTGCCGGCAGTGGCGCAGGCGACCGCACGCGAGACGCTGACCGCCGCCGGCTCGCCGATGAAAGCCTCGATGCTGCGCGATCTGGAAGCCGGGCAACGCGTCGAAGCGGCGGATATCGTCGGCGACATGGTCCATCGCGCGGGCCTGCACGGCCTCGCCGTTCCCCGCCTGCACACCGCGTGGGTGCACCTGCAGGCATACGAGCGACTGCGCACGTCATGACGCCCCCCGCGCCACCGCCCTGGCTGCGGCGGCTGGTCGTGTTGGGCATGGGATACACCGGCACCCGTGTGGCCGATCGGCTGCGCATGCAGGGGGTGGATTGCATCGGTACGTCGCGGACGGCGGAAGCGGGCGATGCGTCGCGGCTCCGCTTCACCGCCGACGCGCCACTCGACCCGCGGCTGCATGCGGCGCTCGCGCAGGCGGATGCCGTCCTCGGCTCCGTTCCGCCGGATGCGGAAGGCGATCCCGCACTGCGCACCGTCGCCGGTGCGTTGGCGGACAACCATCGTCTGCGTTGGCTCGGCTATCTCTCTTCCACTGGCGTCTACGCGGACCGCCAGGGGGGCGTGGTGGACGGAGCGTCGCCTGCCGATGGAACCGACCCGACCGCCGAGGCGCGACGCCGGGCCGAGGCGCAGTGGCACGCGCTGGCGCAGCGTCGCGGCATCGCCTGCGGCGTGTTCCGGTTGGCGGGCATCTACGGGCCGGGCCGCAATGCCCTGCGACAGCTGGCCGAAGGCACGGCGCGCCACGTGGTGAAGCCGGGCATGGTGTTCAACCGCATCCACGTGGACGATGCCTGCGATGCGGTGGTCGCCTCGCTGCACCGGACGCGCGCCTCCGATGCGATCTACCTGGTGGCCGACAGGCTGCCGGCGCCACCGCAGGACGTGCTGGCCCACGCTGCCGCCGTCAGTGGCCTGCGGCTGCCCCCTGCCGAAGCCTACGACCCTGCGCGTGCTTCACCCGCGCAGCGGCGCTTCTACGGCAGCTGCAAGCGCATCGACGCGCGCGCGACCTACGAAGCCTTGCGCTGGCAACCCCGTCATCCGGACTACCGGCGCGGGCTGGAAGCGCTCTGGCAGGCCGGTGAAGGCCGCACGCCGAACGCCTGACTCAGCCGCGCGGCGGCTCCGGCAGCCGGAAGAACGCCCGCGCCGTCGCCGTCGTGGCGGCGGCGGTGACCTCGATGTCCTCGCCGCGGTCGCGCGCCAGCTCGGCGACGATGTGGGCCAGGTACATGGGCTCGTTGCGCCGGTGCGAGGGTTGCGGCTTCACCGTGCGCGGTAGCAGGTAGGGCGCATCGGTTTCGATCATCAGCCGGTTCGCCGGGATGTTCTTCACCAGCTCGCGCAGGTGCAGGCCGCGGCGTTCGTCGCACAGCCAGCCGGTGATGCCGATATGCCAGTCCTGGTCCAGGCAGTCGAACAGTTCCTTCTTCGTGCCGGTGAAGCAATGGACGACCGCGGGGCCGAGCTTGCCGTCGAAGTTCTTCATCATCGCCATGAAGTCGTCATGCGCATCGCGCTGGTGCAGGAACAGCGGCTTGCCCACGCCGTCGACAGCGAGGTCCACCGCAATCTGCAACTGACGCTCGAACGCCTTGCGCTGCGCGGGGCGCGGTGAGAAATCGCGGAAATAGTCCAGCCCGCATTCGCCCACCGCCACGACTTCGGGATGCGCATGCAGCGCGCGCATCTCGGCATCGCACTCGTCGGTGTATTCGGTGGCGTGGTGCGGATGCACACCGGCCGTGGCGAAGAGCTCGCCGGCATGCGCCTGGGCCAGCCGCAGCGCGGTGGGCGAGTGCTCGCGGCTGGCGCCGGTCACCACCTGCTGCACCACGCCGGCCTCGCGCGCGCGCTGGAGCACCGCGTTGCGGTCGTGGTCGAAGCTTTCGTGGGTGAGGTTGGCGCCGATATCGATAAGATCCATGGCTACATTTTAAGCCGTGGTGCCCGCCGTTGTAGGAGCGACGTAAGTCGCGACCGGATGAACGAACTGTCCCAGCGGCACGATCTGCAAGGAAGGGAGCCGCAGAACGACGGGGGTGACCCTTGCTGCAGGCGCGCTCGCCGTGCGGTCGCGACTTACGTCGCTCCTACGAAAACGCCACATGCGTTTATCCTTTCCGCCGCATGCCGTCACCCACCTTCCCGATCACGCCCTTGCTGCCGGACATCGTCCGCAGCCTGTCCGAGCACCCGCGCCTGGTGCTCGAGGCGCCGCCGGGCGCCGGCAAGACTACGCAGGTGCCGCTGGCCCTGCTGGACCAGCCGTGGCTGCAGGGGCGCAAGATCGTGATGCTGGAGCCGCGCCGCGTGGCCGCGCGCGCCGCGGCCGGCTTCATGGCGAAGCAACGCGACGAAGCCGTCGGCGGGACGGTCGGCTACCGCATCCGCTTCGAGAACAGGATCGGTTCGGACACGCGGATCGAGGTCGTTACCGAAGGCATCCTGACGCGGATGATCCAGGACGATCCGATGCTCGAGGACGTCGGCGCGATCCTGTTCGACGAATTCCACGAGCGCCACCTCGCTGGCGACCTCGGCCTGGCGTTGGCGCTGGACGTGCAGGCGCAGCTGCGCGAGGACCTGCGACTGGTGGTGATGTCGGCCACGCTGGAGGGGGAGAAGCTGGCGCGCTTCCTCGATGCGCCACGCCTGAGCAGCGAAGGACGCGGCCATCCGGTGCAGATCACGCACTTCCCGGCGCGCCGCGACGAGGCACTGGAGGTGCAGGTCCGCCGAGCCATCGAGCACGCGGCGCAGTCGCATCCCGGCGACATCCTGGTGTTCCTGCCTGGCCAGCGCGAGATCGCACGGGTGGAGGCGATGCTGGGCGATGCGCTGCCGCGCGACGTGGTCGTGCTCGCGCTGCACGGCGAACTGCCGGTCGAGAAACAGTCCGAGGCGTTGCAGCCCGATCCGCAGAGTCGTCGTCGCGTGGTGTTGGCGACCAACGTGGCCGAATCGTCGGTGACCCTGCCCGGCGTGCGCGTGGTGATCGACAGCGGCCTCGCGCGCGAGCCGTCCTACGATCCGAACAGCGGGTTCTCGCGGCTGGAAGTCGCCGCGATCTCGCAGGCGTCCGCCGACCAGCGCGCCGGTCGCGCCGGCCGTGTCGCCGATGGCTGGGCCTACCGCTTGTGGCCGCAATCGCAGCGGCTGGATCCGCAGCGCCGGCCGGAGATCGCCCTGGTCGAGCTCGGGGGACTGGCGCTGGAGCTGGCGGCGTGGGGCAGCGACGCCCTGCGTTTCGCCGATGCTCCCCCTCCGGGCGCGATGAATGCGGCGCGCGACCTGCTGCGCCGGCTCGGCGCGCTGACGGCGACGAACGCCATCACGCCGCTGGGCAAGCGGATGCTGGCGCTGGGTACGCATCCGCGCCTGGCGGCGATGCTGCTGTCGGCGGGCGAGGGCGATGACCGCGCGCTGGCGTGCGATCTGGCAGCGCTGGTCGAGGCGCGCGATCCATTGCGCATGGGCGGCGATGCGCTCGCGGCGCGCTGGCGTGCGTTGGCAGCCTTCCGCACGGGACGCACGCCGTTCGACGCCACCCGCTCCGGACTGGCCGCTATCGATGCGGCGGCGAAGCAGTGGCGTCGTCGCGTCCGCGAGAACGCGATGCCGCCCACGGCGATCGAAGCCCATCGTCTCGGGGATGTGCTGATGCATGCCTTTCCGGACCGTATCGGTTTCCAGCACCCGCAGGACGCGCGTCGCTACCTGCTGGCGAACGGGCGCAGCGCGCGCCTGTTCGACGACAGCGCGCTGGTCGGCGAGCCGTGGATCGTTGTCAGCGAACTGCGGCACGAGAACCGCGACGCGCTGGTGCAGCGCGGTGCGCCAGTGGACGAGCGACGTCTGCGCCGCGACTTCGCCGACCGCTTCGTCACCGAGGACACGGTGCGCTGGGACGCCACGCGACGCGCGCTGTCCGCGCAACGCGAATCGTGCTTCGACCAGATCGTGTTCGACGCGCGCCCCGCCGGCCGCGTGGATCCCGTGCTCGCCGCCGCGGCGCTGACCGATGCGGTGCGCGACCTCGGACTGCAGGCGCTGCCCTGGCCCGAGTCGTTGCAGCAGTGGCGCGAACGCGTGCGCTGCCTGCGCGAGTGGATGCCGGATCTCGGCCTGCCCGACCTGTCGGATGACGCATTGATGGCCACGCTGGACGACTGGCTGAAGCCGGCGTTCGCCGGCAAGACACGTCTGGATGCGCTGGGCGAGGACGACTTGGCGAACGCATTGAAGTCCGGCATGGACTGGTCGCTGCGCCAGCGCATCGACCAGCTGGCGCCGACCCGCATCACCGTGCCGTCCGGCATGGAGCGTCGCATCGAGTACGCGCATGGCCAGCCGCCGGTGCTGGCGGTGAAGCTGCAGGAGCTGTTCGGTCTGGCCGATACGCCGCGCATCGCCGATGGCCGCGTGCCGTTGGTGCTGCACCTGCTGTCGCCCGGCGGCAAGCCGTTGCAGGTGACGTCCGACCTGCGCAGTTTCTGGAACGCGACCTATGTCGAGGTGAAGAAGGAAATGAAGGGACGGTACCCGAAGCATCCCTGGCCCGATGATCCGTGGTCCGCACCGGCGACCCACCGCGCGAAACCCCGTGGTACGTAGCGTGCGCGGGGCGCACGCTACGTTTCCGTTCAGGGGACAGGCGCGGAACTAACGCCGCGTAAACATCTTCGACGGGACACTGGCGCCCTACCCATCTCGTCCACAGGGAAGACTCCCATGAGCAAGCTGACCACCATTACCGACCGCGCGCTGGAACTGGCGAGCCAGGCCGGCACCAGCCTCAAGCACGCCGTGCCGAGCGCGGACAAGCTGTTGCAGACCGGCGCCGCGCTGGGCGTGGCCAAGACCGGCGGCAGGCTGGCGGTGGGCTTCGTGCGGCGCAACCCTGCGGTCGCCGTGGCCACGGGCATCGGCGTCGGCCTGCTGGCGCTGGTGGCCTACCGCAAGCGCAAGCAGGACCAGGCCACGGGCGCGATCGAAGGCAAGTCGCGGCGCGTCGAGGCCCGCAAGGTCAACGGATCCGCCAAGACGTCCACTGCGCGCAAGACCGGCACGCCGCGCAAGCCGCGCAGCACTGCGCGTTCCGCAGAGAGCTGATTCGACGGGCCGCGAGCCGTCAGATCTCGCGCCACGTCCCGGGTGCGAGGTCGTCCAGTGCCGCATCGCCCATGGCGGCACGCACCAGGCGCAGGGTCGGCAGGCCTACCGCCGCCGTCATTCGTCGGACCTGGCGATTGCGTCCCTCGGTGATCGTCACCGACAGCCACGCATCGGGGACCGACTTGCGGAAGCGGACCGGGGGATCGCGTGGCCATAGCGTCGGCGCGGGATCAAGCCTCTCCACCGACGCGGGCCGCGTCGGCCCATCGTTCAACACCACGCCGCGCCGCAGTGCATCCAGCTGCTCGTCCGTCGGCGCGCCTTCCACCTGTACCCAGTAGGTCTTCGGCTGCTTGTGGCGCGGATCGGTCAGCCGGTTGGCTAGCGTACCGTTGTCCGTCAGCAGCAGCAGGCCTTCGCTGTCGTAGTCCAGCCGGCCGGCGGCATACACCCGCGGCGGCAGGGCGAACTCCGCCAGCGTCCGCCGCGGCGGATCGCTGCGGTCGGTGAACTGGCAGAGCACGTTGAAGGGCTTGTTGAACGCGATCAGCACGCGCGGCAGTCCGCAGTCGACGACGATGCGCATTGCAGCGCCAATGCGGTGCCACGTCCAGCACTCAGGCTGTCGGTGGCTCCGGCGGCGGGCTATCGGGCAATGCCGCCTCGCGCGGTCTTCCGCGCGCCATCGCCTCGAAGACGCCATCGCGACGTACCCAGGCATGGTGGAGCGCCGCCGCCACGTGCAGCAGGATGAGCGCGAACAGGCCATAGCCCAACACGCCGTGCGCCTGTCGCAAGGCGCTGTACAGGGCGGGATCGTGCGGCAGGATCGGCGGCAGCGAGAAGGTGGACGTCATGCGGACCGGATATCCGCCGGCCGACAGCATCGCCCAGCCGAGCAGCGGCATGGCCAGCATGGCGGCGTACAGCGCGACGTGCGACCCCTTCGCCGCGAGTGCCTGCATGCGGGAAAGCGAGGCGGGCAGCGGCGGTGGCGGATGGCGCCAGCGGTACAGCAGGCGGATCAGCGCCAGCACCAGCACGGCGATGCCCAGCGGGCGATGCAGGTCGATCAGCGCCGGCCGCCACGCGAGCGAGGCGACCATGCCGACGCCGACGAACAGCATCGCCAGGATCAGTACGGCCATGCCCCAGTGCAGCACGCGTGCGACCGCATCGAAATGGCCGTGACGGTTCACCGGTCCGCCTCCGCGCCCGAGGCGGCGGGCGTCGCGATGTCGCCGCGCGCGGTCTCGCGCTCACGACGATTGAACGACACGCTGTACGCGGCCGCACGTGCAGCGAGGATGGGATCGTCCGACAGCGCCACGCCGTCCGGCACCACGGTGGGATCGTAGTTCACGTCGCGGCATGCGCCGGTGGCCTGTGCCTCGCTGCGGTCCAGCACCAGCGTGCCGACCACCTGCTGCGGACGCGACGCCGGCCACGGCTGCGACGGGTCGTCGACCGGATCGCCCGGCACCGCTTCGGTGACCACCAGGTCCCAGCGCAACACGCCCTGCGCCAGCCGCTGCTGCAGGTCGCGTTGCAGGTAGTCCGCCTCGGCCTGCTGGCGCATCGTCTCCGGCAGCGGCTCGAACGACGCCTGCGGCCGCATCGACCAGCGGACGAACCGCGAGCGGCCGGCGCCGTCGATGAAGCGGAACGCATTCACGCCGTTGTATTCCGTGTTCGCCCAGCTGTTCGACCATGGCGCGGATTTCGCCCACGCCTGGAAACGTGCGGCCTCCGGATACGTCGCAAGGAACGCCGCCATCTTCGCCGGGTCCGGCTTGCCCGTGGCGGGATCGGGCCGCGAGGCCAGCATCTGCGCGTGGAAGCCTGCCGGCGTGGCGACGGCGAAGAACGGAAAACTGTTCATCGCCATCCGCCATTCCTGCCCGTCGTCGGTGTGCAGGGACAACGCCAGGCTGCGCACGCGCGCCTGGGCTTCCGCACCGAAGGGATCGGCGCCGCCGATCGACAGGCGCCCCTGCACGGGCGTACGCGTCTGGGCGAAGACGCGGGCACGCGACAGGACAGTCGCCTGCACGGCCGGCGCGAAATGGCCGGACACGCAGATGCCCTTGCTGTGTGCGCGCCGGAAGCCCGGATAGGGCTTGCCGTTCTCGATGTCGTCGACCAGCCGCGGGGCGGTAAGGCGACCCTCCGTGCCGATCAGGCCCGCGACCCAGGCGAAGGCCAGCGCCGCGGCCAGGACGATGGCGGCGATCGCCAGCAACGCAGGCCAGGGACGCCGCCCCTGGCGCGCGCCAGGGTCATCGGGAGAAAGGCTCATGGCCTACGCCCGCACCGCCGTCAGGGCTTCACGAACCGCAGCGTCATGCGGTCGCTTTCGCCGATCGCCTGGTACTTCGCACGGTCGGCCTCCGGATGGTTGTTGGAGGGCGGCAGCGTCCACACGCCATTCGGGTGGTCCTTCGTGTCCTTCGGATTGGCGTTGATCTCGCTCTTGCCGTCCAGCCGGAAACCGGCGGCCTCGGCCATCGCGATCACCTGCGCTTCGCCGACATAGCCGGTCTTGTCGTCGGCCGCGACGTCCTGCTTGGCACGGTGCTCCACCACACCCAGCACGCCGCCCGGCTTCAGCACCTCGAAGAACCCCTTGAACATGCCCTCGGCCTGGCCTGCGCTGCGCCAGTTGTGCACGTTGCGGAAGGTCAGCACGACATCGGCCGAGTCGGCCGCGCCGAACACCGGCTTGGCGGGGTCGTACTTCACCATCCTGGCCTTGTCGAACTGCGCCGGGCCGTCGGTGAACTTCTTCTGCAGGCCGTCCACACCGCGCTGGTAGTAGCCGCGGCTCTTCTCGGACGCGGATGCCGGGTCGACCACGGCGGCGACGTAGTGGCCGCCGTTCTTCAGGTAAGGGCCCAGCACTTCCGCATACCAGCCGCCACCGGGCGTGATCTCCACCACGGTCTGGGTTGGCTTCACGCCGAAGAAGGCCAGCGTTTCCTTCGGATGGCGATAGGCATCGCGCGCGGTGTTCTCCGCACTCCGCCAGTCGCCCTTCAGGACGGCGTCGAGCGCAGCGGCGTCGGCGGCCGGCAGGGTGGGCGATGCCTTGGCCGGCGTCGCCGGGGGCGCGGCCATCGACGGCTGCGACGCGGCGAGTGCGGCCAACAGCGCCAGGGAAAGCGGGACCATGCGGATCGTCATCGGGAAGCCCTCCAGAAAGGTGCGCGGAGCCTAGCACGCGTCTTGTTCAGGCGGCATGGCGGTCGCCGCGCGCGGGACACGCTTCACCGCATCCTTCCGCAGGGTCGCTAGACTCGCGTCATCGACGCTTCGGGAACCGCACCGCCATGAACGACGACCGCAACACCCGCATCGTGCTGGCGGCGCGGCCACAGGGCGAACCGACGGCAGAGAATTTCCGCCTCGAGCACGTGCCGTTGCCCGCGCCGACCGAGGGCCAGGTGCTGCTGCGCAACCGCTACCTGTCGCTGGATCCCTACATGCGCGGGCGCATGAATGCCGGGCGCTCCTACGCGAAGCCGGTCGAGATCGGCGAGGTGATGGAGGGCGGTACCGTATCGGAGGTCATCGATTCGCGTCACCCCGACCTGCAGGTGGGCGACGTGGTGCTGGCGCACGGCGGCTGGCAGACACACGCGGTGGCCGACGGAGCGTTGTTGAAGCGCAAGCTGGATGCGCGCATCGCGCCGTTGACCGCCGCACTCGGCGTGTACGGCATGCCCGGGTTCACCGCCTACGTGGGATTGCACGAGATCGGCCAGCCGAAAGCGGGCGAAACCGTCGTGGTCGCCGCCGCCAGTGGACCGGTAGGCGCCACGGTGGGCCAGATCGCGAAACTGCAGGGTGCGCGCACGGTCGGCATTGCGGGCGGAGAACGCAAGCGGGCCTACCTGTACGACGAGCTCGGTTTCGATGCGGCCCTCGACCACCGCGCACCGGACTTCGCGGCGCAACTGCGCGCAGCGTGTCCCGACGGCATCGACGTCTATTTCGAGAACGTCGGCGGCGCGGTGTTCGACGCCGTGGTACCGCTGCTCAACGATTTCGCCCGCATCCCGGTCTGCGGCCTGGTCGCGCACTACAACGACAAGGCCTTGCCGAGCGGACCCGACCGCATGCCGTGGCTGATGAGCCAGATCCTCACCCGCCACCTGACCGTCCGCGGCTTCATCCAGCGCGATTTCATCGCGCTGTATCCGCAGTTCCTGCGCGAAATGGGTGGCTGGCTGGCGGAGGGGAAGATCCGTTGGCGCGAAGACCGGGTCGAAGGACTGGAGAACGCGCCACGCGCGTTGATCGGCCTGCTGCGCGGGGAGAACTTCGGCAAGGTGGTGGTGAAGCTCTAGACCGTCATCCCCCGTCTTCGCGGGAACGACGAAAGATCATGCGCTCGCCGGCACCGGCAAGCTGACATTCATCAGCGTGGGATCGTCGGGATCCAGCTTCACCGCGAAGCCGAGGCTTTCGCACATCGCCAGCATGGTGCGGTTCTCGCGCAGCACCTGGCCTTCGATGATCTTCAGGCCCTGCCATTGTGCGTACTCGATCATGATCTGCATCAGCTTCCAGCCGATGCCGTGGCCCTTCAGGTCGGAGCGCACCAGGATGCCGTACTCGCCCTTCTCGTAGTTCGCATCGGCATGCAGGCGCACCGCGCCCAGCATCTCGTGCGTGCCGGGATTGACGGCGACCAGCGCGATCGAGCGCGCATAGTCGAGTTGGGTCAGGCGGGCGATGAATTCGTGGCTGAAGTGGCGCACCGACTGGAAGAAGCGCAGGCGCAGGTCCTCGTCGGTGACATGGGTGAAGAAGGCGCGGAACATCGCGTCGTCCTCGGGACGTACCGGCCGCACCAGCGCGGGCTGGCCGTCGGCGAGCAGGATCGTCCGCTCCCATTCGGTCGGATACGGGAAGATCGCGAAGCGCGGATGGCCGCGGCCCTTGTGCAGCGCACGCCCGCGCGCCACCGCGATGCGCGCGTCCACCGCGACCACGCCGTCGCGGTCGGCCAGCAACGGATTGATGTCGAGCTGCTGGATGTCCGGAATGTCGGCAGCCAGTTGCGCGAGCTTCACCAGCACCAGCGCGACCGCGCGTTCGTCAGCGGCGGGCACGTCGCGGTAGGCCTTTAGCACGCGCGATACGCGGGTGCGTGCGATCAATTCGTGCGCCAGCCGCAGGTCCAGCGGTGGCAGGGCGACGGCCTGGTCGTTGATCACTTCGACGGCGGTGCCACCGCGCCCGAACGCGATCACCGGGCCGAACACCGGATCGTCGGCGATGCCGGCGATCAGTTCGCGCGCCTTCGGCCGGAGCAGCGTCGGCTGCACCAGCACGCCTTCGATACGCGCGTCCGGCCGCCGTTCGCGCGCGCGCTGCAGGATGCCGGCGGCGGCTTCGCGCACAGCGTTGGCGTTGGGCAGGTTGAGGCGCACGCCCTCGACATCGGACTTGTGCGGGATGTCGGGCGACAGGATCTTCACCGCCACCGTCGCGCCTTCGGCCAGCAGCGGCGCCGCGATGCGCGCGGCATCGTCGGCGTCTTCCGCGCGCCACACCGGCGCCATCGGAATGCCGTACGCGGCGAGCAACTGCGTGGTGGCGAGCGGATCCAGCCACGTCTGGCCCGCATCCAGTGCGGCCTCGACCAGCGCGCGCGCGCTGGCCACATCGGGGCTGAAATCCTCAGGCAAGCTCGGCGGCGTCTCCATCAGTGCCGCCTGCACCTCGCGATGACGGACCAGGTGCATGAAGCCGGCGACCGCGTCGGACTCGTTCGGATAGCGCGGGATCTGCGCGGCGTCGAGTACGGCTTCCGCCTGCGGATCGTTGCCCAGCCAGACGGTGAACACCGGTTTGCGTGCGCCGTGCGCTGGCCGCTGCGACAACACGCGGGTGACCGCATGCGCGGCTTCCGACGAAGAGGACAGCACCGTCGGCACGTTGACGGCCAGCAGCGCATCGTTGTCCGGGTCGGCAAGCAGTGCCTCGATGGTGGCCGCGTACCGGTCGGCGTCGATGTCGGTCAGCAGGTCGACCGGGTTGGTGCGCGACCAGCCCACCGGCAGGATCTTGTCGAGCGCATCGCGCGTCGTGTCCGACAGCGTCGCCAGCGTGCCGCCCTGTTCGTACAGGTGGTCGACCGAAAGCGCACCCACGCCGCCGCCATTGGTCAGGATCGCCAAGCGGCGGCCATGGAACGGACGCACCTGCCCCAGCGTGCGCGCGGCGGCGAACAACTCGTGCAGCGAGCGCACGCGAAGCAGGCCCGCACGACGGAAGGCCGCGCCATACACGGCATTGGGTCGCGCAAGATTCTGCGTGTGCGTGCTGCCGGCGGGCGTGACCTGTGCCCGGCCACTGTGGCCGGACTTCACCACGACGACCGGTTTCGTGCGGGCGGCCGCACGCGCTGCCGACATGAACTTGCGCGCGTCGCGGATGGCCTCCACGTACAGCAGGATCGCGCGCGTGCGATGGTCGGTGGCGAAGTAGTCGAGCAGGTCGGCGAAGTCGACATCCAGCGCATCGCCCAGCGACACCACGGCGGAGAAGCCGACGGGCTGGCTCATGCTCCATTCGACCAGGCCGCCGGAGATGGCGCCCGACTGGGAGATCAGCGCGAGGTCGCCGGCCTTCGGGAAGCGGCTGGCGAGGCTAGCGTTGAGGCGCGCGTGCGGCGCGATCACGCCCAGGCAATTCGGGCCGAGCACGCGCAGGCCCTTCTCGCGCGTCAGCGCTTCGAGCTGCGCGGCCGGCGAACCGGGTCCGCCGCCCATCGCCGCGGTCAGCACCACGACGGCCGCGGCGCCTTTCTCGGCGGCTTCGGCGGCAAGCTGCGGCACGGTCGCCGCCGGTGTGGCGATGACCACCAGGTCGGGTGTCCACGGCAGGTCGCGCAACTGGCGCGCGATGGTCACGCCCTCCATCGGTGTCGGATGCTTGTTCACCAGCCCGATCCGGCCCTCGAAGCCGCCGGCAAGCAGGTTCTCCACCACCGCGCGCCCCACCGAGCGGGGCCGCGACTGACTGCCGACCACCGCCACTGCCTGCGGCCGGAAGATGGAATTGAGGCGGTAGGTGCTCATTGCCGGGAACGTGGATCGATATGGACGCTAGGGTAGCGCGCTGCGCGCTGCGTCCGCATGCGCGCGATCACGCCAGCTTCAACGCATCCGGATACGGCGCAGTATCCGGGTATTCGCCAGCGGCGAGATGCGACTGGAGGTCGCGCCACCACGCCGGCCGGAACAGCTCGCCGTGCGCGGCCTTCAGCGCCTTCGCCTGCGCATCGGGCAGGCCGAGGAAGTGCGGGAAGCGTTCGGGGAAGACGTCGCCGGCCTCCACGTGGAACCAGGGGCCGTCGGACATCTGTTCCTCGTACGTGGTCGGCTGCGGCCAGTCGCGGAAGCGGCATTCGGCCACCAGCCGCAGTTCGTCGTAGTCGTAGAACACCACGCGACCATGGCGCGACACGCCGAAATTCTTCAGCAGCATGTCGCCCGGGAAGATGTTGTTGCGTGCCATGTCCTTGATCGCCTGGCCGTAGTCGACCGCGGCCGTGCGCGCCGCGTCGGCCTTCTGCTCGCGCAGGTACAGGTTCAGCGGGCGGAGCCGTCGCTGCACGTAGCAGAGATGGACGACCAGATCGTCTCCGTCCTCGCTGAGGCTGTGGCCGCAACTCTCCCGCAGTTCCTGCAGCAGCTCGGGCGAAAAGCGCGCGCGCGGGAAGCGCAGGAAGCGGAACGCCTGCGTGTCCAGCAGCCGGCCGACGCGGTCCAGATGGAACACCAGGTCGTACTTGTCCTCCACGTCCTGTCGGGTCATCGCCTTGGGATAGGCGAAGCGGTCGCGGATCACCTTGAACACCAGCGGATAGCTGGGCAGGGTGAAGACCGCCATCACCATGCCGGGCGTGCCTTCGGCATGCACCAGCCGCTCGTCCGGATGCGCGCGGAAGTGATGGAAGAAGGTGCGGTAGCGCTCGGTCTTGCCCTGTTTGGCGCGGCCGAGCACGGTGTAGATCTCGTCGATCGGCTTGCCGGGCAGCAGCGAGCGCAGGAATACCACCGCGTCGCCGACCGTGGTCAGGTCGGCATGGAAGTAGCTGCGCGAGGTGCCGAACAGATGCGCCACGTCGCCGCGGTGGGTCAGCACGGCTTCCGCCTTCAGCTGGCCGCCGTCGTTGACCAGCGCGATGACGCAGGGCGAGAAACGATGCTCGCCGAACACACGACCCACCAGGTAGGCGCGGCGTTCGCGGTAGAACACGGTATCCAGCAGTTCGATGCCGCGAACCGGATTCGCGCCCCAGTGCGCCAGGTCGTCCTGCAGGCGCACTGCGATCGCGGCGGCGCAACGGGTGCGGTGGGCGTAGGGCACATCGAACCCGTAGTCGCCGAGCACGCGGGCGAAGGTGTCGGTCGGCCGCTGTTCGGACACGGCATAGCTGTGGCGCGCGACCGGATGGGTGATCGCGTCGGTGGGCTCCACGTCCAGCGCGACGAACTCCAGCACGGGATCCACGCCGCGGATGCGCAGGAAGCGGCGGCAGAGCGTGTTGTAGAACGTCTTGTAGAGTTCGCTGTCGATCTGCCCGGCGACCAGTGTCTCGAACGCAGCGCGCGCGACGACCCACAGTGTCCGGTCATGGGCCTGGCCGAGCAGCGCGGACTGCAGCCGCAACGCGCATTCGCCGATGCACTGGTCGTACAGCTCGATGCGTTCGACGGCATCGGCGCGCGCGCCGGTCCAGTCCATCGCCTCGAAGCGGACCTTCGCGCGCTGCGTGATCTCCGCGAACCGCGCGTGGTAGTCCGCGAACGCGTCGTGGATCAGGCGGGCGATGGCGTCGTCGTGGACCATGCGCCGGATGTTAGCCGCCGTCCGCTGGAGTCATCGCTCCACCGGAAGGCCGGCCTGTTCCAGCAGCCAGCCGCGTACCTTGCCGAACCCGGGGTGCGAGAGGCTGCGCTCGGGATAGACGAGGTAGTGCGCGAAGTCCGCCTGCAGGCGCTTCTTCGTCAGCGTCACCAGCCGGCCGGCCTTCACCAGCGGCTCGGCCAGCGTCCAGCGCGCCAGCGCCACCCCGACGCCCTGCGCTGCGGCCTGATGCAGGGTTTCGGTATCGTCGAACTGCGCCACGTAGCGCGCAGGCGGCTGTCCGCCGAAATGCTCGAACCAGTCCTTCCAGCGGTTGGCCGGGTCGCCGAGCAGCGGCAGCTTCGCCATCTGGTCCGGCGTCGGCCTGCCGTGCTTCTTGACCAGGGCGGGACTGGCCACCGGCGTGATCCACTCGTGGAAGAGGAACTCCGCGTGCACGTTCGGCCAGCGGCCGCCCCCCAGGCGCAGCGCCAGGTCGACCGGTTCGCGTTCGAAATCGACCACGTGCGTGCTCGACTGCAGGTTGAGGCCCAGCTCGGGATGCTGGGCAAGGAACGCGGACAGGCGCGGCACCAGCCATGCGGTCGCCATCGACGGGATCAAGCTCAGCGTGACTGTGTGGTCGTTACGCAGCGTCGCGCGGCGCAAGGCGTGCTCGATGGTATCGAGCGGACCGGAGATCGCGTCGAAGAGGCGCTGGCCCTCGGGCGTCAGTTCCACGCCGCGCGGACCGCGTGCCAGCAGCTTGTGGCCCAGTCGCTGCTCCAGCAACCGCATGCGATGGCTCAACGCACTGACGGTGAGGTGCATGGCTTCCGCCGCACGCGTCAGGTTGCGCAGGCGGGCAGCGGTGACGAAGGCGTCCACCTGGGCCAGCGGCAGCCGGCTCATCTTGAATCCACCTCAAGGCTGGGTTGCGGAGCTTTCGCTTTTTCAACGCCGATCATGCACCTACCTTGGTAGTCCTTCAAGCCGGGCACCGGCGCAACGGAGCAGTCCCATGCAGACCGAAACGAGGAAGCGGTGGTGGCAGCAACTGGGTGGCATGAGCCAGGGCATGTTGTTCGTGCAAGGCCATGTCGTCCATCCCGTCCAGGAGGCGCGTGCGCAGGAAGAGCGCCGTCACCATGTGCACGACGCAGTGGGCAAGGTGCGGCATCAGCGCGCGTTGCAGCGGCTGGGCGCGCGCCATCTGCGCATGGCGATCGCGTTGCTGTCCGCCGGGCGACCCACGCCCTGACGTGGCGCGCGGCAGCGAGCGCCTACGGATTCATCGTGGGAGCGACGTCAGTCGCGATGCACTGCCGCGGTGACCATTTCGCGACTGACGTCGCTCCCACGACGAGTGCCGCCTCCAAGCTCACGCCTTCACGTAGACCCACGCGTCGCGCCCCGACTTCAGGCGCACCGGTACCCGCCTGTAGTCGGCGACCTCGTAGCGGTCCGCCGCGGCGAGCTCCTCGGCACTGATGCGGAAGACGGTACCCGCGACCTCGTCGGAGGGGTCATCGCTGGGGCTGACGATGGGATGGAAGCGTTCGCCGCTGGCGGCGAGCACCGCAGGGTCGGTGATCTCCACCATCGTGCGCGCGTAACCGGTCATCGCATCGGGTTCGCCATTGAGCCGGCGGCCGAACGAGGACCGCTGCACGCTCTCCAGCTGCAGGGTGCCGTACGAGAACAGCAGGATGTCGCGGGTGTCGTCCATCACGTCGGAACCGAATCTGCGGGAGGGCCCAAGGCCTGCTGGAGGTGCGCCATATCGTACCGTCGGGACTGGCTTCGACCGCGGAATGGCGGCTCGGCCGTGCCTGCAGTCGAGTGTGGGGCCGGAAAAACAACGCCCGGCAGGCGCCGGGCGTCGGATGCTGCGGTGATGTACCGATCTCAGGCCGACAGCGTCGCCAGCGCGTCGTTGAACGTCTTGCTGGGACGCATTGCGGCGGCGGTCTTCGCGAGGTCCGGGTGGTAGTAACCGCCGATGTCGACCGCCTTGCCCTGCGCGCCGTTCAACTCGCCGATGATGGTCGCTTCGTTGTCGGCCAGTGCCTTCGCCAAGGGCGCGAACGTCGCCTTCAGTTCGGCGTTCTCGTCCTGCGCGGCCAGCGCCTGCGCCCAGTACAGGGCCAGATAGAAATGGCTGCCGCGGTTGTCGAGTTCGCCGACCTTGCGCGCCGGCGAGCGATTCTCGTCGAGGATGCGGCCGTTGGCCACGTCCAGTGCGTTCGCCAGCACCTTGGCGGGCGTGTTGAGGTAACGCTGGCCCAGGTGTTCCAGCGAAGCGGCCAGTGCCAGGAACTCGCCCAGCGAATCCCAGCGCAGGTAGTCTTCTTCCACGAACTGCTGCACGTGCTTGGGCGCGGAACCGCCGGCGCCGGTCTCGAACAGGCCACCGCCGGCCATCAGCGGCACGATCGACAGCATCTTCGCGCTGGTGCCCAGCTCCATGATCGGGAACAGGTCGGTCAGGTAGTCGCGCAACACGTTGCCGGTCACCGAGATGGTGTCCTCGCCCTTGCGGGTGCGCTCCAGCGACACCTTCATCGCCTCGACCGGCGGCAGGATGCGGATGTCCAGCGCGTCGATGGTGTAGTCCTTCAGGTACTGCTCGACCTTGGCGATGACCTGCGCGTCGTGCGCGCGGTCCTTGTCCAGCCAGAAGATCGCCGGTGTCTTGCTCAGGCGCGCCCGGCCAACGGCCAGCTTCACCCAGTCCTGGATCGGCGCGTCCTTGGTCTGGCACATGCGCCAGATGTCGCCGGCTTCCACCTTCTGCTCGAACACCACCTTGCCGGCGTCGTCGCTGACGCGCACGGTGCCGTCGGCCGGGATCTGGAAGGTCTTGTCGTGGCTGCCGTACTCCTCGGCCTTCTGCGCCATCAGGCCGACGTTGGGCACGCTGCCCATCGTCGCCGGATCGAATGCGCCGTTCGCCTTGCAGTCCTCGATCACGGCTTGGTAGATGCCGGCATAGCAGCGGTCGGGAATGACGGCCTTGGTGTCCTGCAGCTTGCCGTCGGCGTTCCACATCTTGCCGGAGTCGCGGATCATCGCCGGCATCGACGCGTCGACGATCACGTCGCTCGGCACGTGCAGGTTGGTGATGCCCTTGTCGGAGTTCACCATCGCCACGGCGGCGCTGTCGGCATACACGGCCTGCAGGTCGGCCTTGATCGCCTCCTGCTGGTCGGCCGGCAGCGTGCCGAGGCGCGCGTACAGGTCGCCGATGCCGTTGTTGGCGTCGAAGCCGACCTGCTCCAGCACGGCGGCATGCCTGGCCAGCGCGGTCTTGTAGAACTCGTTGACGACCACGCCGAACATGATGGGGTCGGAGACCTTCATCATCGTCGCCTTCAGGTGCAGCGAGAACAGCACGCCCTTGGCCTTGGCGTCGGCGATCTCGGCGGCGACGAACGCAGCCAGCGCCTTGCGGCTCATCGAGGCGGCATCGACGATCTCGCCGGCCTTCACCTTCACCTTGTCCTTCAGCACGGTGACCGTGCCGTCGGCGGCGACGAGTTCGATCTTCAGTGCGCCATCGGCGGCCAGCGTGGCCGACTGCTCGCTGCCGAAAAAGTCACCGGCGGCCATGTGCGCGACATGCGACTTCGAATCGCTGCTCCACGCGCCCATGCGGTGCGGATGCTTCCGCGCGTAGTTCTTGACCGACAGCGGCGCACGGCGATCGGAGTTGCCCTCGCGCAGCACGGGATTCACCGCGCTGCCCTTGACCTTGTCGTAGCGCGCCTTGGCGTCCTTTTCCTTCTCGTCCTTCGGCTCTTCCGGATAGTCCGGCAGCGGATAGCCCTGGGACTGCAGTTCCTTGATGGCGGCCTTCAGCTGCGGCACCGAGGCGCTGATGTTCGGCAGCTTGATGATGTTGGCTTCCGGCTGCGTCGCCAGCTGGCCCAGTTCGGCCAGGTCGTCGCTGATCTTCTGCGCGTCGCTCAGGTACTCGGGGAACTGCGACAGCAGGCGACCGGCCAGCGAAATGTCGCGGGTCTCCACGGCGATGCCGGCCGGCGCGGTGAACGCTTCGACGATCGGCAGCAGGGACTGGGTGGCGAGGAACGGGGCTTCATCGGTAAGGGTGTAGATGATGCGGGGCGTATCCGACATGGGGATCAGGACTCTCGACAAGGGGCGATGGGGAATTCAGCGCGCCATTGTCGCGCGCCATCGCACGCAGGGCAAAACGAAGGGGTATGGATGCCAGAGCCGTGCGCCACCGTGTCCGGGGACAGGTCCCAGGGGCCCGGTGGTCGCAACGGGATGACCGACCAGCGAATGCCGTTCAAAAAAAGCGGGCGTGGATCGCTCCACGCCCGAGCTTGCCCCACACACGTGGGAGAGAGCCTTGGTCCTGCGGGATTACCTGATTACTTGACTTCGATTTCCTGCGTGATGCCGACCGGCTGGCCGTTCAAGGTCACGTCCACCTTGTACTTGCCTGCGGGCCAGTCGGTCGCCTTGGTGAACTCGATGTTGGTGGTGCCAGCGTCCTCGGCCTTGACGGTGGTCGACTGCTTGCCGGCTTCCTGGCCGTCCTGGAAGGTCAGCTTGGCTTCGATGGTGGCGTTTGCCGGCGTGGCGGCGTCGGTCTTCACCGACACGATGATCTTGTCCTTGACGCCGAACATGCCCACCGCGGCGACCGACTTGTCGGCAGCGACGGTATTGCCCACGGTGACGCCGGTCGCGCTGACGGGCGCCGGTGCCGGCACGGGCTCGGCAGGGGCCGGTGCAGGTTCGACAGCGGCCGGAGGCGCGACAACGGGTTCTTCCTTCTTCTTGCAGCCGGCGAGCGCGACGGTACCGACGAGTGCGACGGCCAGGGCATAGGAGATGCGGTTCTGCTTCATGGGTTCGATCCTTGTAATGAAGTTGGGAGGCGATCAGGCGTCGGCAGGCTTCGGCGGCAGCTTGATGACCTGCCCCGGGAAAATGCGGTCCGGATCTTCGATGGTGTCGCGGTTGGCTTCGAAGATCTGCTTCCACGCATTGGCGCTACCGTAGTGCGCCTTCGCGATCTTCGAGAGCGTGTCGCCCTTTTCGATGGTATAGCTCTGCTCACCGACGATCTCTTCGGTGCTGTCGACGCGTGCGGTGACATCCGAGAAATCCGCTTTCTCGACGATCTGCTCGGTCGACGTCACCTTGGCGCTGACGTCCGAGAAGTCGGCCTTCTTTTCTGTGCTCATTGCAACCACCCTTCCTGGCGGGCTGTGGGATGCGATGAGCGTTGCACGCGCGCTGTTAAGAATCCATAGCGCGCGCGTGAAATCGGCTCTATTGTTACGTGAGTAACTTTACTGTCGTACGTCGCGCTTCATGAGCGGGACATTCATGCCGGCGGTGGCACGCCAAGGATTGATGTCCAGGCCGCCCCGGCGCGTGTAGCGCGCCTCGACCGACAGCGAGGTGGGGCGGCAGTGCGTCAGCAGGTCGTGAAAAATCCGTTCGACGCACTGCTCGTGGAACTCCGCGTGGTCGCGGAAGCTCACCAGGTAGCGCAGCAGCTCGACGCGGTCGATGCGCGGGCCGGTGTAGCGGATGACGACGGTCGCCCAGTCCGGTTGTCCGGTAACCGGGCAGTTCGACTTCAACAACTCGGACGACAGCACCTCCTCGGCCTGCTCTTCCGGATCGCTGGCCAGGAATTCGGCGCGCGGCGGACCGTAGTGGTCGATCTCGACGTCCAGTCCATCGATCGATTCGCCCTCGGGGGCGTCCGCCGTGGGCGGCAGGCCGAACACCACCTGCACATCCGCGCCGGCGCGCGCGGACAGATCGGTGGCGATGCGTTCGAGCACGGCCGCGTCGCTGTTGAAGCGCGTGCTGTTGAGCGAGTTGAGATAGAGCTTGAGCGACTTGGATTCGATCAGGCAGGGGGACGTGCAGGGCACGGTCAGCGTGGCGGTCGCCACGCGTGGCTTGCCGCGGGCGTCGAGCCAGCTCAATTCGTAGCCATGCCAGCGGTCGTGGCCGGCGAAGGGCAGGGCATCGGCGGCGATGCCGATCTCGTCGCGCGCGCCCTGGCGTGGAATCGGGAACAGCAGGGTCGGGTCGTAATGCGCGGGATAGGCGACTTCGCGACCCAGCGAGGAGTCCTGGGGGGTGTTGTTCATGTCGCCATTTTACGGACGGGCCCTAAAGCCGGGGTGTATAAAAGCGACGTCTCCAGGGAGGACGCGACCATGCGATCACTGTTGCTGCCCGGCCTGTGCGTCCTGCTGTCCGCATGCGCGGGCAGTCCCGCAACCGGCAGCGGACCGCCGCCGGCCGTGGTGTCGGACGACGGCCTGGTCCGTCCCCAAGGTACGGGACCGGTGTCGCTGCGGGTGGGGCAGGTGCTCGAGATCGCGCTGATGGCCAACGCGAGCACCGGCTACCAGTGGGAGTTCACGGCGGACGGCGCCCCGGTGCTGTCGCGCACCTCCGGCCCGGCCACGCCGCCGCCGATGGATACCCAGCCACCCATGCCGGGCGCACCGTCGATGGCGCGCTGGTGGTTCCGTGCAAACCAGGCGGGCGAGACCAGGGTGCGGATGGTCTATCGGCGCTCGTGGGAAACGGTGCCACCGGTGGAGGTGGTGGAGTACACGGTGATCGTCCGCTGAATCCTCCGGCACGATGTGGCGCATCGTGTCGTGCATGTGCAGTTCGTTCCCGGCTTGGCTTCGATGACCACGCAAGGCAAAGTGAACCCTCCCCCGAAGGCCAGGGAGGCCGTCATGATGTTGCGCGCATCCGTTCTCTGGCTGACGTTGATGGCTGCCTTGCCTGCCGCAGCGCAGTCATCCACGCCGATGGCCCCCGTCTCACCGCCGGTCGCTGCCGACCCGGTCTTCACCGCCTGCATGGCCAGCCTGCGGGACGTCGCTGAGAAGCAGGGCATCACGACGGCCAGTTTCGACACCTACACGAAAGATCTGTCCGCCGACATGAGCGTGCTGGACCTGCTGGATGCGCAGCCGGAATTCACCACGCCGTTGTGGGACTACCTGGCGGCTCTGGTCGACGACCAGCGCGTCAGCGATGGGCAGGCGATGCTGACCACGCATGCCGAGTTGCTGGCCCGTGTCTCGCAGGCCTACGGCGTGGATCCCGCCACCGTCGTTGCCGTGTGGGGTGTGGAGAGCGACTACGGCCGCGTGTTCGGCAAGCGGCCGCTGCTGGTGTCGCTGTCCACGCTGTCGTGCTTCGGACGCCGGCAGGCGTTCTTCCGCGGCGAGTTCCTGACCACGCTGAAGCTGCTGCAGGCGGGCGACGTCCGGGTGGAAGGCTTGAACGGTTCATGGGCGGGCGCGTTCGGGCATACGCAGTTCATGCCCAGCACGTACCAGCGCATCGCGGTGGATTTCGATGGCGACGGGCGGCGCAACCTGATCGACAGCATTCCCGATGCATTGGCATCGACCGCGAATTACCTGGTGAAGTCCGGTTGGCGCACCGGCGAACCCTGGGGCTATGAAGTGAAGCTGCCGGCCGGCTTCGACCTCGCCCAAGCCGGGCGTACCACCCGCAAGCCGCTGACCCAGTGGGTGGCGCAAGGCGTCGCCCGCATCGATGGCCAGCCGTTGCCGGCCGACGACCGCAATGCGGCAGTACTGGTACCGACCGGCATCACTGGTCCGGCATTCATCGTGTTCAAGAACTACGATGCGATCTATGCGTACAACGCGGCGGAGAGCTACGCGCTCGCCATTGCGCTGCTGGCCGACCGCCTGCGAGGCGGCAAGGGACTGGTGGCGGCATGGCCCACCGACGATCCCGGGATCGGGCGTCCGCAGCGACGCGAACTGCAGACCCTGCTGCTCGCCCGTGGCCATGCCATCGGCACTGCTGACGGCATGATCGGTACGCAGACACGGCGGGCCATCGTGGTCGAACAGCAGCGCCTGGGTCTGCTGCCGGCGGACGGTCGCGCCGGTGCGAAGATACTCGCCGCGCTGAAGGCGGAAGTTCCGCCGGTCGCACCACCGGAAGCTCCGAAGCCATGAATGCACTCCCCGAAGGCGTAATCCGCGAGACCTGGCAGGGCATCGACGTACTGCGCGTGGAGACACCGTTCTCCATAGCGCGCATCAGCCTGCATGGCGGGCAGCTGCTGTCGTTCGAGCCGACCGGCTTCGACGACCTGCTGTGGGTGTCGCCGACGACGTCGCTGCCGCCGAAGGCGATCCGCGGCGGCGTACCGGTGTGCTGGCCTTACTTCGGCAGGCAGGGACAGCCGGACGATGCGGTCCAGCACGGCCATGCACGTATTTCGCGCTGGCCGCTGACCGACGTGAAGCGCGAGGCCAACGGTGGTGTCGTGCTGAAGCTCGCGCTGCCGCTTCGGGACGGGGTGCCGCTGGACCTGCAGATGTCGCTGCACATCGGGCGCGAACTGCGGCAGAGCATCGACACCGTGCATCGCGGTGATGCGACATACCGGTTCACGCAGGCGTTGCATACGTATTTCCGTGTCGCCGATGCCACCCGGGCGACGGTCACCGGGCTCGATGGCCTGCGTTACGAAGACAAGTACGACGGCGGCACGCATGCGCAGTCGGGCGACTGGTCGCTGCACGATCCGCGCGATCCGGGCCGCAGCGATCGCATCTATGCCGGCACCGGGCACCGCTTCGACCTGTCCGATCCGGCGGGTGGCCGCCGCATCCGCCTGGACACCTTCGGCAGCCGGTCGCTGGTGGTGTGGAATCCGGGGGAGGTCGGCGCCGCCGCCATCGCCGACATGCCCGATGACGGCTGGCGGTCCTTCGTCTGCCTGGAAGCCGCGAACGCCAGCGACGATGCGATCGAGCTGGAGCCGGGGCAGCGGCACCGCCTGAGCCAGGTGATCTCGGTGGCGCCGCTGTAGGAGCGACGTAAGTCGCGACCGCGAACGGTGCCTGCACGGAACCGTCGCTTTGTGGAGATGGCCACGACACCTGAGAGGCCATCGCCGCGGAGGGACCACGGTCGCGACTTACGTCGCTCCTACAGCGGGATACCGGGGCGTCATGCCATACACTTGCGCACCTTTTCTGCGGTTGCACGCCTGTGAGCGCCGAGATCCCAGCCATCCCCGGCCGTCGCGCGGCCCTGATCTTCATCTTCATCACGGTGCTGATCGACATCCTGTCGTTCGGCGTGATCATCCCCGTACTGCCGGGTCTCGTGCGCCAGTTCACCGGGGGCGACTTCGTGCAGGCCGCATGGTGGGTGGGGACGTTCGGCATGCTGTTCGCCGCCATCCAGTTCGTCTGCACGCCGATCCAGGGCGCGCTGTCGGACCGCTTCGGCCGGCGGCCGGTGATCCTGCTGTCGTGCCTGGGACTGGGCATCGATTTCGTGCTGATGGCGCTGGCGCAATCGCTGCCATGGCTGCTGGTCGCGCGCATCTTCTCCGGGGTGTTCTCTGCCAGCTTCACCACGGCGAACGCCTACATCGCCGATATCACCGCGCCGGAGAAGCGCGCGCAGGCGTTTGGCATGATCGGCGCGGCATTCGGGCTGGGCTTCATCCTTGGTCCGCTGCTCGGCGGCCAACTGAGCAAGATTGATCCGCGCGCGCCGTTCTGGTTCGCCGCCGGGCTGGCACTGCTCAATTTCCTGTACGGACTGCTGGTGCTGCCGGAATCGCTGCCGAAGGAACGCCGCAGCGCACGCTTCGACTGGAAGCACGCCAATCCGATCGGTTCGATGGTCCTGTTGAAGCGTTACCCGCAGGTATTCGGCCTGGCGACGGTAGTGCTCATCGCGAACCTGGCGCACTACGTGTACCCGAGCGTGTTCGTGCTGTTCGCCGAGTACCAGTACACGTGGGATGCCGACCAGGTCGGCATGGTGCTGGCGCTGGTCGGTGTCTTCAGCGTGATCGTGCAGGCCGGGTTGGTGGGGCGCGTCGTGCCGAAGTTCGGCGAGCGCCGCACGCTGCTGTTCGGCCTGGCTTGCGGCGTGGTCGGCTTCTGCATCTACGGCATCGCCGACGTGGGTTGGGTGTTCCTGATCGGGCTGCCGATCAGCGCGCTGTGGGGCCTGGCTGGCCCGGCCACACAGGCGCTGATCACGCGGCAGGTCGGCGCCGACGTGCAGGGTCGTGTCCAAGGCGCGTTGATGAGCCTGGTGAGCCTGGCCGGCATCGTCGGCCCGATGATGTTCGCCGGCACCTTCGCACTGTTCATCGGCAAGTCCGCGCCGGCCCACGTACCAGGTGCTCCTTGGCTGCTGGCCGCATTACTGTTGGCGGTCGGCTGGCTGGTCGGCTGGCGCTTCGCCCGCACGCCCGCCGTTCCTTCACCATGAAGAAGGCCGCCCGAGGGCGGCCTTCTTCATTCCGGCGGTCGTATGCGCGATCAGTCGTTCTCGACGTGGATGATCTCGCCGGTATTGGCGGCGAGGTGGATCTCCACATCGTTACCGTCGGCGCGCTCGGCCTCGGCCTTCCACACGCCGTCGTCGAAATCGACGTCATGGATCTTGGAATAACCGGCGGCGGCCAGCTTCGCCTTGACGTCGTTCTCGCTGAGGTTCGACACCAGCTTCTCGGCCATCACGTCGCCGGTCGCCGGATGGATGCGGACATCGACGCGATCGCCATTGGCGCTGGTCGCGTCCGTCTCCCACATGCCGTCTTCGAAATCCAGGTCGTCGATGTTGGTGTACCCCTTCTCGGCCAGCAGCGCGCGCACCTGCGGCTCCTTCATGGCGTCCTTGCCGGCGGTCGGCGCGGGCGCTTGCGCAAAGGCGGCGCCAGAGAGGGCGGCCAGCGTGGTCAGGGTCATCAGGCGAAGACGGATGGTCTGCATGGGGAATCTCCTGCATGGAATCGGAGCGACGATGCTGCCCGCGCTTCCATCATCCGCAGGTGAATCCCATGCGCTGGAAATGAACACTCCACACGGTGTTCACCTGCGTGAGCCGTGTGCGAACAACGCTCAGCGACGACGCAACGCCAGCAGCGTGACGACGCCCGCCACCAGTCCCCAGAACGCCGAGCCGATGCCGGCCAGCGACAACCCGGATGCGGTGACCAGGAACGTCACCAGCGCCGGTTCGCGATCCGCTTCTTCGCGCAATGCAGCGGCCAGGCTGTTGCCGATCGTGCCGAGCAGCGCGATGCCGGCGATGGCCAGGATGAGTTCCTTCGGAAACGCCGCGAACAGCGCCGCCACCGTCGCGCCGAACAGGCCCACCACCAGATAGAACGCGCCGGCGGCGATGGCCGCGACGTAGCGCCGCGCCGCATCCTCGTGCGCCTCGCGTCCCATGCAGATCGCCGCCGTGATCGCGGCGAGGTTCAGCGCGAACGCGCCGAACGGCGCCAGCAGCAGGTTGGTGACGCCGGTCCAGCCGACCACCGGCGAGATCGGGATCGGATATCCCGACGCGCGGATCACCGCCACGCCGGGCACGTTCTGCGAGGCCATGGTCACGATGAAGAGCGGCAGCGCGATGCCGATGACCGCCGCGAACGAGAACGTCGGCACGGTGAAGATCGGTTTCGCCAGTTGCAGCGACAGCCCTTCCACGCGCAGCAGGCCGAGTCCTGCCGCAAAGGCGATGCCGACCAAGAGCGTCAGGATCACCGCATAACGCGGCCACAGACGGCGTGCGAGCAGGTAGACCGCGAACATCGTCAGCACCATGCCCAGCTGGGTCTTCATCGCCGCGAACGCATCGATGCCAAAGCGCAGCAGCACGCCGGCCAGCATGCCCGACGCCAGCGACACAGGGATGCGGCTGATCATGCGTTCGAAGAAGCCGGAGAAGCCGCAGACCGCGATCAGCAGTGCCGACAGCAGGAAGGCGCCGATGGCGTCGGACAGCGGCAGCCCGGCCGCGCTGCTGATCAGCATGGCCGCACCGGGCGTGGACCACGCGGTCACCACCGGCATGCGGTAGCGCAGCGACAGTCCGATGCAGGTCAGACCCATGCCCAGGCCGAGCGCCCACATCCACGAACTGATTTCCTCCGGCGACGCGCCCAGCGACTGCGCGGCCTGGAACACGATCACCGCCGAGCTGGCGAAGCCGACCAGCACGGTCACGAAGCCCGCCGCGATCGCGGAGAGGGAAAGGTCTTTGAGGAGGTGACGGGGTGGGGCGTTCATTCTTTCCTGCTGTTTCTGTAGGAGCGACGTAAGTCGCGACCGCGAGAACGAAACCGGGTTGTGGTGTGGGTCAATCCTGGAGAAGACACCACAGAATGTTTTGGCGTGCAGTCACGACTTACGTCGCTCCTACAAGTAGCAAGCGCTGGCCGACCGCCTCGCACCAGCGCTTCGCCACGGCCAGCGACGTCGTACAGACCGCCTCGTCGGTGACCGTGGTCACCGCGCGTTCCAGCAGCTGGATGTCGGCCTCGTGCTGGCGCGCGACGTGCGGATCCTCGAAGAAGATGACCCGCTGGCAGCGATGCTCCAGCACGCGATCGGCGATCTGTGCGTCGCCGCCGAGTGGGCCGCTCTGGAAGCGTTCCACCCAAGGCGTGTCCTGCGGCCAGCCGCGGCTCCAGGCCAGCTCGTTGAGCCGCGCGCCGGTGGTGCCGGTGGCCATGCGGTGCGCGAAACGCGACAGCACGTCGAAATGCATGTCGGCGAACGCGAGCATCTGCGGCTTCATCGCATCGTGCGCGATCAGCGCCAGCGTCTGCGATTCCAGTGCATGGAAGCGGTCCGCGCCGGGGTCCGGTGCGAAACCGGCGTGGATGCGCTCCATTTCCACCCAGTCGCGTGCTGACGCCACCGTCGACAGGAACGGCTTCCCGTGGATCACGCACTGGCGTTTCAGCGCGATGGCTTCGGGAAAGATCGAAGACGGATCCACGGGATCGATGAAGTAGATCGCCCCGTCGAGGCTGCGCTCCGCGCCTTCCAGCCCGACCACTTCCGCCACCAGTTTCATCAGGCCGCCCTCTCGGCCGTACGGATAGCGCTTCAGTCCGTCGTAGCCGCGCAGCATGCCCGCGGCGGCGATCGCATCGTGGGTGCGTCCCACCACGTGCAGACCCAGGCCGAGCTCGCGGATGCCGGGTTCGCAGGCACGCAGCCAGCGGAACAGCGCGGCGTCCTCGGTGTGGTGGTGCAGGCGGTTGGCGGCCAGGCCCAGGCGCATGTTCGATCGGATGAAGGCGGAGCGACGAGTCTAGCGTAGAGCCGAGCTTGCTCGGCTCCGCATGGCCTCAGAGGCAAAGGCAGCGGAGCAAGCTCCGCTCTACGAAAGCAGGGTGACGATGCTCGCCGCCGCGTCGCGGCCTTCGGCGACTGCGGTGACCACTAGGTCCGCGCCGCGCACGGCATCGCCGCCGGCGAACAGCCTCGGGTGCGTGGTCTGGAACGGCAGGCGGTCGCCGCCGCCGGCGACGATGCGGCCGTTCGGCGTGCCTTCGACGCCGACCTCGGCCAGCCACGCCGGCACGGTGGGCGAAAAACCGAACGCGATGATCACCACGTCCGCGTCCAGCACCGACTCGCTGCCTTCGATCGGCACCGCGTTCTGGCGGCCGCGCTCGTCGGGCTCGCCGAGCCTGGTTTCCACCACCTGCACACCGGCGACGGTGCCGTCCTCGCCCGCCACGACGGCGAGCGGCTGCCGGTTGAACAGGAAGCGCACGCCTTCCTCGCGCGCGTTCGCGACTTCGCGCGCGGAGCCGGGCATATTGGCCTCGTCGCGGCGGTAGGCGCAGGTGACCTTGGCGGCGCCCAGACGGATCGCGCTGCGCACGCAGTCCATGCCGGTGTCGCCGCCGCCCAGCACGACCACGCGCTTGCCATGCAGGTCGGGCAGCGCCAGCTTGTCTTCCCAGCCGGCGATGGGGCGGCCCCATGGATCGTTGCCGCCGACGATGCGGCCGTTCTGCACCAGGAAGGGCAGGGCCGGCAGCACGCCCTCCAGGTCCTGGCCCGGCAGGCCGCCATCGGTGTAGCGGTAGGCGCCGGTGCCGAGGAACACGGCGTCGTACTCCTCCAGCAGCTGCGCCAGGGTGATGTCGCGGCCGACTTCCACGCCGAGGCGGAACTCCACGCCCATGCCTTCCAGCACCTCGCGGCGCGTAGCGATGACGCTCTTGTCGAGCTTGAAGGTCGGGATGCCGAACTGCAGCAGGCCGCCGATCTGTTCGTAGCGGTCGTACACCACCGCCTGGATGCCGGCGCGCGCCAGGCGATCCGCGCAGCCGATGCCGGCCGGGCCCGCGCCGATCACGGCGACGCGCTTGCCGGTCGGCTGCACGTCGCTGAGGTCGGGACGCCAGCCGTTCGCCAGCGCGGTGTCGACAATGTACTTCTCGACCGCGCCGATGGTGACCGCGCCGAATTCCTCCAGCGTGCAGCTGCCTTCGCACAGGCGGTCCTGCGGGCACACGCGGCCGCAGACTTCCGGCAGCGGGTTGGTGGAATGGCACAGCGCCGCGGCTTCCTCGATGCGGTTCTCCTGCACCAGCTGCAGCCACTGCGGGATCGCGTTGTGCACCGGGCACTTCCAACTGCAGTACGGATTGCCGCAGTCCAGGCAGCGCCCGGCCTGGTACTGCGCCTCGTCCTTGCCGAACTTGCCGTACAGCTCGCCCCAGTCGCCGCCCGTGCGCAGTTCCAGCGGAATGCGCTGCGGCATCGTCCGCGGCAGGTCGAGGAACTGGAATACCTGCTTCTTGCTCATGGGGACGGCCTCTGCCCCCTCCCCCGTTCACGGGGGAGGGATGGGGTGGGGGGACAACCGGAGCCAGGATCGAGCTGGGGCAGCACGCGTTTCGAGTGTCGGCTTCGAGCCGAGACGGGGCGCACGCGCTCACGGTCTTCGGCTTGCCCCCATCCCAACCTTCCCCCGCGGGCGGGGGAAGGGGCTGTTTCATGATGGCGGGACGCACTCATGCCGCGCGCCTCAACGTTTCGTTCAACGAATCGATGCTCGCGGCCTTCGGCTTCACCAGCCAGAACTTGCCCACGTAGTCGCGGAACTCGTCGAGGATCTGCTGCGCCCAGATGCTGCCGGTCAGCTCGCGGTGGCGACTGATCAGCGTGTGCAGGTGCTGGCGATGGCTCTCGAAGCCTTCCGGGCTGATGCGGTGGATGTCGATCAGCTCGTGGTTGTAGCGATCGACGAAATCGCGGTCCAGGTCGAGCACGTAGGCCAGGCCGCCGGTGAAGCCGGCGCCGAAGTTCAGCCCCACCTTGCCCAGCACCAGCACGATGCCGTCGGTCATGTATTCGCAGCAGTGGTCGCCGGCACCCTCGATGACCGCCAGCGCGCCGGAGTTGCGCACGCCGAAGCGCTCGCCCGCGCGACCCGCGGCGAACAGTTCGCCGCCCGTCGCCCCGTACAGGCAGGTGTTGCCGATGATCGGCGTGTTGCGGGCCTCGAAGCGCGCGCCGCGCGGCGGACGCACCACCAGCCGGCCGCCGGCCATGCCCTTGCCGACGTAGTCGTTCGCTTCGCCCTCCAGCTCCATCTGCAGGCCGCCGGCATTGAACGCGCCGAAGCTCTGTCCGGCGGTACCGCGGAAGCGCAGGTTCAACGGCGCGTCGGCCATGCCCTGGTTGCCGTGCTGGCGCGCGATGGCGCCGGACAGGCGGGTGCCGATGCTGCGGTCGGTGTTGTGGATCAGGAAGCGGTGGTCGCCGCCGCTCTTCCTGCGGATCGGTTCGGCCAGCAGGCCGTCGAGCTGCGTGGCCAGGCTGTCGGGCGATTCGTACAGGCGCTGTGCGGCGCAGGCGCTGCTGTCGAACTGTGCGCCCTTCAGCAGGCGCGACAGGTCGATGTTGACGCCTTCGCGCGGCGACGCGTCGATCTGCTGCAGCAGGTCGGTGCGGCCGACGATCTCGTCCAGCGAACGCGCGCCCAGGTACGACAGCCACTGCCGCACTTCCTCGGACAGCAGGCGGAAGAAATTCTCCACGCGCTCCGGCAGGCCGGTGAAGTACTGCGTGCGCAGGCGCTCGTCCTGGGTGGCCACGCCGGTGGCGCAGTTGTTGAGGTGGCAAATGCGCAGGTACTTGCAGCCCAGCACGATCATCGGGCCGGTGCCGAAGCCGAAGCTGTCGGCACCGAGCAGCGCGGCCTTCACCACGTCCAGCCCGGTCTTCAGGCCGCCGTCGGTCTGCAGCACGGTGCGGTCGCGCAGCTGGTTCACCACCAGCGCGTGGTGCGCCTCGGCGACGCCGAGCTCCCACGGCACGCCGGCGTAACGGATCGAGCTGACCGGGCTGGCGCCGGTACCGCCGTCGTGGCCGGAGATGGTGATCAGGTCCGCGCCCGCCTTCACCACGCCGGCGGCGATCGTGCCGACGCCCGCGTGGCTGACCAGCTTCACCGACACCAGCGCGGTCGGGTTGACCTGCTTGAGGTCGTAGATCAGCTGGGCGAGGTCTTCGATCGAATAGATGTCGTGGTGCGGCGGCGGCGAGATCAGGCCGATGCCGGGCTTGGCGTAGCGCAGGCGCGCGATCAGGTCGTTGACCTTGTGGCCGGGCAGCTGGCCGCCTTCGCCGGGCTTGGCGCCCTGCGCGACCTTGATCTGCAGCACTTCCGCGTTGACCAGGTACTCGGGCGTGACGCCGAAGCGGCCGGACGCGACCTGCTTGATCTTGCTGCGCTTCTCGGTGCCGTAGCGCGCGGGGTCTTCGCCGCCTTCGCCCGAGTTGCTGCGGCCGCCAAGGCGGTTCATCGCGATGGCCAGCGCCTCGTGCGCTTCCGGCGACAGTGCGCCCAGCGAAATCGCGGCGGTGTCGAAGCGGCGCAGCAGGTCGGACGCGTCGGCGACCTCGTCGAGCGGCGTCGGCGCGTCGGCCTTCTTCAGCTGCAGCAGGTCGCGCAGCGCGGACGGTGGGCGCGAGTTCACCACGTCGGCGTAGGCCTGCCAGTCGCGGGCATCGCCGGTGCGCGTCGCGCGCTGCAGCGTCATCACCACGTCCGGGTTGTACATGTGGTACTCGCCGCCGTGCACGTACTTCAGCAGGCCGCCGACGTCCGGCGACTGGCGGTCGTCCCACGCGCGCGCATCCAGCTGGCGCGCTTCCAGGTCGAGCCGTTCGAAACCGACGCCCCCGATGCGCGCCGGGGTTTCGGCGAAGCACAGGTCCACCACGTCCGGATCCAGGCCGACGATCTCGAACAGCTGCGCACCGCGGTAGCTGCTGATGGTGCAGATGCCCATCTTCGAAATGATCTTGGACAGGCCCTTGTAGACGCCCTTGCGGTAGCTGCGGCCGATCTGCGCCTGTTCGCCGCCCTTCTTGATCTGCAGGATGCCGCGGCGGCCGAGGTCGAACAGCGTCTGGTATGCGAGGTACGGATACACCGCGGTCGCGCCGACGCCGATCAGGCACGCCATGTGGTGTGGGTCGCGCGCGGTGCCGGTCTCGACGATCAGGTTGGCGTCGCAGCGCAGGCCCACGCGGCACAGGTGGTGGTGCACCGCGCCGGTCGCGAGCAGTGCGTGCGCCATCGGCCGGCCCGGCTGCGGGTAGCGGTCCGACAGAAGCAGCATGACGTCGCCGTCGCGCGCGGCCTGCTCGGCTTCGCGGCAGATCCGTTCAAGTCCGGCCTTGAGGCCTTCCTCGGGTGCGTACGACAGGTCGATCAGGCGGTTCTTCTCGACGTACTGCGGCATCTTCAGCAGTTGCCGCAGCTTGCGCTGGCTCAGCACCGGCGAGTTGAGGATGACATGGTTCACCGTCTCCGCGCCGGCGTGGAAGATGTTGGTCTCCCGGCCCAGCTGGGTGGTCAGCGACATCACGCAGTCTTCGCGCAACGGATCGATCGGCGGATTGGTGACCTGCGCGAACGCCTGGCGGAAATAGTCGTACAGCGGCCGCGTCTGCCGGCTGAGCACCGCCATCGGCGTGTCGTCGCCCATCGAGCCGGTGGCTTCCTGCTCGGTCTCGGCGAGCGGGCGCAGCACCTGTTCGACCTCCTCGGTCGTCAGCTGGAACAGCTTGTGGTAGCCGCGCAGCGTCTTCTCGTCGAACGGCTCCTCGACCAGCGAGGGATCGATCAGCTCGGTCTGCAGGTAGGTGACGCCCTGCTGCAGCCACTGCTTGTACGGCGCGCGTCCGCGGTTGATGCGGTCCACCGCCTCGCTGTCGAGCAGGTCGCCGCGGCGCAGGTCGATCGCCATCATCTCGCCCGGGCCGAGCTTGCCCTTGCGGGTGACGCGCTCGGCCGGTACTTCCCACACGCCGGCTTCGCTGGCGACGATGAAGTGGCGGTCGCTGGTCAGCATCCAGCGCGCGGGGCGCAGGCCGTTGCGGTCCAGCGTGCACGCCGCATAGCGCGCATCCATCGAGACGATGCCGGCCGGGCCGTCCCACGGTTCGGTGTTCAGGCCATAGAACTCGTAGAACGCGGCCAAGTCGGCGTCCTTGAACTCCAGCGACTGCGTCGCCGGAGGCACCAGGATGCGCAGCGCCTGGATCAGCTCCATGCCGCCGGCGACCAGCAGCTCCAGCATGTTGTCCAGGCTCTGCGAGTCGGAGCCGTGCATCGAGATGACCGGGTCGAATTCGCCGATGTCGAAGCGCGGGGTCTTCCACACCTTGCTGCGCGCCTGCGCCCAGCGGCGGTTGCCCTCGATGGTGTTGATCTCGCCGTTGTGCGCGAGCAGGCGGAACGGATGCGCCAGCGGCCAGCGCGGCAGCGTGTTGGTCGAGAAGCGCTGGTGGAACACGACGGCGCTGCTGGCCAGCTCGGGGCGCTGCAGGTCGGCGAAGAACACCGCCAGCTTGTCCGGCAACACCATGCCCTTGTAGCCGATGGCATGCGGCGACAGCGTGACCACGTAGAAGTCGGGCGCCGACACGCGCAGCTGCTGTTCGCTGCGGCGGCGCGCGAGGAACAGCGCCAGTCCGAACGCCTCATCCTTCTGGTCCTCGCCGGCGTCGACGAACACCTGCTCGATGCGCGGCAGCGTGTCCCTCGCCAGCTGCCCGCAGACGCTGTCGTTGGTCGGCGGCACGCGCCAGCCCTTCAGGGTGGTACCGGCGCGGAACAGTTCGGCTTCCAGCGTGGCGCGGCATTGCGCGGCCTGCGCCTCGTCGTGCGGCAGGAACACCAGGCCGGCAGCGAAGCGCGTGCCGACGGCGATATTGGCTTCCGCGGCGAGCGCGCGGAGGAACACGTCCGGTTTGCGGATCAGCAGGCCGCAGCCGTCACCGGTGAGACCGTCGGCGGCAACGCCGCCACGGTGGGTCATGCGCGACAGCGCAGCGATGGCGGTATCGACCAGCGCACGCGACGGCTGGTCGTCGAGTTGCGCGATCATGCCGAAACCGCAGGCGTCGCGCTCGTCGTTGGGGTCGTAAAGACCCTGGTCAAAGCCGCCTTGGCGATTGCGAGGGGCCATGTGTTGCCTCAAACCGGAGTGACGGCGACACCGTGCCCTGCCCACGCAGCGGCACTTCGAAATGTCACCGGAAGCCCGACTAAATCACAGTTGTTGCGATGCCGCAACAACACCTATCTAGCGCCACTGGTTGGTTGCAACGGCAACTTTCCGGCAGGCGTCGGCCGCGATTCTCCGCGCATGAAAAAGCCGCCTGCGTGGACACAGGCGGCTCGTCGTCGAAAGCGGTCGTAGGGCGGTCAGCCGCAGTTGACCGAGGTCGCCGCGCCCTTGTCGTCGAGGATGATGTTCAGGCGGTTCGGATTGAAGTCCATCGTCGCGGCATCGCCCGGCTTGAGCGCGCGCACGGCGTCGGACTTGCTGTCGTTCTTCGCCTGCTCGATGTCCTTCTCGGTCGCGGTCTTGCCGATGATCCACTGCGCCTGGGTGTCGTCGCAGCTGCCGGCGAGTTCGGTCGGTGCCGGTTCCGCAGGCGCCGGCTCGGCGGCTTCGGTGGCGGCGGCTTGCGACTGCTCGGCGGCGGCGGTCTGCTCGTCCGCGTCGGGCGCGGAGCACGCGGCCAGCGACAAGGTCAGCAGCAGGGCGGGGATCGCGGTTCGGATCATGCGGAGCTCCGGAAGAGGGGTCTGAAGGAGAGATTACGCATCGGACATTCGAGAGTCGTTAAGCAGGATCCGAACGGTCCTTCGATCACGCGTGGCCGCTTCGACTCCGTTCGTGGTGAGGTCGTGGGACGGTGTGCCTGTCGATCGCGGCAGATCAAGCCAGCCCTGCTTTGCCGTGGAAAAGCGTGGTTCGACAGGCTACCCGCGAGCGGGCCGGAAACGCGGACTTCTCAAACCGTCACGGGACGCCGCCGCTCCAGCCACCAGAGCAGGCCGGCGGCGAACAGCCAACCGAGGAACCAGGGCCATGCCGGCCCGCGGGCGCCTTCCGTCGCCGAAGAAGCGACGTTCCCGGACGCGGAGTGCGATGCCAGCGGCAGGGTCTGTTCGCGCACCGCCATGGCGTGGAGCAGCGGGGCATCGTCCGTCGCGCGCACGTGGAAGGATGCGGTCGTGTCGCCGCTCGCCAGTTGGTGCCAGCCGGCCATGCGCGGCCAGAAGCCGCCACAGCCGGCGGTACCGGTCGCCGCGTCGCGCTGCAGGCGGGTGACGGTGCCATCCGGCGCCGCGACCTGCGCATCGTCGGCGAGGCCGCACAGCGTCACGCGCTGCGAGACGCGCGCATCGTCCGGCATCGCCGGCGCCGCACCCGGGGTCGTGCGCGCGAGCGTGCCCAGCGCCTGTGACCACAGCACGGCATGCGTATCGGCGTGGCCGGCCAGTGCGAGTGCGTAGGTGTCGGTCGGCGTCCATGCGCCGATGCGGCCGCGCCCTTCCGCTCGCCACCACGCGATCGCCGTACCGTCGGCTGCGCGCAGCAGCGGGATCGCGTCCGGCCATGCGGTGCGCAGTGCCCGCCGCGTCAGCGTCGGCAGGCCGGCGGGCACCGCATCGGCATCGACCGGCGCATCCGCGGTCCCGGCGCCGCGACGTGCGCGCCAGGCATCGTCGTCGGGCGCGGGACGCGGTAGCTGGAACTGCGCGTCTTCGCTGCCGGCCAGCGCCAGGCCGAGCATGCGCTGCACGCCCGGCGCCAGCGCGCCATCGGTGCGCACCAGCACGCCCAGGCCATCGCGGACCGCCGCCGTGAGGGCCGCACGCTGACCGTCGCCGAGCGACGCGGCGCTGCGTGCATCCAGCAGGACCAGATCGAAGCGGCGCAGCGTGTCGGCCGTCATCGGCAGCGGCGCATCGCCCAGCTGCAGGCCGCCGCCGAGACTGATCTGCAGGTGCAGTGGAACGCCCGCGTCGGCGGCCCAGCGGCGCAGGTACTTCCATTCCGCATTCGGCGCTCCGGCCAGTGCCCATACGCGCGGCGCGGACGCCGGCTGCGTCCACACCGGCACGGTCGCGGTGTCGACGACGGCCCGCTTCGCATCCAGCACCTCGATGCGGAACGACGCCGGACCGGGCAGGCGGCTCACGCCGTCGAGGCGGAAACCGCCCTGCGCATCCGGCACGGTCGCGCCGATGCGCTGGCCGGCGGGATCGCGCAACACCACCGTCGCCTGCGGCACGTCGTGTACGCGGCCGTTGACGATGAAGGTCGCACCCGTGGCGACGGGCGCGACCGTCGCCAGCCGCACAAGGCCGCGCGGCAGTGGCGTCGCGGAGAACGCGAGTCCGCGATCGCCAATGGCATCGCGGTCGCGCGCTTCCAGGCCGTCGCCGACGATGTGCAGCCTGCCGGCCTGGGGGTGACGGCGCAGCGCGGTGCCGAGATCGGGCACGCGCTCCGCATCGAGGCCGGCCGGCGCTTCGGGCAGCGCGACGCGCGGCTGGCCCTGCAGCGCCGCAGGCACGGCGACCCGGTCCGCCCGCGCGGTCATCACCACCAGCGTGCCGGTGGTGGCGGTCTGTCGCGGTGGCAGCAGGGTGAAGTAAAGCAGCAACGCAACGACGGGTTGCAGCAGGCACAGCAGCGCGAATCGCGCCGACGACCCCCGAGGGTCCTGCGGCGCACGACGGCGCCACAGCGCGAGGCGCAGCCAGGCCATCGCCACGGCGAGCGCGAGCAGCACGGCGAGCAGCATTGGCAGGGAAGCGGACAGGTTCATCGCGCCGGCTCCTGCCGCAACGCATCCAGGTAGCGGCGGCCGGCGGCGTCCGCTGCACCACGCCGCGGTACCTGCGCCGGCGGTTGCGCGGACGCCGACCACAGCAGCGCACGCAGCCGCTGGCGGCACGGCGCGCAAGCGGGATCGCCGCGGACCTCGTCGATGGCGACGAACAGGTCCAGCGCATCCGGCATGCGTGCTTCGTTCGTCCGCAGCCAGGCCTGCAACGCATCGAGATCGGCCGTCTCGGCCGCTGCCGCATCGTTCGCCAGCGCCGTCCAGACACGCACCGGTGCGGCATAGTCGTCCTTCGGTCGCTCGAGCGCGCCGAGCGCGCGCGGCGCGATACCGGTGCGGTCGCCGCCGAGCCGGCGTGTTTCGTCGATCGGCGGCAATTCCGGCCCCACGCGCGCGAGGTAGATGCGCGTGGCCTGCTGCACCTGCTTGATGTACTCGAGCGCCTTGTAGGCGAACGGCAGCGCCTGGTCCGGATGGCCCTGGCGCAGGTGCAGTTCGGACTGCCACATCTGGTCCAGCGCCTTCTTCAGCGTGGCGCGCGTCTCCGGATCGAGCAGCGTCGCGGCTTCGGCGTGGTCGTGGGTGTGGCCATACGCCTCGAGCACATCGGCTTCGCGCCCGAAGCTGGCGCCGGTCGCGCTGGTGGCTTCGCCGTGACCGTGGCCCTCGTCGGCCTGTGCGGTGTCGTGCCCATGATCGTGGCCGTCGTCGTCCGCGTGCCCGTCGTCGGTATCGTTGGTCGGCGGGGGCTGCGGCTCGCCTTCGGCTTCCTCGCCGAGGAACTGGCCGTAACGCAGGCGCAGGATGCGCTGGTCCACGCCGATCGCGTCCGCGCGGGCGACGAACGTATCCGCCGCCAGGCTGCGCTTCTGCTTCTGCAGCGCTTCGGCGTCGATGATGATCTGGCGCTGGCTGCGGAAGTAGGCCGGCATCACCTTCTTCACCAGGCCTTCCAGTCCCGTGCTCTCCTGGCCGAGGTCGGCCGGCCAGCGCAGGATCAGACCAGGACTCTGCGCGCGCTGCGGCGACGGCGAGCGCGTGTCCTGCACGGTCAGTTGGGCGATCAGATCGTCGCCCACCGCCATGCCCAGGGCCTTCAGGTCCAGCGAGGCGGTGAAGCGGCGCGCCGTCGCCGGACCCGTGCCGCGCAGCGTCATCGCCTGTTCCTTGAAGGCGATGTTCTCGCCGCTGCCCTGCGCCAGCGTCAGCTTCAGGGTGGCGGTCGGGGCAATACCGTAGTCGTCGCGCGCTTCGAACGAGAGCGGCCAGCGTGTCTGGCCGACCGTCACCAGGCTGAGTCCGCGGTCCGGCGCCAGCACCTTGACCTCCGGCGCGCGGTCGGGGATCGCATCGAGCCGGCGCAGCTTCGTGGGCGGCTGGTCTTCGGTGCCCGCGGCGACCACGCGGTACAGCGTCGACTTCGCCAGCACATGCGTGGCCTGCCAGGTGTCGCCGTCGCGCGACAGCGCGATGCGTTGGCCGTCGTGGAAGACCAGCGTGGCCGAGGCGGGTTGCGGTTCGAAGCGCAGCGTCCACGCCAGCCGTGAACCCGCCGGCGCCTTCGCATCGAGCGCGGTCTCGTCGTGCGCCGCGATCCCGGTGTAGGCGGGCGGCATCACGTGCAGGCGCTGCGCGACGAGATGCGGAATGCCGGGCGCGGCGGGAGCCGGCTCGTCCGAGGGCTGGAGCGTGCCGGGTTCGCCGGTGCGTGCGGGCCACAGCAGCGCTGTCGCGATCACGACGCTGGCCGCGATCCACAGCGCGGCGATGCGTGGCCAGGGCCATGGCGCGCGCAGGTCCGGTGCCGGCTGGGCGCGCAGGCGTTCGCGCACGCGCGATTGCTGCAGCTGCTGCAGCGGCGTCAACGAGGCGGGGGGCGCCCAAAGCAGGTCGGCGCTGTCGTCGAGATCCTTGCGGCGGGCATCCAGTTGGCGCACCAGCCAAGTGGTATCGAACGTGCGCGTCCGCCGCCAGGCGAGGAACGCGAGCAGGACGATGCCGAGGATGGCGACAGCGAACGCGATCCCGGGGGATGCGACGCGCCACAGCATGCCGCCGACGGCGACCGGGATCGCGGCGCCCAGCAGCAGTTGCCCGAGCAGCGCATGCCGGCGGACCTGCGTCAGGCGGTCCATGGCGGACAACGTCATGGCGCCACGCCCCGGCTGCGGCGCGTCGCCATCCAGCGTTCCACCAGCGCCAGCAGCGCGATCAGCAATGCCAACCCCGGTTGCAGGTCGCGCGGTGCGGCGGCATACGTCGCGCTGCCGGTGACGGGTGCGTAGTCGGTCGCCAGCACGCGGCTTGGCGCCACCGGTGGCGCATCGAACAAGGCGCGCAGCCGGTGCGGGAAGTCGGCCTCGACCAGGACCGGCATCGCATCCGGTCGCAGCGGGCGGGTGAAGCGCAGGACGCGTCCCTTTCCGCGCGCCGCCGACTCGACCAGCGCTGCGCCGTCGGCATCTCGCCACGGTGTCGCATCGGCCGCGAAACCGTCGAGCGCGCTGTCGTTCGCCAGCAGCACCGTGCCACCGGATTCGATCCACTGCGCGACCGGGGCAGGGAGCGGTCCCGGGACCAGCCACACCAGCGGACGCGTGATCGGCGGCAGTGCTTCATCCTGTGTGCCGACCTGCAGCGCCGGTGGTGCGTCGGCATTGGGCTGCCAGGCGCGCGCGGCGGCATGGAGGTAGCGCAGCCCGGTGTCGTTGCCCGTCGCGTGGCGCACGGCGAGTGCGGGCGCGGGTGAGGCGGGAGAGGAAGCCGCCGCCATCGCCCCGTCGACCACCGTCCACGTCACCGTGCGCGACAGCACCGGTCGTTCGGCATCGGCACCCTGCAGTGTCGCCGGCACGACGATGGTCAACGGGAGGCCTGACGGCAGTTCGGCATCCAGCTGACGCAGCAGGCTACCGACCGCGAGCACGCCCGCCGGCGAGGGCTCGTCCAGCGATGGGAAGTCCGGCGCCAACCAGTGCAGCCGTGCGTCCGCGCTGCCCGCCTGCTTGCGCACCGCCGCGACATCGATCCCGGGGACGGCGACGATCCACGGCCGCGTATCGTCCGCGCCCGACAGCACCGGCTTCGCCAGCCAAAGCGCGAGCAAGGCGAGCAGCAACAGCCGCATCAGCAACAGCGGCCATTCGTCGAAGCGGATGCGGTGGCGTGGCTTGGGCTTCTGCCGCAGCCAGCGCAGCGCGGCGAAGTCGGTCGGCGTCTGTTCGTGGCGGCGCGCCAGGTGCAGCAGCAACGGCAGCAGCAGTGCCGCGAGCGCGGCCAGTCCGGCGGGCAGCAGCAAGGCCAGGCTCATGCGTATTCCGCCGCGTCGCGCGCACCGAACAGCCGCCGCAGCGGCAGGTCCAGCGGCTGGTCGGTGTAGTAACGCGCGTGGCGGATGCCGCGGGCATCCAGCCGTGCATCGAGCAGGCGCTGCGCGTCGGCGAAACGCTGCAGGTAATCGGCGCGCAGCGTGGCGGCGTCGCCCAGCAGCTCCTCGCCGGTCTCCGGATCGCGGAAGCGGTGGCCGCCAGTGAACGGGAAGTCGCGCTCCTCGGCCGTCAGCAACTGGATCGCCAGCACCTCACGGCGTGCGGCGGCCAAGCGTTCGATCAGCGCGATCATCGCATCGTCGAAGCCGTCGCTCAGCGCCAGCACCAGGTCGCCGGCGCCGATGCGTTCCCACACCGGTGCGAGTTTGTCGGCGGCGGGAAACGTGCCGCCCGCACTCAGGCCGTGCAGGGCCAGCAGCAGCTGGTCGCGCTGGCGTGCGCCGTTGCCGGGCGACACCAGGCGTACGCCGTCGCCGCGCAGCACCAGCAGGCCGAAGCGGTCGCCCTGGCGCAGCGCGAGCTCGGCGATGCAGGCCGCCAGCCGGCGCGCGGCATCGAAACGCGTACCGCGCACGCCATCGCGCTGCGTCATCGAGGCAGTCGCGTCGAGCACGATCCACACGGTCAGCGGGCTCTCGCGTTCGGCTTCGCGCACGAAGAAGCGGTCCGAGCGTGCGTACAGTTTCCAGTCGATCTGGCGCAGTTCGTCGCCCGGCTCGTACGCGCGGTACTGCGCGAACTCCAATCCGGCGCCGCGGCTGCGGCTGTGGTGCACACCGATCCCCTGCGCGCCGATGGCGCGGCGCGCCGTCAGCCGCAGGTCCTTCAACCGGCTGCGGACGTCGGCGGGGATCAGGTCGTGCGCCACGGTGTCGATCAGGCGGCGAGCGGCACGCCGCGCAGCAGCGCGGCGATCACGTCGTCCGCGCTGACCTGTTCGGCCTCGGCGGCGAACGACAGCAGCAGGCGGTGGCGCATCACGGGCCTGGCCAGCGCGACGATGTCCTCGCGTGTCGCCGCCAGACGGCCGTGCAGCAACGCGCGTGCCTTCGCGGCCAGCACCAGCGACTGGCCGGCGCGCGGACCCGCGCCCCAGCGCACGTACTTGCGGATCTCCCCGGGCACGCCATCACCGGGACGGCTGGCGCGCACCAGCTTCGTGATCCAGCGCAGCAGGTCGTCGCTGACGTGCACGTCGCGCACGTGCTTCTGCAGCGCCAGCACCGCGTCGCCTTCCATCACGCGCGGTACGGCGTTGCCGGCCCGACCGGTGGTCTGCGCCAGGATGTCGTGTTCTTCCTGCTCGGTCGGATAGTCCACGCGGATATGCAGCAGGAAGCGGTCCAGCTGCGCTTCCGGCAGCGGATAGGTGCCGGCCTGTTCCAGCGGGTTCTGCGTGGCCAGCACGAAGAACGGCGACGGCAGCGCATGCGTGGTGCCGGCGTAGCTGACCGTGCGCTCCTGCATCGCTTCCAGCAGCGCGGCCTGCGTCTTCGGCGGCGTGCGGTTCAGCTCGTCGGCCAGCAGCAGGTGGGTGAAGATCGGGCCGGGCTGGAAACGGAAATGGCGGTGGCCGGTGCCGTGGTCCTCTTCCAGCAACTCGGTACCGAGGATGTCGCTGGGCATCAGGTCGGGCGTGAACTGTACACGGCGGAACTGCAGATGCAGTGCCTCGCCCAGCGAGCGCACCAGCAGCGTCTTGCCCAGGCCGGGCACGCCTTCCAACAGGCAGTGGCCGCCAGCGAGCAGGCCGATCAGCAACTGCTCCACCACATCCTGCTGGCCGACGATGGCCTGGCCGATGGCGGCGCGGAGTTCACCCAGTTTGGCGAGCTGTTGCTGGAGGTCGGATTCGGTGATGACGTTCATGCGGGTTCCGTGGAGGTCGTAGAGCGGAGCTTGCTCCGCTGCGGTATCGATGGTGCTGGCCCGAAGAGCAGCGGAGCAAGCTCCGCTCTACGGAGAAGAGGGATCATGTCGTCAGTGCATAGATCACGAGATTGACGCCGAACTTCGTATTGTCTTCGGCCAGGAAGCGCTTGTTGCGCCAGTCGTAGTCCCACTCGCAGCCGTAGTCCTTGTTGCTGTAGAGCACGCCGAGGCGGCCGTCGACCTCGATGCCCTGCAGGTAGTCGTGCACCAGGTCGTCGCCCCAGCCGTTGAGTTCGAAGCTGGTGGCCGGCGGGCCGTCGAACGTGAAGAACGAGGAATAGATGCCGTGCGTGTTGGGCAGCTTCTTCATCGCCCTGGCGCCGAAGATCGCCGCCATCTGCGCTTCGAACGACTTGGCGAACAGGCCGTCGATGTCGTGGTTGCAGTCGTCGACGAAAACGAAGCCGCCGTTGCGCACGTAGCGCTCGAAGTTGCGCTTCTCCGCCGGGTTGAAGTCCACCAGCTTGTGCCCGGCCAGGTAGCAGAACGGTGCCGCCAGCATGCGCGGGTCGGACAGCGCCAGCACGTGTTCCTTGGGGTCGACGCGCAGGCTGGTGTAGTCGATCAGCGAGGTGATGATGTTGGACGGCATGCGCGCGTCCACGTCCCAGTCGCCGGAGTCGTACTTCAGGCGGGTGAACCAGAAGTCGTAGTTGCCTGCGGCACGCGCGCGGCGCGGCGCGCCGGCCAGCAGCGCGCCGGCCAAGCCACCGCCGAACAGCCTCAGGAATTCGCTGCGCGTCATCCCCACGGTGAACCGCCCCTTCCCCCGCAAGCGGGGGAAGGCTGGGATGGGGGCAAGGGCGAAAGGGGTTTCATCGAAAGGCGTTGAGAGAAGGAGCGGGCTTCGGCGCGATCCGTGGCGCGGAACGCAGGCGGCTTCGTCGGGCCCCCACCCCAGCCCTCCCCCGCAGACGGGGGAGGGAGCAGAACACTTACACCGCGTCCGACAGCGAGGTGAAGGTGAAGTCGCGCAGCTTCATCGGCGGGATCATCATCACTAAGCTGGACTCGTCGCCCGCCACGCGGACGGGCCTGCCCAGTTCCTCGATGTTGTTGAGCATGATCACCGGCGACTCGTTGAAGCGGAAGTTCTTCACCGGATGCTTGATCTGACCGTTCTCGATGTAGAAGGTGCCGTCGCGGGTCAGGCCGGTCAGCAGCACGGTCTGCGGATCGACCATGCGGATGTACCAGGTGCGCGTGACCAGGATGCCCTTCTGCGTGCCGGCGACCAGTTCGGCGGTGGACTTGGTGCCGCCGGCGAAGAGCAGGTTGCCCGGCGAGCCGACCGCGCGCTTGCCCTGCTTCTGCGCCCAGAAGCGCGAGTACTCCAGGTTGACCACCTTGCCGTTCTCGACGATCGGCATCTTCTCGCGCGGCAGGCCTTCGTTGTCCCACGGCATCACTTCGGCGCCGGGGTGCCACGGATCGGCACTGATGTTGACGCGCGGATCGTAGACCTGTTCGCCCAGCTTGTTGCCGCCGCCCTTCTTGGACAGGAAGCTGCGGCCTTCGTCGGCCTGGCGCGCGTCGAAGAAGTTCATCATGAAGGAGATCAGGCCGGCCGCCGCGGCCGGTTCCAGGATGACCGTGTACTTGCCCGGCTCCAGCGCCTTCGCCTCGGCCGATTCGCTGGCCTTGCGCATCGCGGTGCGGATGTCGCTG
Organism: Pseudoxanthomonas sp. GW835-FHT14C01; assembly: GCF_058793715.1. Classification (NCBI taxonomy): domain Bacteria; kingdom Pseudomonadati; phylum Pseudomonadota; class Gammaproteobacteria; order Lysobacterales; family Lysobacteraceae; genus Pseudoxanthomonas; species Pseudoxanthomonas sp. GW835-FHT14C01. The sequence goes on from NZ_JBXAGB010000001.1 coordinate 1,087,679, forward strand.
TCGGCCTTGAACGCGCTGGCGTCCTTCAGGTTGCGGCCGACCCAGCCGGAACCGCGACCGTCTTCGGTGCGTACCGTGCAGGTGTAGTTGAACGCGGTGGCCTTCTGGTAGCCGAAGTTGCCCTTGCTGTTGGCGAAGGCGACGAAGCTCTGGCCGTCTTCCAGGAAGCCGGCGGCGATCAGCTTCTCGGCCTTGCACGGGTCGATCGAATCGGCGGCGACCTGGGCGCGGAATTCCGGCGTGATGGCGGCGGTGGACTCGCTGAAGGTCGGCGACGGGGTGTAGGTCTGCTTTTCGACGGCCGGCATGAACTCGGGGTTCTCCGGCGCCAGGCGGGCGAGGTCTTCCGCGCGGCGGACCACGCGTTCCAGCGAGGCGTCGTCGAACTCGTTGATCGTCGCCACGCCCGTACGCTTGCCGAACGCGACCTGCACGGCCAGGTCGGTGTTGCTGACGATGCCGCTGGTGGATACGTTGTTCAGCGCGAACCGGATGTTGCCTTCGATCGAGCCGGTGAGGGACGCGGTGCACTCGTCGGCCTTGGACAGCGCGAGGACCTTGTCGAGGATGGCCTTGGCCTGCGCTTCGGTGAGGATGCTCATGGAGTTTTTCCTTGTAGAGCGGAGCTCGCTCCGCTGCTCTTCGTTGTGTGGCAGGACCTACGTCTGACGCAGCCGAGCAAGCTCGGCTCTACAGGTCTCATCCCAGGCTTCGGGCGGTGTTGATGACGTTGATGCCGTTGAAGCGCGCGGTGGACGACCCGTGCGAGACCGCGGACACCTGGCCGGGCTGGCCCTTGCCGTCGAAGAACGAGCCGCCCAGGCGGTAGTCGCTCTCGTCGCAGACGGCGGTGCAGGCGTTCCAGAATTCCGGCGTGCGGATCTGGTAGGCCACGTCCTCGATCTGCTGGGTGATCTTGCCGTTCTTGATTTCGTAGAACAGCTGGCCGCCGAACTGGGCGTTGTAGCGCTGCTGGTCGATCGAGAACGAGCCGTCGCCGATGATATAGATGCCGTTCTCGACGTCCTTGACCATGTCGGCCACCGACAGCTTGGCCTTGCCGGCCGCCATCGACACGTTGGCCATGCGCTGGAACTGCACGCTGCTCCACGAGTCGGCATAGCAGCAGCCGTCGGATTCGGTCTTGCCCAGGATGTGGGCCTGGTCGCGGATGGTCTGGTAGTCGACCAGCTTGCCGGCGCTGACCAGGTCCCAGCGCTTGGTCTTGACGCCCTCGTCGTCGTAACCGACGGCGCCCAGGCTGCCGGGCTGCGTCTTGTCGGCGAACAGGTTGACCAGCTCGCTGCCGTACTGGAAGCGCTGCTCGCGCTTGTCCAGCGTGGCGAAGCTGGTGCCGGCGTAGTTGGCCTCGTAGCCGAGCACGCGGTCCAGCTCCAGCGGATGGCCGACCGACTCGTGGATGGTCAGCCAGGTGTGCGACGGGTCCAGCACCAGGTCGTACTTGCCGGGCTTGACCGACGGCGCGGTCAGCTTGGCGCGCGCCTGCTTGGCCGACGCGATGGCGTCTTCCTTCATGTCGTAGGACAGGCCGTAGTTGATGACGCCGTTGGGCGTGGCGTACTTCTGCGAGGCGTCGCCGTCGAGGTACTCGTAGCCCATGCCGACCGGCGAGGACAGGCCGTCGCGGGTGCGGAACTTGCCGCTGGCCTTGTCGATCGCGGTGACCGTCATCGGCACCCAGATGCGGTGCACGTCCTGGTCGATGTAGGAGCCGTCGGTGCTGGCGAAGTACTTCTGCTCGTTGACCACGAACATCATCGAGTTGACGAAGTCGGCGCCGGCGTTGATCGCCGCGGCGTTGACGCCCAGCAGCAGGTCGACCTTGTCCTTGATCGGCACGTCCATCGCGTTCTTCTTGATGGGCGTCTTCCACGACACCTCGCCGAAGCCCGGTGCCTTGGCCAGTTGCACCGGCGCGGTCTGCGTCTTGCTGTTGGCCTGGGCGATGGCGGCGGCCTGGCGCGCGGCGGCCGCCACGCCGTCGGCGGTCAGCGTGTTGGTGGCGGCGAAGCCCCAGGCGCCGTTGGCGATCACGCGGATGCCGGCGCCGGTGGACTCGGTGTTCACCACGTTCTGCACCTTGTCCTCGCGGGTGATCACGAACTGGCGCAGGTAGCGGCCGATGCGCACGTCGCAGTAGGTCGCGCCGGCCTGCCTGGCGGCAGCCAGCGCGGCGTCGGCGAGGCGCTTCTTGAACGCGACGTCGAGGGTGGACTGGAGCTGCTCGGCGGCGATCGCCTTGCCGAAGTAGGACGGCACCATCAGGCCGCCCACGGTGAGGCCGGTCAGGGCCAGGAAATCACGACGTTGCAAGGCAGTTCTCCACCGGTTGGGCCTGCGGGGCAGGCGGGGCTGCGACGGTAACGCTCGGTCCCGCGCCATCCCCGCGCAGGTCGTCCCCGATTCTTGCCTTGCGTGCCGACAGCGTCAAATGACTTTCGGCATACGTACGGCGCGCAACGGACGGAATTGCGACGTGCGGCGGCTCAGCCCAGGCTGCGCGCGGTGTTGATGATGTTGATGCCGTTGAAGCGCGTCGTCGCCGAGCCGTGCGAGACGGCGGAGACCTGGCTCGGCTGGCCCTTGCCGTCGAAGAAGGAACCGCCCAGGCGGAAATCGCGCGCGTCGCAGATCGCGGTGCAGGCGTTCCAGAATTCCGGCGTACGGATCTGGTAGGCCGCATCCTCGATCTGGCGGGTCACCTCGCCATTCTTGATCTCGAAGTACAGCTGGCCGCCAAACTGGGCGTTGTAGCGCTGCTGGTCGATCGAGTACGAGCCACGGCCATGGATGTAGATACCGTTCTCCACGCCCTTGACCATCTCCGCCACGGTCAGCGGCGCCTTGCCCGGCGCCAGCGACACGTTGGCCATGCGCTGGAACTGCACGCTGCTCCACGAATCGGCGTAGCTGCAGCCATGCGAGGCATCCTCGCCGAGGATGTGCACCTCGTCGCGCGTGGCCTGGTAATTGACCAGCACGCCGTCCTTCACCAGGTCCCAGCGGCGCGTCTTCACGCCTTCGTCGTCATAACCGACGGCGCCGAGGCTGCGCGGTTCGGTCTTGTCGGCGGTGAAGGTGACGATGGGGCTGCCCCACTGGAAACGCTGCTCGCGCTTGTCCAGCGTGGCGAAGCTGGTGCCGGCGTAGTTGGCCTCGTAGCCGAGCACGCGGTCCAGCTCCAGCGGGTGGCCCACGTTCTCGTGGATGGTCAGGAACAGATTGGACGGGTCCAGCACCAAGTCGTACTTGCCCGGCTTCACCGACGGTGCGGTCAGCTTGGCGCGGGCCTGCCTGGCCGCGGCGACGATATCCTCGCGCAGGTCGTAGGACGCGCCATACGCGACTATGCCGCCGGGGAGCGCGATCTTGTCGGCGGCATTGGCATCCAGGTACTCGTAGCCCATGCCCATCGGCGCGGACAGACCGTCGCGCGTCTTGAACCTGCCGGTGGCCTTGTCCACGACCGTCACGGTGAAGGGCACCCAGATGCGGTGCACGTCCTGGTCGATGTAGGAACCGTCGGTGCTGGCGAAGTACTTCTGCTCGTTGATCACGAACATGCGCGACGCCGCGAAGCTGGCCCCGGCCGACAGCGCCGTGGCGTTGGCGTCGAGCAGCAGGTCGACCTTGTCCTTCACCGGCACCGCCATCGCGTTCTTCACGATCGGCGTCTTCCATGCCACCTCGCCGGTACCGGCCAGCGGTGCCAGCTGGACCGGTTTGCCCTGGATGCGCGCATTGGCACGGGCGATCGCCACCGCTTGCCGGGCCGCCGCGGCGACCCCGTCGGTCGTCTGGTCGTTGGTGGCCGCGAACCCCCACGCCCCCTGCGCGATCACGCGCACGCCGATGCCGGAGGACTCCGTGTTCACCACGTTCTGCACCTTGTCCTCGCGGGTGATCAGCGACTGTCGCAGATAGCGCCCGATGCGCACGTCGCAGTAGGTCGCGCCCGCGGCGGTCGCCGCCGCCAGCGCGGCATCGGCCAGGCGCTTCTTCTTCGCCACGTCGCCGGGTTCCAGCAGCGCTTCGGCGGCGATGACGCGCGTGCCGGGCAGCGCGAGCCCCGCGAGGGTGAGGCCACCGAGGGCGAGGAAGTCGCGTCGTTGCATCGATCGGGTCCTGGAGCGGAAGCCTCCGGACTGTCGTCGGCACGCGAGGCAACGTCAAGTGACGCCGGTCATGCCGCGGCGACGTGGTGCACAATGCACCCGATCCTGCACAGGAATGGCGCACATGAAATCCCGTCCGGTCGCCCGGCCCGAAAACGACGACGAACAGCCGCGGCTGGCCGTGCTGATCGACGCCGACAACGCGCAGCCCGCCGTCATCGAAGGCCTGCTGGCGGAAACCGCCAAGTACGGCGTCGCCAGCGTCAAGCGCATCTACGGCGACTTCACCAGCACGCGCATGACGCAGTGGAAGCAGGCCCTGCTGAAGCACTCGATCAACCCGGTGCAGCAGTTCGCCTACACCAGCGGCAAGAACGCCACCGACAGCTCGCTGATCATCGACGCGATGGACCTGATGTACACGCGCCGGTTCGACGGCGTCTGCCTGGTGTCCAGCGACAGCGACTTCACCCGCCTGGCGCAGCGCCTGCGCGAGGAAGGGCTGACCGTCTACGGTTTCGGCGAGCGCAAGACGCCGGACGCGTTCGTGCAGGCCTGCGACAAGTTCATCTACGTCGAGGTGCTGCGCAGCGAGGTACCGGCACCGCCTGCGCCGCCGTCTCCACCGAAACCCGCGAAGAAGACCGCCAGGCCGGCGGCGAAGAAGCCGGCCACGCAGGCCGAACCAACCGCCGCGCCCGCGGTGGAATCGGGCAGGCACGAATCATTGCCGCTGAAGCTGATCCGCCAGGCCATCGAGGATGCCAGCGACGATCAGGGCTGGGCCTTCCTCGGCAGCGTCGGCAGTTACCTCAACAAGGTGCGGCCGGACTTCGACACCCGGCTGTACGGACACAAGAAGCTCAGCGACCTGGTGAAGGCGCACCCGCGTCACTTCACCGTCGAGGAGCGCGGCGGCGAGAACGGCGTCAAGCGCATCTATGTGCGTTCGGCCGGGTGATGGCGACGGAGAAGCCGTTCGCGCCGTCGTGCGCGCGCAATCAGGGACCGATCCTGGAGGTTCTGCAGCGGCATTTCGGCGACACGCGCCGCGTGCTCGAGATCGGCAGCGGGACCGGCCAGCACGCGGTGCACTTCGCGGCGGCGATGCCATGGCTGGCCTGGCAGAGCAGCGATCGCGCGGATAACCTGGCGGGCATCGAGGCGTGGCTCGACGACGCGGCCTTGCCGAACACGCCGCCCGCTGTCGAACTCGATGTCGACGCACCCTGGCCCGCCGCGACATTCGATGCCGTCTTCACCGCCAACAGCCTGCACATCATGGGCTGGCCGCAGGTCGAAGCGTTCTTCGCCGGTGTGGCGACGGCGCTGGCGCCCGGCGGGCTGTTGGTGGTCTACGGCCCCTTCAACTACGACGGCGACTTCACCAGCGACAGCAACCGCGCGTTCGAGCAGTGGTTGAAGGACCGCGATCCCGCGTCCGGCATCCGCGACTTCGAAGCCGTCAACGCACTGGCGCGCGGTATCGGCCTGGTGCTGGTCGAGGACACCGCGATGCCGGCGAACAACCGCTGTCTGGTCTGGCAGCGTAGCGTGCGCCGTGCGCACGACCCGGCGTTGTCGGAAGGGTCATAAGGCCGTGCCCGTGGCACATGCTACGCAAAGGGAATGGAAAAACCCCGCCGGAGCGGGGTTTTCCGTCTGCTTAGGCCGCCTGCACGATGTGCAGCGACTTGGGGTTGCGCCATAGGCCGAGCAGTTCCGCCTCGCGCGCCTTCGCCGCGTGGAGGTGCTTTTCCTTGACGTGGCCGTAGCCGCGGATGTGTTCCGGGATGCTGGCGATTTCCACTGCCAGGCCCAGCCGGTCGGCATCCAGCGCGCCGAGCAGTTCGTCAACGGTCCTGCCGTAATCGGCGATCAACTGGCGCTCGCCCTTGCGCTCGTCGGTGTAGCCGAACACGTCGAAGCTGCCGCCGCGCAGGAAGCGCAGCTTCGCCAGCAGGCCGAACGCCTTGAACATCCACGGCCCGTATTCCTTCTTCATCAGGCGGCCATGCGCGTCCTTCTTGGCGAAGAGCGGCGGTGCGAGGTGGAAACGCACCTCGTAGTCGCCGTCGAACTGCTGCTGCAGGCGGCGCTGGAAGTCGCCGCTGGTGTACAGGCGCGCGACTTCGTACTCGTCCTTGTACGCCATCAGCTTGAAGAAGTAGCGGGCCACCGCCTCGGTCAGCGCGGTCGAACCGGGCGCCTTGATGTTCTCGGCCGAGCGCACCTTCGTCACCAGGTCGGTGTAGCGACGCGCGTATGCGGCGTCCTGGTACTCGGTGAGGAAGGCCGAGCGGCGTGCGACCAGTTCGTCCAGCGAGCGCGACAGGCGCAGGTCGTCCAGGGGCAGGAAGGCGACGTTGTCGCCGCTGCCCGCCCCGTTGTCCGGGAGACCGCGCAGTTCGCTTTCATTGCCCGGATTGCGTGGCGCGGCGTTGGCGCCCCACTCGGTACTTTCCCATTCGCCCGGCGGCAGGATCTGCAATGTCCCCGGCGTGCGCTCGCTCTCGGTCTGCGTGTTGTGGATCAGGCCGGCCGCTTCCTGTACCGCCTGCGGATTCACCACGGCGAGGCGGCCCCAGGCGAACGCGGTCTTGTTCATCTCGATCGCGGCGCCATTGAGTTCGACCGCACGCATGATCGCGTCGAACGAGATCGGCACCAGTCCCTGCTGCCAGGCGTAGCCCAGCATGAAGAGGTTGCTGCCGATCGCGTCGCCGATCAGCGCGGTCGCGATCTGCGTGGCGTCGACCAGCATCGGATCACGACCGCCGAGGGCGACCTTGACGCCGGCGACGATGTCGGTGGCCGGGAACTGCATGTCCGGATGCGTGGTGAACGTGCCCGGCATCGCCTCGTAGGTGTTCAGCACCACCTGCGAGCGCTCGCCACGCACCTTGGACAGTACCCAGTAGTCGTTGACCACCACCATGTCGCAGCCCAGCACCAGGTCGGCTTCGCCGGCGGCGATGCGCACGGCGTGGATGTCTTCCGGCGTGCGCGCGATGCGGATGTGCGTGGTCACTGCGCCGCCCTTCTGCGCCAGGCCGGTCTGGTCGAGCACGCTGGCGCCCTTGCCCTCCAGGTGGCCGGCCATGCCGAGCAGCGCGCCGATGGTCACCACGCCGGTGCCGCCGACGCCGGTGATCAGGATGTTCCAGGGCTGGTCGAGGTCGGACTTGAATGTCGGCGCCGGCAATGAAGCCAGCAGGTCAGCCGCATTCGCTTTCTTGCCCTTGCGCGGCGTGCCGCCATGCACCGTGACGAAGCTCGGGCAGAAGCCGTCGACGCAGCGGAAGTCCTTGTTGCAGTTCGACTGGTCGATCTCGCGCTTGCGGCCGAACTCGGTTTCCTTCGGCAGTACCGACACGCAGAAGCTCTTCACGCCGCAGTCGCCGCAACCTTCGCAGACCAGCGTGTTGACCATCGTGCGCTTGGCCGGGTCCGGCAGCTTGCCGCGCTTGCGGCGGCGCCGCTTCTCGGTGGCGCAGACCTGGTCGTAGATCAGGATGGAGACGCCCTTCACGTCACGCAGGCGGCGCTGCACGTCGTCCAGTTCGGCGCGGTCGAAGAACTCCACGCCGGAGGGGAACAGCTCGCGCTTGCTCCACTTGCGGACGTCGTCGCTGACCACGACGATCGTGTCGACGCCCTCGGACCGCATCATGTGCGCGATCTGCGGCACCGACAGCGTGCCGTCCACCGGCTGGCCGCCGGTCATCGCCACCGCGTCGTTGTAGAGGATCTTGTAGGTGATGTTCACCCCGGTGGCGACCGACTGGCGCACCGCCAGCGAACCGGAGTGGAAGAACGTGCCGTCGCCGAGGTTCTGGAACACGTGCTGCGTTTCGGTGAACGGCGCCTGCCCCGACCACGTCACGCCTTCGCCGCCCATGTGGGTGAAGGTGTCGGTATCGCGGTCCATCCACGTGACCATGTAATGGCAGCCGATGCCGCCGAGCGCGCGCGAGCCTTCCGGTACAACCGTCGAGGTGTTGTGCGGGCAACCGCTGCAGTAGTGCGGCACGCGCGGGAAGTTGGCGCGCGGCAGCGCCATCTCGGCTTCCTTCTCTTCCATCCAGCGCAGGCGCTGTTCGATGGATTCGGTGGTGAAGAACCGCTGGATGCGGCGGCCGATCACGCCGGCGATCGTCGCCGGCGTCAGCTCGCCGGTGGACGGCAGGATCCACTCGCCGGCTTCGTCGTACTTGCCGACGATGGACGGACGCGTGCCCGCGCTGGCCGGCCAGTTGTAGAAGTACTCCTTCATCTGCCGCTCGATGAAGGCGCGCTTCTCCTCCACCACGACGATGTCTTCCAGCCCCTTGGCGAACTCGGTGATGCCGACCGGTTCCAGCGGCCAGGTCATGCCGACCTTGTAGACGCGGATCCCGATGTCGGCGCAGGCCTGTTCGTCCAGGCCCAGGTATTCCAGCGCCTGCAGCACGTCCAGGTAGCTCTTGCCGGTGGTGACGATGCCCAGCCGCGCGCGCGGCGAATCCAGCACGATCCGGTCCACCTTGTTCGCCCGCGCGAACGCCTGCGCCGCGGCGACCGCGTACTTGTGCAGGCGCATCTCCTGGTCGAGGGGGGGATTCGGCCAGCGGATGTTGAGGCCGCCGGCCGGCATGGCGAAATCTTCCGGCAGGAGGATCTCGCGTGCGAACGGATCCACCTGCACCGAGGCCGACGACTCCACCGTCTCCGCGATCGTCTTGAAGCCGATCCAGCGGCCCGTGTAGCGACTCATCGCCCAGCCCACCAGGCCCAGGTCGAGGATGTCCTGCACGCCGGCCGGGTTCAATACCGGCATCATCGCGCTGACGAATTCGTCCTCCGACCCGTGCGGCAGCGTCGAGCTGCGGCAATTGTGGTCGTCCGCGGCCAGCGCGAGCACGCCGCCGAACTTCGACGTGCCGGCGGCGTTGCCGTGCTTGAACACGTCGCCGCAGCGGTCCACGCCGGGACCCTTGCCGTACCACATGGAATAGACGCCATCGACGGTGGCGCCGGGGAACAGGTTGGTCTGCTGCGTGCCCCACACCATGGTGGCGCCCAGGTCCTCATTGAGGCCGGGGGTGAACTTCACGCCGGCGGACTCGAGATGCTTGCGCGCGCGCCACAGCTCCAGGTCGAAGCCGCCGAGCGGCGAGCCGCGGTAGCCGCTGATGAAGCCGGCGGTGTTGAGGCCGGCGGCCTGGTCGCGGAGCCGCTGCATCAGCGGCAGCCGTACCAGTGCCTGCACGCCGCTCAGGTAGATGCGGCCGTCGGTGCGCGTGTACTTGTGTTCCAGCGTGTAGTCGCTGTCGATCACCCCGATCTGCGGCGTGTTGGCGGACGAGGGCGAGGTGAGTTCGGCGGTGCTGGTCATGGCGGGCCCAAGGCGGCTGGCGAGGCCCGATAACCCCTCGGGCGTGAAGGCGCGCATTGTAACAGCGGCTTTTTCTGTGACGCGCATCACTGCCTCGTTGTGCGTTGCAGCGGTTAGGATGCGTCGGGGGGCTGTTGTAGTCCGGGGGAAACGTAGTGAAAGCAGGCAAGTGCACACTGCTGGCCATCGTGCTGGCATCGGCCGTCTTTTCCGCGCAGGCACAGACGGTGCCGAAACCGAAAGAGTTCTATTTCGACGAAGACCGTGCGGCCGCGCCGGTCGTCGCCATCACCGGCGTGGAAGGCGATGCGCTGGTCGACCAACTGATGAAGGCGCGGGAGCGCGGGCGCAAAACCGTCGAAGCCGCTGCACAGCTGGCGCATGTCGCCTATTCAGGAGGGCGCGCGGATCTGGGAGCCCAGCTCTATCAGCAGGCTTTGTCCGGTGCACAGAACGGCAGCAGTACGTGGCGGTCGATCAGTTGGAATTACGGCTGGGATCTCTATCGTCAAGGTGACCACCAGGCTGCCCTGCAGCGGTGGACGCCATTGGTTGGTGCGGTGGGCGGTGCGACGTGGGTACCACCGACTTTCGCTCTGGCACTTTGGAAGCTGGGCCGCAAGGACGAGGCCGTGCAGTGGTACGGCGCCGCCGTGCGCACCGAGCCGCTGCTGTGGACCGATGCGCGCAACTACGCGACGCTGCTGCCCGGCTGGCGGCAGGAAGACCGCGACACGCTGGCCGAAGTGCTCGGCGCCTGGCAGGCCAATCCGCCGGTCTGGCCGTAACGCGTAAGATCGGCGGATGAAGGCGCGCGTCGTGCGCCATCCTCCGCCTATGATGCGTACCCTTGCTTCGCTGTGCCTGGCGACGGCGCTGACTGCCGCCACCGGTATCCCCGTTTCCGCCGCCGACCGCATCACCGGTCGTGCCTTCGCCACCCGTTCGGATGTCATCGCGCCGCACGCGATGGCGGCCACCTCGCATCCGCTGGCCACGCAGATCGCGCTCGACGTGATGAAGCAGGGCGGGACCGCGATGGACGCGGCCATCGCCGCCAACGCGGCGCTCGGTCTGATGGAACCCACCGGCAACGGCATCGGCGGCGACCTGTTCGCCATCGTCTGGGATCCGAAGACCAAGAAGCTGCATGGTTACAACGGCTCGGGTCGTTCGCCGAAGTCGCTGACGCTCGACCATTTCAAGCAGCAGGGCATCACCGACATTCCCGCGCACGGGCCGTTGCCGGTCAGCGTGCCCGGCGCGGTCGATGGCTGGTTCGCCCTGCACGAACGCTTCGGCAAGCTGCCGATGCGCGACGTGCTGGCGCCGACCATCCGCTATGCGCGCGACGGCCATCCGGTCCACCAGACGATCGCGTACTACTGGGAACGCTCGGTGCCGCGGCTGTCGAAGTTCCCGGGCTTCAGGGAGCAGTTCACGGTCGACGGTCGCGCGCCGCGCACCGGCGAGCTATGGAAGAATCCTTACCTGGCCGACACCTTGCAGAAGATCGCCGACGGCGGCCGCGATGCGTTCTACAAGGGTGACATCGCGCGCACCATCGATGCGTACTTCAAGGCGAACGGCGGCTTCCTCTCGTACGAGGACATGGCGGCGCACCACGGCGAGTGGGTCACGCCGGTCAGCACCAACTACCGGGGCTACGACGTGTGGGAACTGCCGCCGAACGGGCAGGGCATCGCCGCGCTGCAGATGCTCAACGTGCTGGAGGGCTACGACTTCAGCAGGATCCCTTTCGGCAGCCCCGAGCACGTGCACCTGCTGGTGGAAGCGAAGAAGCTGGCCTTCGCCGACCGCGCACGCTGGTACGCCGATCCCGCGTTCCAGCCGTTGCCTGTCGCCCGCATGATCTCCAAGCTGTACGCGCGCGAGCGCGCCAAGCTGATCTCGCCCGACAAGGTGCTGCGTGAAGTGCAGCCCGGCACCCCGAAGGAACTGGAAGAGGGCGACACTATCTACATGACCGTCGCCGACAAGGACGGGATGATGGTCTCGCTGATCCAGTCCAACTACCGCGGCATGGGCAGCGGCATGACGCCGACCGGCCTGGGCTTCATCCTGCAGGACCGCGGCGAGATGTTCGTGCTGAAGGATTGCGAAGGCGCCACGCCGCACCCCAACTGCTACGCGCCGGGCAAGCGCCCGTTCCAGACCATCATCCCGGCCTTCATCACGAAAGATGGCAAGCCGTGGGTCAGCTTCGGCGTGATGGGCGGCGCGATGCAGCCGCAGGGCCACGTGCAGATCGTGATGAACCTGGTCGACTTCGGCATGACCCTGCAGGAAGCCGGCGACGCACCGCGCGTGCAGCACGACGGATCCACCGAACCGGTCGGCAGCGCCACCGTCATGAGCGACGGCGGCGTGGTGCAGCTGGAATCCGGCTTCCCCTACGAAACCGTGCGCGCGCTGATGGACAAGGGCCACCATGTCGAATGGGCGCTGGGCCCGTACGGCGGCTACCAGGCGATCAAGCGCGATCCGGAGTCGGGCGTGTATTACGGCGCCAGCGAAAGCCGCAAGGATGGGCAGGCGGCGGGGTATTGACGGAGGCATCGCTTGCAAGGACCGTAGTCGATAGATGGGTCGACGGTCCCCCGACGCCGAACACATTCGATTTACCAAGGAAGGAACCCGCGAGCATGGCGCAAACGCGAACGGCGGCATCCGCTCTGTCGTTGATGGATGCCTTCATCGTCTCCACGATCTGCTTCGGCCTGTTCATTGTGGCGTCGCTTGAAGCGGTGAGGGACGGCTATCCCAAGGCCGTGTTCTCCGATGCCAGCAACGCTTACGGCATCCTGATCGAGGTGACTCTGGCTGCCTGCGCGCTGTTGTACCTGCGTTCCCGTCGTTTCGATCTCCGTCCGCTGTATCCACGCCCGCAATGGATCGGGGCGTTGCAGGGCGCAGGCATCTACATCGTGGCGGAAGCGCTGGCCTGGGTGGTCACGCTGCCCCTCGTCGGCGACGACGGCTCGGCACCGCTGACAGCGTTCTCGTTCCAGGGCGTCTCCCTCGCCTCCACCGTTGCCTTCGCGATGGTCAACGGTACGTTCGAAGAGGTATTCCTGCTCGGCGTGCTGGTGCGTGGCCTCAAGGGGCATGGCGTTCTGTTCGCGGCGGGGTTCTCGCTGCTCGTGCGCCTGTTGTGCCACACCTACCAGGGTCCGCTGGGGTCGGTGTCGATACTCGCGTTCGGGCTGGTGCTGACCGTGTTCTATATCCGCACCGGCCGGCTCTGGCCGGTGGTGTTCGCGCATATCCTCGCGGACATCGTGCCGGTGATCATGAGCGAGGGTTGAGCTCGTACGATATGCCGGGTGAAGCGACTCCCGGCCAGGTTGCGGGTCCACCCATGAGTTCGATCGAACCCTCCTTCGTTGGAACCTCCATGCAGCGCGATCCGGAACTCCATCAGCTCGTTACGCTCATCGCGCGGCAACATGGGCTGCGGGTCGTGTGCGACACGCACTACGACGCGTTCAACTGGGAAATCCAGTGGTGGGCGGATGGCGTGCTGAGCGCGGTGGACATCCAGCCGTACCCGGAAGGGTGGATCGATGTATCCAGGTTGCGCACGCACTTCCCGATGCTGCCGCGACTGCTCGCATGGGCGCTACGGGACGTTCCGATGTTTCGCCGCTGGGATCGAGTGACCCGAGAGCCCCTGGCGAGGCTTGCGTGGCCTTCGGAGGCGGCGCGCTTGCGCGAGCTCATCGTCCTTGAACTCCCTCGCAACGGATAGCACGTAGGATGAGCGGAGCGGTGTCCAACGGTTAAGCCGGTCTACCCGTCATTGCGACCAACGATCAGCTACGGCGATGGGTATCGCCTACGGCTCCCCCCATCCTACGAATCCGCAGACAGACATGGCCACACTCCCCGCACTTCCCGAACTCGCCCCTGGCCTCTACCGCCACTACAAGGGCAACGACTACGAAGTGGTCGCGGTGGCGCGGCACAGCGAGACGCTGGAGCCGGTGGTGGTATATCGCGCGCTGTATGGCGAAGGCGGGTTGTGGGTGCGGCCGTACGCGATGTTCTGCGAGGAGGTGGTGGAGGAAGGGCGTACCGTGCGACGCTTCGCGCCGGTCGAGTCCGCGCAGGAGTGAGCTCATGGGAAAGTTGTCGAAGCTTCGGGCCTGGATAAATCGCGACGATGGCCGGTTCTACCGGGTGGGCAATAGCTCCCTAGGCGCACTGAGCATCGTCGGCGGACTGGCCATCACTGCATCATTGATCCTGTCGCAGCTACACCGGCACGTCGGGTTGCCGGTGGCCTGGCCGATTGCAACAGGTATCGTCGGCGTCGTGCTGTGGTTCCTTGGCGCCCAAGCCGACGATCACCGAGAGGACAGCTGACCGCTCCTCCCGGCAGACTCTGTTCGCATAGCGGTATGCCACACGACGTGCATCTTCCATTCAAGCCGATCCCCCGCATGGGTCGGCAACGCCAAACGCCAGGTGCTTATGCCAGCCACCGCCATCAACTTCCGCGACAAGCTCGCCCGATTCTCCGAGCATTGGTCGCCCCGCGTCATCGCCGAAATGAACGACTACCAGTTCAAGCTGGCCAAGGTGCAGGGCGAGTTCGTCTGGCACCGCCACGAGGACACCGATGAGGTCTTCATCGTCCTGGAGGGTGCGATGGTGCTCGAGTTCCGGGACAAGGCGATCCCGTTGGCGGCGGGCGAGATGTACGTGGTGCCGAAAGGTGTCGAGCACCGGCCGGTGGCGACGGTCGAATGCTGCATCATGCTGGTCGAGCCCCGTGGCGTGGTGAATACGGGCGACGCCGGGGGCGCGTACACCGCGCAGAATGACGTGTGGATCTAGCGGTACGCATCTTCCTTCCCTCATAACCCGGCTCCCCGCATGTCCGTCCATGTAGCCCTGCTCCGCGGCATCAACGTCGGCAAGGCCAAGCGCATCGCAATGGCGGACCTGCGCGCGTTGCTGGAAGGCCTCGGCTATACCCGTGTCGCCACGCTGCTCAACAGCGGCAATGTCGTCTTCAAGGCCGGCAAAGGAACAGCGAAGAAACTGGCCTCCGACATCTCGGACGCCATCGCATCACAGCTGGGCATCGAGGTGCCGGTCATCGTGGTATCGGCCAACGACTTCGCCCGGATCGCGAAAGACAATCCGTTCGCCGCATCGGCCACCGATCCTTCGCGTCTGTTGATCGCCTTCGTGCCGGAGGCCAGCGCGTTGTCGGCGATCTCCGCCATTGCACCGCTGGTGACACCACCGGAACGCTTCCACGTCGGCCCCCATGCCGCCTACCTGCACTGCGCCAGCGGCATCCTGGAGAGCAAGGCGGCGGAGGCACTGCTGGGCAAGGCGGGCAAAGCGGCCACAACGCGCAACGGGGGCACGGTGCAGAAGCTGCTGGCGCTGCTGGAGAAGGTCGACGGTTAGTGTGGGAGCGACGCAAGTCGCGACGAACCACCGCGAAGATGCCGTCGCGACTTGCGTCGCTCCCACACGTGAGTTGGCGGACTTCCGTCTTGCCTACAGATCAAACCCCAGCAACAGCGGGTCGTGGTCGGAGCTGCGGAAAGGCACGCTGGCGTCGCCGTCGGCGTAGCCCTGCGCGTCCTGTTCGTCGGCGTTGATATGCCACTCCGCCGCGCCGCGCAGCTGCTTCGCCAGGGAGGGACTGAGCAGGGCGTGGTCGAGGCGGCCGGTCAGGCCGTTGTAGACGTAGCTGTAGGGCTGCTCGACGCCGGCCTGCTTGAACGCGTCGATCCAGCCGGCGTCATCGCGCAGCCAGCGCACCGGGTCTTCCATCGCGTATGCATTGAAGTCGCCCAGTATCACCATGCGGTCGCTGCGGCTGCGCGTGGGATCGGTCTTCAGCCACGCATCCAGGCGCCGGGACGAATCCAGTCGCAGCGCGTTCCAGCAGCCCGCGCCGTCCTTCTGGTCGGCATCCAGGCCGGTGGCTTCCGAGCAGCCTTTCGACTTCAGGTGGTTGGCGACCACGACGAAAGGCTCGCCGTTGGCGTGCACGAAGGCCTGCGCCAACGGGCTGCGGCTGCGTTCGCCGAACGGGCCTTCCTGCAGCGTGGCGGGCTTGCCGGTGGGCTTCACCTTGTCGCTGCGGTAGATGATGCCGACGCGGATGGTGTCCGGGCCCGGGCCCTGCTTCGCATCGACGAAGCGCCACGTGCCGCCGTTCGCATTCAGGGCGGCGACCAGCTGCGCCAGGCTGGAATCGGCGCCGTAGCCGTCGTTCTCCAGTTCCATCAGTGCGGCGATGTCGGGATCGAGGCCGCGGATGGTGGCGACCAGCTTGGCGACCTGCGCGGTGTACTGCGCGGGCGTCTTCGCGCCGCGCTCGGTGGGGAAGCCGCCGCCCCTGCCGTCTCCGTTGAACAGGTTCTCCAGGTTGAACGCGGCCACGCGCACGTTGCCGGCAACCTGCGGTGCGGCCGGGCGCTGCGGCGGCGCGATTGTCGGTGCGGCGGTGAGTTGCAGGCGCCAGCTGCTGAGGCGCTGTTCGACGATGCCTTCCACGCCGGTCAACACGGTGCCGGTGCGCAGCGGCAGGCCTTCCTTGACGTACCAGACGGTGGCGGGATCGCGCTGCGTGCTGCCGTCGTCCAGCAGCAGGGTGCGGCGCGCGTTGTCGGCGGCGAGACGCTTGGCTTCCGCGCTGCCGGGCGTGGCGAGTTCGCTGGATTGCCACAGGCGGCCGCCGAAGCTGGCGATCAGTTCGCCGAAGCGGTCGAGCGTGTGGGTGCCGCTGAGGGTGAGCGGGGCATCGATGCGGACCAGCATGCCTTCGTAGTGCGTCCAGTCGTCGGGCTGCGCGGTCAGTACGGTCGCCCCGATGCTGCCCTTGCCGCGCGGCTGGATCACCGGGGCGTGCAGCGCGGTCAGCGTGCCGTCGCCACCGGCCTTGCGCTCACCGACGATGCCGCGCACACGGACGCGGTCGCCCGCCGTGACGGCCGGGGGCGTCGCGCCTTCGTCCAGCGCAACGAACAGGGCATCGGAGGTCCTCGGGTTGCCGTCGCCGGTGTCCTGCACGAAGAAGCCGCCCAGCCCCTCGATGAAGGCTCCGGTGACCACCCCTTCGACAGTGACGGTCTGGCCGTCCAGTGCGCTGCGCGTGCCTTCGCCCTGTACCTGGCCGATGGGGATGACGCGTTCCTTCGGCGTGGCCGCGCAGGCGGGCAATGCGAGGGTGGCGAGCAGGGCGACGGTAAGCAGCGAGCGGGGAGACGTCATCGGGAGGCGACCGGGAAAGCGAGGCGGCAAGGGTAAACGGATTGGGCGACAGGCAGGTTCTCGGAGCGAGGCGGGATGCAGCGATTCCCTCTCCCCGTGTCCACGGATGAGGGGCGACGGCGCCGCGTAAAGAGTGTCGTCGCGACAGGTCGAGTGTGGAGAGATGCTGTTGGACCGTGGCACAGGGGCTTGGTTCGCCCCTCATCCGCCCTGCGGGCACCTTCTCCCCGCTTGCGGGGAGAAGGGAATGTCCCGGAGCTTTTCCGCGCAAACAAAAACGCCGCCCGGAGGCGGCGTTTCGTGGAACGCGGTGCGCCTTACTTGCTGTTGGCCAGCATCCAGTCGACGGTGGCGTGGATCTGCTCTTCCGAGATGGCCGGGTTGCCGCCCTTGGGGGGCATGATGCCGCCGTCCGGGCCGGTGAAGCCTTCGATGGCGTGCTTGTACAGCGTCTCCACGCCCTTGCTGGCGCGCGCGCCCATGCCGGCGGCCGTCAGCATCGGTGCCTTGCCCACGCCGTTGGTATGGCAGGCGCCGCACAGGTTCTTGTAGATCTCGCCACCGTCCAGCGTGCCGCCGTAGGCGACCTGGGATGCGGCGGCGGCAGCCGCCGCTGCCGCTGCGGCAGCTTGCGCGGCGGCGCCGGTTTCGCCCGCGTAGACGGCGCCGGCCGGGGCGATGCGCGCCTCGGTGATCTGCACGACCTTGGGATTCACTTCCGGCGGCAGGCTGTCGTGCAGGAAGTACGCGCCGACGATCAGGCCGGCGGTGACCAGCATCAGGAAGCCGATCACCATCGAGAAATGCTTGAGGAATTCGAGGTCGTAGTTACGCACTTTCCACCTTTGGCAGCACGGCCGAGGAGCCGCGCATGGCTACGAAAACGGGGGCCGACGGACAGCGCGCTGCGCGATCCGGGCGGGACCGGGCGCCGGAACGCCGCGGGCAAGGGCGCATTATAAGCAGTGAGGCCGTCTTTGCCTCAACACCGCGCGCAGCGCTTACTGCGCCAGGTAGACCTGCAGTGGCGCGCGCAAGGCCTGCAGTACGCTGCGGATGGGGTAACCCGCGCCGTTGCCCTGGCCCGACAGCGCCTGCTGGAGGACCTGCCGCTTTTCGCCGCCTTCGATGTGCAGGTACAGGCGGCCGGCATCGCGCAGCACGGGCAGGGTCAGGGTGATGCGCGGCTCGCCGGCGCCGGGCGCGCGCATCGGCAGCACGGTGGCCGTCGTGGCGGGGTCCATCGCCTCGGCCAGGCGGTCGCCGCCCGGGAAGAACGAGGCGGTGTGTCCATCGCCGCCCATGCCCAGCACTACGACGTCCAGTGTCGCCGGCAGGTCGGCCGCGACCTCGGCCAGGGCCTCGTCCGGCGTGGCGGCGGGGCGGTAGAGCGGAACGAAGCGGGCGTCGATGGCGGCGTTCTGCAGCAGGTGCTCCTTCACCAGGCGGGCGTTGGAGCGTTCGTGGTCGTCGGGCACCCAGCGTTCGTCGACCAGGGTGACGGTGACGTTCGCCCAGTCCAGCGATTGCTGCGACAGCGCCTGCAGGAAGCGGCGCGGGGTCGTGCCGCCCGACAGCGCCACGCTGGCCCGGCCGCGCAGGGCCAGCGCCGAGCGCAGGTCATCGGCCACGGCCTGCGCCAGCGCGGAGGCGACGGCGTCGCCGTCGCCGTCGGGGAACGGGTGCAGCTGGATCTGCAGGGAGAGATCGGTGGGGGGCATGGCGGTCTCGGGAGGGGTGGCTTCCCGGGGGAAGGCAGGCCGGCGGGGAACGCCGGAAGAGGCCCCGCGGGTGTGCGGGGCCGGGCACGTCAGACGGTGTCTTCGTGCCAGGTGCGGCCGTCGCGTTCGACCAGGGCCACGGCGGCGCTCGGGCCCCACGAGCCGGCGGTATACGGCTTGGGCGCGTCGCGCTGGGTCTCCCACGCGGCCAGGATCGGGTCGATCCAGGCCCATGCGGCCTCGACCTCGTCGCGGCGCATGAACAAGGTCTGGTTGCCGCGGACCACATCCATCAGCAGGCGCTCGTAGGCTTCCGGCTGGTGCACGCCGAAAGCCTCGGCGAAGCTCATGTCCAGCGGCACGTGCTGCAGGCGCAGGCCGCCCGGGCCCGGGTCCTTGATCATCAGCCACAGCTTGACGCCTTCGTCCGGCTGCAGGCGCAGCACCAGCTTGTTGCCCATCACCGGGCCGGCGCTGTCGTCGAAGATGGAGTGCGGGATCTGCTTGAAGGCGATGACGATCTCGGACACGCGCTCGGACAGGCGCTTGCCGGTGCGGAGGTAGAACGGCACCCCGGCCCAGCGCCAGTTGTCGACTTCGGCCTTCAGCGCCACGAAGGTCTCGGTGCGCGAATCGGGCTTGCCCAGTTCTTCCAGATAGCCCGGCACGGCGGCGCCGCTGCTGGCGCCGGCGCGGTACTGCCCGCGCACGGAGAGGTGGGCAACGTCTTCGCCACGCATGGGCTTGAGCGAACGCAGCACCTTGAGCTTCTCGTCGCGCACGGCGTCGGCCTGCAACGCGGCCGGCGGCTCCATCGCCACCATGCACAGCAGCTGCAGCAGGTGGTTCTGCACCATGTCGCGCAGGGCGCCGGACGTGTCGTAGTAGCCGGCGCGCTTCTCCAGGCCGACGGTCTCGGCGACGGTGATCTGCACGTGGTCGATGCGGCTGGCGTTCCACAGCGGCTCGAACAGGATGTTGGCGAAGCGCAGGGCCAGCAGGTTCTGGACGGTCTCTTTGCCCAGGTAATGGTCGATGCGGAAGATCTGGTTCTCCGCGAAGGCGCTGCCGACGGCGTCGTTGATGACCGCGGCGCTGGCCGAGTCATGGCCGATCGGCTTCTCGATCACCACGCGGGCGTTGCCGGTGTTCAGCCCGTGCGCGCGCAGGCGGTCGCAGATGGCGACGAACAGGGTGGGGCTGGTGGACAGGTAGAACACGCGGATGCGGTCGCCGGTGGTCTGCAGGCGGCTGGCGAACTCGTCCCAGCCCTCGTCCTTGGTGGCGTCCAGCGCCAGATAGCCCAGCTTCTGCAGGAAGGCGGGCAGCTTGGCCTTCAGGGTGTCGTCGCTGGCCGCGATGCGGGCCAGCGCTTCACCGACCTTGGCCTGGTATTCGGCATCGCCCTGCTTGTCGCGGGCCACGCCGATGATGCGGCTGTCTTCCGGGATCTGGCCATCGGCATAGCGCCGCAGCAGGCCCGGCAGCAGCTTGCGCAGCGCCAGGTCGCCGGTGCCGCCGAAGATGACGAGATCGAAGGTGTCGACAGGCAGGGTCTTCGCGGTCACGGGTGTCTCGGTGCGACGGAGTGAGGTGGCAACCATACCACCGCGCTACCAGGTGATGCCAACAGGTGCGCTGATTTCAGCGGGTTGTTGCCACATTGGTACCTCACTGGTATCTTGATTCGCATGCAAACGAACCTGCTCGAGGAATACCAGCGGCTGCAGACCGGTGAGTCCACCCGGGCCGTGGCCTACCTGCGCCTGCGCCGCGCGCTGCAGAACCTGATGGATGCCGGTGTGCTGCGGCCTGGACAGGCGCTGCCGAGCGAACGCGATCTGGCCCAGTTGCTGGACCTGTCGCGGGTCACCATCCGCAAGGCGCTGGCCGGCCTGATCGAAAGTGGTCTGCTGGTGCAGCGGCAAGGCGCAGGCACTTTTGTGGCCGAACGCATCCTGCGCCAGTTCTCCCGCCTGACCAGCTTCACCGACGACCTGCGCGAGCGCGGGCTGAATCCGCAGGTGAAGTTCCTGGAGCGTTCGGTCGGTGAAGTGACGCCGGAGGAATCGATGGCGCTCAACCTGTCGCCGGGCAGCGGCGTGGTGCGCATGTACCGCCTACGGCACGTGGACGGGTCGCCGATCGCCATTGAGCGCACGTTGGTGCCGTACAGCCTGCTACCGGATCCGGACAGCGTCTCTACGTCCTTGTATGAGGCGCTGGACGCCTACGGTCATCGTCCGCGCCGGGCGCTGCAACGGCTGCGCGCCGTGGCCCTGGACGAAGAGGCCGCCCGGCACCTGGAACTGCCGGTCGGCGCGCCCGGCCTGCTGGTCGAGCGGCGTGCGTTCCTCGAGGACGGCCGGGTGGTCGAATCCACCCGGTCTTACTACCGCGGCGATGCCTACGACTTCGTCGCCGAGCTGCAGAGCGACTGATCTCCTGCCGGCCGGGCCGGCACCCTTCCCTGCGATTTCCCCCAGCCATGGCCCCTGCCCGTCCGGATTCGGACCGGCGGGGTAGCCGTCGTGGCTTGGGGATCCCTTGCCGCTGATCCCTCGGAACGGGCCTTCGGTCGGCCCCGGCAATTTCCTGACGCCGTCCCGCTTCAGTTCTGTGATGAAGTTCACGCACTTACCTATTGACGTCAATCGGTTGACGTTAAAATAAAGTGAATGTGTAATAGACATCTCACTTCTTTGTGAGAGATGTCCGCTTCAGGAAGCGAAGTGCGATGTGTGACGTATGCCCGTTCAGGCCGGCCAATCGGGCCGCCCGAGGGTAATGCGACTTTCAAGACAGCCTTGGGGGAGGCAGTCCCGGCTGGCCGTTCTCCCGATCCAGCGCAAGGGACCACCGTGTACGTCTCCACTCACTTCCGTCGTTTGGCCCATAAGAGCCGCTCCTTCCTTGTCTTTGGAGCATGGGCTCTCAGCGGCGCGTTCGCGGTGCCGGTGCTGGCGCAGACCCAGGTGGTCAACACCGCCAGCGTGACGGTCCCCGCCGGCGTGGTGGATACGGACACGTCCAACAACCAGGCAAGCGTCACGGTGAATGTGGTGGCGCCTAACCTGGCGATCGCCAAGAGCGGTCCGGCGACCGCATTCGTGGGCACTGCCTACGACTATGTGGTGACGGTGACCAACAACGGCACCGCGCCGACGACGGCGATCACGACGGTCGTCGATGCGGTGCCGGCCGGGCTAACGATCAATTCGGCAGCCGGTTGCTCGATCAGCGGCCAGAACGTGACCTGTCAGGTGCCGGCGGGCTTGTCGAACGTGGCGCCGGGCAACACCAGGAGTTTCACGATCAATGTGACGCCGACCGCCTTGGCGGCGTCCAGCGTGTCGAACACTGCGCTGGCGACCGGCGGTGGTGACCCGGACTGCGTGGGTACCGGCTGCACGACGCCGCCGGTAGTCACGACGATCAGGCCGACGATCGATGCGGTGGACGACAGCTACAGCGTCACGGCGACGGGTGGCACGACCGCCAGCGTCATCGCCAACGACACCACCAACACGGTGGCGGCGGTCATCGGTACCAATGTCACGCTGACGCCCGGCGCTGCACCGACGCCTTCGGTCGGCAGCATCGCGATGAATGCCGACGGCACCATCACCGTGGCCGCGAACACCACGGCCGGCAGCTACAGCTATCCGTACCAGATCTGCACCAGCCCCGCGACGACGCCCGCGACCTGCGACAGTGCCGTCGCGACCGTTCTCATAGCGGCAGCGCCCGCGCTGACGATCGACAAGTCGGCTGGCGCGCCGACGGGCAGCGCGGCGGGCAGCACGATCGCCTACAGCTTCCTGGTGACCAACACGGGCAACGTGACGATCACGGGCATCGTCGTGAACGACGCGCAGCTTGACGCGGCGGCCGTGTGTCCGGTGACGACGCTGGCCCCGGGTGGGGACACGACCTGCACGGGCACGCACACGATCACGCAGGTGGAAGTGAATGCCGGCGTGGTGAACAACAGTGCGACCGCGACGGGCACGCCGCCGACGGGTCCGTCGGTGACCTCGCCGCCTGACACGACGAGCACGCCGATCACGCAGACGCCGGGCCAGAGCCTGGTGAAGGCGCTGACCGGAGACAGCACCGGTGGTGCGGTCGCGGTGGGCGATGAGCTGACCTACACGATCACGCTGAGCAACACGGGCAACACGACGCTGACCGGCGTGGTGGTGAACGATGCGCTGATCACCCCGTCCAGCATCACCTGCGCCAGCGTGGCGCCGGGTGCGACCTGCCAGCTGGTGGGTACGTACACGGTGACCCAGGCCGACGCCGATGCGGGCAACATCCGCAACACGGCGGTGGTGAGCAGTCCGGCCTGCCCGGCGGGCAGCACGAATGCGGGCTGCACGACCACGATCGACACCCCGGTGCCGCAGACGCCGGGCCAGAGCCTGGTGAAGGCGCTGACCGGAGACAGCACCGGTGGTGCGGTCGCGGTGGGCGATGAGCT